>UXAT02000054.1 GCA_900609035.2 Candidatus Defluviicoccus seviourii | reverse complement strand
TACATCCTGTTTGTGCCGAAAGTGCACGCGATTCAATAAGTAGTGCAGCGACAACCTTGCTCGGGCGTGAATCGCCCGACTGGGTCGCTGCACGAGTTTCCATCGCATCATGGATTGATCCTCCTCAATTGCGGGAACAGCTTCCCTTCAAGAAAATAGCCAGCCTCGGCGGTGCGGGGTGCGGTGAAGAAGACTGGCGCCGGCGTCTGCTCGCACAAGCGGCCGCGATGCAGGAACAGCACCTCGTTCGCAAGCCGGCGCGCCTGGGCGAGATCGTGCGTTGACATGATGATCTTTGTGCCGCCGGCATCGATCCTCAGAATGATCTCCTCGACGGCGCGGGTCGCGGCAGGATCGAGGCTTGCGGTCGGCTCATCGAGGAACAGCACGTCCGGGCGCAGCGCCCAGGCGCGGGCAAGCGCGAGCTTCTGCTGCTCGCCGACCGAGAGCAGGCGCGCCGGCTGGGTGGCGAAGCGCCTGAGACCGGTTGCGGTCAGCACATCCTCAATCCGCTGCTGCCGGTCGGCGCGGGCGAGGTCGCGCAGGCGGAGCGCGTAGTCGACGTTGGCGGCGACCGAGCGGCGCAGCATCACGGGGCGCTGAAACACCATCGCCTGGCGCAGCGCCGGATCGGCGCCTGCCGCCCCCTTCCAGACGATGCGGCCGCCCGTCGGTAGGATCAAGCCGTGGCACAGCCTTAACAGCAGCGTCTTGCCGGCGCCGTTGGGGCCGAGCACGATGCTGCGGCTGCCGGCACTAAGAGTGGCGGTTATGCCCTTGATCAGCGTCTTGCCGCCGGCAGCAAAGACGAGCCCTTCGAGGCCGAGCGGCAGGATGGCGGGCGCGGCGGCGGGATCGGTCAGGGCGGTCATGCCGAGCGCTGCCGTTCCGCCGCCAGCTTCAGCGCGTAGGTGCCGCCTGCAACGCCCATCGCCAGCGAGATCAGGATGATGCCGAGGCCCAAGGCCAGCGACAGGTTGCCCTTGCTGGTCTCAAGGGCGATCGTCGTCGTCATGACCCGGGTGACGTGGTCGATGTTGCCGCCGACGATCATCACCGCGCCGACCTCGGCGCTCGCCCGGCCGAAGCCGGCCAAGAGCGCCGTCAGCAGCGCGATGCGGCCCTCCCACAACAGCGTCGCCAGGGCATCGCCCCGCCGCGCGGCGAACGATTGCAACTGCTCGCGATATTCCTCCCACAGGCCGCTGATGGTCTGGCAACTCAAGGCCGCGATGATCGGCGTGATCAGCACCGCCTGCGCCAGGATCATGGCGGCGGGCGTGAACAGAAGCCCGAGCGCACCCAGCGGACCCGCGCGCGAGAGCATCAGATAGACGATCAAGCCCACGACCACCGGCGGCAGGCCCATCAGGGCGTTGATGGTGATGAGGATCGCCGACCGGCCGGGGAAGCGGAACACCGCCAGCGCGCCGCCCAGCGGCAGGCCGATCACGGCCGCAATCGCCATCGCCGTCAGGGTTACCCGCAGCGACAGCAAGACGATGCCGACCAAGTCCTGATCGAGCGACCAGATCAACATCGCCGCGGCAGCGAACGCGTCCGCAAGGTCGCTCATGGTTCCTGGCGCCTCAGTCACCCATTTCTAGGGTGTTATTCTCCCATGATCGATCTTGCCCGTGCGGCCCCAACAACACAAGCGCCACGCTGGAGAATTCCGCTCGTTTCGGCGCCTCGCCGGCACTAGGATTGGTGCGCAGGGAAAATGCAGCAAACGGTGGGCACACGGCACCGGGACGAGGGCGTGACGATGGCCGAACGGCCGCTGGTGGTTCCCAATCCGAACGATCCGCGCCTGACACGGCGCCTGAAGGGCCTCGATCAGGACCGGCAGCCAGTATTGAGTGATGTCGTCGTCGAACGGCCGCTGACCTTGTACCTGAACGGCCAGGAAATCGTCACCATGATGACGATCGGCGACTATCCCGAGTGCCTGGCCGTCGGCTACCTCTTGAACCAGAATATGCTGCTTGCTGGCGACCGCATCAGCGGCATCGATTACGACGAGGAGGTCGAGACCGTCGTCGTCCGGACCGAGCGCGTCACCAATTACGAGCAGAAGCTCAGCCGCAAGGTGCTGACCTCGGGCTGCGCGCAGGGGACGCTGTTCGGCGATGTTCTGGAGAAGTTCCGCGAGGTCAAGCTCGATCGCACCGCGGTCCTGCATACCCGCTGGCTGAAGACGCTCCTCCGCGAAATCGGCACGCTGCCGAGCCTTTATCTGGTGGCCGGTGCCATCCACGGCTGCGCGTTGTGCGCGGGCGATGCGGTGATCCTCTACATGGAGGACGTCGGCCGCCACAATGCCGTCGACAAGATCGCCGGCTACATGTTCCTCAACGGCATCGCGCCGCACGACAAGATCTTCTACACCACCGGCCGGCTCACCAGCGAAATGGTGATCAAGACCGTGCAGATGCAGATCCCGATCCTGATCTCGCGTTCGGGCGTCACCGCCTGGGGTGTCGAACTCGCCGAGCGGGCCGGGCTCACGCTGATCGGCCGGGCGCGCGGCCGGCGCTTTCTGGTGCTGGCGGGGTCGGAGCGGGTGATCTTCGATGCCGATGCAGGCGAGGACGCCGGTGCCTGATCCGGCCGCGGATGTGGCGGGTGTCGTTCTCGCCGGCGGGCTTGGCCGGCGCATGGGGGACGGCGACAAGTGCCTGCGCCCGCTCGGTGGCCAGCCGCTGATCGCGCATGTAATCGCCCGTGCGAGGCCGCAGGTCGCCACGCTGCTGCTCAATGTCAACGACAGCGCGAGTGCTGCCGAGCTGAGCCGTTTCGGCTTGCCGATCGCGCCCGACGTGGTGACGGGTTTCGCCGGGCCGCTGGCCGGCATCCTGACGGCGATGCGATGGGCGCAGGCGTCGGCGCCTTCGTGCCGCTGGCTCGCCAGCTTTGCCGCCGACACGCCATTCCTCCCGCTTGACTTGGTGGAGCGCCTGCGCGCGGCGGTGGCCGACGATAGTGCCCGGGATGGCGCCGCGATCGCCTGCGCGGCTTCCGGCGGCCGCAGCCATCCGGTCATTGCCCTGTGGCCGGTCGCCTTGGCTGACGACTTGGAGGCCGCCGTCACGGTCGAGAACATCCGCAAGATCGATGCCTGGACGGCGCGCTATGCGGTCCGCCACGTGTCGTTCGCGATTGAGGCCGGCGATGACCCCTTTTTCAATGTCAACACGCCGCAAGACCTGACGCGGGCAGCGGAACGCCTGACCGCCGCCGACCGGTCAAACGCGTGCCGGCAAAAACGATGAAGGTGTTCGGCATCGCCGGCTGGAGCGGCAGCGGCAAGACGACGCTTATGGTGGCGGTGCTGCCGCTGCTGGTGCGCGCCGGCGTGCGGGTCTCGACGATGAAGCACACGCACGAGCGCGTCGATCTCGACCAGCCGGGCAAGGACAGCTACCGCCACCGCGCCGCTGGCGCTTGCGAGGTGATGCTGGCCTCGGCCAGCCGCTGGACGCTGATGCACGAGCTGCGCGGCGAGGACGAGCCGGCCCTGGACGCGCTCGTGGAGCGGATGACGCCGGTCGACCTGCTGCTGGTCGAAGGCTTCAAGGCCTATCCGCACCCGAAGCTGGAGGTGCACCGGCCGGCGCTGGGCCGGCCGCTCTTGTGCGCGCAGGATCCCAGCATCGTCGCGGTCGCGAGCGACAGCGTGCTGGAGGGGTTGACCGTCCCCGTGCTGCCGCTCGACGACGCTGTGGCGATTGCCCGTTTCATCGCCGCCCACTGCGGCCTTGCGGTCGGGTTCGGTACCGGGCCGTAGGCTGGAAAGGCGACGGTTCTCCGCGGCGCGATAGCCTCAGGGAAAGAGTTGAGGGCACTCGCGCTGGATGTAGGAGCGAATGGATTCCACGCCCGCGCCATTGAGCGGCGCCCAGCGCCAAGTCACGTCAGGCCCGGTCGGGATCCAGTTGTCCCACATGTACCAGTATTTATTGAAGTTATAGTCGCGGAAATTATCGGGTGCCGCGACCGAGCGCGGCCCATAAGGGGACAGGCTTTCGAGCAGACCGTATTTGTTGATCGTCCACGGCTTGCGGCCGTTGAACTGGTCGTCCCCGCGGTAGGCATTCAGTTTCGCCATTTGCGTCGCGATCCAGCGCTCGAAGCAGGCGATCCCCTCCGGCGATTCCCAAGGATTCATTGAGCTGCTCCGCATCCGGTCTTGCCCAAGACCGAACATCATAGCAGCCTGCCGGCCGCCGGCCCATAGCGGGGCGTAGTGCAGCGACCCAATCGGGCGATTCACGCCCGAGCAAGGTTGTCGCTGCACAACATATTGAGTCGCGTGCACTTTCGGCACAAACAGGATGTACGCTCTGTTTGTGCCAGTGCACTAGCTTGGCTTGAGCGAAGGGCGCGCCGGGCTACGCCGTCAGGCTTCGCTCCAGGCACGCCGCGAGCCGGCGGCTGAAAGCCTGCGCGTCGCTCACGCGCTCGCCTTCCTGGATCCGTGCCTGATCGAGCAGCAGAAACGCCGCATCGGCAAAGATCGCCTCCGGACTGTCCGCAGCCACCGCGGCGAGCCGGCGGATGAGGGGATGGGTGGGGTTGATCTCCAGCACCCGCGGCGTGGCGCCGTCGCCTTCGAGCTGGCGGTGCCGGCGCAACAGGCGCTCTAAGTGCATGTCGAGATCGCCCTCGCCGGCAACGAGGCAGACGGCGCTCTCGGTCAAGCGCTTGGACGCGCGCACATCCTTGACCGCATCCTTAAGGACATCCTTGAGCCGGCCCAGCATCTGCTCGAGTCCGTCCGGCGGCTCGCTCGTGGGCTCGGCCGCCTTCGTGTCGGCTTCGATCGTATCGAGCTGAGCATCGGCAGCGGCCGCCGACTTGAACGGCTTGTCCTTGTAGGTCCGCACCGAAGGGATCCAGAACTCGTCGATCGGGTCGGTCAGCAGCAGCACCTCGACACCCTTGGCACGGAAGCCTTCGAGCTGCGGGCTGCGTTTGAGCGCCTCGACGTCATCGCCGGCAAGCGTATAGATCGCATCCTGCCCCGGCTTCATTCGCCCGATGTAGCCATCGAGCGACGTGAGTTCGCTGCCGGCGCTCGACCGGAACCGGCACAAGGGCAGGATCCGCTCGCGGTTCTCAAAATCCTCGTAGAGCCCTTCCTTCAAGACCGCGCCAAAAGCGTTCCAGAACGTCTCGTACTCGCTGGGTGCTTCCTCCGCCTTCTTCGCCAACTCGTCGAACACGCGCTTGCACAGCCCCGAGCGGATCTTGGCCAGGCGCGGGTCGTGCTGGAAGGTTTCCCGGCTGATGTTGAGCGGCAGGTCTTCGGAATCGACGACGCCGCGCAGGAAGCGGAGATAGGGCGGGATCAGGCCCTCGCAGTCGTCAGTGATGAAGACCTTGCGCACGTAAAGCCGCACGCGGCCCTTGCGCTCGGCATCGAACAGATCGAACGGCGCCTGTTCGGGAATGAACAGCAGGCTGGTGTAGGAAACCACGCCCTCGACCGTGTTGTGCAGGGTCAGCCACGGATCGTCGAAGCCGTGGCCGACGTGGCGGTAGAACTCCTTGTACTGGCTCTCGGTGATGTCCTTCTTGGGCCGCATCCACAACGACGAGCCGGCGTTCAGCGTCTCCGCCTTTTCGCCCTCGCCCAGGAGGATCGGAAAGCCGATGTGATCGGAGTATTTCTTGACGATGCCGCTGAGCCGCATCGTTTCCAGGAACTCATCCTCGTCCGCCTTCAGGTGCACGGTCACCGTGGTGCCGCGGCTTGGCCGTTCGGCGCCATCGATGGTGAACTGGCCACGGCCGTCGGACGACCAACGCCAGGCGTGCTCCTCGCCGGCCTTCCGCGTGATGACGTCAACGTGGTCCGCCACCATGAAGGCCGAATAGAAGCCGACGCCGAACTGGCCGATCAGCGAGGTGTCCTTCTTCGCATCGCCGCTGAGCTTGGCCAGAAAGGCCTGCGTGCCGGAGCGGGCGATGGTGCCGAGCGTCTCCAACAGGTCGTCCCGGTTCATGCCGATGCCGTTGTCGACGACGCTCAAAGTGCGGGCATCGCGGTCGACAACGATGCGGATCTTGAAGTCGGTATCGCCGGCGGTGAGGTGTGCCTCGGTCAGCGCCGCGTAACGCAGCCGGTCGCAGGCGTCCGAGGCGTTCGAGATCAGCTCGCGCAGGAAAATCTCTTTATGCGAGTAAAGGGAGTGGGCGACGATCTCGAGCAGACGCTCGACTTCCGTCTGAAAGGTGAACGTTTCTTGGGCCATGGTCCCCTCTGGCGCTGCGATCCGGTGAATTCCGCTTGGCGCCGGTGATATGTGCGGAACGGCACGTTGACGCAAGCGGAAGCAAGCGTTGCCCGCACGGAGCAGCAGCGGATTGTGGGGACTTCGGCTCAACCTAGGAAGCAGCGAGAGGAACGCGAAGCTGATCGAGGTCCTGCAGGCTGGAAGAGACGTGAGGCCTGTTGCTCCGGACGACCGGCGTTGCCCGGATCTGCCTTAGGAGGGGGGCTCGGCCAGGGAGCCGAAGCGCGGGCGGTTGGCGGAGACGCGGTAGAGGATGGTGTCCTGGAACACGTCGTCGAGCAGGATCGGCTGATATTCGTAATAGACTTCCGAGACGATCACGTTCTCGCCGTCGGCCAAGGTGAGGCCGTTGGGAAGCGTGGCGGTAGCGCCGACCGCGCCGACTTTGCTCTCGTCGCTGCCGTGGCCGAAGTCCTCCTGCCAGTTCACGACCGGCGTCGTTGCCGTGCCGGTGACAGAGGAGACGATGACGCGGCCATCATCGTTCAGCGCGAACGGCTGCAGGGTGTCGTCGACGACTGCGAACAGACTGTCGATCTCGGCCAACGTGAGCGAGGAGGACTGCGCGATCATGTCAGCGACCATTGCGGTGGCGCGCTCAAGCTTCTGGTTCAAGATCGCGAAACGGACGTACTCGGTGCCACTCAGGAACAGCGCGACGAGCAGCGGCAAGAGAAGAGCCAATTCGAGGCTGACGCTGGCGGCTTGGTCGCGCGACAGCCTGCGCAGACGCAAGCTCAGGCCGCTGCACCAGGTCAGCATTTCTTCTTGTCCTTCGATGTCTTGCCAGATTCCCACGGCTCGTTGCGGACCAGCACTGAGGCCCGCAGCGGAAACTTGCCGTTGGTGCCAATCAGATCGTTCAGCACCGGCGTTAGCAGCTTATAGTCGTACTCGAAGGTATAGAGCACAACATCGGCAGAGTCGCCGGCATCGCTACCCTTCCCGCGGTCGTTGTCCCATTTGCCGTTGCCGTTGCAATCGGTGAACGACTCGCCGGCGTCGTAGCTGCCGTTCATGTCGCCGGAATCGACGTAGCTTTCCGCCTTGCCAACATCATCGAAGCCCGGATAGGCGTGTGCCTCGATCCGTGCCGACGCCAGATCGATCAAGCCTGAGGTCTTGTCCTCGACGATCTTGATCACCTCTTCGAGTCGCGAGGCTGTCTGTGTCGGCGCCGCACCGGTGATCGCGTAGCGCGCGGCTTCACGCAAGCCGCCCTCCATCATCACCCAGGTCAACAGCATGATGCCGATGTCGATGATGCCGAAGGTGATAAGGAACAGAGCCGGCGCCAGCAGCGCAAACTCGACCGCCGAGCCGCCTTCGTTACGGCGAAACAGGGTTCGAAACGTTTTGCGGGGGTGCGCCATGTCGAAACAGGTAAAATTAGCACCAGCTCCATTTTTTCAACACTAATAATAGCATTCCAGCGCAACAACCTCAAATTTATTAAATGAAAAAACTGTTCATGTAGTTTGATGTTGTTGTGCTTGTAATTTCTCTATTTGTTTGATTAAAATTGACGCCATCGCCTGCGCGTGCCGCAGGGTCCGTCCACCGCCGGCGCGGTCGGCACCAGCGGCCATTGACGCGCCAGAAGGGGCCGTTAGTGTAGGCGCGTCCTCCGCCGCATGAGGCTTTTGATGAAATTCCTCCGCTATGGGCCGAAAGGCCGTGAGAAGCCCGCACTCCTCGATCCCGAAGGCCACATTCGCGATCTTTCCAATCACGTCGTCGATTTGCGCGGCGATGTCCTGCACCCGGACCGGTTGCGCCAGCTGGCTGGGATCAGACCCGAGACGCTGCCGCTGGTCGAAGGCACGCCCAGGCTCGGACCGCCGGTTGCCGGCGTCGGCACCATCTTCGGCATCGGCCTCAACTACCGCAGCCACGCGCTGGAGACAGGTGCCAAGCCGCAGAGCGAACCGCTCGTCTTCTCCAAGGCTGTCACGGCCTTGAGCGGCCCCAACGATCCGATCGTCATCCCGCGCAACTCGACCAAGACCGACTGGGAGTGCGAACTCTGCGTGATCATCGGCGCCAAGACCCAGTATGTCGACGAGTTGCACGCGCTCAACGCCGTTGCCGGCTATGCCGTCATCAACGACGTTTCCGAGCGCGAGTTTCAGAAGGAGCGCGGCGGTCAGTTCATCAAGGGCAAGAGCTGCGATTCCTTTGCGCCGATCGGCCCCTGGCTGGTGACCACCGACGAGATTGGCAGTCCGCAGGACCTCGACCTGTGGCTGAAGGTCAACGGCAGCCAGCGGCAAACCGGCAACACGTCCGACATGATCTTCTCGGTTGCCTTCCTTATCAGCCACTTGAGCCAGTTCCTGACGCTGATGCCGGGCGATGTGATTGCCACCGGCACGCCGTCCGGCGTCGGCATGGGCTGCACGCCGCCGGTCTACCTCAAGCCGGGTGACGTCGTTGAACTGGGCGTCGAGGGGCTGGGCAAGCAGCGGCAAGAGGTGGTGGCCTGGGCGGCCAGTGCCTAAATCAAAGGTTCGGACCTTTGGCCGTCAGGAATTGCCGCGCCCATGCTGATTGCCCAGATCTCGGACTTGCACCTGCGTGCCGGCGGGGCGCTCACGTTTGAGCGCTTCGATACCGCGGATGCGCTTGGCCGTGCGATCGACCACATCAACAACCTCGATCCGCTGCCGGACGTGACGCTCGCGACCGGCGACCTCACCGACGATGGCCGGCCGGAGGAATATCAGGCCCTGCGCGCGGCTCTCGACCGCCTGCGCATGCCGGCCTACGTGATCCCCGGCAACCACGACGACCGCGACAACCTGCGTCAGGCGTTCGCGGATCGCGGCTATCTGCCGGCGGACGGGGAATTCCTCCACTACACGGTCGAGACCTGGCCGCTCAGGCTGATCGGGCTTGATACCGTCATCCCCGGCGAGATTGGCGGCGGTTTGTGCTCCGAACGGCTGGCCTGGTTGGTGGCCCGGCTTGCCGAGCAGCCCGATCGGCCGACGCTCATTTTCATGCACCATCCGCCGTTCCCGACCGGCATCCGCTACATGGACGCACCGCCGCTCGAAGGCGCAGCCGAACTCGAAGCGCTGATCCGCCGCCACGCCCAGGTGCGCCAGATCGTCTGCGGGCACATCCACCGCACCATCGCTGTCAACTGGGCCGGCACGGTGGCAGCGGTGGGGCCGAGCCCGGTGTTCCAGATGAACCTGGCGCTTGCTCCGGGCGGCCGGTTCAAGCCGGTCGCGGAGGTGTGCGCGATTGCGCTTTACCTGTGGGAGAACGGCATCGGGCCGATCGCCCATACCAGCATCGTGCGCGAGCAGCCCGCGCGCGCGGTCAAGGCGGCCGTCCCCGCATGAATGCACCCGCCGCCCTAGCCGCGAAGTACGACCTGCGGGTGCCGCGCTACACCAGCTACCCGACCGCGCCGCACTTCTCGGCCGCCCTTGACGGCCGGCTCTACCGCACGTGGCTGTCGGAGCTCGATCCCCAGCAGCCGCTGTCGCTCTATTTTCACATCCCGTTCTGCGATTCCATGTGCTGGTTCTGCGGCTGCTACACCAAGATCGTCCAGCAGTATCAGCCGATCCTCGACTATCTCGAAACCCTGCACCGGGAAATCGGCCTGATCGCGCAAGCCTTGCCGGGCCGCTTTACCGCGCGGCACCTGCACTGGGGCGGCGGCAGCCCGACGATGCTGAAGGCGGAGGACTGGCTGCGCCTGGTGGAGGCCTTGCGCGCGGCCTTCGATATCGCTGCGGATGCCGAACTCGCGGTCGAGGTCGACCCGCGCGATACGACCGAAGAATACGTCACTGCGCTCGCGGCTGCCGGCGTCAACCGCGTCAGCATCGGCGTGCAGGATTTTGACGCCACGGTGCAGGCAGCCGTCAACCGCCTGCAGCCGTTCGCGACCGTCGAGCGGGTAGCGAATTGGCTGCGCCAGCACGGCATCTGGCGCCTCAACCTCGATCTGATGTACGGCCTGCCGCACCAGACCGTGGCCCGGGTCACCGCGATGGCGGAACACGCGGTCACGCTCGCGCCGTCGCGCGTCGCCCTGTTCGGTTACGCGCACGTGCCGTGGATGAAGAGCCACCAGAAGCTGATCGATGAAAGCGCCCTGCCGGGGGTGGATGAGCGCTTGGCACAGTACCTGGCTGCCGCCGACGTGCTGATCGGCCACGGCTACCGCGCGATCGGGCTTGATCATTTCGCGCTGCCCGGCGATCCGCTCGCCGAGGCCGCCGCCGCTGGCCAACTGCGGCGCAACTTCCAAGGCTATACGACCGACGGCGCGGACGTTCTCATCGGCTTCGGCGCGTCGGCGATCGGCAGTCTGCCGCAGGGCTACATCCAGAATGCGGCGCCGCTCAAGACCTACCGCACGGCGATTGCCGAAGGCATGCTGCCGACCGCGCGCGGCATCGCGCTCGATGCCGAGGACCGGCTGCGGCGGGCCATCATCGACAGCCTGATGTGCGCACTCAGCGTGGATCTCGATGTGGTGTGCCGCGCGCATGGCGTCGCCGCCGATCGATTTGCTGCCGAGCTGGAACGGTTGCAGCCGCTCGCCGCCGACGGCCTGGTCACGATCGCGGGCGCGCGCATCACGGTGACGGACGAAGGCCGGCCGTTCGTGCGCCTGGCGGCGGCGGTCTTTGACGCCTACCTGGAGACCGGGGCGGCACGCCACTCGCGCGCCGTTTGAAGCCTGGCCTAGTGCCCTGGCACAAACAGAGCGTACATCCTGTTTGTGCCGAAAGTGCACGCGATTCAATAAGTAGTGCAGCGACAACCTTGCTCGGGCGTGAATCGCCCGATTGGGTCGCTGCACTAATGCCGCGCGGCGAGCGCCCGCGGCCGGATGATGCGGCTCTCACCCAAACGGCTCTGCAGTTGGTCGATCTGCGGCGCCGCCATCGGCTTGCCGAAATAGTACCCTTGCGCCACATCGCAGCCGATCTCCCGCAGCCGGGTGACGATCTGCTCGTTCTCCACCCCCTCGGCGACCACCTTGAGGCCGAGATTGTGGGCGAGGTCGATGGTCGACTGGACGATCTTGGCGTCGCGGTCGCGATCCAGCATCTGCAGCACGAACGACTTGTCGATCTTGAGCTCGTTCACCGGCAGCCGGCTCAAGTAGGAGAGTGACGAATAGCCGGTGCCGAAATCGTCGATGGCGAGCCGCATGCCGGCAGCGGCCAAGCGCTCGACCACGGCCATCGACTTTTCCGGATCGACCATGAAGGCGCTCTCGGTGATTTCGAGCGTCAGCCAGTGCGGCTCGATCCGCCACTCTTCGATCGCGCGCAGCAAGATGTCGGGCAACGCGGCATCGTGCAGGCTGCGCGCGGAGAGGTTGATCGCCACCGTCAGATTGCGGTGCGAGCGTCGCCACTGGGAGAGCTGACCGAGGCCCAGCGCCACGGTGAGCAACGTCAGCTGCTTGATCAGCCCGTTGCGCTCGGCCTGGGCGATGAACTCCGTGGGAGCGACGCAGCCGTGGTCATCGTGCTTCCAGCGCGCCAGCGCCTCGACCCCCAACAGCGCGCCACTGGCGAGATCGATCTTCGGCTGGTAGGCCAAGAAGATCTTGCCCTGCTCGATGGCTGAGCGCAAATCGCCGGCAAGGGTCAAGTTGCGGATGCTGTTGCGGTCCTTGGACGCGTGATAGATGCTGACCCGGTTCTGCTCTTCCTTCGCTGCGTACATCGCGACGTCGGCGCACTGCAGAAGCTTGTCCTTGGTCTGGGCGTGAATGGGATAGACGGCGATGCCGGCGCTGGCGCCGATGTCGATCGAGATGCCGCAGTAGTCGAACGGCCGCTCGGCGATGCGGACCAGCCGGGTTGTCAGTTCGAGCGCTTGCTCCTCGCTCCCAAGTGCCGGCAACAGGACCGCGAATTCATCGCCACCTAGGCGGGCAACGGTGTCGCACTTGCGGACCGCGCTCTGCAGACGTTCGGAGACGACCCTGAGGACGACGTCGCCGGCGTGGTGGCCAAGCGTGTCATTGACCTCCTTGAAGCGGTCGAGATCGATGATGACAACAGCGAAGGGTTCGCCGCTGCGTTCGGCGCTGGCGAGCGCGAGGTCGAGCCGATCGTTGAACAGGACCCGGTTCGGCAGGTCGGTCAACGCGTCGTGCAGCGCCTGGTGGCGAACCCGTTCCTCCTGCGCCCGGCGCTCGGTGATATCGCGCACGATGGCAAGGTAGCTGGGTGTCGCACCGAGCTGGACCTCGCCGACGGCGATCTCGACCGGGAAGCGCGTGCCGTCCTTGCGCCGGCCCTGGCCATCGAGGAAGCCAAGCTTCGCCCCCGTCTGGTTGACGGCGTTGCGGACACCATCCAAGCCCTCGACGATCAGATCATAGAACGAGCACGAGGTGATCGTTTCCGGCGTGTAGCCGAACAGATGCGCGAGACCGCTGTTCGCCGCTTCGATCCCGCCCTCGCGGCGGAAGATCGCAATCGCATCGAAGCTGTTTTCGAACACCCCCTTGATCAGTGCGTCGGCGCGCTTGAGCCGGAGCGCGTTGGTGATCGCGGCGCCGGCGGCGTTCTCGTTGCGGATCTCCTGGAACCGCTGCATGTAGCGCGCCAGCAACGAGTCCTTGGGCGACGCAGTTGGTCTCAAGTCGGCGATCATCGCACTCAGCCTTCGGCTTCAAGGAGTCAGTTCGGTCCGGCAGATCCTCGTTTGGACGGGGCCGGCGCGGTCTAGTGTTCGGTGCGCCAGCGCGCGATCACGCCCTCAAGGAGGTCCTTGCCGGCCCCGTTCGTCTGCCA
Organism: Candidatus Defluviicoccus seviourii; assembly: GCA_900609035.2. GTDB lineage: Bacteria > Pseudomonadota > Alphaproteobacteria > Rhodospirillales > Defluviicoccaceae > Defluviicoccus > Defluviicoccus seviourii. Next base: position 126,733 of record UXAT02000054.1, on the reverse strand, counting down.
CGCCTCCGAGAACGGCGCCGTCTTGCTGCACGGCATGTGTTCGGGCGGCAGGGTGTCGAAGCGGACGCGCGCCGGCACCGGCACCGCTTCGCCGATGACGATCGCTTCGCCGTTGCGCAGCGCCGGCAGGAAATCGAACAGGCCACCGCCCCAGTCGGGCAGCATCGCGCGGACGAACTCCTGGTCGGCGGTGCTGCTAAGCCTCAAGGCGAAGATCGAATTGCACTGGCATAACGCGCTCATCGCCAGATCGGACGGCCGCTGGCTGATGATGCCGAGCGCAACGCCGTACTTGCGCCCTTCGCGGGCGATCCGCGACAAGATGCGCTTGGTCGGCTCGAAGCCCTGCCGGTCGTCGGCTGGCAGGTAGCGGTGCGCCTCCTCGCAGACGAGCAGGACCGGCACACTGCGCTCGCTGAACACCGCCAGATCGAAGGTGATCCGTGCCAGCACCGAGACGACGATGTTCAGCACCTCCGACGGCACTGCCGAGAGATCGAGGATCGCAATCGGCTTGTTCTGGACGGGGATGCGGAAGATCCGCGACAGAATTTTGTTCATGTTGTCGGAGGTGGCAATGCCGCCGAACATGAAGGCGTAGCGGGAATCGTTGCGAAGCGTGTTGATTTTGGTCTTCAGGTTCTGCAGCGGCAAAACGTTCCGACCGTGCCCGAGCTTGCCCATTTCCGCATCAAGGAGCGACAACAGCTCCGACATCTTGTAGGGCACGGGCGTGTTGACGGTGATGTGCGAAGCCTTCTTGGTGTTGCCAAGGAAAGCCTCCTTGGCACGGCAGACGAGTGCTGCAAGCGCCGTCGCTTCCCGCTGCAACTCCTCGCTTCCGGTAACGTCGCCAAGGATCGAGCCGCTCAGCTCCTCAAAATTGAACAACCAGTACGGCAGCTCGAATGAAGTGGCGTCGATGACCTCGGCATAATCACCGAACGCACTTGCATACTCGTTGTGGGGATCGAGAACCAGGATGTGTGCGTTGCGATGCGCCTCCACAATCCGGCGCAGGATCACCGCGACCGCGCATGACTTGCCGGTGCCGGTCGTGCCCAAGACGGCAAAGTGCTTGCCGAGCAGCCGGTCGGGCGAAACATAGGCCGGGATCGAGCGACCCTGATGGATCGTGCCGATGCGCACGGAGGACGAGGAGCGCTTGGCGTAAACCAGCGCCAGATCGTCGGCCGTAGCGATGTAGACTTGAGCACCGACCGAAGGGAAGAAGGAGACGCCGCGCTCGAAGCGGATTGGTGTTGCCGGATCAGTGCCGACGTCCGCCTCACCCAGCAGCAAGACTTCGGCGAAACGCTGCTCGTCAGGCGTCTGCTCGTGGCTCGGCAGCGGGATCGAGATCGCGGTGACGAGGCCGAAGACCCACGTCGATTGGTGCGGGATCTTGACTAAGGTCCCCTTGACCACCGCGCTTGCGCCCGACGTCTGGGAGTCCACGGGATCCGGCTTTACATGAACGATAATCTGCGAACCGGTGACACTCGCCACCCGGCCGACCGACTCCTCAATAACAAATACAGCGTTTCCGTCCATCGACAGCAGCCCTTCGCCAGACACCATCACCACCCCGATCGCCACCGCAACGCGTGGCAAACCGGTTGACATGCCTCTTTCTCGACGGCGACGCCGCGGCAGGGCGCGGGCTTCGTGCTCTCCCGCGGTCCGGCCGAAGGTGGGCCGCCGTCAGCGCTTCTCACGAGCGCTTGGTCGCATCATCGGCAGAGAGGTCCCGCCGGTCCGCGGCGTCGGTGAATGCTAGCGTTTGAGCAGCTGTCTTTAGGCTTGCGGCGCTGCCGAGGGTCCGCCAACGTGTGATCTCTCGCCGCCGGCCACTCTAGCAAACGGACCGAATGGGGCAGTGACGGCGGTCACTCGTTATACGAGTATAGCGTGCGCAAGCGGTTGCGGTGCCGGCCTGGTGTAGTGGCTCAAACAGAGCGTACATCCTGATTGTGCCGAAAGTGAATGCGATTCAATATGTTGTGCAGCGACGACCTTGCTCGGGCGTGAATCGCCCGATTTCTGTTGCTGCACTAGCCGCGGCGGCGTGCCAGGGTCAGGCCGTCGCCGATTGGGACCAGACTCAAGTCGACCCGCACGTCGTCGTGCAGGGCGGCGTTGAAGGCGCGGATGGCGCAGGTATTAGCGTCCTGCACGCTGTCGTCGGCGACACGGCCATCCCATAGTGTGTTGTCGATCACGATCAGCCCTCCCGGCCGCACCAGCTTGAGGCAAGCCTCGTAATAGGCGCGGTAGCCGGACTTGTCGGCGTCAATGAACGCGAAGTCGAAGCGATCCTCGCCACCGTCGGCAAGCAGGGCTTCGAGCGTCTCGATCGCCGGTGCCAGACGCAGCTCGATCCGCTCGGCAATACCGGCCTCGCGCCAATAGCGGCGCCCGATGGCCGTCCATTCGGCGCTGACATCGCAGGCGACGATGTGACCATCGGGCGGCAGGGCGAGCGCCATCGCAAGCGCGCTGTAGCCGGTGAAGGTGCCGATTTCGAGGATCTCGCGTGCGTTCATCAAGCGCACCAGCATCGCCATGAACTGGCCTTGCTCAGGCGCAATCTGCATGCGGGCCTCGGGGAGCGCTGCTGTCTCCTCCCGTAGCCGGGCAAGCAGCGCAGGCTCGCGCAACGAAACGGCGCTCAGGTAGTCGTACAGGCGGTCGTCGAGGGTGATGGTGCGTTTTGACATGGCTCCCAGGTCCTCGTTCCGGCCGACCGGGCTACGGCCGGCGGCAATGGTGGGCCTAATTCTCTTCCGCGTCCATCACCAGCACGGCAGCGCCGCTCAAGGCGCCGCGGCGCAAGCGATCGAGGGCGTCGTTGGCGGCGGCGAGCGGAAAGCGCTCAATCTCGGTGTGCACGGGTACTCTCGGTGCCAGCGCCAGGAATTCGCCGCCATCGGCGCGCGTGAGGTTGGCGACCGAAACCACCTTCTTCTCCCGCCATAGAATGTCATACGGAAACGAAGGGATATCGCTCATGTGAATGCCGCCGCAGACCACCGTGCCGCCCGGGCGCACCGCCCGTAATGCTGCCGGCACCAGCGCTCCGACCGGCGCGAAGATGATCGCGGCGTCGAGTTCCTCGGGCGCGGGCGCATCGGCATCACCGGCCCACGCGGCTCCCATCCGGCGGGCAAACTCCTGCGCGGCTGTGTCGCCGGGCCGGGTGAAGGCGAACAGCCGGCGGCCCTCGAAGCGCGCGACCTGGGCGACGATATGGGCCGCCGCACCAAAGCCGTAGATGCCGAGCCGCGCCGCTTCGCCCGCCATTTTGAGGCAGCGGTAGCCGATCAGGCCGGCGCATAACAGCGGCGACGCCTCGGCATCATCGCCATCGCCCGCGATAGGAAAGCAGTAGCGGGCGTCGGCAACCGTGTGGGTCGCGAAGCCGCCGTCGATCTGATAGCCGGTGAACCGCGCGCTGGGGCACAGGTTCTCGTGAGAGTTGCGGCAATACGTGCAGACACCGCAGGTCCAGCCCAGCCACGGAATGCCGACGCGGGTTCCGACCGCGAACTGGGTGACGCCGGCGCCCAAGGCTTCGACGCGGCCGACGATCTCGTGTCCGGGGATGATCGGCAGCTTGGGTTCCTTGAGGTCGCCGTCGACGACATGAAGGTCGGTGCGGCACACCGCGCACGCCCTAACACGCACCAGCACCTGGCCCGGCTGCGGCTCAGGCACCGGCAGGCTGTGCAGCTGCAGCGCCTGGCCGGGTGCGTCGAGCACCATCGCCTGCATTTGTGCCGGCTCCGCCATTGTCGCTCGCCTTTCCGGCCCTTCACCAGCCCCCCATCAGGCTACCTTGTCGCGCGCTGTGAAGCGAGTGCGGCGCGTGTCGAGACCTGCTCCGGATTGGGGATGATCTCGATCACTGCCGGCCGGCCGCTCTTGCGCGCCGCCTCCAGCGCCGGTGCAAACGCGGCCGTGTCCTCGACTAAGAATCCTTCGGCGCCAAAGGCACGGGCGATATCGGCGAAGCTGGGGTTGGTGAGCGCGGTCGCCACAGGCCGGCCGGGATAGCGCCGCTCCTGGTGCATGCGGATGGTGCCGTACATGCTGTTGTTGCAGACCAGCACGATGATCCCTGCACCGATCTGCAGCGCGGTCAGCAGTTCCGCACCGGTCATGCCGAAGCCGCCATCACCGACAAAGGCGATCACCTCGCGCTGGGGAAAGGCGCGCTTGGCCGCGAGCGCCGCCGGGATGCCGTAGCCCATCGCCCCGTTGCAGGCGCCCAACAGCCTTCGGCCGCCGCCGTGGCGGAGGAAGCGGTGCGGCCAGCCCGAGAAATTGCCGGCATCGACGGTGATGATCGCGTCCTCCGAAAGGAAGCCGTCGAGGATCGCCACCGCTTGGCCCAGGTCGACGTCGGCTGCGGGCTCGCCGCCGATCAGCGGCTTCCGGTCGGCGAGATAGTCGGCACGTGCCGCCGCGGTCCAGTCGTGCCAGCGGTGGCCACCGATGGGCGCTAACCGCGCGAGGTAGGCCATGAATGGCGCCACTGCTGCCTCGATCGCGAGTTCGGCCGGGAACACGCGGCCGATCTCCCGGCCGTCCGGGTACACGTGCACCAGCGTCGGGCCGGGCGGGCCGAACAGCGTATAGCCTTGGGTCGGGACTTCTCCCAGGCGGGTGCCGATGGCGATGACCAGGTCGGCGGCGCGGATGCGGTTGACCAGTAACGGATCAGGCGCGATGCCGAGCGCGCCGACAAAGCTCGGGTGGTCGTTATCGAGAATGTCGTTGCGCCGGAAGGTGCAGGCGACGGCGAGCCCGTTGACGTCGGCAAAGCGGTCGAGGTCTGCGCGCGCACGCTCCGTCCAGCCGCCGCCGCCTGTGATCACGAGCGGTCGCTCGGCATCGCCCAGCATCGTGTGCAGGCGCTCCATCAGCCCGGGATCGGGCTCGGGCAGGTCGACGGGCAGCGTGTCGACATCGGCAACCGCCGCCTCTTCCCGCAACAGATCCTCGGGCAGCGCCAGCACGACCGGGCCGGCGCGCCCTTGCTCGGCGGTGAAGAAGGCGCGTGCGATCGCGGCCGGCAGATCCTCGGCGCGGCTCACCTCCTCGGCATGCTTGGCGAGTGGCGCGAAGAAGCGCGCGTGGTCGACCTCCTGGAACGCCTCCCGGCCGCGCAAGGGCCGCGAAACCTGGCCGATCAACAGCAGCATCGGCGTCAAATCCTGCCGCGCCGTGTGCACCGCAATGGCGGCGTTGCAGGCGCCGGGGCCGCGGCTCACCACGCAAACGCCGGGCCGGCCGGTGAGCTTGGCCGAAGCCTCGGCCATGAAGCCGGCGCCGCCCTCGTGGCGACAGGTGACGACATCGATCGTCTCGCGCACGTCGTAGAGCGCGTCCAAAAGGCCGAGGAAGCTCTCCCCGGGCACGGTGAAGATCCGCTCGCAGCCGTGTGCCCGCAGCGCATCGACGACGATCCGCCCGCCGGTCCGTGTCCGCATCCCAGCCCTCCTGCGCCGCTTTCGCGCTGCTGTTTCGAGGCGTATCGTTAGCATCGAAAGGGGGCGCGAAGGCAAGGATGACGACGCGCGGCTGGGAGCACTTCGAGCATGGCGCCGATATCGGCGTGCGCGGCTTTGGCCCGACCCTCGAAGCCAGTTTTGAGGAAGCAGCGACCGCGCTGGCCGCGGTCGTCGCCGATCCGGGCACGGTGAGACCGCTCACGAGCGTCGCAATAGCCTGCGAGGCGCCGGCCCTTGATATCCTGCTGGTCGATTTGTTGAACGCAATTATCTACGAAATGGCAACGTCGGGCCTGCTGTTCGGTGCGTTTCACGTCACCATTGATGGCACCCGGTTGCGGGCGGAAGCCAAGGGCGAGCCGTTCGATGCCAGCCGCCACGAAGCCGCGGTCGAGGTCAAAGGCGCGACCATGACCGCACTCAAGGTCGAGCAGCTGGCCGACGGCCGCTGGTGCGCGCAATGCGTCGTCGACGTGTGAATGGGGTGGCCGTATTGTCGATATTGACCGGATGCCGCCCGAGATCGTTACCGCCTATCGGACGAGTAAGCTCGCAAAGTATCGGAGCGTCTAAATGAACGTTACCTACGATCCGCACACCGATACGCTTTCGATCGTGCTGGCGCCGCGTACCGTTGCTGAGAGCAGCGAGGACAAGCCGGGCGTTATCCTCGATTACGACGCAGACGGGCGGTTGGTCGGCATTGAGATCCTCGACGCATCGAAATCAATGCCTGATCCCGCGAGCGTCAACCTCAAGGTCGCAGTTTGAGCGGATCGTACTCGTGCCGCTGAGGACCTCGAGACCATGCCAGAACGACGCCTGAACCGCATCGGCGAGGACGAATGGGAGATCGCACAGGAAGGTGCGATGCGGGTGCCGGCGCGGATCTTCGCCAGTGCCGATCTGATCGCAGGCCTTGACGACAAGGTCCTCGAACAGGCGGCCAACGTCGCCATGCTGCCGGGGATCGTCGAGGCATCGTACGCCATGCCGGACGCACACTGGGGTTACGGCTTTCCGATCGGCGGCGTGGCCGCGTTCGATCCGGACGAGGGCGGCGTCATCTCTGCCGGCGGCGTCGGCTTCGATATTTCGTGCGGCGTGCGCACGCTCCTGACCGGCATCGGTGCGGGTGCGATCGCCGCCCAGCGCGAGCGGCTGGCGGACGCGCTGTTTCAGCGCATCCCCGCCGGTGTCGGCTCGCACGGTGAGATCTCGCTCACACCCAAAGACATGGACGCGATGCTGCGAGGTGGCGCCGCCTGGGCGGTGGGACGCGGCTGGGGCGAGGCGGACGACCTGACCCGCACGGAGGATTACGGCTGCGTCGCTGGCGCTTGCCCGGAATTCATCTCCGCGAAGGCGAAGGAACGGCAGAAGGGGGAAATGGGCACGCTCGGCTCCGGCAACCACTATCTCGAAGTGCAGCGGGTCGCTGCGGTCTTCGATGAAGACGCCGCGCGCGTCTACGGGCTCAAGACGGGCGATGCCGTCGTCAGCATCCACTGCGGCTCGCGTGGGCTCGGCCATCAGATCGGCACCGAGGCGTTGCGGGAGATGGCACTCACCGCCGCCAGCCATGGGATTGCGTTGCCGGACCGGGAGCTCGCCTGTGCGCCGATTGCATCCGAGACCGGCCAGCGCTACCTGGGCGCCATGCGCGCGGCGATCAACTGCGCGCTCGCCAACCGGCAGATCCTTACCCACCTCGCCCGCAGCGTCTTTGCCGCGATCCTGCCGCGGGCGCAGCTCAGGCTCCTCTACGATGTCTCGCACAACACGTGCAAGGAGGAGACGCACACGGTCGAGGGGCGTGCGCGCGCACTTTACGTCCACCGCAAGGGGGCGACCCGCGCGCTTGGGCCCGGCCATCCGGCACTACCGCCCGATCTGCGCGCCGTCGGCCAGCCGGTGCTGATCGGCGGCACCATGGGCACCGGCTCGTGGATCCTGCGCGGCACTGCTGAAGGGACGACGCGCGCGTTCGCATCCGCCTGTCACGGCGCCGGCCGCAGCCTCTCCCGCCACGCCGCCCGCCAGCGCTGGCAGGGTCGCGCCGTCATCGACTCGCTCGCCGAGCGCGGCATCATCGTCCGCAGCCGCTCCGCCAAGGGGGTGGCAGAGGAGGCGCCCGGCGCCTACAAGGACGTCGATGCGGTCGTCGCTGCCGCCCATCGCGCCCGGCTCGCGACCAAAGTGGCCAGGCTCGAACCGCTGATCTGCATCAAGGGCTAGGCCCTCCTCGCGCCGCGCAGCCGCCGAGACACCTGATGGACCTGTTCGCCAACCCGCTGCTGACCGACCTCTACCAGCTCAACATGATGCAGTCGTACCTGGAGCATGGCATGACCGGGACGGCTGTGTTCGAGTTCTTCTGCCGCAAGCTGCCGCCGCGGCGCAACTTCCTGATGGCGGCGGGCCTGGCGCAGGTGGTCGAGTTCCTGGAAGCCGTGCGCTTTTCCGCCGCCGATCTCGACTGGCTGCGCGGGACGGGCCGCTTCTCCGCCGATTTCCTCCGCTATCTCGAAGGATTTCGCTTCACCGGCGATGCCGATGCGATGGCGGAGGGCACTGTGTTCTTTCCGGACGAGCCGCTGTTGCGCATCATCGCGCCGCTGCCCCAAGCGCAGTTCATGGAAACGCGGCTGATCAACCTCATGCAGCTGCAGACGGTGGTGGCATCAAAAGCGGCGCGCATGGTGCTGGCGGCGCCGAGGCGAACCCTGATCGATTTCGGGCTCAGGCGCGCGCATGGCGCCGAGGCGGGCCTGTTGGCGGCGCGCGCGGCCTATATTGCGGGCTTTGCCGGCACCGCCACCGTGCTTGCCGGAAGGATGTTCGGCATCCCCATCTTCGGCACCATGGCGCACGCCTTCATCCAGGCGCACGACGACGAAGCGCTGGCGTTCGAGCGCTTCGCCCGCTCGCGTCCGGACAACCTCGTTCTCCTGATCGACACCTACGATACCGAAGCCGGGGCGCGGAAGGTGGTGGCACTCGCGCCGCGACTCAAGGCAGCCGGTATCGTGCTCCGTGGCGTCCGCCTCGATTCCGGTGATCTTGCCAGCCACGCCCGCGCGGTGCGCGCGATCCTCGATGCGGGCGGCTTGGCCGAGGTCAAGATCTTTGCCAGCGGCGGCCTCGATGAGGATCGGCTCGCCACCTTCACTGCCAATGCCGTGCCGATCGATGGCTTCGGCATCGGTACCAGCCTGGTTACGTCGGAGGACGCGCCGGCGCTCGACTGCGCTTACAAGCTGCAGGAGTATGCGGGCATCCCGCGGCGCAAGCGCTCGGAGGGCAAGGCGACTTGGCCCGGGCGCAAGCAGGTTTTCCGCCGCTATGCAGACGACGGCACGCTCGTAAGTGACATCCTGACCGCCGAAGGCGACGTCCAGACCGGCGAGCCTCTCCTTGCGCCCGTCGTGCGCGCCGGCTGTCGCGTCGCGCCGCTGCCGACGCTCGATGCCATCCGCGCGCACGCCGCCGCGCAGCTGGACCGCCTACCGCCGGCCTTGCGACGGCTGGGTGGCGGTGCTACCTGCCCTGTGCAGGTCGCCCCCGCCTTGCGCGCGCTCGCCGATGCGGCCGACCGCCACACTGGCATCGGGACGGCAGGTCCGGCATAAGGGTTCGTCTCCTCTCATCAACCGGGGAGCCGCCCCTCTTCCCCAGAACCGAAGGGCACGATGAACTGGCAGTGGAGTCTGAACTGGGACGAGGTCCGCACCGACATGGTCATCGGCTCGTGCCCGATGATCATCGAGGACATCGACCGCATTTGCGAGGAAGCCGGGGCGACGGCGCTGTTGTCGCTGCAGAGTGAGGAGTGCCGCTCCGCCTTCGGCATCGATTACGAGAGCCACCGGGAGCACGGCGTCGCGCGTGGCGCGCTGATGCTGAACACGCCGATGCTCGACTTCAATCCGCCCGATCAGCGCATCAACCTGCCGCAGGCGGTGCGCGCACTGGCGATCCTGTTGGCCACCAGTCACCGCGTCTATGTGCACTGTACCGCCGGCCTCAACCGCGCGCCGCTGGCCGTTCTCGCCTACTTGGCCTTCGTCGAACTGATGCCGCCCGAGGAAGCGCTCACCTTCATCCGCCGTGTTCGCCCGGCGGCCGAGCCATCGTGGGAGGCGTTCCACGGCTGCCGCGAGGATATTGTCGTGGCCCTGCGCGACCACGTCAGCGTGCGCGCCTATTATCTCGCCCAGCAGTATCCCGCCAACGATCCGTTGAACAACTGGTCGCAGGCCGAGACCGATATCATCCGCGCCGCGTTCTTGAGCAAGAAGCCGGTGCCGGGACCGCGGCAGGACCCCAACCGGCCGTGATGACAAGCGCGCGCCATCAGGCCCGCCGGCGCAAAGGGTCCCCTTGCGGCGGCGCTGCGATGGCGATACCTTGGCGTGGCTTGGCGATCCATCGCCGGCGGGCGGAGAGGCGTTGCCCGAGTGGCATTTTCCCTCTTCGCCGCCGGGCGCATGGGGGATAGTTTAGCGGTAGAATTCTCGGCTCTGGACCGAGCGGCCCTGGTTCGAATCCAGGTCCCCCAGCCACGCGATGATGAAGCGCAAAGGGCGCCAGAGAAGGCGTCAAAGCTTCTGGTTGAGTATGCGGATCATCCTCGAAAACGACGGCAAGTACTTTTTCAGGGTGTCAGGATCGAGTTTCCCAAGAACGTGGAAAGACCGCTTGCCCTTCGCATAGGCGTTCCTGCAGGCGCTCGTCGCCGCTTCGAGTGCGTCCTGCACAACATGTCGTCCCCTTGTCTCCAACGTAGGGAGCGCTGGTAACCGATTCTCGTTCAGTTGGGCGTAATGATGTTGCAGGGCTCGACGATCGGCCACAATCCAAGTTTCCATACAGGTAGTCATGAGAAAGACTTGATCATCGGTCGCGGTAGGGGGGCGCTGCCATCTGTCATTCGCCCGAGTTTGCAGATGATCCCACGGTTTCTCGATGTCGGTTACCACGTCTTCGCTGTCCACCAGCATGGCCGTGTACCCATTGGTCGCTTGCCTGAGGCCGGCTGAAAAATCCTGGTATGTCTGCGAGCGTCCACCACAGGCAACGAGACGCGGCATTCGGTCCTTGAAGTTGGCGTTTTCCAAGAGCTTCCGAAAGCCTTCGCGACAGCGAGCGCGCAGTTCTTTGGAATCTCCACCTCCCTCGATGTAGATCTTTTTCGCAGTCACCAGCGCGTACCCCCAACTTCGCCCTTCAGCCACAGTTCACCCAGCCGATACCGATCGAGCCACGGGCGGATCCTATCGGCGTCAAGCCTTTCAACAGAGGTTATGCCGTCCCGCTTTTCGCAGACAAGAACGCTTTCAGGGGTTTCTGACAACGCATCGACCAGGATGTCCGAGTGCGTTGTTACCAAGAGTTGCATCCGCTCTGATGCTTCTAAGAGGAGGTCCGCTATTTTCGGCAAGATGTCTGGGTGCAGCCCTAGCTCCGGTTCCTCGATGCAGACGAGTGGCGGCGGCGATGGGTCGCAGAGGATTGCGAGCAGACACAAGAATCGCAGGGTTCCGTCCGAAAGCCGGGTTGCTGGAACTGTAAATCGGCCCTCGGTAAAGAACACCTGCACCGTGCCGCCCTCGATACTGACATCAAAGTCGTCAACGCCCTCGTAGATATCGCGCAAATAGGTCAGGATTACTTGCTTTGTCTGCGGGTGACGGCGCAAACGGTTGAGAAATAGGCCGATGTTGGAAAAGTCCTCCTCCAAACGGTCGGTCCGCAGATCCGCCCTCTGGGGTTCTCGGAATATCGTGTTTCGACCAAAGGCCCATTCCCTGTAGATACGGATACGACCATACCGATCGCTAATATAAGTGATTTCCGGATATTGTTCTGGATCGCGTCGCTGAGCGAGGATGGAGACATCAGGTTCGATGTTTTCCCGCTGCAACTTTCGTGATTTTCCTTTGATATTTACCACGGGTCGGCCGGATTCAAAATGATAGAAGAAGTACGGCCGTAGCTGGTCGCCGTGCGGTTTCTCGTGCTCGATTTTCTCATCGGTTAAGCGGAACGCTTGATCCTCTGCGCGGAACTCTAGCATATGGCGAATTGGTTGCGGGCCACGCGGATACGCAAAGACAACCGAGACTGATGCCGGCTGCTTGGGCGCACCTTTCCAGATCCACTCGCGAACACCACCACCGAGGCTGACAACGCTCCGGACATCCTTCGGCGGCTCATCGTTGGGGGCGGCCCGCAACAGGCTGATGGCATCAATCAGATTTGACTTACCGGATCCGTTAGGTCCAATCAGAATGTTCAACTTTCTCAGGGGAATCGCCTGCGCCTCCGGCCCGAACGACAAGAAGTTGTGCGGCGTGATCTCCGTGAGAAGAGGCTCTTCGTCTGAATGTTGTTTCATAGCTCGTAGCCTAAACGCATGCTTCGCCGAAGGATGGGCAATACCTCGGCCGTTGGCAACCGCGCGTTCGACTCCAGCAACTGATCGATGAACGACCTGCAGACAGTTCGAAGCGTGTCCAAGATGGCCAGCCACCGGCAATGACGCTCTCGTATCGACAGTTTTCGTTCCCGCCAGCCGTGGCCAGTGAACGTGGTTGTGGCGGCCTGCGGCATCGCCTATCCTGTTCGTACGGATGTTGTAACGCAAGGAGGAGGCCTTGAGCTCGGTCGTGACACTCAAGCTCACGGCAATCGGCAATTCGGTCGGCGTCGTCTTGCCGAAGGAGGCGTTGGCACGGCTGAAGCTGGCAAAGGGCGATACCCTTTTCTTGACCGAAGCGCCTGATGGATACCGGCTGACACCGTACAACCCGGAGTTCGACGAGCACATGGCAGAGGCCCGCCGCATCATGAAGGAGCGGCGCGCGGCGTTGCGTGAGTTGGCAAAATAGGTGCCCATCGTCTGGGTTGGCGAGGCCGTCGTGTTGGCCATCCACGACGAGCAGCTCGTTGAGCATGGAGGCGCTCCGGGGCTCCGCGATGCCGGTCTGCTGAAATCGACTTTGGCCCGCCCGCAAACCCTGCAGGTTTACGAGGCCGCCTCGGATCTGCCTTCGTTTGCCGCCGCATACGGCTACGGCCTCGCCCGCAACCATCCCTTCGTTGATGGCAACAAGCGGACGGCGCTGGTGGTTGTCGAGCTCTTCCTGGCGCTGAATAGTCTCCGCCTGACCGCCGACGACGAAGCATGTGTCCTGGTGATCCTCGAAGTCGCCGCCGGTTCTCGATCGGAAGCGGCCTTCGCCGCATGGATCCGCGACCATGTTGCGGGCGTTTGCGACTCGCAACAGAACCGTTTCCGGCAGGACGACTGAATCGCTGGCGGAGGGCTGCGGACATTGGTGTTCCGCTTTTCGCGGCGACAATCAACGAGAGCCCTGTCTACAGGTTCTGCGTCAGTTCCTTTAGCGCGACCTTGAGCGCATTCTCGCGCCACGGCTTGAAACGCGCGAGCAAACTGTCTCCTTTCTCGTTGTAAAAGAATACAAACCCGTCTTCAGAGACCGGAACCAGTGCCGACCTCGTCTGACCGTCCTCATCCGTATCCATGAATTCAAGGAATGGAGCGCAGATAAGGCTGCCATTGAACGGCCTGCCAACTCCATGGATTGCGAAAACGAGCCTGCTGCGACGCGACCAGCGCATGTTCAAGGCGATCCAGGACCGGTACTCCGAGGTGTCTGCGAAGTAGTCGATGTGTTTCTTGGCGATCTCGATGATCTGCGCCCGGAAGTAGTGGTCGGTCTGGGCGGTGGATTGTGCGACGGAAGCAGTCGCAACGGCCGTAACCCGCTGAAGAGCTTCAGCAATGGTCGGGGCGATCGCGTTCAAGCGGGAGTTGAGGTCGTCCTCGATCTGGTGCGCAAGCTCGAATACCCCCCTGAGCGTGGCGATCTTCTCGGCGGCGACCTTGTCGGCGGCCTTGCGCAGCCCGCGGAGAGCCGCTTGCACGTCTTCCTCCACCAGCAACGCCTGAGAGATGTCGGTTGCCTTGCGGAATTGGGTGATCTGCAGTTTTGCGATCAGGTCGATCAACGGCTTGAGGTTTCCGTTGTCCGCTGCCTCTAATCCGTCCAGATACTTCGATCTGTCGTTGCGCGTCACGACAAGCGGGAAGAGGCCGTCTTTCACAAGGACAAGTGAGGCGATCGCGCGGGCGACCCGCCCGTTTCCATCTTGGAAGGGGTGGATCTGGGCGAAGCGGTGGTGCAGCCATGCAGCTTGGATCTCGGTCGGGATGTTCCTGCTGACATGATTGGCGTGCATCTCAATCAGGCGGTCCATCTCCGAGCTTACGTGCTCGGGCGGGCAATAGGTGTAGGTCACGCCGTTGCGCACAGGATAGTTTGCCTGCGCCTTCCAGGCGCCCTTGATAAGACGGATCCTCACCGGGTGCCCGAGCGCATCGAGGCCGTCCGTAGTTTCCTGACTTCTCAGCAAGGCGGCGTGGAGTTCCTTGAAGTATGATGCGGAAAGACTGCGATTGCTCTTCACAAAATCGAACACGCCATCCAAGACGTCCTTCTGGTCGCGCAGCAACTGAAGCACGTAGTCTCGCGGCTTATTCGTTGAGCCGTGGCTCAGCAGTTCCGCCCGGAACCCCTGCTCGATAAGGGACTGAGTAACTCCGCGTTCGATCTCGTAGAGATTCTCGATGACGCCCGTCTCAATCGCCCACTCACGACTCAATTTCTCCGTGAAATCCGCTAACTGGGCCGTGCCCTTCAGCCGCTCCCGCTGATCAGCCCAGACCGCCCTGATGCCGGGAACCTCAGAGGCCCGCAGCTCGTGTGGATCGGCTTCGAGGTCCGTTATACCGGTCTTGGGATTCCAGATCGCGTGCGTGGAGGCGTTTTTCATTCGGACAGTGCACGGGCTTGGAATGGCTCTTTGGATACAGAAGAAACGAAATCGCGCATCATGTATACCATGTGCCGTACCCGCATTGCAGGCCAGATTGCCAGCCGGGCGAAGGGAGCGGCAACGAGGCGTGGAAGACAGGGGAGAACGAACGAAGGTGGCGGAGTCTGACGATCGGGCGGTTCCAGCGCAAGGGTCGGAAGTCCGCCTTTCATGAATGCGTGTCGTGCATCAGTTGCAACTTCCCCGAACCGGCCGGGCTTGATGTTTTTCAAGCCCGGCCGCCCGCTAAAGTCAGCTCACCAGCTCATTGTCTTGGTGTCTTCCTTGAACAGAAGGCTGCCCGTGAGATCCGGGTTGCCAAGCTTGGCGCCGTCAATGAGGTCGGCCGTATCGATGCCGTAGTGCTTGGCACAGAATGGGCAGACGATCACCAGGGCACCCTTGGCCATCAATTCCGTCAGCGCTTGCTGCTGGCCCTTGAACTTTTCGGCATTTGACTTGGCGCCGACGAAAACGCCGCGATCATTCAGGAAAATCGTCACCGGGTGGCCACGCTCCAACTGGTTCTTGGAGAACGTGATCGCCATATTCGCGCGATGGTCATCGTCGCTGGTCATGTTGACGAACAGCGAACCGGGACTGTCGGCGGCAGCCGGCAGTGCTGCCGGCATTGCCGCCAGCACGCCGATCAGAGCGAAGGCAAGAAAGATCTTGCGAAGCATTGTCATATCTCCTGCTTGGGTTAAGGGCCCGCAACGAGCGCTTGCTTGATCACCCCGGGCCTAGAAGGTGAATACTTTCCTGACGCCGACAAACAGGGTCCACGCGTCCTCGAGCTGCGGACCGTTGAGGTCCTGGTACAGCGGGACGGTAAACTCGATGCCGGGGGTTACGCCCTTGAGCAGGCCGTCCGGGACCCGATAGTCGAGCCCGAACGAGGCCAGGGTCTTCCAGCCGCCGTAGTTGTTCGGATCCGAGGTCGGGCTGGCGCCGGTGATGCTGTTATCGTTACCGTCGACGTCGCCCAGGTACTCTTGGCTCAAGCGCAGCGACGCGGTGAAGCCGTACCCCAACGTGTAGCCGCCCCACGCCGAGACGTAGGCGCGATCGCCAAACGTGTAGCCTTCATCGTTTTCGCCCAGATTGATCTGGCCGAGCGCCTGGATGCCCCAGTTCCAATCCCCGCGTGCGCCCCAGTACGTCAACCCCGGCAACAGGCCGTAGGTTCCGCTGCCGAGTTGCAGGCCATACGCAAGCCGCCGTCTGCTCGTCGTCCCGTTCGGTGCCAGCGTCTTGCCGTCTTCGCGGATCGATCCGGTGGGGAAGCTGAGGCCGGCCATCAGGTGCAGGTGATGCACCGGGTCGTCATAGAGTTTGTAGAGCCCACTGACCGCGATATCGCCGATGCCCGAGGTTTCGTTCTCGAATGTGCCGAGCTTCGTGGTTCCGGATGGTCCTTGGAACGTAACGGCCGTTCTCTCCTTGATCACGTATGGAATACCGATCATTGCCGAAAGGTCATCCGTGATGCCGACCTGCGCCCCGAAACCATGGACTTGCACGGTCATGTTCTCGGGCGCGCTGCGATAGGTCGCCGGCTGCCCGGGCCTGCCGGCGAAGTGATTGCGCATGGTGGCAACGTCCGTCGTGCTCAAGTTGTCGTCGCCCTTAGCGAGCTGGTTCTTCTGCGAGAGCATGTAACGGTAGCTGAGCATGAGCTGGCCCGGCTTGATGACACGGCCACCCCCGATCCCGATCGGCGGTATTGCCGGCATCATCATCATCATCATCATTGGACTGGGGCTTGCGGGGGCCGCATTGGTCCCAGAGGTGGACTGAGCCACGAGATTGTCGTCGGCGATGGCGGCTTGTACGCAAAACAGGCAAAACCATCCCGCCGACATGGACGCAGTAAGACTGCGCATGTCCTCTCCTTTCGAAAGGCCAAGAATTGAGCTAAAGTGTTAGGAGGCCTTCAGGAGAGGGCGGGCGGCGCGCGGGAAAGACGATCGAAACCAGTAAAGCGGGCGCCGATTTCACAACTGAAATCCGGCCATGCGACCGCTTGTTCGATGAATGCAACCGAATGAACGGCGTCAACCGCTGACGGCAGCACAAAACCAGTGAGAATCCTGCAAAGCGGGCAGTCGTTCTTTGCGTTTTGCTTGTCGGAGGGAGCGCCCGAAGACGGGATATCTGCGGCAATGATCCGGAGGCCGTTGGCGGTGCAGACCTCAATGCCGTTCCGTTCGGCGGCCGGGACCCAGAGTGGCGACAGGCTGACGACGATATAGGCGAACAGTGCGAGGACAGCGCCCAGGCGCGCAAGCGGACGCCGATGAACGGCGCGCAGCAGGGAGCACTGCTCTGCCTGCCTCACCTGCATGACTCCTCCCCGTTGCCGGAACACAGCGACCCAAATTACCCGCAACCAATTGTGGTGGTTGGCGAGTTCGAGCTTCTTCGCCCCTGGGCACGCACGCCGAAGGCCCGCTCAACGTCCGCAACGGCGCACATGCGAATTGTTGTCATATTCGGCAGCATGCGCTGCCGTCAAACGGAAATCGCTAACTGCAGGCTGGGTGAATTGCCGCTGACGATCATCAGCGGCTGAGGACATGACATCACACCCGATTACGGGCAATCTCACGCCGTCGGTCGGAATCGACGCGGCACTGGCGGTAAAGGTGTGCCGCGTCCGCCAGGCGGGCGAAGGGAAGGGGCGATGATGAGGCTTCGGGGATCCGGCAGCGACGGTGCGCATTGGCGCGGGGTGGAGCCGGTACCGGCCCTGCTCGTGAGCCTTGCCGTTGTCGTCCTCGTCTCGATCGTGCTTGCCGCGAGCGGGTGGGCGGCGGAGCCTGCCGCCGACGCCGACATAGCGGCTGCCGAGCCGGACAGCCTTCTGTTTCGCATCCAGGCCGACATGTACACGCTCCACGGGCGGCTCAAGGAGATGCTCGCCGCCGCGGCCGAATTGCCGTCGCTCGGCCCCTTCATCCTCAGGCGCATTACCAAGGGTTACGGGGCCGAGCACGTTTGGCAACTGGTGGCCTCGACACTGGTGATCCTGGCGGTCGCCTGGGCCGGCGAGGGGATGGCGCGCCGGCTGTTCCGGCCGCTCCTGATCCGCCTGCCGGCGCTCGATACCCGTTCTGACTTTGGCAAGCTCGGCGTTCTGGCGCTCCGCTTCATTGTCAGCACCGTCGAACTGGCGGCCTTCGCCCTGATCGCGATCGCAATGTTCTTCTTGGTGTATCAGGGGCATGAGGCGGCGCGGCTTGCCTTCTGGACGATCCTCGCCTTCGTCCTCTGCGTGCGAACCGGCGCCGCGTTCTTGCGCCTGCTGCTCGCCCCCGATCAGGGCGGCTTGCGCCTTCCCGCGATCGACGATGCCACGGCACGTCAACTCTACTGGAGCTTCCTCTTCCTTGCCGCGCTCGGCGCCGCCACAGTATTGAGCGGATTGTTTCTCGACCATATCGGTGTCGATCCCGCGCTCTTGCTGGCTTTTGGCCAGTTGATCCTGGTTCTCAATTTTGTCGCCATCGTCGCCGTCATCGGTGCCCACCACGATGGCATTAGCCGCCTCGTCGGCATTCGCTCCGCCGAAGGTGTCGAGCGGGCAACCGGCTTGGGCGGGCTGATCGCCGGCCACTGGTATGTGTTCGCCATCTGCTACGTGGTCGCGATGGCCTTGTCCGCGACCGCGAACCGGCTCTTGACCGGCGAAACACAGACCGCCCACACAGTGCCGACGCTGGCGGTGCTGATCGCCGTCCCGATCCTCCACGGCCTGTTGCGGATGGCGGTGGATCGCTTCTTCGGCGACCGCGCTGCCGTTTCCGGCACGCCAGCGCCCGTCGAAATGGCGCCCGTCGAAATGGCGCCCGTCGAAATGGCGCTCCTCGAAACGGAGCCATCGGCGGTCACGGACGTCGGCGACACTGACGGCTACGGCCGCGTCATCATGCGCAACGGCAACATTCTGCTTGGCGTTGTCGTCGTGCTGCTGCTGGCGGAAATCTGGGAGGTCGACCTTGACGCGCTCGCGGCGCACAGCCTGGGCGCGCGGATCGCCAACTCCCTGTTCGACATCATCATCACGCTGATCCTGGCGTCGGCCGGCTGGGGCATCATCAAGACCGCGATCAACCGCCAACTGCCGCACGAGCGGCTCGGTGCCCTGGCGCTGGTCGAAGACGAAGCCATGGGCACGGGGCTGACGCGGCTGGAAACCCTGCTGCCGCTGTTGCGCAAGTTCCTGTTCATCACGCTCCTGGTCACCGTGGCGCTGATCGCGATCTCGGCCATGGGCATCAACATCGGCCCGCTGCTGGCGGGTGCCGGCGTCGTCGGCATCGCCGTCGGTTTCGGCGCGCAGACCCTCGTGCGCGATATCATCTCCGGCGTCTTCTTCCTCATCGACGATGCGTTCCGCGTCGGCGAGTACATCGACGTCGGCGAGGGCAAGGGGACGGTCGAGCGGATGTCGGTGCGCGCCTTGATGCTGCGCCACCACCTTGGCCAGATCAACACCATCCCCTTCGGCGTCATCCGCCGCGTCACCAACTACAGCCGCGACTGGGCGATCATGAAGCTTGAGCTGCGGGTGCCGTTCGATGCCGATCTGGAGCAGGTGCGCAAGATCGTCAAGCAGGTCGGCCAGGAGATGATGGCCGATCCCGAATACGGCCAGCACTTCATCCAGCCCTTGAAGTCGCAAGGCGTGCACCGCATGGACGACTCCTCCTTCATCGTCCGCGTCAAGTTCATGGCCCGGCCGGGCGAGCAGTTCGTGCTGCGCCGCGAGGTTTTTCGCCGCGTGCAGGAGGCGTTCCAGCAGCACGGCATCAAGTTCGCGCCCAGGCGCGTGATCGTCGATGCACCGCCTACGCTCGGTCCGGCCGCCGCGGCGGCAGTAGCGGCCGAGGCTGCCGGCGCTGGGGGAGCGGATGGCGCGAAAGCGGGCTGACATCGGCGGTGCCGGGAAAACGAAACAACTATCATTATAAATAACAGCAACAGTAGGGCCAACATCTTGGCCATATCCCGGGGCGGAATGACGCAGACGGGGCAATTGCGCTCAAGTGCGCAACCATCCCTGCTTCTTTTACAGCATTCAAGAAATCAAATATTTGCGGTAGCATTTTACCGTCAGTAACGCGCGCGCTTGGCGCGTGCTTGATCGAAAGCTGCAGTCGAGGGCAGGACACTCGCCCTCCTGCGCATGAAACGGGGGTTACATCGTGGCGACGATCTTTGGCACGAACGGTGGCGACACACTGCTCGGCACCGCAGAGAACGACTCGATCTCGCTCTTGGCAGGCAATGACTGGACCAATGCGCGGGCCGGTGACGACACGGTCGATGGCGGCTCCGGCAACGACAAGCTGAACGGGGATGTGGGCGCGGATCTGTTGATCGGCGGCACCGGTAACGACACGTTTCGCGGCGGCGCCGGCAATGACACGGCGCGGGGCGACGCGGGTCGCGACGACCTGTTCGGCGACGACGGCAACGACCTCCTCGACGGCGGCGCGGACAATGACCGCCTCTACGGGGGCGCGGGCAACAACACCATCTTGGGTGGTGCCGGCAACGATGAGGCGCTCGCCGGCTCCGGGGCCGACCGGGTCGACATGGGCGATGGCGACGACTGGGCGCACGGCAACCACGGCAACGATACGATGCAGGGCGGCCTCGGCACGGACAAGCTCTACGGCGATGCCGGCAACGATGCGATCCGCGACGACGGCGGCAGCGACGGCTGCGCCTTCGGCGGCATCGGTGATGACAGCATCGACGCGGTGATCGCGGACAGGCCGGTCAATAAGGCTGCCGCAGCTGCCTACTGCGCCGAGGGCAATGACGGCGCTGATGCGATCGATGTCAGTGTAGCGGCTGCGGCAGACATCGATCCGTTTCTGATTGTACCGGCTGAGGGTTCTGCCACGCTCAGGATTTCCGGCGGTGCGGACAATGACACCATCAACGCCAGCAGCGAAGCCTCCGTCGATTACAGATCCTATTCTGGCCGCGCCATTGCCGAGACCACCGTCCTTGGCGACGGTGGCGACGACCACGTTGAATCGGACGTCAACGCCTTCATAGCTGGAGGCGATGCACGCGGCATTCACAGCATCGAAGGTGGCAGCGGCAACGACTCGATTGCCGCCACGACAGAGGCACTTGGCGTTGGAGCGGCCGCCGAGACCAGCGTCAGCGGTGATGCCGGCAACGACCAAATCACGGCGGCGACCAAGGCGACCGGTGAGGGAGCCACTGCCGCAAATTCGCTAACCGGCGGCGCCGGCGACGACACCATCACGGGAACCGCTGACGAGGGGGGCGTTATTGTCGGCTCCTCATCGAATACGGCCAACGGCGATGACGGCCACGACCGCATCGATCTGATCGCGACCGCGCAGGGGTCCGAAGGCGCTGCCTGGAACTCCGCTCAAGGGGGCGAGGACAACGACATCATCCACGTCGAGGCGCACGTTGAGTTTAGCGACAGGTTCGGCGGCACAGCCAACACCGTCGACGGCGGTGCCGGCAACGATGCCCTCTATCTGACGGCCGAAACGAAAAACTCCGGCGTTGCCGACGCCACCAACACTGCTACCGGCGGCGATGGCGATGACTATGTCAATGCCTCTGCAAAGGGGGAGGGAGATACGGCCTCGCTCAGCTTCACGGTGCTGAACGACATTGAGGGCGGCGCCGGAAGCGACACCATCGAGGCATCGGCTTATGCCGGCAGCAACGTCCTCGACGGCGGCAGCGGCTCCGACGTCCTTACGGCAAGCTGCGCGCTCGACTTCCCCGGTACCGTTCGCAACGAGATCCATGGCGGCGCTGGCAACGACACCATCGCCGGCACGGCCGATGCCGCCTCTTTTGAAGTCGTTGCTCGCAACCTTCTCTACGGCGATGCCGGCGACGACCACATCGTTGCCGTCGGCGGTTCGGATGCGTATGGCGATTTCCTCACCCTCACCGGGGGCGATCCTTGGAGCGTCGCCAATATCCTGAGTGGCGGCGGCGGCAACGACACGATCACCGGCAGCAACCACCGCGATATCTTCGCCTGCGCCGCCGGCGATGGCACCGACCTCATCACCTATTTCCAGGATGGCCACGACAAGTTCGGCCTCACCGGTGGGCTTAGCTTCGCGCAACTGAAGATCAGCGCGTCGGGTGCGGCCGATACGCTGATCGAGGTCACGGCCACGGGCGAGGACCTCTGCGTCGTGCAAGGGGTCGCCCCCACCTTGTTCGATGCCACAGATTTCATCCTGATCTGATCCCTCCCTGCCTCCCAACTCGAAGCCGGGCGCACACCAGCGCCCGGCTCCCTCTTCCAGCGGGTGGCTCACCGCAACATCGCTGTTGCTAAGTCCCGCCGAGGCGCCGATAACTCCCGCCGCGCCGTGGCTCGGGTTGTGCTGGCCGCGGCCCCGCGCAACGCAAGCGCGCTGCCGCGACGCGAGGAGAGGAGCAGCGAACCGCACGAATGGTCGCCGAACGCCCAACGCGCGCGCGCTTTCCGCTCGCCCGCCTCGCGCCTCTCTTGTGCGCTCTCCTCCTCCTGATGCAAGGCTGCGCCCAGCTCACTCAGATCAGGGAGCGGCTGTTCGGGTCGGAGCGGGCCGAAGGCGCCGAGTTGGAGGACGTCGACGCGACCGCGAGCGAGCCGATCCCGTACGAGGTTCGCATCGAGGGCGCGCTGCCGGCCAGCCTCAAGGCGCTCCTGGAGGCCTCCTCGGGGCTGATCGCAAACAAAGACCGGCCGCCTGCCTCGCTGGCGGCGCTGCGCAGGCGGGTTGCCGACGACGTCCAGCGCTTCAACCAGGTGCTGCAGTCGGAAGCCTATTACGACGCTAGGATCGACACCACCACCGATATCGCGGTGCAGCCGGCTCAGGTCGCCCTGCGCATCACGCCCGGCCCGCGCTTTCGCCTGGAGGCGTACGAGATCGTCTATGAGCCGGGTCCGCCGCCGGGCAAGGCGCCGCTCGGCGCCAGCGATGTCGGCCTCAAGATCGGCATCCATGCGACCGCCAGCCCGCTGGTCGAGGCCGAGCGCACCCTGCTCGCCCGCCTGTCCGAGCGCGGCCACCCGAACGCCCGCTTGATCGAACGTCGCTATGTCGCCGATCGTGCGGCGCGGACCGTGCGTGCCACCATTCGTGTTGATGCCGGCCCAGCAATGAAGATCGGCCCCCTGCACATCGATGGCCTGGAGCGGGTGCGGCAGAGCTACGTCGAGCGCCTCGTCCAATGGCACGAGGGCCGCACCTTCGACAGCCGCGAGCTGGACCGCATCCGCAGCGTCTTGGCCGGCACCCAGCTGTTCTCCACCATCAGTATCGAGCGCGAGGAGCCGGCTGCAGACAGCCAGGCGATCCCGGTGCGGCTCACGCTCAAGGAACGCAAACGGCGCTCGGTCGGTGTCGGCGCCAGCTATGCGACCGACGAGGAGGGATTCGGCGGCCAGCTCTCGTGGGAGCACCGCAACCTGTTTGGCCGCGGGGAGTCGCTGCGCTTGCGGGCCACCGGCTCGATGATCGGCCAATCGGTCGATGCGCGGTTCCGCAAGCCCTACTTTCTCAATCGAAAGCAAGCAATCGTCGCCGATACGCGGCTGCGCCGTGAATCCTCAGAAGCGTTCGACGAGCTCAGCATCTCCTCCTTCGCCGGCATCGAACGCCGCTTCTATGACCACTGGATGATCACCAGCGGGCCGGCCTTCGTGCTGGCGCAACTGGAGCAGGATGGCAACAAGGACAACTATGTTCTCGTCGGGCTGTCGAGCACGCTGATTTACGACACCCGCGATGACGAGCTCGATCCGACCAAGGGGATCCGCGCCGCCCTTGCGGTCGCACCGTACGTCAGCGTTGCCGGCACGCAAACCCAGTTCGTCGCCACCAACGCAACGCTGGCCGGCTACCAGCGGCTGGTCGAGAGCGGGCGGTTCGTGCTTGCCGGCCGCGGTCGGCTGGGCAGCATTCAAGGCGCCAGCCGCTCCACCGTGCCCGCCAACATGCGTCTCTATGCGGGCGGCGGCGGCTCGGTCCGTGGGTACGCCTTCCGCACGCTGGGGCCCCTGGACGACGACAACAATCCGCTCGGTGGCCGGTCCGCCGTCGAGCTCAACACCGAGCTGCGCACGCGGTTGACCGAGTCCTTGGGCCTCGTGACGTTTGTCGACGGCGGCCAAGTCTATGATGAGGTGGTACCGACGTTCGACAACGACCTGCAGTGGGCAGCGGGGCTCGGCGCCCGCTACTTCACCGGCTTTGGGCCGCTGCGCCTCGATATCGCCTTCCCCCTCAACGGCCGCGACGTCGATGATCTCTTGCAGTTCTACATCTCCATTGGCCAGGCGTTCTGATGGCTGAAACCGAGCAGGAGCCGCAATCGCAGCGTCCGCACCGCCGCCGCGCCTGGCGGTGGCTGGCCCGCGGCCTCGGGATCGGGCTTGGCGTGCTGCTGCTCGTCCTGGCCGGAGCGCTCGCGGTTCTGCGCACGGACTGGGGCTTGGCACAACTGAAGTCCCTGATCGAGACGCTGGCATCCAGCGAGGCGATGACGCTCCAAATCGGCGCCCTCGAAGGGCCGTTCCCGGAGCGGCTGCATCTTCGCGATGTCCGCATGAGCGACGCCGACGGCCTCCTGATCAGCCTCGATGAGGGGGAGCTGCGCTGGCATCCGCTCACCCTGTTGGCGCGCCGGCTGGAGATCGAGGCGTTCGAGCTGGGCACGCTCACGATCGATCGGCTGCCGGCCGGCAAGGAAGAAGCCGAGCCGGAAACCGAAACTGAAATGAGCTTGCCGCGGCTCCCGATCGATATCGTGCTGAAGCGGTTTCACTTAGGCACACTGGCGCTTGGTCCTGCGGTTGCAGGCCTCGCCGCGCAGCTGACCGCCGATGCCGATCTCGCGCTCGACCGCCGGGGCCAGCTCACCGCGAACGCCGCCGTGCACCGGCTCGACGGGCCGCCGCTCGATCTCCGGCTTGCAGCCGATTACAACGGGCCGCGCGCCTGGCTCGCTCTCGACCTCGACCTGCACGAGCCGGCGGATGGTCTGGTGGCGAGCCTCCTCAGCCTGCCGGGTCGGCCGCCGATCGACGTCACGCTTGCGGGCAAAGGACCGCTCACCGCTTGGCAGGGACGGCTGGACGCGAGCGCCGGCGGGGACGCCCGTATGACGGCTGACATCGCGTTGGCAGGTGATTCGCCGCGGACGGTCAGCCTCGATGCCCGCGCGGACGTCGCAGCTTTCCTGCCGCCCGAAATTGCACCACTGGTCGCGGGTGGCCTCGATCTGCGTGCGCGGGCGGATGTCGATGGTGCCCGCGTCGGTGTCACCGAGTTGGCCCTGACGACCGCCGCCGGCAGCGTTAGCGGCGCTGGCAGCTATGAGGGCACCGAGGCAGCGCTTGACGGCCGTCTCGACGTCGTGCTCGGACCGGCAGACGTGTATGCGGCCCTGGTTCCCGGCCTCGCCTACGAGGCGGCGCGGCTTGGCCTGACCGTCGAGGGGACGCTTGAGCGTCCGCACGCGCGGCTGGCAGCCGACGCCGAAGCGGTGGCGCTGGACGATCTGCGCCTGGGCCGGCTCGATCTCGATGCCCGTGTCGCGCCTGCCGTGACGGTCGAGGACGACGGCAACGCCATGGACCTTAGCGCCGCCCTGACCCTGACCGCGCTGCAAACCGCATCCGCCGAGCTCAACCGTCTGTTTGCGGAGCCGGCCCGGTTAACGCTCACCGGTCGCCTCGATTCTGCCCGGCAGCAAGCGCGCTTGCAGGCACTCGATGCCACCGCCGGGCCGCTCAGCCTGAAAGGTGAAGGCGAAGCGAGCTGGGCCGGGACGGCCGCTGCTGCTGCTGCGGATGCGACCGGCGGCACCAGCGGCTGGGTGAAGCTGCGCGCGACGGCGGCCGGTGCCGATCTCGCCCGCGCTTGGCCGGAGCTCGGCCGGTTGGCCGGTACCGCTCCGGTTGTGAGCGCCGAGGTCCGGCACGGAGCGGAAGCCGGCGCACCGATCAGGGCCGAACTCCAGGCCCGTTTGGCCGACGGCGCTGTCAGCGCCGACGCGAAGGGAGCTGTCAGTAGCGATCTCGCAACGGTCGATCGCGTCACGGTCGACGTTGCCGCCGATGACCTGGGCCGTCTGCAAGCGCTGGTCCCGGCACTGGGCGGCGGCAGCCTGAAACTCGCGGCGAACGCCGCCGGGCCCGTCCAGGCACTCACCGGCTCGCTCGATCTCACCGGCCGCGGCATCGGCTATGGCGCGGAGCGGATTGAGACGCTCGACGCCAAGCTGACCGCAGCGGCCCAGGCCACGGCCGCGCGTGGGGCCGGCGCGGCGCCGGAGCGGGTCGAAGGCATGCTGACGGCCACTGCCGGTGGCTCCCTCGGCACGTTCGATCTGCGGGGGCCGTTCACGCTGGTGCCCGGCGAACGCTTGCGGCTGCCGGACCTCGCGCTCGTCTATGCCGATGCCCTGTTCGCCAACGCAACCGCCAACGTGCCGTTCGACGGCAGCCCTGTTGTCGGCAGCGTGAGGGTGCGCGCTGACACGCTCACCCCTGTCGGCCGCCCGTTTGGCTTAGCCCTTGCCGGCAGCCTGGGGCTCACGGCCGAGCTCGGCAATGCCGGCGGGCGCCAGAGCGTGCGGGCGACCCTTGCGGGAAGCGGGCTCGAGTACGGTGCGGCGGGCGAGGTGACGGTACCGCAGGCGCGCATCGAGCGGGTGGATGTAGCGCTTGACCTCACCGATCCGGCTGCCGAACGCCGCCTAACGATGAACGCCGAGGCGAACGGCCTGGTGCTTGCCGCCGGCCGGCTGGAGCAGACCCGGCTCGCGGTGGAGGGCGCGCGCGATGCATACACGGTCCGCGCCTCGACCGCCGGTGACCTCGCAGGCCTGAGCCAGCTTGATACGGAGGCGCGCGTGCGCACGGGGGCCGTCCAGGAAGTCGCGCTGCAGCGCCTCGATGCCATCGTGCACGGCGAAGCTCTGCGGCTGGTGAAACCGGCGCGGCTCACGGCCGAAGGGGAACAGATCACGCTCCGCGATCTGGTGCTTGCCTACGGCAAAGCGCGGGCGGAGGCCGATCTTGTCAAGGCGCCGGCGCGCGTTGATGGCAAGCTCACGCTGCGGAACCTTGATCTTGGCGTGGTCGAGCGGTTCGCGCCCGGCACGGCACTCGCGGGCACGGCCAACGCGGAGGCGCGTCTCACCGGCACGCCGCGGCAACCGCTGCTGCGGCTCAAGACGAAGGTTCAGGATTTCGGCCTCAGCGACGAGAAGGCCGCATCGAGCGCGCGCCTGAATGCGCAGCTCGACGCATCCGTGGAGGCTGGCCAGGCGCGGGCCAAGCTCACCGCCGAGGGCCTCGGCCGCCGCCCGCTGGAGGCGGAGCTGTCGGCGCCGGTGCGCTTCGCGCTTGATCCGTTCGCAGCCGAGGTGCCCGAGGACGGCGCCGTTCGCGGCCGCGTCGTCTGGCAGGGCGCGCTGGCGCCGGTCATGCAGATGCTGCCGGTTGACGCGCTGGCACTCGCGGGTGATGCCGATGTCAACCTCGGCATCGGCGGGACGGTGGGCGATCCCCGGCTTTCCGGCAACATCGCGGTGACGCGCGGCAGCTTGGAGGTGTTCGAGACCGGCACCATCTTGCGGCCACTCGATCTGCGTATCGCCGCCGACGGCCGCACCTTCCGCATCGATCGGCTCGAAGCCGGCGATGCCGGCCGCGGCCGGCTGATGGGCACGGGCAGCATCGCGCTTGATGGCGCACCGCGCCTCGATCTGAAGCTCGACGCGCACGACGCGACCCTGGTCCGCCGTGACGATGTGACGTCGCGGCTGAGCGGTACGGTCGCGATGACCGGCACCGTCGGCGAGCAGGGAACTCTCACCGCGCGGATCGAGAATGAAGCGACGGAGATCCGTCTCGTCAACCGGCTGCCGCCCGCGATCGATACCATCGACATCGTCTTTGCCGATGAGATCAGGCCTGAGGGCCAAGCTGACGAAACGGCCGCCGCCGGGCCGGGCTGGCTCATGCTCGACGCCCGCGTCGATCTGCCGCGGCGCGTGTTCGTGCGTGGCCGCGGCCTCGAATCCGAGTGGGCCGGGCAGATCAGCGTTGAAGGGCCGGCTGACAAACCGCGGGTGCGGGGCCGGTTGCGCCCGGTGCGCGGCACCTTTTCGCTGCTCGGCAAGATGTTCACGCTGGAAGACGGTGCTATCGTCATCGACGGCCTCGATCAGGACATCAGCATCAACCTGACCGCGGCCTATCAGCGCGCCGACCTGAAGGCGCTCCTGATCGTCACCGGAACCGCCGCCAAGCCTTCGATCCGGCTGTCGTCCGAGCCCGAGCTGCCGCAGGATGAAGTCCTGGCGCAGGTACTGTTCAACAAGGCGTCCGGTGATCTCGGGCCGGTCGAGGCCGTGCAGCTGGCTGCGGCTGCGGCGGCGCTTGCCAGTGGCGAGCCCGGCATTCTTGACAAGCTGCGTGATGCCACCGGCCTTGACCGCCTCACGGTCGGCTCTGCTACGACGGCAGATGGCCAGACCACCGGAACCGTCGGCGCTGGGCGCTACGTCAGCGAGGGTGTCTACGTCGGCATCGAGCAGGGGACGGTTGCTAACTCGACCGAGGTGGTCGTCGAGATTGACCTGACACAGTCCTTGAAGGCGCGCTCGACGACGTCTGGCGATGGTCGCAACCGCGTCGGACTGCGCTGGCAGTGGGACTATTAGGTTAAAGCAAAAGGGCTTCAGTTAAACCGATGGGCGCCGTATCGTGGCAGCCACGGAGGTGTAGCAGCGTGACCACAACCCCGCCCGCGGCGCGTGAGAAGGGCACGATCTTCGGCTTGGCCCTGCGCGCGGTCCGGCTGCACCTCGGCCTCGACCAGAAGGCGCTGGCGGCAAGACTGGGCGTCAGCTTCAGCACACTCAAGGCTTGGGAGTCCGGCCGGCGCCCGCCACCGGGCTCGGCGCGGACGCTACTCCGGCTGCTGCGGCAGGAGGGGCTATTGCCGCTGCCGGCGGAGGTTCTGGACGCCATCCCCGCGATGATCCTGTGGCGCGGCGCCGACGGCAGCGTGCGTTTCAGGAACCGCGCCTTTGCGGCACGTATGCCTGGTGCGATGGCGAACCGGCGGCCCGACGCTGCCGGACCGGTGCCACCGGTCGCATGGTCGGAGCGCCGGTTTCCGGATGGATCGCTGCTGCAGATTGGCATCGAGACCAGCGACCGCCTACGGTTCTTGGAATTTTTCCGCAATATGCGCAGCGGCGCCGCCATCTGTACGGCGATCGACGGCGGAAGCGACTTCATCATCACCGATCTCAACACCGCCGGCGAGCAGATCGGCCGTGCCGATCGCTCGGTGATCGGCCGGCGGTTGAGCGAGGCTTTTCCGGGCTCGGAGCCGTTCGGACTGCTGCAGGTCATGGGTGATGTGTGGCGGACCGGGCGGCCGGCCAGCATCCCCGACCGCTATTACCGTGACGAGCGGTTCGAAGGCTGGCGCGAATGCTACGTCTACAAGCTCACCACGGGCGAAGTCGTGGTCGTCTTTACGGACGTTTCGGAGCGGGTGGCAGCGACGCGCGCGCGTCGGCAGAGCGAGCTCCGGGTCCGCACCCTGCTCGATGCGAGCCGGGATGAGATACTCTTGTTGTCCAAGACCGGCGTCATTCTCGCCATCAACGAAGCAGCGCGGGTACGGCTCGAGCGGCGGACGGGCGGCGTCGATCCGCTCGGCGCCAAGTTCGATCAGGTTCTTCCCGCAGGCGCCGCCCGCTCCCGTCTGGCGGTGCTCCACGACGTCGTCACGACCGCGAAAGTGGCGCACTTCGAGGAGCAGATCCGCCAGCGCTGGTTCGAATTCTGGTTCGTGCCGGTCGGCCAGCCCGGCCGCTCGGTGGAGGAAGTGGCGCTCTACGCCCGCGAGATCACCGAGCGCAAGCGGACCGAAGAACAGCTGCGGCAATCGCAGAAGCTGCAGGCGATCGGCCAATTAACCGGTGGAATCGCGCATGATTTCAATAACCTTCTGGCGATCATCGTGGGTAATCTGCAGCTCTTGCAGGAGCGGTTGAGCGGCAGCAACGACGTCAAGGATCTGCTCGCCGATGCGGTCTGGTCGGCCAAGCGCGGCGCGGAGCTGACGCACCGCCTGCTCGCCTTTGCCCGCCGGCAGGCGCTGAACCCCGAGGTGGTCAACCTCAACAACGCCGTGCGCAACATGACTCAGCTCCTGCGGCGGACGCTCGGCGCCGGTATCGAGGTCCGCGAGCGGCTCGCCCCCGATCTGGCGCACGCGCTGGTTGATCCAGGGGAGCTGGAGCGCGCATTGATCAACCTTGCGCTCAACGCGCGCGACGCCATGCCGGGCGGCGGCGTACTGACGATCGCGACCCGCAACGTCATTCTCGGCGCGGCTGCCGCGGCCGCGCTGGAGGAGACCGAGCCGGGCGACTACACGCTCTTGGAGGTCATCGATACCGGCACCGGCATGACGACCGACGTCGTCAAGAAGGCCTTCGAGCCATTCTTCACGACCAAGGATGTCGGCGAAGGCAGTGGCCTCGGCCTCAGCATGGTTTACGGTTTTGCCAAGCAGTCGGGCGGCCATGTGCTGCTCGAAAGCACGCCCGAGCATGGCACGACGGTCAAGCTGTTTTTGCCGCGGGCCGCCAACGTGAGCGATCGCAAGCGGACTGCCGCGGCGTCGATCGCGTGGGGCAGCGGGCGGTGCCGCGGCCGGGCGGTGCTGGTCGTCGAGGACGAGGCGAAGCTGCGCAAGGTTGCGGTCACCATGCTGCGGCAATTGGGCTGTGAGGTGGTCGGGGTCGGCACGGCAGCGGCGGCGCTGGCGCATTGCGCCGCGGCTGGCCCAATCGATGTGCTGTTCACCGACATCGAACTGCCCGGTGGCATGAACGGCATTGAGCTGGCGGCACGGCTGCGGACGCAGAGGCCCGACATTGCGGTCATCTACGCGACCGGACACGCCACCGAGGCGATCTCGGCCAAGCCGGACGATGCCGCAGTTCTCGCCAAGCCGTATGCCTGGGACGAGCTTGCGCATGCGATCGCGGGCGTGCTCGGCGCGCGTACCGACGAGGGGCGGGCCACCGAAGAGCGGCCTTTGCGCTGATCCGGCAGCGCGAGAATGCGGCGCGAACAAATACTTGGGCTGGAATCGCTCAGGCAGTGTGACCGTGCGGCAACACTCCAGCGCCGGGTTGGCGTCTTGCCCTTCTCGCAGTGGCAGCAGCGCCCTATATTGTCTGCGTCACGGAGGGATTGGACCGGATTTTGCTGAGCGTCGTTATTCCAACCCTGAACGCGGGCGCTGTCCTCGGGTCGACCATCGATGGCATCGCGGCGTCGCAGGACGATCTTCCGTGCGAAATCGTCGTCGTTGATGGCGGCTCGATCGACAATACGGCGCTGATCGCCGCGAAGATGGGGGCGATTTTCCTAGAAGCGCCGCGCGGCCGCGGTGCTCAACTGGCCGCTGCGGTGCCGGAGACGTCTGGCGAGTGGCTGCTTTTCCTGCATGCGGACACGCGGCTTGGCAGCGGCTGGGGCCAGGCAGTGCGGACATTCATTGCCGATCCCGCCAATACCGCGAAGGCCGGCTACTTCCGCTTCGCTTTGGATGACGATGCCCGCGCGGCGCGTTTGGTTGAGGTCGTGGTGGCGCTGCGCTGCCGGCTGTTCCGACTGCCTTACGGCGATCAGGGGCTCCTGATCAACCGCGCCCACTACGAGGCGCTGGGCGGCTACAAGCGCATCCCCTTGATGGAGGACGTGGACATCGTCGGCCGCATCGGTCGCCGCAACCTGCGACGGCTCAACGCAGTAGCGCTGACATCGGCCGCACGGTATCGGCGTGACGGCTATCTCATGCGGCCGCTGGCGAACTTGGTATGCTTGAGCCTCTACAGTGTTGGCGTCTCGCCGCGCTTCTTGGCCTCCCGGTATCGGTAACCTCCCACATCAACGCTAGACGCGCCGCCAGGAGCGGGTGATCGGGTGAGCATGCAGCCGTGCCACCACCACGGGCCGGGCGATCTTCGCCCGTCGCTCTTGGTGGCCAGGTCCACGATGGGAGGAAGACGGGCGGGTTTGGCTACCCGGCACCTCGTCATGTTCGCCAAGCTGCCACGCATCGGCCGCGTGAAGAGCCGCCTTGCGGCCGATATCGGGACGGTGCCGGCGTGGTGCTTCTGCCGCACCGTGACCCGGTCGCTGCTGCAGGGGCTGGCTCCACCCCGACGCTGGAGCTGCTGGCTGGCGCTCGAACGTTGGGGCGAGCGCGGTGGCCACTGCGGCCTTGCCAGCCGCGGGTGGACGCGGCTGGAGCAGGGCCGCGGCGACCTCGGCCAGCGGATGGAGCGTGTGCTGTGCATTTTGCCGCCGGGACCGGTGGTGATCATCGGCAGCGACGTGCCGGATCTCGTGCCCGCCCACATCGAGAAGGCCTTTGCGGCTCTGCGCGACTGCGATGCGGTGTTCGGCCCGGCGGTTGACGGCGGCTTCTGGCTCGTTGGCGTGCAATCGAAGTCTCGCCGGCTCCCGCTGTTCGAGCAGGTCCGGTGGTCGACCCGGTATACACTCAGCGATACACTTGCCAACCTGCCGCGCGAGAGGGTCGCCGTTCTCGATCTCCTGGAGGATATCGATTACGGCCCGGCCTATCAGCGCTGGTTGCAGCGACGCCGGCACCGCGGCGTCCGGAGGTCTCCTGCCGGCGTATCAGCGTGATCCTCAACGCCAGCATCCGCGTGCCTAATGGGTTTGGCTGCGGCGGCTGATGTAGCGGCCGTCCTTGCGCCCGGTGAACAGCTCATTGACTTGGGGATGGGTGATCGGCTCCTCCGAATCATCCGGCACCAAGTTCTGCTCCGACACGTAGGCGACGTAGGCTGCTTCCGCGTTCTCCGCCAACAGGTGGTAGAACGGCTGGTCCTTGCGCGGGCGGATGTTCTCCGGGATGGCAAGCCACCATTCCTCGGTGTTGGAAAACTCTGGATCGACGTCGAAGATCACGCCGCGGAATGGGAAAAAGCGGTGGCGGACAACTTCGCCGATGCGGAACTTGGCATCTTTGATCGGCATTTTCATCACTGTTCTCCCGACCTTAAGGTGGACTCTCAAGGGGGGGATGTGCAAGCCCCAGCCGCGTTATCGACGGCACCGTGATCGAAAAGCAAGAAGGGGGCCAGCGGTTCAGGCGCGGAGGTCCTGCGCGGGTCGAAATCAGTTGGTTACCGCGCCTGCGGACGCACCATCTTTTCGAACTCGGCGGCCGACTCGGAATCGCGCAAGAGCGCTGCGCGGACGACATTGACGCGATCGAGGTCGTTGGCGAGTTGCGCCATCTCGACCCGGTTCTCTTCCCAGCCGATGCGGATCTGCTGGTAGACGATCTCCCGGTCCTCCGGCGGCATGTGCGGCCAGGCGAGCAGGCTCAAGCGCAGCCGGGACCACAACAGGCGCGGTTCGTAGGACGCTGTCAACAGCGCCAAGCGCAGGGCGGAGAGCGCGAGCGGCGACCACCCGCGCTTGCGGGCTTCGGCATAGGACAGGCGCGCCCAGGCGTAAGGATTGCCGGGGGCGACCACCAGGCCATCGGTCAGTGCCTGAACGGCCAGCGCCAAATCGTTGCCGACCCGCGGCTCATCGGCGGGCAAACGCTCCGCCATCAACAGATGCGCGAGACCGAGATCGGTCGAAAGCCGTCCATCCTTGACGAACATCAGGCCGCGCGCTTGCGCCGCGGCGACGGTCTCAAGGTCGGCGAATGTAACCGGCTGCTGATGCTGCAGGCGCTCCAACACCAGCGCCGACGGAATGGTTACCAGCGCGGCGAGTGTCCGCGGCAAGGACAGGACAAGCAGCACGGTGGCGAGCACTGCGCCCATGCCCACTGCGAGTGAGCGTCGGCCAACGAGATTCATCCTCGCCACGGCAAGACCTCCTCTCAGGGGCGCGCCACCATTCGGCTCAAGGGACCTTGCGACGCGCACCACGAATGGTCACGTGCGCGCCGCAAAGTAAAGTAAGGAGTGCGCAACCACAAGCAAGGGCCGGTACCGGGACGGGCCCGCCGCTCCCAGCCTAGAAGTAGCGCTCAGGGACTTCGATGACGTCGCCAGGCAACACCGGTGCGGTTGGCTCCGCATCGCGCGCGCCACCCGTGCTGCCGACGCTGGTAATGCGCACCTTGCTCTGGCGGGCTCGGTACGTATAGCCGCCCGCAAGCGCGACTGCCTTGATGACCGTCATGCCATCCGCATACGGATATTCGCCAGGCTGGTTGACCTCGCCATGGATGTAGAACGGCCGATAGTTCAAGACCTCCACGCTGACGCGGGGGTTGAGGAGATATTCAGGCTTGAGCTTGTTTTCGATCTCATCCTCAAGCTCGGAAACGGTCAGGCCTTCGGCTTTCACCGATCGGACCATCGGCAACGAAATATTGCCGGAGCCATCGACCGCGAACTCTCCTCCCAAATCCTCGTGCCCGAACACCTGGACGCGTATCTTATCGCCCGCCCCCAGCCGATACCCGGTGGTATCGGCCGCTGCAGGGACGGGGACGGCAACCAACGCCAACGCCGCTAGCGCGACGACACTGATCGCCGCCACCACACCAACAAGCCACTTCCGCAACTGGGTATACTCCTTCAGCATCAGGCAATTTTCAGCAGGCACTCCTGCGTGCCGGTGCTCCCCACTCCGACCCCGAACGGAACCACCCCATTATAGTCTGACGGCCGCGGCCTTTGTAGGGTTTAAAACTGGCCCTCAAGACCAATCCGGATGATGTTCTGGCTGTAATCGTCGTTCGAGTTGTCGCCATCGCGTTCCGAGAAGCGGTAGGCCAGCGAGGCATAGAAGTGCCGGTTCATGAGGTAGCGAATGCCGACGCCGGCCGTATAGATCATGTCCGTCTGCGATGCGCCCTCGTAATCCTCCTCGCCGATGGAGCCGTTGGCGTTCAAGAGCAGGTTGCGCAACAACTCATGATCGACCGACAGTGAGCCCACCGTCAGCACGTAGGCGGAAGCGTTGTTGTCGGTGGTCTCCTGCACTGTCTGCTCAACGCGTGCGGTGATCGTCGTGAGTGGCGTTACGTTCCAGCCCAAGGAGAGGCCGAAGGTGGGACCACTGAAGTCATCCTCCTGGCTATTGTCATAAAATTGCTCGCGATAGCCCACGAACACATCGCCGAACAGGACGCCGGTGAGGTCGACGGCGAGCCCCGTAACGACAGCATAGCCCGACGAGTCGCGGGTGCGGCCGGCATCGTCCGGCGTGGTGTCATAAACGCGCCGGTTGCCGCTGGCCCGTACGAACGCCTGATAATTGGGCTGGAATTCGTAGCCGACACGGACGCCGCCCTGGAAGATATTGATATCGCGATCCTGGTTCTGGATGCCGCCCTTGGCGTTCTCGTAGTCAAGGCGTGCGAATGTACCGTCGACGGTCGCTAGGAAGCGCCCAAACTGTTGATTATAGCGGAGGAATGCGTCCGTCTGGAAATAATACTCCGGGTATTCGCCGCCGCCGAAGTTCGGATCGTCCGGATCCTCGTGCGCGCGCTTAAAGCCGGCGCCGCCTTGGACATTGATATCCCGGGTGACGTCGAGGCGGCCAGTGGCGCGCGTGAACCAGTCCGTGTAATCCGCATTGTCGTTACTGAAATAGAGGCCTTGATCGAGACCGGCGGCAAGGGCCAGGGCGTGGTTGGTCCAATCGGATTCGAGCGAGACCTCTGGCCGGATGTTGGTGATGAAGTCATCCGTCTCGTCGTCGTTGGTCGCGTAAATGTTATCGTTGTAGCTCTGTTCCAGCGTAAGCTTTGGGAAGAGGAGGAAGGATCCGACGCGGATGCCAAGCGGATCGACCTCGGGCCGCGAGCGCGTCAGTACGGTCTCGCCGCGCTTTGATTTCGTTTGGCCGGTTGGTTTCGTTTGAGCCTCTGCAACGCCGGCGCTCAGCAGGGCTGCGGCAACGAATAACAGGCCAGTTCCTAGACTGGTTCGGGTCATGCTCTTCCCCTTCCCCTTGTTGGCGGGTGCGCCGCTTTGGTCGCACGCATCAGGATGCACGGGTGAATCTTGCTCACGTTCCTACCGTGAACGCCTAGCGCGCGCAACCGGACGCTCCGCGCTCGCGCGTGCTTTGGTGCACTTAATAGCGGCGCTGTGTTTTGCTCGCCACGTCGGCGGGGCCCGGCTCTATGCTGATGCATAAGGACGGCTCGGGGCAGGCGAGTGGGCCGCGCGCGACCGGCCGCGGCTCCTGAAAGCGTTCTTTGGCCCCGATGCCTGCTACCGAGAGCGTGCCCAGCGTCCGCTCGACCGCTCCCAGGACCGCCTCGCTGCACTGTGGAAATCGCGCCCGCAGCGCCCGATGCACCGGCGAAGCCTGGTCCGGTTGCGCCCGGATCGTGGCCACGGCGACGTTTTGCAGGCACGGGCACGGGTCCGCTGCGCGCCGATCCGGGCGGCGGGTCACCAGATCAGACGTGTAGGAGGCGAGCGCGACGGCCAAGCCGCCGTTTGCTGCTGCGATTTCGGTCATCGTTGGCATGGCCGGGCAGGCTTCATTGCGGGCGACAGCCGCATCCATTTCGCGCATGACCAGGTTCTGCACGCGCGCCGGCAGGGGGGCGTCGTCGGCGCCGGCCGCCAGCGGGATCATCACCAAGCCAGCGAGGAATGCTGCGCCCATCCAACGCGGGCCGCGCTTGTCGAGCATCCGTTCGTCACTCCGTTCGCGCAAAACACGGAGCCCTCGCCGTTCCCCGCCACCTGTTATTGCCTCGATCGGTGGCTAATTGCTCTCGAACATAAGCCAAGATGCGGGCAAAAGCAATGAATAGTTGTATAACATCCTAGCATACCCTGAATGAGGGTATGACTTACGTCATAGCCGACATTTGCCGGCGGCGGTAATCTGCTCTATGCATGCACTTAAGCAATCGCGCTGACAAACGGGCGCGCCTGCCCGACGGTCCAGATGGGTTACAGTACGTGTGGGCTCGGCGGTGGCAGGATCACGCACAGGCTGGCCACCGCGGCAAGCGAGTCGACGAAAAGCCATTTTCCTGTGCATAACCCTGCCCTATGTAACTTCAGGGCAGGCGTCGACCAACGTGAGGGCGCAGACGCGCGCAGTGGAAGGGCCTTTCGTGTCGCCCGCGGCGGGGCGGCAGGCGAGTGATCGAAGAGATGTTTGCACGACACAAGATCAGGCAGCTGTTTGGACCGCGCCAGCGTGTGACCGTTGATAACGCTCAGGTTCCCGATGGCGTCCGTGTTTACGCTGTCGGCGACATCCATGGGCGCAACGATCTATTGGAGCGCTTGCACGGCCGCATCGCACAGGATGCGCGATCGCTTACTGCCGGCGTGCGGCCGATCGTCGTCTATCTCGGCGACTACGTCGATCGCGGCCTGCACAGCCGCGAAGTGATCGATCTGCTGCTCGATCAGCCGCTGGCGGGATTCGAGACCCATTATCTCAAGGGCAATCACGATCAGCAGTTGCTGGATTTCCTCGCTACGCCGGCAAGCGGCGCCAACTGGATGCGCTATGGCGGCGATGCGACGCTTTACAGCTACGGCGTCCGCTTTCCCAAGGACCAGCCGCGCGCGTTCCACTTGAAGCTGATGAGCGATCAGCTGCGCGAGATCATTCCCGAGCGCCACCTCGCCTTCTTCCAGGGGCTGAAGTTGACGTACCAGGCCGGCGATTACCTGTTCGTCCATGCCGGCATCCATCCGGAAAAGCGGATGGAGGATCAGAGCGTCGACGACATGTTGTGGATTCGCGAAGAGTTCTTGGAGTCGGATGCCGACCTCGGCAAGGTGGTGGTGCACGGGCATTCCGTCAGCGACCTGCCCGAAGTCCGCGACAATCGCATCGGCGTCGATACCGGCGCCGTGTTCAGCAACCGGCTCTCCTGCCTGGTGCTGGAAGGCAGCCGGCGAAGGTTCCTCTCGACCCGCGATTGAAGGGTCGCCCCACGACCCGGGTCGTTGCGCCGGCCGCCTGACCCGAGGGCGGCAGCGGCGATCTGTGTCCGGCCGCCACTGACCCATATGGGTCACAATCCCCCGAGTGTTTCAACTGCAAAGCGATTGATTTACTCTGTCCATGAGGTAGAAGACAAAGTCATCACCGCCGCTCAGGGAGTGTCCCACCATGCGCGTCCTCCTGCTCACCAACGAGTATCCGCCGCACATCTACGGAGGCGCTGGCGTGCACGTGGAGTACCTCTCGAGGGAGCTGGCGCGGCTCGCTGATGTCGAGGTGCGGAGCTTCCACGAGCAGGCATACGTCGATGGCAGGCTTTCGGTCCGCGGCACCAAGCTGAGCAGCGCGCCGTTTGCGGGCTGCCCGGTCTCGCTGGTCTCGCCGCTGCGCGCTCTTGCGACCTGCATCGCCTTCAATGGCCAGGGCGTGCAGGCCGACATCGTTCACTGCCACACCTGGTACACCCATTTTGGCGGCATCCTGGCCAAGATCCTGTACGGAATTCCCCTCGTCATCACGGTCCACTCGCTGGAACCTTTGCGGCCGTGGAAGCGGGAGCAGATCGGCCGTGGCTATGACCTCTCGAACTGGGTGGAAAAAACCGCGCTGGAGATGGCCGATGTCGTGATCGCGGTCTCGCGCAGCACGCGCGACGACGTGCTGCGCCTGTTCGATGTCAAGCCCGAACGGCTCCGGGTCATTGCCAACGGCATCGACACCGAGCAGTACCAGGCGGTGCACCGGCCGGACGTGCTGACCAAGTTCGGGGTCGATCCCAACGCCGCCTTCGTCCTGTTCATTGGCCGCATGACACGGCAGAAGGGGGTGCGCTACCTGCTTGAAGCCGCCGAGTACATCGATCCGCGGCTGCAGATCGTCTTGTGCGCCGGCGAGTCCGACACGCCGGAGCTGCAGGCGGAGCTGGAGGCGATGGTGCACGCGCTGCGCGAGCGGCGTCCGGGCGTCGTCTGGATCCCGGCGATGATCGACCGTGAGGAGACGATCGCGCTCTATTCACACGCGACCGTGTTCTGCTGCCCCTCGATCTATGAGCCCTTCGGCATCATCAACCTCGAAGCGATGGCCTGCGGCACACCGGTGGTCGGCAGCGCGGTCGGCGGCATCCCGGAGGTCGTCGTCGATGGCGAGACCGGTTTCCTCGTCGACGCCAAGCTTTCTGACCAGCCGCCGCACGATCCGACCGATGCGCAAGCGTTCTCGCGCGGTCTCGCCGAGGCGATCAGCCGCTTTGCCGCTGACCCGAGCTTGCGGGCGCGCATGGGAGAAGCAGGCCGCAAGCGCGTGGTGGAGAGCTTCAGCTGGCAGAGCATTGCCAAGCAAACGCTCGAACTTTACAACGCCCTGACCGACTGAACGCTGCGCCGTCCAAGGCGCGGCGCCGTGCCCGGAGCCGGCGAAGGGGCGCCGGATCAGCGACAACAAGGAGGCCGTCTTGAGCGAAGGTGCGAGGATTTACAACCTGTTCCCGACGCTTGCGGGAACGATTGCGGACTGGGTCAAGCACCTCGATCGCGTCGCCGGCATGGGCTTCAACTGGATCTTTCTCAATCCCATCACGGCGCCGGGTTTCTCTGGCAGCCTCTACGCCGTCAAGGACTACTACAGCGTCAATCCGCTGCTGCGCGGCACTTCGCAGGAGTCGGTGGACAAGCTCGTGCGCGGCTTCACCAGCGCCGCCGCCGACCGTGGCATTTCCGTGATGATGGACTTGGTCGTCAATCACACGAGCAAGGACTCGTTGCTGGCGGAACAGCACCCCGATTGGTTCGAGCATGAACCGGACGGCAGTCTGCACTCGCCGTTCGCCCTTGATCCCGGCGATCCGAGCAAGAAGACCGTCTGGGCCGATTTGGCCGAGATCAGCTACCACGACCGGCCGCAGCGGGCGGAAATTATCGCCTACTTCTCAAAATACGTCCGCGAGTGTGTGCAACTGGGCGTCCGCGGCTTCCGCTGCGATGCCGCCTACATGGTGCCAAAGGATGTCTGGCGCGAGCTGATCCGCGCCGGCCGCGCGGCGGACGGCCAAGTCCTTTTTATCGCCGAGAACCTGGGCGGCATGATGGAGCAGGTCGAGGCTCTGCGCGGTTCCGGCTTTGACTACCTCTTCAACAGCTCGAAGTGGTGGGACTTCCGCGCGCCCTGGCTCCTGGAGCAGTACGAGAAGTTCCGTTCGATCGCGCCCTCGATCGCCTTTCCGGAAACGCACGATACCGAGCGCTTGGCCGCCGACCTGGGCCGCGCCGGCGTCAACGATCCGGCCCAGCTCGATCGCCGCTACCGCCAGGCCTATCTGTTCGCAGCCGCATTTTCGACCGGCGTCATGATCCCGATCGGTTACGAGTACGGCTTCCGCCGCCGCCTGCATGTCGTCGACACGCGTGCCGAGCATTGGGAGAAGCCGGCCTTCGACCTCACCCGCTTCATCGGCGAGGTCAACCGGATGAAGGCTTCGGTGCCGGTGCTGAACGAGGAGGGCCCGCAGCAGGCTCACTTCATCGGCGATGGCCGGGCGGTCTGCCTTGTCCGCCGGGCCATGCGCGGGCCGGGATGGGCGGTGACGGTCGTCAACTCCGATCAGCACAACGGAGTCCGGGTCCGTGTCGACGGCTTCGGCGGCGATTTCCAGGGTGGCCGGGAACTGACGCCGGGCCGCCAGGCGACCCCGTTCCAGCGCGGCATGGAGGTGTCTCTCGATCCCGGTGATGTCCGCGTTTTCGCCCGCGCCTAACAAGAACACCCCAGAAAGGAGGGGGCTATGACAACGCTCGCGACCCCGACCATCTGCCACGGTGATACCCGTATTGTCGCACCGATCGCGGCGCGGCTGCAGAGCCGGCCGATCGTCATCCAGGATGTCGGACCGCAGCTCGATTGCGGCCGCTATCCGGTCAAGCGGGAGGTCGGCGACGAGATGGAGGTGGGCGCAACCATCTTTCGCGAGGGCCACGACAAGCTGACCGCCGTTGCCCTCTACCGGGAGAAGAGCGCGAGCGCATGGCGGGAGGTCCCGCTCGAGCTCGTCAACGCCGGCCTCGATCGCTGGCGCGGCGCTTTCCCCCTCGACGTCAACACGACCTACGTGTTCACCGTTGAGGCGTGGACCGACGTCTACGCGTCTTGGTGCTCGGAGCTGGAAAAGAAGGTCGCCGACGGCCAGCAGGTCGCGGTCGAGCTGCAGGAGGGCCGCGCGCTGTTGGCCGATGCCGCCACCCGCGCAACCGGCGAGGACAAGACACGGCTGAACGAGATCCTGACCCGCTTCGATGCCGCGACCGATCCGCGCCGGATCGAATGGGCGCTCGACTCGACCACACGGCTGCTGATGGCGCGCTGGCCCGACCGTGCACTCGCTGTCCGTTACGACCGCGAGCTGGAAGTGGTGGTCGATCGTATCGAGGCCCGCTACGCCGCCTGGTACGAGATGTTCCATCGCTCGCAAGGCCGCGTGCCCGGCAAGAGCGCCACCTTCGCCGACTGCGAGGAACGCCTGCCGGAAATCCGCGCGATGGGGTTTGACGTCATCTATTTCGTGCCGATTCACCCGATCGGCCGCATCCACCGCAAGGGGCCGGACAATACGCTGGTTGCCAAACCGGGCGATCCCGGCAGTCCGTACGCGATCGGCTCTGAAGAGGGCGGCCACAAGGCGGTTCATCCGGACCTCGGCACGCTCGATGAGTTCCGCCGCTTCGTGCGCGCCTGCCACATGCAGGGCATGGAGGTTGCGCTGGACTTCGCGATCCAATGCGCACCGGACCATCCCTGGGTCAAGGAGCACCCGGAGTGGTTCATCTTCCGCCCCGACGGCACCATCAAGTACGCCGAGAACCCGCCGAAGAAGTATCAGGATATCGTCAACCTCAACTTCTATGGCCCGCATCAGGAAGCGCTGTGGAACGAGCTGTTGTCGGTGGTGCTGTTCTGGGTCGAACAGGGCGTCAAGATCTTCCGTGTCGACAATCCGCACACGAAGCCGGTGCCGTTCTGGGAATGGATGATTGGTGAAGTGCGCGCGCGTGATCCGGAAGTGATCTTTCTCGCCGAAGCATTCACCCGACCGCCGGTCATGAAGATGCTGGCGAAAGTCGGGTTCCAGCAATCTTACACCTATTTCACGTGGCGCAACTTCAAGCACGAGCTCATTGATTATCTGACCGAGCTGACGCAATCGGACGCGAAGGAGTTCATGCGGCCGAACTTCTTTGTCAACACACCCGACATCAACCCGCCTTATCTTCAGACCGGCGGCCGGCCGGCACACCAGATCCGCCTGGTGCTGGCGGCGACCTTGTCGAGCGTCTACGGCATCTACAACGGCTTCGAGTTGTGCGAGGCGACGCCAATCCCCGGCAAGGAGGAGTTCCTCCACTCCGAGAAATACGAGTACAAGGTCTGGGATTGGGACCGGCCGGGCAACATCAAGGACTTTATCACCAAGATCAACGCCATCCGGCGCGAGAACCCTGCCCTGCACGAGCTCGAAAACCTGCGCTTCTACCCATCGGACGACGATAACATCTTGTTCTACGGCAAGATGTCCAAGGACCGTGCCAACATGGTGTTCTTTGCCGTCAACGTCGATCCGTTTGACCCGCACGTCGCCGAGCTCAAGTTCCCGCTCGAGGAGATGGGAATGAAGGCGGGCGATACGTTCCAGGTCGAGGAGCTGCTCACCGGCCGGCGCCATCTCTGGCGTAGCGGCACGCAGGGCGTGCGCCTCGACCCTGAGGTCAATCCGGTCGAGATCTATCGCATCGGCGCCTGGGAGAAGGTCGACTACCGCAACCCGTGCTATTAGGGCCGCTGCGAGGGAACGACGGGAGCTTGGCCGGGGTCCCTGATGGGCACCTCGGAAAACGCAATAAGGCGTCATTGCGAGGAGCAACAGCGACGAAGCAATCCACATGTTTTGTTGTGTTATGAAAGCCGGATTGCTTCGCTGCGCTCGCAATGACGTGCGTTTCAGCGCTTCCTGATGAATATCGCTGCGGCATCGGCGGCCGATCTCGCGGACGTGCTG
Organism: Candidatus Defluviicoccus seviourii; assembly: GCA_900609035.2. Lineage (GTDB taxonomy): Bacteria > Pseudomonadota > Alphaproteobacteria > Rhodospirillales > Defluviicoccaceae > Defluviicoccus > Defluviicoccus seviourii. The sequence continues at coordinate 84,204 of UXAT02000054.1, read as the reverse complement.
GCGGTCGAACGCTTGGCGTTTGGTGGTGAGGTCGAGGCCGGCCTCGTCGCCGAGCTGATCGCGGATCCGACCGCGCAGCCGCACCTCTCCTTACTGGCGCACGTCAAGAGCCGCGCCGTCGGCCATATCCTGTTCACCGCCGTTCGGCTGGAAGGTGCGGCTCCCGGCCTTATGCTAGCGATCCTCGCGCCGCTGGCCGTCGTTCCCGACGCCCAGCGCAAAGGCATCGGCGGCAGCCTGATCGAGCATGGCATCCGGCTCCTCGGCGAGGCTGGCGTGGCGCTCGTGTTCGTCCTCGGCCACCCCGGCTACTATTCGCGGCACGGGTTCGAGCCCGCCGGCCGCCACGGCCTGCGGGCGCCGTATCCGGTGTCACCCGAAAGCGCCTGGATGGTGCGGCCGATCAGTCCCAGCGTGCTCGGCCGCGTGCAGGGCCGCGTCATCTGCGCCGATGCGCTCGACCGGCCGGAGTACTGGATCGAGTAGCCGGCGCGGCCGCTGCCCTTTCCTGCTACTCCCCGGTGTTGCGGGCTGCGGGCCAGCGGGCGGCAAGCACGCTCTCGCCAGCGGCTCTCGCGCTGCGATCCGCGAGCCGCGGCTTGAGCAGGGTTGCGACCGGGGTTGCTGCCAGGTCCGCGGTTGCGACGCGCAACCGCCGCCGCCAGTTCGGCCGCTCATCGACCGTCCCCGGCACGTTGATCTGCTCACTCTCATCGGCCAAGTCGTCGACCTGCACCAGCAGCAATGCCGCCTCGGAGCGCGCCAGGTATGCGTGCAGGGCGGCTGACAGCGCCGGCGGCAGCGGCCCAGCCTCGGCCTGTTCGGGATTGAGGCCGGGCGGCAGCAGGCCCTCGTGCGCCAGCGCGCGCAACAGCAGCCAGCGGTCATGGGTGCGTGCCGCCCGCTCGTTCGCCAGCGCTTCCCCAGAAGGATAGAGATTAAGGCGCTGCTTCAAGTCGATGTCGGCCTCCTGCCAGAAGCCGGTGAGCGTTGCCAGGTCGTGGGTGGTGGCACACGCGAGCGCCAGGTGCGGGTACTCGCTGGGCCCCTTGAAGCGATCGCCCTCCTTCTCGAAGTAGAGCACCCGGTAGGACAATACGTTCGCCTCGGCCATGCGCTCGCGGAAGCCGGCCGGCACGGTGCCCAAATCCTCGCCGATGACGACGCAGCGCTCGCGCTGGCTCTCAAGCGCCAGCACCGCGAGCAGGTCCTCGAACGGATATTTGATGTACGCGCCGTCTTTCGGCGGCAGGGCCGAGGGCATCCAGAACAGATGAAACAGGCCCATCACGTGGTCGATGCGGAGTGCGCCGGCATGGCGCATGTTAGCCCGGATGATCTGCACGAAAGGCTCATATGCCTGTTCGCGCAAGGTGTGGGGGTGCAACGGCGGCACACCCCAGTCCTGGCCCAGCATGTTGAACGGGTCGGGCGGGCAGCCGATCTTGGCGCTCTGCACGATCACGTCCTGGGCGCTCCAGGCATCGGCGCTGTCGCGCGCGCAGCCGACCGCCAGGTCGCGGTAAAGCCCGATCGCGAGGCCGCGCGCCTTGGCGTGCGCCTGCGCGGCGGCCAGTTGCTCGTCCGCCAGCCACTGCAGGAACTGATGGAACGCGATCCGTTCGCGATGCTTGAGCGCGAACTGCTTGACCTCGGCATGGTCGGGTTGGCGATACGGTTCTGGCCATTCCTGCCAGGGAACGCTCGGGAACTGCTCGGCAAGCGCTTCGAAAGTGGCGAACCGGGCAAGTGGCGCCCCCTGATCGTTGCAGAACCGCTGGAACGCCTCCGCACGCGCTCCCTCTGCTCCGCCTCGCCCGCTAAAGGCCGTGAAGATCGCCTCCAGGACCGTGATCTTGAGCCGCGCGACCGCCTGGTAATCGATATTGGTCTTGGCCCTGAGCGCGTCGAGCTCGGCCTGGTGGCGCTCGATCAGGGCTTGCGCCGGCGCGCTCGCGCTCAGTTCCGGCACGGCCATGACATCGATGTAGAGCGGGTTCAGGAACAGCCGGCTGCTGGGCGAATAGGGGCTGGCGCGCTCTGCTTCATTGAGGAACAGCGCGTGCAGCGGATTGAGGCCGATCACCGAGGCGCCCAAGGCGGCGGCCGCCTCGACCAGCGTCTTGAGGCTCGTGAAATCACCGATGCCCCAGTCGGTCGCGCTGCGCAGCGCATAGAGCTGGGCCGAGAGGCCCCATTGCTTGCGGCCAGCCGCGATTGACGCCGGCAGGTAACACGCTGCAGGCGCCACGATGAGCCGCATCTGGGACCCGCCCTTGTCGTCGAGCCGAAGGGTATGGTAGCCGAGCGGGAGCTCGACCGGGATCGGCATCCGGTAGCGGCGATGCTCCTGGCCCTCGATCGTCCGCACTTCGATGACGTCGCTCGCGGCGGGCTGATAGCTGAACTCGTGATAGGTCCCGCTCTCTTCCAACAGCGTGGCGCCGACCCGCTGCCGGTCGTCGGCCGCGGGCAGGGTCACGATCGCGGTTGCCGGTTCGTTGGTGCGCAGGATGCGGACCGGCGGCAGCGGCCGCAGCCATTCTTGTTCGACGAGCCGGGAGGCGCCGGCGTCGGCCGCCGCGTCATCCTCCGCAGGGCAGCCGAGCGTGCTCAGAAGGAGGCGCTTGTTCTCCGGTGCGATGGCGTGATGATTGCCCCAGATATCCCAGTATTCCGGTTCAACGCCGGCGAGGTCGGCGAGCCGGTCGAGGACGGGGGATGCTGTCATGAAAGCCAGCCTTTTGTTAGAGCGGTGTTGCTGATCAGTGATCGCGTAGAACGACGAACGAGCGCCCCTGCAGCGGGTAGGACGCGCGCGCGGGATAGGTTTTCTTCGCGTCCGCTTCCGTTCCCGCCTCCTCGAGTGCCGTGTCGAGGACGCACTGCCAGTGGCCGCTGAAACGCGGCTCCGGCAGCGGAAACGACAGCGCATCGTTGCCGCCGTTCATCAGCACCAGGTAGAGTTCCTGCCGAGAAGGCCCGCTGGCGTTGGCGGTGGCATAGAGCTGCGCGCCGAGGAACCGGGAATTGGCCTGGTTCCAGTCGCCATCGCGCATTTCTTGGCCGTGCGGTGCGAGCCACGTTACGTCCTTGAGACCGGTCTCGTCGATGGTCTCGCCGGTGAGGAAGTGGCTGCGGCGGAACACCAGCGCGTCGCGGCGCAGCGCCAGCAGGTGGCGGACGAACGCGGTCAACGCCCGGTCTTCGGGCTGGCGATCGTCCCAGTTGACCCAGCTGATTTCGTTGTCCTGGCAGTAGGCGTTGTTGTTGCCCTGCTGGGTGCGGCTGAATTCGTCACCGGCGACCAGCATCGGCGTCCCCATCGAGAGGATCAGCGTCGCCAGCAGGTTGCGCTTTTGCCGGGCGCGTAAGGCGAGGATCGCGGCATCGCTGGTCGGCCCTTCGCTGCCGCAGTTCCAGCTCAAGTTGTTGTCGGTGCCGTCCCGGTTGTCCTCGCCGTTCGCATGATTGTGCTTGTGGTTGTAGCTCACAAGGTCGTGCAGGGTGAAGCCGTCGTGCGCGGTCACGAAGTTGATGCTCGACCACGGCCTGCGGCCGTGGCGGTGGAAGAACTGCGCCGAGCCGCTGATGCGCCCGGCGAGATCGCCGATGATGCCGGAGTCGCCGCGCCAGAACCTGCGCACGCTGTCGCGGAAGCGGTCGTTCCACTCCGCCCAGCCGGGCGGGTAGTTGCCGAGCTGATAGCCGCCGTAGCCGATATCCCACGGCTCGGCGATCAGCTTCACCCTTGAGAGCACCGGGTCCTGCACGATCGCGTCGAGAAATGCCGACGACGGATCGTAGCCGTGCGCTTCGCGCGCGACCGTCGTCGTCAGATCGAAGCGGAAGCCGTCGACGTGCATCTCCTGGACCCAGAAGCGCAACGAGTCCATCACCATCTGCAGCACGCGCGGGTGGGCGACGTTGAGCGTGTTGCCGCAGCCGGTGACGTCGACATAGTGGCGCTGGTCCGCCTGCAAGACGTAGTAGGCCTTATTGTCGATGCCGCGGAAGCACAAGGTCGGGCCGAACTCGTTGCCCTCGCCGGTGTGGTTGTAGACGACGTCGAGGATGACCTCGATGCCGGCGGCGTGCAGGTTCGCGACCATGGTCTTGAACTCGCGCACCTGCCCGCGGCCGAGGAAGCGGACGTCGGGAGCGAAGTAGGTAATGGGGCTGTAGCCCCAATAGTTGCGGAGCTGCTTGTGCGCGAGATGCGGCTCATCGACGATCGGGTGGATCGGCAACAGCTCGACCGCGGTCACACCCAGCTTGACCAGGTGATCGATGACCGCGGGTGAGCCCAGGCCGGCGAACGTGCCCCGCTGCGGCTCCGGGACGTCCGGATGCAGCTTCGTGTAGCCCTTGACGTGCAGCTCGTAGATGACCGTCTGCGACCACGGCAGGTTAGGCAGCCGCTCGGCCCCCCAGGTAAAGGCCGTCTCGACCACCCGGCATTTCGGCGTGACCCGCGCACTGTCACGGCGGTCGAACGACAGATCGCCGCGCGAACTGTCGCGACGGAATCCGAAGTGGGCATCGGCGAGCACGATCGGTCCCTCGATCGCGGTCGCATACGGATCCAGCAGCAGCTTGTTCGGGTTGAAGCGGTGCCCGCTGCGCGGCTCGTAGGGGCCGTGCACCCGATAGCCATAGAGCTGGCCGGGATGCAGGCCGACGATCGAACCGTGCCAGACCTGGTTGGTGTACTCAGGCAGCGTGACGCGCTCGGTTTCCTTGCGGCCCGTAGCGTCGAACAAGCATAGATCGACCCGCTCGGCGTGCTCGGAGAACAGCGCGAAGTTAACGCCGCGGCCGTCCCAGGTGGCGCCGAGCGGCGAGGGACTACCGGCCTGAACCTTGCTCGGTGGCATTTGGCGTGGCCTCCTCCGCGACGCTTTCAGACACAACACTCTCTTCGACGGGGCTTGTGTCCTCCGGCGCCGCCTCGGCGGCCGGCTCGACGCTCTCGACGACCGGCAGTGCGATCGGCTTCAGGATCAGCGCGCCGAGCGGCGGCACATTCAGGTTCAACGTAAACGGACGCCCGTGCGAGCTGCGCTCCTCGGCCATGACGCGGCCGCCGTTGCCGAAGCCGCTGCCCGCATAGCAGTCCGCATCCGTATTCAGGATCTCGTCGTACTCGCCGCCGCGCGGCACGCCGAACGCGTAACCGGACCGCGGCACCGGGGTGAAGTTACAGACCACGACCACGAAGTCGTCTTGGTCTTTGCCGATGCGGAGGAACGAGATCACGCTGTTGTCGGAGTCGTGGCAGTTGATCCACTGGAAGCCCTCCGACATGCAGTCGAGCTCATGCAGCGCCGGGTTGTCGCGGTAGACCCGGTTCAGGTCGCGCACGAGGTTCTGCACCCCTTGCTGGAACGGATACTCGAGCAAGTGCCAATCGAGGCTCTTGTTATGATTCCATTCGTCGCCTTGGGCGAACTCACAGCCCATGAACAGGAGCTTCTTGCCGGACATCGTCCACATGAAGGTGAGGTAGGAGCGAAGGTTCGCGAACTGCTGCCAGGAGTCGCCCGGCATCTTGCTCAACAGCGAGCCCTTGCCGTGCACGACCTCGTCATGGGAAATCGGCAGCACGAAGTTCTCGGTGAACGCATACAACAGGCCGAACGTCAGGAGATTGTGGTGATACTTGCGGTGCACCGGCTCCCTGCACATGTAGCGCAAGGTGTCGTTCATCCAGCCCATGTTCCACTTGTAGCCGAAGCCGAGGCCGCCCAGGTACGTCGGCCGCGAGACCATCGGCCACGCCGTCGATTCCTCGGCCACCGTCATCACGCCCTCGTGGTGGCCGTAAACAAGCTCGTTCATGCGCTTGAGGAAATCGATGGCTTCCAGGTTCTCCCGGCCGCCGAAGACGTTCGGGATCCACTCGCCTTCCTTGCGGCTGTAGTCGAGGTAGAGCATTGACGCCACCGCATCGACCCTCAAGCCGTCGATGTGGAACTCCTCCATCCAATAGAGCGCGTTGGAAAGCAGGAAGTTGCTGACCTCGCGGCGGCCGTAGTTGAAGATCAGCGTGTCCCAATCCATGTGCTTGCCCTTGCGCGGGTCGGCATGCTCATAGAGATGGGTGCCGTCAAAGTAGTTGAGGCCGTGCGGGTCGCCCGGGAAGTGACCGGCCACCCAGTCGATCAGGACCGAGATCCCCTCCTGGTGGCAGCGATCGATGAAGTACTTGAAGTCGTTCGGACTGCCGAAGCGGCTGGTGGGCGCAAACAGCCCCACCGGCTGGTAGCCCCATGAGCCGTCGAATGGGTGCTCATGGATCGGCATCAGCTCAATGTGGGTGAATCCGAGGTCCTTGGTGTACGGCACCAGTTCGTCGGCAAGCTCGCGGTAGGTGAGGAACCGGTTCTCCTCCTCGGGCTTGCGCCGCCAGGAGCCCAGGTGCACCTCGTAGATCGAAACCGCTGCGTCGCGATCGTTGCGGTGCGCCCGCGTCCGCATCCATTCCGCATCGTCCCACCCGTAGGCTTGCTCGGACGGAACGAGCGAGGCGGTCTTGGGCGGTACCTCCGCCTCCTGGCCGAACGGGTCGGCCTTCTGCGCCATCAGATTGCCGAACCGATCCTTGATCTCATACTTGTAGGGCGTGCCGGCGGCAGCATGCGGGATGAACATCTCCCAAACGCCGCACTCGAGCCGGCACCGCATCGGATGCCGACGCCCGTCCCAGCCGTTGAAATCGCCGACCACGCTGACGCGCCGCGCATTCGGCGCCCAGACGGCGAAGCCCGCCCCCGGCACGCCGTCGACGGTCATCAGATGCGAGCCGAGTTTCTCGAAGATCCGTAAATGCGTCCCCTCAACGAGGAGATGGATGTCAAGTTCACCGAGCACCGGACCGAAACGATACGCATCCTCGATGTCGTATTCCTCTTCCGAACCGTGCGGCAGCAGGCGCAGCTTGTAGCGGAAGGGGGTCGTGCGGCCCTTGACGGGACCAGCAAAAAACCCCTCCTCACGCACCTCCGGCAATTCCGCGACCACCTTGGCCGTTGCCGAGTCAACAACGCTGACCCGCCGCGCGCGGGGCTGGAACGTGCGCACGACAACCTCGGTTCCGCCGGCCGGGTCCTTGTGCATCCCAAGGATCGAGAAAGGATCCCCGTGATCGGCATTGAGAATGCGGTCGATCTCAGCTTCCAGGTTCTTGTTTGTCATGATTGCATCAGTCCCGCTTCCGGATTTGATTGTTGAAAAGGCTGCCACCAAAAAACGAGTCTATGAGATCTCGTTCTCGCCGACCGGTCGATCGCCCCTTTGCTCGTTATGTTTTAGCCAAGCATGCCTTAGTGAGTTCTAACGGAAGCTGATGTTTTCCGCTCAAGTCGTCGTGCTAAGCCTTCTTTTTTGCAGCAGACTTCTTCGGCTCGGCTACGGCCTTTTCAGGCGCCGCCGCTTTCTTGGCGGCTTCCGGCTTCGTCTTTGCTGCAGGCGGGCTCGGTGGCTCGGATGCGGCCTTCTTGGCCTTGGCAGCCGTCGCCTCCGGCGCGCGCGCTGCTGGTGCAGGTGCGGGCGCTACGGATGCGGCCTTGGCGGCCTTTTCCGCAGCAGCCTTTTCTGCAGCGACCTTGGCGGTGGCAGCGGCTTCGTCGTCAAGCTCGGCAACGGCGCGCTGCCAATGCTCCTCCGCCCTGCCATCCGGACGCCCTTCGCGTTCCCAAATCTCGTGGGCACGTTTTTCAATCTGGCTTTGATCGTGATGCGACATTCCCTGTTTCCCCACCGGGTGTTTTCCCGACTTCAGTTTAGCCAAAAACGGCAGAGATACCAGCCCTGGCACCGCACCGAGCTGCGCCGGGTCGCGCCCGCGTTTGCTCTCTCGAAGCCTTGCCTCAAGAAGGCGCCTGCCCTGCCACGGACCCGCCGGGACAGGTCTCGGCCGTGCTGTGGGAAGGCGAAGGCGCGTTGCAAAGCCGTTGGCGCTCCGGAGGCTGCTGATGGCAGGGGCGTGGTAACCTCGAACCACAATGGTTACAGGGACAATTACGCCCACCACGCCGAGCCCACAATTCCTTTTTTCGCTTCTTGACCGGCGGCCCAGCGCGGGCGGCCGGGATAAGCGGTGCCACGTCGTGCCCGCCGTGCTTTCCTTGAAGCAGGCGATCCTTTGGCTGGGATTCCATGCACGTGAGCCGATCCGCGCGCGCTGCCAAGCCTCTTTTTCGCCGCGTTCACTTGCTGCATAGTTGGTGAAGGACGGCGGCGCGGACGTGGGTGATGGGCGGCGCGCCCGGGAGTGAAGGCCAGTGGCAGGCGCAACCCGGCCGGACGACGGCGCTTGCGTGCTCGATACGGGCGCCCTGGAGCAGCTGATCGAGCTTTTGCGCGCGGACGGCTACCGCGTCGTTGGACCGCAGGTCACCGACGGCGCAATCGTACTGAACACGATCGCGGGCGCGAGCGATCTTCCCGCGGGCGTCACGGACGACCAGGAGCCGGGGCGCTACCGCTTGAGGCAGGGAACTCCTGAAGCGCTGTTTGGCTACGCAGCCCCTCCCCAAGGCTGGAAGCGGTTCCTGTTTGCGCCTGACGAAACGCTGTGGCGGGCGGTGCGGACCGAAGGCGGCTTTCGCTGCGAGGAGGAGCCGCTTGCAAGCGGCCGCACCGCGATGCTGGGCGTCCGCCCGTGCGATCTCCGCGCCGTCGACATTCTGGATCAGGTGTTCACGCGCTCTGGCGTGGTCGATCCGCGCTATCAGGCCCGCCGTGCTGCCACCCTTATCATCGCCGTTGAATGCACCCAGGCCGGCGGCACCTGCTTCTGCGCCTCGATGGGGAGCGGGCCGGATATCGTCGCGGACGATGCGAACAGCGGCGCCGATATCATTCTCACCGAGTACACCACCGCGGGCGCGCCACTGCTGCTCGCACGACCGGTGAGTGGCCGTGGTGGCGAACTGCTCGCCAGTGTGCAGTGCCGGCAGGCCACGGCCGCCGACTGCGAAGCGGCTGCGGAGGCGGTGAAGAGCGCGGCCAGGTCGATGGGCCGCCAGATGCCGGCCGATGTCGCCACCCTCGTCGGCAGATCGCTCGATCACCCGCATTGGGAGGATGTTGCGGCCCGCTGCCTGGGCTGCGGCAACTGCACGGCGGTCTGCCCGACCTGCTTTTGCAGCACCGTTGAGGACTCGACCGACATCGCCGGAACCACGGCCGAGCGCCGGCGGCGCTGGGATTCCTGCTTCACGCGCGATTTCAGCACCCTGCACGGCGGGCCGATCCGCAGCAGCGGCGCCGCCCGCTACCGCCAATGGCTGGCGCACAAGCTCGCCCACTGGTGGGAGCAGTTCGGCCGTTCGGGCTGCGTCGGCTGCGGCCGCTGCATCACTTGGTGTCCGGTCGGTATCGATATCACGGCGGAGGCGCGGGCGCTCACGGAACGGGAGGGGCGTACGGATGCAAATCATTGATGCCATCGGCCGGTCCCTGCAGCAGGTGCCGGTCTTTGCCGACTTGAGCGCCGATTATCACCAGCTCGTCGCCGGCTGCGGCGCGCTCAGCGTGTTCCAGAGCGGCGAGACCATCTATCGTGAAGGGGCGGCGGCCGATTCGTTTTACGTCATCCGTCGCGGCCGGGTCCGGTTGGAGGCGCATGTGCCGGGCCGGCCGCCGTGTATCGTTGACAGCCTCGGTGCCAATGATCCCCTAGGCTGGTCGTGGCTGGTGCCTCCCTACCGCCTGCAGTTCGATGCCAAGGCGCTTGAGCTGACGCGCCTGATCCGGTTCGACGCTGCCTGCCTCAGGCGCAAAATGGCGGACGATCCGCGCTTCGCCTGTGCGATCTATGAGCGCCTCGTTCCGGTGATCGTCGGGCGCCTCGCCGAGGCACGGCGGCAGCTGATGGACCTCTACGGCCAGCCGGCGGGCCGGAGCCAGGCATGGCGATAACGGCACCTTTGGTGCAGCCCGCTTCCCACCTGTGGAGCATCAGCCCCTGGCGCATCAGTCATGTCCGCCGGGAGCTTGCCGATACCTTCACGCTGACCCTCGATCCGCCGGCCGATGCCGCTGATGCCGCCGCCGCGTTCCTGCCGGGCCAGTTCAACATGCTGTACGTTTTTGGCTGCGGCGAGGTGCCGATCAGCATCAGCGGTGCGGCTGGTGAGGGCGGGCGGCTCAAGCACACCATCCGTGCCGTCGGCGCCGTCACCAGGGCGCTGCGGCAGCTGCGCGCAGGGGACGTCGTCGGCGTGCGGGGGCCGTTTGGTGCCGGCTGGCCGATAGACGACACTGCGGGGAGCGATGTCGTCATTGTCGCAGGCGGTATCGGCCTTGCCCCGTTGCGCCCTGCGGTCGAGGCGATCCTGCACGCGCGCGAACGCTACGGCCGGTTCATTGTTCTCTATGGCGCCCGGTCTCCGGAGGACATCTTGTTCGCGCGCGATCTTGGGCGCTGGAGCAGCCGCCTCGATACCTATGTCGATGTCACGGTCGATCGCGCCGCCGGTGCTTGGCGCGGCAATGTCGGCTTGGTGACGGCCCTGATCGCCCGCGTCGGCCTGGAGGCGGAACACACGGTTGCCTTCCTCTGCGGGCCGGAAGCGATGATGCGCTTTGCCGTGGGCGCACTCGCCAAGCGCGGCGTCGAGGCCGGCCGCACCTATCTCTCGCTGGAACGCAACATGAAGTGCGGCGTCGGCCTGTGCGGGCGCTGTCAGCTGGCTGGCCATTTCGTCTGCCGCGACGGGCCGGTGTTTCGTCTCGATCGCATCCCCAACGTGTTTCAAGTGCGGGAACTGTGAGCGATGGCGCGATCCTCACCCCCCAAGCTCGCGGTGTGGAAGTTCGCGTCTTGCGACGGCTGCCAACTGTCGCTCCTCGACTGCGGAGAGGAACTGCTCGCGATCGGCGCCCGGTTTGAGATCGCGCGCTTCACGGAAGCCTCGCGGACGGTGATCCGCGGCCCCTATGATCTGTCTCTGGTCGAGGGCTCGATCGCGACTGCAGCCGATGTGAAGCGCATTCAGGCCGTCCGCAGGCAGTCGCGCTGGCTGGTAAGCATCGGTGCGTGCGCCACCGCCGGCGGCATCCAGGCGCTGCGCAACGGTGCTGCGATCGCGGATATGGTCAAGGCCGTCTACCCGCGCCCGGACTATATCGACGCGCTCGCGACCGCGACGCCGATTGCGGATCACGTTCCCGTCGATTTCGCGCTGCGCGGCTGCCCGATCGATCGCAAGCAGCTGATTGAGGTGATTGGTGCCTTCCTTGAGGGCTGCAAGCCGAATATCCCGACCCACAGCCTGTGCCTCGATTGCAAGCGTGCCGGCATCGCATGCGTGATGGTGGCGGGCGGCCAGCCCTGCCTCGGCCCGGTCACGCAGGCCGGCTGCGGTGTGTTGTGCCCGTTGGTGGGGCGCGGCTGTTACGGCTGCTTCGGGCCGATGGAGGCACCGAACGCAGCCGCCTTGCGGCCGTGGCTGCGCCGCTCGGGCCTCGATGCGGAAGCCATCGCGCGGTTCTATCGTACATTCAATGCCGGTGCGGCCGCCTTCCGTGCCGCCAGCGACGACCATGACTGAGGCGGCAACGCGGCGGATCAAGGTCGATGCGCTGGCCCGCGTTGAGGGCGAGGGTGCCCTTGATGTCACCATCCGGGACGGTGTCGTCACGTCGGTCGCATTCCGCATCGGTGAGCCGGCGCGGCTGTTCGAGGCGTTCCTGGTCGGGCGCCAGTTCTGGGAAGTCCCTGACATCACGGCGCGCATCTGCGGCATCTGCCCTATCGCCTACATGCTGAGTTCGAGCCAGGCGCTCGAGCACGCGCTCGAAGTTGCGGTGAGCGAGCCGGTGCGGCGCCTGCGCCGGCTGATCTACTGCGGCGAGTGGATCGCGAGCCACGTCCTGCATGCGGCGTTCCTGCACGCGCCGGATTTTCTCGGCGCGGCCGATGCGTTCGCGCTGGCGCGGCGCGATCCGGCGTTGGTCAAAACCGCGCTCGCACTCAAAGGTCTCGGCAACAAGATCATGGAAGTCGCAGGCGGCCGCGCCATCCATCCGGTCAATCTCCGCCTGGGCGGCTTCTACCGCGCGCCAGCGGCGGATACCGTGCGGGCTTTGTGCGGCCCCTTGCGCGAAGGGATGGCCCAAGCGATGGATCTGGGCCACGCGTTCGCCCGCTTCGATTTCCCAGACACCGAAGCCGATTACACCTTCGTCTCGTTGCACGATCCCGCGGCTTACGCAATCGAGCAGGGCCGGATCGTCTCCAATCGCGGGCTTGACGCCGACGTCGCGACGTTTAGCGTCCATTTCCGCGAAGAACAAGTTAGGCACTCAACCGCGTTGCGCTGGCTGACCGCATCAGGTGCATCTTATGTCGTCGGGCCGCTGGCGCGCTATGCCAACAATTACCCACAGTTGACGACAACGGCGCGTGATTTCGCGGCCGCGCTCGGGCTCGGTCCGGTCTGCCGCAACCCGTTCAAGAGCATCCTGGTGCGGATGGTGGAAACCCTGTTTGCCTGCGAGGAGGCGCTTGCCTTGTGCGAGCGTTACGAACCGCCGGTACCAGCGGCAGTCCCGATCCAGCCCCGGGCAAGCGAGGGCCACGGTGCGACCGAGGCGCCGCGCGGCCTGTGCTACCACCATTACCGCATGGATGACGGCGGCTGCATCACGGCCGCGCGGATCGTGCCGCCGACGGCGCAGAACCAGCGCCAGATCGAGGCCGACCTGGCTCAAGTCGTCGCCGCCAACCTCGACCTGCCGGCGGACGCACTGCAGTGGCGGTGCGAACAGACGATCCGCAACTTCGACCCGTGCATCTCGTGTGCGACCCACTTTCTCACGCTATCCGTCCGTCAGGAGTGACTTGCGTGCGCGGGCGAACGCATCGATGATACGGGCAGCGTAACCGCTTCCCACTGTTTTCCCTCCTGTTGTTGAGGACTGGCATCAGCCATGGCGATCTCTTCGGCAGCAGACGCAATCCGCCCGGCGCGCTTCGATCCGGCGCCGATCATCTTCTTTGCCGGCGTGATCCTGACCTTCATGGGGGGCGGCATGCTGGTCCCGGCGGCTGTTGATCTCGCCGCCGGCAACCAGGACTACAAAGTCTTCTTGGCCTGCGCCGGCATTACCTCGTTCTCCGGCGCCTGCATGGCGGCCTCGACCTACCGCATCGGCGCGCGGATGAGGTCACGCGAGGTGCTGCTGGCGGTGCCGACGACGTGGATCTTTGTCGATGCCTTCGCCAGCCTGCCGTTCATGTTCTCGGAGCTGCGGCTCTCGCTGACCGATGCGGTCTTCGAGACCATGTCGGGACTAACCGCAACCGGTTCGACGGTCATCGTCGGCCTCGACAGCGCGCCGCCCGGCATCTTGATGTGGCGTTTTCAGGTGGTCTGGTTCGGCGGCTTCGGGATGGTGACGCTGGCGCTCCTCATCCTGCCGTTCCTGCGCATCGGCGGCATGCAGATGTTCAGCCTCGATCTGTCGGCGCAGGCCGGGCGTTTCGTACCGCGCATCACCACGGTCATCTCGCGCATCGCCCTTGTCTATCTCGGCATCACGGTGCTTTGCGCCGCAACCTACCGGGCCTTAGGCATGACGCCCTTTGATGCCGTCGGCCATGCGATGTCGACGGTGGCGACCGGCGGCTTCTCGTCCCACGATGCGAGCTTCGGCTTCTTTCAGAGCGCTGCAATCGAATATGCGGCCTCCGGATTCATGCTGCTGTCCGCGCTGCCGTTCTATTTGCTGGTGCACGCGGCGCGCGGGCAGGTGCGCGAGCTCATCGGTGATTCGCAGGTGCGCCTCTTTATTGCCATTGTCGTCACGTCAATCATCGTTCTGATCGTCTGGCTCGCGACCGCCAGGGGGCTCAGCTTCGCAGAGTCGGTGCGGGGTGCGACGTTCAACATCGCGACGCTGATCACCTGCACTGGCTTCACCTCGCAAGACTTCAGCCAGTGGGGCGGATTCGCGCTAATTCTGCTGCTGACGATGATGTTGATGGGGGGCTGCACCGGCTCGACCGCCGGCGGCATCAAGATGTTCCGCATCTACATCTTGTTTGAATCCTTGCGCGGGCAACTGAAGCGGCAGGTTTATCCGAATGCAACCATAACCATTCGGTACAATAAAGAACCAGTTCCAGATGTCGTGCGGATTGGCGTGACCAGTTACTTCTTCGTCTTCATGGCGACGTTCTTCGTGCTTGCCCTTCTCCTGGCCGCTGCCGGCCTCACCTTCGAGGAGAGCTTCAGCGCATCCGCGACCGCGCTCAGCGGCGTCGGCCCGGGCTTCGGGCCGGTGATCGGCCCGTGCTGCACGTTCGAACCGATTTCAGACGTGGCGAAGTGGTTGCTCACGTTCGGCATGTTCGCAGGCCGGCTGGAGATCCTGATCGTCATCCTGCCGCTGACCCGGACCTTCTGGCGCGCTTAAGCGCCTGCGCGTCCGCAGACAGCGCGTCAATCCAGCTCGAACGCATCCTTGTAATCGCGCTTCAAGGCCGGATCCTGATCGTCCTTCTCCAAGATGTAGTTGCCGACCACCAGAACCTCGATCTCGGTGCCCATGAAGCAGCGGAAGGCATCGGCGGGCGTGCACACGATCGGCTCGCCGCGGACGTTGAAGCTGGTGTTGACGATGACGGGGCAGCCCGTACGCGCCTTGAAGGCCGAAATCAATGCATGGTAGCGCGGGTTGGTCTCCTTGTGCACGGTCTGCACGCGGGCCGAGTAGTCGACATGGGTGACCGCCGGGATCTCCGAGCGCTGCACGTTGAGCTTGTCGATGCCGAACAGCGCTTGTTCCTCGGCCGTCATCTGCCGCCTGCGACCCGCCACGACATCGGCGACGAGCAGCATGTACGGACTGTCGGTCGCGAGCTCGAACCAGTCGGCCACATCCTCGCGCAACACCGAGGGTGCAAAGGGGCGGAAGCTCTCGCGGTACTTTACCTTGAGGTTGAGGAGCTTCTGCATCGCCGGCGAGCGCGCATCGGCGATGATCGAGCGTGCCCCGAGCGCGCGGGGGCCGAACTCCATGCGGCCCTGCATCCAGCCAACCGCGCGGCCGGCCGCGAGCGCATCGGCCGTGCGGGTGATCACCTCGTCATCGCTCACGACGGTGAAACGGGCGCCGGCCGCTTGCAGGTCGGCCGCGGTTTCGGCCGGGCTGAACGCTGGGCCAAGGTAGGAGCCCGCCATCTGGTCGATGTGCCCGTTCAAGGGCAGCCGCGGCTGGTTCTTGAACTGGTGGCAGGCGGCGAGCGCAGCACCCAGCGCACCGCCGGCATCGCCCGCCGCCGGCTGGATCCAGATCCGCTCGAACACGCCCTCGCGCAAAAGCTTGCCGTTGGCAACGCAGTTGAGCGCGACGCCGCCGGCGAGGCACAGGTTGCGCTGGCCCGTCTCGGCCGCAATCGAGCGCGCAAGCCGCAACACCGCCTCCTCAGTCACCGCCTGGATCGAGGCGGCAAGATCCATCTCCCGCTGGGTCAGCCGCTGTTCGGGCCGGCGCGGCGGGCCGCCGAACAGGGTGGCGAACCGCTCGTTCGTCATCGTCAGGCCGGTGCAATAGTCGAAGTAGCTCTGATCGAGGCGGAAGCTGCCGTCCGGCTTGAGGTCGATCAGATGATCGAGGATGGTCTGGACGAACTTCGGCTCGCCGTAAGGTGCGAGCCCCATCACCTTGTACTCGCCGGAATTGACCTTGAAGCCGGTGTAGTAGGTGAAGGCGGAATAGAGCAAGCCGAGCGAGTGCGGGAAATGGATCTCCTTCAGGATCTTGAGCTCGTTGTCGTGGCCGACGCCGAGGCTGGTCGTGCACCATTCGCCGACGCCGTCCATGGTCAGGACTGCCGCTTCGCTGAACGGTGACGGAAAGAACGCCGAGGCTGCGTGGCTCTGGTGGTGCTCGGCGAACAGAAGCTCGCCGTTCCAGGCGCGGCCGCCCGGCAGCGTCTTGAGGTCGTCGCGCAGCATGCTCTTCTGGAACAGCTTCTCCTTCATCCACACCGGCATCGCCATGCGGAACGACTTGAAGCCCTTGGGCGCCATGGCGACGTAGGTTTCGAGCAAGCGCTCGAACTTCAAGAACGGCTTATCGTAAAAGACCACGTCATCGATGCCGCTCAGGTCCGTGCCTGCTTCGCGGAGACAAAAGGCAGCCGCGTGGTGGGGGAAGGCGCTGTCGTGCTTCTTGCGCGTGAAGCGCTCCTCCTGCGCCGCGGCGACGACGCGGCCGTCCTCGACCAGGGCGGCGGCGCTGTCGTGATAGAAGGCTGAGATGCCGAGAATGCGCATCGCCGATCCCTCCCTCACGTTGCCGCTAAAACAGGGTATAGATGAAGGGCGCGATCGCCGTACCCTGGGTGAGCACAATCAAGCCGCCGAAAAGGCCAACGACGACCAGGATCGGCAGCAGCCAGAATTTCTTGCGCGCGCGCAGAAAGCGCCACAACTCCTGCAGAAAATCCATGTCCTCCTCCGTCTGTCCCGCTTTGGTTTATTTGTTGTTGCTTGCAGTTGATTAGAATTGGTTGCGTAGTCCTTCTGGGTTCGGTCCCGGCGGCTGGCGTTCGATCCAGTAGCTGGCGGTGGCCGGATCGCGGCGCAGGCGCAACAGATCGCGGCCCATCCAGCGCATGATGAGGCCGGTCGGCACCACAGTGAGAATGAAGATGAGGAAGAGCACCACCGGGTTGACGACCTTGAACAGGACCAGGCCGAGCTTCGTCCACGCGCGGTTGAGCGGCGCCAGCATGCTGGCGGCAACGAGCCCAAGTGCGACCAGGGCGCTGCCGACGCCCATCAGCACGACCGCCCAGAGGTCGAGGCCGGTGCCGAACACGCCACGGATGAGGCCGATGACGGCGAGGATGCCGCCAACGGTGAGGCCAAAGGCACGATCCGAGCTGCCCTTGACTTCGGTATGCGCGCGAAGCTCCTCGTGGGTGCCGCTCTCGGGGGCGGTTCTGTTCATCGTGACTCCTCCCTTCCTCGGCCTCGGGCTTGCAACCCGACGCAGCAACCGCGGCGGTTCAGCTCTTGTTGGGCCCTGCGGGGGGTGCGCAGGCGCCAAAACGTGTCCCTTCCCCTGCTAACCGGCCTGCGATCGCCGCGGCTACCCGGGCGTTGCCCTCGATCGACAGGTGGGGATCCGTTGGTTGGGCGACCTCGGTGCCCGTGATCCCGGCCTGCGCGAATGCCTGGTGCAGATCGAGATGATAGATCTGGTTCTCATCGAGAAACATCCGAACCTCCCGATAGTAGTCGGGCCAATTCATGCTGGGCGCATTCGGCAGCAGAATCATGGCAAAGCGGCTGCCAATGGCGCACGCAGAGGCCTTGAACGCGGCAATCGCCTTCTTGTTGTTGCCGGCCTCGGCGTCGCTGAAGGGGTAAACGTCGCTGCGCACGGCGCCACCACTAGAGGCCCACGCTGACAGGCGGTAGACCATGTTCGCGATCAGGGAGTGTTCCTTCAGGAACCACTTGAGCCGTGTCGACAGGGACGGATGGTCGAGGTTGTCCTGCGCTGCACGGATGCGGCTGGCAAGACCTAGGGCGTCGTCCTCGGCACGAAGCCGGTGAACGGGATAGCCCTCGATCACCGTCTGCGCCGGAAAGTCGCGATCGTCCTCGGCGTCGTTGTTGACATAGCCGACCAGGACAAGCTCCGGCACCGCGCCGAGGCGGCCGACGATATCGAGGAACTTGTCGCGCTGGTGCCACTGTGCGGTGCCGGCGACGCCGCAGTTCAGCAGCCGCAGCAACGCCTTTCGAGCCAGCAGGTCGGGCCAGCGCTGCTCCTTCGCCACGTAGCCCATGGTCTGGCTGTCGCCAGCGGCATAGAGGAACGGGCGGCCATCGGGCACGAATTCGTCATCCCGGCAGCCGAGGCTGTTGGTGGCGAGCTCGAAGGTGAACGGCGCAAAGGCGAACGCGGTGCCCCGCCCGCCGGGGGTGAGGTCGATGCCGCGGGTCGGATGGGCCTCGAAGTAATAGCGCGGGAAATGCCAGCCGAAGTCGCTGCCCCGTTGTGCGTAGGGCCGGAAGCGATAGCCGGGAAAGTGGTACTCCACCCGCTCCGGTGCCAGGAACCAGGCGGTGACGTCGAACGCGATGCACGAGACAACGACGATGACAGCACCGCTCAACGTGCCCCGGAGAAACCGCCGCATCGCTGTGCCCCTCGCTGCCGGCATCTGCGCACCCGCCGTCTAAGGTGTTGCCCCTGCCGAGCTTGCGCCGCCGGCAGCGACGGGGAGGTAGCGGTCCGGCATGCCGATGACGACGAAGCGGTCGATGTAGGGCTGAACCTCATCGGCGGCAGCCTCGCCGGCGCCGAGTGCGCTGATCAGTGCGGCCGGGACTGAGCATTCCGCCTGCGCGTATTCGAGGAATTTCTCGTTCTGGTAGCGGTACCAGCCTGAGGGAAAGCGCACCTTGAGGCCGACCTGGCCGTCACGCGGCGTGCGTTCATAGAGCGGGTTGACGCCCAGCCGGCCGACCGCGTGCGGCCATTCAGTCCAGGCCGGATAGTGCCGGAAAGGCGCGTCCGACCGGCTCGCAAAGATAGACAACCACTCTGATCGCTCGAGGTTTGCCTCGTCGTCGACGGTCAGATCGAGGCCCTGGCGCCCCAGATACTGACGGACGAGGGTGTTCTCGCTGAACAGGGCCGATTTCAAGCCGCAGCCGGCGAACAGCCGGCGATAGCCATCGGCCGTGAGTTCGTAGCCTTGGCGCGGCTCGACCGCGAAATTGCGCGTCCGGGTGAGGACGATATTTCCCTCCGGTCCGATGACGCGCGCCATCTCGCGCGCGGCGGAAGCGCGCTGCAGGAAGCAGAAAAATGCGTCCGAACAGAAGACGGCGCCGAATGCCGTATCGGCGAAGGGAAGCGAGGTATCGGCCTCACCGCAGACGAATGAGGCCTGCGGTGCGATGAAGTTCTGGGCGATAAACAGGCGGAAGAAATCGCGATCGATGCCGACGACCCGCTTGTCTTGCTGGCCGTAGGAGAGGTAATGGGCCAGATGACCGACGCCGCAGGCGAGGTCGAGCACGGCTTCCTTGGAGTCGCGCAGGACAGAAGCCAAGCACAGCGCTGCCAGATGGCGTGGTTGGGTGTAGCGGTACGAGAAATAATTGCTGATCTCGCTGTTGGAATAGAACCCGTAATAGAGCTCGATGATCTCCAGCGCACTTAGCCGATCACGTCGCTCCGTCAAATAGCGCGCGAGGCTCTTGCGCCAGAGCGGCAGCACAGCCTTTTTTGCGTTCCCCTTTGCAGTGGCGAGAAGGCCGTTCTTCCGGATCCGATTGATGATGGCGGCCTTGATGCCGAGCGCCTTGCTGCCGTTCGCGAGACCGGTAGGCACCGTCGGCGACTCGCCTCGTTGCAGCCCTTTGGGTTTCCAGCGGGCAAGCGAGGTCGGAATGACCGGTCCGCCGAGGGTGAACGGATTGAGGACAAGTTCGAACGCCCGGCTGCGGTCGCCATCCTTGAGCGCATGGGCGATATCGCGGACGCGCGGCCCCGGGACAATAACCCGCTCCGTCGTCTCATTCTGCGCATCAAGCGTGTCGTCCGGATGGCGCAGGATTGGCACGCCGCCGACGATGGGGAAGTCGAAGCAACACGTGGGGCAATGCAGGAGTCCGTCTGTGCAGACGTCGCCGTCTCCTGCCACCTTTGCCGATGCCTGCACGGTTCCGGCACAGAACGGACACCGCAGAAAGTCAAGCAACCAGTCCCGCATGGTCCACACCAATGTTTCGGTGCTATTCGTTTTCGTTGTATCGGCCGCAAAACAACCTGCGCAGCAGCCCCTCAGCCCCCCGCAGGCAGTCTTGCCGACCGATTCGCTTCGTCAGTCGTGCGCTGACTTAAGCGTGGGCGCGCCTCTCTGTACCGACCAGGCGGTGCTTCAGGCTCTGCAGCGCGAGATAGGCTTTCGGGCTCACGAACGCGACAGCATCGCTCGCGAACTCAGCCGCATGGCTATGGCGGAACCACCACTGCACCAGCATCCGGTAGCAGCGCAGCCGCTCGGCGGGCGCTTTGACATGCCGGTTGACGATACGGCAGTAGTCCAGAAACATCATCAACGTGCCGATCTGCAGCCAGCGCGAGGCACTCGTGTCTTCATTGCTCAGCCAGTTGAGCCGGCTGATGGCGCTCGTTGCCCGCTGCGCATGCTCGCGGACCGAGAACAGGACCTCGGGGATGTGGAAGAACTTGCCGCGCACGCTGAGTTCGACCAGAGTTGTTTTCTCGCCAGCGTAGTAGCTCGGCATCATCAGGCTGTTTTCCAGCGCGCTGCGCCGGATGAGGCCGTAGGTGTCGTAATTGTTGTGCTTTCTCAGCGCTGTATCAAAAAAGCGCTCAGACGGCTGGTCCGAATTTCGTGCCGCTTGCAACCCGCTGTCGTAGACGGACGTCTGCGTGCCGTCCGCATCGATCATGCCGATGAGCGACGTGCACAGCACCCGCTCAGGGTGGGCATCGAGCGCGCGCACGCTTTTCTCCAAGCTGTCGGGCGACATCGTGTCGTCATGCGAGATCCAGCGGAAGTACTCGACCGACGGCGAGATCAGCTTGAAGGTCATGTTGAAATTGGGCGCCGCGCCGAGGTTGCGCGGGTTCCGGTGATAGCGGACGCGCGAATCGCGCTCGGCGTAGGCGGCGCAGATTGCGGGCGTCGAGTCGGTCGAGACGTTGTCGCAGATGATCAGTTCGAAATCGCGATACGTCTGAGCCAGAACGCTTTCAATCGCGATACGGAGGTAGTTCTCGCCATTGTAGACCGGCAAACCGACCGCGACGCGAGGGGTCGAGCTTTGAGTCATGATTCGTACCATACAGTTCAATGAACGACGACGTCTTCCCCCTTTTGGACTGGGGGTTTTATTGTCACCGCGTTTTGCGCGGGCCGCGGAGGGTTCCGCAGCCGATCGAGGGAAGAAGGCTCATAGGCGGAGATCTGCAAACCGCCACAAGCCCAGCACGAGGGTAGGCACCACGTCACCGTGATCATGGAAGCTCTCAATCGGCTCCGGAAACGCGAAGGGAGGCTGGCGCAAATCAAGGGGCCGCCACGGTACGCCGGTGAACTGGTCGACATTGCGGGCAACGTCAGTGAAGTAGTTCGTGAGCAGGTATGTGGCTCCGGTCTTCTTGAGGTTGTTCAGCACCGCCCGACCGTCGGCGAACGAGAGGTGAAACAGGCAGGCGCGGCAGAGAACCAAGTTCGCTGCCGGCAGCGGGTCGGTCGTGAGGTCGAGACACGCAAACCGGACCTTCTCGCTGCCGTAACGCTTCTGGTTATCATCGATCACCGTCGGCACGATGTCGATGCCGATGTAGCGATCGACCGGCAGGTCGACGAGGCGCATCCAGTTCCAATCCCCGCACGGCGCGTCGAGGAAGGTGCGCACCTCCAGGCGCTGCAGGATCTCGGGCAGCCGCGCCCGCAGCTCGGCCGTTGCCCGCAGCTCCGAGCCGGTGCCGGAGCCGCTCTCGTCGCTGCGCCACGCCTTGCTCTCATAAGCCGTCGCGTAAATCTGCTGACGCGAGCGAAGGCGCAGCCGCAACGCGTGGGCGAATGGAAGGGTGCGGGCGGCCCGACTGATGGCGCCGCGCAAGCAACGGCCCACAGACCGACACCGGGTTGGTTCAGGATCTGGTCGTGAACTCATCCGTACCCCGCCAAACGCATGCCCGAATGGGCGTTCAGGCGCTCACAGCCCGCCGCACATCCTCCACGCCGCCGGGTTGGACCGGCACCGCGGTAATGAACGGATGCGGCTTCACTTGGCGCACGGCATCGAAGTAGGCAGCCTGCAGCTTGCCGAGGATGGGCTGGTCGGCAGGCAGCGGCTGGCCCTCGTACGAATTGATGAGGGCAACCTCGCACAGCGTCCCGCACAGCGCCATCTCGTCCGCGATCAGGAGTTCGGTCCGCTCGACGGGACGACGAACGAACGGAATGCCGTACGAGCGGGCAATCGCCTCGACCGCGTCGAGTGTGATGCTCTCAAGCGCGCCTTCGGCCGCCGTCGGCGTGATGACCGTGCCGTCGCGGACGATGAGCACGCACGCGCCGCTCGCCTCGCCAACGCGGCTCTGCGAATTGAGGAGAATCATCTCCGAGCAGCCGCGCGCCCGGCCCTCGATGCGCGCCAACCGGCCGGCCTGGTAGTTGGTGCTGGTCTTGATCCGCGCCGGCAAGGCGACGTCCGCCGGCCGCTGCCAGGTGCTGAGCCCGAGATCGATCGGATCGGGGATCTTCTGCTCCTGGTGATAGGCCGTGATCACCAAATCGGCGACGGTACCGATGCCCCAGTAGCCTTCGGTGACGAGGAGCGTGGTGCGCGCCCACATGTCGCGGCCGGGCTCGACCATGGTCGCCATCAAGCCGCAGGTCGCGTCGCGGTACTGCTCGTAGGTCCACGGGCATGGGATGTGCAGCAGCTTGGCCGAGTGCTGCAGGCGTTGGTAATGCTTTTCGAGCAGGACGATGCCGAAATCGCCGTTCTGCTGCCAGTAGCCCTTCACGCCCTCGAACACGTTAAGGCCGCGGACAACGGCTTCTGCCCCGACATGAATCACGCCCTCTTCCCACGGGCGGATCTTGCCACCCATGTAGAGATATTTCGGGGTCTGCAGCTGCACCTGTTTCATCGCTTCTCCTCGTGGAGGGGTTCATTCATACTTGAGAGGATTTTACTGGGATTTTTGTGGGAGTATTTTCGGAACGTCGCCGCGGGCAGTTCCTCATACCGAGCGTAGCACCGGATAACCTATCACTTTTTTAACGCCGGTGCTAGAAGGGGCCAGAAAACGGCGGCGCAGGGGGCCGCGGAGGGACCCGGCGATGGCAGCTACGGCGCGGCACGACGCAGGAGAACTGGTCGGGGTAATGCCGCTCGCAGGATCGGCCAATCGCATTTCGCCGTTGCCACTGAGCAAGGAGCTGTTCCCGATCGGCTTCAACCCGGCCGGGCCGGACGGCGAGCCACGCGCCAAGCCGGTTTGCCTCTATCTGCTCGAACAGATGCGCCGCGGCGGCGTGCGCCGCGCGTTCCTGGTGCTGCGCCCCGGCAAATGGGACATCCCGGCCTACCTGCAAGATGGCGCGCTGGTCGGCATCGACCTCGCTTATCTGGTCATGCCCTACGGATACGGCGTTCCCTACACCGTCGACCGCGCTTCCGCCCACCTTCTGGGCGCCCGCGTCGCCTTCGGCTATCCCGACATCATCATCGAGCAGGACGACGTCATCGCCACCATCAACACCGTTCAGGCCGAGAGCGGAGCCGATGTCGTGCTGGCCGCGTTCCCGATGGCTGATCCCGACAACTGGGGCATGATCGACTTTGATGAGCATCTGCAGGTCCGTCACCTGGCCGAGAAGCCGGGGCGGACGCACATGACCCACACCTGGGGCGCGGCGGTCTGGGCACCGTCGTTTACCCGCTTCATGCACGAGCAGCTCAGCCAGATGCGTCCGGACGTCGTCCAGCGCACGGCGGACGGGACGGCGCAGGAGATCCAGATCGCCGACATCATGCGGGCCGCGATCGATCATGGCCTGAGCATCCGCGCGCACCTGTTTCCGCACGGCACGCTGCGCGACATCGGCCGGCCGTCGACGCTGGTCCAGGCCGTGCGCGACTACGCCGGCGGCTGATCGCGCAATCCCGGACCGGCCACGCGTTCCAAGCGCCATCATCGGTCGCCGTTGCCGTTACGACGCCAGCATCTGTTTCGCTGTCTGCGCCACGCCTGCCTCGGTCAGGCCGAAGTGGGCGAGCAGGTGGTCCTGGCTGCCGATCTCGCTCGCAAACGCCGACGGCACCCCCAGCCGCTTGAAGCGCGGACCGGCGCCGGGGCGCTCGGCCAGATACTCGGCAACTGCGGCACCGAGGCCGCCGATGATGCTGTGCTCCTCGATCGTCAGGATGACGCCGGTCTGGGCGGCTGCGGCCTCGACCGCATCCAGATCGAGCGGCTTGACCGTGTGCATGCTCAAGACGCGGGCGTTGATGCCGTCCGCTTTCAAGCGATCGGCGGCGCGGGTGGCGACCAGCAGCATGCTGCCGGTGGCGATCAGGCTGACATCGTCGCCTTCGCGCACCGTGATCGCGCGGCCGCGCTGAAAGTCGATCGGGCCGGCGTGGATGTTGGGCTCGCCCGCCTTGCCGAGGCGGACGTAAAACGGCCCGTCGTGGGCGATGATTGCCGCCGGCACGCAAGCCGCCTCGATTGGATCGCCCGGCGCGATGACGGTGAGGCCAGGCATCGCCCGCGTGACGGCCAGATCCTCGGTGACGTGGTGGGTTACTCCCATGGAGCCGTAGGTAAAGCCGCCGCCGGAACAGAAGATCGCCACCCGCGCGCCGTGATAGCAAACGTCGTTGCGCACCTGCTCCAGGCAGCGGAGCGTCGGGAAGTTGGCGATCGAGTACGCGAAGACGATCTTGCCTTCGAGCGCCATGCCGGCCGCCATGCTCATCATGTTCTGTTCGGCGATGCCGGCATTGAGGAACTGCTTTGGCCGCTCGGCCATGAAGCCCTCGACGATGCGAAAGCCGAGATCGCCGACCATCAGCACGATCCGCTCGTCCTCGCGCGCCAGCGCAAAGACGGCGTTGAAGAAGGCATTTCTCATTTCACCCCCAACTCGGCAAGGGCGCGCGGCAGCTCGTCCCCGCGCGGCGGGGTGTAGTGATACTGAAGGTTGTTCTCCATGAAGCTGACGCCTTTGCCCTTGACGGTGTGCGCGACGATGCAGCTCGGCCGGCCGGCTTCGAACGGGACGCCGGTCAGGAGCGCTTCCAGCGCCGCATGGTCGTGGCCGTCGACCTCGCGCGCAGCCCAGCCAAAGGCGCGCCACTTGTCCGCCAGCGGATCGAGGTCGATCACATCCTTGACCCAGCCAAGGCTCTGGATCTTGTTGTAGTCGATGATCACCGTCAGGTTGTCGAGACGGTGGTGGGGGGCGAACAGGGCCGCTTCCCAGTTCGAGCCCTCATCGCATTCGCCGTCACTCAAGACGCAGAAAATGCGGTGTGCGCGCTCGTCCCGCTTGCCGGCGAGCGCCATGCCGGTCGCAAGCGGCAGGCCGTGGCCAAGGGCACCGGTCGAGACTTCGATACCGGGGACGCCCTTGTGGGTCGCGTGGCCGGCCAAGCGACTGCCGTCCAGGTAATATGTCTCCAGCCATTCCTTCGGGAAGAAGCCGAACTCGGCGAGCACCGCGTAGAGCGCCGCGCAGGCATGGCCCTTGCTGAGGATGAAGCGGTCGCGGTCCCGCCAGCGCGGCTGCTGCGGATCGAAAACAAGGACCCGGCTGTACAGCACGGCCAGGATGTCGGTCACCGAGAAGCACGAAGCGATGTGCGAGGCGTTGGCGCGGCTGGTCATCTCCACCGTGGTGCGCCGAATCTGCAGGGCGAGGTCGACACTCGATTGCCGCTGCTTCGTGGGCAAGGGGTTCATTGGTCTCTTTTCGTCGTTCATGGTACCGAACCGAAGGTTTTCGCCATCAGTGGCCGCCGCTCAAGTATCGATCGAGAAAGGCCTTCATCTTCTGCCGCGCCAGCTTTGATTCCGGCAGGTCCGGGGTGAACGCTTGGAACACGTGCGGCATCCCCTCGTAAAGATCGAGCTTCGCCGTCTGCCCTGCCGTATCAAGCGCCTGATAGAGGCGCACGCAGTTGCTCAAGAAGATTTCCTTGGTGCCGCCCTGGATCAGGGTCGGCGGAAAGCCGGTCCGGTAGTCAGCGTAAACAGGGGAAACCCAGGGGTGCCGGTGTTCGGTGGCAGGCGCGTACGCAAGTGCGGCGCTCTTGAGGTGCTGCTCGTAGCGGAAGACCAGATCGGCATCGCGTAGGGTCGCGTAGCTGTCGCCGACCTCGGCGATGTCCGCCCACGGCGACCATAGGACGAGGGCTGCCGGCAGACCTTGGCCTTCGTCGCGCAGCTTCAGGATCGCTGCGCACGCAATCGCGGCGCCGGCGGAATCGCCGAACAGGGCGATGTCGGCCCAGTCGTGGCCGGCTGCGCGGAGCGCCGTCACCACGTTCGCAACCTGGCTCACGATCTCCCGGTAGCCGGCCGCGGGCGCGCATGTGTAATCAACCGCGCAGACACGAAGGCCAGTGTCGTCCGCCACCGGCACGCTCGAAATCAGGCTCGAGGCGGCACTGTGCAGGACGTAGCCGCCGCCGTGCACGTAGACGAGAACTCGCCGGCTCTCGCTCCAGGATTGAGGCCGGATGTCGAGCACCGGCACGCCGCCCACGTGCGTTTGCACGAGCTGCGGCTTGTAGCGTGCTTCGATGTCGGCGTTCAGTTGCCGCACTTCCGCCTCGTTGCCGGCATGGGCGCGCGCCCAGCCGGCGATGTCGTCGGCAGCAGGCGAGGGCGGCTTCGCGGCCGGCTCCGGGAAGGTGGCGAGGAACGCCTGCGCTTCGGGCGAGATCGTGGCCGGGATCAGAGGCGACCAGCCGCGCGCGGGCGCAGCGCCGGGCGCGGCTGCGCTGTGAATCGCGGCTTCGACATCGGCCTCGACAATGCGACCGCCGGGGCCGCTGCCAGTCAGCCGCGTCAGATCGATATTGGCTGTCCTGGCCAGCTTGCGGGCGGCAGGCGTGGCGATCACCCCGCCGGGCGGTCTCTCGGGCAACGCTTTCTCAGCCGCAGGCTGGCCGCGGGAGGCGGCGCGCCGCGGGGCGAACGGCTGGCCCGTCGCCGTGACGAGTTCGCCTTCGAAAAGTGGCGGCACCTCCCCGTCGGCGAGGATGAAGCCCACCACCTCCTGCTCCGTCAGGCGTTCGCCGATCCTTGCCGCTTGATGCAGGATGCCGTCCGCAGGTGCGACAACCTCTTGCGTCGCCTTCTCGGTCTCGATCAACAAGATGGGATCACCGGCCGCGACTCGCACGCCGCTCGGCTGCAGCCATCCAACCAGGATGCCCTCAGCCGTGTACATCCCGAAGCTCGGCATGACGATCGGTTCGGCCAAGGTGGCATCAACCCATGATGTCGTGAACGGCGGCAACAACCTGATCGACACCCGGCGTGTAAAGTGCTTCGAGCACGGCCGAGAAGGGCACCGGTGTGTCGGGCGCACTCACGCACTTGATCGGCCCGTCGAGGAAATCGAAGCAGCGGTCGGCGACGCGAGCAGCAATATCGCGGCCGATCGAGGCGACTGGCGTATCCTCATCGACGATGACCAAGCGATGCGTGCGGCGGACGGAAGCGAAAACAGTCTCCTCGTCCAAGGGGGCAAGAGTCAAGAGGTCGATCACCTCCGCCTCGACCTGCTCGGCCGCTAAGATGGCCGCCGCCTCGAGGCAGGTGTGGGTGGTGCAGCCAATGCCGATCAGCGTGATGTCGCTGCCTGGCCGCACAATCTCCGCCTTGCCGATGGCGAGCGTGTAGGGCTCCTCCGGCACCGGTCCCTTGGCCGCACCGCCTAAGAACTTGTGCTCGAGGATCACGACCGGGTTGGGGTCGCGGATGGCAGCCATCGTCAAGCCCTTGGCGTTATAGGCCGTGCTCGGCACCACCACCTTGAGGCCAGGAATATGGGCAAGAACGGCGTAGAGCGTCTGCGAGTGTTGCGCCGCCGCACCGCCGCCGTAGGTGCGCTGGTCGCGCCTCGTCCCGTAGGCTGCGCGCAGCACCATCGGCACGGTCACGCGGCCGCCCATCATGTAGTGCATCTTGGCGGCCTGATTGAGGATCTGGTCGTAGCAGACGCCGATCAGGTCAACGAACATGATTTCGACCACCGGCCGCAAGCCGGTCATGGCGGCACCGACGGCAGCGCCGACGAAGGCCATCTCCGAAATCGGCGTATCGAGGACCCGCTGCGGACCGAACTCCTGGATCAGGCCACGGGTGGCGCGCATGGGTCCACCCCAGGCATCGACGAGGCCCAAATGCGCCCGGCCGGCGGCACCGGCGATGTCCTCACCCAACAAGATGACGTTCGGATCGCGTTGCATCTCCTGGCGCAGCGCCTCGTTGATCGCCTGGCCGAAGCCCAGCACGCGCTCACCGCGGGTGATGACTGAAGGCGCTTCAGGCCCGGCAGGATCGGGGGCGTAAACGTCGGTCAACAGCTCGTGCGGGTCCGGCAGCAGGCTTTCCCTGGCGAACGCGACCGCCTCGTCCATCCGCTCACGGTTGCGCTCGTCGATGGCGTCGAGCTCAGCGACCGAGAGTGGGCCTTCCGCCTGCATGCGGGCGCGGAAAAGCGCAAGGCAGTCGCGCGCCCGGGCCGCTTGTTCCTCCTCCGCGGTGCGGTAGCGGAGTGTGTCGTCGCTCTGGTGATGGCCGTAGTAGCGGTAGGTCTTGCACTCGATCAGCGACGGGCCGTAGCCGGCGCGCGCCGCCTGTACGGCCCCCTTGGTCGCCTGCCAGACGGCGATCGCATCCTGGCCGTCGACGACGCAGCCCGGCATGGCGTACGCGGGCGCGCGATCAGCGATATCGCGCAACGGCACCGCATACTCGACCGGCGTTGCCTGGGCGTAGCCATTGTTCTCGCAGACGAAGACGACCGGAAGCTTCCAGATGGCGGCAAGATTCATCGACTCGTGCAGCGTGCCGATGCTGGCGGCCCCATCGCCGAAGAAGGCAACGGCGACGGCACGCGAGCCGCGCACGCGGGCCGAGAGGGCCGCGCCGATGGCATGCGCAACGCCTGCGCCCACGATCGGGTTGACGCCCAGCACGCCCTTCGTGATGTCGGTGATGTGCATCGAGCCGCCCTTGGCTCGATTGGAACCGGTGCGCTTGCCGAACAGCTCGGCCATCATCGGCGCAACGTCCACCTCGCGGGCGATGCAGTGGCCGTGCCCGCGGTGCGTCGAGGCGATCCAGTCGTCCGGATCGAGCGCGGCACAGACGCCGGCCGCGACCGCCTCCTGGCCAGTGTAGAAATGCACCGCGCCGACGGGGACGCCCGTCCCGACGAGCCACTTAAGCCGTTCCTCGAAGGCGCGGATCAGCGACATCCGATCGTAGATCCACGCGAGCTTCGCAGCCGCCAGCTGCGGTCGGGCAAGATCAAGATTCATCGTCAGAAGACCACCCAGCGCGCGGCGCGCGACACAAACGGCAGCCCTCTGCTTTCCGGGAAATGCGCCCTGTGTGTCAAGGCCGAAACAACCCGCAACGCCATGAGCTCGTGTGCAGCTCTGCAGCTTTCGCTACGATTTAGCGAAAAACATGAAACACTGCAAGCTGGGATGCGTAGATGCGATCCTCTTGACGGCCAATCCTCTTCTGATTGACAATTATAGTTGTATCAACCGCGGAGGATTCGCCATGGCTGTTACGGGCATCAACGGCTTTGGTCGCTTCAGCTTGCACCTCCTGAAGTGGTGGCTCGATCGGCGCAACACCGCAAACTTCTCGATCGAATTCATCAACGACGACGTGCTCTCACTGGAGCAGGCGTGCGATATCATTACCAGCGACCCATACGTTCGCTTTGACGCTTATCAGATCAAGCGATCGGCGGACGCCCTCCTGTTTACCGACGCGAACGGCGGAACCCATACCATTGCCTATACCAACGCGCCGCTGGCGGCGATCCCGTGGCGGGGCGAGCCGGATGTCGTGTTCGAGTGCTCCGGCAAGGCGACCGAGGCCGCGCGCTGCCGAACCTACCTGACCGGCCGGACGCAGCTGGTCCTGATTTCCGCCACCTCCTGGGATGCGGACGCGACGCTGGTGTACGGCTTCAATCACGATGCCTTCACCCCCGACCGGCATCGGATCGTCTCCTACGGCTCCTGCACGGTGAATGCATACGTGCCGTTGGCGCAGTGGGTGAACGACCGCTTCGGCATCGTCGACAGCGATGTCAACGTCGTCCACAACATCGTCCTGCACCGGCTTTCCCAGCACAACACCCTGCAGCGCAAGTTCTGCACGCTGGAACGCTCGGCGCCGCTGCTACTGCCCTTCCTTGACGAGAGCCGCAACTTCATCGTCACCTACAGCGTCGTGCCGTGGGCGGGGGTCTCGATGATCGACTTCCGCTTCCGCCTGGCGCGGCCGGCCGGTCGCGAGGCGATCGAAGCCGCACTCGCCGAAGCCTTTGCCGGCGGCGGAGGCTTGGAAGGCCTGTACCGGCTGGTGCCGCATGATGAGGGGCCAGAGGTGCATCAGTGCACGTGGGCTTCCGCCGTGCTGGTGGCCGACGGCATCAAGGTCCGTGGCGACAACGTCTACCTGCCCGGCTACTTCGATACCGAGAACTCGGTCAACCGCTTCTTCGATCTTGCCAACGCGGTCGTCCAGCGGCTTGGGATCCGCAGTCCCGTTGCTTCTGTGGCTTAAGGCTCGTCGCGGCGGCGGCGCTAAGGCGCGCGACGGCCGGTGAGCGCCGCCGCATACTGGAGCGCTTCGAGCAGGCTGCGGTGGTTGGCGATGCCCTTGCCCGCCTTGTCGAAGGCGGTGCCATGGTCGACCGAGGTGCGGATGATCGGCAAGCCCAGGGTGACGTTGACGCCGTGCATCTCCCAGGTACCGCTTGTGTGGTCGTAGAGAAAGCCCGCCAGCTTGACCGGAATGTGGCCCTGGTCGTGGTACATGGCGACCACGGCGTCATACATGCCGCCCTTGGCCTTTGAGAACAGCGTGTCGGCCGGCACCGGCCCCTCCGCCGTGATGCCTGCGGCTTGCGCCTCGGCAATCGCCGGAATGATCTCGCGCTGCTCCTCGGTACCGAACAGGCCATCCTCGCTCGCGTGCGGGTTGACGCCGGCAACGCCGATGGCCGGACGTTCGATGCCGAGGCGGCGGCAGGCATCATCGGCCAGGCGAATGACCTGCAGGATGCGCTCGCGCTTGATGTCGCGCGTCAACGCGTCCAGCAGCGAAACGTGCGTGGTGACATGGCAGACGCGCAGCGCACCACAGGCCAGCATCATGCAATAGCTCTTGGTGCCGGTCAGCGCCGCCAGCATCTCGGTGTGTCCGGCATAGCGGCGGCCGTAGCCGCCAAGGACGAACGATTCCTTGTGGATCGGGTTGGTGACGATGGCGTCGAGTGCGCCTTCGAGCGCGAGTGCGGTCGCCCGCTCGATCCACTCGCCGGCAGCGCGCCCGGTGGCCGCCGAAACCTCGCCGAAGCGATAGTCCTCCGGCGTGAGGTTGTGCAGATCGACGAGGTAAACGGTTCCTGGTTCGGCGGCCTGGCGCGGATCCTCGATCGCGCGCAGCGGCAGCGTGGCACCGATCAGTGTCTGCGCCTGCTCGACGACACGGCGGTCGCCGACGACGACCGGAATGCAGAGGTCGCCGAGCTTTTCGTGCGCCAGGAGCTTGACCAGGATCTCAGGCCCGATGCCGGCGGCATCGCCCAGCGTGATGCCGATGCGGGGGAGCTGCATGGCTTCCTGCGTTCGTGGTTGCGCTGTCAGTAGGGTGCCTGAGCTTGCACCTGCCGGCAACACCGGGATTGGGAGGGGGCGGCAACGCGTGCTCAGCGAAGGTCGGCAGGGATGCGATTCGAACTAACGGTTGTTGCATTCTCGGGGCTAGTATACTAAAATATCACCTCAGGATAGGAAATGCAGAGTGATCCGCGAGAATACACCCTTGAGTTCCTGCTGGATTTTGACGGGCGTGTACACTGGCTCGAAAGCGGCCATTGCCTCAAATTCAAGATCCGCCGCGTCGATTACAGTGCGCACCGCCCGCATGGGTTGCGCTATTCGTTTACGCTTCATGACCCGAAGGGGCGTCGGCTGATCGGCTTCGACAATGCGCACCACCCATCCCAACGTAGGGGAATGGCAATAGCCAAGCACACTGCAATGGATCATTGGCACCGCACTCGGTCAGAGGCTGGCAGACCGTACGCCTTCAAGGACGCAGAGACGCTCTTGGCAGACTTTTTTCGCGAGGTCAGGCGCGTCCTTGCGGAAGCGGGCGTGTCGGACGATGTCGTGAAGGTTGAAGAACGTTGAAGGTGTGGCATGGCCGAGTACAAGATCCAGAGCTTGTCAGCCCTCGAAGCCGAGATGAGGGACGTCGCGCGGGGAGTACGCCCAGCGCCGGCGGACGCGGCCGCTCCCAGCTTCGAGTCCGTTGAGGCGCTAGCGCGCCTGCTGACCCTGGAGAACCGGCGGTTGCTCGCGGCGATCCGGGACCGCAAACCCCAATCCGTCGCTCAATTGGCCGAGTGGGAGGGGCGCGCGCAGCCCAACCTCTTGCGTACGCTGGAAAAGCTCCGAGCCGCGGGCCTCATCCGTCTGGTGCGGAATGGGCGGAAAAAAGCACCCATGCCGACCATAGCTCGAATCGTTGTCGAGATCGATCCCTACTCGACGAATGACCGAATGCATGTCGAGCTAGCCTGATTCGCAGCGAACACCCGTTATCACAGGAACCAGGGTGCCATCTCCCGCCAGCGGCGGTAGCCGTGCGCGCGGCCGTGCCAAATCTTGAACTGGTGCCAGATGCCCTTGTCCCACAGGATCTGGCTCAAGCGCCGGTTGTCGTCCAGGAACGGATCGTGTTCACCGACGACAAGCTTGATGTCGATCTGGCGGATCTGGTCGAGGACGCCGTTGGTCATGTTTGCCATGTAGTGGTTCGGCATATTGAAGTAGACGTCCTGGTCGTAATAGCCGTCAAACAGATCGCGAAAGCCATCGGGCGCGGTTGTCAAATCGTAGCGGCCGCTGAAGGCGACCACCCGGCCGAACCGGTGTGGGTGGCGCAGCGCGATGTTGATCGCGTGGTAGGCGCCGAAGCTGCAGCCATGCGCGATCACGAATGGGTTCGCATTGAGACTCTGTGAGAGCGGCAGCACTTCGTTGAGGATATAGCGCTCATAGGCCATGTGGCGGAGGATGCGGTCGCGCGGATGGCACCAGTTGCAGTAGAACGTCTCGCCGTCGATCGAATCGACGCAGTAGAGCTGCAGCCAGCCAGCCTCCACATGCTGTGCGACGGCGCCCACCATCCCCATGTTTTCATAGTCGTAGAAGCGGCCGACCCGGGTCGGAAACACCAGCACGCGTGCGCCAGCATGGCCGAACACGAGCGTCTCCATGTCCCGACCGAGGTCCTGGCAGTACCATTTGTGATACTCGCGCTTCATAGACGTTTCAGTATTGTGAAAGATCTCTTGCGATGAGCGCTATATCAATGAAGAACACAATCGAGTCTGGCTTTGTCTACCACAAGCATTGCGTCTATTAAATATAACTTCGCTATTGCAAAACGGCGCGCGCGCAACTAGCCTCAAACGCTGTGCTTATGCAGAATTTGTTGCGAACATATTTCGCTTTTATGAAATTGTCGGACGCGGTGATTCTGGAGACAGTGTCGCCCTCCCAGACAACAGGGACCACCGGCGGCAATGCCCTCCTGGTTTGACGACGAAGTTGCTGCGCTTGCGCACCGCACGCGAGCGCGCCAAGGTGAGGACAAACTCATCCTCTTTTATGGGAGTTCGACGTTCACCTTGTGGTCGGACATCGAGGCCCATTTCCCGGCCCACAACGTCCTCAACCACGGTTTCGGCGGGGCGACGCTTGGCGATTGTCTCGAGTACTTCGATCGTCTGGTGACGCCTTTCCGGCCGTCAGCGATCGTCCTCTACGCCGGTGACAACGACCTCGACAACGGCGCCAGCCCGGAAGCGGTCATCGCGCTGCTCAAGGGCTTCCTTGCACGCAAACGGGCCTGCCTCGGCGCGGTGCCGCTGGGCTATGTCTCCATCAAGGTCAGCCGGCAGCGGCTGCACTTCATGCACACCATCGGCTATACCAACAAGCTCGCCGAACGACTGCTCGCCGATGCCGAGGACGCTGCGTTCGTCGATTTCACAAGGCGCCTGACCGGCCGCGGCTACCACCTCTGGCAGGACTATTTCACCCACGATCCGTTGCACATGAACCCGGCCGGCTACCGTGTGCTGGGCAAGACAATCGACGAGTATATCGGCCGGCTCGAAGCCGATTATGGCCCGCTTTCGGTCCGTGCGACCGCGGCGGCGCCGAAGTGGGCGGCCCCGCTCGAAGGCGACAACGGCGCTTCCTGACGTCTCCGGGTCAGCGCTCGCCAACGTCGGCCAGCGAGCGGAAGGCCCGCCGCTGGTCGGGATCGGCGACGGCTTCGAGCTGGAGGGTGTGAAAGGTGCTCACGAGCAAGCGCGACAGCCGGCGCAACTCCCCGCGCTCCTCGGCCTCGGCGATCGCCTCGCCGCGCCGGCCGTCCGCTACAAGCTGCAGGCAATAGGCGGCACGGCGATGAAAGCGGGTGTGGATCTGCGTTAGCTCCTTGAACGCACGCAGATGACCGTAGGCTGTCTCGCGCCGTTGCAGCCACTGCCCCAGTTCACACTCGGTGTCGGCGATCGCCATTCCTGCCGTCAGCGGCCCCTGCCCGTAAAGGGCTTCGCGCAGGTGGGCGAGCCATGCGGCGTGAGCGAGAAGCGGTCGACCAACGTCCATCGGCTGCCCTTTCTGCAGCGATCACTGCACTCTCGGATGTGCCGCCTGCGAGCGCAATCGGAATTGTGGCTATCCTGCCCAATTGCAGGGGAGCGATTTCGGCGGCGGGGCCGCGCGTGTTCATGCTATGGCAGCAGGCGGTCACGGATGCGGGCGAGCGCTTGGACGAGGTCGCGCCGCGCCTCGGCAGCGATCTGGCTGTGGCCGACGATGGCGATGAAAAAGTCCAGCTGTTCGTTCGCTGTGCTCAGTTTCAGGGGCGAGCCGCCATGCCGGCGCGCCTTGCCATAGAGGGCGGCAACGGCGTCGGCCTTAGTTTCCGGCAGCAGCGGAGGCGTGCTGGCTCCGGTAGCCGGCGCGAGCACGGCCGCCAGCGCGGTCAGCAGCGCCGCATCCGCGCTCGCAATGTCATACCAGAAGCACGGCTGTTCGCAGCCAGCGCTCTCCGCATCGCGGCGGCAGTCGTCGATGGCGTCGACGACCTCCGGCGCAACCGGTTCACCCCGGTGCAAAGCGCGGGCGACACGCGCCGCCTGCACCATCAGCAACCGATCGACCCGTTGCACGGGGCGGCTGCTATCCGCTGGAGCGTCTCTCTGCTCGCACGCCCAGGCCTTCTCGTATGCCTTCTGCATCGCGTTCAATGCTGGCTCGACCTCCTCCACCCCTGCGATCGTGACCAAGCGCCTGTAAGCCGCGCCGATCAGGCCGTGCCGCTCCGCCGTGCTGCCGAGCGATGCCAGCCGGCTGAGCGCCTGGATCGCCGCGCGGATCTCCTTGGCGGCGGCGCGCGCCGGGCCATCGCCCGCCGTCCCATCGCTAGCGGCTGCAGCGCGCACGGCTTTGCGGCCCCGCAGGTCGGCCAGCTGCTCGATGTCGCGCACCGCGGCCGAGCCGCGATTGGCATTGAGCGCGCACTCGTAATCGGCGATAGCCTGATCGATCGCGCCGAGCTCGGCATACGCTTGGGCGCAAGCGGACACAATCTCGGCGCGTGCCAGCCACGGCCGGCGCGCCCCGTCCGCGGCGATGGCATCGTTCCGGATCGCATCGAGCCTCTGTTTGAGGCCGTCGCGCTCGCGCTCGCCCAGCGTCTGCGCGTCCTCGCGGATGCGTTCGATCTCGGTCAGGGCTTCCGCCGGCGCAGCGAAGGTGGGCGGTTCGTCGTTGCGTCCCTCCGCCGGTGCGGCGCTCAAGCGCCAGTCCGGCTCGCCGTAGCATTGATAGGCCCCCCAGGTCGGGTCCGCAGGTGACTGCCGATAGGCAGCCTCGCGGGCTGTGCGCACCGCCCGGCCGAACTCCTGCTTGGAAAGGAAGCCTTGGTAGAACTGGGTCGCAAAGGTTCGCGCGAGGCGGTCGTTGACGGACCAGCCGGCGGCCACCACGCCGCGCACGCCCATGCGGATCAGCTGCACGGCGATGGAAGCGGCGAGTTCGGGCCGGCGCGCCGCCAGTGCCGCCTCCCGGTCGGCGTCGACCTCGCCGACGTGGCAGCAGTTGACGAAAAACAGGTCCGGCGCCACCGGCATCTGTTCGAGCATGCTGGGCTCGAGAAACAGGTTCCGGCCCAGGACGATGCCGGTGGCTTTGCGCGTCCGCTGCAGGCTGCCGGCAGCGGCATCGCCAGCGATCGGCGTGTTGACCGCGATGTCGTGCTCGACGTCGCCATGGGCGGCGATGTGCACGATCTGCCAGCGCTCGGATAACAGCGCGCTGATGACCTGCTCGGGAAAGACCTGATCGCCGATCAGGCGTGTCACTGCATAGCCGTTGCCCTGCAGAAGCGTCGCGACGTCGGTCGCCTCCTCGATGGCGCCTTGGAGCGGCTTGTATTCGCGGGCCGGATCGCCGCGCGGGTCGCCGATGACAAGCGCCTGCCGGCGACCGGCGGTGCTGCCGGTCTGTTCGCGGTACCGCTGCTGCACGAGCTGGCGAACAAGGCCGGCGCGGATGGCCGGCGGATCGGCGTTGCCCGCCAACGCGGTTTCCCAGGCGCGGCGATCGTCCAAGAGCTCCCACGGCAGGGAGGCGGCCCGCTCGTCGAGGATCAGTCTCAAATTGCGATCCCCGAAGCCTTCACTCTTCAGACGGTTAGGCCACAGGAGTTCGTAGAGCGCGCGCCCCGGCGTCTCGACCGAAGGCCCGCCAACCTTGTCTCGCTTCGCCTGTTCCGACAGGCGGCGTGCCACCTCGACGGTCCCGTACACGGTCGTCGCCTCGACACGCGCACGACCGGCGGATGTCGTCACCTTTAACAGGTATTCGCCTGCAACGACATCCATGCTCACCTGCACGGGCTGCCACCAGGAGCGGTCCAGCTCGCTGCGGACGCGCCTGCGGCCGCCATCGCGGCGGCCGATCTCTGGCGCCAGCCGCAAAGGTCGCCTGCCGCTGGCATCGGCGGCGCTGGCATCGGCAGAAAGCAGACCGTTCAGCGCGTGCCAGATGTCGATCGCGCGATGTTCGTAGAGTTCGATGATCTCGATGCGGTCGTAGACGCGGCCGGCCGATTGATTATCGGTCAGCGCCTTATGCGCCCGCACGATGGCTTCGCTCAGCGCCTTGACGCAAGTCTCGACCGTGAGGCCGCCTTCGCCAGCACCGACCAGCAGCAGGCTCAAGCGCAGCGGCGCTGGCGACGTGCCGTTCCCAGCCTGGCCGCGGCACCGCTCGGTCTGGGCGACGGCATAGCGCAAGAGGCCGTGGACGAGTGTTTGTTCGAGCTCTGCCGGGTCAAGGCTGCCGGGATCGCCCAAACCGACGACGACGGCGCCGTCGGGCCGCGTGTTCCCATCGAGGACGACTTCGGCGGTGCCGATCGCGCCCGGGTAGAGGCCGAGCGTGCGCCGCGTTTCCAGCCGGCCGTCGAGCAGGCGGTTGAGGTGTCCTTCCGCGCCGTTGAGGGTGTCGCCGTTGTAGTGCCCCACCAGCACCGGATAGGCAGCAAAGGCGAGATTGCCGTGCGAGACCGTGAGGGTGAGGGGCGGGAGGCCGGGGCGCGGCGGCGGCTGCACGGTACCGCCCGCGGCGGCTGCCTCGAGATCGGCTGCGGCAGGGAACAGTGCCACGGTTTCGCGGGTAACCGACTGCGGCTTTCCGCGTTCGCGCGCGGACCCTGGCTGCGCGGCAAGCCTGGCGGTTGTCCCCTGGTCGAGGATCTCGCCCAAGGCCGCGAGAACGGCGCTATCGCGTGGCAGATCGCCTTGGCGGCAGGTGGCGTACCAGCGCCGCGTCGTGCCCGCCACGATGCCGGTGCTCCACGGCACTTGGCCGTCGCCTTCCCACGTCTGGGCGAAGCCGATCTGAGCAGGCGCCGCGGGTGGTGTCTCGATCTCAATCGCGCACGGCGTTGCCGCGTGACCGGCGATGTAGACCATCCGCTCCGCATCGAACGGCATCTCGCGATAGCGCTCGCGGAAAGCCTTCGCGTTCTTAAGGTCATCCGCGCGCGGGACGACCCAGGACGCGCGCTCGGGGTCGAGGGCGTGCAGACGCTGCCAACCATCGGCGGAGAACAGATCGAAGCCGGCATCGCGCGGCAGGAGCTGCAAGACGCTCGGGAAACGGGCGATGACCTGCGCGTGGTCGAGGGCGCTGGAGCTGACGTCGATCATTGCCAGCATCCGCATCAGCCGGTCGCGCCGCATCAGCATCATCACGCTCGCGTACGTGCCATCATTGGGGCTGCCCAGCATGATCAGCCGGCAGCCGGCGCGGTTGCGGAACGCATCCCAGAGAGCGCTATCGGTCGCAAGCGCGGTCCGGGCGACAAGCCCGCCCATGCCGTGCGCGACGATGCGGACCGGCTCGCTGCCGCCGTCAAACGCCTTACCAAGCGCACGCGCCAGCGCTGCCGCCGTGTCCTCGATCGACAGCCGCCAGTCGTAGGCGAAGGGCCGGACGTCGTGCGTTTGTTCGAGGGTTTGGCAGAGCGCGCCGTAAGTTCGATCGAGCAGCTCTCCCGCCACCACGCCGGTGGCATCGCTCCCCAGCCGGGAAAAGCCGCCGGCCGCCAGGCAGCGCAGGTCCGGCCAGATGGGAACGCCGTCGGCGTCCAAGCTGCTGCCGGCAAATCCGGGGACGACAAAGGCTACCGGCCGGTGATCCCCGCCCCGCGCCGCCGGCCGCCACAGCGGAGCCGGCTCGGCGCTGGGAGGGAGCGACTGCTTGAGGGCTGGCCCGCTGAGCGTGATCGCGGCGACCACCTGCTGGGCCGTCCGATCGTTGCGGAAATAGCTGAAATGGTTGACGTCCGGGCCCTGATCGAAGGAGTCGGCAACGGCATCAGCACGCGCGACACCGCCCGCCATCGCGGCGCTGTTGACGACGAAATCGTGATCCTCGGTATAGAAGGCGTCCGCTGCCCACACCTTCAGCCGACGGATGACGCCAGCTGCCTCGACGTCGCCGCGGATAACGGTGAGCGGCGCGCGGCTCGTCACGTCGGCCCGGTTCAGCATGCGGATGAACGGACTTTCGGGGCGCATCGCCTCCAGTCCCGGCAGCACGGAAGCGCCGCCCGGCTTCTTCCGCTCGGCGACGACGGCGAGCAACAGCGCCTTGACGAAGTCGTAGATCTCACCAAGCACCGACAGGCGCGCTGGGCCGAGGAGGAGGCCGATGCCGTTGAGGACGACGTTGAGGTACTTGTCCAGGCGGTCGGAGGCCAAGGTGGTGCCGCGCGCCGGGCAGGCAACGCGGACGAAGCGGGTGATGTTCGGGCGGACCTGCTTGAGGAGCACATTCAGGCGCTCAAGTTCGCCGTTCCCGCGGTCGGTCTCTTGCTGGCAGAGAGCGATATCGCGGGCGTCGAAGGGGTCCTTGCCATCGGCGCGCATGCCGCGGCTCAAGAGTTCGCCCACCAGGCCGCCGCGGCTGTGGGTGACGAGGTGGATCTCCCGCCCGGACGCGCTCAACGCCTCCAGAAGATCGATCGCGTTGGCGATCGGGCTTTGGGTCAGCGTTGGAT
Source organism: Candidatus Defluviicoccus seviourii (assembly GCA_900609035.2). Taxonomy (GTDB): domain Bacteria; phylum Pseudomonadota; class Alphaproteobacteria; order Rhodospirillales; family Defluviicoccaceae; genus Defluviicoccus; species Defluviicoccus seviourii. Next base: position 44,736 of record UXAT02000054.1, on the reverse strand, counting down.
GCTCAAAGGCGAGGATGCGGTCGTCGTAGAGAGCGCGCAGCCGACGCCATTCGGCTCGCCGCTCCGGTTGAAGCAGCGCGCCGAAACTGCCGTCGGTGTTGGAAAACGTGCCATGGACGAATACCAGCCAGGGTGCATCGCCGTCCGCCCGCGGTCTGAACGGTTCCAGCGCGGTGCTTGCGTTTGCGCCCCAGCGGTAGAGTCCGGGCTGGGGCACGGCACGGTCTTCCAGTCGCTTCGCGATCTCCCGCGCAGTTAACGGGCCGAGGTCAATGTCGAGGGTGCGCAGGCTGCGAAACAGCCATTCGCCGAGCCCGCGCTCCTGGTCTCCCTCCGGCAGGCCTGGCGCCAACTCCAGAGACGGACCGTCGCCCGGTTCACCGCGCGCTTCCTGCGCGAGCGTCGGCAGATCTTCAGCCGGCAGATAGAGCGTCACCCCGCCTTCGAGCGTGACTTCAGCGATCTTGCCGGTGGCGTCGAGTGGCACCGGCGTGCCGGCAGCGCGCGAGCGGCCGAGCAGCAGTGCGCTTTCGACCCTGGGTTCGGTCGCTGCGCCCGCGAAGACGTCCGCAAACGGCTTGCTTAAGATCGGTGCATCACGCAGCGCGGCATCCGGTGTGCCGTAGGCGCCAAGCGTCTTCATCGATCCTCCCTCACGCGTGGTCGCGCGTCCTGCGCCGCCGCTGTTCGTGTCTTCCCGCGGCTTAAGCGATTGGCAGCGCTTGCCGCACGGTTTCGGCAAACAGGCGCGCGACCTTGCGATAACCGCGGTTGGTTGGGTGCAGCTCGTCCGCCCACTCGTCGGTCTGCAACAGGCCGCGGACATCGACATGATGGACGTTGGCGAACGCGCCGGCCGGATTGTTGCCGCCGGCAAGCGACTTCTGCAGGCTGTTGAGGCGATCGACCATCACCCGCACGATCGCGCACTGCAGGTCGAAATCGACGATGCCTTTCTTGCGCAGCGGCGCGCCTAACCATTCGTCCTGATCCGCCCATTTCGGATGCCGGTTGTCGCCCGGCTGCCCGCCCGGAAGGCTGTAGTCGTAGCCGTGGATGACGATCGGCAGCGTCGGGAAGTCCGCCGCGACGGCGTTAAAGACCTCGCGATAGGCACCGTCGATGAAGGCGATCTGGGCGTCGAACGCGGACGTGTCGACGTAGAACTCGGGCGGCTGGCCGGGCGAGAAGTCCCGCACGATCTTCTCGATGACCGGTACACCGTCACGATCCTCGCCGACGATGTCGTTGCCGGCACCGGAGAACAGGAAAGCCCGCACCCGATCCCGCTGCGTGTCGAGGGCGTCCAAGTACTCCGGATTGTCGATGACCATGTTCTGCAGCGTGTCGCCGGCGGCATCGACGCTCCAGATCAGGTAGTCGTCGCCCATGCAGTCGATCACGTCTTCGAGGAAGACGGGAAACTGGAACCACGAGTCGCCCTCGGAGACGAGGACCGGCAAATTCACGCCCGTGTTGAGGCGGCGGTTGAAGCGCAGATGGCGCCGCGTGCGCGCCAGACTGTTCGCCCAGTCCATGACGCCCCGCTGTTCCTCGGCCCGTTCGACCAAGTCCGGGTTGGGAACAACGCTGGGCGCAAAGGCGCCCGAGGCATCGCGGTCGAAATCGAGATAGGGCACCAGGTCGGATTCCGGTACGTCCGGATCAGAGAACTTCCGCTCCAGCTCTTCGATGCTGATTTTCGGGTTGGGCATGGCTCGCTCCCTCTCCCCTTGGCCACGCCGGGCACCCTCCGGCGGGCGCGCATGATCACGCTTTGTTCTCACATGATACACCAAAGCGATCCCCAGCAACACCCATCAATGGCTTCGCGGCAGAGAAAACCTGTGCGGACGTTCTTCTACGGCAGCACAGTCCCACCGCCACGCTGCTGTAGCCGTGCCAGCAGCAGGGCAGCGAAATCGGCGAGCGTGTCGTCGCGCGCACCCATGACGACGATCCTGTCGCCCGGCTGGGCCAAACGGAGGATGTGATCGCCGCAAACGGCACGCTCGGGCCAACTGTCGGCGCGGCGGCCTTGCGCCTTGAGGGCTTCGACGATGTCACGGCTGGTGACGCTACGCTCGACGGTGCCGCCGAAGTAGACCGGATCCGGCATGAAGAGGTGGTCATCCGGGCCGAGATGGCGGGCGAAGCAGGCGATCAGTGCGTCCTTCAAGAGCCGCAAGGGGCCGAACCCGTGTGGCTGGAACAGGACCAGGAGCCGCCCGGGCACGGCCTTGAGAGTCGTCAGCGTCGCGGCAATCTTGTCCGGGTTGTGGGCGAAGTCGTCGATGACGTTGACGCCTGCGGCCGTGCCAATGACTTCCAGGCGGCGCTTCAGGCCCTGGAAGCGCACGAGCGCCGCCGCCGCCGTTGCCAGTGGCACGCTTAAGGCCCGTGCCGCGCCCAAGGCACAGAGCGCGTTCTCGACATTGTGCCGGCCGGGTAGCGGCAGCTCGACGATGGCGCACGCGCCACCCTCTCGTTCCTTGACGCTGAAGCGGACGCCATCCGGCGCGAATGCGAGATCGCCAGCGCAAAGATCCGCGGCACCATTGTTGGTGCCGACCCGCACAATCCGCTGCAGCGCCGCATCGGCGGCAACCGCCGCCGCCTCATCGTTATCGATGTTGACAACGGCCGTGGCCGCCCGGCCAAGGAAGGAGCCGAACAGCGCGCGCAGCTCCGGCAACGCCTTGTGATCGAGCGCGATGTTGGTGAGTACGGCCACCGCCGGGGTGTAGAGGGCGATCGAACCGTCGCTCTCGTCGACCTCGCTCACCAAGAGCGACGGATCGCCGACCAGAGCGCTGGCGAACGGGGCCTCGGCAGCAATGAAATTCTTCATCACCGCGCCGTTGACGATGCTGGGTCTGCGCCCGGCTGCGTGCAGGATCCAGCCGATCATCGCCGTCGTTGTCGACTTGCCGCTGGTACCGGCGACGCCGATGCCGCATGGGGTGCCGTTGAAGAGGTCCGCCAACAGGCCCGCACGCGTCATGTGCCGCGCACCCAGCCGGCAGGCCGCCTGCACGTCCGGCACGGTTGCCTCGACCGCCGCTGAGGTGACCAGGATCTGCTGCGCGCGCGTCACGCCGCTGCCGTCCTGCGGGTAGAGTGCGATGCCCTGAGCGGCGAGGAAACGGAACTTCTCCCCCGTTCGCCCCTGGTCTAAGCTGCGGTCCGAGCCGGCAACGGTTGCGCCGCGGGCGTGCAGCAGCAATGCCAGCGGCATCATGCCGCTGCCGCCGATGCCGCAGAAGAAATAGTTCTCGTTGCCTGCCATCGCCGGATCCGTATAACGCCGCTTCCGCTCTGGCAAGCTGCCTTGAACCAAGGACCGACCGATTGCGGGACAACCGCTTGAGAATAGCCGTCGTCGCCCCTGCCGCGCGCATCAGCGAGGAGATCGCGGCCCGCGTCGGCGCACTCGCGGAGCAGCTGTATCCGCAACGGTTGGCGGAACTCTTCTTTCACCCGCAGTGCTTTCTGACGTCCGGCCATTTTGCCGGCGACGACGCGGCGCGGAGCGATGCGTTCATCGCGGCCGCCAACGACCCGCAATTCGATGCGGTGTGGATCGGCCGCGGCGGCTACGGGTCGTGCCGCATCGCCGAGGCGGTGATTGCGCAGCTTGCGGCGCCGGCACGCGACAAGCTCTACATGGGCTACAGCGATGCCGGCAGCCTGCTGGCGGCGCTTTACCAGCACGGCCTTCGCGTCGCGCACGGGCCGATGCCGGCCGATATCCTGCGCCCCGGCGGCGAAGCGGCCGTTGCGCGCGGCCTTGCCTACCTGATCGAGCGTGACCGGGCAGCACTGGAGCCGCACGTGGCCGCGGGCACGAAAGCGGCGGCGTTCAACCTCACAATCCTAAGCCAGCTGCTCGGCACGCCGATCGAACCCGATCTCAGCGATCATGTCCTCATGCTCGAAGAGGACTCCGAGCACATGTACCGGATCGATCGCTACTTCTTTCACATCACCAGCAACCCTGCCATCCGCCGTGTTGCCGGCATCCGGCTCGGCCGCTGCAGCAACATCCCCGCCAACGTGCCCGATTTCGCCCAGACGGAGGAGGAGGTGGCGCGAACCTGGTGCGCGCGTGCCGGCATCCCCTACCTCGGCCGCGCCGATATCGGCCACGATATCGATAACAAGGTCGTCCCCTTCGGCGACGGGCACGCCACCTAAGTCTAATAAGCGCGCTGGCGGAGATGCGGCGCCGGCTGGGCGTTGAGCTCAGCGCGGTAGAGGATGGCGGCGCCGATGCCAAGGCCGTGCAGACACCAGAACCAGATGCCCAACATTGGCCCTTCGAGCGCGACATCGAAACTGGAGTTGATCAGGGCGGCAATCCAGTAGGCGAACAAGAACAAGAAGAAGCGTGACCAGGTGCGGTCGTCGCGCGCGCGGGCGACGAAGAACAGGCGCATCACCGTCACCGCCCAGGAAACGCAGACCACGATCCACAGTGCGAGGCCAGGAACGCCGCCGCGGGCGAGAAACGTCAGGTGGCCGTTGTGCGGACTGCGCAGCGGCGGCAGGTCCGGATCGTTGACCTGATAGCCGTCGTCGATCGCGAGGTTGAGCCCGAACCCTTTGCCGGTCCAGAAGTAGGGACCGTGTAGCGTGTAATCGATGATGTCGTTCCACCACTGCATCCGCCATTCCTTGGTCCCCTGCTCGCGCTGGTCATCGGCAGGGGCAACAATCGTGACGACGTTGTTCGCCACTTGCCGGAATGAAAGGTCGCGATCGGTGCCCAAGGGCACGCTGATGTCGGCGGTGAGGCCGATGACGATGACCAGCAGCGCTGCACAGCCGAGGCTGATCAGCTTTCGTGAGAGCGGCATCAGCGCGATAACGATTGCGCATGCCACCAGGACACTCAGCATGCCGCCCCGGTTCTGCGAGAAGGCCATCATCGCGCCGATGAACAATACCGCACCCCACAAGAGGCTCACGCGGCGAAAGCCCAACAGCGCGAATGCCGCGAGGCCTGCGATATGGACGCATGAATCACCGGCGCGGAGGGCGATCACCGGTATTTCGGAAATCGGCCACGCCGGCAGTCCCTCGTTCGCCAGACGCGAAGTGGGAAATGCGACGAAGAACAGGTACGGGAAGATCGAACTCAAGCCGTGATAGCTGTTGATGAATGCGATGAGCCGGTCGCGGCGCTCGACGAGCAGGGCGGCGACGATGAAGGCGAAGGCACCGTAGATCGCGATCACCGAGTCGCGCAGGGCATCGAAGCCATAGGCGGAAAGGTAAGGCAGCGTGCGGATTGTGACCCAGGCGATGAGCGCGGCCAAAGCAAGGCTGGGCAGGTTCGCTAGTACCGTCGGGAGCGTGCCTGCCCGGAGTGCTGCCAGCGCGCCTAAGACCAGCACCATCTCGCCAACGAAGATAGGCGGGATGCCGGCATAGGCGAAGCCGCGGCCCATCAGCGCGTATCCCCACAGGGCCAAGAACAGCAGCGCCAAGTAGCTGTCGTTCAGGTCCCGCGCCTTGCCCCAGCCTGGGGCAGCCGCATGCAAGGTTGTCATGTGGGGCTGACGAAACAACGGCGGCAACGCCAATGGCCGGCCGGCCGACGATGCCTGCGGGCCGGACTCACGCCGCCCGCCGCACCGGCTGCGGGATCAGATCGAGCGCCCGGCGGCGCGTCTGCACCGGGTCGGCGGCGTGGCCGACGTCGACGCGCGTCAGCATAACGCCCAACACGCGCGCATTGGCATCGTCAAGACGCAAGAAACCGGCGCGTACCGCTTCCTTCGGCGTCTTTTTCCAGTGCACCGCGTATAAAACGGCGCCGCTAAGAGGCGCGACCGCCAAGGCGTCGGCCGCCAGCATGACCGGCGGCGTGTCGACGATCACGATGTCGAAGGCCTCGCCGGCCCAACGTATCAGCCGTTCAACCGCTGCCGACGAGAGCAGACCGTTGCCGCTCTCGATCGGCCGCCGGTTGCCGAGAACATAGAGGTTCTTCTCGGCTGCGGGCTGCAGGGCGCTCGCAAACGAGACCTTGTCGCTCAAAGCCTCGGCGAGCGACGGACCGTTGCCGCTGCCGATCAGCTTGCTCACGGTTGGGCGGCGGAAGTCGGCATCGATCACCAGCGTCTTCATGCCGAGGCCGGCGAACGCGCAGGCGAGCGAGACGGCACAGACCGACTTGCCTTCGTCGCCAAGCGACGAGGTCACCGTCAGCACGCGTGGCTGTTGCGACGGCATCAACGTGAGAATGCGGGTGCAGGCCGTGCGCATCGCTTCTGCGAACAGGGCTCGTACGTGGTCGGCCTGGGGCCTGCGGCCAAAGCTTACCCGCCGCTCGTTGGAGCCGACGCTGGGCACGGTGGCGAGGCACGGCACTTCGAGCATGGTTTCAACCTCTTGTGAGGAGGCAAAGCCGTCGTCGCGTTCGAGCCGTGCAGCAACGACCGCGGCGGCCAGCAGCGCGGCCACGATCGCAATCGCCAGCACGAGGGCAGGCTGGGGCGAGTCCGGGTAGAGGGGCACGGTTGCGTCCGCGACCAAGCGCCCGCTCACGCGGTTGATGTCGAGCATCGCCTGGGTCTGCTGGTGGCTGGTGGCAATGCTGCGGAACAGCGCCCGCTTCGACTCCGCTTCCAGTTCAAGCTCGCGCAGGCGCGCTTGCCGGCGGTCCATGTCGTCAAGGCTGGCGCGCAGGTTCTCCTGTTGCGCCTTCAGTCGCCGCTCGCGCTCGACGGCGATGCGCAGTTCGCCGGTGATCGCACCGCTGATCCGCTGCGTCTCCTGGCGAATGCGACGCTCGATCTCCTGCGCTTCGGCATCGAGACGTTTGAGCGCCGGATGGCCATCGGCGTAAAGGACGGCAAGCTCTGCCCGCTGGCGTATCAGCGCCACTTGCGCCTGCTGCAAGTTCTGGATCGCGGGCGACGCCAGCACTTCCGAAATCGCCCCATCGGTGCCGGCGGCTGCCTTCTCGTTGACCAGCTTGACGCGCGCTTCGAGGGCAACGCGGGTGGCGGCTGCATCCGCCAACTGGCGGTTGATCTCGGCTAGCCGCTGGCCGGCATCACCCAGATCGGTGCCGTCGGGGCCGACAAGGCCGCTCTCGGTGCGATAGGCCTGGATCGCAGCCTCGGCTTCGCGGACCTGTTCCCGCGCGCTGAACATCTGCCGGCGCAGCCACTCACTCACGTCCTGGCTGGTCCGTGCATTCGCCTGCACCTGCTGTTCCAGGTAACGCTGGGCGAAAGTATTGGCGATCGTTGCCGCCTTCGCCGGATCGGCGGAGGCGAAACGGACGACGATGGTATACGATTTGCCGTCATTCTCGACGCTCAGCCGGCGCAGCACGGCCTTCACGACCGCTGCTTCGACCTGTTGCGGGTCCGGGCTGTCAGGGTCGGTCGCCCCCGGCGCTGTCGCGGTGCGTCTTGCCGCCTGCAACCGGTACAGGAGCTGCGACAGACCGTCCAGGGAGACAATGCGGCTACCCATGAACGGATTGAACTCGGGATCGGCGGTGAGGTCGAGATGGGAGACGACGTCGCGGGCGATGGCTGCCGAGCGGATCAGATCGACCTCGCTGCGCAGGCGGACGTTCGGCTGATCGGCGAGCGGGCTCAAGAAGACGGGCTTGAGCTCTCCGAGTTCGACCGTCCGCAAGTCAAGCTGGACCACGCTCTCGGCCCGATAGAGGGGACGGATGAGCATGAGGGCGATCAGGGCCAGCACCAGGCCAGCGGCGGCGAAGCCGAGAACCAGCCAGCGGCGGCGCCACATGGCTGCCAGGACATCGATCAATGCACGCTCCCGTCGAGGCGTGAATGGCGTCGCGGGCGCGTGCTCGGCACGAAGAATGCTGTCGTCAAGCAAGGGTCTCATCGTTCCCTTAAGCCCTCGGGTGGTCCCCCTGGTGTGTCGCTCGGCCCGCACGAAGCGGCGTCATGAGCCGTTCAGGCTTGAACGACGGCGTCTCCCGCCGCCAGATTCCAGGCTCCGCGCCGCTGGTCTTTCGTCAAGTCCGTGCGCGAATGCGCCGGAGCCGCTGAACACGAGCTGCGATGTATCATGCGGGCATCGGCGCTCGGAACCCCCGCATAGGGAAGCCAGCCGCCTCAGCACCTTCAATCCCAGCGCGCAAGCGCGCCCGGCTGGCAATGATGCTCCCGAACTGGCAAACTGTGCCCAGACTGCCCCGCCGGGGGGTCGCCGCAACCCTTCACGATGCAGGACTATCGGGCCGATGAGCGATGCCAGTCAGCATTCGACCAGACACCTGCCGAGCGGCCACTCCGGCCGCCGTATGCCCACGCCCTGGCGTCGGGCGGGGCGCGCACTGGTCCTCGCGTTCCTCGTTGGCGGTTGTGCGACGGGGAGCGGAACGACGCCTGAGAAAGCAGACGCGACGGCGCTGGAGGCGCCGGTGGCCGCCTACACGCTTGGCCCCGGTGACAAGCTGCGCATTACGGTGCTGGGGCATGAGCAGCTCTCGGGGCCGTTTGAGGTCGACAGTGCGGGACGGATCGCGATGCCGCTGATCGCTCGCGTCGATGCTGCCGGTCTCACGCTGGCGCAACTCGAAAGCGAGGTCACGAAGAAGCTTGCGGAACGATATATCGCCGAGCCGCGGGTCAGCATCGACCTGGTCAAGTCACGGCCATTCTGCGTTTTGGGAGAAGTCAATAATCCAGGATGCTTCGAGTACGTTTACGGCATGACGGCAGCAAAAGCGATCGCCTTTGCCGGCGGCTATACGTACCGCGCCTTGCAGAACGAACTCGTCGTCACCAGCGAAGACGGCCGAACGTCGGCCGCAAACCAGGCGACCCGCGTCCGCCCGGGCGATACCATCGAGATCAAACAGCGCTTCTTCTGATGTGCATTTTGCGGTCGCCGCGAGACTTGTCCATGGCGTCCGCGCCCATAGGGTAATCGCAAATATCGGGGCAGCGGTTACTGACCCTTTTGGGTCTGGCGAGGTCGTCGCCACAGCATTACGATCATCAATGATCGCTTCATCAGGACACGCCCACCAGTCATGGCAAGCGCAAACGTCTACATTCTCGTCGTCACCTACCGTTTGCCACGAACCACGATCGAATGCATTACCTCTCTCCTCCCGCTTTGCAGCGATCGCGTGCGAATCCTGGTCATCGAGAACGGCTCGCCGGATAACTCATTCGAGGTCATTCGGGAGGGGCTTGAGGCTTACGTGCCGGCGGCGGGACTGAAGACAGCGTCCGCCGACGCGCTCGATGCATCGGTGTTTGCGGAAGGTTTTCGCGTTCTCCTCGTCCGCAATGAGGTCAACATCGGCTTCGGCCGGGCGATCAACGTGTTGGCGCGTTTCGTTGCGGCGAATACGGATGACGGCTACTTCTGGATCCTCAACAACGACGTCATCATCGAGCCAAGCAGCCTCAACGCGCTCGTCGAGACACTTGCCCGCCGGGACGACCTCTGCCTCGTCGGCTCGCTGATCGCCGAGATGGAGCAGCCTACGGTCGTCCAGGAGGCCGGTGGCAAACTCGTCCGGTCGATCGGCTGGTGCCGTCCGCTTCACCGCGGCGAGGCAATCAAGGCGGTCCAGGCGCGGGGACCGGTTCTGCCGACCGACTGGGTGTGCGGCGCCTCGGCCTTGGTCTCGATCCGGGACTTCATGCGCGTCGGCGGCTTCTGTGAGAGCTTTTTCGTCTACTGGGGGGACGTCGATCTGTCCTATCTTCTCCGGGCGGCGACCGGCCGACAGTGCGCGGTCGTGACCGCCAGCGTCATCCGGCACATTTCACGCGCGGTCGACTGGACCGTGGCCGATCGTGTCCGCACCTTTGATCTTGCCGGCGTTGTCATTTTCTACCGCCGCTGGTTCCCGTGGCTGTGGCCATTCGTGCTGCTGGTCCGCGGGCTCACCTATATCGCCTGTGATCTGTGGAAGGGCGGCGGTGCCAGCGGGCGGCTGCTCAAGGATCCGAAGGCGACCATCGAAGCCTTGGGCTTGCGGCGGGAGGAGCCTCGGGTCGCCTTTCGCACGGGCAAGTCGCGGCTGACGTGAAAGCGCAGCCCGGTGCGGGCCGGTGATCCGCCGGCCGCACGCCGCGAGAGGCCCTGCACTCGGACGGGTTAGTCACAGACGGGACGCAGGTAGCGGCTTGGCGTCGGCTGCGGCGGCAGCGATCGTTCCGTGCTGGCACACGCGGGCGCTGCCGAGGGGGGGCGAGCCTTGCTGAGAGCCGTGCGGCGGCTGCGCGGGATGTCGGTCACGGTGGCCGACCAGGCCCTTGTCAGCGCGACAAATTTCCTCACCAACGTCATCCTCGCGCGTTCCATGCCGCTCGATGATTTCGGCCGCTTCGCCCTTCTCTACACCGTTCTCCTGTTCGCCGTCGCCTTGCAGCTTGGACTGATCATCGCACCGATGATGAGCCTGGGCCCAAAGTTCGAGAATGCGGAAAAGAAAACGTACTTGAGCGTGGTGACGCTGCACGCCCTTCTATTTGCGTTTCTCATCGCGGGCGGCGCAATCTTTTGTCCGGACATCTTGCAGACAATTATTGACGAAGGCGGCTTTGTCGAGGTGCGATGGGCATTCGTGTTCTGCAGCGCCGGCTTTGTCCTTCAAGATTTCATCCGTCGGCTGTTCTTCACGGATGGACGGACGACCCACGCACTCGCGTTCGACGGCGTCAACTGTGCGGTGCGACTGGCCGTTCTCGCTGGCTTGAGTCTCGCTGGTGAGGTCAGCGTCGGAGCCGCCCTGTGGGTGATCGGCGGCGCTTCCGCGCTTGCGATCGCGCTGGCGCTCAAATGGCTGGCGCTGCCGCGTCCTATGGCGGCGGTGCGGTTGCTCATCCGCTCGGCCTGGGTTTCCGTGCAGCAATGGCATTTGGGCAAGTGGCTGCTCGGCGCCAATATCATGTCCTGGGTGGTGAGTTCCGGGCTTCTGGTCCTGGCCGGCAACTGGATCGGTCCCGGCCCCTTGGGCGTTATCCGCGCGGCGCAAAATCTGGTCGGCGTTCTGTTGGTCATTCTCCAGGCGCTGGAGAACATGGTTCCGCATCAGGCCAGCGCCAAGCTTGTGCAGGGGGGAGGTCCGGCCTTGAGGCGCTACATGCTGCGGACGGGCCTCGTCAGCGGTGCCATCATTGTTGGCCTTGCAGCGGTCTTTGCCGGTGCTGCCGACTTCTGGTTGCGGCTCGTTTACGGAGCTCAGTTCGCTGGGAACGCCGCCATCCTCGTGTTTGCGGCGATCAACTTCGTGCCGCTGTTCGTACAGGTCATGGCGTCGTTCGTGCTGCGCTCGCTGGGGCACGCCCGCGGCATTTTTTTCGCCTCGGTCCTCGCGGCGGCCGGGTCGGTCGGCCTGGCGTTGCTTCTTGTCCCCTCGCTCGGCGCACTCGGCGTCATGCTTGCGATCTGCGCTGGCTCGACGCTGAACGCCGGTTCCCTGCTTCTGCTCGTGCAGCGCGCACTGAAGCAATATCCGGATTTGCCGGCAAAATAGCGGCAATCACCCCGCATGGGTGTTTGGTACTCCTTGGGCCACGGCTAGGTTTGCGGTCGTTCTCGGCGTCGCGCGAGCCGCTAGCGAGCAGGGGAGAGCGCTTCAGGGGTGGCAATTCCCTTCCGTAATTGCCGAAGTGATTCTAGCGCGCGAACAGAGGAAGCTAGCCGTTTGGCAACGGGAACCGGACTGGCCGTGCCGGCGAACTCTGAGCCTAAAGAAAGCCGAAAGAGGAACTACGGCCCAATCAACAGCAAGCAGCAAGCTATGCGCGTGGCGTAGCTTATTTAAGCGGACACGGGAAACAGCTCGCCAGGGAGATTTATTGACTCATGACCCCCAGCCTTTCGAGCGCTCAAAAGCTTCTCGTCATTTCCCCTCACCCGGACGACGATGTAATTACATCGGCCGGCATTATCCACGCGGCGGTCGCGCGCGGAGATGACGTTAAAGTCGTTTACATGACCAATGGCGATTTGTTCGGCGGCGCTACCAAGGGATACCTGCGTCAGCAGGAGACGGTCTCGAGCGTCGCGCAACTGGGCCTGACCGAGTCCAACCTCATTTTTCTTGGCTATCCAGACGGCGCATTGGACATCCTTCACGCCGATTATCAGACACCAGGTTCAGTTTATACATCAACGCACGGCATCTCCCAGACTTACGCGAATCGAGGCCTTGGTAGTACCGATTATCACAACTACGCCTTTGGCGCTCATGCCACGTACAATGCGCCTAACGTCGTCGCCGACTTGGTGCGCGTCCTTGAGACCTATCAACCCGGCCAGATCTTCGTTACCGCCGAGGAAGACACGCATCTTGACCACGCATACAGCTATCGCTTCCTGAAGGACGCGCTCGACCAGCTCGCAGCGACCACTCCCGCCTACCTGCCGTCCATCTACAAGACCCTTGTCCACGTCGAGGGTGAGCAGGCGCCGCAGAGCGGCTGGGCTGAGGCCGATCTGCAGGCGTTCACGCCGGAGCCGCCCAACATGAACCTGTTGCCGGCGCTCGAGTGGCTCAATCGCGTGAGCGTCAACGTTGCCGAGCAGCTGCAGGATCCCGACTTTTTCGACAACCTTAAGGTTCGCGCCCTCTATTCGCATGAATCGCAGGGCGGCCAGGAGCCGCAAGGATACCTGCAATCGTTCGTGCACAAGGACGAGTTCTTCTGGGTCGAGCAGGCGCACGGCACCAACCAGCCGCCGCATGTCGAGGCGGGGGCGGATCAGACCGTCGTTGCCGGGACCACCGTGACGCTGAGTGGCGCTGCCAGCACCGATCCCGACGGTGATCCGCTGCAGTATTCCTGGCGCCAAGCCTCCGGACCCGCTGTGCAGATTACCGGCGCTGACACGCTCTCCCCCAGCTTCGTCGCGCCGGCTGTCACACGGGAGACCGTCTTGCGCTTCGAGCTCAAGATCAGCGACGGCACCTTCGTCTCGGCGACCGACTCGCTGTTGGTAACGACGACGCCAGGCGGCAGCGTCGTGGTCAGCAACATCGCAGGCCAGGCGACGGCCACGGCATCGTCCGCCAACACGGCCGATGGGCAGTTGGCGGCGCGTGCGGTGGATGGCTTTGTCGACGGCTATCCCAATGATTCCAGCAAGGAGTGGTCGACGGACGGCGAAGGAGAAGGCGCCTGGCTGCAGCTGACCTGGCCTGAAGCGAAGCTCATTGAGGAAGTGATCCTGCACGACCGGCCAAACCTTGACGACCACGCGCTCGCAGGGACGCTGACTTTCGGCGATGGGACCACCATCCCCTTCACCGCGCTCGACAATCTCGGCGGTGGCACCTCGATCCAGGGCTTTGCGCCGGTCACGACCGATAGCCTGCGGGTCACCTTCGATCAGGTGGCGGCGACGACCGCCAGCATCGGTCTCGCCGAAATCGAGGTGTTCGGCAGAAAGGCGCCGACTCCCAACATCGCAGCGCTTGCTACCGTGAGCGCCTCCACCCAGGACGCGGGCACCGGTCAGCTCGCGATCAAGGCTGTCGATGGCGTCGCTGATGGATACCCGGGTGATTTCACGAAGGAATGGGCGACGCTGGGCGAGGGCGTCGGCGCCTGGCTGCGGCTCAAGTGGCCCTCTGCGAAGCTCATCAGCGAGGTGACGCTATTCGATCGGCCCAACCTGGATGACCATGTCCTCGCTGCCACGCTGCACTTCGGCGACGGCACGACCATTCCTGTCCCTGCGCTCAACAATGCCGGCGCGGCGACGACCATCAGCGGATTTGCCCCGGTTACGACGGACAGCCTCAAGATCACCTTCGATCAGGTGGCAACAACGACCGCCAGCATCGGCTTGGCCGAGATCGAGGTGCTGGGGACAGAGCCGCCGCCCAACCCCAACGTTGCTCCACAAGCGACGGTGAGTGCATCGTCGCAGAACACCGGCACCGACCAGCTGGCGGTGAAGGCGATCGACGGCGTTGCCGATGGCTATCCCGGTGACTACACCAAGGAGTGGGCGACGCTGGGCGAGGGTAGCGGGGCGTGGCTGAAGCTGAGCTGGCCCACGGCCAAGATCATCGACCAGGTGAAGCTGTTCGACCGCCCCAACGCCGATGACCACGTTCTCGCCGCCACCCTGGAATTCGGCGACGGGACCACGATTCTGGTCACCGCGCTCGACAATGGCGGCGCGGCCAAGATCATCAAGGACTTCACACCGGTTACGACCGACAGTCTCAAGATCACCTTCGATCAGGTGGCGACAACGACCGCCAGCGTCGGCTTGGCGGAGGTCCAGGTGCTGGGGATCGATTCACCCACAAGTCCCAACATTGCCCGCGCTGCCACCGTTACGGCATCCAGCCAGAACGTCGGCACCGATCAGCTGGCGGTTAAGGCGATCGACGGCGTCGCCGACGGCTATCCGGGTGATCATACCAAGGAATGGGCGACGCAGGGCGAAGGGACAGGGGCCTGGCTGGAGCTGACTTGGCCCACCGCCAAGGTCATTGACGAGGTGAAGCTGTTCGACCGCCCGAACCTCAACGACCAAGTGCTCGCCGCCACCTTGCTGTTCGGTGATGGGACGATCGTTCCGGTGACGGCGCTCGATAACGGCGGCGCGGCCAAGACCATCAGCGGCTTTGCGCCGGTGACGACCGACAGTCTGCGCATCACCTTCGATCAGGTGGCGGCGACCACTTCTAACATCGGCCTGGCTGAAATCCAGGTGTTGGGGACGGACCCACAGACCCTGCTCGTCTGACACACCGGCGGCGGCACGTTTCCTTAAGCGCATGCGCCGGGCACGCTGCGCCGCCGAACGCGGGGGCGACGCGGCGCCGGCGCCACAACCAGGCTAAACCACGCCCTGGTCGATCATCGCGTCCGCAACCTTGCGAAAGCCGGCGATGTTAGCGCCGAGCACGAGGTTGCCCGGCTCGCCGAACTCCTTGGCGGTTTCGCTGGCGGTGCGGAAGATGGTCTGCATGATGTTTTTCAGCCGGCTGTCGACCTCCTCGAAACTCCACTGTAGCATGCTGGCGTTCTGCGCCATCTCGAGCTGGCTTGCGGCAACGCCGCCGGCGTTTGCCGCCTTGGCGGGCCCGTAGGCGATGCCGGCGGCGAGGAACGCATCGGCCGCCGCTTGGGTCGACGGCATGTTGGCGCCTTCACAGACGCACAGGCAGCCGCCGTTCAGCAGGGTTCGCGCGTCCTCGTCGCTCAGTTCGTTCTCGGTGGCGCACGGGAAGGCGCACTGGCACGGAACCGACCAGACGCTGTTGCGGCCCAGGGGATAGTCCTCCACCGGCGTGTAAACGGCGCCGCGGTGCTCCTCGACGTAGCGGGCAAGCCGGCCGCGCTCGACCTCCTTGATGCGCTTCAAGAGCTCAAGATCGATGCCGCGCCCGTCGTAGATCATGCCGTTGGAATCGCTGACCGTGACCGGCTTGGCGCCCATCTGATAGAGCTTTTCAACGGCATAGATCGAGACCTTGCCGGCGCCAGACACGGTGCAGATCTTGCCCGCAAGGGTCTCGCCGCGCTCGGCCAGCATGTTCTCGGCGAAGTAAACGACGCCATAGCCGGTCGCCTCGGTGCGGCCGCGCGAGCCACCCCAGCTCAGCCCCTTGCCGGTCAACGTCCCTTCGTGGCGGCCGGTCAGGCGCTTGTACTGGCCGTAGAGGTAGCCGATCTCGCGGCGGCTGACGCCGATGTCGCCTGCCGGAACGTCGATGGTGGCGCCGATGTGGCGGAACAGCTCGTTCATGAACGACTGGCAGAAGCGCATGATCTCGTTGTCGGACTTGCCTTTGGGGTCAAAATTTGCCCCGCCCTTGGCAGCGCCGAGCTGCAGACCGGTCAGCGCGTTCTTGAAGATCTGCTCGAAGCCGAGGAACTTGACGACGCCGGCCGTCACGTTCGGATGGAACCGCAGGCCACCCTTGTAGGGGCCGAGCGCGGAATTGAACTCGACGCGATAGCCCTTGTTGACCTGCACGCAGCCGCGATCATCAACCCAGGCGACGCGGAAGAAGATCTGCCGTTCCGGTTCGATGATCCGATGAATGATGTTGTGTTGCTCGTACCTTTTCTCGCGATCGAGGAGAGACTTCAAGGAGCCGAGCACTTCCTCTGCCGCCTGATAGAATTCCGCCTGCGCCGGGCTGCTGCGGCGGAGGTACTCCATCGTTTCTGCAATAGACGGGGTCATCGCGTTTAGCTGACTGGGGCGTCGGGAGGAATTCTATTGCCGCGGGCGCCGCGCTTCCGACGGGACGGCCGCTGCGGCGCGAGCGGAAGCCTCGAGACGCATGTCATTGCGAGCGCAGCGAGGCAATCCAGCTCTTATAACTCATTGAAACATCGAGATTGCTTCGTCACTACCGCTCCTCGCAATGACGCCATCCTTTTGCGGTTTCGAGCTGTCCTAGCGGTTATAGCCGCGCGCCGACAACGGTTCATGCATTTTCGCCACCGGCTTCATTAAGGCGCCGCGCCCCTCCTTTCGGCCGCAGCCCGATCGCTGCGATGATCCAAGCGCTTTGAATGTCTCGTATCCGCGGTTATTCGTCCCTGGTCAGGAGGAGGCCGCCATGTCCGCCCATAGCCCTGAGGAAATCCATCTCCAGTTCGCGCAGCATTTCAGCGCCGGTGCGCTCGATCAGCTCGTTGCCCTTTACGAACCGGACGCCGTGATGATCCCCTCGCCCGGGAACCCGGTGCAGGGGCTGGATGCGATCCGCGCCGCGCTCGCCCAGTTTCTGGCGATGGGCGGGACCTTTACCCTGGCAGCGGCCACGGTGGTGCGGGCGGCGGATCTGGCGCTATTATATGCGCCTTGGACGCTTCAAGCGACGGCGGCGGACGGCAGCGCGATCAGCATGACCGGCATTACATCCGATGTCGCCCGCCGGCAGGCGGACGGGACCTGGCTCCTGGTCCTTGACAACCCTTACGGCCCGGCCGGCGTCGGCTTGGGCGCATGAGTGCGGTCGTGCAGCCGGTAGCCCGCAATGAAGCGAAGCGCAATGCGGGATCACCTTGGCGGCGTGGTGATGCCCCGGAATTCGCTCCGCTGCTTCCGGGCTACGGCTCGTTGCCCGCTAGCCCAGAAACGGGTCGCGGACCATGATGGTGTCGTCGCGCTCGGGGCTGGTCGAGAGCAGATGCACCGGGGCGCCGATGAGCTCTTCGATGCGGCGGATGTACTTGACCGCCGTCGCCGGCAGTTCCGCCCACGAGCGCGCCCCTTGCGTGCTCTCACGCCAACCGGCCATCGTCTCGTAGACCGGCTCGACCCGGTCCTGGCGCACCGAGGACGCCGGCAGGTGGTCGAGCAGCTCGCCATCCAGGCAGTAGCCGGTGCAGACCTTGATTTCCTCGAAGCCGTCCAGCACGTCGAGCTTTGTGAGCGCGATGCCGGAGACCGAGTTGACGGTGACCGCCTGGCGCACGAGGACGGCATCGAACCAGCCGCAGCGGCGCGCGCGGCCGGTCACGGTGCCGAACTCACGGCCGCGCTCGCCGAGCATGCGGCCGATCTCATTCGCCTGTTCGGTTGGAAACGGGCCGGCGCCGACCCGGGTCGTGTAGGCCTTGCTGATGCCGAGGATGTAGTCGAGCACCGCCGGGCCCATGCCGGAGCCGGCGGCCGCCTGGCTCGCCAGCGTCGTCGATGAGGTGACGAACGGATAGGTGCCGTGGTCGATATCGAGCATCGTGCCCTGCGCGCCCTCGAACAGGATCCGCTTGCCGGCCCGGCGTGCCTTATCGAGGATCAGCCACACCGTATCGGCGTAGGGCAGCACCCTCGGTGCCACCGCCATGAGCTCGGCCAACAACGGCGCCCGCTCGATCTCGTCGAGGCCCAAACCGCGCAGAAGCGCATTGTGGTGAACGAGCAGCACATCGAGCTTGCGGGTGATGACGTCGGCATCGGCGAGATCGCCTAAGCGGATGGCGCGGCGGGCGACCTTGTCCTCGTACGCGGGGCCGATGCCGCGGCCGGTGGTGCCGATGCGCGCCTTGCCGAGCGCGCCTTCGCGCGCCCTGTCGAGCGTCCGATGCAACGGCAGGATCATGGGCGCGGTGTCGGCAATCCGCAGCCGGTCGGGACCAACCTCGACGCCTTGCTGGCGCAAGCCGTCGATTTCCGCCAGCAGCGCCCACGGATCGAGGACGACGCCGTTGCCGATCACCGAGAGCTTGCTCGGGCGGACGACGCCGGCCGGCAGCAGGCTCAGCTTGTAGGTGACGCCGTCAATAACCAAGGTGTGGCCGGCGTTGTGACCGCCCTGGAAGCGGACGACGACGTCTGCCTTCTCGCTCAGGCAGTCGACGATCTTGCCCTTGCCTTCATCGCCCCATTGGGCGCCGATGACGACGACGTTCGCCATGACGGTTTCGTTCCCTCGCGTCCTTATGGGGTCAAGGAGTGTGGCTCGGCGGCGACTACGACCACAGTGCCATCGATCAGCGCGTGGCTGCAGCCCAGGCGGCGTGCTTCGGCGCCAGGCTCTGCCGCACGATCGAGCGCAGAGACCGTAACCCAGCCTTCGCTGCGCAAGCGCCGGCCGTCGGCGGCAAGCGTGCCGGCGGGAAGGAGCACGCGTCGCAGCCGCGCCGGCGGTGGCAGTGCTTTCAGGACTGCGTCCATGAACAGGCTGACGCCCGTTGCTTCTTCGCCAGTCCCGGTCAGGTAGCGCCCGCCGCGGCCGAGCTCACCGGGGGCGCCGCTGGCGAACAGCGAGAAGGTGACGCCGGAATGATATTCGAAGCCGCGCCCCTCAACCGGATCGACGCTGAGCGTCAGCTCCGCCCCGGTTGCTGCGAGGCCGTCTGCAACCGCGATGAGATCGCTGCGGACGGAAGCGGCTGCTGCCGGCAGTTCGGCGGCGGTCAGCTTTTCGAGTGCCGGTTGCGCCGGACCGGCGGCCGCCAACAGCCGGACCAACAGATCAGCCGTAGCGGTGCCGACGGCGGGCGCGAGCGCCGTCACCGCAGCCGCATCCTTGCGGTCGAGCGCATCGTTGAGCCGCGCCGCCGTTGCCGCATCGAGGCCGCGCTGGGCGAGGATTGCCGGTACCAGGCTCGGCGCGCCGAGATCGACGCACAGGCCGCCGATGCCGACCGCGGCCAGAGCTTCTGCGGCCATGACGATCACTTCGACATCGGCCGTGCGGGAAGGCGCGCCGACCAGCTCGGCGCCGACCTGGCCGAACTGGCGCTCCGGCCGCAGTTCGGTGCCGCGCACACGCAAGACCTGGCCGGCGTAACTGAGCCGGAGCGGCCGCGGCCGGTGGCCGAGCCGTGTCTCGGCAATGCGGGCGATCTGCGTGGTCATGTCCGAGCGCAGCGCCAGCATGCGTTGGGAAACCGGGTCCATCAGGCGGAACGTTGCCTTGGTCAGCGCCGCGCCGGAGCCGGCCAGCATCGTTTCCTCGAACTCAATCAGCGGCGGCTTGACGCGGTCATAACCATAGGCGGCGAATACCTGCATCAGGCGCTCAACCGTCTCCGCCTCGCAAGTGGCGTGGGGCGGCAGCACATCCATGAACCCTGCGGGCAGGAGGGCGCGCTCGGGCTGATCGGGCAAGGGCATCGTCATGTCGGCTTTCTAGCCGCTGCACGCGGCGAGGCGAAGGAAAAAGGGCAACCGGCCCGACAGATGCACGCGGTTGACTCTGTCGTCGGCCGCCGATAGGGACGTGGCAACGACAGTAATCGAGCCGAGGCCGCCGATGCGTCCGCAAGGGATCGTCGCCGCCGGACACCCGGAGACGGCGCGAGTCGCTGCAGCGATCCTGAGCGAAGGCGGCACCGCCGTTGATGCGGCGTTGGCAGCGATGTGCGCTGCGACAGTGGTGGAGCCCGCCCTGTGCTCACTCGGCGGTGGCGGCTTCCTGATGGTCTTGCCGGCGACGGGCGCGCAGGCCGGTCAGCCGGTCGTGTTTGACTTTTTCGCGCAGACGCCAATCACCAAACGTCCCAAGACGGCGATCGACTTTTCCTCAGTGCATGCCGATTTTGGCGGTGCACGGCAGGAGTTTCACATCGGCCTGGGCGCGATCGCGACGCCCGGTGTCGTCAAGGGTCTGTTCGCGGCCCATCGCCATCTCGGCCGTCTGCCGCTCACCGCGCTCGTCGCACCGGCAGCGGCGCTGGCGCGCCAAGGCGTGCCGGTCAGTCCCGTACAGGCAGACATCATCACCATCATTGCTGCTATTCTCGGCGCCACGCCGGCCGCCCGCGCCCTGTTCGCAAGCCCGGCCCGGCCGGCGGCGCTGATCGCTGCAGGTGAGGTGCTGCGGCTGCCGGCGCTGGCGGATGCGCTGGAGACGCTCGCGATCGAGGGTGAGAACCTGTTCTATCGCGGCGAGATCGGGCAGCGGCTGGCCCAGGACTGCGCCGCGCACGGCGGCCATCTGACACTTGCCGACCTGAAAGCGTATCGCTGCGAGGTGCGCCGGCCGCTGGTGCGCGAGGCCTTCGGTGCCCGCATCCTGCTCAATCCGCCGCCGTCGATGGGGGGCCTCCTGATCGCCTTCGCACTCGCCCTGATCGAGGCATTGCGGCCGGAGGATCTCGGCTTCGGCAGTGGCGCCTACCTCAAGGCACTGGCAGAAACGATGCGGGTCACCAATCAGGCCCGGATCGAGCATGCCCTGCACGCGCAGCCGGCGGAAACTGTGGCCGAGGCTGTGCTGGCGCCGGATCTCCTCGCCCGCTATCGCGCCGAAATCCTCGGCCGGCCGGCAACGGCGCGTGGCACGACGCACGTGAGCGTGATCGACCGCTGGGGCACCGCTGCCAGCCTTTCACTCTCCAACGGCGAGGGGTCGGCCTACGTCATCCCGGGCACCGACATCATGCTGAACAACATGCTGGGCGAAGAAGACCTGGCGCCGGCCGGCTTCCATCACTGGCCGGTCGACACGCGGCTCGGCTCGATGATGGCGCCTACGATCGCGCAAGCGTCGTCGGGCGCGCTGATCGCACTCGGCACCGGTGGCGCCAACCGCATCCGTTCGGCCATTCTGCAGGTGCTGCTTAACCTCCTGGTGTTCCGGATGAGCGTCGCCGATGCGGTGGCGGCGCCGCGCCTGCATGGCGAAGGCGATGCGATTGCGATCGAGCCGGGCTACACCGAGGGCGCCGTCGCCGCACTGACGGCGGCATTTCCACAGACCCGGCGCTGGGCCAGCCAAAGCATGTTTTTTGGCGGCGTCCATGCCGCTCGGCGGCGCCGCGATGGCAGTGTCGAGGGCATCGGCGACGACCGTCGCGGCGGCGCGGTCGCCTTCGGCTGAAACAGCCGTCCACGCGCCGCGCAATCCCATCGAGTCTCGCACGGCGATCACCAGCGAGCGGACCTTCGCCCGCGGGCTGACCGGTACGGGCGCTCAACCGTTCAGTGCTTGCTTTCGTTTTGGGTGTAAAAAGATCGTAAATACATCTTTTGCGGGTATGCGCTGGTCCTGCTATAAATTGCACCACGTCATGTTTGTGCTCTTTATAAGGGATCAGCAGGATGCTGAACACAAGAGCCGACGGGGAGGCCAGAAGGCCAGCACCCGCAGGCGGCGAGCGCAGCCTGCTCTCGAACATCAAGCTGTTCGAGGGCTTAAGCGCAGGGCAACTGACCGCCCTTGAGGTCGCGAGCCGATACCGGCGCTTCTCGGCGCACGAGACGATCATCGAACGCGACAGTGTGTCGACGGACGTGTTCTTCCTCGTCCGCGGCAGCGCCAGGGTCGTCAATTACTCGCTTTCCGGCAAAGAAATCACTTTCGACGACCTGCACGAGGGGCAGTTCTTTGGCGAGTTGTCAGCGCTTGACGGCCGGCCGCGCTCGGCCACCGTCATCGCGACCGAGGATTCGCTGATTGTTTCGCTGAAGGCGCGGGTTTTCCTCGACCTCGTGCTCGAGACGCCTCCACTCGCGCAGCGGCTGCTGTTGCGCCTGGCGGGGATGGTGCGGGCGGCCGATGACCGCATCATGGATCTGAGCACGCTTGCGGCGATCAACCGCGTTCAGGCCGAACTGCTGCGCCAGGCCCGCGCCGAAGGCGGCGACCGCAATGCCGCGGTGATCGAGCCGATCCCGACGCACAGCGATTTCGCGAGCCGGGTCAGTACGACGCGCGAGACCGTTGCTCGCGTCCTCAACGACCTGGCACGGCAAGGAATCGTTGAGCGCAAGCGTGACGCGCTCATGATCCACGACATGCAGAAGCTGAAGCAGATGGTCGAAGATGTGCGCGGCTGACAAAAGCGGGGCCGCGCCCGCAGGCAAGGGTGCCGAGCCTACTTAAGCTTCGTCTCTTTAAAGACGACGTGCTTGCGCGCTACGGGATCGTACTTGCGGAACTCAAGCTTCTCCGTCGAGGTGCGCGGATTCTTTTTCGCTATGTAGAAATAGCCGGTGCCGGCGCTGCTCGCCAGCTTGATCAGGACCGTCGTCGGCTTCGCCATCGCGCCAGGGACTCCGAAAGGCTACGCAAAAGGAGGCGGAGTGTTGCCGCCGCGGGCACGGAAGTCAAGGCCGGACCGAGCCCGTAGCTCCTTAAGCGACCGGTCTGTCGGACAACCGGTGTCGTGCGCCGCGCTCTCGGAAGGTCCAGCGCTGGTGGGCAAAGAAGTTCCACACCAACAAGACGCCTGTCACCAGGACCTGCGCCGGCAGGTAGTGCAAGCCCAGGCCGTCGGTCAGCCCCACCATCAAGAGCGTGTTGAGGACCAAGCTGAGGCCCGCGAACAGAAAGAAGATCGGCACCGCGATTACGTGCCGCTGGGCGGAGAAAAACGTAAAGCGGTAGTTGAGCACGTAGCTGACGACCGCGCCGACAAGGCAGCCGGTGGCGGAAGCCGCAACGGCACCCACGGCGCCCGCCTGGACCAGCGTTACCAGGACCGCGTAGTGGGCGGCGGTCGCAATCGCGCCGACGCCGGTGAAGCGGAGGAAGCGGGCGACCAGGCCGCGCTTCGGTCGATTGGGTGCTTCAGCCGCTCCGGACGCTGAAGACGGAATAGGACTCTTCCCTTCTCAGGACGAATGGTCGCGGCGGCCGCGCCAATCCTTGACGACGGACAAGACCGCACCCATGCGCTTGACCTCATGGATCAACGTACCGCGCGGTGGCCGGTCGACATAGTTGGCGCAGTTCATATGCATCGGCGCGATGAGAAAGTCGGCACGCTCGCGGTCTCCGGTCCAGATGAGGAACGGTGGCGCCGCTTCCTCGAACGTCACCCGTTCGGCGCAGACAGCGAATACCTTGAACGTTCGCGGGACCGGTCGGCCCGGATACTGCTTCTGGATAAACTCGGCCAGCCATTCGGTTGCTTCCGGGACCGAGTTCCCCCAGTAGTCCATGACGTAGAGCTCCTCCGCGCCGTCCGGTCCGCCGACGAAGAGGTTGTAGTCGACATACTGGTTGGGATGCAGCATCACCAGTGACGAGGCCTGCACCGCGACGAACAGCGCAATCGCGCACGCCGTGGCCGTCGCCAGCGCCGGCCCTTGGCGCACGGTGCGTGCCAGCAACCGGTCGAGCCCCACGCCGGCGAGGACCGCCAGTGGCGGCACGACAAACAGGAAATGACGGATGCCGTCGTAGGCCGTCGGCCGTGCGATGACGAAGTAGGCCACCGGCAACAGCGCCGCCGCCACGGTCACGGCCATCGCTCGATTGCTGCCGGGGATCGGGCGGTGCTGCCGCCTGCGTAACCGCATGAGGAAGCTGATACCAGCGGCTGCCAGGCCGACCAGGAGAACGATCGGCAGCTTGATTATCAGGTAGATGGGAAGGTACAGCGGCGGAACCTTCGAGACGGCGACGACCTCGCCATCGAGGATGGTCTGGATGCCCATGTCGAGGCTGGAGAAGTGCTTGAGTGCCAGCACCGGGTTCAGGGGATCCAGCACTGCCCACGGCCAGAACACCGCCATCAGGGCGTAGGCGATCACCAGCGCCGGCGCCATCACGGCGGCGATGCGGGCAAGGTCCATCGCGTGGTCGCGCCAGCCCTGTGTGCGCACGGCAACGACCAGCCAAGCGAGGACAGCGATTGCAAGGTAGGCCAGCAGGAGCACGGCGCCGACCCTCAAACCCAGGCTCAAGCCCAGGCTTATGCCGAACAGAAGTACGTCTGAGAGCTTCGGTCGCGGCAACGCGGCACTGATCCGGCACAAGTAATAGACACCCCAGATCATCCCGACCGCAAACGGGATGTCCTTGGTATGATTGAACATGCCGCCATACCAGGAGCCTGTCAGCGCAAGCAGGAGAAGGGCGAAAAAGCCGGCGCGCGGGCCGGCGAGGAGGCGGCCGAGCCTGCACACGCCGGCAAGACCGAGAATTCCAATTGCGGCGCAGAGCAGATGCCGTGTCTCGTACAGATCGTAGGGGAGGTGCGGCGCCAGTAAGGTGGCGGTCAGATCGAACAGGCCGCCATAGTAAAAAAGGTCCTTGAACTGAAAGGCGGACCAGTCGGTAAAGCCGCTGGTGTAGAACGTCCGCAGCTTCTCCCCGTAGAGCTGCTGAACATACTCGTCGTTGGAGACGCCATAATCGGTGGCCGTCGCGGCAGCCACGCTTGCGATGGCGATGAGTACGGCGATCGCCCCCCAATCCCAGACCGTCAACCGCTGAACCAGCCGCTGCATGCGCTCTCGCCTCTTGGATCAAGCTCGGTTATGTTTGTTTCCGCTGATCCGGTCCTTCTTTGCGCTTGGCATCGTCCGTGTTTACGCGACCTTGCGCACGCGCCGTGTCGCCCTTTTCTGCTTATCCTCAGTAAAGCCAAACCGCTCGCGCACAACGTAAAGCGGTCGTCCCTTCGCCTCTTCGAACACGCGGGCAAGATAATCGCCGAGAATGCCGAGACTCAACAACTGCATACCGCCCAGGAACAGCATAACCGCGAGCAGGGATTCATAACCGGGGACATCGAGACCGTAAACCATGACGCGGATGATGCGGACGACGATATAGAGGAAGGCCGCAAGCGAAATCCCGGCGCCGACCACGCTCCATACACGCAGCGGCAGGTTTGAAAACGCCGTCAGCGCGTCGAACGCAAAGCCGAGTTTTTTCAATGGCGAGAAACTGCTCGTGCCGCCTGAACGGTGCTCAACGGTAAAGGGAATACCGAGCGTGCGAAAGCCGACCCAGGCGTACATTCCCTTCATGAACCGGTTTCGCTCCGGCAAGGCATTGAGCGCATCGACGACCTTACGGTCGAGCAGACGGAAATCGCCCGCCTCGGGGGGCAGCTTGACCGCCGACAAATGCTCGAACAGCCAATAGAAAGCGCGCGTGAACGCGCGGTCGAGCAAGCCCTGGTATTCGCGCGAGCGGCGGACGGCGTAAACCATCTCGTAGCCCTCTCGCCACCGCGCCACCATTTCGGGCAGCATCTCCGGCGGGTGCTGCAGGTCGCCGTCCATGCTGACGACCGCGGCGCCTCTGGCGTGCGAGAAGCCGCAGGCGAGCGCAGCCTCCTTGCCGAAGTTGCGGGACAGGTCGATGATCTTGAGTTCGGGGATGGCTTGCGCCATCTCGAGCGCCCGCGCAAGCGTTCGATCGGTGCTGCCGTCATTAATGAGCAACACCTCAAAGCCTAGCCCCAAGCTGCGCACGACCGGTTCCAGCCGTGCCCACAGGTTCGACAGGTTGGCTTCTTCGTTCTTGAGCGGTACAATGATCGACAAGTCGACTGACATGATGCCCAGTTCTCACGGCTGCGCGTGAGGGGAGACGCCCATGCCCCGCACGGCCGCGCTTAACGCCTCCCTGATCGACCGGCAAACGTGAGTGCCCTCCACGCCGGTTATCCCGGCAGTTCTAGCCTGAATTTAATAGCCCTTTTCCCACGTTCTGTCGAGGTGCGGCAATGACCGGCTCGGTCGCGGGCGACAAGCCGATCCTGATCTGTGCCGATGATTACGGCATCGCGCCGGGCGTCAGTACGGCGATCCGCACGCTCATCGCGGCGAGACGGCTCTCGGCGACCAGTTGCATGGTCGTCGGTGCTTGGTGGGAGGAGGAGGCGGCGCGGCTGCTGCCGTTCAAGGGCAGCGTCGATATCGGTCTGCATTTCACGCTGACGGACCTTGCGCCGCTGGGGCCGATGCCGAGCTTGGCACCCTCCGGCCGCTTGCCGGCGCTCCGGCCCCTGATCCGCCGCGCGGTTCTGGGCCGCCTGGATGTGGGCGAGATCGCCCGCGAACTCGAGCGCCAGATCGATCGCTTCGTCGCCCTGATGGGGTGCGAACCCGCGTTTCTCGACGGCCATCAGCACGTCCACCAGCTCCCCGTGGTTCGCGACGCCGTCATGGACGTGTTCGCCCGCCGCCTGCAACCAGCGGGCGCCTGGATGCGCTTTCCAACCGTCCCGGCCGTCGATCTCTTGGCGCACAGAATCGCCTTCGTCCGGGCGGTTGCGATCAACGCGCTGGGGCTCGGCTTTCGCCGTCACTGCCGTACGCGTGGTTTTTCTGGCAATACCGGCTTTCGCGGCGTGCGCCGGTTTGCAAACGACGCGCCCTATCCCCAACTGATGGCGCGGTTCCTCAAGAGCTTGGGCCGCGGTAGCCTGATCATGTGCCACCCCGGCATTGCCGACGCCGCACTCGCCGCCATCGATCCGGTGACGACGGCACGCGAGGAGGAATTCGCCTTCCTCGCTTCAGACGCGTTTCCGGCCTTGCTCAGTGCGCACGGCTGCCGGCTCGCGCGCTTCTGCGATGTCTGAACCCCGCAGCCTGTAGCCCATCAGGCCGGCCACAGGCCGCTTTCGATCGGCCGGTGCTCAACATCGGCTGGATCCAACACGACGTGGCGGATGCGCCGCCGGTTCCAGGTGTAGGTGATGTGGATGCGGCCGCAGCTGCCTGCGATCACCGCTGGGTAGGAGAACTCGCCCGGCACTTCTTCCAGCACCGCCAACGCATGCCAGTGCACGCCGTCATCGGAGACAATGACGTTGAGCGGCGAGCGGCTGGCGGCCGCATGATTATAGACCAGCAGCCCGCGGCCATCGGCCAGGTTGACGCCGTCGATGCCGCTGTCCGGGTTGGGCAGCTCGGTCGGCTGCATTTTGCTCCAGGTCTCGCCGCCGTCCGAGGACCAGCACTCGGTGATTGCGCCTTGACGTGAGCGGCACAACAGCTGGATGCCGCCGTCGGCATGGTTGAGGATCGTCGGCTGGATCGCAGCAAAGGCCTCACGCTGGTTGA
Organism: Candidatus Defluviicoccus seviourii; assembly: GCA_900609035.2. Taxonomy (GTDB): domain Bacteria; phylum Pseudomonadota; class Alphaproteobacteria; order Rhodospirillales; family Defluviicoccaceae; genus Defluviicoccus; species Defluviicoccus seviourii. Next base: position 17,523 of record UXAT02000054.1, on the reverse strand, counting down.
GCGGCGGGCCGCGCCGCCAGGTCTTGCCGAGATCGGCTGTGTATTCCATGTGCACGCGCCAGCCGTGGCGTTCGCATGACGACGGGCAGAGCAGCACACAGTCGGCGCGCAGCACCGGCTTGTTCTTGATCGGGCCATAGATGCCTTCCGGCAGCCTCTCAGGCTCGGACCAGGTGCTGCCGCCGTCCGTGGAGCGCATCATCATTCCCCACCAGCGGCTGGGGCTGGGGCCCACCTTGTAGAACAGCAGGAGCGGGCCGCCCGGGACCTGGAACAGTACCGGGTTCCAGCACGGAAAGCGCTTCAAGCGGGAGGCGACGCCGTCGGCAACCGACTCAGGTGCGGACCACTGGCCATCGCGCCGGCGTGAAAGCCAGATGCGGACATCGCTATGGCCTTCGCGCGTTCCACCGAACCAGGCGACGACAAGGCCGTCTGGCGTTTCGGCGATCGTCGAGGCATGGGCGGCTGCGAACGGTGCCGTGTCGAAAATGAACGCCTGCTGCATCCAGCGTCTCCGGGAGGCTCTGACGCTCAGCCGCGGCGGCCGGCGCGCGGTCGCGCCGAGGACGTACGCGCAAGCCGGCTCGATCGCCTGCGGCCCCCGGCGGCGGGCAGGCCGGCAACGATCTCGAACAAGATGCCGCCGGTGAGCGGGTTGGCCTCGACAAGGCGGACTTCGACCCGATCCCCTAGGCGAAACGTTAGGCCCGAGGCGCGTCCGACCAACTGGTGCGCGCGTTCGTCGTGGACGTAATAGTCATCGGGCAGGGTGCGGATCGGAATAAGCCCGTCGGCTGCGGTTTCGTCCAAGGTAACGAACAGGCCGAAGCGGGTGACACCGTTTATCCTGCCGGTGAACTGGCTGCCGCGGCGCTCGGCGAGGAATGCGGCCGTGAAGCGGTCGACGGCATCGCGCTCGGCTGCTGCGGCCCGGCGCTCTGTCGCGGAGATGTGCTGCGCCAAGGGTTCGAGGTCGCCGTCAACCGCGGCCAAGCCGCCGTCTCCGTGTTTGAGCGCGGTGATCAACGCGCGATGCACAACCAGATCGGCATAGCGGCGGATCGGCGAGGTGAAATGGCAGTAGCGCTTCAAAGCGAGGCCGAAGTGGCCGACGTTGTGCGGATCGTATTGCGCCTGCGCCTGGGCGCGCAGCACGACCTCGTTGACGAGGCGTGCTTCCGGCATCTGGGCCGCGCGCTCAAGCACGCGGTTGAAGTCGTGGGGCTTCATCAGGTTACCGCGCGGCAGCTTGAGGCCCAGGGTTTCGAGGAACTCGCGCAAGCTTGCGAGCTTCTCCGGCGTCGGCTGGTCGTGCACCCGGTACATGCAGGGAACCTTGCGTGCCTCCAGCGTCTCCGCGGCAGCGACGTTGGCGAGGATCATGAACTCCTCGATCAGCCGGTGGCTGTCAAAGCGCTCACGCGCCGCAATTCCGGCAACATCACCGGCAGCGTCGATCAGCACCCGGCGCTCCGGCATGTCGAGCTCAAGCACACCGCGGGTCGTGCGTGCGCGGGCAAGCGCCTCATAGGCGCCGTAAAGCGGCGTAATCACGCTCTCAATCAGGCCGCTTGTCATCTCATCGAACCGGCCCTCGTGCGCGTCTTGGACCTGGGTGTAGGTCAGGCGCGCGCGCGAGCGCATCATCGCCCGGCGGAAATCGTGGTCGAGCAGCCGGCCGTCCCGATCAATCCTCAAGTGAGCGGTCAGGCACGGCCGGTCCTCGCCGGGCTTCAACGAGCACCAGCCGTTGGAGAGCGGCTCGGGCAGCATCGGCACGACCCGATCCGGAAAGTAGACCGAATTGCCGCGCTCCACCGCAGCGCGATCAAGGGCAGTCCCCGGCCGCACGTACCAGGCGACGTCAGCAATGGCGACGATCACCCGCCAGCCGCCGGCGTTGCCGGAGGCGGGGTCAGGTTCGGCCCACACCGCGTCATCGAAGTCGCGCGCATCCTCGCCGTCGATGGTGACGAGGGGAAGTGCGCGCAGGTCGTAGCGCTCCGCAAGCGGTGCCGCGGCGGCGGCAGTTGCCTCGCGTAGCGCAGCATCGGGAAAGCGGGCCGGGATATCGTGATCGTGCAGGGTGATCAGCGTGATCGAGCGCGTACCTTCGGTCGGCCCAATGCGCTCGACAACCCGCGCCTCCTTAAGGCCAAGCGGGCGCACGCCCCGCACCTCTGCCCACACCAGTTCACCCACTTCCGCGCCGCCGGTCTCGGCCGCAGGCACGACGAATTCCTCACGCGCGCGGCGGTCGATGGGGACGATCCGCAAGCTCTCGCCGACGCGGCCGAGGATGCCCAAGGTGCGCGGTGGCGCCGCACTCAAGCGGCGGATGACCAGCGCCTCGTAACGCGATGGCCCGACCTTCTTGAGGCGTGCCAAGACCTTCTCGCCGGCTGCATAGGCGCCGCGGCTGCGCCGTTCCGGGGCAACGTTAATCATGGGCGGCATGCCGTCCGTCCAGCCGAAGGGGCGTGCGGTCGTCTCGCCGTCGGTATCGACGCCGGTGATCTCGATGACGGCGACGCTCGGCAGTTGGCCCGGCTCGCCGTAGCGGCGCCCCCGTCCGCGCGCCAAGAGCCCCTCGCCTTCCAGGTCTTTCAACAACGCGCGCAGTTCGACCTTCTGCTCGGCATCGAGATGAAACGCGCGCGCAATCTCGCGCTTGCCGACGCGTGGACCGGCGGAACGAATGAAGGCGATGAGCTGGTCACGCGTCGGAAAGGGGGCCGGCATCCGTTTGCGTTTCGCTGCCTTTCCGCCCCTTCGCCGAAGGCTTGCGCGGCGGCTTTGCCTTCTTCTTTGCGGAGGAGGCTTTCTCATCTGCCGCGGCGGGCTTGCTCTCGGCCGCACCCTTGGCCCCGACCTTGCCCGCAGCTGCCTTTGCCGCTGTCTTCTTTGCAGCGCCCTTCGTTGCGCCGCGGGCTCTCCCCTTGGCCACAGGCGTGGAGCCCGCCTTCTTTGCCAGCAGCGCCACGGCTGTTTCCAGGTCGAGGGCTTCCGCGGCAGTCCCCGCCGGCAAGGTCGCCCGGATCGGGCCGTGCTGGATATAGGCGCCGTAGCGGCCATCCTTCAAAGTGATCGGCTTGCCGTCCGCCGGATGCGCACCGATCGTGCGTCCTGCCGCGGCGGCCGGACGGCTGCGCGCGAGCAGATCGACGGCACGGTTGAGGCCGATGCTGAGCACGTCGTCGTCGCGCTTCAAGGAGACGTAACGGTCCGCCATCTTGAGGAACGGCCCGAAGCGGCCGATGCCGGCAACGATCTCCTCGCCACTTTCTGGATGGAGGCCGATCAGCCGCGGCAATGCCAGGTGGGCAAGCGCTTGGTCGAGGTCAACGGTTTCCGGATCAACGCCCGCGGCCAGTGACACCCGCTTGGGCTTAGCAGCCTTTTCCTTGCCGTCGCCGCTGTCGGCGCTGTCGCGCTGAACGTACCAGCCGTAAGGGCCCTTGCGGATGCTGACCTCAAGGCCGGTCGCGGGGTCGGGCCCAAGGCTGCGGCCGGCGCCGTTGCCTTGCGTTCCCGCCTTGGCCTGGTCATCCGCGTTCATCGGCACCAGGGGGCGCGTGTAGCGGCAGTTTGGATACTCCGAACAGCCGATGAAGGCGCCGAAGCGGCCGAGCTTGAGGCTCAAGCGGCCACTGCCGCAGCCGGGGCAGACGCGCGGATCGCCCTCACCCTCCTGGCGGAAGAAGTGCGGGCCCAGGATGCGATCGAGCGCGTCCAAGACCTCCTTGATCCGTAAGCCTTTGATATCCTCGACGGCCGTACTGAACTCGCGCCAAAAGTCGTCGAGCACCGTCTGCCACTCACAGCGTCCACCCGAAACATCGTCGAGCTTCGCCTCCATGTCGGCGGTGAAGCCATAGGCGACGTAACGGTCGAAGAAACTCGATAGGAACGCGGTCACCAGCCGGCCGCGGTCTTCCGGCACGAAGCGCCGGCTTTCAAGGCGGACATACGTTCGGTCCTGCAGCACCTGCAGGATCGTTGCATAGGTCGATGGCCGGCCGATGCCGAGTTCCTCCAGCCGCTTCACCAGGCTCGCCTCGGTGTAGCGGGGCGGCGGTTGGGTGAAATGCTGCTCCGCCTCGACGTGCTTGCGGTTGGCGGCCTCATCAGTGTTCATCTGCGGCAGGACGCGGCTTGCAGCGTCGTCACCGTCGCCGGCGCCTGCGCGTTCCGGCTCGTCGTCGCTCTCCCGGTAGAGCTTGAGAAAGCCGTCGAAGGCGATCACCGAGCCGTTGGCACGAAAGGTGACCTGCCGATCATCGGCGACGATATCGGCCGCCACCTGGTCGAGCACAGCCGATTCCATCTGGCTTGCGACCGTCCGCTTCCAGATCAGCGTGTAGAGCTTGAGCTGGTCGGCGTCGAGGTAGGCGGCAACGTCCGAAGGCTTTCGCATCAGATCGGTCGGGCGGATCGCCTCATGCGCTTCCTGGGCGTTCTTCGCCTTGGTCTTGTAGATCCGCGGCTGTGCCGGCAGATAGCGCTGGCCGAAGTCGTTCTCGATCAGCGCGCGGCACCCCTGGATGGCGTCAGCGGCCATCTGCACGCCGTCCGTACGCATGTAGGTGATCAGGCCGACGGTCTCGCCGCCGATCGCGATCCCTTCGTAGAGCCGCTGCGCGATCCGCATCGTGGTCGTGGCGCTGAGCGAAAGCTTGCGCGAGGCCTCCTGCTGCAGCGTCGAGGTGATGAAGGGCGGCGCCGGGTGGCGGCGGGTCTGTTTGCGCTCGACCTTGCCGACGGTGTAGGTGCGCGCGTTCGCGGCGGCAACGGCAGCTTCTGCCGCGGCTTTGTCGCCGAGCGCCATCTTGTCGAGTTTGCGGCTGTCGAGGTGCGTCAGCTGCGCCGGGAACGTCTCTCCGCGCACGGTCTCGAACAGGCCCTTGACCGTCCAGTATTCCTGCTGGCGGAAGGTCTCGATCTCGGTCTCGCGCTCGCAGATGAGGCGCAGCGCGACCGACTGCACCCGGCCGGCCGACCGGCTGCCCGGCAGCTTCCGCCACAAGACCGGCGACAGCGTGAAGCCGACCAGGTAATCGAGCGCCCTTCTCGCGAGGTAGGCGGCAACCAGTTCCTCGTTCAGTGCCCGCGGCTGGCTGAAGGCATCGAGGATTGCGCCGCGGGTGATCGAGTTGAACACCACCCGTTTGACGTCGATGCCGGCGAGCGCCTTCTTCTGCTGCAAGAGCTCGCAGACGTGCCAGGAAATCGCCTCGCCCTCCCGGTCGGGGTCGGTTGCGAGGAACAAGCGATCGGCTCCCTTGAGAGCGCTGGCGATGGCGTCGACGTGCTTGCGGGCTTTGGGGTCAACCTCCCAGGTCATGGCGAATCCCTCCTCGGGACGGACCGAGCCGTCCTTGGCGGAGAGGTCGCGGACATGGCCGTAGCTGGCGAGAACGGTGTACCCGGGACCGAGGTACTTGGTGATCGTTTTGGCCTTCGCGGGCGACTCGACCACAACGACGTTCATTCTTTGTGAAGCTCCGGCAGGCAAGACGAGGGTTGAATCCCTGATGTTGGGATCGCGAGCCGGGCGGCCCGACGATCGCCTGGGACAGCAGGATGGTGGCAACGGCGGCCCGCGGCAAGGGGCAATTCGGTTTTGCGCTCGCAAGCCGGCAGAGTCGCCGCACTCCGGCCAAACGGGACTCGAACCGGCCGGCTAAGGTGTTGGGGCGCTTCCAGATGGAATCTGAGCGTTCAGCGCCAGCTCTGCCCACGCCTTTTCGGCAAGGAGTTCAAGAAGCTCGGGGTCGTCTCGGGGCATCCGGCGCACAGCCACGTGCGCCTTGTTGTCCTCTTCCGGCTCATGAACGATGCGGATCTTGTGCCGCCTGGTCGCGCAGGCATCGATAATCGCGCGTACATTGCCGATCGCGAAACCGCTCTTCGTGCCGACCTTCAGGCTGGCTCGAAAAGCCTGCACGACTTCGGAAATCTGCTCCGTACGTTCACCCGGAAAGTACTCAAGCCACGTCGCCGAGAGTGCTCTCTCGCCCTCTCTCAGCTTGAACGCTGCGCCCAAGACGCCCACTACGTTGCCGTTCTCGTCCCTGAGCAGCTTACTTGCGGGGACGTAGCGGACGACGTGATGTTCTGGCGGAAGTCTTTGCCCCGTCACTCGCTGAACCAGATCTGAGGTTCGTACGGTTGCAGGGCGTCCGGAAGGCCGAGGAGGGCTGTGTCATCGGCCGCGCTTTTCCGCTCGCCATTGCGGTACCGCACGAGGACCCAGCGGAGCTGGTCTTCCGGCAAGCATTCGATCGTTAATCGGTTCTGGTCTGCTGTCCAAGCGGCAATGACGTGACCGTCCATCGACGCACCTAGGCCCGGCCATCGCTTGGGGCGAATCAACAGCAGCAAACGCAGCAAGGTGACAAAAGATGCCTCCGCGATCGGCCGGTCGCCTTCATCCCACTCTTCGGCATCCAGCAGGCTGTCCACTTGCGCGAAGAAGCGCTCCCGCCGGCCTGGTTCCAGGTGCATCGCGATCTGCGACGTCCAGATTTTGCAGGCGGCGCGGGAATTGAAGAGTTGTTCTTCAAGACTCATACTAGCGCTTAGTTGCTCTTGGAAGGGAGCCGGGCGAGATAAGCTTGAGTTAGCTTCGATGACACGCTGGCTTATCCAGTTCGAGTCCGGACCAAACGTCTGCGGAACTGATTGCAGCAAGCGGGCGCGGTCGGAGCGGACAGGCCCAGTATCGATCGCGTTCATGAGCCGAAAAGCCTTCTAGAATGATCCGTGATGCACGATTCGAAAATGCCGTTCTTGATGTCTCTCGCTGTGTTGATGAGGTCCCAAAGGCAATCGTCTCTGAGCGGAATCTCTTCGGTGCGAAATACATCGATATCGAGCAGTAGTGACATGTGGTTCGGGATGGGTGGCGGCATCACCCGGGCCGAACGGATTGTGGCGGTCCAGTTCGGCGATGCCACAGGCCCCCCGACTTCCATCATGTAGCCGAGCATTGGCTTAATACTGCTGGCAGGGATGTGGGGATACAAGGTCAGGTAATCCGCGATCAGGATCGCGGGGCGATCATCAAAGGGGATGTCGATGCGATTGATGTAGCGAGTACCTATGCGACTGACCGGGTGATGCGGTGTCTCCTGCCGCCACACATCCCAGGCCGCCTTCGCGCGGTCGCAAAGAGCCGGCCAACCCGGATACGGCGCCAAGCGTGCCGAAGCAATGCCTTGCGGCATGACCAGAACAACATCTGTCTGATCCTCCGAGCTTAGCCGATATCCCTGCATATGCTGCTGAAGGCCGACCTGACCACCGGTTGCATCTATGCTGAGGTTTATCCCCTGCATTGATTGGGAATGCGGATAATAGCGGTTCAGCCGCTCGACAACTTTTTTCTGCTCGCGATCGCCAATTTCCGCCGCGATGCGGAGCTCGATCACCGCTTCCGTGATGGGTGGCCGCGGATAGTTTGTGCTGGTCGTTTCCGACAAGAAGGGATCCTCAATAGAAGGTCCTCCCTTAAAGCTATAGGCGGGAAGGCCAAAGGAAAAGGAAAACAGAAGGGCGGCTCGACAGCTCGGTTCGCCACATAAAGCGAGTGCGGAGGCCGATCGGTTGCTCGACGTCAGGGATGATAGGATCAAGATCCCTTCGTCTCAACCTCCCTATTGCAGTCGGCTGGCGAAGGAACGTCTGCACTGCCCAAACGGGGCTCGCAGATGGGGGTGATCGCGCCTAAACCGCTCCGTTGCGGGGAAACCGCGTTGGTCCCCCGGCGCAAGGCGGAACATCCATGGTGGCACGCGTCGCGACGGTGGCGTTTCAGGGCATCGACGTTCTGGACGTCGGCGTGCAGGTGCAGATCGCCAGCGGCATGCCGACCTTTGCCGTCGTCGGCCTGCCCGACAAGGCGGTGGCGGAGAGCCGGGAGCGCGTGCGCGCCTCGCTCGCTGCCATGGGCTTAGGCCTGCCGGCCAAGCGCATCACGGTCAACCTGGCTCCGGCGGACCTCCTCAAGGAGGGCAGCCACTTCGATCTGCCGATCGCGCTCGGCCTGCTGGCGGCGATGGGCGTGCTGCCGGCGGACGAGATCGCTGCCTTCGCGGCGCTGGGCGAACTCGCCCTTGATGGCATGATCGGCCCCGTCGCGGGCGTTCTGCCGGCCGCTGTGCATGCATCCGCGACTGGCCGCGGCCTGATCTGTCCGCGAGTGCAGGGCGGTGAGGCCGCCTGGGCGGCGGGCATTGAGGTGCTGGCGCCGTCGACGCTGTTGGCGCTGGTCAACCACTTCAAGGGCAGCCAGGTGCTCTCGCCGCCCAAGCCGCGCCTGGCCGGCGAAGGGGCGAGCTACCCCGATCTTGCTGACATCAAGGGCCAGGAGACGGCCAAGCGGGCGATCGAGATTGCCGCAGCCGGCGGCCACAACCTCCTCATGGTCGGTCCTCCGGGCTCCGGCAAGTCGATGCTGGCGCAGCGGCTCCCCGGTCTGCTGCCACCGCTCGATCCGGCTGAAGCGCTCGAAGTCAGCATGATCCATTCGATCGCGGGCGAGCTCAAGGAAGGGGCGCTGGTGCAGCGGCGGCCCTTTCGCGATCCGCATCATTCCGCTTCGATCGCAGCACTGGTCGGCGGCGGCTGGCGCGCCAAACCGGGGGAGGTCTCGCTCGCGCACCTTGGCGTGTTGTTCCTTGACGAGCTTCCGGAGTTCCAGCGGCCGGCGCTGGAAGCCCTGCGCCAGCCGCTGGAGAGCGGCCGGGTCAGCGTTGCCCGCGCCAACGCGCATGTCAGCTATCCGGCACGGGTGCAGCTGGTGGCGGCGATGAACCCGTGCCGCTGCGGCTGGCTCGACGATCCAGGTCGCGCCTGCAGCCGCGCGCCGCGCTGCGCGGCCGATTATCAGGCCCGTATCTCTGGCCCGGTGTTCGATCGGATTGATCTGCACATTGGCGTGCCTGCCGTGAAGCCGGCCGATCTGACGCTGCCGCCGGCGGCGGAACGCTCGGGTAGGGTCGCCGCCCGCATCGCCGCTGCGCGTGCCCGCCAGCGTGAGCGCTATGCGCAAGGCGCAAACGGCACCGCCATCCGCACCAACGCCGAGGTCGAGGGCGAACTGCTCGATCGGCATGCGCGTCCCGATGAGGCCGGCCGCCGGCTGTTGGTCGAGGCAGCCGATCGCCTCAAGCTGTCCGCGCGCGGCTACCACCGCACGCTTAAGGTCGCCCGCACGCTCGCCGATCTCGACGGCGCGGATGGCGTCAAGCGCAACCATATTGCCGAGGCGCTGTCGTACCGGCGGCTGGCGCCCGGGCGTGGCTGAGCGCCGCTCGCTTGCCTGCCGCGGCAGATCCGCTACACCTCCGGTGCGCTACCCGCGCCGGCGATGCTAAACGGTGATGCTGAACGGAGGGGTGATGGGAACAGCGACGGTGATCGGCGCAACCGTGCGGCTGACTGCACTCCTCCTCGCGCTTACGCCGACAACCGGCGGGGCGGCCGAGAAAGAGTTGCTGCCAGGGATCGGCGCCCTCGATCGCCGCGTGCCAATTGAATCGACGGCTTGGCCTTGGGCTGCGATCGGCCGGCTCAACACGTCGACCGGACGATACTGTACGGCGACGCTTATTGCCCGCGATGCCGTGGTGACCGCCGCGCACTGCGTGCATGACCCGCGCACGGGCCGGCGCATCCGCCCGTCAACGCTGCATTTCCTGGCCGGCTACCAGCGCGGCACCCACGTCGCGCATGCGATCGGCCGGTCGATCCAAGTGGCAGCGCCGGCTCAGACCGGGGAGGCTGCCAGTATCGACAGGGTCGCAGATGACTGGGCAATTGTCACCCTTGCCGCGCCGCTCAGCGTGCGCCCGATCCCCGTTCGCCCAACCGAGAGCGAGACAGGCGCCGTGCCGAAGGGAAGCCTCCTGCGCGCCGGCTACAGCCAGGACCGGCCGCACCTGCTCGCGGTGCATGAAGGCTGCAGCGTCAAGCAGTACCTCGCTCAGGGCCGCGTCTGGCTCACCGATTGCGATGCGACGCGTGGTGATTCCGGTTCGCCGGTTCTGATGCGGCGTGGCGCCGCGGTCGATCTCGTCGGCATTACCGCAGCCGTTACCGGCGGTGACACGACAGGCTCACTCGTCGTTCCCGCTACGGCCTTCGCCGCCGCCCCAAAGCAATGAAATGCCAAACGCCCCCGGCACGAGTGCTGCAACGCAGCCCCCGGACGCCGCGTCCGCCGGATGCAGTCCGCGGCTACTGTCCTGGATCGGCCGCCGCTGGTTCTCGAACGCCGACCCGCAGGCTGGTGCGCACCGATGTCAAGAGCGTGCGCAGGGTTGCCTCACTCACGCCATCACACCGCATCAACGCGCATGCGATCGGATCGCTCAGGATCTCCTCGATCGCGGGCTCTACGCCGGCAATGGCATACGGCTCGTTACGCGGCTGCCGCCGCTTGGGCACCACAAAGCGGCTCCGAACCGGCTTTTTCTGCTGGGGCTGAACGTCAAGGGTAAAACCAAGCAATCCGTCCTCCCTCTTGGGTAGGAACTCCCATGGTCTATTAACACCGAGACGGTTTCGCTTGCCGACGCCAAATCTATTATAATTATTCTAATTAACGCCCTGGCTCGCCCCAATTCTTGACTCTTATTCCGAAGGCCTTAGCTAGAATCTTTGTTGCGTCGGATTCCTCCCGAAATTCGCCTCCCGACATCGGCGAATTCTACAATCGCGCGCGCAAAAAAACAAGCGCGATCGTCGGCCGCGTTGTCCTCAATCATTGAAACCTAATGACGCGATAATAAGAATGATGTGCAATCAAGTTTTGTAAGCCGGTGCCGAGAAGAGCGCGGCGCCACGCTGTTCGCCTGGCGCCACTCCGATCAAGTCCGTCACGCCTGCTTGGCAAGACCGCGCAGGACATACTGTAGAATTCCACCGGCTTTGTAGTACTCGATTTCATCAAGGGTATCGATCCTGCTTAAGACCTTGATGTCTTCGCGGGCGCCGGTGGCGCGATGGATTGTGAGCGTGAGCTCCATCCGCGGTGTGACCTCGCCGGCAAGTCCGGTGATATCGAATACCTCGCTGCCGTCGAGGTGCAACGACTTGCGGTCACAGCCCTCCTTGAACTGCAGCGGCAGCACACCCATGCCGACCAGGTTCGAGCGGTGGATGCGCTCGAAGCTTTCGGCAACGACGGCGCTGACGCCCAATAGCCGCGCTCCCTTGGCCGCCCAATCGCGCGAGGAGCCGGTGCCGTATTCCTTGCCGGCGATGACCACGAGCGGCGTGCCTGCTTCCTGGTAGCGCATCGCCGCATCGTAGATCGGCATCACCGTGCCCGCAGGCATCAGTCGGGTGACGCCGCCCTCGGTGCCCGGCGCCATCTCATTGCGGATGCGGATGTTGGCGAACGTGCCCCGCATCATCACTTCGTGGTTGCCGCGCCGGGAACCGTAGGAGTTGAAGTCGGCCGGCATCACTCCGTGTTCGATCAGATAGCGCCCGGCCGGGCTGTCCTTCTTGATCGAGCCGGCCGGCGAGATGTGATCGGTGGTGACCGAGTCACCCAGGATCGCGAGCGGACGCGCGCCGCGGATATCGCTGAACCCTGGTGCTGCCCCGCCCTCAAAGAACGTCGGCAGGCGAACGTAGGTTGACTCTGCCTGCCAAGCGTAAGTCTGCCCAGTCGCCGCCGGCAGGCCGCGCCAAGCCGCATCGCCATGGAAAACATCGGCGTAGCGGCTGCGGTACATGTCGGCCGTGATGACCTGGTCGATGACGGCCTGGATCTCCTTGTTGTCCGGCCAGATGTCGCGCAGGAAAACAGGTTGGCCTTCCTCGCCGGTGCCGATCGGATCCTTCAGCAGATCCACCGTCAGCGAACCCGCGAGTGCGTAGGCGACCACCAGCGGCGGCGAGGCGAGGTAATTGGCGCGCGTCAGTGGATGAATGCGGCCCTCGAAATTGCGGTTGCCGGACAGTACGGCCGCAACGACCAGATCGCCGGCCTCGATCGCCTCGTTGATCGGCTCGGGCAGCGGCCCTGAATTGCCGATGCAGGTGGTGCAGCCGTAGCCGACGAGCTGGAATCCCAGCGCGTCCAGATCGTCCTGCAACCCGGCGGCTACGAGATAGGCCGTGACGACCTGCGAGCCCGGCGCAAACGACGTCTTGACCCAAGGTTTGACGGTGAGCCCCTGGCGGCGGGCGTTGCGGGCGAGCAGGCCAGCGCCGATCAGGACGCTGGGGTTCGAGGTGTTGGTGCAACTCGTGATCGCAGCGATAACGACAGCACCGTCTTTCAGCCCATAGTTAGTGCCGGAAACCGGCTGCTCCCGCTGAACCGCCGTCGTCGCGTCGCCCTTGCGCTCGCCGGTGAGAAAGCGGGTGAACTCCGGCGCCGCGACGGATAGCGCGACGCGGTCCTGCGGCCGCTTCGGCCCCGCCAGCGACGGCTCAACAGCGCCGAGATCGAGCGCGAGCGCGTCAGTGAACACCGGATCAGGCGTCTCGGCGTCGCGCCACAGGCCTTGCGCCTTGGCATAGGCCTCGGCCAGGGCGACGCGTTCGGGATCGCGGCCAGTGAAACGCAGGTAATCGAGCGTCGACCGGCCGACGGGGAAGAAGCCGCAGGTGGCGCCGTACTCAGGCGCCATGTTGGCGATCGTCGCCTGATCGGCGAGCGTCAGCCCATCGAGGCCGGGACCGAAAAACTCGACAAACTTGCCGACCACGCCCTTCTTGCGCAGCATTTGCGTGACCGTGAGCACCAGGTCGGTGGCGGTCGCCCCTTCGGGCAGTTTGCCCGCGAGCCGGAACCCAATGACTTCCGGGATCAGCATCGAAATCGGCTGGCCCAGCATGGCGGCTTCTGCCTCGATGCCGCCGACACCCCATCCCAGGACGGAGAGGCCGTTGATCATCGTCGTGTGGCTGTCGGTGCCGACCAGCGTATCGGGATAGGCGACGACGGTGCCGTTGGTGCGTGCTGTCCACACCACCTGCGCCAAGTATTCAAGGTTGACCTGGTGGCAGATGCCTGTGCCAGGCGGGACGACGCGGAAGTTGTTGAACGCAGCCTGTCCCCAGCGCAGGAACGCGTAGCGCTCCTCGTTGCGCTCGTACTCAAGGTGCACATTATTGTCGAGTGCCTGTCGCGAGCCCGCGGCGTCAACCATGACCGAGTGATCGATGACCAGATCGACCGGCACCAGCGGATTGATCTTCGCCGGATCGGCGCCAGCCGCCTGCATCGCATCGCGCATTGCGGCGAGGTCGACGACCGCCGGCACGCCGGTGAAGTCCTGCATCAGGACGCGCGCCGGACGGAACGCGATCTCGCGATCGGCAGTCCCCCGCTCAAGCCAGCCGGCGATCGCCCGGATATCGTCCGCCGTCACCGTTCGCCCGTCCTCCCAGCGCAGGAGATTTTCAAGGAGGACCTTGAGGGAGAACGGCAGCCGCGAGACGCTGCCCAACCCCGCCGCTTCCGCGGCTGCAAGGCTGTAGTATTCGTATGATTGATCCCCAACCTTCAGCGTGCGGCGCGCACGAAAGGTGTCGAGCGTTCCTTCGGTCACTTGCTTGCTCCTGCCTCGGCATCCAGTGCGCGATACCTAGACCACGCGTTCGTGTCTGTCCACGGCCGGCATCGGGGGGGCGCAGCTAGCCCACGACGGCCACCGATGGAACGGGATCTGTCCACGCCGGACGCGGGTCGACCGTGTGAGTACCGCCGATACTTCCAGAAAGCGATAGCCACTGCCGAGATGCTCCTATTAAAGGTATAGACACGCGGCGGCGTTATATATATAAAGCTGTGCACGCGAGCCCCCTTAGCGTTGCGGTAGCGTCTGCTCCTGGCAGCAGAAGTTGAGCGATCGCCGACTTTTGGGGAAGACGCGCTGCGAGTCCGCCGCAGCTCCGACCCGCTGCGGGAACGAATGAACGACCGGGCCGACCGGCCGCGCGCCTGCAGGGCGGGGGTCTGCCCTCAGAATGACTACCACCCGAGGTGGTAAGTGCGCCGAGAACAGCGGGGTCTAAACGCGAGCTTGCGCATGCCGGCACTGAGCTTTCCCTCCTCCCGCAAGACTCCTCCGCATCGCTTGACGCGAGCGCGCGTGCGGCGCGCCACGACGCGTTGTGGACGCGGCTGCATTCCTTTGTTCACGACCGTTTGCGCAAGTGTGATCTACGCAATTGCCGCAGGCTCTCTCAGATGGCATGGTGGCGGTCGTTAAGTCGGTGACGAGGTCGGCGTCGGATGGCAGACAACGGACACTCAGCGCTAGTGAGCGCCATGGTGATCGTATCAACAATCAGCCGATTTTTCTGATCTCCGGAAGCTCTTCAGCACAGCACTGTCAGGTTGAGACCGCAAGCGAAGGCAGGGTGGAGACGTAATGACTGTCCCAAGCGCAATGACTGTCCCAAAAAGCAGCGGTTGTCCGGATAACGGTGTTGGGCTCCCGTCCGCGCCGCCATTACGGCCGGTTTGGCGGCGCCGCGCCGGCGAAAACGACGGCGCTTTGCTGGCCTGACGAGCGCGCAGCTCTACACCTTTTTTGCCATTTTCAGGCGTTACCTCGCGACCGAATTCACGAAAGGAACGAGCGGTATGGATAAACTGGCAAACAAAGACGATTTGATCGTGGTGACCGGGGGCGGTGGCTTCATCGGCGGCCACCTGGTTGCACGGTTGCGGAACATGGGCTTCCAGCGCCTGCGTTCCGTGGACGTCAAACCCTTCGATCAATGGTTCCAGAAGTTCCCAGAGGTCGACAACCGCCAGCTCGACCTTCAGGAGAAGGAAGCGTGCTACGAGGCCTGCAACGGCGCGGCGTACGTGTTCAATCTTGCCGCCGACATGGGCGGTATCGGCTTCATCGAAATGAACAAAGCCGCCTGCATGCTGTCGGTGCTGATCAACACCCACATGCTGCTGGCGGCGCGCGACAGTGGCGTCAAGCGCTACCTTTACACCTCGTCCGCCTGCGTCTATGCGCACGACAAGCAGACCGACGTCCACAATCCAGGCCTTAAAGAGTCCGACGCCTATCCGGCGCAGCCTGAGGATGGCTACGGCTGGGAGAAGCTGTTCAGCGAGCGGATGTGCCGGCACTTCACCGAGGACTACGGCCTGCAGACCCGGGTCGTCCGCTTCCACAACGTCTACGGTCCCTATGGCTGCTGGGACGGCGGTCGCGAGAAGGCGCCGGCGGCGATGTGCCGCAAAGTGATCAAGGGCTGGCTTGCGAACGATCACCGGATGGAAATCTGGGGTGACGGCGAGCAGACGCGCAGCTTCATGTACGTCGATGACTGTGTCGACGGTACGCTCAGGATCATGACGAGCGATCTGACCGAGCCCATCAACCTCGGCAGCGAACAGATGGTGACGATCAACGAACTCGTTGATATCATCGAGAACATTGCTGGCGTGAAGATGCAGCGCAGCTACAACCTCAACGCGCCCAAAGGCGTGCGCGGCCGCAACAGCGAGAACACGATGATCCGTGCCAAGCTTGGCTGGGAGCCATCGATCCGCCTCGAGGAAGGCCTGAAGCCGACCTTCGAATGGATCAAGGGTGAGATCGTTGCCGGCCGTCAGAGCCTCCACGGCGGATAAATCGGCAGTTCAATCGTGAGCAGTCTGGTTGCCGGAATGACGGGGCGTTCTATGCGGATTTTTTTGCACGACTACTCGGGCCACCCGCCACAGATTTTCCTTAGCCGCGCGCTTGCGGCGCGGGGACATCAGGTGGTGCATTCCTACGCGGCCGAGATCGAAACGCCTCGCGGCCAGCTGCATGCGCAGCCGACCGATCCCAAAACGTTCTCGATCCTGCCAATCCGGCTATCCTGGCCGCTCAAGAAGCACTCGTACTTCATTCGCCAGTTGCAGGAGGTCGAATTCGGCCTTCGCTTGAGGCAGGCAATCATCAAGGCGGAGCCCGACGTGGTCGTGTGTGCGAACGCACCGCTGGCCGCAGTCGCGATCGCCCAGATGGCCTGCCGGCGGCGCCGGATTCCCTTCGTATTCTGGGTAATGGACCTGCACTCGCTGGCGGTCCACGTCCACATGCGCAAGAAGCTCGGCCTGTTGGGTGAGGCGATCGGCCGCTTCTATAAGTGGCTTGAACGTCGCACGCTCTTGTTGAGCGACCGGGTGATTTCGATCTCCGAGGGGTTCGAAGAGAGTCTCGACACATGGGGGGTTGACCCGGCGGTGCGGTCGGTGATGCCGCTCTGGGCGCCGCTGCACGAACTCCCGGTTCGGCCGAAGGATAACCCGTGGTCGAGGAGCCTCGGTTTCGACAAGGGGCTCACGATCCTCTATTCGGGGACGCTGGGGCTCAAGCATAATCCGGCTCTTCTGGTCCGCGTCGCCGAGCACTACCGGGAACGTGCGGATATCCGCGTTGTCGTCATCTCGGAGGGGTTAGGCGCCGACTACATGCGGCGAAAGAAGGCCGAGCTGGGGCTTGATAACCTGACCGTGCTGCCGTACCAGCCGTTCGAGGAGATGCCGAACGTGCTGGGTACGGCCGATATTCTGGTAACGCTGCTGGAACCCGACGCCGGCGTCTTCTCTGTGCCGAGCAAGGTGCTGTCCTACCTGTGCGCTGGCCGGGCGCAGGCGGCGGCTATTCCGGCCGAGAACCAGGCGGCGCGGGTGATTGCCAAGAGCGGCGGTGGACTGACCGCTTCGCCCCTGGACGCAGAGGCGTTCGTGGCTGCGGTTGACCGGCTCGTCTGTGACGAACAGATGCGGCGAGAGTGCGGCGCCAACGCGCGCGCCTATGCCGAGCGCGAGTTTGACATCAACCGCCTCGCGGCTCAGTTCGAAGGCTATCTTGTCGGGTTACTGCCGGCGGGTGCGCGCGGCGGCGAGGTGCCTATCGATTTTTCGCTGGCTCGGCGGAGTGGGTCGTAGGCGCCATCTGCCGCTCCGCCACCCGGATCTCCTCGCGCAGTACCTGCAGTGCCCGCACGAGCGTGTGCGAGGCTTGACGCACGGAACCACTCGTTTCGACCGCGCGCGTCGCATCCAGCCTGCGGCCCTGATCGAGCATCGCCAGCACCCCGTCGGCCGAGCGACGGAACTCCGCGTGCGCGTTCTCAACCAGACGATACCCCGGCAGCGACCGATACCGTCCCACCTCGCCACTCAACCAGCGGCCGAGCGCGCAGCGGGTGCGGCAAGACTCGACCGGAAACGAGTCCGCGTGCCGGCTGCCATAGACGCGCTCGCGCAAACGGGCCATGCACAGCGCGTGATCGCGCATGGGCGCGCAGAGATCGGGACGGTCGCTTTCTGCTGATGCCGGACTGGTGATGAACGCGGCCGCATCCTTGGCCTGTCGATCGCTTCCCTTTAGCGGTTCGCGTCTCGTTTTTTCGCTCATCAGCCTCTGCAAGCGCGGCAGCGTTCCGGTTCGAAAAAGAACGCCGCCTCTTTTTGGGGGCGGCGTCAGTTGGATAGGGAGGAGGTCAGAGAGGATCGGAGATCTACGGGGG
>UXAT02000053.1 GCA_900609035.2 Candidatus Defluviicoccus seviourii | reverse complement strand
AGTCGAACGACAACGGGAAAAAACCCGAAAGGCCAGGCTCGTCCCATCAGCCAGCTCGCATCGAAAACCCAGCGCCCAGCCGGCGTCATGAATAAGACGGGCTAGATCATATGGGCGACTCCACAGCGCCCGTAATCCGCCGGACGCATCGACGCGGCACTCCCTGGACCAACAAAGCGATTGGCGCTTAATGGTTGCTGCGTGGGTTCGTCGTTTGCGCCCACCACCATTTCCCCCTTGAGCCAGGCGCGCAACGGCTGCGCCGGGTGCGCCCAACACGTCGCGGCCGCCGCCGTTGCTGAGGGTTGGGCCTTCCAGGCTTGAGGCCGCACTATTCGAAGAGTATGGTTACCACATGACCACAACGCTGGAACAGATCGCACGAGACGCGCTGCGCCTGACTCCTGCTCAGCGAGCCGAACTGGCTGATTTTCTTGTAGAAAGCCTGGAGTCAACCCCTCCCGACGAGATCCAGCGGCTATGGATTGATGAGGCAAACAGGCGCCTCGAACAAGTCCGCTCCGGAAGCGTCAAGACAATCCCAGGGGAGGATGTTCTGGCCGAGGCACGCCGCTTGGCCAAGCGGTGATGCACCATAGCCGCACGCCGGACTACTGGCGCAATCGACTCTCATCGCGGGCCGGCTAGGCCGGACTCAACGCGTCGCCGCCGCCGATTGCTGCTTGCTAAGCCCGCCCCTGCGACCGATAGTCTCGCCTTGGGAGGCTGGCGGCGGACGGACCCCTCGCCAACCCGGTCAGGTCCGGAAGGAAGCAGCCGTAACGAGTTCCGGTTCGGGTCGCTCGCCAGTCTCCCACTCGACCCCTTGTGGTCGGCAACGGAACGATGGCGAGCAGCGGAGCGCCCGGATGACGACTGCCGAGCCCGGCACTTCCGCCCCGTTCGGGCAGACCCAGCCCTATCGGGTGCTGGCACGCAAGTACCGGCCACAGACCTTCGCCCAGCTGATCGGCCAGGAGGCGATGGTGCGTACGCTCGGCAACGCGCTGCGCTCGGGCCGCCTCGCCCATGCCTACATGCTGTCCGGCGTGCGCGGTGTCGGCAAAACGACGACGGCGCGTATCATCGCCCGCGCGCTCAATTGTATCGGGGCCGATGGCCAGGGGGGTCCGACGCCGGAGCCGTGCGGCGTCTGCGCCCACTGCGTCGCCATCGCCCAGGACCGCCACCTCGACGTGATCGAGATGGATGCCGCCAGCCGCACCAAGGTCGAGGAGATCCGCGAGCTCTTGGACGGCGTTCCCTACCGGCCGACCTCGGCGCGCTACAAGGTCTATATCGTCGACGAGGTGCACATGCTGTCGACGCACTCCTTCAATGCGCTGTTGAAGACACTGGAGGAGCCGCCGGAGCACGTGAAGTTCATCTTCGCGACGACCGAGATCCGCAAAGTGCCGGTGACCGTGTTGTCGCGCTGCCAGCGCTTCGATCTGCGCCGGGTCGACACGGTGGAGATTGCCCGCCACCTGCAGAAGGTGGCGACGGCAGAAGGGGTGAGTGCCAGCGAAGGCGCCCTCAACCTGATCGCGCGCGCCGCCGACGGCAGCGTCCGCGATGGCTTGAGTTTGCTGGACCAGGCAATTGCGCTCGGCGAGGGGCAGATTGACGAGGCCGTGGTGCGGGACATGCTGGGCCTCGTCGACCGCACCGTCATCTTCGACCTGTTCGATGCGCTGATGCAGGGTGAGGTGGCAAGCGCGCTCGACATCTTGAGCGGGCGCTACGCTGCCGGTGCCGATCCGGCCGCGGTGCTGGAGGATCTTCTGGAGCTGACGCACTGGATCACCCGCATCAAGGTGGTGCCGGCTGCGGCTGCGGCGCCCGGCGTTGCCGAGGCCGAGCGGGTGCGCGGCGGCGCGATGGCCGGCAAGCTCGCGATGGCGGAAGTGACCCGCGTTTGGCAGATACTGCTGAAGGGGCTGGGCGAAACGCGGGCGGCGCCGGTGCCGATCCAGGCGGCCGAGATGGTGCTGATCCGGATCGCCTACGCCGCCCGTCTGCCGACGCCGGCAGAGGCGATCGAGAGCTTGAGCCAAGGGACCGGCCCGTCGTTGCCGAAGCCGGCCGATCCGCCGGCCGCACAGCCGGCGGCCCCGGTTTCGCCGACGTCGGCGCGGCCGGTGTCAACGCCGCCGCGCGGACAGCCGCGAGCGGGTGACCCGCCGCCGGGGCCAGTGGCGCAAGTCGCGGTGCGGCCAGCGCTGGGTGCATCGGAAGCCGGCGCGGCCGGGCCGGCAGCGGCCGGGCCGATCGCGCTGCGCAGTTTCGATGACGTCGTGGCGCTGGTCCTGCAGCACAAAGAGGTCATCCTGCACGGCCAGCTTGTTTCCGGCGTGCGGCTGGTGCGGTTCGCGGACGGCCAGATCGAGATCAACCTCACACCGCAGGCGCCGGCTGACCTGCCGCAGCGTTTGAGCCGCTTTCTTGGCACTGAGACGGGCCGGCGCTGGCTGGTCACGGTGTCCACCGCGCCCGGTTCGCCGTCACTTTATGAGCAGCAGCAGGCAGCCGCATCGGAGCGGCGCCAAGCCGTGCTCAATCATCCCGTCATTGCCGAAATCATGCGCGTGTTTCCCGGCGCGACGCTGGAACAGATCCGCGTCGTGTCGCCGCCGGCCGATGCCGCGCCTGAGGCCATCGATGGCGAGGCTGTCGATGGCGAAGCCCTCGATGCCGACGCGGACGGCGACAACGGGCCGTCGGAGTAAGAGGCGTTGGCACAGGAAATCGAGCGCAAGTTTCTGGTCAAGGAGGAACTCTGGCGGCCCCAGGATGGCGGCCAGACCATCCGCCAGGGCTACCTCGTCAGCAGCGCCGCGCTCTCGGTTCGGGTGCGCCGCTACGGCGCGCAAGCATTCCTGACCATCAAGGGGCCGAAAAAGGGCATGGTCCGCGACGAGTACGAATACCCGATCGCGCCCGCCGATGCCGACGAACTGCTGGACACGCTGTGCATCCAGCCCGTGATCGACAAGACGCGCTACGCCAGCATGTTCGCAGGGCGGGAATGGGTGGTCGACGTTTTTGCTGGTGTCAATGCCGGCCTCGTGCTGGCAGAGGTTGAACTGGAAAGCGAGGACGCCGAACTCCTGCTTCCCGACTGGGCCGGGCTCGAAGTGACCGACGACGTGCGCTACCTCAACGCCAATCTTGCGCTCAAGCCGTTCAGCCGCTGGTAGCCGCGCGCGCCGGGGATTGCTATAGAGGGGGCTGAGCGCACGGCCGCAGCCACCATGTCAGGCGGGAAACGGAACGGATAATGAAGAACCTCGGGCAAATGATGAAGCAGGCGCAGAAGCTGCAGGCGAAGATGGGCGAGCTGCAAGAACAGCTTGCCGGCGCCGAGCTGACGGGCGCATCGGGCGGGGGCATGGTGCAGGTAACGATGACCGGCAAGGGCGAGGTGCGCCGGGTCAAGATCGATCCGTCGCTGCTCGATCCGGCGGAAGTGGAGGTCCTGGAGGACCTCTTGGTTGCCGCCTGCAACGATGCCAAGGCAAAGATCGAGGCGCATGTCGCCGAGCGGATGGCGGAGCTGACCGGCGGTCTCAAGTTGCCGCCCGGCCTCAACCTGCCGCTCTAACGGCCGCCGGCGGACGGCCTTTCGGGCGCGTGCCGGCAGCCGGAGCCGCTTGAGCCAATGTCGTCTGACATCGAGCGCCTGATCCAGCAGCTTGCCAAGCTGCCCGGGCTGGGGCCGCGTTCGGCCCGGCGCGCGGCACTGCACATGCTCAAGCGGCGCGAAACGCTCATGCTGCCGCTTGTGCAGGCGATGACGGCGGCGGCCGAGCATGTTCTGGTTTGCGCCGAATGCGGCAACCTCGATACGAAAAGCCCATGCGCCATCTGCGCCGATCCCGCCCGCGATCCGGCAGCGTTATGCGTCATCGAGGACGTGTCGGACCTGTGGGCGCTTGAGCGCACCAGCTTCTTCAAGGGGCGTTACCATGTGCTGGGCGGCACGCTCTCCGCGCTCGATGGCGTCGGCCCGGATGAGCTGCGCATCCCGCAGCTGATCGCCCGCGTCCATGCAAGCCAGGTGCGCGAGGTGATCTTGGCCTTGAGTTTCACCGTCGACGGCCAGACGACCGCGCACTACATCGCCGACCGCCTGGCCGGCTCGGGCGTCGGCGTCACCGGCATTGCGCATGGCGTGCCCTTGGGTGGCGAGCTCGACTACATTGACGAGGCGACGCTGGTCACGGCGCTCAAAGCCCGCCGCGACCTCGGCTGACGGCCTCCTTAAGTCAGGCGGCGGACGATCGCCGAGGTTGACCGTCCGGCGAGGAGGGGAACAACCCGCACTTGACCCCCGCGGGCACGCACGAGATCGGCGCCGACGATCGCGTCCGGCGCGTAGTCGCCGCCCTTGACCAGCACGTCCGGCGCAATGGCGGCGATCAGTTCAAGCGGCGTCTCTTCATCGAACAGGACCACGTAATCGACCGCTGCCAGTGCCGCCAGCAGATGGGCGCGGTCGTCCTCACTCTGAAGCGGGCGGTCCGGCCCCTTGAGGCCTGTCACCGAGCGGTCCGCGTTGAGGCCGACGATCAGGACATCGCCCATCCCGGCTGCCGCCTGCAGGAGTTCCGTGTGGCCGCGGTGGAGGATATCGAAGCAGCCGTTGGTGAAGACGAGCTTACGTCCGTCCGCCCGCGCCGCCGCCGCAATGCGGCCGATCTCGTCGCGTGTCTTGATCTTGGCTGAGGGCGGCATGCCGTGCGGTCCGCGCGCCAGTTCCGCTGCCAGCTCATCGCGTGAGACCGTCGCCGCGCCCAGCTTGGCGACCTTGAGGCCGGCCGCGATGTTGGCGATCTCGCAAGCCCGGCGGACGTCGGTGCCGGCGGCACACGCGACCGCGAGCGCGGCGACGACGGTATCGCCGGCGCCGGTGATGTCGAACACTTCACGCGCACGGGACGGCAAGCGGTGCACGCCTTCGGCCGAGAACAGCGCCATGCCGTCCTCGCCCAAGGTGATCAGGCAGTGATCGAGTTTCAGCGTCTCCCGCAGTTGCCTGCCGGCGCGCTCGATACTTGCAGCGTCGCTCAACGGGTAGCCGACGGCGTCTGCGGCTTCCCGGCGGTTCGGCGTCAATACGCTGGCGCCTGAGTACTTCGTGAAGTCGCGGCCTTTCGGATCGCAGAAGACCGGCAGACCGCGGTTGCGCGCCCAGGCGATTGCGGCGCGGCAAAGCCGTTCGGTCACCACCCCCTTGGCGTAGTCGGAGATGATAAAGGCGTCGAGCGGGCCGGCCGCCTGCAGGCAGTCCAGCAGGCGGTCTTCGCTCTCCCGCGTGATCGCGGTGCGAACTTCCGTGTCGAGCCGAACCACCTGTTGATGGGCGGCAAAGACGCGCGTCTTCTCGGTCGTCTGCCGATCCGCTTCCGCAAACACGGCCTGATCGCCGGCGCCGCAGTCGGTGAGCAGCGCGCGCACCTCGGCCGCGGCCGCGTCGGCGCCGATCACGCTTACCAGCGACGCCTCAGCGCCCAGCGCCAGGCAGTTGCGGACGACGTTACCGGCGCCGCCCAGCTGCCGCCGGCTCTCGCGGACGTCGACCACCTGCACCGGCGCTTCCGGCGAAATCCGCTCACAGCTGCCGATCAACGCCCGGTCGAGCATGACATCGCCCAGCACCAGGATGCGCGGCGCCCGGCCGGTCCAGTTCAGGACGAGTGGATTGCGTGTGGCATCCATGCCGCGTTGTCGCACGCCGGACAGGAGAGGGCAACGCGCGGACGCGTTATGGGCGAGTGGGGACAAAAAGAAGACCGCAGGGCGCCTGCGCGGCGGGAAGCGCTGGCTCCCTGCGGCCGATGGGTGAGGAGGCCTTAAGCGATCAGCGCCAACTCATCCGGAGCAGTGAGGAACAGGAGCTGGCCACCTTCAATCAACGCCTTGTCGGCGATCACGCCGCCACCGAGCGAGTGCGCCTGAACGTCGAACGCCAGGAGCGTGCCGGCCGCCTTGCCGAACAGCTCGGAAATATCGAGGATGCCCGAGGTTTCCCAGCGGCCGACGTCATCCGGGCTGCTGTCGGCCGTACCGGCCGGTACCAGCACGGACCGGTTGATCTCGGCAACGCGGACGCCGAAGCCGTCATCGCCCTGCTCCTTGGCGAGGTCGAGTCGGACGATTGAGGCCTCATGCGGATCGCCGCTGTCACCAAAATTGACTTGAGCTTGGTCCTCGTTGACGTAGATGAAGCCGTTCTTGGTCCAGTCCAGGTTGTCCGGGCTGCGCAGGACGGCATTGGCGTGGTTGGCCGCGTCGGCGTCGCCACGGTAGATGATCTTGAGCGTCGCTTCCGGCGCATCCAGATCGTCGAGGTTGAACTCCGCGGTGTAAACGCTGCCGGTCGTATCGACCGCTTCGGTCGCGAACTGCGCCACCTGCGGCACGCCATCCTTGGTGATGCCGTTGAAGTCGGTGCCGGTTGCGGCGAAAGTGGCTTCGGTGCCGTCGTTCGGATTGGTGGACAGGTCCTCGATGCGCGAGAAGAAGAAGCCGTTCAGGCTCTCGACCTGCTTGTAGAGGGTCGACTGCAGCGCCCAGCCGAGGTCATCGTAACCCTCATCACCGGCCTTTGTGATGTCGTAGGCATCGACAGGAACAAAGGTGCCGGAGACTTCCTGGCCAGGGCGCGTAAAGTCAGCCGGCGTGATGTCGTTGTTGGCGACGCCGTCCAGGTTGGCATCCGGCGCCCACGCGAACAGCTGGCCATCCTTCAGACCGTTGCGATCGAGGAAGCTGCCGTCACCGTAGCCGTTCTTGGTGCCGACGTAGAGGTAGAGCGGATCGGCGGGATAGCTGTCGTCGCCGAGCAGCAACGCGACCTTGTCCGGATCGCCGGTGTTGAGCGTGGTCACGTTCTCCCAGCGGCCGCGGCCGAGGCTCGGGGCAGCGTAGAAGTCGCCAGTCTCGACATCGAGGATCCAAGCGACGCCATTGTTGCCTTCGGACGGCGCAACATAAAGCGGATCGGCGAAGCCAAGGTCGGTACCAAACTCATTCGCGTCGTAGAACGAAGCGGAGCAGAACCGATCGAAGCCCTTTGCCTCAGCGTCGTTCGGGTTGGTGTCGATCTGGGCGACGTCGCGCACCAGCCGGCCTTCGAGATCAAAGATCCGGTTGTAGGCCTGGCCCGCATCCTCGATGCTCATGTCCTTGGTGCTGATATCGAAGTAGCTGACCCGCGCGCCTTGCAGGGTGAGCGGCTCGGCATTGGCGAGGCCGTTGTTGACCGTATAGGTCGCTCCCTGGTTCGGGCTCGCTTCGTGATTGACGATCAGCCTGACCGTATCGTCGTCGAGCTTGAAAGCGCCGATGCCGTCCAGGAGACCGACCGGCGTGTAGTCGCCGCCGATGCCGGTGAAGGCGCCGGTCGTGTTGGTGATCGTTTCGCCGACAGTCAGTAGCGGCTTAGCCGTATAGCCTTCGAGGCCATCGACCAGCGAAGCCTCTTTCGTCGTGAATCCCATTGCACCCTCCGTTGTCCCGACTGTGTCTTCACGCACCGCCAAGTTCTGAATGCGCGTATCGTGTGCGGTGTCGGTGTCCGCGACCGCGAAAGCGGCTGTCGCCGCATCGTCGTCCGCGGGAAATTCGCTCGCGAGGTACTCTGCCAACGCGTCCTGCTCGGTGCCGTCCTTGGCGAAGGTCGCGGCACCGGTCAGTGGCGCCGCCGGATCGGTCGGCGACAGATCGACGCGGTTGGCGAACGCAGGATTGGCTTCGATGAACTGGTTGAAGGGATAGCTGTCGCCGCCGTCGGCGAGGAAGTTCAGCGTCACCACCCGGATCGCCCGGTTTGGATCGCCGACCACCGCGCCATCCTGGGCCAGCCACTCGATCCGATTGCCATCTTCATCAATGATCGCGGCCGTCTGCACGCGTTCGCCGGCGGGCAGGTCCGGATCGAAGCTGAAGGAGACGCCGCCCACTTGCGGGAACTGGCCTGGTGTTGCCCCCGGCGCCGCCGCCGCCACCCCGTGTTCGAGGACCTGGAGCAGTTGTTCGGCGGTGACCGTGACCAGCGTCAGTGCGTTGTTGAAGCGCAGCGAATCGGCGATATCGAGCTGGGAGATCTCGCCCGCTTCCTTGCCTGCAGCCGGGTTGGCCTGCGTCGGTGCGGTGACGTAGGTGCCCGAGCCCGCGGGTTCTTCGACGATCGTGCCGATCGGGTTGCGAATGCCGCCGCCGTTCTTGATCGAGACGACGACGCCCGGATCCGTCTCCTTGGCAACCCAAAGATTCGCATCCGCGCTAAGGTTGCCGAAGTTGGTCTCCTCGGTTCGGACCGCCGTCCGCCGGCCTTCGAGGAACACCTCGCTCAGGCCAAAGGTGGCACTGTCCTGGGCTGTCACGATCCCATCGAGGCTATCGACCAGCGCCTTGACCTGGCCGCCCTTGGTGTCTTCCGCCAGGCCGGCTTCGAGGCTGCCCCACAGCGCGGCAACATTGGCGTCCGACGTCGCGACCGGGCCATTCAGCGCGGCATCGAGATCGGCGACGGCGTCGATCGGTACGCCTGCGGCGTCGACCAGGATGCCGTTGTCATTGAAGTGCACCACCAGGCGGCCAACGTAGGAATACTCGCCATCGGTGGAAACGATGACCGCCGGATCGCCGTCCTTGTTCTTGGTGACGACCGGGTAGGTGTCCACCGCCGTGTCGCCGGGGTTCAGCGGATCATCGGCATTGGCGAGAATGCTGTCGGAACCGCCGGCGATCGAGATGTCCACCCCGCTCAAGAGCGGCACCAGGGCCTTTTCCAGGCTCAGCTGCTGCAGATGGGTGGTGAGGATGATCTTGTTGATGCCTTGCGCCTTGAGCGCATCAATGGTCGGCTGAAGGATCGAGGCGAGCGCCGCCATGTCGTTGCTGCCGGCGCCGGGATCCTTGACCGTCGTGTCGCCCGGCGACGAGATCGACTCCAAGAGCGGCGTCGTCGCGCCGACCACGCCGATCTTCTGTCCGCCGGCCTCGATGATGGTTGCAGGCGCGATCTTCGGCCCCGTGGTTCCGGCAAGCGACTGATCAGGCCCGGACGCGAAGGCGGTGTTGGGCAGGATGTCGGCGGTAAACAGCGACGCAAGATTCGGGTCGGCCGAGAAGTCGAGGTTGGCGCTCAAGTAGGGGAACTGGGACCCGACCCAGCGGTCATCAGCGAGGCCGGCGGCGCGGAAATCGGGCGCAAGAATCTCGCGAACGACACCGGTGCCGAGGTCGAACTCGTGATTGCCCAGCGCCGAAGCATCGAAGCCGACGATGTTCATGATCGAGATGTCGACCCGGCCCGGCGCCTCGCGCAGGTCGCTGTACGCGGTATCGCCGCTGAGCCCGAACAAGGCGTTGTAGGCGGCATTGAGCGGCGCCCGCAGCGAGGGATCGCCAGCAGCGCTGAAGAAGGGGCCGGAAATGTAGTTGTCGCCGGCCGAAAGCGTCACTGATCCGTCGATGCCGGCTGCGTCCTCCAGCTTATCGACGAGGGCGGCGAAGTTCGGGGCTTTGCCGATCGCATCGACGCTGCCCTCGAGATCGGAGGCGTGGAGAAGTTGAAGCGTGTAGGTCATGGAGTTCCCCAAAGTCTAGACATGCACTCAGGGTCGCCCCGACTGCTTCTCAGGCGGCGCAGCGCCCTCCCAGGCAGGGATCACGCAAAGCTGAGCGTATCCCTGCTGGCGCCTTGGTCAGCGCCAGGAACGCAATATTTTGGGGTTGTCCCGTCTGCTAAGCGCAGAGGCTAGTAGATAACGATGACAGCCGCGTGCCAGCGTGGTTACATTTTTCTTAAGACTTGCTGGCCGCCGATGAGCATGGCGTCGCCGCCGCCGCGGCGCCGCAGGCGCGGATGCGACCCGACGGGGAGAGAAGCACGCTGCCTCGGTAACAGGATGCCATCAACGCTCTTGCCAAGCGGGACGTCGATGGTTGCCGGGCTGCCCGCAGGGGGGGACTGCGATGCAGCCCGGCGCCCAGAAGAAACGAGCACTGCCTTAAGGGGGGGTCTTAGGGCAGCGTAACTCCCGAGCAGTTTCAGTCTTGCCAACTCCGCCATGGTCTGTACAGCGAAAAAAACGCATAGCTGCGAGCGAGAAAAGCGCGGCTCACGTGCGCGCGTCCGGATCACTTGAATGCGCCGGCTGAACACTGTAAGTAATGAGGTTCACCCCCTCAATGCGTTGGAGAGTCTCAGGTTCATGTCTCGTCCCCTGATGCCGAAAGCGACGGCCGTGTGGCTGATCGAAAACACGACATTGAGCTTCGAGCAGATTGCTGAGTTCTGTGGCATGCACATGCTGGAGATCAAGGCGATCGCCGATGGTGACGTCGCGATCGGCATGCAGGGGCGCGACCCGGTGAGCGCCGGCGAATTGACCATGGCGGAAATCGAACGCTGCGCCGCCACTCCCTCGGCCCGCTTGCGGCCAGCAGAGCATCGGGTCGCCGGTGTCGATGACAAGCCGAAGAGTGCGCGTTATGTCCCGGTGGCGCGGCGGCAGGACCGCCCGGACGCGATTGCCTGGCTGTTGAAGAACTACCCCGAGCTGAGTGACGGCCAGGTCTGCCGTTTGATCAATACAACCAAGCCGACGATCGAGAAGATCAGGGATCGCACGCATTGGAACGCGGCCAGTATCCGGCCGCGCAATCCGGTCAGCTTAAGCCTGTGCAAGGAGGCCGATCTGCAGAAGGAGGTCGACCTGGCACGCGCCCGCAGCGGCACGGTGCGAAAGACGTAAGCGCCTGACCGAAAACGATGCATTCAAAATCAACGCGTTGCCTCAACCACAAGCGTCTTGCGCGGACTTGTTCCGCGCATCCGCGGGTCACAAGGCGGTGCACTGCCCGCGACGAGACGTGGATGGCCGGCCTGCGCCGGCCATGACGGCGCGTCATAAGATATTGACTGTGAACGGTTCTTCTTGAGTCTGACTCTAAGCCCATTGCGCGTCAGCGCGCGCGGTGGGTGACACCGCCGTCCCGACGCCGCTACCCCCGTTCCCGCACTGTCGTTTTAGGCGTAAAGCGGCGCCTTCCGTCTTCTCCCTCAGGTGATCCGCATGCGGACGTTTGCCTTATCGATTCTCGTCACGGTCGTGTGCCTTGCGCTGGCGTACCTGTGGCAGGATTGGCGCGGCGTATACATCGCGGTCGTGCTTGGCATCCTTGAAATCTCGCTCTCGTTCGACAACGCCGTCGTCAACGCCTCGGTGCTCGACGAGATGGATCCCTTGTGGCAGACCATCTTTCTCACGGTCGGCATCCTGATCGCCGTCTTCGGCATGCGGCTCATCTTTCCGGTCGCCATCGTGGCCGGCGCCACCGGGCTTGGCGCCGCCGAGGTGGCGCACATGGCACTCAATCACCCGGAAGAGTATTCGCGCCACCTGCACGAGTCCCATACCGAGGTCGCATGCTTTGGCGGCACTTTCCTGCTGCTCGTGTTCCTTGGCTTCTTGATCGACAATGGCAAGGAAGTGCACTGGCTTGGCCAGATCGAAGCACTGCTCGCACGGCTGGGCAAGCTTGAGAGCGCGGCCGTGCTGTGCGCGCTGGTGGCGCTGATCGGGCTGCAAAGCTTCCTGCCGGAGGAGGAGCGCATCCGGGCCGTGCTCGCGGGGCTGCTCGGCATCATGATCTTCATCGCCGTCGACGGTATCGATGCGTTCTTTCAGACCGGAGGCGACGGCCACGGCGGCGTTGCCAAGCGCTCAGGGGTTGCCGGCTTTCTGTACCTGGAGCTGTTGGACGCATCGTTCAGCTTCGACGGCGTGATCGGCGCCTTTGCGATCACCAACGACGTCGTCCTGATCATGCTCGGGCTTGGCATCGGCGCGGTGTTCGTCCGCTCTTTTACCGTCTTCATGGTCCGCCAGGGGACGCTGAAGGCGTTCGTGTTCTTAGAGCACGGCGCCCACTACGCGATTGGGTTGTTGGCGGCGGTCATGCTGGCAAGCCCGCTGATGGCGATCCCGGAATGGATCAGCGGCGGTGTCGGCGTGCTGATGATCGGCCTCTCGCTGATCTCATCGGTCCGCTACAACCGGCTGCAGCGGCAAGCGAGCGGGTAGCGGCGGCGCGAACTTAGCTATTCCGCCGCCCGCGCCGGTGCCGCGGCATCCGGGACGTGTTCACCGCTCTCCAAGGCGGCGGCTTCCGGGCGTTGCCGGCCGGCAAATACGCTCAGCACCGCGGGGATGACGAACAACGTAAAGAAGGTGCCGAGCACAAGGCCGCCGATGATGACCCAGCCGATGTCCTGGCGTGCCTTGGCACCGGCGCCGCTCGCGATTGCCAGCGGTACGGCGCCGAACACGGTTGCCGCAGTGGTCATCAGGATCGGCCGCAACCGCAACGTTGCTGCCTCGATGACTGCTTCGCGAACGCTGGCGCCGCGCTCTCGTAGCTGGTTGGTAAATTCGACGATCAGGATGCCGTTCTTGGTGATGATACCGATCAGCGTCACCAGACCGACCTGGCTGTAGATGTTGAGCGTTCCGCCGCTAAGCGCCAGGGCGGCGAGCCCGCCGGTGATCGACAGCGGCACCGTCAGCATGATGATCAAGGGATTGCGGAAGCTCTCGAACTGGGCCGCGAGGACGAGGTAGATGAAGGCGAGCGCCAAGGCAAAGGTGACCCAGATCTCGGCGCTCGCGGTCTTGTACTCCCGCGACTGACCGGAATAGTCGATCTGTGCCGTTGCCGGCAGCACGTTCTTCGCGATCCGTTCCAGCGCACCCAAGGCCTCGCCCAAGGTCGATCCCGGCGCGACGTTGGCCGTGATCGTCGCCGCGCGCAACTGGTCGAAGTGGTTGAGTTCGCGCGGCGCCACCGTTTCGATCACCCGCACCAGGTTTGAGAGCGGTACCATGCTGCCGTCGCGGGCGCGGACGTGGATCCGGTTGAGATCGTCGGGATGCATGCGTTCGATGTCCTCCACCTGGACGACGACATCGTATTGCTCGCCCTCACGCTTGAAGCGGGTCACCTGGCGGCCGCCAAGCAGCGTCTCCAAGGTGCGGCCCACGGTCGCGATCTCGATTCCGAGATTGGCAGCCTTCTCGCGATCGACGGAGACCCGGAGTTCCGGCTTGTTCAGCTTCAGGTCGGTCTCGAGATTGGCGAGCGACGGTTCGGAGGCGGCATCGGCCAGAACCTTGTCCACCCATCCCTGCAACTCCTTGTACTCGACCGACGTCTTGACGACGAGCTGCACGGCCTTGTCGCGGACGCTCTGGCCCAACGGTGGCGGGTTGACGGGAAAAGCCAGCACGCCTGCCACGCCGAGCATCTTCGGCATCAGGCTCTGCGCAACGTCCTGCTGGCTGCGCGTGCGCTCCGACCAGTCGGTCGTCTTGATGAAGGAGATGCCCTGATTGACGACGGGAAAGCCGGTGATCACGAAGAATCGGTCGACGTCCGGCTCGGCAGCATAGATGCGCTCCAGTTGCCGGGCGTAGGTGTCGGTATAGTCGATCGTGGACCCTTCCGGGGCGACGAAGATGCCGACCACCGTGCCTTGATCCTCGAACGGGGCGAGCTCCGATTTGAGGACCGTGAACAGATAACCGCCGGCGCCGGCGACACCAAGGCCGATCAGGATGACGAGGCCGCGCGCCGAAAGCGCCTTCGTCAGGGTGCTGCGGTAACCGGTCGTGAGCGCCGTCAGCCCCCGTTCGATCAACCGGTAGGCGGCGTTGTGGCTGGTCCCGTGGCGCAACAGCTTCGAGCACATCATCGGCGACAGCGTGAGTGCGACGAAGCCGGAAACCAGCACGGCACCGGCGAGCGTCCATGCAAACTCGGTGAAAAGGCGTCCCGTTGCGCCGGTCATCAGGCCGATCGGGATATAGACGGCGGCGAGCGTAATCGTCATGGCGATGACGGCGAAGCCGATCTCCCGGCTGCCCTTCATCGCCGCCTGCACCGGACTGAGACCTTCCTCGCCGTGGCGCCAGATGTTTTCCAGCATGACGATGGCGTCGTCGACCACGAGGCCGATCGCCAACACCAGCGCCAGCAGGGTGAGCGTGTTGATGCTGAACCCCAGCGCCGACATCAGGGCAAAAGCACCGATCAGCGAGACCGGAATGGTCACCAGCGGTACCAGCGTCGCCCGCAGCGAGCGCAGGAACAAGAAGATGATCAGCGCGACAAGGATGATCGCCTCGCCGATGGTTCGATAGACGTTGTCGATCGAGGCCTCGATGAACACCGAGCGGTCATGGGCGACGCGCACCTGCATGCCCTCGGGCAGGCCTTCGATGACGCTGGGCAGGACATTGCGCACGGCATGCGAAACGTCGAGAGGGTTGGCGGTCGCCTGCTTGACGACGCCGAGCGCCACTGCGGTGCGGCCATTGAAGCGCGCATTCAGCCGTTCGCTGCGGGCGCCGAGCTCTGCACGGCCGACGTCGCCAAGGCGCACCAGATACCCGTCGACGGACGCCAGGATCAGCTGATTGAACTGCTCCGGCGTCTTGAGATCGGTTTCCGAGACCACCGTGAACTCACGGTCGATGCTTTCGATCCGCCCCGACGGGATCTCGATGTTCTGCCGGCGCAGCGCATCCTCGACATCAGCCGGTGTCAGCCGATAGGCGGCAAGCCGCGCCGGATCGAGCCACAGCCGCATCGAGTAGCGGCGCTCGCCGAAGATCCGCACCTCGGCGACCCCGCCCAGCGTCTGCAACCGATCCTTGACGTAGCGGTCGGCCCAGTCGGTGACGTCGAGCGGCGAATGCCGGTCACTGAAGAAGGCGAGGTAGATGATCGGCTGTGCGTCCGCCTCGACCTTCTGGATCACGGGTTCGTCGATCTCGTCGGGCAGCCGGTCGCGTGTCCGGCTGACGCGGTCGCGGACATCGGCCGCTGCGGCGTCGGCATCGCGGCCGAGCTTGAAGGCGACCGTGATTTGCGACTGCTCCTGGCGGCTGATCGAGGTCATGAAGTCGATGCCCTCGATGCCGGCGAGCTCATCTTCCAGGATCTTGGTGACCTGGGTTTCGATGATCTCGGCACTCGCCCCCTCGTAGGTGGTCGAGACGGTGACCACCGCCGGATCGATGTTCGGATATTCGCGGATGGAGAGCCGCTGGTAGCCGATCAACCCCAAGAGCAGAACGATCAGGCTCAGCACCGTCGCGAAGACGGGCCGGCGGATGCAAATCTCGGGCAGTTTCATGGCAGCCCTTAACTTTCCGGTGGCGGTGCCAGGACCGTGACCGGCGCGCCGTCTTTCAGCTTCAACTGACCGGCGGTGACGACCACGTCGTCAGCGTTCAGGCCGTCCACGACTTCGACCGCGCCCTGCCGCCGCACTCCCAGCGTAACCTTGGTCCGCTTGGCGACCCCGTCAATGACGCGGAAGACGTATCGATCAGTGCCAAAGGGGATGATTGCCTGCTCCGGCACGGTGATCGCCTGCGCGCGGTTGCTGACGATCACCGAGACACGCGCAAACAGGCCGGGCCGCAACAGCCCGTCGCGATTGGTGATGCGCGCGCGCATGGCGACGCTGCGGCCGGCGGGGTCGATCTGCGGGTCGAGTGCGTAGATCTCGCCCCGGAAGGTTCGGCCCGGAAAGGCATCGACCGTTATGTCGATCGCCTGGCCAGTCGCAATCAGGGCGAGGCTGCGCTCCGGCACCCGGAAGTCGATCTTGATCGGATCGATGCTCTCGATGTTGACCAGATCGTCGCCGGCGTTGACGAAGTCACCGACACTCACCCGGCGCAGGCCGAGGATGCCGTCGAAAGGGGCGGTGATGCGGGTCTTGCTTTGGCGCGCCAGCGCGAGCTCGACCTTTGCCTGGTCGCTGTCGAGCTTGGACTTCGACTCATCGAGCGTGCGCTCGGTGCCGGCGCGTTGACGAAACAGCTCGCGCGCGCGCTCGAAGTTGCGCTTGCTCAGCTCCAGGCTCGCGCGGGCGTCGGCGAGTTCTGCGGCAACGATCGCGTCGTCGAGCGTGACCAGGAGCGCGTGCTGGCGCACCGGCGCGCCTTCAACGAAATGAATGCCTTCGACGCGGCCGCTGATCTCGGGTCGCAGCATCACCGATTCATTCGAGATGAGCGTGCCGACGGCGGCAATGACATCGCTTAAGGGGCCGATCTGAACCGGACGCGCCTCGACCGGGACACCTGGAGGTGCTTGCGGCGGTGCCGCTCGTGCGCCGTCGCCGTCATCGAAGGCGGAGCCGAGGGCGGCGATCACAATCGCCGCAGCGACTGCTGCTGCTGTGCGTGTCAAGGTCATGCGGCGTCGTGGTCCCTGTTGGTATCCAACTCCTTCAAGGTAACTAGACTGGACCGTCCAGTCCAGTCTAGTGTTGTCCGGTTTCGCCGCGCGGACGGCAGTGGTTCGGTTTTCATCGCTGACAATGTTGCCTAGAATCACCGCTCGCCGGCGCCGCCAGCGCTTGGCTGAGCAGAGGACAGAGATGCGGGCACGGTTGGATTGGTCTTTGCGACTTGCGCGCGCCCGCGGGCGGTTGCGCCTTCATTTTCAGCGCCTGGCCGTTGTGCTCGGCGCGCTCTTGGCCTTGCCTGCCGGTGCGGTGAGCGGGGAGGAGGGGATACCGACGGCGGTCGAGCTCGTCAACGCCAGCAGGGCGACGGCGTGCGCGGAGGAGGATAACGTCTATGTGAAGCTGATCGGCCAAGGCGTGGCCACATTTCGCATCAAGGCGCGCCATCCCGTTTACATCGAGACCCTCAGCGCCGACTTGACGGCTCCCGATTTTGCCGGCTGCGACATGAGCGGCGATCCGGCTTACGCCTTCACGCCACGCACCGTGGTGCTTCACGAAGATGCCGAAATCAAGCTGATCGGCCACACATTCAAGAGCTTCTGGCGGCCGAACGTCGTCCCGTTCCGTGTTGCGGAGCGCACGGAACGTGGCCTGCACCTGATCCAGGTTTTCCTGAAGCAGGGCGCCAAGGCGACCGAATTCCTCGTGCTCTACCCCGCCGATGGCTATTGGCGCCTGAAACCGTTGCCGCCGCCCCATCTGGGCGATAGCGCCTACGGCAGTTCGTTCCTCATCGGCCCGATCGCAGACGAGGGGCGGCCGCTGGTCGCGATCGAAGACGTGCTGTTCGAACCTGCGACTCGCACGTTCCAGTTGGCGTTCAGCAGCGGCGGCAGGGGGAGCCTTGCGATCGCTGCCATTCGCGATGACGTTGCCGTGCTCGACGTGACGTTCGATCCTCCGGCCGGCAGCACCCCGTTCGCGGCGCTGCGCTCGATGTTCGTCGCACCGCAGGTCGCCGATACCGCCGAGGTGCGCTGGCAGCCGGGCGCGGGCGAGCCGTTCTCGCGGGTGGCGGTCATGGATTTGAGGGTCGAGCGCGCCCAAGCCGTCCGCTTTGGCCGCAGTGTCCCATCGCGGCACAACACGAGCGCGCCCGATCTCGCGTTTCACGCTTTCAAGATCCTGCCCGCTGTGGCAAAGGAGCGTTGACGGGCCGCCCCCGAGCGGCTGTCCGAACGGGCGAGAGGGCATTGCGATGCGGCAACGAGGCAGTGGCAGCGTACGACCACCGACCTTGCTGCGCTGCCAGCGGATCGCGATTGCCGGCTTCGCCTTAGCGGTGTCGGCCTGCTCCAGCACCTCTTTACCGCCGCTTGAGGACGTCTGTCAGTTCCGCACCTGCGTTTGCACCGACACCAAAGCGGCTTTCTGGCAGAGTGGCGACCCGAAACCGCCTCTGTGGGGGGAGAACGGGGCGCCTTACTGTCCGCCCGGGTACGCGCTGCGCCGGAGCGGGGACTAGTAACCGATCACCCGCCGTGGCTGCCGCGGCTGGTCGGGTTGCCGACCATCGCGAGGAACTCGCGCCGCGTCATCGGATCCTCGCGGAAGGCTCCCAGCATCTGGCTCGTCACCATCGTCACGCCGTCCTTGCGGACGCCGCGCGTGGTCATGCACTGATGTGACGCCTCGATAACGACGGCCACGCCGCGCGGTTCAAGGACACTCTCGATGGCCCCCGCGATCTGCGCGGTGAGCCGTTCCTGGATCTGCAGCCGCTGCGCATAGGCCTCGACGACGCGCGCGAGCTTCGAGATCCCCACCACCCGGTTGCGCGGCAGGTAGCCGACGTGCGCCTTGCCGATGATCGGTGCCAAGTGATGCTCGCAGTGGCTCACGAAATCGATGTCGCGCAGGACGACCATTTCGTCATATCCAGCCGTCTCTTGAAACGTGCGCCGCAAGAGGAGCGCCGGATCCTCGCGGTAACCGGCGAACCATTCCTCGAACGCGCGGGCGAAGCGGGCGGGCGTCTCCAGCAGACCCTCGCGCTGGGGATCGTCCCCCGCCCACCGCAAGAGGACTCGCACCGCGTCCTCGACCTCCCGCCGATCGGGGCGGTCGATGCCTGCGCCCTCGATCGGCGTCAGATGAGCGGCGGTGCGGACGTTCCCTGTTGGCGTCATGGTTCTTTCGTACCTCCATCCCGCATGGGGGCGCGCTTCTCGCCGTGGACCCGCCCCCCAATTATCACCTCTGTCATTTAGCGACGGAAACTACCGGCGAGTCTGGCTCGCGGAGCCATCCACCGCGGTCGCTGGTTCGAAGTACCCGACCGCACGGTAGCGGGTGCGCGCGGATAACGCCATCGTCTCCAGTGCTGCGCCGCCGGACACCATGCTCTGTTTCAGCTTTTCGAGTGCGCTCACCTCAAGCTGGCGCACCCGTTCGCGGGAAATATTGTGGCGGCCCGCCAGCTCGGAAAGGGTGAGCGGCGTCTCACGCAGCCGCCGCTCGCGAACGATGTCCTGTTCCCGCGATGGCAAGCGCGCCAAAGCCGCCGCCAGCAGTCGCCGGTGCTGTTCGCGCTGCTGGCTCTGGGCCAGCTGGGTCTCCTGGGACTCGCCGTCATCGACGAGCCAGTCCTGCAGTTCGCTGTCGCCTTCGTCGTGGACAGGGGCATTGAGCGAACGATCAGGCCCGCTGAGCCTCCGGTTCATGCTGATGACCTCGGCGGCCGACACGCGCAGCCGCTCGGCGATTTGCCGAACCGCTTCGTCCGACAGGTCGCCCTCGTCGTAGGCCTGGATCTGGCCTTTCAGCCGCCGGAGGTTGAAGAAAAGCTTCTTCTGATTGGCGGTCGTTCCCAACCGTACCAGCGACCACGACTGCAGCACGTACTCCTGAATGGCGGCCCGGATCCACCACATCGCATAGGTCGCAAGCCGGAACCCGCGCGCCGGATCGAACCGCTCGACCGACTGCATCAGGCCGATGTTGGCTTCCGAAATCAACTCGTCCGCGGGCAGGCCATAGCCGCGGTAGTTGGCGGCGATCTTTGCGGCCAAGCGCAAATGGCTGGTGACCAGCGCGTGCGCCGCATCGACATCGTGCTCGTTCACCCAGCGCCAGGCAAGGCGCTGCTCCTCTGCGGCATCGAGCAGAGGATAATCCCTGATCTGCCTGAGATAGCTCTTGAGTCCGGCGTCATCACCCAGCGGAACTGCGAATGACAGCGACTTCCGTAATGAACTCATCGATCCTCATCGTCGGCCGTTTACCGATCCGACTTCCTTCCAGCGTCGCACCGGCGCGAGTGCCGATCGATCGCATCCTTGGTGATGAATACGGCGGACACCGCGAAACGGATCCGTCCGCCCGCATAATTTCCTTCCGCGCGACTCAGCCTTTGGTGCGTACGCGGCTGCGGTCGCGGTCGACTGGGATGTCTTGTCCGCTCATCCGGCCTGCACCCCGCTGCCGGCACCAGAAGATCGAAACTGGAAGACTGTTGATGGAAACTGGCCTTTTTTGTTTCCACATGGCATACGCACGCCGCTTCGATACCGATTAACGCGTTCCCCGAGCCCCCGATTTCAGGAGACTGCCCCTGGTAACTCCCCCGGCCATGACGCGCGGCGCGGCGCCAGTCGTTCGGATGGCCCGCCGGCGTGCGGTCTTTGCGGCGCTGGTTGGCGTCAGCATCTTGAGCCTTGTCGGCCTCATGACCGCAGTTCTTGCCGGCGATGGCCTCTCGGTGACCGAAGTCGTGCTTCTGGTCCTGTTCGCCGCCAACACGCCCTGGCTCGTGATCGGCTTCTGGAACGCGGTGATCGGTTTCATCCTCACCCATGCGACCCGCGATCCTCTGCAGGTGGTCGCGCCGCTGGCGCCGGCAGCGGCAGACGGAACGCCGCTTGCGAGCCGGACCGCGATCGTGGTGCCGATCCGCAACGAGGATCCGCTGCCCAGCTATGCGCGCATCGCCGCCGAGATCGAAAGCCTCGAAGCGACCGGCGCCGCGTCGGCCTTCGCACTGTTCATCCTGAGCGATACCGATGAGCCGGCGGTCGCGGCCGCCGAGGAGGATCTGTTCGCCGATCTCAAGGCGAAGGCGGGGCACGCAGTGCCGCTGCACTACCGGCGCCGCTCACGCAACACCGGCTTCAAGGCCGGAAACCTGCGCGACTTCTGCGAAACGCATGGGCATGCGTTCGATTTCATGATCGTGCTCGACGCCGACAGCCTGATGACCGGCCGCCGCCTGGTCGAGCTCGTGCGGACGATGGAGGCCAACCCTTCGCTCGGCATCCTGCAGACGCTCGTCGTCGGCTTGCCGGCGTTCAGCCCGTTCGCGCGCATCTTCCAGTTCGGCATGCGTCACGGCATGCGCGTCTACACCATGGGCAGCGCCTGGTGGCAGGGCGATGCCGGGCCATACTGGGGTCACAACGCCATCATCCGGTTGAGCCCGTTCATCGAGCACTGCCGGCTGCCGGCGCTCAAGGGCCAGCCGCCGTTCGGTGGTCCGGTCCTGAGCCACGACCAGCTGGAAGCGGCCCTGATGCGCCGCGCCGGCTACGCGGTGCGCGTGGTCCCCGTGGAGGACGGCAGCTTCGAGGAAAACCCGCCGACGCTGCCCGACTTCTTGATGCGCGATCTGCGCTGGTGCCAGGGCAATCTGCAATACGTGCAGTTGCTGAGCCGGCCCGGCTTCAACCCGATGGGGCGGCTGCAGCTCGTGCTGGCCATCCTCATGTACACGGCGGCGCCGTTGTGGTTGGGTTTCCTCCTCGTTGGCTTCGGCCAACTGCTGCTGATGCCGGCGGCGCTTCCCGCGGGGGCCTCCGCGGCATCGGTGCCGCAAGCGAGCGGCATCAACATCGGCCTCGTCCTCTATGCGGCTGTGATGCTGATGGTCATGACGCCGAAGATCCTCGGCATCATCGATGTGCTGGTGAGCCGGGGTAGCCGCCTGGCTTACGGCGGTGCCGCGCGCGTCCTTATCGGAGCGTTCGTCGAGCTCGTGTTCGGCCTTCTCCTCAGCGCATCGGTGGCGGTGACGCACTCGATCTTCATCGCCGGACTGCTCATGGGAAAACAGATCACCTGGTCACCGCAGAAGCGGGAAAACCGCACGATACCGCTCCGCAAGGCGCTGCCGGGGCTGTGGCCGCACCTCGTGCTCGGCATTGCCGCCAGCGCGCTCCTTCTCTGGAAGGCGCCCGCAATCATTCCGTGGGCGATCCCGATCCTGGCCGGCTGGCTGCTGGCGATCCCGTTCGCGTGCATGACGTCCTGGCAGGCGATCGGCGTGCGGCTGGCGCGCTGGGGCGTGTGCGCCGTGCCGGAGGAGCTTGATCCGCCGCACGAGATCCAGCGCATGAATGCGATTGCTGCGGCGCTGCAGCGAACGCGCGCGACGGCCTCTGCTCCCGGCCGCGCGCCGGCGCCGCCAGCGAAGGCCGCCGAAATGGCCGAGTTCCGGTAAGGGCGCGGCCGCGATGGACTGGCAGCATTGGGAAGCGCTGGCGAGCCCCGAATTTGCCGCCCTTGACCCGGCGACGACGGTGGCGCTCCTGCCTATGGGCGCGGTCGAGCAGCACGGGCCGCACCTGCCGCTCGGCACCGACAGCCGGATCTGTGATGCGATCGTCGATGCGGCGCTGGCGTGGTCCGGTGGTTCAGGCAAAGTCCTGCGTCTGCCGACGCAGCGGATCGGCGTCAGCCCCGAGCACGCGAGCTTCGCCGGCACCTTGAGCCTGGAGCCGGAGCTGGCGCTGGCAATCGTGACCGCCATCGGCCGCGCCGTTGCCGCGACGCCGGTGCGCAAGTTGATCCTGTTCAACGCCCATGGTGGCCAGCCGCAGATCCTCGATCTCGCCGCACCGCGTCTGCGGCGCGAAACCGGGCTTCTGGTTGTGCGCGCCACCTACTTCCGTTTCGGCACGCCGCCCGGTTTGATCCCGGAGACCGAGGCCCGCTACGGCCTGCACGGCGGTATGCTCGAAACGTCGCTGATGCTCGCGATCGCGCCG
This sequence comes from Candidatus Defluviicoccus seviourii, assembly GCA_900609035.2. Taxonomy (GTDB): domain Bacteria; phylum Pseudomonadota; class Alphaproteobacteria; order Rhodospirillales; family Defluviicoccaceae; genus Defluviicoccus; species Defluviicoccus seviourii. The sequence continues at coordinate 118,707 of UXAT02000053.1, read as the reverse complement.
GAGCTGGTGCGCGCCGAACACTGCCGGGACTTCCCCTCGCGTGCGGCGGCACTCGAAGAGGGAAGCGCGGTGTTCCGGGTCGAGGGCAGAACCGGCATCGGTTGGCTGGCGGAGGACCTCAATGCGCAGGGCGTCGTCGGTGACGCTGCGAGCGCCAGTGCAGAACTTGGCCGGCAGCTGCTGGATCACTATGCGGCCACTCTCGCGGCGCTGATCGCGGACGTTCAGCAGCTGCCCTGGCCACCGTCGGCCGCCCCGGAGGAACGGGGGTGAGCAGCGCGGCCGACCGCGCGCAGGTTCTCGATGCCTGCTGCGAGCCGCTGCGGTCCGCCCTTTATCAGCCGCTGGCGGCGGCAATAGCGCAGGGTGGCTTCGTCGTCGCCCAACTCGGCCAGAGCCTTGACGGCCGCATCGCCACCGAAGACGGCCATTCGCACTACATCAACGGGCCGGAAAGCCTCGACCATCTGCACCGGCTGCGGGCGCTGGTCGATGCGGTCATCGTCGGCGCCGGCACGGTGGCGCACGATGACCCTCATCTCACCACCAGGCGCGTTCCGGGGCCGAACCCGGTGCGTGTCGTCATCGATCCTTCGTTACGGCTCGATCGCCGCGCCCGCATCTTCGATCAGGCAGCGCCGACCCTGACGGTGATCGCCGAAAGGACCGTTCCGGATCCCACGATTGCACCGGAACAGCTTGTGCGTGTCGCTACCGCCAAGGGCGGGCTGCCGCCGCCCTTGATCCTCGCGGCCTTGCAGCGGCGCGGTCTGCGCTCCTTCCTCATCGAAGGCGGGGCAGCCACCGTCTCGGCCTTCATCGCCGCCGGCGTGGTTGACCGCCTGCAGCTGATGGTGGCACCGCTCATCCTCGGCTCGGGCCGGCCCGGCCTGCAGTTGCCGCGGATCGCCCGGGTGGACGAGGGGCTGCGGCCGCGCCTGAGCGTGCACTTCCTCGGCGATGATGTCCTGTTCGACTGCTGCCTGCGCTAGAAACCGTCCCTACCATAGCGCCAGCACATCGCGGTGGCCGACGACGCTCGCAGGGCCAGTCTTTCCAAGTGCCTCAAGCCGGCGGGTGTGCCAGGCGGCAATGGCGTCCGCTTCCTGCGGCGCGATCGCGCTCGCAGCCTCCGCCCAGCCGGCGAGCATGGCCTCCTGCAGAGCCTGATCGCCGCCCGCCAGCCGCCAGTCGCTCGAGGCCGTAAGCACGTGGGCGCCGCTCAGCCGCGCTTGCCGGCACAGCCAATCGGCCGCGAGTGGCCCCAAGGCCGGACGACCGAAGCCCTTGTCCGTGCGCTGGTGCTCGTTGACCAAACGGCGGACGACCGCATCGAAGGGATCGGCGGCGCTTAGGGTCATCCGGCCGTCGTAACTGAGGACGGCGAGCAGCGCCCGGCCCGGCCGCGCCAGTGCCGCCAGCAGGCGCGCGATCCAACCGGGTGCGACGAGATCGAACAGCGCCGAAGCCGTCACCAGGTCGGCGTCTGCCAGCAGGTCGTCCAAGGGCGCCGTGGCGAGATCGACCGCGGCCGTGCTTACGCCACGGACCCGCCGGCAACCGGTGCCGGAGTGGGCCGCGAGCGCGAGCAGACCCGCATCGTGGTCGGCCAACAGCCAGCGCTGCGCCACCGGCAGCCGCGGTGCCAGGAAGCGCAGATTGCTCCCGGTCCCGCAGCCGAGGTCGATGATCGAGAGCGGCCGCCCGGTCACGCGCGTGCGTGCCAGCGCCCAGGCGGCCGTGCGCGCCGTGATCCGGGGGGACCGCGCGCGGGCATCCGCATCTGACCTTAGACTCAGCCAATTGGCGGAGAACCCGCTCATGCTGCCGCGATCCCGGCCAGCGCTGCGATGAAATCGGCCTCCGCCCTGGCCCAGATACGGCGTGCCGCCGGTGCCTTAAACGCTCCCCGGCGCAGCCGGCGGCGGCGGTCTGGATTGCGGATCAGTACCGCCAGCGCGCGGGCGAGCGGCTTTGCCGCGCCGGGTGCAACGAATACGCCCGCTGTGGCCGGCACCACTTCCGGTATCGCACCGGCCGGCGTGGTGACGATCGGCAGGCCGTGCGCCATCGCCTCGGCAAGCGCAATGCCGTAGCCCTCCATCCGCGACGGCAAAACGAAAACGTCAGCTTCCCGGTAGTTCTGCTCCAGGCGCATCGGCGGGACCGCGCCGGCGAAACGGACCCGCCCCCTCAAGCCCAGGCCGCGGCTGAACGTGCGCAGGCGGCGGGCGAAGCTGCGATTGCGTTCGGGTCCCACCAGGGTGAGCCGCCAGGGCAGACCGCGCACACGGGCAAGCGCCTGCACCAGGACGTCCTGACCCTTGCGCGGCACCAGGCTGCCGACGCTCAGCAGTCGCACCGCGTGATCATCGTCGCGCCGCCGCCGCGTGCCGGCGCCTGCGGCACGCGTGATGCCCGGCGGCACGACCGTGATCCGCTCCGCCGCGAGGCCGAAGTCGGCCAGCCGGCGGGCGGTGGTGGCGCTGGAGACGATGACATGGCGGGCAGCCGCCAGCGCCCGGCGTTCGCTCGCGAACAGGCGTGCCCGTTCGGGCTCGCTGACCCCGCTTTCATCGCACAGGGGATGATGGATGAGTGCCACGACGTGCAGCCGTCCGGCCTGCAGCGCAGCAATGTGCTCATGGAGCGGCGCCAGCGCCAGGCCGTCGACGATCAGCCAGCTCTCAGGGGGCAGCGCCGCCAAGGCGTCTCGCGCGCGGGCGACGACGTCCGCGGGCGGGTAGGGGAAGCAGTCGGGCAGGGTGATCAGCGAGGCGAGCAGTCCCGCCCGCTTGAGTGCACCGATCATCCGGCGATCGTAGAGAAAGCCGCCGCTCACCGTTTCCTTTGGGCCGGGAAGGAGGAAATGAAACTGCGGCCGGTTCACGGAACGAGCGCGCCCTCGTACGAGGCTGAGGCGACGTGGCTCTCGTGCAGCGTGACCTTGAGGCGGCTGAGCTTGCGCCCTTCGTCGCCGAAGCGGCCGGTGGTGATTGCCTCAGCCATGCGCTCGAAGATCACCTTCGCTAAGTATTCGGTGGTGGTGTTGACACCGGCAAACGCCGGCTCGTCGTCGAGATTGCGATAGTTAAGCTGGTCCAGGATGCCTTTCAGCGTCTCCAGCGCGATGCCGATGTCGACGACAATGCCGTTCGCGTCGAGTTCCGGCCGCTGGAAGGTGACATCAACAACGTACGTGGCCCCGTGCAGCTTTTGCGCCGGGCCGAACACGGCTCCGGAGAAACTGTGCGCAATCATGAAGTGGTCGCGGACTCTCACGGCGAACAACGGCGGTCTCCTCGATCGGTTTCCGTTCAGTAGCGGATGCGGTGGCAGAGCGCCGGCAGGCTGCCATCGGAAAGCCTGGCCATCACATCCGGCAGCTCTGCGAACCCGCTCTCGCCTGTTATCAGGCCATCGAGGCGGTCGTCTGCCAGCAGCGCCAGCGCCATCTCCAGCCGTTGCCGATGGCTCACGCGGGCGCGCTGGCGCGGCGAGACGGAGCCGACCTGGGAGGAGCGCAGCGTCAACCGCTTGGCGTGGAAGCCTTCGCCGAGCGGCAGCGTGACGGGCGTGACGCCATACCAGCTCGCCTCGACAACCGTCGCCTCGAAATCGGCCACGGCGAGGGCGGTCGCGAGCCCGGCCGGATTGCCGCTCGCGTGAAAGACGACATCGAACAGATCGTCCGGCGGCGCTATGCAAAAAGCAAGCCCAAGTGCTGCGGCCGCCGCCGCCTTGCCGGCATCGGGATCGACGATCATGCAGCGCACGGCCGGGATCCGGCTCGCGAGGTGCGCAAGCATCAAGCCGACGACGCCGGCGCCCAGCACGCACACCCGGTCACCGGCCTGCACTTGGCCGTCCCACAGCGCGTTCAGCGCGGTTTCCATGTTGGCGGCCAGCACCGCGCGGCCGGCCGGTACCGTGGCTGGCACCGGCACCGCTGCCGCGGCCGGGAACACGGCCCGGTCCTGATGCGGGTACAGCGCAAAAACGGTCGCCCCAAGCAAGCTGTCCGCCCCTTCCTCGACGGCGCCGACCCAGCAATAGCCATACTTGACCGGCGCCGGGAACGCGCCTTCCTGGAACGGGCAGCGCATGCGGGCGTACTCGCTCACCGGCACCCGGTTGCGATAGACGAGCACCTCGGTGCCGCGGCTGATGCCGCTGTAGAGTGCTCGCGCGAGGATCTCCTCGCCGCTCGGCAGCGGCAGCTCTTGCTCGATGATTTCGGCCTGCTCCGGGCCGGTGATCCAGAACGCATGCGCTGTCGGCGGCGGCATCGTCGGGCTTTCATGTAGGGCTGGCATGTCGAATGGCCATCTCGGGCTGGCTTTGGCACCGGCACGACTGATACCACATGATCGCAAGGCTGCACCGTTCCTGCCGACGGCGGGCGGCGGAGCTTAGGCGGCAAAAGAGCGAGGCTTGAGGCATGGAGACCGGCGCCAACGTGATGGAGCGCCTTCGCACCGCCTACGGCGTTGCGCGCTCGCTTGCCATCTATTACGGCAAGCCCTGGCGTTTCAAGGCCATGGCGCGGTTTTACGGCCGTTTCCTCGCGCCCGGCGACTTGGCCTTCGACATCGGCGCCCATGTCGGCAATCGGATCCGTGCGTGGCGGCAGCTCAAGGCGCGCGTCGTGGCGGTCGAGCCGCAGCCGGCGTTACTGCCGGTTCTGCGCGCGCTTTATGGCCGTGATCCGGCGGTAGAGCTGGTGGCAGCCGCGATCGCGGCCGAACCGGGGCAGGTTCGTCTCAATCTCAATCCCGCCAATCCGACGATCGCGTCCGCCTCACAGGCATTTCTTGCTGCCGCCGGATCAGCGCCGAGCTTTGCCGGCCAACAGTGGCGCGGCGTTTGCGATGTCCCAGCGCTGACGCTCGACGCTCTGATCGCCCGCTTCGGTGAGCCGCGCTTCATCAAGATCGACATCGAGGGCTACGAGGAGGAGGCGCTTAAGGGATTATCGATCGCCCCCTTCGCCTTGAGCGTCGAGTTCGTGCCGATGATGAAGGAGATCGCGCAGGCCTGCGTCGCCCGCCTCGCGGCGATGGCACCCTACCGCTTCAACGCCACCTACGGCGACGGCACCACCTTCCTTCATCCTCAGCCGCTCTCGGCGGAAGCAATCGCCGCCTGGATCGCGAGCCTCGGCGCCGACGGTCCGGCCGGCGATATCTTCGCCTGCCAGGATCCGGCGCTCTTGACCTCCGTCGCGGGCCAAATGTGAGGTTCATGGCAAACGCGCGCTACAGCATCGGCATCGATCTCGGCACGACCAACAGCGCGCTCGCGTTCGTGCCGTTGGATGGCGACGCGCCGACCGAAGTGCTCGCCATCCCGCAATGGCTCTCATCGACCGCCACCACCGAGGCGGCAACGCTGCCGTCGTTCCTGTACCTGCCCGAGGAAGGCGGTGGGGCGGAGATTGCGGGCGCTGGCGGCGATCGCGGGCAATGGATCGTCGGCGCGCGGGCGCGGCGGCGGGCGGCGGAAACGCCGGGGCGGGTGACCCATTCGGCCAAGTCCTGGCTGTGCCATCACGCCGCCGACCGGACCCGGCCGTTCCTGCCCTGGGGCTCGGACGAGATCGCGCCGGAGCACAAGATTTCCCCGGTTCGCGCACAGGCGCTGATCCTCAACGCCCTCATGCAGGCCTGGGACCGGCGCTTCGCCGCGGCCGGGGCCGATTTCCGCTTCGCGGCGCAGGCCATCACCGTCACCGTCCCCGCCTCGTTCGATGTCGTGGCGCAACGGTTGACGCTCACGGCCGCTGCGGAAGCCGGCTACCCGGCCAGAGTGCGCCTGTTGGAGGAGCCACAGGCGGCGTTCTATCGCTGGCTGGAGGGCCACGACGCCGGCCGCGCGCTGTGGTCGCAGCTCGCGGGTGGCGACACTGAAACGGTCCACGTCCTGGTGGTTGACATCGGCGGCGGCACTTCGGACTTCAGCCTGTTCGCGCTGCAGCGTGCGGCGACCGGCGGCGGCCTTCCCGCGATCCGCCGCATCGCGGTCAGTGACCATATCCTCTTGGGCGGCGACAACATGGACCTGGCGCTGGCGCACGTGGTCGAGCCGCGGTTGACGGGCACCGGCGGCAAACTTGGCGCGGCGCAGTGGAATGCGCTTGTCGCCCGCTGCCGCGACCTCAAAGAGACGGTGTTGGCGGGTGAAGGCGAGCCGGAGGAGAGCTTCTCGCTCGCCATTGCCGGGCGCGGCGCCGGTCTCATCGCCGGCGCGCTTTCGGCGCAGCTCACCCGCGGTGAGATCACGGCCGCCGTGCTCGAAGGCTTCTTTCCCGCTTGCGATGCGGCCGAGCGGCCGCGCCGGGTCATGGGTGCGCTCAGGGAGTGGGGGCTCCCCTTCGCCGCCGACAGCGCGATCACCCGTCACCTCGCGGAGTTTCTCGGCGGCCGGCCCCCCGTCGACGCGTTGTTGTGCAACGGCGGCGCGCTTGCGCCTGCGTCCCTGCGGCGGCGCCTGATCGACGAGATCGGCAAGTGGCAGGGCGGGCAGGCGCCGCTGTTGCTGGACAACGCCGAACCGGACCTGGCCGTCGCCCGCGGCGCGGCGCGGTTCGGCAAGATCCTGCACCGCAAAGCCGATCGCATCGCTGCAGGCGCCGCGCGCGCCCTCTTTCTCGCCGCCCACAGGGTGCCGACGGAGGCGAAGGAGCGCGCGAGCGTGCCGGCACTCCTGTGCATCCTCCCCCAGGGTGCCGCCGCCGAGCAGCGGTTCGCGATTGCCGAGGCCGGCCTTGCGCTCAGGCTCAACCAGCCGGTCCGGTTTGAGGTCTATTCCTCGACCCGCCATGCCGATTGCGCGGCCGGCAGCATGATCGACTGGAATCCGCGCGACTTTCACCGACTGCCGCCGCTCGAGACCGTCGCCAAGGTCGCAGGCGCCGCCGCGCGCACTCTGCCGGTAACGCTTGAGAGTTGGGTGACGGAACTGGGGCTCTTGCAGGTAACCTGCCGCAGTGCGGAGCCTCAATTCGCGCAGTCGTGGCCGCTCGAATTCAACCTGCGTCCCTTGGAGCAGGCGGGGGAGGGGGAGGCGGCCCCGGTTTCCGGCTCGGCGGAGCCCACGATCGGCATTCCACCGGCGGCGCTGGCGGCGGCGCGCGAGCGCATCAAGGCGAGCTTCGGAGCACCCACCGGCCGCCGCGAGAAAGTGACGGCAACGCGGCTGCTGACCGGACTGGAGAAGGCCGTGGGCCTGCCGAAGGGGCAATGGAGCGCCGGCCTGATCCGCGCCCTCTGGCCGGCCTTGGAGGCGCGCATGAATGCCCGCGCAACCTCGGTCGAGCATGAGGAGACGTGGTTGATCCTGGCCGGCTTTCTGCTTCGCCCGGGTTTCGGCGTTGCGCTCGATGAGGCGCGGATGGACGCACTGTGGCGGCTGGGGACGGCGGGCTTAAGCTTTCCCGGCAAGCGCATCACGCTGCAGGTGTACATCTTGTGGCGGCGGGTTGCGGGCGGGCTATCGCGCGAACGCCAGGAGCAGATCCTGGCCGGCGAAATCGAGAAGATCCGCCGTCCGGCGCCGCCGCCAGAACTGGTCCGCCTCGCAGGCGCGCTCGAACGCTTGAATCCGGCGTTGAAGGCGGAACTGATCGGCCGTTTCCTCGACACTGCGCGGGCGCTCATGACGGAGGGCAAGGCTGCCGAGCCCTGGCTCAGTGCGCTTGGCCTGCTGCTCAACCGCACCCCGCTTTACGCCGGACCGGAGACCGTGGTGGCGCCGGAGCTGGTCGAGCAGACGTTCGACGCTTTCCGGCCCTTCGATTGGGCCGAGCCGGCTATGGCCGAGCTTGCGACGCTGTTCCTGCGGGCGGCGCGTGCGGTCGAGAACCGCAGCCTCGATGTGCCGAAAGCGCTGCGGCTCAAGATCGCCCGCAAGCTGGAGCAATCCGGCGTCGCGCCGTTACGGACGGCAAAGCTGAAGGAAGTCATCCCGCTCGATCGGGCCGAACGCCAGGGCCTTTATGGCGAGGCGCTGCCTCCCGGCCTGCTCTTGCGCGATCCCGAAGCGTGAAGCCGGCTTGCCGTTTGAAAGCAGCCCCGGTTCGCGTGCCTTACCGACTGGGAGGCTGCTGGTCCTCGGCGACGTTCGTCCACCAGATCCATCCGGTGGCTTTGTCGCTGCGCACGAGGTAGTAGCCCAGCACCGCCTTCTCTTCCATCCGGTAGACCCGCTCCCCCGCTGTAAAGTGAGCGATCAGGGGCGCATTGACGCTGGGTTCGGCGCGCATGTTGCTGCCGCGGGTGACGACCATCGGCAGCCCGCCGTTGGTCTGCGGCGGCGCCTCGGCAGCCGGTGCCGGTTCAGGGGGAGGTGGCGAGGCGGTTGCCGGCGCCGACTCGCTGCCGGGAGGGGGGGCCGATGTCAGCACTTCCGGTGTGGCACCGGTGGCTCCGCCTGCATTCGGCGCGGCTTTCTGTGCCGACGTTACGTCACTGGGCAGAAGGCTCGGCGCCGGCGAGGCAGGTGGTTTCGCAACCGGCGGCATCGCCAGCTCGACGACAACGGGTGCCGAAGCCTGTTTCCCGCCGCTCATCATTGCGACCAGGACCGCTGCGGCAATGCCGGCACCAAGGATCGGGAACAGACGCCCACCGCGCATCAGGAAGGCTGCCCCAGGCCTGTCGTGAGCATTGCACCCATGCGATTACCCCTGCTTGCCTGTTCGAAGGGGCGATACTTCACCCCATCAAAACGGAATGTCGTCATCGAAGCCGGCCGGCGCGCCGCCACTGCGCGGCTCCGCTGCAGGCGCCTGACCGCTGCCGTAGTCCGGTTCGGCAGCAGCGCCGAAGCCGCTCTCGCCGCGGCCGTCGAGCAATGTTAGTTCGCCGCGGAAGCGGCCCAGCACAACTTCTGTCGTGTATTTCTCCTGGCCATCGTTACCTGTCCACTTGCGTGTCTGCAAGGCCCCTTCGAGGTATACCTTGGAGCCTTTTTTCAGGTACCGTTGCGCAATGTCCGCCAGTCGATCGTTGAAGATAACGACCCGATGCCACTCGGTCCGCTCCTTCGATTCGCCGCTCTGCTTGTCCTTCCAGCGATCCGAGGTCGCGACCGAGAAGTTAACCACCTTGCTGTTGTCCTGCAAAAAGCGCACTTCCGGATCGCGCCCGAGATTGCCGACGAGAATGACCTTGTTGACCGACCCAGCCATGGCTATCGCCATCCCTTCCCTGTGTGAGCCGGGAACCTTACACGCTCCATCTGGCCGTTCGCTACCCACTTGTGGTCGAGGGGCGCGGCTTGGCGGCAGCTCGTGGAAGCACGATATGCATGAGCGCAGAGGAAACGGGACGCGGGGCCGGGCCTGAAAACGCCATGCAACAACTCATCATCCGCGGCGCGCGCGAACACAACCTCCGCAACGTCGATGTCGAGATCCCGCGCGACAGCCTGACCGTGATCACCGGGCTGTCGGGGTCGGGCAAGTCATCGCTGGCCTTCGATACCATCTATGCCGAGGGACAGCGGCGCTACGTCGAATCATTGTCGGCTTACGCGCGCCAGTTCCTGGAATTGATGCAGAAACCGGACGTCGATTCGATCGAGGGCCTGTCGCCTGCGATCTCGATCGAGCAGAAGACGACATCGCGCAACCCGCGCTCGACCGTCGCCACCGTCACCGAGATCTACGATTACATGCGCCTTCTTTGGGCGCGCGTCGGCGTCCCGCATTCGCCCGCGACCGGCCTGCCGATCGAAAGCCAGACCGTGAGCCAGATGGTCGACAAGATCATCGAGCTGCCCGAAGGGACCCGGCTCCTCCTGCTGGCGCCGATCGCCCGCGGCCGCAAGGGCGAGTATCGCAAGGAGCTGCAGGACCTGCAAAAGCGCGGCTTCCAGCGGGTCAAGGTCGACGGCACGCTGTACGAGATCGATCAGGTGCCGGCGCTCAACAAGCGCCTCAAGCACACCATCGAGGCGGTCATCGACCGTGTCGTCGTCCGCGAAGGCCTCGCCACTCGGCTTGCCGACAGTGTCGAGACCGGCTTGGGGTTAAGCGACGGCTTGCTCTACGCCGAGAACGCCGATACCGGCGACCGGCTGACGTTTTCCGCCAAGTTCGCCTGCCCGGTGTCCGGCTTTACGATTCCGGAGATCGAACCCCGGCTGTTCTCCTTCAACAGCCCGTTCGGCGCCTGCCCGGCCTGCGATGGTCTCGGCACCGAAATGTTCTTCGATCCCGGCCTGGTCGTCCCCAACGATCGGCTCTCGCTGGCCGATGGCGCGATCGCTCCGTGGGCCAACAGCACCTCGCGCTACTACCGGCAGACTTTGGAAGCGCTCGCCCAGCATTTCGGCTTCGAGCTCGATACGCCATTCAGGAAGCTGCCGGAGAAGATCCGCCACACCATTCTCTACGGCTCCGACGGCGAGGCGGTCGCCTTCCAGTATAACGACGGCGTCCGCTCGTACGAGATTGCCAAGTCGTTCGAGGGCGTCATCCCGAACATGGAGCGGCGCTGGAAGGAGACCGACTCGGCCTGGGTGCGCGACGAACTCGCCCGCTTTCAGACCATCACCCAGTGCGAAACCTGCACCGGCAAGCGTCTGAAGCCTGAGGCGCTCGCGGTCAAGATCGCCGGCAGCGACATCAGCGAGGTCAGCGATCTGTCGATCGAGGCGGCGGAGCAATGGTTCGGTGCGCTGGAGGGGGGCTTGAAGCCACAGCAGCGCGATATCGCGCGCCGCATCCTGCGCGAGATCAACGAGCGGCTGCACTTTCTCAAGAACGTCGGCCTGGGCTACCTCACCTTGTCGCGGGCGTCGGGCACCCTTTCGGGCGGCGAGAGCCAGCGCATCCGGCTTGCCTCGCAGATTGGCTCCGGCCTGACCGGGGTCCTATATGTGCTGGATGAGCCCTCGATCGGCCTGCACCAGCGCGACAACGACCGCCTGCTGGCGGCGCTCAGGCGGCTGCGCGATCTCGGGAACACCGTGATCGTGGTTGAACACGACGAGGACGCGATCCGAAGCGCCGATTACCTGATCGACATGGGACCGGGCGCAGGAGTCCACGGCGGCCAGGTCGTCGCCCGCGGGACGCCCGAGCAGGTGATGGCGAATCCCAACAGCCTGACCGGCCAATATCTTGCCGGCGTCCGCCAGATCCCCCTGCCGCGATGCCGGCGTACCGCCACGGCCGGGCAGATGCTGCGTGTGATCGGTGCGCGGGCCAATAACCTGCAAGGGATCAACGTCGATTTTCCGCTCGGCCTGTTCACCTGCGTCACCGGTGTTTCCGGCGGCGGCAAGTCGAGCCTGGTCATCGACACGCTCTATCGCGCACTGGCGCGCCGCCTCAACAGCGCCCGCGAGGTCCCCGGTGCGCACGAGCGGATCGAGGGCATCGAGCGCCTCGACAAGGTGGTCGATATCGATCAGTCGCCGATCGGCCGCACGCCGCGCTCAAATCCCGCCACCTACACCGGTGCGTTTACGCCGATCCGCGACTGGTTCGCCGAGCTGCCGGAAGCAAAGACGCGCGGTTACCGCCCCGGCCGCTTCTCCTTCAACGTCAAGGGCGGCCGCTGCGAGGCGTGCCAGGGCGACGGCGTCATCAAGATCGAGATGCACTTCCTTCCCGACGTCTACGTCGAGTGCGATACCTGCAAGGGCAAGCGCTACAACCGGGAAACGCTGGAGATCGTGTTCCGCGGCAAATCGATCGCCGATGTTCTCGACATGACGGTCGAGGAAGCGGTCGAATTCTTCAAGGCGGTTCCGGCGATCCGCGACAAGCTGCAGACGCTGGCGCGCGTCGGTTTGGGCTACATTCACTTGGGCCAGCAGGCGACGACGCTGTCCGGCGGCGAAGCGCAGCGGGTCAAGCTGGCGAAGGAACTGTCCCGCCGCGCGACCGGCAAGACTGTCTACATCCTCGATGAGCCGACGACGGGGCTGCACTTCGAGGATGTAAGCCGCCTCCTGGAGGTCCTGCAGGCGCTGGTCGAGCAGGGCAACACGGTCATCGTCATCGAGCACAACCTCGAAGTCATCAAGACTGCCGATTGGATCATCGATCTCGGGCCGGACGGCGGCGACAAGGGAGGCCGAGTGGTGACCTGCGGCAGCCCGGAAGCGGTCGCCCAAGTGGCGGAGAGCCATACCGGCCAGTACCTCGCCCTCTCCCTCGGCAGTGCGCGTAGGCGCATGACGGCTTGAGGCGGTGCCGAACGATGCCTGAACCCTGCTCCGGCACGGCCGTGCACATCATCGGCGGCGGCCTCGCCGGCAGTGAGGCCGCCTGGCAGCTCGTGTGCGCGGGGATCCCCGTCGTCCTGCACGAGATGCGCCCGCTCAAGTCGACGCCGGCGCACCAGACCGGCCAACTGGCCGAGCTCGTCTGCTCCAATTCCTTTCGCTCCGACGATGCCGAGGCGAGCGCGATCGGCCTCCTGCACGCGGAGATGCGCACGCTCGGTTCCCTCGTCCTGCAGGCTGCCGATGCGTCGCGCGTTCCGGCAGGCGCCGCATTGGCGGTTGACCGGGGGCTGTTCAGCACCCGGATCGAGGAGGCCCTCCTTAATCACCCGCTGCTAACCCTCGAACGGGAGGAGGTGAGCGAACTGCCGCCCGCCGCGTGGCCGCACGTCATTCTCGCCACCGGGCCGCTGACCGCACCTTCGCTTGCGGCCTCCCTACAAGCCGTTACGGGCGAGGACGCGCTCGCCTTTTTCGATGCGATCGCGCCCATCGTCACCCGCGACAGCATCGATTTCTCGATCGCCTGGTTCCAGTCCCGTTACGACAAGGGCGAAGGCCAGGACTACATCAACTGTCCCTTGAGCCGTCCCCAATACGAGGCGTTCGTCGAAGCGCTGCGGGCGGCGGATACGGTTCCGTTCCATGACTGGGAGCGCGACACGCCCTATTTCGAGGGCTGCCTGCCGATCGAAGTGATGGCGGCGCGCGGCCTCGACACGCTCGCTTATGGGCCGATGAAGCCGGTTGGCTTGCGCAATCCGCATGATGGCGGCCAGCGGCCGCACGCGGTGGTGCAGTTGCGACAGGACAACGCGCAAGGCAGCCTTTACAACATGGTCGGCTTCCAGACCAAAATGCGGCATGCCGAGCAGGCTCGCCTGTTCCGTACCATTCCCGGCCTGGCGAACGCCGAGTTCGTTCGCCTGGGCGGTATTCACCGCAACACCTTCGTGAACAGCCCGCGGGTCCTCGACTCGACGCTGCGCCTAAGGGCACGGCCGCAGGTGCGGCTGGCCGGCCAGATCACCGGCTGCGAAGGCTATGTCGAGAGCGCGGCGATCGGACTGCTGGCGGGGCTGTTCACGGCTGCGGAGATCAGCGGGCGCGCGATTCTGCCGCCGCCCGCGACGACGGCGCTCGGCGCCCTTCTGCGGCACATCGTCGCCGATGCCGTGGCCGACGTGTTTCAGCCGATGAACGTCAACTTCGGCCTGTTCCCGCCGCTTTCGAGCGGAGGGGCCGAGAAGCGTGCGCCCGCCGGCAAGGAACGCAAGCGGCTCCTCGCCGCGCGCGCCCGTGCCGACCTCGCCATCTGGTCGCGGGGCCAGATCGCTGGCGGGACGCCCGTCGCCGGTTAACTGGTCTCGCAGGAACTGAAGCCGTGGCGCACGGGGATCCACGGCTTGTCAACCAGCTTGGGAAAGCTCTCCGGCGCCGTATCGAACGCCTCGTAAAAGATATCCCAAGTGAAATAGCAGTAGCCGTGGCCGATGTTCTGGCTGCGCTTGGACGCGTCGTTGGCCAGATTGGTCACGAACTCGTTGAGCTTGTCGGTTCCCTTGGCGCCGTGAATGCGGTTGAACAAGCTGATCAGATGGCTGCCTTGTTCCTGCAGCTGCGGCTGAAAGCTCGACACAAACTGGTTGTACTGCTCGCCTTGGCCGCAGCTAAGCGCACCGATGAGCAGTTCCGTCTGCAGCACCCGCGTGTCGAGCGCGAGCTTCTCGCTATTGGAAACACAAGCGCGGGGTTTGGCCGCCTTGACCGCGGCGGCACCGGCAGGAGCGGCGATCGCAGCGGCGCAGACAAGGGCAAGAACGCCGAATGTGGCACGACGAAGCATGTAAACCACCCACTTGAAGCCATGACCGGGAACGCGGCGCAACGCTGCACGCTTGTGCTATTGCGCTTGCGCCCTTGCAAGCATGCCACGGTGGCATTGCTTGCAAAGTGACAGCATTTTTAGCGTACACCCCATTAAGCGACGGTGAACGTCAAGCCGCGCGTGCGCAACGCGCCGCGAACACTGGTCATTACCACGTCGCGCGGCCGAATTCCATGGCCTGGCGGAATACCTCGCCAAGGCCTGCCGTGGCCAACTTGCCGTTGTGGCGAAACCGCTGCAGCGGCTCGAAATTTTGCATCCTGAAGCGCGGCCGTCCCTGGACAATGTGCGTCCTGAGCGATACCGTCCGCCGCCTCTGGGGCTTCGATCATCGTGGAGAATCGGCGAGTGAAGAGGGCAACCGCACGCACCGCCCGGCACGAGGGCATCTCTTCCGGATGGAGCGCTCGGTTGCGGTACGCCAGCGCCGCGCTTGTTGTCGCTGCTGTCATGGGCACAGACCTGACGGGTGGCTTCCAGCTCGTCGTTTGCCCGGCCGCCGCTGCTGAGGAAACCGCCGCCCGGGCGACACAGCAGTTGTTCGAAGCGGTCCACAGCAACGACATCGCCGCGGCCAGGGCCAGCGTTGCCGCCGGCGCTGACCTGGAGGCGATGGATCGTTGGGGCCTCACGGCGCTCGAACTTGCAATCGACAAGGGCTACTACGAGATTGCGCATTTTCTCGCCGCCGCGCGCAGCTCCCGCCGCCCCGGACGGCAGAACCCGTCCGCACCGGCTGAGGCCGGTCGCTCCGCGCTCCCAGGTAGCAGTTCCTGAGGTCAGCGGTTATTTGCTGGTTCAATAGCGGCCGCGGGCGTGGTTTGCGGCGGCCGCGATCATGCGCAGGGGCGCCCTTCGGGCCGGCCGAATGGCGAAGGGATCGTGCCCAGCCCGCTTCAGATCGTTGAGATGCCCTTGGGCGTACGTGGCCCATAGCAGCACCGGCAACGCCTGCTTTGAAACCTCCGCCCGCCGGCGGCGTGCCGCCGCCAAGTGCTCGTGTGCCGTCGCTGCCACCATGCTGACGGCTGCGCGCAACTGCGGCCGCGCCGATGCGCGGAGCGGATCTGTGTCCGTGAGTGCAGCGGCCTGTGCAACCGCCTGCGGTAATGCGAGCGTTTGTGCCCGCGCATCCGCAGGAAGTGCCCGCAAGAGGCCTGCGAGCGCCCAACCGATGCTGACGTCGCACACCGCGAGACGCTCCGTGTTGCCGTCGCAGGCGAGTACCGTCAGCGCCAGGGTGGCGATCGGAGTGGTTGTTTCCTGCACGTGGCCGATCAGCGCCGCAATGTCTGGCACGGTTTCGCCGGCGAGTTCCCGTTCGCGTGCAGCCAGCAGCGGCGGGAACGCGTCGTGCGGGAGGTTGTGGCGCGCGATAGCCGTGGTCAACGCCGACACCACCGGATGGTCGGGGCCGCGTCCGGCGTAGATCGCCTCGATCGCATCCCGCCACCACTGCACCCGCATGAAGCCCACCAGCGGCTCGCGCGTGCGGCTGTGAATCCGGGACAGCTCCAGGTCGAGCGCATAGAGTGCCGCCAGTGCCGCGCGCGTCTCGGCCGGTGCAAAAAGGGTACACAGGAATCGTTCCTTGTCGAAGGAGCGGACCTGTTCGATGCAATAGGCGGTCGCAGCGTCGATCGGCGCTTCAGACTCGCGACTGCCTGTACTAAACAGAGGCATCGATCCACACCCGGCCCGCGGCGCCGCTCGGGGAACGACCATGCGACGCAGAGCCGATCCGGATTTCTCCCTGATGCCGTGGCTGTTCCCGGCGCGGCTGCGGCCGGATGTCACCGCCTTTGGCCGGTTTGTGCGCCTGGCCCACGGGATTGCTTACAACGCCTTCATCAGCCGCGAGGAACGCCTGCATCTTCTGGCGGCGCTTGATTTGGCGATCGCCAGCGATGATGCCGAACCGCCGGAACTCCCGGGCGCCGAGGCGATCTGTGCGGCTCTGCGTGCGAGCCTGCGCACGAGCGGGGTCGCCGATACCCATGTGCGCCACATCCTGCAGGCGCTGCGTCGCGATGTCGAAGGCGGCGTCAACCGGAGCTGGGGCGACCTTCTCGTCTACTCCCAGTTCGCCGCGGCGCCGATCGGCCGGCACATGCTCGATCTGATGGGCGAAGACAGCCGGCCCTACCGGCACGCCTCCGACGCGCTGTGCGAGGCGCTTGGCATTTTGAAGCAGCTGCGCGACTTCCGCGAGCCGACCCTGCACGACAATCGCCATTGGATCCCGGAAAGCTTTCTCGCCGATGCGTTCATCACCCAGGAGCATTTGGGGGCGCTGAAGGCAAAAGGACAGACCCGAGCCGTGCTCGATCGGATTCTTGACGGAATCGAGCAGTTGCTGAATACGGCGGCTCCGCTGCCCAACCACGTGCGGTCGTGGCGTCTGCGCAGTCATATCCGTGTCGTTCAGTGTCGGGCTCGCGGCCTCGTTGCCTGCTTCCGCGCCAACGACCCGCTCGGGGCCCGCGTCGGTTTGACGTGGTGGCAGCGCCAGGTCTGCTTGTGCATGGGCCTCGTCCGCGGCTGCCTCAAGATCTGAACCGGCGGCGACGGCCGCCCGCAGCAGGAGGGCGGTGGCGAACGTCCCTTTTCATCGTGGCGGCGAGGCCATATGTTCCCGCCTATCAACCACGGTTGGATGGGGATGAAGAAGCATGGCTTTCGAACTGCCGCCGCTGCCGTATGCGAAGGATGCGCTCGCGCCGCACATTTCCGCGAACACGCTCGACTTCCATCACGGCAAGCATCACAACGCCTACGTCACCAATCTCAACAACCTGACCAAGGATACGCCGCTTGCGAGCGAGTCGCTGGAGGGGGTGATCCGGGCCGTCGCTGGCGATGCAAGCAAGGCCGGCGTCTTCAATAACGCAGCCCAGGTCTGGAACCACACATTCTACTGGAACTGCATGAAGCCGGGCGGCGGTGGCCAACCGTCGGCCGCGGTTGCAAGTGCCCTCGCCAGTGCCTTCGGCTCATTCGAGAAGTTCAAGGAAGAGTTCAAGAACGCCTGCGTCACCCAGTTCGGCAGCGGCTGGGGCTGGCTCGTGGTCGCCGATGGCGCGCTCAAAATCACCAAGACCGCCAACGCCGACCTGCCGTTGGCGCACGGTCAGACCGCACTCCTGACCTGTGACGTTTGGGAGCATGCCTACTACCTCGACTATCAAAACCGGCGCCCCGATTACGTCCAGGTGTTTCTCGATAACCTCGTCAACTGGGATTTCGTCGCCCAGAACTTGAGCAAAGCCAAGTCCTGACGCCACGCCGTGGGGTCCGTGCGAGGGGATTGGTACAGCGCTTTCGCCCCTCGCGCGTTCACTCGACCGCAATCAGGGCGGCGATGACGGCGCGCTCGTCGACCAGCAGCAGGTTCCACGTCCGGCAGGCTGCTGCCGTCGTCATCCATTCGAGACCCGCACCGGCAGCCCGAACGGCTTGCGCGATGTCCTTGGGCGGGGCCAGGAAGCGCGGTCCACACCCCACCAACAGCATCTCGACGGCATTGTCGCGCGCGAGCAGGCCCTTCAGGCTTTCGAGGCTGATGTCGCTGCCGGCCGCAACGGGCCACGGCTCGGCCCGCCGCGGGTGAAGGATGAGCGAGCCTTTGTGGCGCTGCCCTGCGACCCGGAATCCCCCTCCGCCATAACTTTGGATGACCTGCGGGACGCCTGCGGCCGGTGCCCGCGGCTCACTGTCCGCCATTCAACCTCACGGTTGTTGCTGTTCCGCTGCCGGCGCAGTGCTATCGCCGGCGAGCGTGCTCTGGCGAACGTTAAACCAAATGAGAATGGGCACCGCGACACAGATGGACGAATACGTACCGGTGAGAATGCCCCAGATCATGGCGAAGCTGAAGCCGCGCAACACCTCGCCGCCGAGGATGTACAGTGACACTACCGTCAGAAGGGTCGTCCCGCTGGTTAAGATTGTCCGCGAGAGGGTCTGATTGACCGAAAGGTCGATCAGTTCAGGCATCGCCATCGCCTTATACTTGCGCATGTTTTCGCGCACGCGGTCAAAGACGACGACCGTATCGTTGATCGAGTAACCGGCGATCGTCATGATCGCGGCAACAATCGTCAGATTGAACTCGTATCCGAGCGCCGAGAAAATTCCCGCCGTCACAATGACATCGTGGATCAGGGATACGAGTCCGCAGACGCCGAATTGCCATTCGAAGCGAAACCAAATGTAGACCATGATAGCGAGAAGCGCCGCCGCGACAGCGTAGAGGGCATCGCGCAGGAGTTCGCTGCCAACCTGCGGTCCGACGAACTCAACCCTTCGGTATTGTACCGCCGGACCCAGGGCTTCCTTCACAGCACTGACCGCGCGCTGTTGTGCTTCCTCGCTTCCGTCCTGCTTCGGGACGCGGATCAGGACCGTGTCGGCGCTGCCAAATTCCTGCAGGCTTACATCGCCGAGGTCGAGGCCGCCCAGCGTCTGCCGCATGCTGCCGAGATCGGCCGGTCCCGGCATGCGCACTTCGAGCAGGATGCCGCCCGCGAAGTCGATGCCGAAGTTGAAACCGCGTACCACGAACGCGGTCAGCGAACCGATGATGAGAATGCTGGACACGATCAGATACAGCCGGCGCCACGCCATGAACGGCAGGCGCGGGGTTTCTGGAAAGAATCGGATGCCGCGAAACATGGTCGTTCAGATCGGCAGCAGGGTGGGGCGGGTGCGGTTGAGCCAGGTGGCCACGATCAGGTGTGTGACCGTCAACGCCGTGAACATGGAGGTCACGATTCCGATTGACAGCGTGACGCCGAAGCCGCGGACCGGACCGGAGCCCAGGAAGTACAACAGCAAGCCCGCAAACAGCGTCGTCAGGTTGGAATCGACGATCGTCGTCAGCGCGCGCGAGAAACCTGCCTCGATCGAGGAGATGATCGGTTTGCCGAGTGCTGATTCCTCGCGGATGTGCTCGAAAATGAGGACGTTGGCGTCGACCGCCATGCCGATGGTCAACACGATGCCGGCAATGCCGGGCAGGGTCAGCGTTGCCTGCAGGAGTGACAGCGCGGCAATGATCAGCACGATGTTGATGACCAGCGCCGCCACCGCAAACAGCCCGAACAGGCCGTAGGCGACACCCATGAACACTGCGACCAGGATCAGGCCGACGACGCTCGCGACCTTGCCGGCAGCGATCGAATCGGCGCCCAGCGCCGGGCCGACCGTCCGCTCTTCGAGGATGGAAAGCGGGGCCGGCAGCGCGCCCGCGCGCAACAGGAGTGCCAGGTCGCGCGCTTCGGGAACGCTGAAACTGCCGGTAATGATGCCGCTGCCGCCGAGGATAGGCTCGCGGATGCGCGGCGCGCTGATCACCTCGCCGTCAAGGACGATCGCCAGCAGTTTGCCGACGTTCTGCGTCGTGACGTCGCCGAACCGCTTGCCGCCGGCGGTATCGAAGCGGAATGAGACGACCGGTTCGCCCTGCTGGAACGTCGGCTGCGCATCCACCAGATTCTCGCCGCTGACGACCACCCGCTTGCGGACGGCGAGGCGCCGCTGGCCGTCGCCGCCGCGTGCTTCACGCATCGGCAGCAGCGTGGTTCCAACCGGAGCCTGGCCGCCGCTGGCGCCCTGGTCATCGACGAGATGGAAGGTCATTTTCGCCGTCTTACCGATCAGCGCCTTGATCCGCTCAGGATCATCGACCCCGGGCAACTGGACCAGCACCCGGTCGCTGCCCTGGCGCTGGATCGAGGGTTCGCGCACGCCGGTGGCGTCGATCCGCCGGCGGATGATCTCGATCGACTGCTCGACCGCCGCCGCCTGGCGTTGCCGCATCCCCTCCTCGGAAAGCCGCAGCGAAATCCGCCCGCCATCGCCGACGGTCACCAGAAGATCGCGGTCGCTCTCGGCGATCAGTCGGCGCGCTTCGTCAACCCGGGTTTCATCGCGGATGGTCACGGCAGCTTCGGTGGCGCCGGCGCCCAAGCCCTCGTAAGGAATGCGCGCACCGCGCAGGACATCACGTGCCGCGTCAACCACGCTGTCCATCCGCTCGTGGATCAGGGCAGCGGTATCGACCTGCAACAAGATGTGCGATCCGCCCCGCAGATCGAGACCGAGGTTGACCTGGCGATCGCCGACCCAGGCGGGCAGGGTTTGCAGCCGTTCCGACGAGATGAGGTTAACCGCGGCCAGCGCCGTCCCCAGAAGAACGACGGCGATGACGAGAATAATTTTCCAGCGGGGGTAGCGAACCATCGGCGTAGTCTGGCTTGGGCCGCTCTTAAGTCGACTTGCCGCCCAGCATCTTCTTCAGCTTGCCGCCGATGCCTTCTTGCTCGGCCGGCTCCGCTGCCGGCGCAGTCGAATCCTGGGTCTCGGTCTTTGCCGGCGTGCCCGGTTCGACCTTCGCGAGGACACTCGAAATCAGGTGCCGCTGCACCCGCACGCGCACGCCCTCGGCGATCTCCAACTGCACCTCGTTGTCGTCGATCACCTTGGTCACGGTGCCGACGATGCCGCCGCCGGTGACGATCTTGTCGCCGCGCCGGATCGAGCCCAGCATCTCCTTGTGCTGTTTCATTTTCTTCTGCTGCGGCCGGATCAGCAGGAAGTAGAAGACGACGAAGATGAGGATGATCGGCAAGAAAGCTTCAAGGGCACCCGGTCCGGCGGCTCCCGTGCCTGCCTGCGCGAAGGCCGGCGAAACAAACATCGAAGTCTCCTTGAAAAGGGGCGTCACTTGCGTCGAGGGCGGACTATAACCGCCGCGGTGGCGCTTGCAACCCATAAGGCGGACCCGTCCGGTGCCGTCCGAGGGCGGCCGCGGCGCCTGGCCGTTGCGGCCAGAGGCGTGATTGCGGAGTTAGAAGTGCATGGACACGACCGATCTTGCCCCCCTCCTGCGCCGTTTGGCCGAGGCACTCGACCGGCTGGCACCAGCGCTGCCGTCAAGCGCCAGCCTCGATGACGGCGATGCCTTCATCTGGAGCGCGGGAGCTTCCGGCCTGCGCGCGGTGGCGAGCGTCAACCGGCTGGACTTGAGTCTCCTGCAGGGGATCGGCCAGCAAGCCGCGAGCCTGCTCGCCAACACCGAGCGCTTCGCGGCCGGCCTGCCGGCCAACAACGCGCTCCTGTGGGGGGCGCGCGGCACCGGCAAGAGCTCGCTGGTGAAGGCCATTCATGGCCACATCAATGCCGAGCGGCCGGGCGCGCTGGCGCTGGTCGAGATCCACCGCGAGGACATCGCCTCGCTGCCCGAACTGCTGCTGCGGCTTAAGGCGAGCCCGCGCCGCTGCCTGTTGTTCTGCGACGATCTCTCCTTCGACGGCCGCGACGCCTCGTACAAGTCCCTGAAGGCGGTGCTCGAAGGCGGCATCGAGGGCCGGCCGGAGAACGTCGTCTTCTATGCGACGTCCAATCGCCGCCACCTGATGCCGCGCGAGATGATCGACAACGAGCGGGCGACGGCGGTCAACCGCGGCGAGGCGATCGAGGAGAAGATCTCGCTCTCCGACCGCTTCGGCCTTTGGCTCGGCTTCCACAGCTTCGATCAGGCGACCTACCTCGCGATCGTGCACGCCTATGTCCGCCACTACCGCTTGCCGGTCGCAGACGACGTGGTGGCAGCCGAAGCGATCGCCTGGGCGCAGGCGCGCGGCGCCCGTTCCGGCCGCGTCGCCTGGCAATTCATCCAGGACCTGGCCGGCCGCCTCGGGTGCGCGATGAGAGGGGGAAACGCTCCTCACGCCTGACCCAAGCGTTACAGCGAGTCGTGGTGAACAGGAGTGAATTTTCTGTCGGCTGTCAGCTTGGTTACGGCAAGTCATTGATTATTGCCGCGGACTCAAGCCACCGCCAAGCGACACCTGAGCCAAGGCCCCTTTCGAACTTCATCGCCACGGCAGATTCTGAGCAGCGTCATTCGCGGACAGTTGCCGAACGATCGCCCCCTCTACTCTCTGTAGTGGTCGTTGCGAGGAGCGAAGGCGGCGAAGCAATCGAGGCGTGGCAAACGCGTTCGGCACATGGACTGCTTCCCGCTTCATTGCGCTCAGGGACGACGTCGTCCGCGCCAGTAACCCGGGCGTCGCGCATGGTGGGCGATGGCAATCACGAGGATCTCATCGGGGAGCTCCCGCACGACGATGTCGTAGGGGAACCGCTTGAGCACAAACCGCTTCGCGCCTCGGGCACCGGCTTGACCCGCCATGGTTGCGAGCGGGACGATTGCCTCTTCAAGAAGGGCGATCGAAGCATCGATCGCTCGTCCAAATTCGACGCCCAAACCGGGATGTCGGCGTTCGTACCAAGCCGCCGCTGCGAGTGCCTCCTCAGCCGCTTGTTCGAGGATGCGGACGCGCCGCACCTAAGGGGTGCCGAACTGGGCCTGCATCCGCCGCCGAAGTTGATCCCTGTCGATCAGCTTGGCAGTGCCGGAGTCGATCTCGTTGAGGCGGCGGAGAAGCTCCTCGTCCCAAGCTTGAGCGACTCCTATGTCGGCGGGGGCATCGAGGCTCGTGACGAGGGCATGCGCAAGTGCCGCACGCCCTGCCTCCGGCAGCGCCAGCGCTTCCGCACGCAGTCTGCTCAAATCCGTCTCGGCCATCGGTCCTCCGGACACCACTGCCTGAAAACAAGATATTGAGCAGTGGAGTGCCGGACAAGCCACTTGGCGAGATCGGCCAAGGCCGATCCCCCCCGTTAGTGCCGCCAGTCGTCGCCCGGGGTGAGCGCGGCGTCGAGGAAGTTGGCGACCGCCTTCTGCAAGAGGCTCTGCACGCTCACGCCCCACAGCCTTGCGATATTGCGCAGTTGGCGGTGCGACTCGGGCCGCACGCGGAAGCTCATCCGCTTCCAGTCTTCTTCCCCGCCCTCGCCGACCGCTGCCGTCGTCACCGCTAGCGGCACCGACAGCGGCGCCGACAGCGCCTCGCGCGGATACTCCTCGGTGCTGTCCGTGCCCCAAGGCGACGGACCGGCGGCGATCGGCGGCGAAGCGAGGATCGCTCCTTGCGGCGGCGCGCCGGTGACGCGGCGCTGGATGAGGAAGCCCAACGGTGAAGAGGCACCCGCCTCGACGCCCGCGCGCGGATCGCGCACCGGGACCCCGGCGGGAATGGCCTCGCCTTTTTTGGCGAACAGGGGCTCGCGTCCGCCGCGCGAGCGTGGCGCTCTCGTCATTTCCATGTCAGCCTGCCACGGCAATCGAGGGCGTCGGCTTGCGGCGGCCGAAGGCGGCGCGCTTCTGGTACACACCGGTGCCGAGCGTGGCGCGGCCGACCGGCTTGTCGATGCGGGCGTAGATGTAATTCCACAGATCCGCGACCTCGAGTGCGGCCGCCGTGCCGGGCTGCGTCTCGACCACGGTCAGGCCGTGGATCATGCTGGTGGCATAGATCGTCCGGTGTGCAATGCAGACCGGGGCCACCGTGCCGTGCTGGGAGAGTGCAATCGCGGTATCGCTCGTGATCCGGGCCCTGGGTGTCGCGTCGCTGACGACGAAAATCAACGGCTTCATCTGGCTGTCGATGATGTCGACCGTCGCTCCGACGGCGCGCAGATCGTGCGGCGACGGTTTGGTCGGCACCACCACCATGTCGGCGAAGGCGACGATGCGGCGGATGGTGTCGGTCACCGCCGGCGGCGTGTCGATGAAGACGAGCCGGATGCCGGCCCGCTCCAACTGGTCCAGGTCCTCGTGCAGGTAGTCGACCTGCGCCTTCATGAACACCGGCGCCTCGGCCGACCGCGCATTCCACCACTGCGCCAGGCTGCCCTGCGGGTCGGTATCGACGAGCGCGACCGGGCCGCAGCCGGTCAGCTCCGCCTGCACGGCGAGATGCCCGCACAGCGTGGTCTTGCCGGATCCGCCCTTCTGCGAGGAGAACACGACGACACGAAGGCCGCGCGTGTTGTCGCCGGCGGACGAGCCGTCGTTCCCGACCGGTTGAGACGTCAGCATGCTCCACTCCCTGCCGAACCGCCGGACCGCTGCTCGCGGTGCTGGCGGAAAAAAGCCCGATGTCGCGTGTCAAGCATCCGCTGTGCGCGACGGTGTCCGTACGTGTCCGGGGCGATCCTCATCAAGCACAACCCGAACCGTGTCCGGAGACGCGCCAAGTCGGCGCGAATCCGAAGAAATCTACCGAATACTTGTACCGGCTTGGTATAGCATAATACATCAGGGGCAGCGAATTATAATATTCTATACTTATATCACTCAAGATAGCCATAAAATGCTGTTAATTCGCTTCATATTTCCGCGTGCCGATTGCTTGGTAAACCAGGCTCCCGCCGACTGCCCGCCGCATCTTGCTGCGGCTGCGCCCGCAACTATAACGAGAGTATCTGCTGAGCGGCTGCGGCTGGCTGCGAGCGGAGAGCCGCGCTTGCGCTGCATGTTTCACCGCCGTGACAGCGCCAAAAGCGTGCTGCGGCCGCGATTTCGTCAGTTGCCGCCGTCAAGACCTTCGTTGCCAATGCGAACCCGCTCGTGTATTTGGGGCAAAGCGCTAGCACAAGAGCGGGGAGATTCAGGTATGAGAGTCACGAGGACGGTTAAGAAGATTCTTGATAACTACGAAAGCGACAATCCGGGCACCAAAGCCAATCTGGCACGCATGCTGTGCACAGGGCGCCTTGGCGGCACCGGCAAGATGGTGATTCTGCCGGTCGATCAAGGCTTTGAACATGGACCGGTGCGCAGTTTCGGCCCCAATCCGGCCGGTTATGATCCGCTCTATCATGCCCAATTGGCAATCGATGCCGGCCTGAACGCCTACGCATCGGTGCTCGGCATGATTGAGCAGGTGGCGGACAGCTTGGCCGGGCAGATCCCGTTCATCCTCAAGATGAACAGCTCGAACACGCTGGCCCGTAGCAAGGAGGCACCGAGCCAAGCCATCACTGCATCGGTCGATGATGCGGTCCGGCTGGGGTGCGCCGCGATCGGCTACACCATCTATCCGGGATCGGATGCCGCGTTCGACATGATGCAGGACCTTCGTGAGCTGATCGCCGAGGCGAAGGCCAAGGGACTTGCCGCAGTCGTGTGGTCGTACCCGCGCGGCGGTGCGCTGTCGAAGGATGGCGAGCTGGCGGTCGACGTTGGCGCGTATGCGGCGCACATGGCGGCCCTCATCGGCGCCCATGTCATCAAGGTCAAGCTGCCCAGCAACTTCATCGAGCAGGGCGAGGCGAAGAAGGTCTACGAGGCGCAGAAGATCGACATTTCGACCCAGGCCGCGCGCGTCAAGCACGTCATGCAGGCGGCGTTCGCCGGCCGGCGGATCGTGGTCTTCTCGGGCGGCGCCATGAAGGGTGCGGATGCGGTCTACCAGGATGCGCAGGACATCTTTGATGGCGGCGGCAACGGCCAGATCATCGGCCGCAACACCTTCCAGCGGCCGCGCGAGGATGCATTGGCGATGCTCGATCGCATCATCAACATCTTCCTCGGCAAGGCTCGCCAGGGCGCTTAAGGCTGAAGGGCGGCGAAACTGCCGACCGGGACTGGATCGGTGGTGAGCTGCCGGCTGTATCTGATCACGCCGCCGCGCCTGGACGCGGCGGCGTTTTCGTCTGTGATGGCGCAGGCGCTCGATGCCGGTGACGTCGCTGCCGTGCAACTGCGCCTGAAGGATGTCTCGGACGACGACATTCGCCAAGCGTGCGATATCCTGCGCCCGGTCGTCCAGGCGCGCGAGGCAGCCTTTCTCCTCAACGACCGCGCCGATCTCGCCGCCGAGATGGGGTGCGACGGCGTGCATGTCGGTCAATCGGACTGCCCCTATCTAACCGCGCGCCGGCTGGTCGGCGATAACGCCATCGTCGGTGTCACGTGCCACGCCTCGCGCCACCTCGCCATCGAGGCCGCCGAGGCGGGCGCGGACTACGTTGCCTTCGGGGCCTTCTTCCCGACCGCGACCAAGGTTGCTCCGGCGGCGGCCGATCCCGAAATCCTCGAATGGTGGTCGACGATGATGACCGTGCCATGCGTCGCCATCGGCGGGCTGACGGTGGAGAACTGTGCCGCCGTTATCGAGGCGGGTGCTGATTTTCTCGCCGTCAGTGCTGGCGTATGGGACCACCCCGAGGGAGCTGCGGCAGCTGTGCGCGCTTTCAACGCCGCGATCGAACGGGTGCGCGAGCCGGCGGCGCGCTGAGGCGGCAGCGGTCTGCTCTGGCACCGGCGACGCTGCTCAGGCGGGCGCTGCACCTGCCGTCAATGGCACGACCGGTTCAGCCGATGCCGGCCCGCCGCGCGCGCTGGCAACGCTTGCGGCGGCACGATACGCAGCCTCGACCGTGTCGGCGCCGTGCTTGCGCTCCAGCCGCCGGATCGTGAAGTGCCCGTCCGCGATGTCCTGAAAATGCTTAAGGAAGAGGGTGTTGATCGCGGCGCCGGTGAGCGCGCCCATGATCGGCACCATCTGCACTGCGGCTTTGTCGGTGATGACGACGCCGAAGCGGGCGGCGATGGATCGCACCAGATCGACGGCGCCGGGAAGGGCCGCGACTCCCGCGCCGGCCTTGGCCAGCTGGCCTGCGAGCGGCGTGAAGTGAAGCGAGAGCGCGAGGCGCACCTCGTAGTAGCCGATCTCGGCATAGCGATCCTCTCCCGATCGACCGCCGAGGGCGAACACTTCGAGGCAAGCCAGCCGGGCCTCGGTGGTGTCCAGGTCCTCGCCGTGGCTGCGCGCGACATCGGCGATCGAGCGCAGCATGATCAGCGTCGTGACCGGCAGCTCGGCGGCAAGTGCAGGCAGGCCCAGGTAGCCGCCCAATGAGCCGGTCGCAGCGACCGCCAGGTGATGCAGGGCGTTATGACGGCGCGTCGACGGCCGTGCGTCCATTGAATCGAGCGCGACCAGGAACGTCTTGCCGATCGCTTTCTCAGCGGCGGCGTGAACGCGATCGTGCCAACGCCGCGGCAGATACTGCAGCGCTCCTTCGATCGGTCGACCGATGGCGTTCGCCAAGCGGGCGGCAAAGCTCGGATGTTCGAGCGCCTCGAACGCTCGCGCCAGCTCCGCTTGTTCGTCTGCCGATATCACCATGGCGCTGACCGTGCACGGGAGGCCGCAAAATTCAGATCCGGAAGTTCTCCGCGTAGTTCTTTGGCCGCATCTGGCGCGCCTGCGGCTCCTGCACGGAGTACTGCAGGCCGTACCGTTCGGCGAACGCCACCGCCTGCTCGCGCGTCTCGAAGCCCATGCGGAGCTGCTGCCGGGTGTCGCTGGAGCCGATCCAGCCCATGAGCGGATCGTGAAAACGCGCCGACGATGACTCGAACTGGAGCAACCATCTCTTGGTGTTGCCGCGTCCGGATTGCATCGTCGTCTTGCTCGGCTGAAAGATCCGTACCGTCGTCACGTCTGAAACGTCCTTCCTTCCGCGGGTGTCACCGCCTGTCGATCGATCGCGTAAGATAACCGTTCCATCACTGCGGTGGAAGGCACCGGACCTCCGGCGCCCCGCCCAGAGAAGCTTGGCGTTGCGCAGATCGCCCGGGAGCGTTTCAATGTCGGTCCGGATAGACGGACCCAAACCGCCGCAAGCGTCGCGGCGGGAAATGGGGGCAGGCGCGGATTCCATCAGGGGCGGATACCCTGCATCGCGCGCTTGATCGATTCCAGCTGGAGAACGATGACCGATCACATGGCAATGCTCTGGGCGGTCTTGCTGGCGACGGCCCAGGTTCTCTCGGCGGTGTTTGCGTCCGCGCACGCCGTTCTGCACAAGCGCGACGTGCGCGCCGCCATCGGCTGGGTCGGCCTGATCTGGCTGGTGCCGTTTTTCGGCTCGATCTTCTACGGACTGTTCGGCATCAATCGCATCCGCAGGCGGGCGAGCGGCCTGCGCAGTCACGAGCCGCCGCTGCGCTCCATGCGCGGCGGTCCTGGTGCTGCGCATGCGGGCATTGTCGGCGTCCTGCCCGAGCCCCATTCCCATTTCGCCGCCGTGACGCGCCTGCTCGATGCGATTGCACCGTGCCCGCTCACGGCTGGCAATGCCGTGGTGCCGCTGGTGGGCGGAACGGAGGCCTATCGGGCCATGCTGGCGGCGATCGAAGGGGCGCAAACCTCGATCGGTCTTTCGACGTACATTTTCGACGCCGACGCACTCGGCCAGGCGTTCGCCGCAGCGCTGGGCCGCGCTCACGGGCGTGGTGTTGCCGTCCGGGTCCTTGTCGATGGCGTCGGCGTGCGCTACTCGCAACCCTTGATCACAGCGCGGCTGGCGGCGCTCGGGGTAACGGCGGCGGAGTTCCTGCCGACCCTTTTTCCCCTGCACCTGCCCTACGCCAACCTGCGCAACCATCGCAAGATCCTGGTCATCGATGGATCGGTCGCCTTTACCGGCGGCATGAACATCCGTCGCGGTCACCTGGATGACGCCGCGGCAGCCGACGCGATCGCTGACGTCCATTTCTGTTTGCGGGGACCGGTCGTGCGCGATTTCGCCGCCACGTTCGCCGAGGATTGGCAGTTCGCGACGAGCGAGCGCCTGGCCGGAGGAGACTGGTTTCCAGCCCTGCAGGCCTGCGGGCCGGTCCTGGCGCGGGTCATCGCGGCCGGCCCGGACGAGGATTTCGAACTCCTGCGCTGGTCCATCCTGGCCGCTTTATCCCAGGCGCGGTCGGCGGTCCGCATCGTCACCCCGTACTTTCTGCCTGACCCCATTCTTGCAACGGCGCTGATGGTGGCGGCTCTGCGCGGCGTTACCGTCGAGATTGTCGTGCCGCTCAAGAATAACCTGAGGCTCGTCGAGTGGGCGGTCTATGCCAAGATCGGCACGCTGCTCGGCCGCGGCTGCCGCGTCTTCCTGACCCCGCCGCCGTTCGATCACGCCAAGCTGATGACGGTTGACGGCACCTGGGCGCTTATCGGCTCGGCAAACTGGGACCCGCGCAGCCTGCGACTGAACTTCGAGCTCGACGTCGAATGCTACGACGCCGATCTGGTTCAAAGGCTGAACGGCTTGATCGACATCCGGATCGCCGCAGCGACGCCACTGACGCTGGAGCGGCTGAACGCCCGCCCGTTGGCAGTCAAGCTGCGCGATGCGACCGCCTGGCTGCTCTCACCCTATCTGTGAGCGGCGGCAGACCAAGGTGCGGGCGGTGGGGGGAGGTAAGATCGCCCCGGCTTCCCCCTCCTAAGGGGCAGAACCGGACCGTTGCGGCCCGGCTCGCCCCGTGAGGGAGTGTCAGGAGATGGGGGTGGGGAGCCCCTGACGATGAGAGTTATAGCAGTTTCAGTAGTGCGTTCCTGTGATGTGCATCACCGGGAATGCATTCTGCTCGAACCGCCGTCAGCCGGCCGAGAGACCTTCACTCCACGACCAGGCGCGAACCGCCCAGCGTCCGCCCGGCCTCGTCAACGACGATGACGCGCCATTCGCCCTTCTGATTCGGCTGAACCGTCTTGCGTGAGCTCGCCCGCCAGCGGTTGCTCCCGACCTGAAAGCGCATCGTTCCTTCCACCCGGCCGCGGTAGATCCAGCGATGCTCGACCTTGCGCCCCATCAGGCCTGTCAGCTCGGTGAAGTAATAGAGCTGGCCGCGATCGATCTCGCGCAGGTTGACCGTGTCTCCCAGTGTTCTGGTCGGTTCGCGGTCGCGCACGGCCGTCGTCACCAGCGAGCGCGCGACGTTGCGGCTGGTCGCAGGCGGCAGATCGACATCGCTATCGTCCAACGACCGCGTTGGCGCGTCGCGTTCAGTGACCAGAGGCTCGTCGTCCAATGACGGGGGAACGACCACCGGCCGCAACGGGGCAGCGACGATCGCAAAACTATCGTCGCGTGAGGAAGGAGCAGGCGCCGACGAAGGCGCAGGCGCAGGTCTTCCGATGTCGATGGACTCTTCGTCGTTCACGTCCGGGACATTCGCCTGCGGGACTTCCGCCTGGCGCGCGCGCGGGACGGGGCGCGGTACCCACTCCGTGGTCTCCGGCGCGATCTCCGGCTCTGAAGGCGGGGTGGCAGCGGGCGCTGCGGTCAGAGCGGCAACGGTTACAGTCTCGACCGGTTGGGCCGGGGACGGCGGCGCTGCCGGTCCGGCGGCAGGTTCGGTTGCCAGCCCGGCGGAGGGACTCTGAGGCGCGGCCGGGGATGCAGCCGGAGCGGATGCAGTCGTTGCAGACGTAATCTGAGCAGCCGCGCGAGGCTGCTCGCTGTTCTGGCCGGACGTGCCGTTTCCGGGGCCCAAGGGTTGGCTCGCTGCCGGCGCCGATGTCGGGCGAGCGGTCTCCGACGACGCTGACGTCGGGCGAGCGGTTTCTGCCGCCGGTTCTACCCGCGGTACCGGCAGATCTACCGCGCCGGGCTCGACCACCGGGGGTGCGGCGGCGCTGTCCTCGCTGCGGCGGTCATTTTCGACCAGACTGCCAATCCGCATCGACGGCCGGTCAATGAAGGCAGCACCGAAACCGGAGGGAAGCTTGACCGGCTGGCCGGCGTCGGTCGCGACCGGAGCGTTGATCTGCGCGGTCTCGCGCTGCGGGGTGCTGTCGGTGAACCAGAGTGCGTAGCCCACACCGAGACAGAGGATGGCAATAAGAGAGACGGCCAAAAACCGCGATTGTTGCGGTCGCTTCTTGCGAAACAGACGTCTAGCCATCGCATCTCTTGCTTTCACTTTGCGGGTGTCCGCCAGGGCATCGTGGCAGGCCTCGCATCATCTCCTTTCCTTCTACGCGGTGTGCTGCTGCCTTGGCAACCCCGCAAGGCGCTCTGAGGCCGGCGGCCATGATCGGGTGCGCCATGACGTTAACCTTTTCTTCACGCTTCAAGCGAAGAATCCGATCCGTTACTGGACAAGGGGCACGCGCTGATGGCACCGCTCAGCATCGAATTCGGCGCCACACCGCGCGAGCGCCTCGAGCCGCTGGGACTGCGTCTGCCAACGCTCACGGGCACATGCCAGCTTGATGCCGGCTCGTCCTTCGAGCCACCGTGCTTCATCCAAGCCCGGATTGACCAGCCGACGCTGCTTGAGGTCGGTGCGTTTACCTCGGTCAGTGGCGGCCAGATCGGCAAGGTGAAGATCGGCCGCTATTGCGCGATCGCGCCCGATGTCCGCATCGGCGCGCACGAGCATCCGACCCATTGGCTGACCTGTTCGCGCGTTGCCTACTATCCGGTCGTGCACGACTGGGATCGCTTCAGTCGTCCGGATGGCTACGAAACCATCCGTCAGACGCAACACGAATTCACGGCCAGTTGCCCGCTGACAACGCTGGGGCCCGACGTCTGGATCGGCCAAGGCGCGTTCATCAAGGCCGGCGTGACGCTCGGGGCCGGTGCGGTGGTCGCAGCGCGCTCGGTCGTCATCAAGGACGTGCCGCCCTATGCCATCGTCGCCGGCATGCCAGCTTCAATCAAGAAGTACCGCTTTGACGAGCGCATCATCGCGCGCCTGCTTGAAGTCAACTGGTGGCGCTATTCCCTCTACGATTGTTACGACCTGCCGTTCGACAAGCCTGCGCAGGCGCTGGACCAGATCGAAGAGCGGGTAGCCGCGGGCACGCTGAAGCCCTATTGCCCGCGCCCGCTGACCGCGGTCGATCTGCAGCAGCTGTTTGCAGCGCATGCTTAAGCAGCCGCGGGAGATGAGCGCCTTCGTGGCCAACTTTGATGCATCCCTGCGTTATAGAGGGTCGAACTGATGGCACCCAGAGCAAGAAAAATCCTGGTCATGATACCGGCGGGAGAGGTTTACGATCATGACTGTGTTCGCTGGTACAAAGCCAGCGACAAGCAGCGCTCCATTGAGCACTATCACAACATTGGTGATGCGTTCGTTTTTGATTCCTCGCTCAAGCTCCTTGACTACGATCGCATAGATCCTCTTGAAATCAGCAAGTTTGATCAACGGAAGATCGATTCCTACAACGCAGAGTATGATTTCTGCTTTCTGAGGGGCTCCAACTATCTCAACCCGTCGACCAACTGGAGCCATGCGGCAGACATCATCGAGAAGCTGAAAATCCCGGTGATCGCGTTCGCCATCGGCGCCCAGGCACCGAGCCAGGGCGCCCTTGAGTTATCCGAGGACACGAAGCGGGTGATGCGGGCGATCGCGGACCGCTGCAGCACCATCGGCGTGCGCGGCGCGTTCACCGCCCAGACGTTGTGGGACATCGGCGTCAAGAACATCCGCATCATTGGCTGTCCGACGCTGTTCCGCCGCAACAATCCCGAGCTCCGTATCGACTTGCCCGCCTTGGCAGATGTGCGCACGGTCGGTTTCACGGTCCGCCGCGAGGTTTCCGCCGCGTACGCCAAGGATGTCGAGAGCTATCTCAACCGCCACCGGGCCGTCATCGCCGATCTCGACAGCCGCTTTGACCTCAGGCTGCTGGCGCAGGGCGAGGTCGAAGAAAAGAAGCTGGTGTTCGGCACCCCGGTGCAACGGGCACAGGCGCTCGTGCAGCTGACGCAGTCGCGTTGGTTCGCAGGAGCACACGATCCGCTCGTCCGGCTTTACAGCACGCGGCTCTTCTACTCGGACGTTGTTGCCGATTACGACTGCGTGACGCGCCTGCAGGATCTTGTTCTCGGCTACCGGCTGCACGGCAATCTGATGGCTCTGGCGAATGGCGTGCCCTCGATTTACTTCACCTACGACAGCCGGACCTCCGAGTTTGCCGAGACATTCGCGATCCCGGCCTACGATGTGTTTTCGGACGAACCCTTCGCGTTGGAAGCGTACTGGGATCAGGGCCGCTTCGAGCGGTTCAACCAGGCCTACTACCGTGGCTACCGGGAAATGCGAACGTTCCTGACCGAGAACGGCCTTGCGCACAAAATGCAGGCCGATGCGCCGGCCCTGGAGCCTCGTCGTGCCGCCTGAAGCTGTTGCCGGCGCCAAGCCGGCTGCGCCAGCCGCGCCTAAGCCGCTCGCAGTGGCGCCCGCAATCTCGGGCTACATTGATGCCGCCAAAGGCCTGAAGGTTTCCGGCTGGGCCTGGAACCGCACCGATCCCACGGCGGTGCTGGAGATCGAGATCCGCCGCGACGGCGAGGTGGCCGGCCGCGGCCGTGCCGATAAGTTCCGCGCCGATTTGGAAAAGGCTGGCGTCGGCGATGGCCGGCATGCGTTCGAAGTCATGCTGGAAACGCCAATCGCTCCGGGGGAGGGTCACGCCATCGAGGTGTTTGCCCTATGCCCCGGCCTTGCAACTCCCGCGCCGCTGATCAACCGCACCGCTGAGGTGCTCGGCAGGGAGCGCGGCGAAGCTGCGGCGATGCCCGCCGATCTCCGCCAATGGATGGATCAGGTCGCCGGCGTGCAACGCAGTTTCGAGGCGACGCTGCGTTCGGTTATCGATGATGTTCGAGCGGCCGAAGCGCGCGCAACCAGTGGCCAGGCGGCGGAGCTGCGAACCCTGACGGCGGCCGTTGACAGCCTGCACGGCGCTGTCGGCGAGATCGCGCACCAGTTGCGCGGGCTGGAAGTGTTTCAGGCCCGCTTTGACGGCATTGCGGCGGCGCTTGAACAGGCCGATGCGCAACGGCTCCAGGCAGCGCCCACGGACCAGCGGCTGGTCGCAGCCGTTGCCGGCGTGGCCGCCTTATCCCTGCTTTCGCTGGTGATGGGGATCTGGGCGATCCTCTGAGAGTCTGACTGAGAAAAGAGTCCATTATAATCAATGTATTATAGTGTGCCGTCATGGCCGTGCTTGTCACGGCCATCTCCTGTATCGGCTGTCAAGGTGAATTAACCGGTAGTGCCCAGAGCTAAGGCGACGCTCATCGCTCGCGCAGTGCGTGCCGCATCCGCTCGGTGACCGGCTCGACGAAGTAGTCAATCGCTCGCCGTTCACCCGTGTTGATCATCACCTCCACCGGCATGCCGGGCGAAAGACGCGCTTCCTCGTTCATGGCCAACGACTCTGCCAACAGCTTGAGGCGGACGGTGAAATAGGGCTCGCCGGTCCGCGGGTCCGCCATCTTGTCGGCGGAAACGTAGCTCACCACCCCTCCGATGACCGGCGCGTTCGAGCGCTTGTAGGCCGAGAGCCGTGCTTCCGCCGGCAAGCCCGGATGCAGACGTTCGATGTCGATCGGGCTGACACGGGCTTCCACGATCATCTCGTCATCAACCGGGACGATGTCCATCAAGGCCTGACCCGGCCCTATCACGCCGCCTGGGGTGACGACCCGCAGATCGACAACGATGCCGTCCTGCGGCGCCGCCACCGAGCGGCGCTCACGGACGTCGCGGGCGGCGCGGACGCGTTCGCTCAAGTCATTCTCGATCGTCTGGGCATCGGCGATGTCGCGGGCGATCTCGGCGAGCCGGGTCTGTTCGAGGTTGGCGATCTCCTGCGTTGTGCCGGCGATCGCAGCGTTGGCGCGGCCGATCTGGTTGGTGAGCTCGCCCTGGCGGCCTTTCAGCTCCGCCACCGTCCGCTTCAGCTCCAGCATCCGCGGGCGCCGTTCGTAGCCCTTGTTCAAGAGGTAGACGACGCCCGCAAGCTCTTCCTCGTACAGTCGCAGGCGCTCGTTGGTCGCCGTCAGCTCCGCTTCGGCGCCGGCGATCTCCTTGCGTGATTGCTCGATCCGTTGCTCAAGGACCGCTTTCGCGCTGTCGTGCGCCTGCCAGCGAACCTGGAACAGCCGGCGCTGTCCGGCCAGCAGCGCCGCTGCGTGCGGGTCATTGGCTGATCCTGCCAGCGCCGGAGGGTCTTCCATCTCACGCAAACCCGCCTGTTCGGCGCGCAGCCGGGCGAGTTCGGCATGCGTCGCGAGCGTTTGGGCGAGGAGCTGGCTGAGCTGTGCTTGCGATTGCGTTGCATCGAGGAGCGCCACCGGTTGGCCCATCCGCACGCGATCGCCCTCGTGCACCAGCATCTGGCTGAGAATGCCGCCTTCGAGGTGCTGGATGGTCTTGCGGTGACTGTCAACGATCACAGTTCCGGCGGCGATGATGGCCGAGTCCAGGTGCGCCAGCAGCGACCAGCCGAGAAAGCCACCGAAGCACGAAGCGATCGCAAGCGTGCCGGCGATCACGGTCCCGCGCAGCGACGGCTCGTTATCGTCGGCATGGGTGGGTGCGTTGGCGGTGCCGGCGTGGACGGTACGGCCCGGCAAGGAGCGCAGCGTTATCGCGGTCATGGTCAGGCCGTCGCTGTCAGCGGCAGGCGGGCGACAGCGGCAGGGCCTACGCTGCGCCTGGGCGCGGGAGCCGCATAGTCCTTGGCCACCTCCCGGCGCGGCCCAATCCGCTCGATGCGCCCTTCGCGCAGGACCAGGAGCCGGTCGGCTGTCGCGACCACCGATGTGCGTTGGGCGACGATCACGACCGTGGTTCCGTTGCGACGCGCCTGCTCGATCGCCAGCAGCAGTGCCTGCTCGCCCTCTGCATCCATGCTGGAGTTGGGCTCATCGAGGACCAGCAGCCGCGGCCCGCCGAACAGCGCGCGCGCCAGTGCGATCCGCTGGCGCTGGCCGCCGCTCAGCACGAACGCCCCTTCGCCGATTACGGTTTCGTACCCGCGCGGCAGGCGGCCGATCATCTCGTGGACGCCGGCGGCCTTGGCTGCCGTGATGACGTCTGCAAGTTCCGCGTCCGCAAAACGGCCGATGTTGTCGCGGACGGTGCCCTCCAGCAGCGCTGCATTCTGCGGGAGATAGCCCACGGCGCGGCCGAAACTCGTCCGCTCCCAGGCGTAGACGTCATGCCCGTCCAAGTAGATGCCGCCTGCGCTCGGTTTCCAAACCCCGACCAGAAGCCTGGCCAGTGTCGACTTGCCGGCACCGGACGGGCCGATGATGCCCAGCACCTCGCCGGGGGTGAGGCTGAAGCTGATGCCTTTCAACAAGGCCTGATCACTGCCGGGGGGGATGAAGGAAAGCCGCTCGATCACCACGGTGCCTTCGGTCGCGACCGCCGGCACTTCCAGCCGGTCGGAAACATGGCCGGCGAGCAATTGCTTTAGCCGGGCGAAGGCGCCAAACGCGAGGCACCATTGGCGCCACCCCTGAATAAGCTGATCGAACGGCTGCAGGAGCCGTCCGAGCATGATGGTGGCCGCCATCATGCTGCCGGCTGAGACTTGGTGACTGATCAACAGCGTGGCTCCTGTGGCGAGCATTGCAATTTGCACCATCATCCTGAGCGAGCGCGCGACGGCGCTGATCGCCTTGGCGGCCGTGTTTCCCGCACCGACCAGCATGAGGGCCCGATCCTGACCCTGCCGCCAGCGGCTGGCGATGGCAGCGCGCATGCCGAGCGCTTCGATGATCTCGGCATTGCGGATCGCAGCACCGACTTCGACGTGGGAGCGCACCGCGGCGTCGTTGGCGGAGGCCTGCGGCCGCCTGGCGACATACTCCATGGCGACGCTGAGGCTGATCAGGATCGCGACCGCGATCACGCCGACGACGCCATAGGTGGGATGCAGCACGAACAGCAACAGCAGGAACAGCGGTGAGACGAGGGCATCGAACGGTAGGGCAACAGGACCGCCGGTCACGAACTGGCGCAACTCGTGGACGTCGCGCATCGCGTCGGTCGCGACGGTGGATTGACTGCGCAGCGATTGCGCGACCGCTGCCTGCAGCACAGGGGCACCCAGCTGACGTGCCAGGCGTTCGCCTACGATCATGAACACGCGGGCGCGGATGTATTCCATGAGGCCCAGGAAGCTCAGGCCCGCCACCGCCAGCAGTGTCAGTACGATCAGCGTATCGAGGCTGCGGCCCGGTACAACGCGGTCGTAGACCTGCACCATGTAGAGCGGCAGGATCAGGTGGAGAGCGCTGATGAAGCTGCCAAGGAGGGCGGCGTAAAGCACGCCGGCGCGGGTTCGCTTGAGTGCGCTCTGCAGAACCGGATTGACCGTCGTTCGCTTTACCGCCGCCATTGGGGGCTACTCGGCCGCAAGGGCGCTGAGCGGCGCATCCGGCTCGCCGCGTCGGGCCGGGAACAGGCTGCGAAACAGTGCCTGGTGCTGCTGCGCCGCTTCCTCGGCACTGACCGGCTTGCGGATGCGCCCGCGCAGGCGCTCCCACAGCTCGGTGGAGGACAGCGCCAGGGTGATCCGATCCACCAGGCTTTCGGCGCTGCCGGTGCGGAAATGAAGGCCATCGACTGTGTTGCGCACCTTTTCCGCCATGCCGCCGATGTCACTGCTGAGGATCGGCCGGCCGTGGAGGAACGCCTCTTGGATGACCACCGGTGAGTTCTCCCACCAGGTCGACGGAATGATCACCCAGTCGATATCCCGCATCAGGATCGGCAGGTCCGGGCTGCGGTAGCTGCCGAAAAAGCGCACGCGGCGGCCGGCGGCGGCGACCAGGCGCTTGAACTCCTGCTGAAACGCTTCCGGCTGCACTTCCAGGTTGCCGCCATAGACGTTGAGGATGGCGTCGTTTCCCCACACGTTGGCCGGGATGCGGACGATCGCCTCCAAGAGCACCTTGATGCCCTTGAACTGGTTCAGCTGACCGAAATAGGCGAAGTGGCTGCGCCGTTGGTTGGCTCCTGCGAGCGGTCGCGGCGGTGCGATCTCGCCGATGTCGAGGCCGTTCTCCAGCATCACCATCTTCTCGCGCGGCAGCCCCCAGGCCACATAGCGCTCGATGAGAAACCGGCTCGGCGAGACAAACATGTCCACCTGATCGAAGAACGAGCGTAAGAATAATTCCCGCCGCATGAACTGGGCTGGCGAAATGCCGGGAAAGCAGACATTGCATTCGCCTGGCGTAGCGCGCTGGCACAACTGGCCGCCCCTGGCTCTGATCATCTGACCGTGATTGTTGCAGATCGACAGATATTCATGCAGCGTGAACACGATCTTTGCTTCGGGCAGCGTCTCCCGGATCACGCGGATCGCCTCGACGCCGAAACCCAGCACATGGTGCAGGTTGACGACATCGGGTCTGACGTCGCAGAGGAAACGGCCGAAATCGCGGCG
Source organism: Candidatus Defluviicoccus seviourii (assembly GCA_900609035.2). GTDB lineage: Bacteria > Pseudomonadota > Alphaproteobacteria > Rhodospirillales > Defluviicoccaceae > Defluviicoccus > Defluviicoccus seviourii. Next base: position 80,661 of record UXAT02000053.1, on the reverse strand, counting down.
CAGGTTCGCGAGATCGCGATTGGAGAGGCGGTAGTAGTCATAGTCGTTGGCGTAGAACAGCGTTTCGCGCGCATTCTGCCGCAGGCTCATGAACGGCGTATCACGGTGCCGGCTGATCGGCGGCCCGACGCGGGCGAGATAATGCGCCTCGCAGCCGTCAAGCCGATTTAATCCCTTGAAGAGATTATAAGAGGCCACCTCGGCGCCACCGATCGAGAACGTCGGATGGCCGTGCGACAGGATCAGAACCTTCACGTCTGGGCTCCCCTCGTCTTACACGCTTCAGTCGAGTAACGAACCGATAGCCGCCGGCGCACACCATTGCCGCTCGAACGCCCACCGATCGACCATCTGGCCGACGCGGAGCCAGTAGTCCGGCTCGCCTGGCTCACTGTCGTCGTCGAGGGCGTAGAGCCGGATGTCCGGCACCCAGGTGCATGCGCGGCCGTGGCCACGGACCTTGAGCGAGAAGTCGAGGCCCTTCAGTGCCGGGCCGACCAGCGCCCGCGAGAAGCCGTTGAGTTCCTGGAACAGGCTGCGCCGGACGAGGCAGCATTCAGGAGCTGCTGCGGCGACAGCCACCGGCGCCCGTTCGCTCAGCCAGTCGGCCGGATAGCCGGCAAGCCGGGCGGAGGAGGCAAGCGGCGCCGCGCCCGCATCAAGCGGCTGGCCAGCGAAACGGATCGACTCGTCCTCGTACATCAGCGTCGGGCTGACCAAGCCGGGGCACGCCATGCGCGCCAGCTCCGCCGTCAGGCGCGACAGCCAGCCCGGCGCGCGCGGAAAAACCGCGGCCGAGAGAAACAGGAGCAGCTCCCCTTCGGCGTAGCGCGCGCCAAGGTCCATCGCTTCGAACGTGTCCATCCCATCGGCAGCGATCACCAGCTTGCCGGAGAGACCGTAAAAGGCTGCCTGGGCTTTCAGCGCGGCGGCCGATATCCCGGAGGCAGCCGCCAGCAGGATAAGCTCGGCAGCGCGGAAATCGGGGTCGGTGGCGAGGCAGGCAAAGTTGACATCGATATCGCGGTACGCCGCCGGCACCGGCATGATGACGGACAGCTGCGGCTGCGGCCGGGAGTGGCCGAACCCGATCGGCGCGCACGGGGTCTCTGGTGCTGCCCGTCGGTCGGCGAGCGCCGAGACGGTGGGGCCTAGGTGCTGGCTGATGATCCGCTCCAGGTTCGGGTCGTCAAGGCTGACGCCTGCGAGCAAGCTGCGCACGATCAGGCTCGGCTCGTCCTCGGCAAACGTGATCGGCAGGAAGGCGCATGCCTCGTCCTTGGTGACGAGTTCGAGATAGAACTTCTCGTTTGCTGCCATTGGCGTCGTGCGTGGGACGAAGGCGAGAAAGCCGTGCCGGTGGTCGGTGCTGGCCATCAGCGGCGCCATCTGCGGATCGGCCTCAAATCCTTGGGAAACATCCGGCCGCGGCAGGCGGGCCCAGATCGGATGCAGCCGCGCATAGAAATTGGCCGTGCTCTTCAGGAGCGCCAACCACATCCGCTGGCCGGGATCGAGCAGCCAGCCGCTGACGAAAATGCCATGCCCATCGAGATGCAGCGCAACGTCGCAGGCGATCCGCACCGGCTCGGCGAAGGTGGAGACCGTTTCGTGGCCGGGGAAGCGCGGCCGGACCACCCGCTTTAGGGCCTGCAAGACCGGCGGTGGACCTTCCAGCTTCGGCAGCATATCCTTGAGCTGCGCAACGCTTGCGGCGTTATCGAGGTAGATCGCCTGCGCGTTGACGACATCGAGGCGCAAATACTCGTCACCACTGCGGAAGTGGATCGCGCGCACTGTCGCCAACGTGCCCACGCTGGCGTCCTTGCTGTAGCCGATGATGCCCTTCGCGGTGTTGAGGAGGTCGGCGCGCTCAAACGTCGCGACGGCGAGGTTCTGCACCTCGAAGCGGTCGGTTACGATCTCGACCTCGATCGTTCCGGCGCGCAAGTGCGCAGACCAGCCTTGGACTAAGAGCCCGCCGTACTCCGAGACGCCGAGGATCTCGATGAACCCGTCCTGGCGCGAAATGCCGGCGAGGACGGTCAGCAAGAACCGATGGTTGCGGGGGGAACTGCCGCCGAACGCAGGAGCCGACAGCGTTTCCTTGAGGAAGTCGAAGATCCGCGCCATCGGTGCGCCCGCACGCGCCAGCTGCTCGACGAGTGCCCCGCTGTCGATCTCGATCCGCTTGACGGGCGGCAGGGCGATATTCGCGCCGGCATCCTCGACGGCGAGTTCGATCGGCAGCGCCTGCGCGCGAAACACCTGTTCGATTGCAAGCGCGGCGATGAAAGGGGTCATGCCCTGTTGCCGCTCGGCCGGGGGCGCCCAGGCGAAACTGCGCCAGCTTCCGGCGGCACTGCTGCCGCCGTCAGCAAAGCCTGCCTTGGCTGCCGCAGGCGGTGGAGCGGCCATGTGGCCGAAAACGAGCATGCAACCGGTGTCGAGGGCGAATCCGAGCGTCAGCTCGGCCGCCGTGGCGTTGCTGGGTGCGCCCGCTGCGTCAGCCGCGGGCGGCACGTCGTCGCTCGGCTGCTCGCAAACGAGGGTCTCTTCGGTCATCGGGGTTCCGTGTTCCATCACGATTACGCCGCGTCCTTTCGCTGCATCAACTCTTGGTAGAGCGCGAGATGCTCCTGGGCCGCGTCTTCAAGGGTGGGCACGGCCGGGCGGCGATCATGCAGGTCCTGCCACAGGTCCGGATCGCTCGCCGCGCGGGCCATCATCTCGGCCAGATCGGCGGCGTCGCCGGCGCGGAAATGAAGGCCGTCGCGCCCTGCCTGGACTGCTTCCGCCATGCCGCCGAGGTCGGAGCAGATGACCGGCCGGCCGTGCCGGAACGCTTCTAAGATGACGAGCGGCTGGTTCTCCCACCAGACCGAGGGCACCACCACCCAGTCCACCGCCGCCAGCAGCGCGGGCAGCTCTTCGCGCTGATAGGGGCCGCGGTGGGTGGCGAGCGGCGATGCAGCAGTAAGCGCTTCAGCGAAGGCCTGGCGAAATTCCGGCGGCTGGAAGCCGAGGCCGCCGTGGATGCGCAAGCCGAAATCGACGCCGGCGGCGGCAAGGCGGCGTGCGGCTTCGAGCGCCACCAGCGTCCCCTTGTGCGGCGCGATGTTGCCAAACACGCCAAAGGTTCGCCGTTGCCGGAAGCCGCCGCTCGGAATGGGCGCATCTTCGGCCGGGACCGCGTTGGCGATGACCTGGATCCGCTCGGCGCCGAGCCCCCAATCGACGTACCGCTCGCGCAGGAACGCGCTGGGCGCGATGAACTGATCGACCAGCGACAGCAGGTTGTTCAGCCGCAATCGCCGCAAGGCGTGCCGGGTGGCGGGTGTTTCCGGCAGGCAGCGGTGGCACGCATCCGAGGAGGGCTGGCGACACGGACCCCCCTCGGGGCAGGTCAGCATGAGGCCATCGTTGGCGCAGATCAGATGGTAGTCATGCAGCGTCATCACGATCCGTGCCTGGGGCGCATGCCGGCGGATCAGGACCAGGGCTTCCAGGCCGACCAGCGACAAGTGGTGCAGGTGAACGATGTCCGGCTTGAATGACGTCAAGAGCTCGGACATTGCGTGCGCAAACGCCGTGAGCTCGGTTTGCGCGAGCATCAGCCGGTCGAAGCGGCCAACCGACAACAGGGCCTCGTCACCGCCCGGCGCGATCGCCTGCAGCACCGCCCCTGGGCGCAGCGGCCGATGCAGCCGCGTCGCGCAGCCGAGGAAGAACGGCTCCGCCTGGCCACTGGCTCGCATTGCGCTGAACAGGTCGTGCGCGAAGATTTCCGTGCCACCGGGATGCAGCGCGGGGTGTCCGTGGCAAAGATAGAGAACGCGTGCGCTGGTCATGCTGCCCTCTTTCGGGGACGCGAGTGGCGGGGGCGGGCCTTTGCGACTACCGTCGGCTGCCCGCGCGGGTGGTCGCAGGCGACCGCGCCCGCTGCCTCGATGAAGGAACGCCAGCGTGCTTCGAATAGCTGGCGGTCAAGTTCATGTGCGAGCGCGGAGTTGCCCGCTGCCTGGGGATCGTCGTCGCGCAATGCGATGACGTAAGGCTCCTGTGCCATGCTGGCGTGGCCGCCGGCTTGGCATACGCGCGCCGAGAAATCCGCGTCGCGGTGGAATGGGCCGAGATAGTCGAGCGCAAAGCCGCCGAGTGCGTCGAACAGCGCCCGCGGCAGCGCGCAGCACCCGGTCGAGGCGATCGGTGCGGCGCCAGCCTTCACAAGTGCCGGATAGCCGCGCGGAAAGCCGGCAAAGCGGTTGCGGATCTCCCAGCGGCCGAATGCATCGAGAGCGGCGTCGGCGCCGGCGGCCGCGATCGAGCCATCGTGGTAGAGCGTCGGTGCTGCCACCAGCGAACGCACCGGTCCAACCGCCAGCGCATGCAGGAGCGCGTCGAGCCAGGTGGCGGCCTCCGGGATGAGGCCTTCACCGAGAAACGCGAGCACCGGCGCGGTGATGAGCGCTGCAGCGGCGTTGAGGCCGCTTGCGCCGCCAGCATCGCCTGGCATTACGACCAGCCGGTAGCCACCGCCGTAGCATGCGTGCAGATCGGCAAGGCGGGCGGCGGTTGCGGCCTCCTCGTCCGGGCTGCTCAGCACGTAGACGCGTTCAACACCATTGGGCTCCGGCATGGCGGCGGCCAGCCCTTCGTGCGCGGCAAGAATGGCGGGATCAGCGTCGATCGGGATCACGACACCGGTCCGTGGCTGCCGCGGCAGTGTGCCGAACGTGTGCACCGCGAGCGGGGTGGCCGCCGCCGTGCGAGCGCCGATCAGCGCGCGGACGGCAGGCTCGATGCAGGCCGCGACGGCCGCGGGGCTGGCCGCTCCCTGCAGCGGCATCTTCAAGACGGAATCGAGGGCAGCGGCACTGCGCAGCGGTCCCGGGCCTTCGCCGATCTCGATCGTGTGGCCCGAGCGCAGGATCAGCTCGATCTGGCAGGGCGCCCCGGGCTTGGCCCCGTCTCCGGCCGGGAACAACGCCGCAAAGCCGCGGCTGCCCTTGGGCGTGTCTGGCGGCGGCGGCAAAATGGCACTCCCGTCGATCGGCAGTGTCTGCCGCCCCGAAATGCTGGTGGCTGCGATCGCGCCGACAAGATCGTGCGGATCGCTCAGCCACGCCTGAACAAGGAGCCCCGCAGGGGTGGCAATGGCCTGGGTCAACCCGGCGTTGAGCGCCGGCGATCGCCTGACGCTGGCCGCCGGTGGCGGTGGCGCCAAAGCCTCGATCTCGTGGATCAGCCGCTGTGCCGCCGCCGGCCGCTCATTCGCGAGCTGCGTCAAGCCTGCGGTGAGGCACCAGCGTGCGGCCCGGGACGGCTGCTCGGGACGCGCCAGCCAGTCAAGGACGGCCGGCACCGCCGAACCATCGACGGTGCAGCACCGCCAGGCGAGGCCGTCCTTGCCGAAGATCAGGAGGCTGATTGGTGCCGCTTCAAGGCCGCTCGTATCGAGGAGAACGGCAACACGCTGGAGGCCCGCCGGCAGGCGGGGGTCGGGGCAAGCGACCGGCGTGCCGAGCGGCCGGGCGATCGCATTCCCGGCCATCACGACCGCGCTCAGCTGCTGACCAAGCCGCTTCGGCGTGACGCATTCACACAAGACATAGCCGTCCACGACGCGGGCGCGCGGGGCGAACGGTCGCGCCTTGAGCTTGAGCTCGCTCAATAACTCCCGGCAGCAAGCGATATAGTCGGCATTGTGGCTGAGCTGCAGGACCGCGGGGCAGTTCGTCAAAACGAAGCGGGCCGCTGCGATCCGCTGCGAAGCATCAAGACCGGCCAGCAGGCGCGCGGCGTCGAACGGAAGCGGTTCGCCGCGCCAGGCCTCCTCCTCATGGGCAATCACGTGACCTTCAAGGTCGCGAACGCTGAGGCCCGCCGGATCGAGCGACGCACCGTTATGGACGAGGGCGAGCACGGTCCGGCTTCCTTGCCCGGCCAAGGACAGGCGCGTGGTGATGAACCGGGTGCGTATCGGCACGCCGCTGTTCATCGCCACGAGCCGTGTCCGCGGCGGTACCCCTGCCGCATCCCACACCAAGAGCAGCGCTGCCCGCGTCAACTGATAAACCTGCAGCGCTGCTGGCGCCGATGCGCCGGCCATGGTGTTGCTGGGGTCCATCGCTTGGTCCTCTTAAGGAGATTTTGGCCGCCGCCCCGTGCCGCTGCACGCGATCCGACGGCAGAAGCGGAGTGTCGGGGTTAGACCACCATGATGAACTTGCCGGGATCGGCCTGCAGGTCGTCGACCGACACACCGACCAGGGTCACCGTATCTTGGCCGAAGGTGAGGACGGTGCTGTCGCCTTCTTCGGTTGCCAGCGCTGCCACATCGGCGGCGGAGCTGACGTCGAGACCGTTGATATTCTTGGCGATGCGTAGCGTGTCGTCGTCGGCGTGGAAGTCGAGGATGATGTCGTTGCCGCCGCCGCCGTTGAAGATGAACAAGTCTTCGCCGCTGCCGCCGCGCAGGATGTCGTCACCGGCGCCGCCGGAGAGGACATCGTCGCCGGCGCCGCCGGTCAACATGTCATCGCCCGCTTCACCGAACAGCTTGTCGCTACCGGCCCCGCCGAGGAGCTCATCGTCGCCGGAACCGGCACTCAAGACGTCGTCGCCGGATCCACCCTCCAGCATGTCATCGCCGGCATTGCCGTGCAGGACGTCGTCCCCTGCCCCGCCGGAAAGGGCGTCATCGCCGTCGCCGGCCACCAGCCTGTCGGCACCGGATCCGCCCTTGAGCGTGTCGTCGCCGGAGCCACCCAGCAGCAGGTCGTCGCCGGAGCCGCCCTGCAACTCGTCGTCGCCGCTGAGCCCGGTCAGCACGTCGTTGCCGCTGCCGCCCTCGATGGTGTCGTTGCCGTCTTGGCCGAACAGCAGGTCATTGCCCGACTTGCCGTTCATCTGGTCATTGCCCGCTCCGCCCGCGGCGAGGTCGTCGCCGGAGGAACCCTTGATCACGTCGTCAAACGCCGAGCCTGGAATTGTAGCCACGGTCACCTCCCGTTTGGAACTTGCCCTAGGAACGGCGCCCGTCTCGCACCCCGCGACTTTGTAATTGAAAGCCTGCGCGGCTGTCAAAATAAACAAGCACAAGTAAAACTGCGGCCAAGTACCGTTACAGTCAAAATAGCGTCCTATTTGTTTGCGCCAGTTTTGGCAGGAAATTGTATCGAAAGCCGTATTTTTGGCCCATCCCGTCCGTTGGGCCGGCACGACGAGTTGATGGCCGGCCTCCGCCGGCCATGACGATGAAGGGGAGGGGCGGCAGGCATGATGCGCCGGCCATGACGCGGGTGAGGGGCCTATCCCAAAGCCGTCATGCGCGTGCTCGTCACGCGTATCCACGGTTTGAGCCATCATCGAGTCCAACAACCGAAAGACGGCCTTCGCCGGCCATGACGATCCGTTGTGGTATTGAGTCTAACAGGCGCTTTCTGAGCCTGACCACGAGCCCCTGCTGTCGGCCGTTGCCTCGGCGGTGCGGGGTGTTTCTTCAGAGGAAAAAGTTTTGCACAGGGTTCTTGATCTACCGCGGCGGCGATGGTAGCGTCTGCCGCATTGGTTCGGCGGAAGGGTGGCGGGCGGCATGTGCGGCATTGCCGGTATCTTCTTCAAGGATGGGCAGGGCAACCGGCCCGTGGGTCATGCCCTGGTCGATATGCTGGACGGCTGCCAGCACCGCGGTCCGGACAGTACCGGGTTCGCACTTTACGGCGCAGGGGACGACCACCTCGTCTTGCGCTTCCTCGTCGGCGAGGGGCCGGAACGGGAGGCCGCGATCGAGCGCATTCGCAGCATCCTCAGCGATTTTGCGGCGACACCGGTGGAGGAGCGGTTGACCGGGGTCACCTGGCGCGTCACCGTCGCGTTTGCCGGCGATATCCAGGCTTTTGCGTATGCACTCGAACGCGGGGCGAAGCTGCTGTCGGTCGGCCGCCGGCTCGATATCATCAAGGACTGCGGCACGGCGCGCGATGTTGACCGCGTCTACGGGATCAGCGGCATCAACGGGACGCACGGCATTGGCCACGTCCGGTTGGCGACCGAATCGGACGTTCGCCCGGAAGCCGCGCATCCGTTCTGGGCGACCGGGTTTGCCGATGTCGCCATTGTCCATAACGGCCAGATCACCAATTACTGGAAGATGCGCCGCGCGCTTGAGCAGCGCGATTTCGAGTTTCGCACCGAGAATGACAGCGAACTGATCGCCGTCTACCTGGCCGACCAGCTGCGCAGCGGCGCCTCGCTGAACGCCGCCCTTGAACGCGCGGTCGAGGATCTTGACGGCACATTTTCGTTCCTGGTCGCCACCGGCGACGGCCTCGGCTGCGCCAAGGACAAGCTCGCGGCCAAGCCGATGGTGATGATGGAAACCGACGAGCTGGTGGCCATCGCGTCTGAGGAAGTCTCCCTCAACCGTCTGTTTCCGGGCCGTCAGCTCAATACCAGCGAACCGCCACCGGGAAGCTTTGCCACATGGTCGCGATCGATCTTGCCGTAACACCGGTCCGCGAGGCCAATCAGCGCATTCGCGCGCTGGCGGCCGAGGGCCAGGACATTGACATCATCAACCCCGATGCCCGCCATCACATCGGCGTTGGCTTGGTGACGCCCACAAGCGTGCGCATTCACGGTTCCGCCGGCTACTTCTGTGCCGGCTTGAGCGATGGGGCGCGCTTCGAGGTCGACAACAACGTCGGCTGGGCGGTTGGCGACAACATGCACCGCGGCAGCGTCGTCGTCGGCGGCAATGCGAGCGCGATCGCGGGCGTCGCGATCCGCGGCGCCGAGATCGTCATCCGCGGCAACATGGGCTCGCGCGCCGGTCAGGTGATGAAGGCGGGCACGCTCTGCTGCGCCGGCAATGCCAGCTTCCTCGCCGGTTACATGATGTACGGCGGCCGGATCATCATCCTGGGTGATTCCGGTGAGCGTGTCGGCGAGGACATGACAGGCGGGACGATCTACGTCGGCGGCCGCATCGTCAGCCTTGGCGCCGATGCCAGGGAGACGGACCTGCCCGCGCAGGAACGGCTGGAAATCCTCGAGTTCCTCGACCGCTACGGCATTTCCTTTCATGGCTCATTGAGCCGTATCGAGAACGCCGGCACCAAGCTCCGTTACGGCACGCCCGAGCCGCGCAGCCGGCCGCAACCTTACGATCGGGGGGACGAAGGCGGCGCCGCGACGGGCTATTGGAACCGCAGGGTTCGCGAGGATATCGCGATCAAGGCGCAGATCGGCCGCTATCGCATCCGCGGCTACGGCGCCTCGAAGCCGATGCCCGACTTCGGCGATATCGACTTCGCCCGCGATGTTGAGAAGGGCTTGGCGCACCCCGATCCGCTGGCTGCGGTCTCCCTCGAGACCACCGTGGGCAGCCGCTCCGGGGCAAAGCCGCTCGGCCTCAGCATGCCGGTCATGATCGCGCCGATGAGCTACGGCGCGCTCAGCCGCTCGATGAAGATCGCGCTCGCGGTCGCGTCGCGGCTTTCGGGTGTTGCCGAGAACACAGGTGAAGGCGGCATGCTCGATCGTCAGCGCGAGGAAGCCGACCAGCTCATCTACCAGTGCCTCTCCGGCCGGCTCGGCTGGAACGTGCACAACATGCAACGCGCCGATGCGATCGAGTTCTATGCTTCGCAAGGCGCCAAGCCGGGCCTCGGCGGCCAGTTGATGGCAAAGAAGGTGACGCCCGACCTGGCGGCGATGCGCGGCATCCCGCAAGGCATCGATCTCCGCTCGCCGTCGCGGCACCCGGACGTGCTGGGTGCGGACGACCTGGTGATCAAGATCGAGGAGTTCCGCGAGGCAACCGCCTACCGCCTGCCGATTGGCTTGAAAATGGGGGCGGGGCGGGTCCAGCACGACATCAAGATCGCGTACAAGGATGGCTTCGATTACGTCGCCCTCGACGGCGTGCAGGGCGGCACCGGCGCCGCCTCGACCGAGGTCCTCGAAAACGTCGGCATTCCGACCTTGGCCGCCATTCAGGAAGCGATGGACGGCCTCAAGGAAATCGATGCCGGCAACGATATGGACATCGTCCTCATGGGCGGCATCAAGGATGGCGTTGACGTCGTCAAGGCGCTGGCGCTGGGTGCTCGGGCGTGCGCGATGGGGACCAGCCTCCTGATCGCGGCCGGCTGCATTGCTTGCATGCAGTGCCATGTCGGTGCCTGCCCGGTCGGCATTGCGACCCAGGATCCGGATCACGAGCAACGCCTGGAAGTGCGCACAGCCGCCGAGAAGATCCACCGCTATCTGGAAACCGTGCGCTGGCAGATCGCGGCGCTGACGCTGGGGCTCGGCCACACCGATGTCCGCCAGCTCGGCCGGTCCGATCTGGTGGCGCTGACGCCCGAGGCCGCAGCCCTGACCGGCCTGCCCTATGTGCCGAAGCGGGCGGCAACCGCGGCTTAAGAGGGAAACAAGCGATCATGTCCGATCCTATCGCCGGCGCCGACGGGCGCGACTTCCTGCCGCCCGCCTGCCAGACCGCGTGCCCTGTTGGCACCGACGTGCCGTCCTACGCGGCGTTCGTCTGGGAGGGGCGGTTCGACCAGGCGATCGAGGCGATTACGGCGACCAACCCATTCAGCGCCATCTGCGGCCGGGTCTGCGATGCGCCTTGCGAATGCGCCTGCCGCCGCGGTGCGGCCGATGGCGCTGTCGCCATCCGCGGCTTGAAGCGGTTCGTCCTTGACCGGCTTGGCGCGTCCTACCGCCTGCCGCCGGTCCCGGTTACCCGCAGCGAGACGATCGGCATCGTCGGCGCCGGCCCGGCCGGGTTGACCGCCGCCCATGACCTCGCCTGCGCCGGCTTCCGCGTCGACGTCTATGAGGCGACCGACCGACCGGGTGGCATGATGGTGTGGGGCATCCCTCGCTTTCGCCTGCCCGAAGGCGTGATCGCGCAGGACATCGATCGGCTGCTGGCGCACTGCCCCGGCATCACGCTGCATGCCAACCAGGCCCTGGGGCGCGATTTCACCCTGGCTGAGCTCAAGAGCCGCCACGATGCGGTGTTGCTGGCGATCGGCCTGTCGAAGGGCAAGCCGCTCGGGATTCCGGGTGACGGACTGCCCGGTGTTGTCGACGGTGTTTCGCTTCTGGCCCGGGTCAACCGCGGCGAACGGCCGCAGCTGCCATCCTCGGTCGTTGTCGTCGGCGGCGGTGACGTCGCCATGGATGCGGCGCGGACGGCCCGGCGCATGCCCGGCGTCGAGAGCGTCCGCATCGTTTACCGCAGGACCCTCGATGAACTCCCGGCACGGGGCGACGAGGTGAAGAGTGCGCTGGCGGAGGGCATCGAGTTCGTCTGTCAGGTCCAGCCGGTGGCAGTCGCGGCCGAAGGCGAGGGGGGCTTGACGTTGCACTGCGTCAAGACCGAGCCAGGAGAGCGGGAAGGCGATGGGCGGCGACGGCCGCAGCCTGTCCCAGGAAGCGAACACGCGCTGTCGGCAGGTCTCGTCATCGCTGCGGTTGGCCAGGAGGCACACAACGCGGAACTGGCGGGCCTTCGGCTTCTCAATGGTGGCCGGGTGACAGCCGATGCGAGCTCGCTGCGCACCGCCGATCCCAAGGTCCTCGCCGCCGGTGACGGCGCTTTCGGCGGCTCCAGCATCGTCGAAGCGATGCATCAGGGGCACAAGGCCGCGTACACGATCGGCGCAATGCTGGATGGCTGCGCCGATCCGGCGCCCTATCGGACACCCTATCGCAACCGCCGCGTAGCGGTGGCCCAAGCGCCAGCCTGGGAATCGACGCCGCGTCAGGAGCCCGCCTTCTGCGGTCTCGGCGCCGATCCTTCAGCGTTCACGCAGGTCGATGCGACCTTTGACGAGGACACCGCGCGCCGTGAGGCGTCCCGCTGTTTCCGCTGCGATGCCGAGACCGGATCGGCCAACACCAGCCTGCGCGCCCGCGAGGGCGTGATGGCGATGGCGCACACGCCCGCTGGCGACGCTGCCGCTCAAAGCATGCTGCTGAGGCGCCGGCTCGGGGCAGCGCGGCCGGTTCCGAGGCAGGATGTCTCCGCCACCTTGGACGACCTCGTCTTCCTGCCGGCCAACCTGACGCGCCTTGTCATCGATCCCTACAGGGAGCAGTGTGGGACGGCGATCCACCTGGGCGGTGCCGTCGCTCTCGGCACGCCGTTTGTCGTCAGCGGCTTCGACGATGCGCCGGAGAACCTCCGTACCGCCCTCGGCCGTGCGCTTGCCGAAGCGGGCAGCGCGTACCTCGGCCGGCAAGCGCTCGGGGAGGCGCCGTGGCTGCAGATCGTCGGTGCCGATGACACGCCCGAACCGGCAGCATCGCTTTGGATCTTCACGCAAACGGACCGCGCGGCAGCGGCGAAAGGCAACGGCCGGCCGGTGGGCCTGCTCGCCAGCGCCGACACGCTCAATGACACGATCGAAGCGGCAGTCGAGTGCGCGGCCGACCTGGTCCTGATCGATGCGGCCGGTGCCAGCGTTGATCCCAGGGCCGAACTCACGCACCCGCCAGCGATCAACCTCCTCAAAGATGCGGTCGATCACCTGCTCCGTCGGCGCCGGCTCGGTGCGATCGATCTCGTCTTCCACGGCGGTGTTCGCACCGGCAGCGACGGCGCCAAGCTGATCGCACTCGCCGCGTCCGCGGTTGCCTTGGGTGTCGCGGCGCACATTGCCGCCGGCACGCGGCTCGAAGATGCCAACCCGTTTGCGGATAGCGCCGAGCCTGCAGATGCCAGCGCGGCGGCGGTTGCCAGCCTGATCAGGGCGTTGACGGCCGAAGCTTCGATGATGGCGCGCTGCTGCGGCAAGACGAAGCTGCATAACCTCGAGCCGGAGGATTTGCGGGCCTTGAGCGTGCCCGCGTCCGTGGCGACGGGCGTGCCGCTTCCGGGCCGCGGTGTGACGGGCGATGTGACGGCCACGGCAGGCGCGCCTGTGGTGGGCAATGCGGGCGGCATCGCTGCAGAACTGCGTATCTAGCGGCACGGCAGGCGGGTCATTCGGATGTGCGGTATTGTCGGCATCTTCCTCAAGAATCAGGCGTTGGCGCCGGTCCTCGGCCGGCTGTTGCAGGGCATGCTCTTGGAGATGGCCGACCGCGGACCCGACAGCGCCGGCTTTGCGGTCTACCGCAGGCCGGTTCCGCCGGGCAGCGTCAAGCTCAGCCTGTACGCGACGACTTCCACCGTGCAATGGCAGCAGATCGGCACTGACGCCGAGGCCGCTTTCGGCGTGCCGGCGCTGATCGTGCACCGGGACCGGCATGCATTGCTGTCGCTCGGTACCGAGGCAGCTGCGCTTTCAGCCTGGATGGCCAGCGCCTATCCCGACGTTAGCATCATCGGCATCGGCAGCGAGATCGAGGTCTACAAGGAAGTCGGCCATCCGGCCAGCGTAGCCGAGCACTTTCAACTGGCCGGGCTCGACGGTGGGCACGGCATCGGCCATACCCGCATGGCCACGGAAAGCGCGGTCACCGTTCGCCATTCGCACCCGTTCGCCGCCGGTCTCGACATCTGTCTGGTGCACAACGGATCGCTCTCCAACCATAATGATCTGCGCCGCCGGCTGGCTCGGCGCGGCATGAGCTTCCAAACCGATAACGACAGCGAGGTGGCGGCCGCATATCTGGCCGACCGCCTGGGCGCCGGCTTGAGCCTGCGCGAAGCGCTGATTACGGCCGGCTCCGATCTCGATGGCTTCTTTACCTTTGCGGTCGGCACCGCGGACGGTTTTGCCGTCGCGCGTGATGCGATTGCCTGCAAACCGGCGGTGCTGGCCGAGACCGAAGACTGGGTAGCGATGGCGTCGGAGTATCGGGCGATTGCAACCCTCCCTGATGCCGACGATGCCCGGGTCTGGGAACCGAAGGCAGGCGAAGTCTACTGCTGGAGCCGGGCCTGACCGCCATGATCACGTTCGATCTCGACCGCGCCCCGCTGCGGGAGCTGAACCAGTCACTGCATGACGCGGCCGGAGAGGGCGATCGCCGCTGGCGGATCGTCAATCCGCGTGGCCGGCACAACATCGCCGTCGGTATGACGCAGGCGCTCGAGGTCGAGGTTGCAGGGCACGCCGGCTACTACTGCGGCGGGATGAACCAGAACGCAGCGATCACCATCTGCGGCCACGCCGGTCAAGGGGTTGCGGAGAATATCATTTCGGGCCGGGTGCGGGTGAAGGGCAATGCGTCACAGTCGGCTGCCGCAAGCGGCCGCGGCGGCCTCGTCGTGATCGAAGGCGACGCCGGTGCGCGCTGCGGCATCTCGATGAAGGGCGTCGATATCGTCGTCGGCGGCTCCGTCGATCATATGAGCGCCTTCCTGGCCCAGGCCGGTACGCTCGTCGTCTGCGGTGACGCCGGACCGGACTTAGGCGATTCGATCTATGAGGCCGTCATCTTTGTTGGCGGCCAGGTCGGCAGCCTGGGTGCCGACTGCATCGAGAAGGAGATGACGGCAGCCCACCGCGGGAAGCTGGAAGGCTTGCTGGCGCAGGCCGGAATCGACGCTGATGCCAGCGCGTTCCGCCGCTTCGGCTCGGCGCGAAAACTTTACAACTTCCACGTTGACCACGCGGGCGAGTACTAAGCCGTGTCAACCGATCCCCGCCTTAAGCGCGAATCCGCAAGCTTTCACCGCAACGTAATCGCCGAAATCCAGCGCGCGGCGAGCGAAGGCATCTACGAGATCAGGGGCTTCGGTGCCAAGCGGCACCTGCCGAGCTTCGATGACCTCGTGTTCCTTGGCGCCTCGATGTCCCGCTATCCGCTGGAGGGCTACCGCGAGCGTTGCGCGAGCGATGTCGTGCTCGGCAGCCGCTTCGCCCGCAAGCCGGTCGAACTCAAGATTCCGATCACCATCGCCGGCATGAGCTTCGGCTCGCTCAGTGCCAACGCCAAGCGGGCGCTTGGCCTCGGCGCGACCAAGATGGGCACCAGCACCACCACCGGTGACGGCGGCATGACGGAGGAGGAGCGCGACGCTTCGGCGGTGCTGGTCTACCAGGTACTGCCATCGCGCTACGGCATGAATCCGGACGATCTGCGTCGCGCGGATGCGATCGAGGTGGTCATCGGTCAGGGTGCCAAGCCTGGCGGCGGCGGCATGCTGCTGGGCCAGAAGATCACGGACCGGGTGGCTGCGATGCGCACGCTGCCGACGGGAATCGACCAGCGCAGCGCCTGCCGGCATCCGGATTGGACCGGGCCGGACGACCTGGAGATCAAGATCGAGGAACTGCGGGAGATCACCGACTGGATGAAGCCGATCTATGTCAAGATCGGTGCCACCCGGCCGCGCTTCGACGTCGCGCTTGCGGTCAAGGCAGGCGCCGACGTGATCGTGCTGGACGGCATGCAAGGCGGAACCGGTGCCACGCAGGATGTCTTCATTGAGCATGTCGGCATCCCGACGCTGCCGGCGTTGCGCGAGGCCGTCGAGGCCCTGCAGGAACTCGATATGCACCGCAAGGTGCAACTGATCGTATCCGGCGGCATCCGCTCAGGTGCCGATGTCGCCAAGGCGCTCGCACTCGGGGCCGACGCGGTTTCGATCGGCACCGCGGCGCTGATCGCGCTCAACTGCAACGGCCCGCTTTATGAGGACGACTATAAGGCGCTCGGCGTTGAAGCGGGCCTCTGCCATCACTGCCATACGGGGCGGTGTCCGGTCGGTATCGCGACGCAAGACACCGAGCTGGAGCAGCGTCTTGACCCAGAGGCAGCGGCGCTGCGCCTGCGCAATTACCTGTCGACGATGGTGCTGGAGGCGCAAACCTTGGCGCGCGCCTGTGGCAAGTCGCACCTCCTGCATCTTGAGCCGGAAGACCTGGTTGCGCTCACCATCGAAGCGGCGGCGATGGCGGGCGTTCCGCTCGCCGGCACCCGCTGGATCCCCGGCCGGTCCTGAGGCCCTGGGGGCGGCCGGCTCTGCTGCATCTTCCCGCGGCGGCCGGCCGTGTCTCACATGAAAAATAATTGCATCTGAGGAAAAGAGTGCTAAGGTCTCCGGCGTTCGACGGCGTTGCCTTCGCCGCCTCCTTTGAGGCCCCGTGATGCCCCTCCGGTTGCTTCGATTCGGGCTTGGTTTGGCCCGGCCAGATACGCGTATCCTCCCGCTGCCGCAGGAGCTTAAGCCCCACTACGACGTCGTGATCGTGGGTGGTGGCGGACACGGCCTTGCAGCGGCCTATTACCTCGCCCGCCAGCACGGCATCACCAACGTCGCTGTGCTGGACAAGGGGTACATCGGCGGCGGCAATACCGGCCGCAATACGGCGATCGTCCGCTCGAATTACCTGACGGACGACGGCGTCCGCTTCTACGCCGAGTCGATGCGGCTCTACCAAACGCTGAGCGACGAGCTCGACATCAACCTCATGTATTCGCAGCGCGGGCACTTGACCCTCGCCCACACCGACGCCTCGATCCGCACGATGCGTTGGCGCGCGGAGGTCAACAAGCACTTAGGCGTCGAATCGGAACTCATCGGTCCGGACGAGGTCGCCCGCATCTGCCCGCAGCTCAATCTGTCGCGCGACGTCCGCTATCCGATCCTGGGTGCGCTGTCCCATCCGGTCGGCGCCACCGTTCGCCACGATGCTGTCGCCTGGGGCTATGCCAGAGCGGCCGGCCGGCTGGGTGTTGCCATCCATCAAGGCACGGAAGTGGTCGGCTTTGCCATTGAGGGCGGCCGCATCACCGCGGTTGAAACCACGCGCGGCCGGATCGGCTGCGGCAAGGTCTTGATTGCGGTCGCCGGCCGCAGCAGCCTGGTCTGCAACATGGCGGGCTTCCGGCTCCCCATTCGCACGGTGCCGTTGCAGGCGTGCGTTTCCCAGCCGGTGAAGCGGTTTCTCGATCCGATCATCGTCTCGGGCAGCCTGCATTGCTACATCTGGCAGAGCCAGCGCGGCGAGCTCGTCATGGGCGGCGCCACCGACCCGTACCCCCTGTATTCGACGCGATCGACCCTCGACTTCAAGGAGGGGTTGATGGCGCACATGCTGGAGCTGCTGCCGTTCCTGGGCGAGGTCAAGATCATGCGGCAGTGGGCGGGCTTGAGCGACATGACCCCCGACTTCGCGCCCGTGATGGGCAAGACGCCTCTTTCCAACTGTTACCTGACGGCCGGCTGGGGGACCTGGGGCTTCAAGGCCACACCGGCCTCCGGCAAGGCAATGGCCGCTTGCGTTGCCGACGACAGGCCGCCCGAACTGATCGCACCGTTCCGACTCGATCGCTTCCGCGAACTCGACCAGTTGGGCGAGGCGGGGGCGGCTTCGGTCGGACACTGAGGAACGCCCAGCCGTGAAGATCATGCCTTGCCCGCTCAATGGGCCGCGCAACATCCAGGAGTTCATCTGCCGCGGCGAAGTCAGGATCCCGCCTGCTGCGGATGCTTCGGCCGAGGCTTGGGCCGAGTACCTGTTCTATCGCGAGAACAAGGCCGGCATCGTTCGCGAGTGGTGGTGTCACCTGCCGACGACGTTCTGGTTCATCGCCGAACGCGACACCCGCACGGATGAGATCATCCGCACCTACACCTTCGACGCGCTGGACGAGTCGGGGAGCGGGCGATGAGCGCGCGCGAGCGGCTGCCGCTTCCCTTCGGGATCGCGATCGACCGCAACCGGCCGCTCGGCTATTCCTTCGACGGCCGTTCAGGCAGCGGTTACGCCGGCGATACGCTGGCGAGTGCCCTTGCCGGGGACGGCGTCTGGCTCTTGTCCCGGTCGTTCAAGTACCATCGGCCGCGCGGTCTCTTCTCGCTTGCCGGTCACGACGCCAACACCCTGGTCCAGGTCGAAGATGAGCCGAACGTGCTCGCCGATCGGCTGGTGTTGCGCGAAGGCCTGACGGCGACTCCGCTGAACGGCACCGGCACCCTGACCCGGGACCGCGCCCGGATCCTGGAGCGGTTGCACCGGTTCATGCCGGTCGGCTTCTACTATCACGCCTTCTTTCGCCCGGCCGGGACTTGGCCGCGGTGGGAAAAGCTGATCCGGGCGATGGGCGGGCTCGGCACGGTCAACACGCGCCAGAAGCACGGCTATTACGACAAAGCCTATGCGTTCTGCGACGTCTGCGTGATTGGTGCTGGTCCGGCAGGGCTTTCGGCAGCGCTGGAAGCGGCTTCGGCCGGGGCCGAGGTCATCATAATCGACGACCAGGCGCTGCCCGGTGGCGCGCTTTCTTTCGCGCGCGAAGACATTGAGGGTGGCGCCGACGCGTTGCGCCGGAGCCTGCTTTCCCAGATCGAAGCCCAGCCGTCGATCACGCTGTGGAGCGGGGCGATCTGCCAGGGCTGGTTCACCGACCACTGGCTGCCGGTGACTCGAGGTGATCGTCTCTACAAGGTCCGTGCGGCGGCTGTGGTCATTGCGACCGGCACGATTGGCCAGCAGGTGGTGTTCCGCAATAACGACTTGCCGGGGATCATGCTTGGCTCGGCCGCCCAGCGGCTGATGCGGCTTTACGGCGTCCGGCCGGGCACGCGAGCGGTGATCCTTTGCGCCGATGAAGCCGGCTACGGCGTCGCCCTTGACCTGATCGATGCCGGTGTCGAGGTCGCCGCCCTGCTTGACCTCAGGACCGAAGTGCCGGCGTTGCCGCTGGCCGCGGCGGTGCGGGGGCGTGGCGTGCCAGTCCGGCCGGGTATGGCGGTGGCGGAGGCGGTCGAGGGCCGCAACCACCTTTCGGCGGTGCGGATCGCCCCGGTTGTGGGCGAGGGAAGGCTGGGGACCGCCGGCGAGACGATCGCTTGCGATCTGCTCTGTCTTTCGGCCGGTGGCGTCCCGAATGCTGCGCTCGTCTGCCATGCCGGCGGGTCCGTGCGCCATGACGCCGCTTCTGGCCGGTTTATTGTCGCGTCTACACCGCCTGATCTGTTTGTTGCCGGTTCCGTCGCTGGAACGGAAAGCTTTACGGCCGCGCTCACCGACGGCCGGCGGGCAGGGTGGCGCGCGGCGCGGGCCGCCGGTTTTTCCAACCCGCACGAGCCGCAGGTCGAGCCGGCATTGGCTGCGCCCGCGGGTCCGATGCCGTGGCCGATCTTCCCTCATCCCAAGGGAAAGGACTTTGTTGATTTCGACGAGGATCTGACCGTCAGCCACGTGCGCGACGCGGTTGCCGCCGGCTTTGACAGTGTTGAGCTGCTCAAGCGCTACTCCACTGCCGGCATGGGGCCGTCACAGGGGCGGATCACCAATCCGGTGCTCTACCGCCTGCTGGCACAAGCCACAGGGCAGAGTGTCGAGGCGGTCGGCAGTGTCACCGTGCGCCCGCCGATCGGGCAGGAGAAGATCGGCCACCTGGCCGGCCGCGGCTTCGATCCGGTCCGTCTGTCGCCGATCCACCATCGCCATCAGGAGCTTGGCGCCACGATGATGGTGGCCGGGACCTGGCTACGGCCGGCAGTCTATGGCGAGGGAGGTCAGGAGGCATCGATCCGGGACGAGGTCCGCGCGGTCCGCAACGGTGTCGGCCTGATCGATGTCTCGACACTGGGCAAGATCGAGGTGCGGGGGCCGGATGCGGCCGCCTTCCTGGAACGCATCTATACGTTTGCCTTTGCGGCCCAACCGGTCGGCCGCGTCCGTTACGCGCTGATGACCGATGAGGTCGGCAACGTCATGGATGACGGCGTCGCCGCCCGCCTGCACGCCCATCACTTCTACGTGACGGCGACCACCGGCGGTGCGGACGGTGTCTACCGCTTCATGCAGTGGTGCAACGCCCAGTGGCGGCTTGCCGTCGATATTGCCAACGTCACGGCGGCCTATGCGGCGGTTAACATCGCAGGGCCGCGCGCACGCGCGGTTCTCGCCCGCCTTGACGGCGATCTCGACCTGGCGCCGAAGGCTTTCCCCTACATGGCGGTGCGCGAGGGGATGCTTGCCGGCATGCCGGTGCGGGCACTCCGGGTCGGCTTCGTCGGTGAACTCGGCTACGAACTGCACGTGCCTTCGAGTTGTGGCGAAGCGATCTGGGATCGGCTCCTTGCGGCGGGGCAAAGCGAGGGTATCAAGCCCTTCGGCGTCGAGGCGCAGCGGATCCTTCGCCTGGAGAAGGGCCACGTCATCATCGGTCAGGATACGGACGGCCTTTCAACTCCGGGGGAGGCCGGGCTCGGTTGGGCGCTTTCGAAGAAGAAGCCGTTCTTCGTCGGCAAGGCGGCGCTCGAGCTGCGGCAGCGCCGGGCGATGAACCGGGTCCTGGTTGGCTTCGTTCAGACCAGCACCGGTCCCCAACCGCTGGAGAACCACCTCATCTTTGCGGGCAGCGAGGTCGCCGGCCGCGTAACGTCGGTTGCGTTCTCGCCGTCATTGGAGCGGGTCATCGGTTTGGCATACGTACCGCCGGCGCTCGCCGAAACCGGCACGGCGCTGACGATCAAGGGCGCGGGCGGTCGGCTGATCGCGGCCGAGGTGTCCAAGACACCATTCTACGATCCCGAAAACCGCCGCCAGGAGATGTGAGAAGATGAGCGGTGCAGAGGGCGCACGCGCGGCCAGCGGCAACCCACGCCGCAGCTTCTTCCAAAGGCAGTTGGAAGCGCTCGGTGCGCGGTTCTCGATCCTCGATGATGGCCCGCTGGCCACGGATTTCGGCGCCGCCGCGGCCGAGCGCGAGCAGGCCCGCCAACTGGGGCTCTGCGATCTCTCCTCCCTGCCGCGCATCGGCTTCAAGGGAGCGAATACCGCCGCCTGGCTTGCCGGCCGTGGCGTGGCACTTCCTGCGGAATCGCACCGCCTTGCCCGTATCGAGGATGGTCTCCTCGCCTGCCGGCTTTCACCCGGCGAGGCGTTGCTGTTGTCCCAGCCATGGGGCTCGTCGCGCCTGATCAAGGACCTGGAGCGTGCCTGGAACATCGAGAGCGCGGGACTATGCTTCCCGGTCCCGCGCCGGGACAGCCACGCCTGGCTGGCCCTGCTCGGCGCCCGGGTCCCGACGATGCTGGCCAAGATCTGCGGCATCGATTTCCGGCCGCACAAGTTTGCCGACCTCACGCTCGCCCAGACGCAGGTTGCGCGCACCAGTGCGATCGTGGCGCGCGCCGATGTTGAGGGTACCGGCTGCTGGCATCTGCTCTTCGACAGTGCGTCTGCGGCCTACATGTGGCACGTCCTGATCGATGCGATGAGCGAATTCGACGGCAGGCCAGTGGGTTGCGCCGCGTTGGCGCCGCCCGGCAGCGCTCAATAGGAGTTGACCGCGATCACGACGCTCGATGACGAAGGCAACGTCCATGCCCTGCAAGGCGCAAGGGACAATGGTCTCGAAGCGGCGATCGGGCGGCAAGTGCGGGAGTTCCGCCTCCGTCTCGGCATGTCGGTGGTCGACTTGGCGCGCGAGGCCGGGCTTTCGGCGGGGATGCTGTCAAAGATCGAGAACGGCCAGACATCCCCGTCGCTGGCGACGCTCGCCAACCTCTCGCGCGCCCTCAACGTTCCTTTCACTGCCCTGTTCCGCCGCTTCGAGGAGAAGCGGGATGCGATCCTCGTGCGTGCCGGCGAAGGCCTGACCATCGAGCGCCGCGGTACGCGGGCCGGCCACCAGTACCAACTGCTGGGGCACACGCTGCATAAGCAGATTGCCTTCGACCCCTATCTGATCACGTTGACCGAGAAATCCGAGGTGTTCCCGCTGTTCCAGCACGCGGGGCTGGAATTCATCTATGTCCTGGAGGGCAAGGTCGTCTACCGCCATGGCGATCGGATCTACGCGCTCAATCCCGGCGACTCGCTGTTCTTCGACGCCGATGCGCCGCATGGCCCGGAAGAACTGAGCCAGTTGCCGATCCGCTTCCTGTCGGTGATCGTTGGACTGCGAACCGAGTGAGGTGAGATCGTTTTTTGTCATGGCGTTTCGCGTCATTGCTGGTTAGCGGCTCGTTTTTTGCAGTGACGTTACTTTCGGACGTTGGATCTTTTCAGGGTGGAGGCAAGAAACATGGCTACAAGCCTGCATGAACTCGGCCGGGAACGCGGCATCCGCTACTTCCTCATCAGTTACGTTGATCTTTTCGGGGTGCTTCGGGCGAAGCTGGTGCCGCTCGGGGCGATCGCCGGAATGCAGAAGAACGGCGCCGGCTTCGCTGGTTTCGCCACCCACCTCGACCTGACCCCGGCGGACGCGGACATGTTTGCCCTGCCGGATCCGGACAGCTTGATCCAGTTGCCGTGGAACAAGGAGGTTGGCTGGCTGGCGTCCGCGCTTGTCGTCGGCGGGGAAGTGCTTGCGCACGGGCCGCGTGATGTCCTCAAGGAGCAAATCGCCAATGCCCGCGCCTTGGGCTACACCATGAAGACCGGCATCGAATGCGAGTTCTTCCTTCTGACACCGGAAGGCGATGCGATCGCCGACGTCTTCGACAGCTATCCCAAGCCCTGCTACGATCAGCAGGCTCTCATGCGGCAATACAACGTCATCCGTGCCATTTGCGATGCAATGGATGAGCTCGGCTGGGGGCCTTACCAGAACGATCATGAGGATGCCAACGGCCAGTTCGAAATGAACTGGGCCTTTGACGACGCGCTCAAGTCCGCCGATCGGCATGTCTTCTTCAAGTACATGGCGAAGACGATCGCGGAGCAGCATGGCATGCGCGCGACCTTTATGCCGAAACCGTTCAATTCCCTGACCGGTAACGGCTGTCACATGCATGTCTCGTTATGGAACGGCGTTGGCAGCGACAACGTCTTCCATGCGGATGATGGCGAACTTGGCCTCTCGCCGCTTGCCTACAATTTCCTCGGCGGGATCATGCATTCGGCCGATGCGCTGTGCGCCGTCTTCAATCCGACCGTCAACAGCTACAAGCGGATCAACGCGCCGATCACGGCCTCGGGCGCAACATGGTCGCCAAACTCCATTACGTACGGGGGAAACAACCGGACGCACATGGTGCGCATCCCCGATCCGGGCCGTTTCGAGTTGCGGCTGATGGACGGAGCCGTCAATCCCTACCTCAGTCACGCGGCCGTTCTTGCCGCTGGCCTCGACGGCATCCGGAACCAGCGGGATCCCGGCGAGCGGCTTGACATCAACATGTACACCGATGGTCACACGGTGGCTGGTGTTCGCAAGCTGCCGCTGAACCTTCTTGACGCATTGCGCCTGCTCGACGGCAGCGAGGTTCTGCGCGCTGCCCTCGGCGGTCGCTTTGTGGACAGCTACGTCAAGCTCAAGCTCCAGGAGTGGAACGACTTCATGAGCCACCCGAGCGCTTGGGAGCGCGCGCGCACGCTCGACTGCTGACACGACGTTCCGAAATCATCACCGATGCAACACGAAGGGTGAGGCGAGCGTGCACTACGTCTTGAGTATGAGCTGTCCCGATACGATCGGCATCGTCGCCGCCGTCAGTGGTTTTCTGAGCGCGCATGACGCCTTTATCACCGAATCTGTCCATTTCGGTGATGAGCAGACGGCTCAATTTTTTATGCGGACCGTCTTCCGCTCGGCAAACGGCCGCATGCCGGACCTGACGCAAATAAGAAGCCGGTTTGGCGATGTGGCCGAACGGTTCCGCATGCGCTGGGGGATCCATCCGACCGCGCAGCGGACGCGGGTCATGATCTTGGTGTCGAAGTTCGACCACTGCCTGAACGACTTATTGTACCGCTACCGCATTGGCCAGCTGCCGATCGACGTGGCGGCTGTGGTGTCCAACCATCCCGACCTCGCCCCGCTGGCGCGTTGGCACAACATCCCGTTTCATCATCTGCCGGTGACGGCAGAGACCAAGAAGGCGCAAGAAGCGGAGGTCATCAACCTGATCGAGACGCTGAACGTCGAACTCGTTGTGCTCGCGCGTTACATGCAGGTCTTGTCGCCGGAATTATGCCGCTACCTGGATAAGCACTGCATCAACATTCATCATTCGTTTCTGCCGAGCTTCAAGGGTGCGAAGCCTTACCAGCAGGCCCACGAGCGCGGTGTCAAGATTATCGGCGCCACCGCTCATTATGTGACTGAGAACCTCGACGAGGGACCGATTATCGAGCAGGCAGTCGAGCGTGTCGGTCACAGCCATAGCGCCGAGAGCCTGATGATGATGGGCCGGGATATCGAGAACGTTGTTCTGGCGCGTGCCGTCCAATGGCACGTCGAGCGCCGGGTCTTCGTCAACGGTAAGAAAACCGTCGTCTTGCGCTGAACACTTGACTTCCGTTCTGCGCTGAACACTGGGCGTCAAGGGCCGCGCCTGAGCGCAAAGGACCGCCCCTGACAGGGCCGGGGAGGGAGCGCGGCTTGAAGTCCGCGCGCCCTCCCGACGGCGCCTGTGGCGCATTCATTCGTCAGTTGTGTAGCGCTTCCCCGTGGATCGCCATGTCGAGCCCCTCGCGCTCAACGCTCTCGGATACGCGCAGACCGATCACGAGGTCGATCACCTTCAGGATAATGAAGCTGCCGACAACGGTGAGCCCGATGGTCACGCCAACACCGAAGATCTGAGTGAGAATCTGGTCGGGGTTGCCGTCGATCAGGCCGGACTTGCCTTCGCCACCGATGGCCTGGATCGCAAACACGCCGGTCAGGATTGCGCCCAAAACACCGCCAACACCGTGGACGCCGAAGCAGTCCAGCGCATCGTCGATGCCAAGCTTGTGCTTCAGCCACGTTGCGCCCCAGTAGCAGACGATTCCGGACAAGAGGCCGATTGCGAGCGCGCCCTTGACGTCCACGAAGCCACAGGCCGGGGTGATCGCTACCAATCCGGCAACCGCACCCGAGGCCGCGCCAAGCAGGGTCGGCTTGCCGCGCACGAGCCACTCGATCCCCATCCATGACAGCACCGCCGCCGCCGTTGCGGTGTGGGTGGTGACGAAGACGTTGCCGGCGGACCCGCCCGCTGCCAGCGACGAGCCGACGTTGAAGCCGAACCAGCCGACCCACAGCAGTGAGGCGCCGATCATGGTGAGAATCAGGTTGTGTGGGGCCATGCTTTCGCTGACCGAGGTCTCGCTGGCGCGCAGCCCGGTCCGTTTGCCAACCATGATTGCGGCGACCAGGCCCGCAAAACCGGCGTTGATATGCACGACCGTACCGCCGGCGAAGTCGAGCACGCCTGCATCGAGCAGGTAACCGCCCGGTCCCCAGACCATGTGGGCCGTCGGGGCATAAACGAACAGCATCCACAATGCCATGTACCAAAGGATGGCCGAGAACTTCATCCGGTCGGCGAAGCTGCCAATGATGATCGCGGGCGTGATAATCGCAAAGGAGCACTGAAACATAACGAAGACGTTCTCAGGTATGGTTCCCGAAAGCGTGTCCGGCATGATCCCGTTCAAAAAGGCTTTGTCCAGGCCGCCAAAGAACGGATTGTTTTCAGTGAAAGCGATGCTGTATCCGACAACAACCCAAAGAACAGACAGAAGTGCGCCCGTCGTGAAACACTGCGTCAACAGCGCGAGCACGTTCTTTTTTCGAACCATGCCGCCGTAGAACAGTGCAAGGCCTGGGAACAGCATCATGAGCACCAGCACCGTCGACGTCAGCATCCAGGCGTTGTCGCCTGTGTCGAGGGTTGGTGCCGCGGCTTCTTGAGCGCTGGCGAGAGACGCGAACAGAACTCCCGCGCCCGCAGTCAGCAGCCCGATCGATATCAGTTGTCTTTTTCGCATGACGCTTAAGTCTCCTGATCACGCCTTCATTTCAGTGGATCTTCTGCGGCCTAACCCTCACCGTCTACGCCATGGCCGATGAGAGTCCCCGTGGGTTCGTTGGGCGGCGGAATTCCCTCGCACCAACAGTGCCTACCCACTCTCATGCCGGCCCGTCGGAAAAAGCGCGGTCGCGAAAAGCTCCTGGATCGCAGTAGTTGGCCTTGATGTATCAAGAGCCGTGCCAGTGTCGGTTGTTGCCGGCAAAAAAATGAGAGCGCTGTAGCGGCCGGTAGCGGATCAGGCTGCAGCATTCAGTGAGGACCGTCAGGGCTGGACGCGATGGGGGAAACGAGGCGTGCAGAGTGCCCAAGAATTGCCCAAGAAATGTACTGACTTTGCGCGGGGTGCCTTTCGGACAGGCAGAATCGATGATCGATCAACGCCGTGTTGCGCTCTCCTCTTTGGCTGTCCACGCTTGGATCGTGGCAGCAAAGGGCGCAAGATCCGCGCTTAGGCGTGGCGACAGCAACGGTCGCGCGGGCCCGCCGTAGACCGGCGTGATCCGCGCGCTCAAACCGGGGTCAACGAAGCATGCGGATTTCACGACTGGGCTTGGTGCTCGCAGCCGGCTTGGCGGCTTGTCAGGCGACTCCTGAAAAGACCGTTTCCGCGCCCCCTCTCATCACCGGCGCCTTTATGACGCTTGCCGATGCGCCGCGCCTGACCGACTGCGGCACGGAGCGCAGCTACCCGGTGGCGATGGCAGCCGACTATCGGCGGCTCGAAGAGGCGTACCTGTCCGCGCGCGAGAAGCTGGGCCAGCCGCTGATGATCACGTTTGAGGGCCGTATCGCCGACCGGCCGCGCGCCGAAGAGGGCACCGGCACCGAACCGACGGCGATCATCGAGCGCTTTGTCCACGTCTGGCCCAGAGAGACATGCGAGCGCAATCGGGTGGATGCGTCACTGACCAACACCTACTGGCGCTTGGTGCTTCTCGGCCAAGAGGAGATTGCTGCGGTCGCCGGGCGCCGCGAACCGCACCTGATCCTGCGCATCGGTGAGCCCCGATTCACCGCAACCGCCGGCTGCAACCAGCTGATCGGCGGCTATGAGACGGATGGCGAGAACCTGCGTTTTGGGGCGACTGCCGCCACCCGCATGGCCTGCCCGCCGCCGCTGGACGAGCGCGAGCGCCGCCTCGTCGATGTGCTGGCGAACACCAGGACTTGGCGCATCGCCGGTCCGGCACTCGAACTGCGCGACGGCGAGCAGCGCCCACTCGCGTTGTTGCAGGCTGTCTATCTGCGCTAGTGCACTGGCACAAACAGAGCGTCCATTCTGTTTGTGCCGAAAATGCACGCGATTCAATATGTTGTGCAGCGACAACCATGCTCGGGCGTGAATCGCCCGATTGGGTCGCTGCGCTAGCTCTTCTGGGCGCGTTCGATAACGCACGTGCATGGAATTGCTAGCGAGACGGCATTTCACCGCCGACCGCACCACCTGCCATGATTCAAGCTCAAGGGTCGGATCGCATCCGCCCGATGGTTTGATGGGAGGTGACCATGGCCGGCTCAGCCGCGGCCGCGCGGATCGGGACGCGTTTCGCGCCGGTATTTGAAGCGTGGGAGAACACGGTCGAGGCGTGCGCGCGGACGCTCGGCCCGGTGCTTGACCTCGTCATCCGCCTCTGGCTGGCACAGATCTTCTTCGTCTCCGGCGTCGTCAAGACGGCGACCTGGGCCTCGACGGTGATGCTCTACACAACGGAGCATCCCGTACCGGGACTGGCTCCGGCGACGGCGGCCGTGCTTGGCACCGGCATCGAGCTGATCTGCGCGCCGCTCCTGGCCGTTGGCCTGTGCACGCGGCTCGCGGTTCTGCCGCTGCTGGCAACCACGCTCTTCTTGCAGCTGACCTACCTGGAACTTACCGACCACAGTTTGTGGATGGTGCTCCTGGGGCTCTTGGCCATCCGCGGTGCCGGCGCGCTGTCCTTGGATCACCTGATCGCGCCGCACCTGTCAGGCTCCGCCATTCCCTTCGCCGCTACGTTGCTGCGGCTTGCCGGCTGGCTGCAGCGAACCTTCCTGCCCCCGTACCTCGTGGCAGTACGCATCTGGTTCGGCTGGCTGGTGATGAGTGCTGTAGCCAGCAGCGGCGGCGGTGCAACGGCGCTGACAATCGCCGCCTGCGCGCTGCTCGCGGCCGGGCTGGCGACACGGTTTGCCGCGTTCGTCCTGATGATCCTGACCCTCACCACGCAGGCGGCAATCCCCGAACTCGGCGATCCCGTCCTGCGCCTGTTCGTTCTAGGTTTCTTCGCGATCCATGGCGCAGGTGCACTCTCGCTTGACCGCTTGGTGCAGACCAGCATTCGCGCCCTGTGCCCGAGCCTCACCATGGACCCGGCTTGGTACACGGATGCGCCGCGGGTCGTCATCATCGGTGCCGGATTTGGCGGCATTGCCGCCGCGCGGGCGCTCAAGCACGCCCGGGCGCGGGTCACGCTGATCGACCGGCGCAACTACCATCTCTTCCAGCCGCTGTTGTACCAAGTCGCCACCGCGACCTTGTCGCCGGCCGATATCGCGGTGCCGATCCGCACGCTGGTGCGCGACCAGCGCAACTGCCAGGTCCTGATGGGCCGGGTCGCTGCCATCGATCCGCACCGACGCGAGATCCAGTTCCGCGCCGGTTCGCAGCGGCCGGTCGGCTACGACTACCTGGTGTTGGCGACCGGCGCCCGGCACAGCTACTTCGGCAAGGACGCCTGGGAGCCGTTTGCGCCCGGCTTGAAGAAGATCGACGACGCAACGGCGATGCGCAGCCGGATCCTGTCTGCCTTCGAGCAGGCGGAAGCCAGCGATGATCCGGCCGAACGAAAGCGTCTCCTGACCTTCGTCATCGTTGGCGGCGGCCCGACCGGGGTCGAGCTCGCAGGCGCGATTGCGGAGCTGGCACACCAAACCCTGCGCGAGGAATTCCGCAGCATCGATCCGGCCGAGGCGCGCGTGATCTTGGTGCAATCGGCGCCGCGCATCCTGCCGGCCCTGCCTGAGAGCCTGTCCACATCCGCCACTCAGGCGCTTGAGGAGCTGGGGGTCGAGGTGATGATCAACACCCGCGTCGACGGCATCGACAGCCAGGGGGCGACCATCGGCAATCAGCGCGTCGAGGCGGGGACGGTGCTGTGGGCAGCAGGAGTCATGGCCTCGCCGGCCGGCCGCTGGATCGATGCCAAGCGCGACAACGCTGGCCGGATCGAGGTCGCGGCCGATCTCGCGGTGCCCGGCCTGTCAAACATCTTTGCCATCGGCGATACGGCTGCGTGCGCCGGTGACGATGGCCGGCCGCTGCCGGGCCTTGCTGCCGTCGCCAAGCAACAGGGCCACTATGTCGCGCGGCTGATCCGTGCCCGGATCGAAGGCCGGCGCGATCCTGGCCCGTTCCGCTACCGCAATCTCGGCTCGATGGCGACCATCGGCCGCAAGGCTGCGGTTGCCGAGCTGCCGGGCATGCGCTTGAGCGGTGGTATTGCCTGGTGGCTGTGGGGTTTGGTGCACGTCGCGTTTCTCGTCGATGCGCGCTCACGGATCGCGGTGATGTTCGACTGGTTCTGGTCGTATCTCACCTTCAACCGCAGCGTCCGCCTGATTACCGGAGGGGAGGGCGGCACCGACTGACCCCTCGGGCGCTTGGCCTGGCGACGCTCCTGCAGCGACTGTAGATGGAATTTGCCATCTAGGATTTCTTGCGTCCGGCCCTGATCCGAATTACGATTTCTTCGCTCCAGTTATGCGGGACCGCTTGAATAATCTAACAACGCTGGGATGAGGCGGGAATGGAGCTCTACCAAGTTAAGTACTTTGTCACCTTGTGCGAGACCCTCAACTTCACGCGCGCTGCAGAAAAGTGCAACGTGGCGCAGCCGAGCCTGACCCGCGCAATCCAGAACCTTGAGCGCGAGTTGGGCGGTCCGCTTTTCCACCGAGAACGGCAGAATACGCACCTCACCGAGTTGGGCCGCCTCATGCAGCCCTACTTCGAGGACATGCTGGGCCAAACACAGGCGGCGCACGCTTTCGCCCGCAGTTTTGCCAACCTGGATGGCATCTCGCTGCGGATTGGCGTGATGTGCACGATCGGGCCAATCATGGTGTCGGATTTCCTGCGTTCGTTTGCCGAGAGCCATCAGGGGTTGGACATCTGCGTGCTCGACGCCTCCGCCCAGGCGTTGCAGAGCAAGCTGCTGAACGGCGAGATCGACGTTGCCATCTACGGTATGCCGGAACTGCAGCCGCACGACCGCTTGCACGCCTTGCCACTGTTCTACGAACGCTTCGTCGTCGCGGTCGCGCGCGACCATCCGCTCGCCGCACACGAGACCGTGCGCTGCAAAGATTTGCACAAGGGGCGTTACATTAACCGGATCAATTGCGAAGTATACGAGGTGGCGACTGCAGCCCTGCAACGCCTGGGCGTCGAGGTGCAAATGGTTTTCCGCAGCGAGCGCGATGACTGGGTCCAGGCGATGATCGCCGCCGGGCACGGCTTCGGTTTCTTCCCTGAGTACTGCGTGACGATGCCCGGCATCGTCGGCCGCCCCCTGGTTGAGCCCGAAATGTATCGCACGGTCGATCTGGTCACCGTCCGCGGCCGTCCGTTCTCGCCTGCGGTGGGCGCATTCGTGCGCGCGGCGAAGGCATTCACGTGGACGCCGGCGCCGCCGGTCCCGCGGCCACACGACACGGATCGCGGCGCCTACGCGGCCTGAACCGTTGCCGATGGTGTCCTGAACCGCAGCCCAGCAGACCCACCGCACACGCAAGGAACCCCAGGGGATGGAGCTGTACCAGGTCAAGTACTTCCTTGCCGTCTGCGATCTCCTCAATTTCACCCGCGCCGCCGAGCGCTGCAACGTGTCGCAGCCGAGCTTGACTCGCGCCATTCAGAACCTGGAGGCCGAGTTCGGCGGCCCGCTGTTTCACCGTGAGCGCCAGAACACGCACCTGACTGACCTGGGCCAGATGGTCCGCCCCTACCTCGAGGAGGTCGGCCAGCAGGCCGAAGCGGCGCGCGAGCGGGCCAGGCAGTATGTCAAGCTGACGGATGCGCCGCTGATGGTCGGCGTCATGTGCACCATCGGCCCCGGAAAGCTGGTGCCGCTCTTTGCCGAGTTCCAGCGCAGCTATCCGGGCGTTGATATCGCGCTCCGCGACGCCCGCGCGGAAATGCTGCGCGACATGTTGGCCAAGGGTGAACTCGACCTTGCCATTTTCGGCCAGCCGGAACCGCCCGACGAGCGTTTCAATGCATTGGAACTGTTTCATGAATCGTTCGTGATCGGCTTCGGGCCAGGCCATCCGTTCGAGCCCATGAACGCCGTCCGGCTGAGCGATCTGCATCAGATGCGCTACTTGAGCCGCGCCAATTGCGAGTTCGGAGACTATATGCGCGCGATGTGCCGGGAGCGCGGGATCGAGCCGTTACGGCCCTACCGCAGCGAACGCGATGACTGGATTCAGGCGATGGCGCTGGCCGGGCTCGGCTTTACGTTCATCCCGCAGTTTGCGGTCACAATCCCGGACCTGATTACACGGCCGCTGATCGAGCCAGAGGTCGCTCGCACGGTTCATCTGGTAACCGTGCGCGGCCGGCCGCACGGCAAGGCGGTCGGCGCCTTCGTCCGCACGGCGATGGCCCTGCGGGGAAAACTCTAGCCAGTCAGCGGCACGGCCACGATGACGTGGTCGTGCGGTCGCCAGAGGCTAAGCGCCAACTCTTCCCTCCATCCGCATGAACATTCCAGCATGAGCGTTCCAGCATGTCGGGGGCATGCCGGCGTGAACAATTGACGGTCAGTTGCTCAGTGTCGATAATAGGGGTAA
The DNA here is from genome assembly GCA_900609035.2 of Candidatus Defluviicoccus seviourii. Classification (GTDB taxonomy): domain Bacteria; phylum Pseudomonadota; class Alphaproteobacteria; order Rhodospirillales; family Defluviicoccaceae; genus Defluviicoccus; species Defluviicoccus seviourii. The sequence goes on along the minus strand of UXAT02000053.1, from coordinate 49,139 downwards.
GGCGTTCGCAATAATAAGAAGGCTTGCTACCCAAATGGAGGTCGACAATGAAGCGCATCGCATCGGGTTTGTTACTTAGCGTTATTGTTGGTTGTGCTTCTATTGCTTCTGCTCGCGCGGCAGAGGTATTCGTGATTCGCGGAGCAGAAGCAAAATTGGTTGCAACGGATCCAACCCCGGGGGTTACCGTTCTGCGGGGCACCCCACCCGCGATCGCTGAACCAGCAGCGGCGGAACAGAGCACTGCGGCGACAGGGGAGGGTGCGCCAGCGGGGTCGGGTGAATTCATGACCGGCGGCCGGCCGCTCTGGCGCATCGATCACGAAACGGGTCGCATCGTCGGCTGCTGGCTGCGGGGGTCCGCAAACCGGCAGGTCGTCTGCTCCAATCTCTGAGCGGCCGGGCGAGGCGTCCTCCTCAGCGCGCGTGGCCGAGGGCTCGGCGGTCATCCTCCCGTTTCCCCTCGACGGCGCCGACCGCCGTGACGATCGCTTCCGGTTCTGCGCAAGCGCGGTGATCGGGACAGACGAAAGCCGCCGCCGCGATGCCGCTTTGGTCGATGACATAGCTCGCCGGGATCGGCAGGAACGCGGTGTGTCCGCCGTTACGGCCCATCAGATCAATGCCACGGGCGCGATAGACCGCCTGCAGCGGGCCCGGTACGGGATAGCGCAGGCCGAACAGCTGGCAGACTTTGGCGCCGGGATCGCTGAGGCGCGTCAGCCCCTCGAATGCGTCGGCGGCCGCTAGCGGAACCGTCTGGGCCAGCATCGGCGAGATGGCGAGCAGCGTCGCACCGCTTGCGGCAATGAGTGGATCGAGTGGGGCATACGCCGCCAGGACGGCAGCACACAAGGGACACCAGGGGCCGCAGGTGAACGTCAGCACCACGGGACCGCGGTCGAGCCGGTCGAACAACCGCACCACCCGCCCGTTCGCGTCGGCGAGCGCGAACTCAGGCGCCAGTTCGCCACTCCGCAGCGCCCCCCCCTCGACGCCCGATTGCTCGAGCCACTGCGCGGCGTAGTCCATGGTCCGAACCTGCTCGGGCGTGAAACCGCGCCGCCACGTCGCACGCGCTTCGGCCAAAGTATCTGCGAGCGTCATTCTTGCGCATCCGTTGTTCAGGTCTCATTCGGCCAAGTGTCATTTGGCGCGAAAAGGTCAGCCGGCCTCCGCCGAGGCCGGCTGCAGGTGGGAGGGAGCAACGTCGATGCGCGCGGGTCAGGACTGCCGATCCCCGATCAGCCGTCCCGCGATGAGGTGATCAATCGACAGCGCACCGGGCCCACGGGTCACGAGGTACGCAAGGATCGATCCCCACAGCAGGTGATCGGGCCAGTTCTCCGGGTAGACGAACAGCTGGATGACGAGGGTCATGCCCAGCAGTGCCGCCGCGGCGAAGCGGGTGAAAAGGCCGCATGCCACCAGAGCCGAGGCACCGAGCTCGGTCGCGGTGGCGAGGTAAGCCGCAAACGCCGCCGGCAGGACCGGCACCATGTATTCCATGTCGAACAGGGCGACGGTTGCATCCCAGCTCGCGATCTTGGTCAGGCCCGAGCGGAAGAACACGACGGCGACGGCCAGGCGGAATGCGAGTGCCAGGATGGACGTCGGGAACTTCTCTAACAGTGCGCGGCCGGCGAAGATGCTTCCGGTCAGGCTGCCGCTGCGGAGCGGGTGTGACAGTGTGGTAGCCATGATACCTCCTCACGAGATCAGTTGATTGCAGTAACCGAGGCGACGACACCGCCTTCGAACAGCGACTCCAGGAGGGCGGGTGCGTTGAACGAAGGCGCAATCGCGCGGGCGAGCGCGTTTGCCTTGCCGAGTCGACCGTCGGCAAGCAGGCTGCCGATGAAGGCAAATGCGGCGGCATCGAGCTTGAGCCAGCCGACTTCCCCGTCCTGGCGGTGGATGAACAGTTGGACGCCGCCGGCCTCAAGATCGACCGGCGCGATTTCGTCATCGCCTTGCTGGTGAACCTGCCAGATCCGGTCGACCGGCCATGCCGACTTGACCAGACGGCAGGATGGATCGAGGCCGATGAACAGATCGCAAGAGGGCGCTTCGATCTGCGCTGCCGCCGCTGCTGCATCGAGTGACGGCACATCGTCGGCATGGTGGGCACGGTTGATCGCCCACTCCAGCCGCGCCAGGTCGGTGAGATAGCCGAGCGAACCCGCTTCCGGCAGGCTTGCAAGGAACGCCGGAAAGCCGTCGCCGTATTCGAACAGGCACGGCCGCTGCGGCGGCTGGCTGAGGACATAGCGGCGCGCGGCTGCGGTAAAGAAGGCGTCTCCCACCAGCCGGCGGACGACGGGGAAGGTGGCGCCCAAGGCTTCGATGAGCGTCAGGCGGAAGTGATGGACATGGATCGCAAGCCGTGCCGCCGCTCCCGGCGCATCCTCGACAACGCAGCCGCTGTCGGCGAAGGCCTGCTCCGCGAGCAGCCTTCCGGCTGCAACGGCGGCGAAACGGCTCTGTAGTTCACGCAGCGGCAGCATAGCCCACCTCCTTGTGCACGGACCGCCAGCGGCGATCGGCCTCTTGCGCTTCCGCCACCAGGACCGGCAGCGGCGGCAGATTGCTGTCCCACTCGATCAGGGTGGCGGCAGTGGGGAAGCGGGCGACGGCCCGCTCATAGAGTTCCCACACGGCGGCCGAAACCTGGCTGCCGTGATCATCGATGAGGATCGTCACGCCGTCGGCATCGTTGACGGCGTGTCCGGCAAGGTGAAGCTCATGCACGGCATCCGCTGGCAGGCCTTCGATCCACGCCAGGGGATCGCCGCCAAAATTGCGGCAGTTGACGAACACGTTATTGACATCAAACAACAGGCCGCAGCCGGTTCGCCGAACCAGCTCATTGAGGAATTCGACTTCGCTCAGTGTCGATTGTGCGAAACGAAGGTAGGCGGACGGATTCTCGATCAGAAGCCGGCGCCGCAGACGGTCCTGGACTTGGGCAATGTTGGCCGCGACCACGGCGAGGCTCTCCTCGCTGTAGGGGAGCGGCAAGAGATCGTTGAGGTACATCCCGTCGACGACCGACCAGGCGAGATGCTCCGAGACCCAGTCCGGCTCGATGCGCTCGACCAGTCGTGCCAGCCGTTCGAGGTGACGGTCGTTGATGCCCTCGGCACTGCCAAGTGACATCCCCACGCCGTGCACGCTGATCGGCCAATGACGACGCGCGACCTCGAGGCGCGCCGGCATCCGGCCGCCGCCCATATAGTTTTCGGCGTGGATCTCCAGAAAACCGACCGCCGGTCGGGTCGCGACGATCTCCTCGAAGTGTGGGCAACGGAGGCCGATGCCCGCCGTCTGGCGCTCTGTGGAGGAAGGTAGGGTGGACATGATCGTCGCTCCCGCCGGAGGTGGTGCCTTATTGCTGGGCTACTTCTTGGTCGTCGAGCCACCGACCAGCTTGTCGCAGGTGCCGGCCGGAACGTAGACCCACGAGTCCGGCTGTGCGTCGCGCTTGGCGGTACCGGCGCACGAGCTGCCCGCCGTCTGGCAGTCGTTCATGCCGGCCTTCACGACGCCGAAGCACTTCTCGAACTTGTAGGTGGGCTGCTCGGCGGGGCCGGCGAGGGCAGCCGCGGAAACGGCAACGGTACCGACGAGGGCTGAAGCCAGTGCCAAAGTCGTCTTCTTCATCTTTCGATCTCCCACTGAAGTGTTGACAAGGAAACGGTTCACTCTCGTTGCACTTAAGGAGCTGGTGGGTGGGGTCTGTTGTTCCCGCGATCACCGCCTCAAGCGCGCTATCACATTCCCGCAAACGCGTCTGAGAGTGAAATGCAGATCGCCTATGGCTTCGATAGGCGAGCGCTATGTTCGCGCCAGCCGCCCATAACCCCGCTCAGTCGCGACGATAGCTTGCCGTCATGAACATGAGAGCGAGTCGCTATTTCCCTCTGACGGCCAGCTTGTTGAGAATGAGTGTCGTAGCGGTCGAGGCCGATCAGGGCCGCCGTCAACCGAACAACCCGCGGAGGAATGCCATCATGGATACGCCGTTTCCGCCGGTGCACGACGAGACGCTGCCGCCGGTGGTCATGCCGTTCTGCCCGATTGAGCAAAAGCTGAAAGGGCAGAAGGCGCTGGTCACCGGTGCCAGCTCCGGCATCGGCAAGGGCATCGCGATCGGCCTCGGACACGCCGGCGCCGATGTCGTCGTCAACTACATCAAGGACGAGGCCGAGGCTGAGGCGATCGTCGCCGAGGTCAAGCGGTGCGGTGCCAACGCCTACGCCCACCGTGCCGACGTTTCGAACGAGGACCATGTCCGCGGCATGTTCGCGCGGATGTTCGAGGAGTTCGGCACGATCGACATCCTCATCAACAACGCTGGCCTGCAGAAGGACGCGGCCTTCCACGAGATGACGCTGGCGCAGTGGAACCTGGTGCTCTCCGTCAACCTCACCGGCCAGTTCCTGTGCGCACGGGAGGCGGTGCGCGAGTTCCGCCGCCGCGGCGTCGTGCCGTCGGTGTCATGCGCTGCCGGCAAGATCATCTGCGTCTCGTCCGTCCACGACATCATCCCCTGGGCCGGTCACGTCAACTACGCGGCCTCCAAGGGCGGGGTGGCGATGATGATGAAGAGCATCGCCCAGGAGGTCGCGCCCTATCGCGTCCGCGTCAACTCGATCTGTCCGGGTGCGGTGCGGACGCCGATCAATGTCGAGGCGTGGAGCACGCCCGAGGCCTACTCCGATCTGATGCGCCTCGTGCCGTACAAGCGCATCGGCGAGGTCGATGACATCGCGCGCGCCGCCGTGTGGCTGGCTTCCGACGAATCCGACTACATCACCGGCGCCAGCATGTACGTCGATGGCGGGATGACGCTCTACCCCGGCTTCGAGACGGGAGGCTAGGCCGATGCGGCGGGTCCTGCTCGCACTGGCGCTTGCGGCCTCGGCCGCAAGCCCGGCCTGGTCCGGCGAAGGGGGAGGGAGCGCCGCTTCCGACTCCCGCGCCGACCGTGCCGGCCTGCCTGACGGCGTCGCCCCGTGGTGGCCCAGCCGTTACGGGGCCGACGATGAGATCGGCACGCTGAACGAGCTCACACCGGCCCGCGTTGTCGAGGCGGTGCGGCTCGTCCGCCAGGGCGAGCGCATCGACCTCGGCCGCGTGCTCGACAAGGACACACCAGTCTTCCCCGGCCGCTACTGGCATCAGAGCGTCGATCTCGCGTCGCTGATCACCAACCTGCGCCGTGCCGATGCGCACGGTCGCGGCTGGGGGCTCAACGAAATCAACTGGATCACCGAGATCCAGGTCGGCACCTTCCAGGTCGGCACCCAGCTCGACTCGATCGGCCACCTGCAGATTGGCGATCGCTTCTATAACGGCTGGAAGACCCGCGACGTGATCGAGGACTGGGGCCTCAACCGGTTCGGGATCGAATCCGTCCCGCCGGTCGTCGGCCGCGGCGTTGTGGTCGATCTCGCCGGATTGAACGGCGTGGAACGCCTCGACAAGGGCACGGTGATCGGTGTGGCCGACGTCGAGCGTGCCCTCGCCCGCCAGGGCATCACGATTGCTGAAGGCGATATCGTGCTGCTCCACACCGGCTGGGGCAGCCTCTGGGGCAAGGACAACGCACTCTTCCTGTCGGGCGAACCGGGACCTGGTCTGGCGCTCATCGAGTGGCTGCACGCCAAGCGCATTGCCGCACTCGGCACGGATAGCTGGAGCATCGGCCCGGTTCCGGGCGAGGACCCGGCCCGCCCCTTCGTCGTCCCGCAGACGATGTACGTCAAGATGGGGCTGTTCGGCTTCGAGAACCTCGCCACCGAGCGGCTGATCGAGCGCGGCATCTCGGAATTCCTGTTCGTCAACACGCACGGCCGGACGCGCGGCTCGACGGCCGCAGTCGTTGCACCAGTGGCTGTGTACTGAAGGTTGCGGAGGAGACAATGGACGACGATTTCGACGCGATCATTGTCGGCTCGGGCGCGGGCGGCGGTGCCGCTGCGTATCGGCTGGCGACAAGCGGCTGCCGCGTGCTGGTGCTGGAGAAGGGCGCGCCACTGCCGCACGACGGCAGCACGCTCGATGCCGGCATCGTCCTCAGCGAGGGCCGTTTCAAGAACCACGCCCCGTGGCGGGACGGCGACGGCGCCCCCTTCGTGCCGCAGGAGTATTACAACCTCGGCGGCAAGACAAAGTGGTACGGCGCCGCGCTCTTACGCTTTGGCAGCCATGAGTTCGCCGACGATCCGGCGCATCAGTGCCGCGGCTGGCCGTTCTCGTACGACGCGTTGGCGCCCTACTACGAACAGGCCGAAGAGCTTCTGGGCGTGCGCCGCTTCGCCGTTGAGCCCGATACGCAGCGCATCGCAGCCGCGCTCGAACGGGTCGCGCATGGCTGGCAGGTCGAGCCGATGCCACTCGGTCTCGCCGCCGACATCCTCGAACATCCGGAGGAAGCCGTGCGGTTCGATGGCTTCGCTTCCCCGCGCGGCCTGAAATCGGACGCCGAAGTCAGGTTGTTGGATCCGCTGCGCAACCGCCCCGGCATCCGTATCGAAACGAACGCCGAGGTCGTGGACCTCATCACGGCAGAGGGAGCCCCGGAGCGCGTCACCGGCGTCGTCACCGCCGACGGATCACGCTTCACCGCCAAAACGGTCCTGCTTGCCGCCGGTGCCCTGTCCTCACCGCGGCTCCTTGAGCACCATCTGCATGCAACCGGCTTGGATACGGTCCTGCCGGCGGCGCAATCGGTTGGCCGCAACTACAAGAGCCATCTGTTGACGGCGGTGGTTGGCTGGTCGCCGCGGCGCAAGACCGACCGCCTGCGCAAGACGGTGGTGATGACGAGCGAAGCCTTTGCGCATTCGAGCGTGCAGCCGCTGGGTGCCACTGACGGTGAGATCGTCGCCACCGAGCTGCCCGCTTTCATGCCGCGCTGGGTTGCGGATCTGGTCGGCAACCGTGCCTACGGCTTCTTCCTGCAGACCGAGGACGGATCGCATCCCGATAACCGGGTGAGTGCGGCAAACGGCTTTGCAAGCCCGCAGCTCGACTATGACCGCGACCGCATTGCGCCGGCGCGCGATGAACATCGCCATTTCGTGCGCGCGTTCTGCCGCGATCTCTTGCGGGTGGGGATGATCCCGATCGTCAAGCCGATCCCGCTTTCCGGCACGGCGCACGCCTGCGGCACGCTGATCGCCGGCAATGACCCCGCAACCTCGGTGGTCGACGCCTTCGGCAAGGTGCACGGCATGGACGGCCTCTATGTCGTCGACGGCAGCATTCTGCCGCGCTCCAGCCGGGTCAATCCCGCGCTCACGATCTACGCCTGGGCGCTCCGTGTCGCCGACAGCCTTGCGCCTCAGCTTGCCTCCCATTCTGGAGAAAACCGATGACCATTCGCACGATCCTTGCCCCGGAACGGCAACGTCTGGAAAACCAGCGCTCAGGCGTCGAAAACTGGCGGCGCTGGGGACCCTACCTCTCCGAGCGTGCCTGGGGGACGGTGCGCGAGGACTACAGCGCCGACGGCAACGCCTGGAACTACCTTTCCCACGACGACGCGCGCTCGCGCGCCTATCGCTGGAGCGAGGACGGCCTGGGCGGCCTTTCCGATGACCAGCAGCGGCTGTGTTTCGCCTTGGCACTTTGGAACGGCGCCGATGCGATCCTCAAGGAGCGCGCGTTCGGCCTGACCGGCAACCAGGGCAACCGCGGCGAGGACGTCAAGGAGTACTACTTCTATCAGGACGCCACGCCCAGCCACAGCTTCCTGCGCTACCTCTACAAGTACCCGCAGCGCCGCTTCCCCTATGAGCGCCTGATCGAAGAGAACGCGCGCCGTTCCCGGCACGAACCGCCGTTCAATCTGAGCGAAGCCGGCCTGTTCGACGACGGCCGCTACTTCGATGTCGAGGTGTGCTGCGCCAAGGCCGGCCCGGACGAGATTCACATCCGCATCACCGCGGCCAATCGCGGGCCGGAGCCGGCCACCTTGCATCTGCTGCCGACCTTGTGGTTCCGCAACACCTGGTCATGGGGCGATGGAACCGCCAAGCCGGTCATCCGTGTCGTCGTGCCGCCCAAGGGTGCCGCCTGGGCCATCGAGGCAGCGCACGAAGAACTGGGCCAGGCGTTTCTCTATGGTGCGCAGGAGGGAACGCCGCTTTTCACCGAGAACGAGACCAATGGCCGCCGGCTCTGGGGCGACGCGCACGCCAGCCCGTACGCCAAAGACTCCTTCCATCGCCGCATCATCAACGGCGAAACAGGTGCTCTCAGAACGGACGGCACAGGCACCAAGTTCGCCTCCTGGCACCCGCTGACGGTGCCGCCGGGCGGGTCCACGCATCTCGATCTCGTGCTTTCCGAACGGCCTCTGGCCCAGCCGTTTGCCCGCGGCGAGACGGTCTTTGTGGCGAGGCGCGAGGAGGCCGATGCCTTCTATGCGGAGGTGCTGCCCGAGGCGAACGCCGAGGACCGGCGCATCGTCCGCCAGGCGCTGGCGGGGATGATCTTCTCCAAGCAGTTCTTCCATTTCGATGTCAGCCGCTGGCTCGATGGCGATGCCTTCCCCGCCCCGGCAGAGCGCCAGTGCGGTCGTAATGCACGCTGGAAGCACATGAAGGCGGCCGACATCCTCTCGATGCCGGATGCCTGGGAGTACCCCTGGTTTGCCGCCTGGGATCTGGCGTTTCACACCGCGGCGCTGGCCCTGGTCGATGTCGATTTCGCCAAGGACCAGATCGAGATCATGGTCAACGAGCGCTACCTGCACCCGAACGGCCAGATCCCGGCGTATGAGTGGAACTTCTCCGACGTCAATCCGCCGGTGCACGCGCTGGGTGCGTTGAAAGTATTCCGCGCTGAGCGCGTGCAGCGCGGCCTGGGCGACCATGCGTTTTTGGGCCGCGTCTTCCACAAGCTGCTGCTCAATTTCGCCTGGTGGATCAACCAGAAGGACGGCGACGGCAGTAACGTCTTCGAGGGCGGGTTCCTCGGTCTCGATAACATCTCGGTGTTCGACCGCTCGCAGCCGCTGCCGGGTGGCTACCGGCTCAAACAGGCCGACGCTACCGGCTGGATGGCGATGTTCGCGCTCAACATGACGTTGATCGCGCTTGAGCTCACGGCCGACGATCCGGCCTACGAGGATATCGCGATCCAGACCTACGAGCAGTTCTTGAGCATTGCCAACACGCTCGCCGGCTATGCCGACGGCGGCGTGCCGATCTGGGACGAAGGCAGCGGCTTCTTCAAGGACCTGATCATCGGCCCGAACGGGACAAGCCGGCATATCGATGTCTACTCGATGGTCGGCCTGATCCCGCTGTATGCGACCGAGATCGTCGATCAGCGCCTGCTCGCGCACGCCCCGCGGTTCCGCGAACGCCTGCGTCGCCACGCCGGCGGCGTTTTCCGCGGCAACATCATCTGCGCCTGCCCGGAGACCGTGAACGCGCGCGGCGAGCACCTGCTCTCCGTTGTCGATCACACGATGCTTGAGCCGCTGCTCGGGCGGCTTCTTGACGAGGCGCAGTTTCTCTCGCCGTTCGGCGTCCGCAGCGTCAGCAAGATCCACGAACAGCATCGAGAGCTGGGCGAGTTGCCAGGCGTCGGCTGGGCGATGATCGAGTACGTCCCCGGCGAGTCGAACTCGCCGCTGTTCGGCGGCAACTCGAACTGGCGCGGGCCGATCTGGATGCCGGTGAACTTCCTGCTCGTCCAGTCGCTGGAGAAGTTCTACCGCTACCTGGGCGACAATTTCACCGTAGCGGTGCCCAGCTTGGGCGGTGCCGCGCTCAACCTCCAGGAGATTGCGCACCTCATTGCCGAGCGGCTCGTCAACATCTACCGCCGCGATCAGAACGGCACCGTGGCGGCGATGCAGGGCCAGCCGCAGTTCACCAACGACGCGCGCTGGCGCGACCTGCTGCTGTTCTATGAGTATTTCCATGCCGAGACCGGCCAGGGCCTCGGCGCCGCGCATCAGACCGGCTGGACCGGGCTGATCGCGAACCTCGTGATGCGCCGCTACCGCCGTGGCATTCCCCGCTACTGGCGGGAGCAGCAGGCGCATGCAGCGGCGGCGGCCGAGTAACGGGAGGACATCGTCATGCAGCCTACGCCCTCGCTGCCGGTCGCAGCACCTGCCACGTGGCCCGCGATTGCGCTTGTCTACACGGCGGCGCTCGTGCAGGGGATGACGCTGGTGAGCTTCCCGGCCTTGAGCGGCGTGCTCAAGGAGACGCTCGCACTATCGGACGCCGCCTACGGTGCCATCTTCTTGCCGCAGGTTGCCTGTGCCGTTGCCGGTGCGGTGGCGGGCGGCAGTCTGGCGCGAAAGCTTGGGTTGCGGGCGTTGCTCGCACTTGCCCTAGCCTGCAACGGCTTGAGCCAGGCGCTCCTGGCAGCAACGGCGATGCTCCCTCAATCCTTAGGCGTCACCATGCTGTTCGCCGGCACCGCCTGCCTCGGTCTCGGTTTCGGGCTGATCGGCGCACCAATCAACAGCTATCCGCGGCTGCTCTTCCCCGCCAAGGGTGAACCCGCGCTGGTTGCAGCCCACACCCTGATCGGCCTGGGCCTCGCGACCGCACCGCTGGCGGTGGCACCGCTGATCGAGGCTGGTATGTGGGCCATCCTGCCGCTGATCCTGGGCCTAGTCTGCGCAGTTTTGGCGGTGGCGGTGCTGGTCACGGCATTGCCACCGCCGGCCGACGTCGCGTCCGGGACCCGTCATCCCCGGCCGCCGGTTGCGGCGCCGCTGTTCTGGCTGTTCGCCGCCATCACCGTCATCTACGCCTTCGCCGAAGGGACGTTTTCCAACTGGGCGGTGATCTATTTGCGCGACAGCCGCGGCCTGCCGGAGATGACCGCGGGCCTGGCACTCTCGGCGTTCTGGGGGGCGATCGTCGTCGGCCGGCTGGTGATTACGCTCCTCGTCGTGCGTGTGCCGGCACGGCTGATCTGGCTCACCCTGCCGTGCCTGATGATCGCAGCCTTCTGGCTGCTGCCGCATGCGGACAGCGCGCTCACCGGCATCGGCTTCTTCGCGCTCGCAGGCCTCGCCTGTTCGGCGTTCCTGCCGCTGACCATCAGCCTTGCAGTGGAGCGCTTTCCGGAAGCCGTCGCCTGGGTGTCATCGATGCTGATCGCAGCCCTGATGGTGGGCGTCGGCCTGGGCTCATATCTCGTCGGCGCCCTCCAAGCAGTGCTGCCGCTGGATGCGCTCTACCGCCTGTCGTCGGTGTACCCGGCGGCCGTGCTGCTGCTCGCCGGCCTCGTCCTGCGCGCACGCGTACGCCGCCCGGAACCCGCCCCGGCGGCGTGAGCACGTGGGGGTGGTAACTGCTTGCCACCGCAGCGATGACTGGCTTGTTCTTGTGATCGTCGAACCAGAAGGTCGTACCGGCTCCGCACGAAGCGGCCAGTGGCGGCGCCAGCCGAAGGATACAAACAAAAGGCCGCGCCCGTCTTCCGCGATGGACGTGGACGGGCGCGGCGGAGTGGACGATCACAATGCTGGACAGACCCGGGGTCGAAATCGCGGCAACTCGAGCCAATGGCGATTTGGACCCGGGTCGTCGAGCATTGATGTGCTACCACCAGCGGTTCGGCAGGCCCTTGATCTGGCACCCGCCACGCGTGGCGATGTCGTTGATTCCGCACCCTTCGTCCATCTCAACGATAATGTCGCCACTGGCACAGGACGCCGGCTCGGCGTACATCTGGTAGCCGCTGATCGAGGTGCCGCCGCCCCGACTGGAGGTGTTCCAGGTGTCGACATCCCACTGGACGTTCTTAAGGTCGGTCCACTTGACGCCGTAATTGGACAACGCATCCGCTACGGCTTTCTGGCACTTGTTGTCTTGCGCCTGCGCGGACAGAGCAAAACCGGATACCGCCAAGACGGCGGCAAACAACATCGTCGTCTTCATTGCTCGCTTTCTCCCTCTCTCAGTTATCGCAGCAGGCCCTCTCCTGCTGCGGCCTCAACCCTGTGAAACTTCTTGCCGAAAGTGGGTCGCGTCTGTCGCACTAAATCGGTACGCGCTTGCAGTGCTGGCCGGGATCCAGCCTTGCTTCTCTGCGGCTTCCTTCAGTTGTGCCGCGATCTCGTCCGCCGTCCGCTTGGCTGAACCTTCGATGGTGGCGGAACCATCGATCTCTCCGGCGGCCTTGACCGCGCCTCCGACGATCAAGCCGATCGGGTTCGCGGTTGCCGCCAGCACCGCCAACGGCACAACCACTCCCGGCATCTTTCCGCCGCCGGACTTGACTTCGGCGCTACCGAGGAGACGCAAACCCTGAGACGTCATCTGGTAGCCTTCGACCGCCGTCATAAGCTTGGCATCACCGGCACCGAACCCGACCAGCACGCGCTCGGCTGCGCTGCCTTTGTCGACCGAGACGAAATAGCCTCTGATGACAATATCGTTGATCGCGGGTGCCGGTTGTCCGGCAGCGCGGACCGCGGGCAACCCTGAATCGCTCAGCTTGGCGACGAGTTCCTTCGCAACTTCGGCCCCCAGTTTGCGGGTAACCGCGAGCTGATCAGCCGTCGGCGCGACCGCGCCAGCGGTATGATCGGCAAAGGCCGATCCGGGCGGGACCTCGGCAGGGTTGGCCGTGAAGTCATGGATGATGATCCGCTCGGGCCGCGGGAGCCTTTCGCCGTTGTAACGCTGGCGCTCGGTCACCTCGGTCGACGCGCACGCCGTTATCACGACAACGGCGAGAAACAATGTTATGGCACTACGAATGGACACCGGATTGCGTCTCCAAGAACGAATGCCCGAACTCCGCGCCTCGGCAGGGCAAGCGCGACCGTTACCGCCCTTGCCGGTATCTTGCTCCTATCACTCGCTTGTCTTGTTGTTGCGCTGTGCTGCCTTTAACTTCTCGATGTCTTCGGCCGACAGCTGTGGCCGGTCGATCGTCAGCGTGATCGTGTCGATCTTGCCCGTGAAGGCGAACGGCACCTGGTAGTCGGCGTCCTCCACCGGCGTTCCGGTATCGGAGCCGACGTCGAGGTTCTCGTCCCATTGCATGATCAACGGCAGCGTCCGTTCCATCTTCTTGGTCGCGACCTCCTTGCCGTCAACCTTGAGAACGCCGCTACCACTGCGACCGATGCCGCTCATGCTTGCGTAGGCGAGGGTGCCCATGCCCAGCCCGTCGTACTTGAAATCGAACTCGAGCGTGTGCTTGCCAGGCGTCAGCTCGGGCCCCTCCCAGCGGATCCGCTTTAAGTCCACTAAGTTCCACAGAAATACAGGCTTGTTTTTCAGCACGTAAAACCCATAGCCCGCGAACCGCCCGCCCTGGGTGATCAGCATTCCTTCGGCACCACCCGCCGGGATCTCGACCTCTGCCGTGAGCTTGTACGATGCGTTGAGAACGCTCGGTGCATCGCCGTTCGGCGTACCTGTCAGCGGCGCGGTCCACGTGAACACGTTGCGGCCGGCGGTGATGCTCGGGCGCGGGGTGATGAGCCGGGTCGCCACGGTGGCATCCAGCGGCAACACCTGGTATTTCTTGGCTTCCTTCCAGAAGATATCCTGCAGTTCTTTCAGCTTCTCGGGGTACTTCGCTGCGACGTCTTCCGACTGAGTCCAGTCCTTGTTCAGGTCATAGAGTTCCCAGGGGAAAGTGGCCGGGTCTGCGCCCAACCCGCCGGCGATGACCCAGGGCGGCCGCATCACCTTGGTGCTGGCGATCCAGCCGTCGTGGTAGATGGCGTGGTCGCCAAACATCTCGAAATACTGGGTCTTGTGGGTCGAGGGTGCATCCGCCTTCTTTTCGTCGAAGGTGTACAGCATGCTGACGCCCTCGATGGGGCTCTGCGGTATGCCGTCGACGATCTCGGGCTGGCGGATTCCAGCAGCCTCCAGGATCGTCGGAACGATGTCGATAACGTGGTGGAACTGGTGGCGGATGCCGCCCTTATCCTTGATCACCTTGGGCCATGAAATCGCCATGCCCTGGCGCACGCCGCCGAAGTGCGAAGCGATCTGCTTCGTCCACGAGAACGGGGTGTCGAAGGCCCAGGCCCACGGTACCGCCATGTGGTTGTAGGTCTGCTCGGAGCCCCAAACGTCATAGAACTCCTTAAGCTGGACCTCCACCGGCACCTCGACACCATTGAACATGGCCACCTCATTGGGGGTGCCAAGCAAGGTGCCCTCGGCGCTGGTGCCGTTGTCGCCGTTAATATAGATGATCAGGGTGTTGTCGAGCTTGCCGATGTCTTCGACCGCTTGGATGACCCGGCCGATCTCATGATCGGTGTAGGCGACGTAAGCCGCGAAGACGTCGACTTGACGCAGGAACAGCTTCTTTTCGTCGTCGCTGAGCTGATCCCAGCGCTTCAACAGGTCGTCCGGCCAGGGCGTGAGGTTGGCGTCCTTGGGGATCACGCCGAGCTTCTTCTGGTTCGCGAAGATGGTTTCGCGCAGCTTGTTCCAGCCCGCGTCGAACAAGTGCATGTCGCTGATTTTCTTGATCCACTCCGGGGTCGGGTGGTGCGGCGCATGGGTGCCGCCGGGCACGTAGTAGACAAAGAACGGCTGATCCGGCGTGAGCGTATTGACCTGGTTGATGTAGGCGATGGCGTCGTCGGCCATTGCGGTGATGAGATTGAATTTCGGGTTGCCGACGAACGGATAGATGTAGGTGGTGTTGCGAGCCAGATTCGCCGGCTGCCACTGATTGGTATCGCCGCCCATGAAGCCGTAGAAGTATTCGAAGCCCATGCCGATCGGCCACTGGTCGAAGGGGCCGATCGCGGTCGCCTGAAACGCCGGCGTGTTATGGTTCTTGCCGAACCACGAGGTGCGGTAGCCGTGGTCCTTGAGGATCCTGCCGATCGTTGCTTTGTCCCCGGTGATGACCGAATCATAGCCGGGAAAGCCGGTGGCCTGTTCGGCAATGACGCCGTAACCAACCGAGTGGTGGTTGCGCCCGGTGATCAGGGCGGCCCGGGTCGGGGAGCAGAGCGCGGTCGAGTTGAAGTTGGTGTAGCGCAGGCCGTTGTTGGCAATCCGGTCTAAGGATGGTGTCGGGATCACGCCACCGAAGGTGCCCGTTACTCCAAAGCCGGAGTCATCGGTTGTGCCCTGACAGGCAAGTTGGCCGTAAGACCGCAGGGATTAGTCGGGATTTTGTGGCGCGTAATGGGATGAAAACGCGGCGGAAATCGCGTTTACAACCGAAACCCACCTGTGGATAACTTTGCGTGCGCGACACCCAAGTTGGCAGTGCGCCGGGTGACGCCAAAACCAAAAATCGCGCGGCGCCCCAATACGTTAGCCAAAATGTTATAATGTAACAACATGCACCTCAGGTGCACGTTTGATGATGCTAATATACGCACAAAAACAGTGCGTTAAGAAAACGACCCGGCGCGCAAGATAGACACAAAACAGGTGATTTCCGCACAGCTAATGGTCGCAATTCGCTAGGGTGCCGATCAACGCGCCACGGGCCAGGTCGCGGGCGGATTACTTCGGCTTCTCTTTATATATATGCGGTGCGTCGGGGAGGCCCGCCAGAAAGGCGCGGCGACGGGTGAGCCAGGCCGGGCAGCTCGGTGGTGCGGATGGTGGCGCAGTGTGGGCGGCGACGTGGGTGGTGCCGCCGGTGACGACGACGATCTGGACCTGGCCGCCATAGACGGTGATGGCCGGCGCTGGGCTCGCGGTGGGCGTGGCCTGGGCCAACAGACGGGCGAGCGCGGCCTTGTGATCGGTTGGGGGCATCAGGCGACCAGGCGGAGCAGGCGGCGGATGGCGACCGGATCGGCGGCGCGGGTGCGGCCGACGACATCGCAGTAGTGGTGAGCGGCGACTTCCAGGCGCTTCAAAGGCGGCAACTCCCGGCCGGCCTCGGCGAGCGCAGCCTCGACGGCGGCGCCGATCTCGATCAACAGCGGAATATCGATCTCTACCGGCGCGCCAGGCTCCTGACCGTAGGCAAGCCAGTCCAATGAGACAGAGAGCTCGCGGCAGCCAGCAGCTATCGCGCTGAATGATGGATCGGTATCACCACTGAGCCACTTCCGCACAGCAGATGGATGCACGCCAGCGACGGCAGCCAACGCGGCCTTAGATCCATGGCCGGCGCGCCTCAAGGCATCAGCAAGCCGCTCACGTTGAGAGACGTCCATCGAATACCGCTACAATTCGCTTGAATCGACCGTAAAAGAGCGCTATGGTAATCATCATTGTATCTACAGATGGTTACCTTACATGGCCGCACTTCCCTCCACCACCCCCGACTGGCCCTGGCACAGGGTGGTGTACGAGCTGGTGGACAAGGCCGGCCTGACGCTGAAGGCGCTGGCCGACCAGCACGGGCGCAGAGGCCCCACGATCTACTCCCACATCCAGCACTACCCCAGGCCGGCGGCGCAGGCGGAGATCGCGGCGGCGATCGGTTTGTCGCCACTCGCGATCTGGCCGACGCGCTATGAGGCCGACGGCAAGCCGGTCTCGACCGTGGCCTGGCTGCGGTCGCGCGGCCTGCCGGTGCCGGACGCTTGCCGCGCCCCCAGTGCGAGGAAGCGGCGGGCGGCCGGCCGCGAGATCAAGCCGCTGGAGCGCTAGAGCGGTGAGCTGGTACTCCGCCGCTGAGCTCGCCGGGCTACCAGGCCTTCCCGCTGCCAGATTCCCGGTAGCGAAGAAAGCCACCCGCGAGGGCTGGCAGAGCCGGGAGCGCGCCGGCGCCGGCGCCGGCGTCGAGTACCATATCACCAGCCTGCCGGAGAGCGCGATCGCCGCGCTACGCCGGCAAAACAATCACAGTCAAACCCAAGAACAGAGCGTGATTACTTCAGCGCAGCCAGTCGAGCCGCAGGCGCTGACCACAGCTGCCGTGCGCGCCGGCATTCTGGAGCTCTACAACTCATTCGCGCAATCCGATTGCGAGGCCAATCCCACAGCCGGCGGGGCCTCCCCCGCCGGCCAACTCGGCACCACCGCCCGCTTCTGCGCGCGGTACAACACTGACAGCCTCCCTACCGGGGTTGTGCCGGCGCTGATCCGGGCGGTGGTGCCATCTTTGTCAGCGCGCACGGTGTGGCGCTGGCGGCGCGAGGGGGCTCGCCTGGCGTCGCTGCGCCGACACGGCGGCAAGCGCACACCGAGCGCGACCGACGACCCCGACATCGACACTTATATTAAGGGGTGCATCGCCGGCCTGCCGCACATCGACTGCGGCCAGATTTTCAAGGGCCTTAAAGCCCGTTTCACGGACGGCCGGCCGCTGCCATCCTTACGCGCGCTGCAGCGCTATGTCGCCCGGTACCGGAGCGAAAACGCGGCGCAGCTGCTGGCGGTCGCCAACCCGGATGCCTACCGCTCCCGGCATCAGCCGGCGTTCGGCGACGCTGCTGCCGGCATCGCGGGCCTGAACGCGCAATGGCAGGCGGACGCCACGATCGGTGATCTCGAGATCATCACGCCGGACGGACGGCGGTGGGCGATCATCAGCATCGTTGATGTGTGGTCCCGGCGCGGCCTGTTGCACCTGACGCCGACCGTCTCCGGCGCGGCTTACGGCGCGGCCTACCGCAAGGCGCTCCTGAAATGGGGGGTGCCGGACGAGATCGTCACCGACCACGGCAGCGCCGAAACCTCGGCCTACGTGACCGCCCTGCTGGGCGACCTCAAGATACGCCCGCGCGCCTGCCGGCCACATCACCCGGAGGACAAGGGCTTCATCGAGAGCTTCCTCGGCACCGCCTCGCATCAGTACATCGAGCTCTTGCCGGGCTACGTCGGCCACAACGTCGCCGACCGGCAGGCGATCCGCGCGCGCAAGGGCTGGGGTGAGCGCTTTGGCGCCGGCCCACGCCTGGTCGAGGCGACGCTGACGGCCGAAGAGCTGCAGGCCGGCCTCGATGCTTGGTGTGAGGCTGTCTATGGCCGGCAGATCCACTCCGGCATCGGCACGACGCCGGAACTGAAGGCTGCGTCTTGGACGCGGCCGATCCGCCAGATCGCGGATGTCCGCGCGCTCGACATGCTGCTGATGCCGCTCGCGGGCGTCCGCGTCGTGCGCAAGAAGGGGCTGCGCATCCAGGGTGGCTGGTTCATCGCGCCGGAGCTGGCGCCGTTGATGGGTGAGGAGCTGCTGGTGCGGACGGATCCGGTCGATATGGGCCGGGTTTATGTGTTTCGGCAGCGGCCGGTGGAATTCATCTGCGAGGCGGTGTGCGCCGACCGCTTGGGCGCCGACCGCCGGCTGGTGGCGATCGAGGCCAAGCGCCGGCATGCGGCGCACCTGGCGCAGGTGCGGAGCACATCCCGGGCGCTGGCGAAGCGGGCAAAGCCGGAGCGGATTGCCGAGGAGGTCGTCGCCGCCGGCCGGGCCGCGAACGTGGTGGTGATCCCATCACGGGGCCCGTCGACAGCGCAGACGCACACCACGCCAGCCATGATCGAGGCGGCGCGCGCGGCGCGGGCGCAGGACGCCGTCCCGCCGCCGGCGCTGACGGTGGCGCAGCAACGGATCCTGGAACGGCTCACGACCGAGCCGGTGGCCGCGCCAGCCAGCCCGGCAGACGAGATGGCGGCCAAGAAGGCACGCTTCGCCCGCGCCAAGGCGCTCGAAGCGCGGCTGGCCACCAACGACCTCACGGAACCCGACGCGCGCTGGCTGAAGGGCTACCAGCGGACGCCCGAATACCGCGCGCTGGCGGCGATGGAGGAGGATTTCGGCGCCGCTGCCTGCGCTTAGAGGCGCCAAAGGCGGATGAGTTGGCCGCTCAGCCTGCATGCAGGGTGAGCGGCCGGGGTGAAGGGATAAGGGAATGAGCACGATCGCCGCACTTTCGAACGTCGCACGGCTGGCGGAACTGACCGAGGCGCTGATCCACCGGCCGGCGGAGGTCCAGGGCTTCGGCGTGTTCTCTGGCCGGGCGGGTCTGGGCAAAACCTACTCCGCGATCTGGGCGTGCACGCGCTACCGGGCGTGGCACCTGGAGGTCGATAGCTGCGTCACGCCGCGCGGGTTCCTCCTGCAGTGCTGTGCCGCGCTCGGCATCCTGCAGCCGAAGGGGACGGTGCAGGCGCTGGCGCACCAGGTGGGAGACTTTCTGGCGGACCGGCCGCGGCGGCCGCTCATCATCGACGAGGCGGACCACCTGGCCCGGCGCGGCATCATCGAGATCGTGCGTGACGTGTACAAACGGTGCGCACCTGCCGGCTCGTCGATCATCCTCATCGGCGAGGAGACGCTTCCCTCCCGGCTGGAGCAGTGGGAGCGGATCGCGTCCCGGGTGCTGCGCTCAATCCGGGCGGAGCCGATGACCACGGGTGACGCCAGCGTGCTGGCGCGCGCGATCTGCCCTGATCTCGACTGCCCGGAGGAGACTGCGGCAGCGTTGGTCGCGGCGGTCAAGGGTTCGACCCGGCGCTGCGTGCAGCGCCTCTATGAAATCCGCGACCAGGCGGCAGCGGAAGGCCGCAGCACGATCACGCTGGGGGATGCGCGATGAAAAAACGCCCCCCGCTCGACCGCTCACGTACCGGGATGTGGGCTGCGATGCGCAAGCGCCAGACCTTCCGCCCGCGGGATATCGCGTTTGACAGCGGCGCCACGCCAGACGCGGTGCAGACCTACATCCGCGGCCTGGCGGCGGCCGGCATCATCGAGTGCATCGAGCGGGACCCTCCCCGCTATTCGATCTACCAGATCGTGCATGACGAAGGGGCGGAGGCACCGCGGGTCGACATCCGCGGCCGGCGCTGCACACGCGGCGCGCGTCGCGAGCAGGTGGTGGCGGCGCTCCGGGTGTTGGGTGGGCCGGTCGGCGCCGAGGAGCTGGCGCTGGTGGCTTCCACCGACGCGGCGCCGGTGAGCGCGGCCTATGCCGCTGCGATCTGCCGGAAGTTGAGCGCCGCCGGTGCGGTGCGGGTGGTTGAGGGCGCGCGCGCGCGCCGCTGGGTGTGGATGCCGGGTGCCGCCGAGAGGGCGGGGCTGTGAGCGCCACGGCGACAGTGCCAGCAGGGCCGGCGCTGGCCCGCGCGGCACATCACTGGGGAGCGGACCTGCCCGACTGGGTGGCGGCGCTGGCCGTGGCCTGTGATGCGGCCGGCAGCCAGGCCGGCACCGCGGCGCGGGTCGGCTACTCAGGCGCGGTCGTGAGCCAGGTGCTCAAACGCGATTATCGCGGCAGTTACGACGCTGTGGAGGCGGCCGTAAGGGCCAGGATCATGGGAGCCACGGTCGACTGCCCCGTACTTGGGCAGATCCTTCTTGAGGACTGCCACAACTACCAGCGTGCGGCCGGCACCGGCGCGCGTGAATCAACCCTGCAGGTCCGGCTCGCGCGAGCGTGCCCGGCCTGCCCACAGAGGAGGGCCTGATGTCACTATCGATGGATCTGCAGATGCTGCAGATGGAAATCGCTGCGACCGAGCCGCTGTTTGTTGACGCAACCAAGCTCGCCCGTTGGGTCAAGCGGCTTTCGGCGGCGGCCGACCGCGCGAACGCGCAGGAGCGCTCGCTGGCGCTGGCGGCGGAGGACGCAGACAGGCGCGTCATCAGGGGCGATAGGCCCAGGCACTTGAGCACAGTCTCCCGGGCCATGCTCATGCCGGAGGGTAAGCGATGATGGACGCCCTGATGCCGTGGGTGATGCTGGCGGCTGGGATTGCGCTGACCCTGCACGGGTTGCGCATCGGCATTCGTGGCTGCGCCGATGATCTGGCGCGACGCGAGCGCGAGGGGTGGTGGCGATGAAGCCGGCATCCCCCATTACGATGGCCGAGATCGAGGCGTTGACGGCGGCCTACGCGGCGATCCGCGCTGATCTCGATACTGTTGTGCGCAAACTGCAGGCGCACATCGCCGATGTGCGAGCGAAGCACCGCCCCGCCATCCTGCGCCTGATCGAGGAGGAGCGCGAGGCGCTGGCCGACCTGCAGGCGAGCATCGCGCTGGCAGAGGACCTGTTCCGCCGGCCCAAGACGAGGACCTTTGCCGGCGTCCGCGTCGGCGTGGTCAAGACGCCGCGGCGGCTCACGTGGACCGACGAGGCGGCGGTTGTTGCCGCCATCCGTGAGCGGTACCCCGCAGACGCCGATCTGATGATCAAGACAGAGGAGCACCCGGTGCGCACGGCGTTGACGGGCTTGAGTGACGAAGCACTGGCGGCGCTCGGCATCGAGGTTGAGGGTGATTGCGAGCTCGTCACCGTGATCCCATGCAAGTCCGATCTCGACCGCCTCATCGAGGCACTGCTGGTGGAGACGACGAGATGACGGAAACAACCACATCCACCGCTCCGCTGGCGCAGTTCGATCGCTGGATCGCGTGCGTCAGCCGCGAGATCCAGTTCCGGCATCGGGTTTATCCGGCGCTGATCACGCGCGGAAAGATGACCGCGGAGCAGGCCGCGCGCGAGATCGACACTATGGGTGAGGTGCTGGCCTACCTACAGAGTCAGCGCCGGGTAGCAGCCAACCATGCGTGAAGAGGCACACGGGCCGGCGGCTGGCCGGGCGGCCGTCCCGACCGCTCATCGGAAGCGGTTCGACGCTCTGGTCGAGGATATTGGCGCGAGCGCCACCATCTCCGAGCTCTCAATGGAGTTCCAGCTGAAAGCGTGCGTTGCCGCCGCTGTGAAGATCCTCTCCAGGAATGAGGACGGTGCTGGTGGCGAAATCACGCCCGGTATCAGGGATGTCGCGGCCCAACTCGCTGGCATCTTAGCCGATGTGGCCGATCGTTATCGTGGCCGGGGTGCTGTCCAACGCCGCACTTCCCGCCGCGGTGCGGCCACCATCACGGCGGTGGCTGTCGCGTTCGATGTGTCGGAGGCGGCGATCCTGTCCGACCGTCAGGACCGCGCGGCGGTGCTGGCCCGCCAGGCGGTGTGCCTGCTCCTGCACGATGCTGGCTGGACACTCGGCCGGATCGGCCGGCTGATCAGCCGTGATCACACGACCATCGGCCACGCAGTCAAGCGTGCCGAGCATCGCGCGGCGCGGCACCTCGATTTCGCGCGGCGGTCCGGAGACGCGGCGGAGGCAGTCCGTGCGGAGTTCGAGGCCGCGCTTGCACACCAGGGTGACGCGTCATGAAGTCGCGAGATCGGATGTCCGATGCGGAACGCGCGGCAGCGCTGGCGGCGTGTGAGCAGCTGTTGGCGGCGGCCAAGACATTGACGGGGGTTGATATCGTCGCGACCGGCATGCCGCGTCGGGAGATGGGCAGGCTGAAGAGGGGCGTGCCGCGCCCTGTCTTTGCCGCGGTGGCGTTGGTTGCGCGCCGGTTAAGCCTGTCGCCGACGATCCTGGCGGAGGCGATGATCAGCACGTGCACGGCCTCTCGCATCACCTCAGAGGCTTGGTGGGCGGAGCGTGGCGGTTGGCCGGTGTCTGCATGCTGGTCCAAGAACTCACCAAGGCCATGAAGGCCGCGCCGGCGCCACTGATGCCGCCCGACATCGATAGAGGCATAATCCCGCCGGTCGACCCGGCGCTGGCCGGGCGTTTTCTCAAGTCCAGACGCCAGCTGTTTCGGGACTCAGCGGCCGCTGCTGCTGCCGACCTCACCGGCGTGGCGCCCAGGCCGGAGACCGTGGTCGCGGCAGCGCAGGAGCAGGGCTGATGGCCGATCCTGACCGGCAGCGGCAACTGAAGGCGATTCATGTTCGGCGGCGGCAATTGGGCCTCGACGAGGAGACCTATCGGGAGGTGCTGGAGCGCGCGACCGGCAAGCGGTCCGCGGCGGAAATGACGGAGTGGGAGCGCCGCCAGGCGCTGGATGAGCTGACCCGCCTCGGCGCGCCGCGGCCAAAGCCGGCGGTGCCGGCATCATTAATGTCGCGGCCTCTGCGTAGCGGCCAGGCGGCGAAGGCGATCGCGCTGTGGCGGGCGCTCTACAACTTTGGCGCCTTGCGCGACGGCTCCGAAGCCGCGTTGGACCGCTGGGTGCGGTCCTCCAATTTCCGCGTCTCGGCGCTCCGGTTCGCCGACGCGCCGGCGCTCAACCAGGTGATCGAGGGGCTGAAGGCGTGGCTGGAGCGCGCAGGCGGGCCGGCCGGCCCGACGGATGACGATGTCACGCAACTGAACGCCTGGCGTTCAGGCGCTGGGTTGGCGCCGGTCGATGCCGGCGCGGTGGCCAAGTTCCGGCTGGTCGAGGCGCAGTGGCGCCGCCTGGCGGAGATGGGGGCGCTCCACCATGGCCCCCAGGCCAGGCTGGACACTTATCTCACCAAGCGCGGCCAGGTCGCGGCGCCGCAATTCCTGGAGCCCGCGACGGCAGACGCCATCATCGAGGAGCTCGGCGCCTGGATCAGGCGCATGAAGAAGGAGAGCACGGCGTGAGTGACAAGCTGAAACTGCTGGGCGAAGACCGCCTCGACCCGCACCGCGGCGACGATGAGGCGCGCCCGTCGGTAGGGACCAGTGGTGCGGAGAACACACGACCGTCACGAGAACGGAGACCGGGAATGGCGGATGATCCGGCACTCAGCCTGCCGCCCGTCCTGGCGCAACTGGCGGAGGTGACTTCACCGGCAACGGCGCTCGCACTCGCCCGGGCCTGCGGCGGCCGGGAGATGTGGATCCCGCAGGAGCCGGGCCCCAATCACGCACTGACCAAGGCGCTGGGGTCGATAGACCTCGCGCGGGAAGTGGTGGCGGCGCTCGGGCCGGGGCCGCTGAGTGTCCCTTCCGCGCGATCGTTTGCGGCCGCCGTGTTCCGGGCCCGGGTCAAGGACGCGCTCGCCCACGGCGACACCATAACCGCGATCGCTGCGCGGGAGGGCTGCGGCGTCCGCTGGGTGCGCCGGGTGGCACGGCAGATGGGGGCTTAGACCCCCTGCCAGCCGTGCCATAGTCGTGGGTCTATGGCGAAATGCCATCGATCGCCAGCCATGCCCGTCAGTTCCGCCGCCACGTCGTCGATGTGGTGTGTGATCACCTGGCGCAAGTGCGCCCGGCGCTCGGGTCCGAGGCTGCGCGGCGACTGCTGATAGGCACGGCTGTCTATGAGAGCGGACTTCAGGCACTTGAACAGGACCGCGGTCCTGCTCGCAGCTATTTTCAGATCGAGCCGCCGACCGCCCGCGACGTGACGGCGCCGAGGGGGCGGAACGGAGACCTCCTGGCCGCAATCAACGACTTCCGACCGCCGGTGCCGGTAGAATTGATGGCCCAGATCACGGCCAACCCGCTGTTTGCCTGTGCCGTCGCGCGGCTCGTCTACTGGCGGGCGCCAGCGCCGTTGCCGGCGGCGGACGACCTGGTGGCGCTGGGGCAATACTACAAGAAATATTACAATACAGACCACGGCAAAGGGACGGCTGTCGGCTGGACACGCAGTTATCGGAAGTACTGTGGAGACGGTAAATGAGCAGCGAGCGTACCCCCTTCTGGCGGTCTGGGACTTTTTGGTCCCTCGTCATCGCGGCCGTGGGCCAGATCGTCGAGGCCGCGTTCGCGCCCGGCGGTGGCGGCCAGCGGTTCTTCTCGGACACGCTGGCGCCCGAGCTGGCCGGCAGCATCGCCGCCGGCGGCGATCCGTTGACGTGGCTCGGGTTGATCGGGGCCTTCTGGCGCCGCGCCGTCGCGACGCGGCCCTGGACGTTTTAGGAAACTCCCCGCCATGGACCAACAGGTGCCGATCGGTCAGTTGATTCAGATCGGCCTCGCGGGCGGCGGCATTCTGGTGACCGTGCTGGCGGCCGCCGTGTGGCAGATCCTGCGGCAGGCGACGGGGCGGTTCGCGCAGGACGCAGCCGAGCTCAAGGACCACCTGCGCGGGCACGCGGCGGAAGAGCAGCAGCTGCTGGAGCGTCTCAGCAACGAGCACATCGACACCCGCAAGCGAGTCGGCACCCTGCACGAGAGGATTGAAGGGGTGAATACGGAAGTGAAGGCGATCCAGTCCAGGCTGGAACAAACGCCTGGAACCCGGGATGTTCACGCGTTGGCGATTCAGGTCACCACCCTGGGGGGGAATATCCAGGCGGTGGGCTCGAAGATCGACGGCTTGGAGCAGCTGATGCGGCGGTTTGAAGGCCAGCTGGGCCGGCACGAAGAGGCGTTGCTGATCGAGCGGCGCGGATGACGGCCTTGGCGGAACTCCTAGCGGCTCAGCGCCGGCTGGCGATCTTGCAGATTCTGGCGGCGATCCCCGGCGGCGTGTTGAACACCGCGATTATCGACAGGGCCCTGGACAACGCAGGCCTGCGCACGCCGCGCGCGACCGTCGATGCCGACGTCACCTGGCTGCACGGCGAGGCGCTGGTGACGGCGAGCCGTATCGGCTTCTACCTGATGGCCGAGATCACTCAGGCCGGGCGCGACGTGGCAGCCGGCGAGGACAGCCGCGAGGGCGTAGCGCGCCCAGAGCGGCTCTGACCGGGCCGCCGCCGCCGTGGCGCGCCCTTCCTCGATCGACCGGCTCCCGGAGGCGGCGCGTGAGCTGATCGGCAAGCTGCGCGGCCAGGGCCGCACCATCGATGAGATCCTCGATCACCTGCGGACGCTCGACGTAGAGGTCTCCCGCTCAGCCCTGGGCCGGCACACGCAATGGCTGGACCGCGTCTCGGAACGGATGCTGCAATCGCGCCAGGTGACCGAAGCCTTGATCGAGCGCCTGGGCGCAGCCGGCGAGAACCGGCAGGTCCGCCTGATCGCGGAGCTGATCGGGACCGGCATGTTCGAGGCCTTGAGCGAGGCGGATGGACTCTCGGCGGCGGAGCACGCGCACCTGGCGCGCGCGGTCAAGGACTTAAGCCAGACCCTGCGGACGGACGCTGCCTACACCGAGCGGGTCCGCGCGCTGGCGGCGGCCGAGGCGCGGGAGCGGGCGGCGGCCGAGGTGGCGGCGAACCCCGCGATGCAGGGCCTCTCGGCAGGCACGATCGAGGCGATCAAGGCGACGATCCTGGGTGTAGGGGCGTGACGGCGCACCTCCCCGATGCACTGGCCGGCCAGCCGCTGCCGGCGGTGCTGCTGCCCTATCAGCAAGCGGCGGTGCGGGCATTGGCTGACCACCCGGTGGTGGTGTGGGAGAAGAGCCGGCGCATCGGCGCCACCTGGGGGATTGCCGCCGCGGCCGTGCTGACCGCCGGGGCTGCCCGCGCCGCGGGCGGCATGGATGTGCTCTACATCGGCTATTCGGAGGACATGACGCGGGAGTTCATCGACGCGTGCGCGATGTGGGCGCGCGCGATCAGCCTCGCCGCCACCGCGGTCGAGGAGACGCTGTTCGCGACGGACGCGCGCGATATCAAGGCGTTCCGGATCGTTTTTGCATCACGCTATGAAATCCTGGCGCTATCCTCCCGGCCGCGCAACCTGCGCGGCAAGCAGGGCCTGGTGATCCTCGACGAAGCGGCCTTTCACGACGACTTAAGCGGTCTCCTTGCGGCCGCCACGCCGCTCCTGATCTGGGGCGGGCGGGTGCTGGTGTTGAGCTCCCACAACGGTGAGGGCAGCGCGTTCAATCAGCTCGTCACCGATATCCGCTCCGGCCGCGTGCCCTACCACCTGCTGACGACCACGTTTTCGGACGCGCTCGCGGACGGCCTCTACCGCCGGATCTGTCTCGTTACCGGCCGGCCCTGGTCCGAGGCGGCCGAAGCGGCCTGGGAGGCGGAAATCCGCGCCCAGCAGCGCGACCCGGCGCAGGAGCTGGACTGCATCCCTCAATCCTCATCCGGCACCGTGCTGCCCGGTACCCTGATCGAGGCGCGGCAGGAGGGGGCTATCCCTGTGCTGCGCTTCGCGGGCGCGGCCGGCATGACGGTGCTGCCGGCGGCCGACCGGGAGGCCGCCGTGCGCGCCTGGTGGGAGCGTTCTGTCCGTCCGGCACTCTTGGCGGCGCCGCAGGACTGCCCGACCTGGGTCGGCGTCGACTTTGGCCGGCAGAGCGACCTGACGGTGATTTGGCCGTTGCAGGTGGGGCGTGACATGCGGCGCCGGCCGCCGTGCGTCATCGAGCTCCGCACCGTGCCGTGGGAGCAGCAGCGGCAGATCCTGTGGTGGACGCTTGACGCGCTCCCCCGCTTAAGCGGCGGCGCGCTCGATGCCGCCGGCATCGGCGCCGTGCTGGCGGAGGAGACCGCACAGCGCTACGGGCTGACGCTATGGACCCGGGTCGGCATCGATCAGGGCTGGCAAGCCTGGTACCGCGACCACATGCCGCGGCTGATCGCCGCCTTCGAGGACGATATGACCCGCATCCCGCGTGATCGCGACATCTACGACGACCACCGCGCGCTGCAGCGCGTGAACGGCATCATCCAACCGCCGCCGGCGCGCACCCGCACGGCAAGCGGGGAGCGGCACGCGGACGCGGCGATCGCGCACGCGCTGGCGTTCGTCGCCTCGGCGCTGGTCGGCGTGCCCATCGGCTACCGGGCGGCCGGCCATGAGCGGCCGGCATGCGCACCGTGGCCGTGGGCGATCGGCGGGTGGGGGATGCGTGGGCTCGCGACGCCACTCACGATGGCGCGCCCGACGGCAGGACAAACCCCATGGCGGTAATCTACGGCCCCGACGGCAACCGGCTGCAACTCCCACGGCGGCCGCTGCTGGGCGAGACCGCCTCAGCCCGCCGCGACACCGGCATCACCGGCGGCTGGCTGGGGGAGCTCATCCCCCGGCGCGACGCGACGCTCACAGCCATCGGCGGCCAGATCCAGGCCTACAGGGCGCTGTTGCAGGACGACCAGGTGGCCGCCTGCTGGCAGCAGCGGGTGATGGCGCTGACATCGACGGAGTGGGAGGTCGAGCCCGCGAGCGACCGGCGCACCGACCGCACGGCGGCCGAGGCGCTTCGGGCCGAGCTTGACCGGCTCGATTTCGACCGGATCACCCGGCAGATGCTGCTGGGTGTCTTTTACGGCCTCGCTGTCGCGGAGATTTTGTGGGCGCCGGACGGCGACCGGGTGGCGATTGCGGACATCCGGCCGCGGCAGGTCGAGCGCTTCGTGTTCGATGTCGATGGCAACTTGCGGCTCCTGACCCGCGGCGCCCTGCGCGGTGAGCTGCTGCCGCCGGCCAAGTTCTGGTGTTACACCTACGGCGCAGAGCACGCGGACGACCCCTACGGGATTGGCCTGGCGGCGGCGCTCTACTGGCCGGTGTGGCTGAAGCGCAATGCGGCCAGGATGTGGGCGATCGCGCTGGAAAAGTTCGCCGCGCCGACGGTCGCTGGCTATCACCCGCCGACGGCGCTGGATCCGGCCATCGACACGCTGCTTGCTGCCTGCCAGGCGGTGGCGCTGGAGCAGGCGGTCGCGATCCCGGAAGGCTGCCGGATCGAGCTGATCGAAGCCAAGCGCTCTTCGGGCGGTGATTTCCAGGCCTTCTGCCGTCATTGGGATGCTGCCATCGCCAAAGTCATCCTCTCACAGACGATGACGACCGACGATGGCTCCTCGCGCGCCCAAGCGCAGGTGCACGCGGATGTGCGCAACGAGATCATTGAGGCCGATGCGGACCTGATCTGCCAGAGCTTCAACACCCAGGTCGTCACGCCGTGGTGCCAATGGAACTTCCCGGCCGCGGCGCCACCCAGGGTGTGGCGCAACGTCGAGCCGCCGGAAGACCTGGCGGCGCTCGCGCAGCGGGACAAGCTCCTGGTTGAAGTCGGCTACCGGCCGACGGCCGACCGGGTGGCGGAAGTCTACGGCGAGGGCTACGAGCGGATCGAAGAGGGATCGGGGGGCTTGCCCGCCACAGCCACCGACCCTACCGCTGACCTGGCCGAGGGTGATGATGAGCCAATCACGGACCGGGTCGACCCGCTGGTGGACCGGCTGGAGGCGATGACCGCACCGGCCATCGATCAGCTGATCGCGCAGATCCGGGCCGCGCTCGAGGACGCGGGCGATGACCTCGCCGCGGTCAGCGAACGGCTGTTAGCGCTGTACCCGGAGCTCGGCATCGACGGCCTGGCGGATGCGATCGGCCAGGCGCTGGTGATTGCGCGCACGGACGGCGAGGCGCTGTTGGACGGCAAGGCAGGGGCCTAGATGCCCGATCCTGTCACCGGCGTGCCGTTTGAGGAGGCGATTGACTACCTCCGGAAAAAAGTCGACCTGCCGACCCGCAGCTGGACGGACCTGTGGGAGGGGATGCATGCGCGCGCCTTCGTCGTCGCCGGGGCGATGCGGGACGAGCTGCTGGCGGACCTGCACCAGGCGGTGACCCAGGCGCTGGCGGATGGCACGACGGCGCGGGATTTCCGCGCCCGGTTCGAGGAGATCGTGGCCAAACACGGCTGGACCGGCTGGACCGGCGAGGGGACGAAAAAAGCCCGCCGCTGGCGGGCGCGGGTGATTTATGACACGAATTTGCGTTCCGCGCGGGCGGCCGGCCGCTGGCAGCAGATCCAGCGGCTGAAGGAGCGGCGGCCGTACCTGCGCTACACGGCCGTGCTCGACAGCTCCACCCGCCAGGAACACGAGGACTGGCACGGCACCATCCTCCCCGTGGATCACCCGTTCTGGCAGACGCACTACCCGCCGAACGGCTGGTATTGCAGGTGTCAGGTGGTGCAGCTCTCGGATGCGGACCTGAAGCGCCGCGGCCTCGCGGTGACCAAGGCACCCGAGGTCAAGATGGTGCCCAAGGAGATCAAGGGCCGCGGCCGGGTCGAGACACCGGAGGGGATTGACCCCGGCTTCGGGGGGCACAATGCGGGGATTGCGGCCGGGGTCGAGCCCGAGCTGACGGCGATGGAGCGGCACGGCCCGTGGGAGGCGCTCCATGTCGGCGGCCGCAGCCCAGGCCTCGAGCCGGCACCCTCAAAGCTCGATCCAGTCGCTGCGATGCGCGCCATGGCTGACGCGGCAGCCGACGACAACGGGGTGCGCGCCACGCTGCGGCGGGTTCTCGGCGGCACGGAGAAGACGTACACCGACCCGATGGGGCAGCGGGTGCGGGTCAGTGAAGCCATTGCGACACACATCCTCGCTGAGCCGGATCGCAAGAAGGCGCGTCGGGAGCGCTTCTTTCCACTGATTCAGGAGCTTATTGAGGCGCCGCAGGAAATTTGGGTTGGTTTCGCCCGCTCCGCGGTGACTGGGCGGGTGTGGTTGCGTCGGCGTTATGTCCGCCTGGTGTCGGTTGATAAGACCCGCGTCATCGGCCTCGTCGGCGACCTGGATGGTGGCGTGTGGAGCGGGGTGACGTTTCTGACGGGGAGGGGCGTTTCCGCTATCCGGGCATTGCGCTCGGGGCTGCGGGTGTTCCGTGATGGGTGATGGGGACTATGACACCCCGCACGGGGTCACGTCGCAGCCGGCGATCGATAGGGTGCGGCCCTCCCGCCAGGAGCAAGCGTGAAGATACCAAGCAGGGGCACCGGAGTCTAGGGCGTCGGTGCCCGGTGCATCAGCCATCCGCGCGCTACGCCGCGCCGGCCCGCCCGCGGGGATCGGCGACGAGCCCCGGCCGTGCCCTTCCTCCAGGAGTTGATTGAGGAGCCGTTTGAGGTATGGCTAACCTTCGAACGCCACCGCGGCACCGGGAAGGTCGTGCTCCGGCGACGAAGCATCAAACTCCTGGGCATTCCCGGCGGTAGCTTGCTGTTTGTGGCTCACGCCAGAGCGGGGCTATTTGAGGGGTGGACGTTGGTTCCGGCCACGCCGACGCAACTCATGCGGTGGCGCCTCGGCAAGCTCGTCTGGGGGAGGGGTGGCTCTGTCACCGAGGTGGCCGGTGCAGTACCCGGCGCTGGTTAACGGGGCAACGCCATCGTTGGTAAGGAGACTAACACACATCGCCCGCGCCAGGCAAGCCCCCCCCCGGAACAAGACCCCCTACCCGGCCACGGCAGCCGATGGCACGCCACGCACCATGCAGATCTTCCGCGCTGGAACCCACACCGACAGCCGCGGCCGGACGCTGACCTTCAGCGCAGCCGACATCGCGGCGACCGCCGCGGCCTACGCGCCGGACGTGCACGAGGCACCGCTGGTGGTCGGCCATCCCGCCATGGACGACCCGGCCTACGGCTGGGTCGAGAGTCTGCACGCCACCGGCGACGGCGTGCTGGAGGCCACCCCGCACCAGGTTGATCCGGCGTTCGCAGAGATGGTGGCGGAAGGCCGTTTCAAGCGTGTTTCAGCGAGCTTTTATGCCCCCGATGCGGCGACGAACCCCGCTCCTGGCGTGTGGTACCTGCGCCACGTCGGTTTCCTCGGTGCTCACCCGCCGGCGGTCAAGGGCTTAAGGCCGGTCCAGTTCAGTGCGGGCGCTGACGGCCTGGTGACGATCGAGTTTGCGAGCGCGTTATCCACCCCAACAGAGGGCACCATGACGACCACAGACACCACAGACAGCGCCAGCAAGGCGCTGTTGGCGGAGATCGCCGACGTGCGGGCGCGGCTCGAGGCCGATCGCGCAGCGCTGCGCGCCGAGCGCGCGGCGTTTGACGCCGAATGTGCCGCCTTTTCGGAAACCGTTGCCGCGGCGGCCGCCCAGAAACGCCGCGATACGGCGCAGAGCATCGTCGAGGCATGCGTCAAGGCCGGCCAGATCGTGCCGAAGGGCCGGCAGCAGCTGGTCGAGTTCATGACCTGGCTCGACGATGCCGAGACGGTCAGCTTCGGCGAGGATGAGGCAGACCGGAAAACGCCGGCCGCCTGGTTCGCGAGCTGGCTCCAGTCGCTGCCGGGGACGATCCGTTACGGCGAGGTCGCGGGCGGTGCCGCGGCTGTCGCGGCGCGGGCAGGCGCGGCCATCGATCCGGTCGCGACGGCCAATCTGGCGCGGCGCAAGATGGCGGCCGAGACGTTCGGCGGAGCGCTTGACCCGCGCGACGCCGTTGCCGCCGTGCTGCGGGGAGAGTGACGATGAGCAACCCAGGCCTGATCAAAGCCTTTACCACCGGCGGCGCCGTTACCAGGCGCCGGCTGGTGAAGTTCGGCGCGGCGGACGCCACGGTCGTGCAGGCCGCCGCGGCCACCGACCTGATCATCGGCGCGGCCACCGAGCTCGACGCCGCCTCCGGCGCGCGGGTCAGTGTCGTCCTTACCGGCATTGCCGATGTCGAGGCCGGCGGGAACATTACCCGCGGGAGCCTGGTGACGGCGGACTCTGACGGCAAGGCCGTTGCCGCGGCGCCGGCAGCTGGCGTCAACAACCGCGTTGCGGGTGTTGCAATGGTCTCGGCCGCGAGCGGCGACATCATCCCGGTGCTGCTGGCACCGCAGCAGATCCAGGGGGCCTGACCGATGGTCGATAATCTCGCGAATTTCCCCGTCGATCCCGCGATGGTGGCGGTCTCGATCGCCTACCACAACCCGAGCTACATCGCCGACAAGGTCCTGCCGCGGATCACCGTCGGCAAACAGACCTTCAAGCACAAGGTTTTCGCGGTCGAGGATACCTTCCGGGTGCCGGCGAACGAGATCGGCCGCCTGGCGGAGCCGGCGGTGATCAATATCGGCCACACCGAGGCGACCGCGACCACCATCGGCTACGGCTACGACGCCGTCATCCCGCAGGAGGACATCGACAATCAGGGGCCTGGCGACGACACGGTCGGCGACCACCAGATGTTGCTGATCGACGCCAACCGCCGCGCCCGCGAAAAGCGCGTCGCCGACATGGTGATGGCGGCTGGCGCCTATGCCGCGGGCTTCAAGACGCAGCTCAGCGGGACCTCGCAGTGGTCCGACAAGAGCAACTCTAACCCCGTGTCTGACATCCAGACCGGCCTGCTGGCGGCCGTGATGCGGCCCAACGTGATGGTGGTTGGCGCTGAGGTGTGGTCGGCCCTGTCGACGCACCCGAAGGTGCTGCAGGGCGTGACGGCGCAGGCGGTGAGCGGTGGCGTGGCCTCCTTGGGCGCGGTCGCCGTGATGTTCGGCCTGCAGGAGATCCTGGTTGGCGAAGCGCGCCTCAACACCGCCAAGTACGGCCAGAGCGCCACGCTGGCGCGCTGCTGGGGCAAGCACGCCCTGCTGTTCTGCCGGGCGCCGGTGACGAACCGCGCCGCGCTGACGTTCGGCTACACCGCCCAGTGGGGCACCCCGATCTCCGGCACGATGCCGGAGCCGAAGATGGGGGCCAAGGGCGCCACCCGCGTCCGCGAGGCCGAGTACCTGAAGGAGCTGATCACGGCGCCGATGGCGGCCTACTTCGTCCAGGACGCGGTGGCCTGATGGCGCGGCCAAAAACCGTGCCTGAGGACGTGCCTGAGGACGGGGCGGGCAAGGACGTGGCGGATACTGGCCCGCGCTACGTCGTCCAGTCGCCGCTGTTGCACGACGGCACGCCGTGCATCCCCGGCGACACCGTGCCGGGGGCGATGTTCACCGCTGATCAGATCGCGTACCTCGTCGCCTGCGGCACGCTAACACCGATCGAGCCAGAGCCGGCGGCTGAATAACCCAATCCCTGGGGCGGTCGGGTCGAAACCCCCCGCCCCCAAGGCGAGGGCAGGATCCGGCGCCTTGCCCTCGCCACCCCCTTCTTCCCGCCGGCGGGCGTCCCGCCCTGGACTTTGATGATGCCGGCAAGGCCGGCGGGTAACCGAGGGTTTGAGGCATGGCGTATGCCACGCAGGCGGATCTGGAGGAGCGGTACGGCGCGCTGGAGCTGATCCAGCTGACCGACCGCGCCGATCCACCGGCCGGCGTGGCGTCCGCCGACACCGTCACCCGCGCACTTGCCGACGCGGCCGCCGAAATCGACTCCCATCTGGCGGCCCGCTATGTGCTGCCGCTCACCAGCACGCCGGAGCGGCTCAAGACCTGCTGCTGCATCCTGGCGCGGCGCTACCTCTATGCCGACCGGCCGACCGAGGCGGTCGACGCGGAAGCCAAACGCGAGCGCGACTGGCTGGCGGCGCTCGCCGCCGGCCGGGTTGTGCTCGGCGATCTCTCGGCCGCGGCCGCAGCCCCGCAAGGGGCGCCAAGGCACGCTGGCCCCGAGCCTGTCTTCAGCCGCGCGACGATCGGGCTTTGATCATGGGGGTGCCCCGTCGTCCGATCGGCCCACTCGCCACCCGCAGTGAATCTCAATTCGCGCTGCTGGAGGGCGAACATCCGCTGTTTGTCGGCCGCGACCCGCGATTTGTGAGCCGTGAGGAGCTGACCGCCGCCGGGCACACGCCGATGAGCCCGTTGAAGGCGATCCGGCTGCGCTGCCTCGATTGCTCAAGTGGGCAACCGGCGGAGGTGCGGCTTTGCACCGCCGTCACCTGCCCGAGCTGGCCGTTTCGGATGGGGAGGAACCCATGGCGCAGTGAGGTGAGTGAGGGGCGCCGGGAGGCCGCGCGGCGAAACGTGGCTACCCTCAACGCCAGAACGGCCCCCCAGTCCGGAAATCACGGAACTGGTCGGGGAAAAAACGCGACCGAGGGGTCGCCTGCACCTACCCTACCGGAAGCCGCTCTCATGCTGCCGCCAGCCAGCACAAGCGGCCCCAAGGCTGAGGGTGGGGGCCAATGACCGGCGTGGGCGCTTCCGTCACCGTCACCGGGCTGGCTGATGTCAGGGCTGCGCTGGAGCGCATCGAGCGGCGCACATCGGACCTCACCGACGTCATGGACGAGGTCGGCGGTGCGCTGGTGGCAAACGCACACATGCGGTTCGAGGACGAGCGGGGGCCAGATGGTGTCCCTTGGGCGGCGCTGGCGCCGGCCACGGCGCGCGCCAAGGCCAAGGCGGGCAAGGAGCGGATCCTCACCTTCGACGGGCACTTGCGCGCGTCTCTGACTCACACCCCCGCCCCCCGGCAGGTCGAGGTTGGGGAAGGCCTCGTTTATGCCGCAACACATCAGTTCGGCCGCGGGGCGATCCCGGCCCGGCCCTCCCTGCCGATCCCGGCGCTGGGCATGGACGATGAGGATGCGGTGCGCGAGATCGTCCGCGCCGCACTCGACCGCGTGCTGTGATGACTTGCAAACAGGAGCCTCTCCCATGACCTACGCCGAATTGATCGCTGCCGTCTCCCGCGCCTCCTGCCTCTCGCTGGCTCAGTCGGAGGCGGCGCTCGAAGGGCTCCGCCGCCAGATGGTTGCCACGCTGGCTGCCGGCGGCGAAATCAAGTTGCCTGGGGTCGGTTCCTTCGCTGTCGTGGCCACGGCCGCGCGCAGTGTGCCCAGCCCGAGCGGCAACAGGACCGAGGTGCCAGCAGGCCGGCGTGTGCGCTTTCGGCCTGCCAAGGCGCTGAGGGAGCGGCTGGCTGGGGTATTTGACGGCGCGGTCGATGCGTAACCAGGCAGAGCGGCCGTGATCAGCGCGATCGAACAAGCGATACTGGCGCGGGTCGCGGCCGGGAATGCGGCTGGGCGGGCCGGCGCGAGTTTGCGCACCGTCGCTTCGTTCGCCGGCTCCGGCGCTGGTGCGCTGAACGACCTGGCGCAACTGAAGGCGCAGTTCCCGGCGGTGTGGCTGTTCTATGCCGGTGAGCCGAAGCCGGCGCGGCTGGCGGACGACGCCTACCGGCACGAGCCGGTGTTCACGGTGGTGGTCGCGGTCGAGCAGCGCCGCGGGGAGCCGGCCGGCCGGCTGGGCGGCGGTGTAGCGGACGCCGGAGCCTATGACATCCTGGAGGCTGTGCGTGCGCTGTTGATCGGCCAGACGTTCGGCCTCGCGATCGATCCGCTGGCGCCAGGCCGGGTAACGCCGGTCCTGACCCGGGACAACATGACCGTCTACGCCCACGACTTTCACACGACCTACGAGAGCACGGCCGAGCGCGATGCGGATGTCGCCGCGCTCGACGAACTCGGTCTCGTTCACATCGACTACGACGTGCCGGCCGGCGTTGCGGCGGCCCCGCCATTGCCGACCACGGCCGCGGATGTCCGCGATGACGTCGTGCTGCAAGAGGAACCTTAGAGCGTGACGAACACACTTCATGTCCGCCCGACCGGGCCTGACCGGCTGGTGCGTGACCCTTCGCGGCCGGCGATGACACTGGCATCCGAGGGTGCCTTGGTGCCGGACAGCAGCTACTGGCGGCGGCGCCTCGCGCAGGGCGATGTCGAGATTGTGGCCCCAGACACCATTCCCGGGGAGGAGAATTAGGCGATGCCGATCAGTTTTGATGCCATCCCGATCGATATCCGGGTCCCCGGCCAGTACATCGAGATCGACCCCTCGGCGGCAGCGCGCGCCGAGCCGGGGGTGCCGGTGCGGGTGCTCCTGTTGGGCCAGAAGCTGACAGCGGGCACGGCGGAAGCCGGCGCCCCGGTCCGCGTGTTCGATGCCCGCGCCGCCGAGCCATTGGTCGGCCGCGGCAGCATGCTGCACCGGATGATCCTCTCTTACCGGGCGATCGATGCGCGCTCGGAAATGTGGGCAATCCCGCTCGCCGATGACGGCGCCGGGGTCGCTGCAACCAAGACGCTCACCATCGGCGGCACTGTCGCTGCCGCCGGGACGCTTGCCCTCTACCTGGGCGGCGAGCGGGTGCGCATCGCTGTGCCGGCGGGGCAGGCTGCTGCCACCACGGCCAGCGCTATCGCGGCGGCCATCACGGCGGACGCGATGATCCCGTTCACGGCCGCTGCGGTTGGCGCGGTTGTCACGTTGACCGCCCGTCACAAGGGCGAGCTGGGCCAGGCGCTGGATGTGCGCGCCAGCTTCTACGACGGCGAGGCGCTGCCGCCGGGGATGACGCTTGCGATTGCCAACGGCACCGCCGGCAGCGGCAACCCGGACATCAGCGACGCGCTCGCGGCGATGGGTGACACCTGGTACACCGACATCATCTGCCCCTACACGGACGGCGCCAGCCTGACCGCGCTGGAAGCTGAGTGCGCGAGCCGGTTTGGGCCCCTCATCGCCAAGGACGCGCACGCGTACACGGCGCGGGCCGGCACCGCCGCCCAACTCTCTGCGGCGGGCGCGGCACGCAATTCGCCGCACCTGACGACCTGGGGCTTCTATCAGGCCGCCTCACCGCTTGAAGGGTGGGCCGCAGCCGGCGCCGCGCACGCAGTCGCCAGCGCCAAGCAGGACCCAGCGGTGCCGGTGACGGCACTGACCATCCCGGCCGGTGGTGCGGGGGGGTTATTGCCGCCGGCGGCGGCTGACCGCTTCACGCAGGAGGAGCAAAACGCGCTCCTCTACGACGGGATTTCGACCTGGACGGTCGACCCCGCCGGCCGCGCGGTCTTGTCACGGACGATCACCGGCTATCAGCAGACGGCACTGGGGGCGGAAGACCCAGCGTACCTGCAGATCGAGACGATGAAAATGATCGCCTGGTACCGCTACACGCTCCGGGCCCGGATTGCGGCGCGCTTCGGCCGCCACAAGCTCGCCAATGACGGCGATCGCTTTGGTGCCGGCCAGCGGGTGGCGACACCCAAGATCATCATGGGGGAAATCCTGGCCCACTATCGCGAGGGCGAGACGCGGGGGATTCTCTCCGACTTCCGAGCCTTCAAGGCGGACAGCTTCGTCGAGCGGGATGAGACCGATCGCACGCGGGTCAACGCGCTCCTGCGGCCGCGGTTCGTCGGCCAGATGTTCGTCTTCGCTGCCCGCGTCCAGTTTCTGCACTAGAGGAGGGTTGAATGGCCAACACGCGCCGCGCCGGCCGGCTGCAGTTCTATGTCGGCGGCGAGCTGATCGATGTGAAGGGCGACGTCACCTACTCGCTGGGTGGTGTGAACCGCTCGGCCGTGGTCGGCGCCGACCGGGTGCACGGCTTCAAGGAGGAGCTGATGGTGCCCTATGTCGAGTGCAAGGCGACCGACCGCGGCGATTTCGATGTCGCGGGGTTACGCGATCTGACGGACACCACCGTGCAGCTCGTGCTCGCCAGCGGCAAGACGATCATCTTCAACAACGCCTGGTTCGCCGGTGAGGGCGATATCTCTGCCGAGGAGGGGGAAATCTCGATCCGCTTCGAGGCCTTGGGCGCGGAAGAGCAGCTGGCGGAGGCGTAGGCCATGACCACCACGATCACCCTGCCGCGGCCGATCACCGTCATGGGCGAAGAGCGGACGACGCTGACCGTCCGCTCGCTCAAATTGAAGGACCTGGCGGACCTCAATCTCAGGCTGTCAGAGCAGGGGTTGACGCTGGCTGCCGGCGACCTGCTCGCCGCGGTCGCGCGGGCCGCGAACGTGCCGGCCTCGGCGCTGGGCGAGTTGACGGTGGCAGAAGGGATCGAGGTGGCAGCCGCATGCGTCCCTTTCTTGGGCTTGCCCCCGATGGCTGGGAGCGGGCCGCCCGCGAGCTCGTCTTCGCCGGCGGGGTAAGCCCGCGGGAGGTCGGGGAGATGACCGTGGCCGAGCTGTCCTGGTGGCACCAGCAGCTGGCAGCCTGGGCAAACGCCGGCAGGAGTTGAGCCGGCAGGGGTGAACCGACGTGGCTCAGTACACCGTCTCCATGGTGTTCAAGGCGATCGACCAGGCGACGCGGCCGCTGCAGCGGATCGGCGCCCAGGTCGGCAGCGTTGCGCAGCGCGTGGGCGGCGCTGCGGCCGGGTTCGGCCGCGCTGCGATCGGCATCGGCAAGACGGCAGCCTACTTAGGCGCCGCCGTCTACTCCGGCGCCGGCCTGGCGGTGGCCGCCGCCGGGCGGACGATCGTGCGCACGTCGGCGCAATTCGAGGATTTTGCCGCGGTCCTGGAGGTCGTCGAGGGGTCCGCGGACAAGGCGCGCGGCGCCTTCCAGTGGCTCAATCAGGTCGAGGCGGAAACGCCTTACGACCTGCAGCAGCTGACGGACGCCTACGTCCAGCTGCGCTCCTACGGCCTCGACCCGACCAAGGGCCTGTTGCGGACGCTGGGTGACACCGCGGCGGCGATGAACAAGCCGCTGAGCCAGGCGGTGGAGGCTGTGGCGGACGCGGTGACGGGCGAGAACGAGCGGCTGAAGGAGTTCGGCATCGTCGCGCGCAAGACCGGGGATAGCATCGTCTATAGCTACACCGCTGGCGGCAAGCAGATGACGAAGAGCGCCAAGGCGGAGAGCCGGGCGCAGATCGAGGCCACCTTGAGCGCGATCTGGAACGAGAAGTACGGCGGAGCGATGCAGAAGCGCAGCCAGACCTTCAACGGCCTGATGTCATCGCTCGGCTCGGAGTGGCAGCGGTTCCAGCAGATGATCGGCGATGCCGGCGTGCTGGATATGTTCAAACAGGGGCTCAGTGAGGTGTTGGCACTGGTCGCGCGGCTGCGGGAGACGGGGCAGCTGCAGGCGCTCGCGGATACCATCGGCCGCGCCCTGGTGGCGGCCGGCGGGATGGCACGCGACGCGCTATCGGCTGTCTGGGCCGTTATTCAATCGATCGGCGAGGCGCTGGCGCCGCTGGCGCCGCGGTTCGAGGCAGGGCTCGCGGCTGGGCGTGAGTTGGGGCAGACACTCCTGGGGTGGATGCCGCAGGCACGCGACGTCGGTCAGGAGCTGGCGCGGGCCGTGGAGTGGCTGGGCGAGACGTTCCAGTTCCTGCAGCCGCTGGCCCAGGGCGTGTTCGACCTGATGGTGGGCCTGTGGCAGGTGGCCGGGCCGCCGCTGGTGGCACTGTTTGAGACCCTGGCGGGCGTCGTCAACAAGCTCGGCGTCGTGCTGCGGCCGGTGGCGGAAGCGCTGGGCGGCACGATGTCGACGGTCGGCAAGTGGCTGGGGGGGCAGGCCAAGGGGGCCGGTGGCGGCGATCCCAACCTGGCCGGCGGCGCCGGCATTGACCGGCTTGGCCGGGCGGGCCGGCAGGAGGTGGGAGGCGAGATCGTGGTGCGGTTGGAAGGGGCGCCGAAAGGCACGCGGGTTGAGGCCGTGCGGCCGAAGGGCGGCATTGACCTCGGCCTCGAACTCGGCCTGGCCATGGGCGGTTAAATGGCCTTCAAACGCCCGCTTGAGATCCTGATGCTTCCGCCGCCATGGTCGCCGGCATCATTAAAGACGCGGGGGGAGACAGGCCGGTGACGGGCTGGCGCGATGGTCTCCGCCCGGCGTCCTGGCGCGGGCTTGCCTGTTTCGTCGAGGATGCCACGGCCTCGGGCGGGCGCAGGCTCGCCGTGCACGAGTATCCCTTGCGCGACGAGCCGTACCCGGAGGATATGGGCCGCCGCCAGCGCCGCTGGCAGGTGGTAGCGTACCTGTTGGGGCGCGATGTCCTGACGCTGGCGCGGGCCTTCGCCGCGGCCCTGGAGCGCGGCGGCGCTGGCGTGTGGACCGACCCCTGGCGCGGGGAGGTCGACGCCGTCGTTGACACCTTCGAGTGGGGCCAATCCTCGAAGGAAGGCGGGATCGCCCGGTTCTCGATCGCCTTCCTCGAGGCCGGCGAGGCAGCGTACCCCACCTTGGAGACGGACCATGCGGCCGCAACGGCGGCCGCAGCAGCGGGAGCGGCGGCCGGTGCCAGGGCCGCCTTCGTGCGCGGGTTCAGCGTGTCCGGCCTGGCCGAAGCCGCGATCGACGACGCCGCGGCAGTGGTCGGGGTGGCAGCGGATGACATCAAGGCCGCAGCCGGCACTGTGGCGGCGACCGCCAACCAGGCGGCTCAGTGGGCACGGGCGGCGCTGATGCTGGCGGCCGACGCCCGCACACTGGTCGAGACACCTTCCCTGCTCGCGGACCGGATGCTGGCACTGTTGGGGAGTGAGCGGCTGGCCGGACTGACATGGCGGCAGTGGCTCGCGATCGCAGACTGGGCGCCGCGGCTGAGGCCATTGGGCAATGGCACAGCGTCACAGACGGCAGCAATGGCAACCCGGCGGGCGGCATTGGCGGCGCTGGTGCGACGCGCCGGCGTGATCGGCGCCGCGCGTGCGGCGGCGACGGGCAGCTTCGCGACCTACGACGAGGCCATCGAGGCACGGACGGCGCTGGCAACCCGGCTCGATGATGTCGCAAGTGGGGCTGACGCGGCTGAGCAGGCCAGCATCATGCGGCTGCGAGGAGCCGTCGTCCGCGCGGTCTCGGATGCGGCGCCGCGGCTGCCGCGGGTGCTGACACTCGAATTCGCCGGCTGGCGGCCTGCCCTCGCGGTCGCGTGGGATGTCTACGGTGCTCAGCCCGCGAGCGTCCTCGGGCGGGCCGATGAGATTGCCGCGCGCAACCGCATCCCCCATCCGCTGTTCGCCGCTTCGCCACTGCAGGTGCTGGTCGCCGGCATTACCAAAAATGCGGGCGGGGTGCTCTATGGTTGAGGCCATCCAACTCCGCCCCAGGGGAACACCCCGGCCGCAGAGCCAGGACATCCAGCTGGTGATCGGCGGCAGCCGCTATGGCGGCTGGACCGATGTCTCGGTCGTGCGATCGATGGAGGC
Organism: Candidatus Defluviicoccus seviourii; assembly: GCA_900609035.2. Taxonomy (GTDB): domain Bacteria; phylum Pseudomonadota; class Alphaproteobacteria; order Rhodospirillales; family Defluviicoccaceae; genus Defluviicoccus; species Defluviicoccus seviourii. The sequence goes on along the minus strand of UXAT02000053.1, from coordinate 7,925 downwards.
GGGCAGCGGGGGGTTCGATATCGCCTACACGGACAGCCCGGCCAGCTCTGGTGGAATCAAGGCGGGGGAGCACTGCGTGCTGGAGCTTGCGGGCCAGCCGGTGATCACCGGTTGGGTCGACCGCACCCAGCACACCTGGGGCGCAGGCACGCACGGACTCAGCGTCAGCGGGCGGGATGCGACCGCGGACCTGGTGGACTGCACGGCAATTCATTCCCCTGCCGAGTGGCGGGGGTTGAAGCTGGAGGAGTTAGCCGCGATCCTGGCCGCCCCGTTCGCGGTGCCGGTGACGGCCGATACGGATACGGGCGCACGCTTTGCGTTCTGGCGCCTGGAGCACGGGGAGACGGCCTGGGAGGCGATCGAGCGCGCCTGCCGCTTACGCGGCTGCCTGGCGCTGCCGGACGGCGCCGGCGGCCTGGTCATCGCCAGGGCGGGTGAGTCCGGCACGGCCTCGGGCCTGCTGACCGGCGGGGCCAAGGGGAATGTGGTCACATGGACCCTCGATGAGGACCACATGGACCGCTATTCCCAATACCGCGTCCTGGCGCAGCGGCCGGGCGGGGATGACGAGGCAGTGGCCGATTACTGCCACGTGCGCGGGGAGGCCCGCGATCCGGCCGTCACGCGCTATCGGCCGCTGGTCCTGCCGGCCGAAGATGCCGCTGACGCTGGTGTGGCGCTTCAACGCGCGCAGTGGGAAGCCGTGGTGCGGCGCGCGCGCGGCGTGCGCGCGCAGGCGGCGGTCGTCGGCTGGATGGACGGCGGCGGGGTTCTGTGGCGCCCCAACACCCGCGTCCGCACCAGCGATCCCTGGAACGGAGACCGCGAATGGCTGATCGCCACTTGCCGCTACAACATCTCCGACGCCGGGACGATGACCGAGATGGAGCTCGCCGACCCCGACGCCTATCTGCCTGACCCGGCTGAGACCGCAGCGGCTGAGGGGGGGCGGTAAATGGCGTCATCGCCCCGCGCCCGCAACCGCGCCCGCAGGGACCAGGCGACCAGTGCGCCGGCGCGGGCTGTTGTCCACACGACCGACGCGGCCGGCAAGATCCAGCGCCTGCAGGTGGAGGCGATGGCGGGCGAGGTGATGGATGGCGCCGAGCACCTGCAGGAGTACGGGTTTGCCTCCAATCCGCTGCCTGGCGCCGAGGCGGTCGTCACGTTCGGGGCAGGGCGGCGTAATCACCCCATCGTGCTCGCGGTGGCCGACCGCCGTTACCGCCTGCGCGCGCAGGCGGCGGGCGAGGTCGCCATCTATGACGACCAAGGCCAATACGTCCTGCTGGCACGCGACGGCATCCGGGTGTTCTCGGCGCAGATTGTGACGGTGACCGGCCGTGAGATCGCCATCGATGCCACAGAGACGGTGGCTATGACCGCGGGGCAGCGGATCAGCCTGGTGGCGCCGGAGGTGAGCGTTGAGGCGGCGGTCCGGTTCTCCGCCAATGCCGGCATCGTCGAGCTTGTGGCCACCGGCCTGGCGCGCCTCGCTGGCAGCATCGCGCGCCTGCACGGCGTGCTGCGGGCCATCTGGGATGCCGGCGGCACGGGGATGTCGTTCACCCCCGCCGCCCGCGCCTACCACTACACCGGCACCGCGGCGGCCGAGCTGCCGCCGGCGCCGGAGGAGATCCCTTGAGTTGACCGATCTCGCGCTCCGCTACGACCCCGCGCTGGGGGCATTCGACCTGGTGCTCGATCCGGTGACGGGGGACCTGGTCACGGATGATGGGCTGGAGACGGCCGTGACCCTCTCCTTGTTCACCGACAGGCGCGCGCAGGAGGGCGATGCGCTGCCGGGAGGCGCGCCTGCGCAGTACAACGGGGACCGCCGGGGCTGGTGGGGGGACGCGTTGACGGCGGATGCGCCGCTGGGCTCACGGCTGTGGCTTCTCTCGCGCGAGAAGACGCTGGCGGAAACAGCGGCCCGGGCGCGGACCTACGCGCAGGAAGGCCTGGCGTGGCTGCGCCGCGCCGGGATTGCCGAGAGGGTGGACGTTGTGGCGACAGCGGTGCCGGCGGAGAGCAGGATTGAGCTCGACGTTGTGGTCACTCGTCCCGAGGGTGGTGCCCGCGTCGAGTACCGCTGGCGAAACCTGTGGGAGCCTCAAGATGCCGTCTGAGCGGCCGCCGATTCACGACCTCGTCGCCGACCTCGAGGCCGCGATCGATGCCTACATCCCCGGCGCCGACGCGCGGCCGCCGGTGTCGGTGTTGGGACAACTCGCCAAGATCATGGCCGGCCCGATCGACGGGCTGTACGCCTACCTGGCCTGGCTGGCGCAGCAGATGTATCCATCGACGGCCGATATCGAGGCCTTACGGGAGCATGGCCGCACTTTCGGGGTGGCGGAACACGCCGCTGCCTACGCCACCGGCTTGGTGGTCTTCAGCGGCATCACGGGCAGCGTGATCCCGGCCGCAACCCGGCTGCGTGCCGATAATGGCGCTCAATACCTGACCGATGCCGCGATCGCGATCGTCGATGGGGCTGCCACCGTGCCGGTGGTGGCCGCGGCGCCTGGCATGGCTGGTAATCTCGCCGCTGGTGCCGTTGTGCGCCTGGTCTCGCCGATCGCCGGCGTCAACACGGCCGCCGCGGTGGGGGGCTCCGGTCTCAGCGGCGGCTCGGATGCGGAAACAACGGAGCAGTACCGGGCGCGGGTGCTGGCACGGACACAGAACGCGCCGGCCGGTGGCAGCGAGGCCGATTACAAGCGTTGGGTGTGGGATATCTACCCGAGCGCGCGGGTCTGGGTCGACCGCTCCGGCGGATCCGGCATCGTCGTCCGCGTCATGATCGATGACCGCTATCCGGGCGAGGCGCCGCCGCCGGAGGCGCTTGCGCCGATCACGGCCTACATCGAGGAGCGGGACCCCGCCACCGATGCGGCACTGCGCCGGCCGGTGACGGCAGATGTGCTCGTTGTGGCGCCACACCTCCACGCGGTCGATTTTCAGCTGACGGTCGAGCCGGATACGGCGGCCGTGCGGGCCGCGGTGGCGGCGGCGCTTACGGAAGTGATCACCGCCGAAACGGCGCCCGGCCGGACGCTGCTACGCACACACCTCGATGCCGCGATCTCGGCCGCGGCGGGGGAGTATGATCACGTCCTGGTGCAGCCAGCCGCGAACGTCACGCTTGAGAGCGGATCGATCGCCGTGCTCGGCACCATCACCTGGGGGGCGTGATGGCTGTATTCACCGACGGCCGCTACGCCGGCACGCCGGCCGGCGACTATCTGACCGCCCCCGATGGCCGCCTGCTCCTGTTACCTGGCTTGGGCGACCAGCCGACGCCGGCGGCGCCTGTGCAGCCGGACCCGTGGCTGCCGGCTGACAGGGAAGTGGCCTACGGCGCGGGTATCGCCCAGATTACGCCGGTCGGCGCCGCCTGGTGCCGGGCTCCTGGCTCGGTGCTGATGGGGTTGTTGGGCGCGATCGGTGCCGTGCTGGCGCGGCTGCACACAGCGGCCGAGCAGACGCTGGGCCAAGCCATCCCGGAGCGCGCGCGCTCCATGCTGCCCGAACTTGAAGCCTCAGTTGGTCTGCCGACCCCCTGCCTGCCGGAGCTCGCCCCCACGCTGCCGGCGCGTGCAGCGGAGGCGGCTTTGCGTTGGCGGGCCATTGGCGGTGCCGCGCCGGCGTATTTCGTGGCGCTCGCCCGGTCGGCGGGGTTTGTCACCCGGATCACCGAGTACCGTCCGTCGCGCTTTGGGCAGCCGCTGTTCGGCGGCTCCCTGGTGGATGCAGCGGCATCACAATGGTGGAAGCTGTCGGTCGAGAGTGATGGCGGCGGCGGGGCGTTCGGGTTCGGCGATAACCGGTTCGGCGAGTCCTTCGCCTGGCCTGGCCGCATCGACGCGCTCAAATGCCTCATCACCGCGGCAATGCCGGCGCACACCCGCGTCGCCTACGAGGAGGTTGCGCCCGGCTCGATCGCGCCGCTGCCTGGCGAAGCCTCCGCTCTGCCGGACGGGGGCTACCTGATCGACGCCGGTGGCGGCTATCTCGTCGCCGGCGGCAACGCCTTCCTGATCATCGGATAGGAACCGCAATGGACCGCATTCGCGCAGAGACCGTCTCCGCCACCCAGCCAACGGCACCGTCGCCCAGCCTGCCGCAGGGGTACCCGGTGGCTCAGGGGGCTGCAGGCAGCGCCGGGACGATCTTCACCCCATTCATGTTTTCCATGCTGGTGGAGGAGATCCGCAACGTCATCCTCGCGGCCGGCCTCACGCCCAGTCTGGACAGCACGGAGCAGCTCTCCCAAGCGATCGGCCTGCTCATCAGCGGCTCGTCAGTGCCGCAGATCATCGAGCTGGGCGACATCAAGACGCAGAACACCGCCGGCGGCACCTTCACCGCCGGCTCCTGGCACACCCGATCGATCGCCGAGCTGGCGGACCCTGCGGGCCTGTGCGTCGTCAACTCGAATGTCATCACGCTTCAGCCGGGCACCTACTGGGTCGAGATCACCTGCCCGGCCAGCCAGGTCGGCACCCACCAAGCCCGGCTGTGGGACGTGACCGCGGGTGCCGCAGCGCTGCTGGGCACGTCGGAGTATGGCGCCGCCGGCAACGGACACACCCAGAGGAGCCGGATCGCGGGCGTGATCCAACCCAGCGCCGCAAAGAACTATCGCATCGAGCACCGATGCACCGTCACCCGCGCGACGGACGGTTTGGGCTATCCCGCAAACATCGACGCCGAGGTCTATACCAAGGGCGTGCTGGTGCGGTTGGGTGCGTAAGGAGAAGAACCATGGCTGACGAACGAGCGCCGGTGGCACTCGACCAATTGCCGGTCGTCACTGCCGAGGATGGGATCGAGCTCATCACACTGGCCACGGTCGGCGGGGTCAGCGTGCCTGCGCGGTTGCCGCTGTCTGAGGTCGGCGGCGGCGGTGGCGGGGGGCCTGCCACCTGGGGCGACATCACAGGCACGCTCGCCGACCAGACCGACCTCTCCGCCGCACTCGCCGGCAAGGCCGGCTCGAGCCACAGCCACTCGGCGGCGACGAGCCAGGTTGATGGGTTCCTTACGGCCGGCGATAAGGCCAAGCTCGACGGCATCGCGGCGGGGGCACAGGTCAACCTCAACGGTGCGGCGACGGTGAGCCTCCTCGATGCCGCGTTGGGGGGGACGGATTGGCGATTGGTCTCGGCAGAGGGAGGGGCAGCCGGCCTGACGCTCGTGTGCTTGGCTTATAACGCGGCCGATGGCACCACGGTCACTGACGGCTCAACCGGGAATGTCAACTACAACACAGCCGCCTACGCGCTCGACTCGACCGTGGTGTTGCCGACGGCAAGCCCGTGGGAAATTACGATCAATGACACGGGCGAGTTCTACATTGAATACGATGTCGGCCTGAATTTCGCTGAGGCCAACGTCAAGGGGCTCACGACCGTAACGCTGCGCTCCGATGCCGGCGGGAGCTGGGCGACGGTCCCGGGGTCGACGGTCATCACGAGTGAGGCCGGATCATCCTCGAGCACCGGGATCCAGAACGCCTACGGGGCCGGCAGCGGGTACCTGAACCTCGCCACACCGGGCAAGAAGATCGCGGTGCAGACGGCGCCCGCGAGCACGAACGCGGACGTCAAGACCGTTGGGGGGTCGTGCAATATCGCGATTTACAAGGTGAATGCCGGCGGCGGTTCCGGCGGCGGCAGCCCCATCACCTGGTACGACGAGGGGACGGCGTTAGGGCAGCAGACAAAGGTCAAGTTCACCGGCGCTGGTGTCATGGCGGCCGTCAACGGCGACACTGTTGATGTCACGATCGCAGCTCAGGCCGCCGCGGCCGGGGGCGACGGCGGGATGGTCCAGTTCAACAGCGGTGGCGCCATCGCCGGGGCCGCTGGGGTCACGGTGAAGTCACCCGCCAACGGCCCTGGCTACACCAACCACATTCTGCACGCGAATGCGTACACCGGCGGCTGCGCCTTCGAGACGGTCGCGGCGGGCGCCGGCTGGTGGGCCGACAGCTACCACGACGTCGCCTATGATGTGGCGCTTGCCGGCGCTGCCACGCTGAAAGGGTCTGTGATCAACGTCCAAAACAACAACGAGATCGCAGCGACCAAGGTGTACTTGCGGAACACCACCGCCGCGGCTGTGAACGTCACGATCGACACCAGCGACGGTCACTTCACCGAGATTGTCGGCCTCAGCAATCCTTTCTCGATTGATGCGAACGCGACCAAGATCGTCTACCTGACCGCGCGAAAAGATGGGTCTGGCAGCGTGCGCAAGGCGGTTGAGGGATGATGCCGTTTCTGGGGCTTCCCCTCAGCGCCGGTATCTATACGGGACCTGCACAGCCGCCCGCAGGCGGGCTGAAACCGACCGATGCGCCTGTCTTAAGGGCGAAGGGGCTGTCCCTGATCTGGCAGGACCGCTTGGGCGAGACGGACGCGCCGACCGACGACCGGCAGTTCCTTCAGGCGACCACCGGCAGCCGCGTGCAGGAGGACCCGGTCGTTTCGTCAAACTACTCCTTCCCGGGCGAGAACAACCGGCGGCTCAGTTTCGTGACGTTTGAGGGCAGACCCTGCTTGAAGGCGTCGTATTTCGCCGGCCAGCACGGCTGGATGAACTACCGCAATCAGTACCTCTCGCAGGGCTACCGCGAGTTCGGGCTGTGTGTGGATATCAAGTACCCGGCGGGGTTCGATCTGCGCGGGCCTTCGAACGGCAACATTTACGGCAAGACGGCGTTCGGCCTCGCCGTCGGCCATAGCGACTATGGGAAGCCGGGGGTGGCGAGCGCGCCGCGCGGCTGGGCGGGCGAAGTCACCGAAGTCAAGGACGTCTGGGGCGGAGCGCTTGGCGTCAACTTCAAGTACTGGCCGACCGTCCCAACGCTCGTGCGCTACGGCTGGTACCCGCATGTCGTCGGCGCCTACGTCAACGGGGCGGACGTGCTGCGGGCGGATAAGTTCTCGGACCTCTGGCGGATCGCCGGGTACGGGAACGAGGAGCAACAGGATATCCCGATCGGTGCGTGGCACCGGCTGGAGTTGTACGGGCGGGTGGACACGAACCGGCGCGATGGCGTGCTGGAAATCTGGCTGAATGGCGTGCTGCTCAAGCAGCTGCCGAACCTCGACCTCGGCGGCTGGGTCGGCAACCGTGGCATCACGTCAGGGGCAGGCCAGCTCGTCGGCTCGTCAGGCGGCGGCTGGCGGTTCCGAGGGATTTTCATCCGCGAGATGATCGGCGGCACGACGAGCCTGGCCTCTCTGGTGCCGCAGTATGGCGGCGCCTACTACGCGCACAATTGGCGCGTTTACGGCCGGGTTTAACGCTCTTTGAGGAGGATAATCAGTGCCTGTCACGCAGAGAAACGTCACTACGTCCGGGCAGTGGCTGAAGGACGCTCTTGTGGCCAGCGCCGGCCGCACGGCCGAGCGCGGCCTGGGGGCACGCTTCGCCGAGACCTTTAATATTCTCGATTTCGGCGCGCGGCCCAACAACCCCGCCTTCGACAACCGGGCCAGCATTCAGGCCGCGCTCGATGCGGCCTATGGTGCTGGTGGGGGGCTCGTCGAGGTGCCTGCCGGCGTGTACTGGCTGACCGGCACCGGCACGGCATCCCAAGGCTGCGTCCGGATCCGCGGCAACACGACGCTGCAGGGCGTGGGCGCAGGCCTGTCGGTATTAAAGCTCGTGGACGGGTACGACGCCGACCTGACCGGCGTCCTGCGCACGCCCAGCGGCGAGCAGCACGTCAAGGTCCAGATCATCGACTTAACCTTGGACGCTAACGGCCCGGGCCAGGCGGCAGGAACGCAGATGGCGTTCTTCTGCGGCACCACGCCGGATGATCCGCCGACCACCCGGTGTGAGGACATCCGCCTGGTGCGGGTGGAGGCGACCGGCGGCAAAGGGTCATCCGGCTATGGCTT
>UXAT02000052.1 GCA_900609035.2 Candidatus Defluviicoccus seviourii | reverse complement strand
AACCGACTCCTACGCCACATCAACCGCTTACGCTACATCCGCCAGCCCCCGACAAGGGGCGTCGTGAATAAGACGGGCTAATGCGGCGACACGCATTCGAAGCTTCGCTACGAAGCCGCCGAAAAATGGGTTCCCGAAGCCTACAAGCGCATGAGCAATAGCGTCGCACTTCGGGAGCTTGCCCCGACATTCGACAAGACCATCAACAGCGTTTGCAACAGCTTCTACAGCCCGGCGCTGGCGGCGAAGGTGAACCGCCCCGGGTTTGCCGGAGGCTCTCATTCCTGAGAGGATGGAGTGATGGACAAGCCCAAACAGACCCGATCGAAGTTTTCGTCTGAGCTGCGCGAGCGCGCGGCGCGGATGGTTTTGGACCACCAGGCGGAGTATCCGTCTCGATGGTCTTCGCTGCGGTGCCGGTCATCGTCACTGCGAGCCTGTCTCCGACATCGTCGGCAGCGAAGGCGATCTGGTCTTCCGCCCCGTCGCTGGAGATCACGGCCGGCGCCTTCACCAGCGTCACCGTGCCGGCGCTGCACTTGCCCTTGCTGCCGCCCTGAAGCCCTTCCGCAAGGGAGTGCCATGCCGCGCCGTTCCCGGTTCCTTTCCGGCGCAGCACCTAGCCCCCCGGTTGCGTTTGGCCGGGGGGCTTTCTTACCTTCTGCGATGAAACAGGTAGTTGCCAACCAAGAGCCAGAAGCCAAATATCGAAGCTGTTGTTGTTGTGAAGACTGTTACGAATTCCGTAGTTTCAAGCCCCATTTTCAGCGGCTTCAATGAAATTTGCGTAATTGTTAGGACGATAAGGAACCCAACCCATGCTTGGGTAATCCCATATGCGTGGTCTGCATAGCGAAGGCGTTCGCCCATATCCTGTTCGTCGGAATCGTTGGATAATTTGGCGTGACGCCTTTCTTCATCCGTCGAAAAGGTATTGAACTGCTCTTCTTCCGAAGTCGGCGTTTGATCGATGCTAATATAGCCGTCTTGCGTTTCGCCGTTCGGACTATCCATCGAGTCGAGCGGCTTCCGCTTTGAAGAACGACTGAATTTGCTCATCAGGGATGCGATGATGGCTCGGAACTCTATAGCCATGCTTTGCCGCTTCAATTTGCCAAGGCGTTCCGGCCTTGTGGGTTTCATCAGACAAGCGCAACCCACTCATGCCGCCGTAACGATCCCAAACCCAGCGAATTAGGTTGCGCGTATCCCCATCCGTTTCGGGGACGATCGGAGCCGGTTGAAACGGATTTGCCTTTATCGGTTCGGCAATCGGCTTCGAACCGTGCGAGGCCATAGAGCGATACAAGCTATCGAAGACAGGGCCATACTGCCAAACTTCCGGCCCTTCCTTGAGAAGCGGCTTATTGCGAAAAGCAAGTGACCATCCGTAAGCGTAATACGTCAGCTTTTGCAGCTTCATATGGTCAATGCCGCCGCCACCGCCGAATTCGGCAATAAAGGTGTTTGCAACTGCGAGCGGCGAATATGACATGGGATAAAGATAGAACGCCTTGGACGTCACGTCGAGGGGTAAGCTGGATTGGCCCCATGGGCAGGCCAAACTTATGATGGCCGCGATGTCGGCCGGAAAGGTCAGGCTGCTTCTAAGTTGTTGAGTTTATTGAATATATGGCGGAGGGGGTGGGATTCGAACCCACGGTACCCGGTAAAGGGTACAACGGTTTTCGAGACCGCCCCGATCGGCCGCTCCGGCACCCCTCCGCATTCGCTCGCAGCCGTTTAGCGCGATCTTGGCCATTGGGCAATGCCGGTGCCCTCAGGCCGCAACCAGCTTGCATACACTCAGAGGCGAGGGAGCGCTGGCGTTTTGCGCTGGCGATCCGTATCTATCGATGAGAAGCGCCGTTCGCGTCCTGGCTTGGCGGCGACGAAGGCACGATGCTCCCGCGGGCAGCGGGATTGGAGTGTGGAAAGGATGAACATCAAGGGCAACGCCATCTTGTGGATCCTGATCGGCATCGTGCTGATCACGCTGTTCAGCCAGGCTCAAGGGCCGACGAGCCGGCAAAGCGAGCCGCAGCTCGCCTTTTCGGACTTTCTCGCCAGCATCGAGGCGGGCCAGGTGAAGTCGGTCGTGATCCGCGGCCAGGAGATCGCCGGCACCTTCCAGGACGGCCACCCGTTCCGCACCTTCGCTCCGGAAGGCGCCGATGTCGTCACCCCGCTCAGCGACAAGGATGTCCGCATCAAGGCGGCGCCGCCGCCGGAGCCGGGCATCTTGATGTCGCTGTTCATCTCCTCGTTCCCGGTGCTGCTCCTGGTCGGCGTGTGGATCTACTTCATGCGCCGCATGCAGGGCGGACCCGGCGGCGTTCTCGGCTTCGGCAAGAGCCGGGCGCGCATGCTGCAGCAGGACCAGCGGCGGGTCACCTTTGCCGACGTCGCCGGCATCGAGGAGGCGAAGCAGGAGCTGCAGGAGCTGGTCGAGTTCCTGAAGGATCCGCAGAAGTTTCAGCGCCTGGGCGGCCGCATACCGAAGGGCTGCCTGCTGGTCGGCCCTCCCGGCACCGGCAAGACGCTGCTGGCGCGCGCGATCGCAGGCGAGGCCAACGTTCCGTTCTTTACGATCTCCGGCTCGGATTTCGTCGAGATGTTCGTCGGCGTCGGTGCCAGCCGCGTGCGCGACATGTTCGAACAGGCCAAGCGGAACGCGCCCTGCATCGTCTTTATCGACGAGATCGATGCCGTCGGCCGCCACCGCGGCACCGGCTTGGGCGGCGGCCATGACGAGCGCGAGCAGACCTTGAACCAGCTGCTGGTCGAGATGGACGGCTTCGAGGCCAACGAGGGCGTGATCCTGATCGCGGCGACCAACCGGCCCGACGTTCTCGATCCGGCGCTCCTTCGGCCCGGCCGCTTCGACCGCCAAGTGGTCGTCCCCAACCCCGATATCCTGGGCCGCGAGCAGATCCTCAAGGTGCACATGCGCAAGGTGCCGCTTGCCCCTGATGTCGAGCCACGGGTGATCGCGCGCGGCACGCCCGGCTTTTCCGGCGCCGATCTCGCCAACCTGGTCAACGAGGCGGCGCTCCTGGCGGCGCGCGCCGGCAAGCGCCTGGTGACGATGGCCGACTTCGAGGCAGCGAAAGACAAGGTGCTGATGGGCGCCGAACGGCGCTCGCTGGTGATGTCCGAGCACGAGAAAAAGCTCACCGCCTACCACGAGGGCGGCCACGCCCTGGTCAGCCTGAGCGTGCCCGGCTGCGATCCTCTGCACAAGGTGACGATCATCCCGCGTGGCCGTGCCTTAGGCGTCACCATGAACCTGCCGGAGCGCGATCGCTACACGTTCAAGAAGAACGAGATCGAGGCGCGCCTGGCGATGATGTTCGGCGGCCGGGTCGCCGAGCAGCTCGTGTTCGGCGAGGCCAACGTCACGACCGGAGCCTCCAACGATATCCAGCAGGCGACGGAACTCGCGCGCCGCATGGTCACCGAGTGGGGCATGAGTGACAAGCTCGGACGCCTGCGCTACAGCGACAACGAAGAGGAAATCTTCATCGGCCGCTCGATTACGCGCACGCGCAATGTGTCGGAAGACACGGCGCGGCTCATCGATGGCGAGGTGCGCCAGATCGTCGAAGCCGCCGAAGCGCGCGCCCGGCAGGTGCTGACCGACCGCCTCGACGCCCTGCACGCGATCGCGGCGGCACTGCTCGAGTACGAAACTCTCAACGGTGACGATATCGATAACGTCATCCGCGGCGAGCCGATCGACCGCTCGGATGCCTCGGGCCCGGAAGACCTGACGCCTCCTCCCCGGCGCACATCGGTCCCCTCCGGCGGGCGGGCGCCAAAGCATCCCACCGATGCTGCCGGCGAGGCGGGGATGCCTGGCCTGCAACCGGGGGCCTGAAGACCTCTCCTCAACGGGCGACGGTGATCCCACCGTCGCCGCAGACACGCTGTGTTCAAGCTGAAAAGGGTTATTGGCGATGACACCCAACCGCGAAATCCGCGTCTGGGACCTGCCTGTGCGGGTTTTTCATTGGCTGCTGGTGGGGCTCGTCATCGTCAGTCTCATCACCGGCAACATCGGTGGCGTGTGGGAGATGGAGCTGCACCTGGTGACGGGTTCGGCCGTGCTGGCGCTCATTCTCTTTCGCGCCGCCTGGGGGCTGGTCGGCAGCTCAACCGCCCGCTTCTCTGACTTCGTGCGCGGGCCCAAGGCGGTGATCGGTTACCTCCTCGGCCTCCTGGCGGGGCGGAAGGCGACTGTCCTGGGCCACAACCCGCTCGGCGGCTGGTCGGTCGTGGCGATGCTTTCGTCGCTCGCGCTGCAGGCCATCACCGGCCTGTTTGCCAATGACGACGTTCTGACCAAGGGGCCGCTTGCGAAGTTCGTCACCAAGCGGATGAGCGACCTCATTACCGAGGTCCACGAGGTGAATGCGAACCTGCTCTACATCCTGATCGCTTTTCACCTCGCCGCTGTTCTCGGCTACTACTTCTTCAAGCGGGAGAACCTGGTGCGGCCGATGATCACCGGCAGCAAGTCCTTGCCGGCCGACACCGATGTGGCAACACCGCGGCTGGCGAGCCCCTGGTTGGCACTGGTTCTCGCCCTTGCCGCGGCGTCGATCGTCTGGCGGGCGGTGACGCTGTAGCGGCAGCCTTCTTGCGGCTCCAGCGCGGTACGTCCATCCGGCCCCGCGCGCCCTACTTGCGTTTGAAGTCGTCGTGGCAGGCCTTGCAGGTTTTGACGAACGCTCCGAACGCCGGTGCCAATGCACTCGGCTTCGGGTCCGCCGCGTAGGCCTTCGCCAGGGCGTCGGACGCATCCTGCATCGCGACCATCTGCTTCTTGAACGCGTCAGGCTTCTCCCAGATCGCCGGCTGGGCCCAGGTTTCGACGCTGCCCTTGGCCGAGTCCGGAGGGAAGACGTTCGCCGCCATTGGGGCGAGCGCTTCGATCGCCGCGACGTGGCCTTTGGCATCGGCGGCCATGGGGACTTCACCTTTGACAAGCGCTGCCAGCGCCTTCGTATGACCGCCCAGCGCCTCCATCACCGACTGGCGATAGGTGATCATGGCGTCGCTGGCCGACGCGTCAGTGACGAGGGCACCCAAGAACACGCCAGCGAGCGCGGCTGTGATTCGGAAACGGCAATGCATCCGGTCCTCTCCTTGCACAGAAACCACGTACCTGCGGCGGGCGCCGCGGTCCGGACTATCCCATACCAGAGCGGCCCGTTCACGTGAATCCTTGGCATCGCCGTCGGTCGCGCCAGCGACAGAGTTTCCACCGGCCCCTTAATCGCCTATTGTGAGCCTGGACAATTGAGGCCGCGGCTGACCGGAAACGACGAACCGATGGATACGATCACGAGTACGCGCTCGCTGTGCGTCTTTTGCGGTTCGCGGGAGGGGAGTGACCCGGCCTATCGTGAGGCGGCGATACGGCTTGGCGTGCTGATGGCCAGGCGCGGCGTCCGGCTCGTTTACGGCGGCGGTTCGATCGGCCTGATGGGCGTCGTTGCCGATGCCGTCCTGGCGGAGGGCGGCGAAGCGGTCGGCGTGATCCCGGATTTTCTCATGCGCTCCGAGCATGGCCACCGCCGCCTGACCGAACAGATCATCACCGGCAGCATGCACGATCGCAAACGGCGGATGTTCGAGCTTGCCGATGCCTTCTGCGTCATGCCGGGCGGCCTCGGCACGCTCGATGAGACGTTCGAGATCATCACCTGGAAGCAGATCCACCTGCACGAGCTGCCGATCATCGTTCTCGACATCGCTGGCTATTGGCAGCCCCTGCAGGCGTTGCTTGCCAAGGTCATCAGCGCCGGCTTTGCTGACGCCTCGATCCTCGACCTCGTCAGCGTCGTGAACTCCCCTGACGACGTCCTGGACGCGATCGCGACCGCGCCTTCGATCAAGGACGGCGTGGTGACAAGCCACCTGTAGCCGGCCGCGGCCCGCGGCGGTCGCGGCGTCGTCGCGGGTTTCCCCCGTTCGCGTCCTTGCCAAAGCGCCGGTCGCTCCTTACGGTGCCGGTCCTCATGGTTTTGCTTGCAAGAACAAACCCAAGCGCGGCGGCCCGGTGTCGGGCGCGGTAGCGCGGTTGCTCGCTGGAGGAGTAGGGATGCCGAAAATCAAGGTTGTCAATCCGATCGTCGAGCTCGATGGCGATGAGATGACCCGCATCATCTGGGGGTTCATCAAGGAAAAACTGATCCTTCCCTATCTCGACGTCGACCTCAAATACTACGACCTTGGCATCGAATACCGCGACCGCACCGGCGATCAGGTCACCGTGGACTCGGCAAATGCCATCCTCAAGTACGGCGTCGGCGTGAAATGCGCCACCATCACGCCGGACGAGGCGCGGGTGAAGGAATTCAACCTGCAAAAAATGTGGAAGTCGCCGAACGGGACCATCCGCAACATCCTCGGCGGCACCGTGTTTCGCCAGCCGATCATCTGCAAGAACGTGCCGCGGCTGGTGCCGGGCTGGACGCACCCGATCGTCATCGGCCGCCATGCCTTCGGCGATCAGTACCGGGCAACCGATTTCGTCGTGCCGGCAGCGGGCAAGCTGACACTTCGCTGGCAGGCAAGTGAGGGCGGGGCGGTCATTGAACAAGACGTGTTCGATTTCCCCGGCGGCGGCGTCGCAATGGGCATGTACAACGTCGATGAATCGATCCGCGGTTTCGCCCGGGCGTCGCTGAACTACGGCCTCGACCTCGGCTGGCCGGTCTATCTGTCGACCAAGAACACGATCCTCAAGGCCTACGACGGCCGCTTCAAGGACATCTTCCAGGAGGTGTACGAGGCCGAGTTCAAGGACCGCTTCAAGGCCAAGGGGATCGTCTACGAGCACCGCCTGATCGACGACATGGTCGCCTCGGCGCTGAAATGGGAAGGCAGCTTCGTCTGGGCGTGCAAGAACTACGACGGCGACGTCCAGTCCGACATGGTGGCGCAGGGCTTCGGCTCGCTCGGCCTGATGACCTCGGTGCTGATGACGCCGGACGGCAAGACCGTCGAGGCGGAGGCCGCGCACGGCACCGTGACCCGCCATTACCGCATGCATCAGCAGGGCAAGCCGACGTCGACCAACCCGATCGCCTCCATCTTCGCCTGGACCCGCGGCCTGCACTATCGTGGCACCTTCGACGGCACGCCCGACGTGGCGCGCTTTGCCAATGAACTTGAGAAGGTGTGCGTTGATACGGTCGAAAGTGGCTCGATGACCAAGGATCTGGCGCTCCTGGTCGGGCCGGAGCAGCCGTGGTTGACCACCGAACAGTTCCTCGACACCCTTGACCGCAACCTCAAGACAGCGATGGCGAAGTGGTAACAGCCGCCGGACAGTGCAGCGGCGCGAATACTCCCCGGGCTTGACGGGCACCGGGAAGATTGTTTAACAGGAACGTTCGCGAGGCCCTTGCAGCCTGGGGCCTCGCTTTCTTTTGGTCGAAGACGGGAGACACGAGCGATGGGCAGGCGGTGCCCGATTACGGGCAAGGGCGTGCTGGTCGGCAATAACGTCAGCCACGCCAACAACAAGACCAAACGGCGCTTTCTCCCCAACCTGCAGCACACGTCGCTGTTCAGTGATGCGCTGGGGCGCAATGTGCGCGTCCGCATCTCCGCCCGCGGGGTAAAGACGATTGAACACGCAGGCGGCCTCGACGCGTTCCTCAAGGGTGCGCGCGATGCCGATCTGCCACCAGAGTTTCGCCGCCTGAAGCGGCAGGTCAGCGTCGGCAAGACCGCGTAAGCGAAGCGTGCGCACCGCCGGCGCCGTCCGCGAGCGGACTATTGCGAGAAGGACGATGCGATGGGACCGCGCGAAGCCTACCGTTACTGGACCGCGATCCCGACGCGGTTCAGCGACAACGATATGCTGGGCCATATCAACAACGTCGTCTACTTCCGCTTTTTCGAGACGGTGGTCGTCCAGTTCCTGATCGAGCAGGCGAGCCTCAACTGGCAGACCGATCCGATCGTCCCGTTCGCCATCGACATCCGATGCCGCTTCTGCCGGCCGCTGGCCTACCCGGCGGCGGTTGACGCCGGCCTGGTGATCGGCACCCTCGGCACGTCGAGCGTCCGCTACGATATCGCCCTCCATGCGGCCGGTGATCAGGCCGCGGCCGCGGTCGGCCACTTCGTGCATGTCTATGTCGATCGGCAGACCGAGCGGCCGGTGCCGATCCCGGCGCCGATCCGGGCCGTCTACGAGCGCTTCCTCGCGCCATGAAGATCTTGGTCCTCGGCGCCGGCGCCACCGGCGGTTACTTCGGCGGCCGGCTGGCAGAGGCCGGGCTTGATGTCCATTTCCTCGTCCGCCCCCGCCGTCAGGCGCAGCTGAAGGGCGATGGCCTCAGGGTCGAGAGCCCGCTCGGCGCTATTCACCGCGCCGTCGCGACGCTCACCCGCGATCAGCTGGACGACGGCTTCGATCTGATCATCCTCGCCTGCAAGGCGTGGGACCTCGGCGCCGCGATCGAAGCGATCGCGCCGGCGATGCGTGGGCAAGCGCGCATCCTGCCGCTCCTGAACGGGCTTGCGCACCTGGGCACGCTGGATGCTGCGTTCGGAGGCGAGGCCGTCCTCGGCGGGCTGTGCCAGATCGCGGCGACGCTCACGCCGGAAGGCACGATCCGGCATCTGAACCCGTTCAGCGCGCTGATCTTCGGTCCCAGGCAGGACAGCCAGCGCCCCTTGTGCGAGGCGCTCGTTGCAGCCAGCGCGGGGGTACGGTTCGACCTCCGGCTCAGTGCCGACATCGTCCAGGAGATGTGGGAAAAGTGGGTCCTGATCGCGACGTTGGCCGGTGCGACGTGCCTGATGCGCGCGCCGATCGGCGCCATCGTCGCCCAGCCGGACGGTGCCGCCCTCATCGAGGCGATGCTGGCGGAAAGCCAGGCGATCGCTGCCAGCGCCGGCCATGAGCCGCGGGCGAGCGTGCTCGCACGGTTTCGTGGCTTGTTGACCGAAGCGGGCTCGCCGCTTGCCGCTTCGATGCTGCGCGATGTCGAGGCCGGCAATCCGGTCGAGGTCGATCACATCCTGGGCGACCTGCTGGGCCGCGCCGATGCGGCCGGGCTCGGGGCGCCGCTGTTGCACGCCGCGCGCTGTCAGTTGGGGATCTTCGAAGCCCAGCGCCGGCTCAGCGCAGGGTCTCGATAAAGGCGATCAGGTCCGCGATTTCCCGCTGGGTGAGGGAAAGATCCGGCATGCCGCCGTGCGGCACGGTCAGGAAGGCGGCGAGCGCGTTGGCGTCGTAGTGCGGCCGGCGCGCCAGCGCCGCGAGCGGGATCGCCGCATCCGAGGTCTCCACGGCGCCATCGATCAGGTGGCAGCCGGCACACCAGCGCTCCGCGATCGCCTTGCCCGCAACCGCGTCGCCGGCCGCATCGCAGCGCGCGGGCACGGTGAGCCCGCCCCCAACGATAGCGCCAACGGCAGCCGCCGCGACAAGGCGCGTAAGCCGGAGCCCGCTCGCTTCGAGGGATGCTGGAAGGGACATGATCGCCGCGGCTGATGTCATCGCACCTATCCTTCTCTGCGTACCACTGCTATCAGGAAATGGCAAACCGATGAATGCCACCACGCCCCCCACCGCCGCCGTCATTGTCATCGGCAACGAAGTGCTGTCCGGCCGCACGCAGGACCGCAACCTGGTCTTTCTCGCCGAACGGCTGGCGGCGCTTGGCATCCCGGTTATGGAAGCGCGGGTCATTCGCGACGAGGAGGCGGCGATCATCGCCGCGGTCGATATTTGTCGCGCAACGTATACTTATGTCTTCACGACCGGCGGGATCGGGCCGACACATGACGACATCACGTCGGCCGCGATCGCGCGCGCGTTCGGCGTGCCGCTCTTGCGTGATCCGCGCGCAGTCGGGCTGTTGCAGCAACACTATGCGACCGATCAGCTCAACGAGGCGCGCCTGAAGATGGCAAACATCCCGCAAGGCGCGGACCTGCTCGACAACCCGGTCAGCAGGGCGCCGGGCTTCCGCCTGGGCAACGTGTTCGTGCTGCCGGGCGTGCCGGCGATCATGCGGGCGATGTTCGACGGCCTGGCGCCGACGCTCAAGGGCGGGCCGCCGGTGATTGCGCGGACAATCTCCGCCTTTACAACCGAAGGTGCGATCGCACAACCCCTGGGCGAGATCCAGGCGGAACACCCCGCGGTCGAGATCGGCAGCTACCCGTTTGTCCGCGCCGGCCGCTTAGGCGTCAGCTTGGTGGTGCGCGCGACCGACGGCGCGGCCGTGGCGGCGGCGGCGCAAGCCGTCAGCGCCATGCTCATCCAGGCCGGCGCCGAACCGATCGAGGAGTGATCATGCCCACGCCCTCCCCCTATGCGCCGTTCGTCAGCTTCCTGCTGAAACACCTGGCGGTCGGCACCGCCGGCGGCCTCTTGCTCGGCGTGCTTTTGCTGGCGATGGACGTGGCAGGCCTGCGGACATTGATCCTGGCGTCGCCCGATCGGGCGCTGTTCCTGGTGCTGCTGTTCTTCGGCCTGTGGATCACCTTCGGCTCGCTTGCCATGGCGGTTGGCATCATGCAGCTCGGTGAGGAACGCGACTGAGCGGCCGAGGGGGGGGCGCCGGGCCGCATGGCTCGACCGACGGGGGGAGCGACCATGCATTTTCACAGTGGAGCAGTCCGCTTTGCGGCTGAAAGCGCCGTAATACCCTAGATACAAGCTTTTCTTCAAACCATTCAGATCTTATTTCACGACAGTGACTTTGAATATCGAGTGTATTTTTCGATCGTAGAGACAGCTTAGTTTGTATCACGCCGCTGCAGGAACACCCAAGTCCTGGTCCATGTCTTCTCGAGGCAGCCAACCATGGTTTACGAGAAGCGTGCGAACCGTCAACGGCGAGACGTCAAAATGATTCGCCGCGGCGTCGATAGCTTCGTCGGAATAATCTCCGTCAAGCTGAGCGGTCAAACCTTCAAAGGGGCAAAGAAACTCGGCGGCGAAGGCGCGCTGCAGCTTTTGCCGGTAGGTATACGACCGCGTTGCCGGCAACAGTCGCTCCCCCGTGGCCACGGCAATCCGGTCCCCCAAAAGCCTCGCAAGCTCAAAGCGCCGACCAGTTCGCCATTTTGAGCGAAGCACCACACGGCCTTTGGTCTGGCTCTTGTCGAGCGCAAAAGAAAAGCTGCTGGTGGAACTCCGCTCGCCAAGGACGTTTCCCGAGACTCCCGCAAGGTTGGCAAGCCGCTCGTCGCTGAGGGGCTCATGTCCAGGGCTCTCCTGGCGCCTCAAAGCCTGCGCGGCCACGGAACCCCGTTTCCACGCGGGCGCATCTGCGCTTGATGGCAAGGAGACTAAGCTCTCCAGTCGCACAGCATCGGCCGGATTTGCATCGGAGCCCGCGGAATCCGCGATTTCATTCAGCTCTCTGAAACCAGGAACCTGTCTGCCAGTCGGAGGGTCTGCAGCCACTTCGTCGATCGCTTGTAGCCCGAGCTTCGGCGTATCCTCGACCAGTTGGTCCAGGATCGCCGGAACAGCTTCATCGGGTTCGCTGCCGAGCAAGGCTTCAAGCCTTCGTCGCCGCGCCAAGTCCGGATCGTTCCTTTCCTCGCGCAATTCATCCCAAATGCGATCGAGATTGGTTTGGGCCACAGTTCGAGCGCGAAGCTGACCCTGAATCTGCCCCACATAACGCTCAACGGCGTGCGCGAATGCAGGCGTCGGGAGCACCACAGTCCAATCCGCAGTACTGCGGAACGATGCGAAACCTTGTTTCCGGCTAGGTTCGGCCAGGAGGCAGGTCCTTTCCAGATCGGACCAGATGGTGATGTTAGGCCAGATGTACCCTTCGCCGATAGTCGGCAGGCGATGGGAGAAGGCCCAGTCCGCCGTTTCGGGCTGTCGCCTCGGCTCCGAGGTCAATCGCCACCAGTTCCAGGTGAGCCATTCGGCCAAATGATAGTTTGAGACGAGAGGTCCATCCCGCCGGCAATCAACGAATCCATCCAGTCCTTCGCTAAGCAGTTTGCTCCCACAGCGGATGGTGACCATACCAAAGCATGCGCGCTCTTCGGGACCCCCCTCGTCAAGCCGCTCCCAGCCCGCAATGATATCGAGAGGGCTCACTGTCGCTTATCCCATTCGGTAAGAACGAGATCATGCATGTGTTTTTCCTGCTCGCGGTCGAGGCGATATCCATGATAGCCATCGGCACCCAGTTTGGCTTCAAAGACATTTCGGCCTTGGTCGACGCTCCACACATACTTCGGTAGAGACTCATTTGACCTAACGCTGCTCACTAAGCCTTTGCGGATCCCATCCTTGAGTAACTGGCACGCTTCGACTTTCGTGATCACCCTCAAATCGTCGCACAGCGATTTAGAAGGTCGGGGATTGACCGGCGGCCGAAAACCATAGTCTCCAGGCATTCGCTTGTGCAGCGCGCTACCGACGTAAACGGCGTTGTTAGCCATCACCGATCGTTCATCATCGCTCATAGAAGCGCATGGCGCAATCCTGCGCTTTGGGTTGTTCGACTCTCGTTTGCGCACCGGAGATTTCTCCGCCGATAAAACGTCTCGAAAAAGACAACAATAAGCCCGCCTGCCGGCGATACGCGACCGCTCGTTCGCTCAGTGCCCCATGGCGAACGCTTTCAGGGTTCGCTTTCCGCAACCGGAGATCGTCGCTCCTCGCGATAAGCAGCCCGTAGCAGGGTTGAGTGGTCGGACGGCTCTCGAAGCCCGGCGTGCTCAGCCGGATGCTTTATTCGCCGCCACTCTTTGTCTAAAATAAGCTGTTCTGCCGGTCCGAGCCAGGTTTCCCCATCCAACCCGCACCGGACGGCCGACGGGAACGCCGAAGATGGGCCGCTCGTGGCGATCACCCCAAGTTCGCTGAGGATCTTCCTCCGGCCTACACAAACGCGGATTTCGCTCTCGCTGCAGCCGGGCTGCGCCTGCTACGTTTGCTTGGCGAAGAATGAGACTAACGGCCAGCGGCCCGCGTGGCGAAACGGCAGACGCTACGGACTTAAAAGCGTGCGCAACCCCTAATAACTCAACAACTTAACCCACTTGACACCATTTGGTATTTTGTGTATTGTGTAGGGCGTTAAGGGGCGGTGACGGGAAGAGGTATATACATATTAGCAGAGCATACCCCCGGTAGTCCAATCGGCAGAGACAAATGACTTAAGATCATTTCAGTGCGAGTTCGAATCTCGCCCGGGGGACCACTTTTAAGGGGTTCTCAATGACCTCCGAGTTAGCCCGATTACGAGACGGACATATCATACTATTCCGAGACCCTCGATCAAAACCTATTCAAGCCCGACTAAAAATCCACGATAAATGGGTATGGGTTTCGACACGGCAAACCGATCTCGACGAGGCTAAACTCGCAGCCTTAAAACTCTACGAAAACCGATTAAAATCAACACCTGAATCAGGTCCGCCGCCCCTTACACTTGACTCCGTATGCCATCAATATCGTCAAAACCTCCTCGAAAAGCCAATCCAAAAACCGATCTACACTACATATCTCGCCACCCTTGAAAATCATATTTTGCCCATTTTGAAAAATAAAACAGCCATCACTAAAGCCGATCTTGAAAGACTCTACAAGGCTCATCGAGAACGTCTTGGTCGAACTCCCGCTAAATCGACAGTCAACTGCCTAAATGTGGTGCTGCGTGGTCTTCTCTCTTTATGCCGAGAGCAAAACATACCTGTGGGAGTTGATCGCCTTACCATCAAAGATCGAGGGGTTCAAGGGGTTCGTCGAGACACCCCTTCAATCGAACAATATCGAACTCTTTATCAAACATCAAGGAAGTGGAAGCGTGAGCCTCACAAGCACCAACTCACCTACTACAAGCGGGCTGTTTTTCACGAACTCATCCTCCTCATCACTAACACTGGCATAAGACCGGGTGAGCATAGATCACTTCTTTGGTCTGATGTGGCTATCCGTAACGGTCAACTTCGGTTGGTGGTTCGCAAATCAAAGGTGGGGCGGTCAAGACCGATAACTGCTCGCAACCCGGCCAAGCGATACATAGAAAGATTGCGTGCTTTAACTGGTCATCATAAACATCTCTTTTGTATGCCCGACGGATCGCCTTTCCGAGATGAAAGCCATATGTTTACGGATTTGTGCGTCGCAGCGAAACTCCCTCATTTCACCCTTTACAGTCTTCGCCACTTCTATGCGACGCAACGGGTTCTTCATCGAGTGCCTTACGAACTCCTCGCCAAGCAAATGGGGACTTCGATAGGTATGCTATCGGCCCACTACGACCACGCACTAGTTGAGGCCTTCCCCGAGCACTTTGCGGAGTGAGACGAGTTATGACATATTACATCACCTATTTGTTTGGCCCAGCAACCACCAACCGAACCATCCTCGCTCGTGAGTTGAATGTTCCAAGGAAACAGATTTGTGGGGTGAAAAGGTTCGTCAATCCATCTTCTTGGCAGGTATTTGACCCGACTTTTGTTTTTGGTCCTTCATCTAAAGAGTTTTCAACGGTTTACGAGTTGCTTTGTGCTCAAACAAATCGTAGGTCCCATCACTTTTTGGCAACTTTTTCTAAAACCAAGGATATTGCGTCGCTGATGAAAATGCGTTTCCTTGACGGTTTGTTGTTTCGATGGGTCAAATACCGAGAAGTTTCACAAGAAGAGTATGACCAGATGTTTGTTCGAGGAGTTATTTATCAGGTTCAACAAACTCATAACCTTTCATTGCTTGCTGACAACTATGCTCGCCGGAAAAAACTTGATCGTGTCTCTCCGGGACTTTTCCTCCGGGTTCAATCTGCCCTCCATAACCTTGAGTCGGAAGTGGGAAATCTGAAATCCATTTGGATGACTGATTACCTAAAAGGTGATTTCTAAACCCTTTCTAAACACCTACCCGATATGATACCCTCCTAACCCCCAACCAGGAGGAGCCCCAATGGCAGCCCGACCCAAGACCCACGACGAGATCCAAGCCGCCCAGACGATAGCCGATCACAACCCGGAGGCAGCACAGCAAGCCCGAACCGATCTCGATGTCAAGGTTTCGGAAATCCGCTCCAACCACGCCGAGATCACGGGACACGAAGGCCGGGCTCAAGACAGCCTTTATCAGATGCTCGCCAAGACCGTCGGCTTTGTCCGGATGACACAAACCAAGGAAGGAGCCCTTCGATTCAAGGCTATGTGTGCTGACGCAACCCCACGGGTCGATCCGAACTCCAACACCGACATCAACAAGAACCGATTCATTCCCCATATCCGATTCCTGTTCCAAGACCCTAAAGGTGTGCTGCCATCAGCTGCCTACAAGTGGGGTCAAGCAGTTCGCTATCTGATCGAAAACAACATCGATGAGGGGGAAGTGGTCGAAACCATCAACACCTTCACTCACAAAAAGAAGACCAAGTTTGTGGGCTTGGTTGCTGCCGATACTGCCAACCACCCAACTAATCGGGGCTCATCGGATGCTACCGAAGACAAGATCTACAAAATCAAGAGGAAGTGTGAAGATGTTGAGTTGGCGGAGTTTGAGCCCGAGACTGCCCCACCGACTGCTGCCAAGATGTGTTTAGTCCTTGGAGAACTCGACAAGTCGGGCCGAGTGATCTTGCGGCAGTTCTATGACGGCGATGACCTGGACAAACTCGTCGCCAAGTTCGCTCCGAAGAAGGAGAAGAAGTCCAAGTTCGAGGAGATGGCGGAGGAGGTTGAGTGATGTATTTCACCGACTTTGATGTTAAATATGCTCCAAGTGATCTGCTATCGGAGCAGTTCCTTTGGTGTAATCCCACCGTTGAACGGATCATCAAGGGCTTTATCAATCGTCGCCGGCTCTCACACTTGCTTCTTGTTGGCCCTCCAGGTGTTGGTAAATCAACCATCTTGAACCTGCTGCCGGAGATGATCTGCCCACAACCCAACACCATTCATCGCTTCGACGCTGTGAGCACGACGACAGCAGGTGATAACTTCAAGAAGATCGTCGATCTCCGAAAGATGGCGGCCTTTTCCCAAGCGGATCGGTTGATTGTCGTCGTCAATGAAATCGATGACTTCAAGGATGCCCGACTGAACTTCTTGAAGAACTTGCTGGATAAGTTCTTAAAAAACACCGCCACACTGGTTCCGGTTCAATTGATGGCATCGACCAATCACCTATCAGCCATCCCCCAAGCCGTTCAAGAGCGGATGACCGTCGTTGAACTGACCCGCCCCGCCGCCGAACAACTGATGGACCTTGGTCAGCGAGTTGTGGCTTTAGAGAGCGGCTCCTCTGGGACAACTATTACCGATGAAGAGATGCGGAACCTTGCTCTGTATGCCTGGTGCTCGCCTCGGGTGTTCCTGAAACGCTTGACCGACCACGTTGCGTAATCGGCCCCTGTAGCCTGTTTTAAGCACCCTACAGCGGTAGTCGTGAAAAGAGGGGCATCTCGTTGCCCCTCTTTTGGTTTTAGTGCTGTGTGTGCTACTTGCGACGCTTGCGTGGCGGTGTGGCAGCAATGTGCGCATCAATCTGCTGATCCAACTCACCTGCTTTAATGGCTTCGATAACCTCGGTGATCACCTCCGGCGCCCTTGTGTCATCGCCGATTTCGATGGCCAAAATCTCACCGTCTTGGTCAGTGAGCGGGCGGTTCGAAATGCGGATGATCAGGTAGAGTTTTTTGCCCCGACGATCCAACCACTTCCGCTTGACCTCAGTGTAAGGTTTGCCCTCGATCATCGCTTGGGCGGAGAGGAGTTGATCTTCCAGGTTCTCGATGATCTTGCGACGAACGGCACGCAAATCGGTGCCAGGGGCTTTGGGAAGGGTCGTGAAAGATACCATTTTGGGTTGCTCCTGGGTATAGTGTTTCTACTCCCAAGAGCATACAGCCTTTTGGAGTTAGTTGTTATGGATTTTTGTCGGTGTCTCGACGAGTGGAGTTGAACACCAAAATACGAAAATCATTGTAGTGAGCCTCCAGCAATCCTACCAAACGACTCAACATTTCCCCGTGCCGTTTTTGCTCATCGAGGCGTTCTTGGCGATCTCTAACTTCTTCTACATCGTGATCTCTGAAATCTTGGCGTAGTTGCTTGAACTCACCTTCAAGCAGTGTAATCCTTGAATCAAGTTTCAAGACGATATCCTTTAGTGTTTTTCCCAACCATATCATAAATGGAACGACGAGAAGGGTAATAACCGGCGAGTTAAAAAAAGTAATAAGTTCTTGAAGTGTCATCTTATTCCGAGTCCTCTTTTAATTGAGGGAGGTCAAAACCCTCAATGATTTTGTATCTGTCATCAGGGTAGAGTCGATCTACCGCCCGAGCCACAGTGCTAGCAGCACTTGCTTGTAAGGCTACTTCGGCTTCGGCGCACGAGCCAACCTTAGTAATCAGTCCGGTCTCTGTTTCATATACTACATAAAATATCATCTTTTAATCTCCGTAAGGGCGAGTAAGCGATTGGTTATAGCCCGTGTAAAACTGGACACGCTGCTAGGTTTGTACGGGAGAACCTCTAGTGAGTATGTGTTTGTCCCTCCAGTAAGCGGCACAACTAAGGTGCCTTCCACATGCCCCCCATAACCGATGAAGGCTGTCCAAGCTTGGTCAACAGGTGCACCGCTATTATAGACTAGCCAAGGTGCTGCTGCGGGTAAAACTGCCGAGTGTGAACTTAATGTGGTCGAACCCTCCTTAAAAACAATATCCAATTGAGACACGCTGAATTTAATGTCTGTGTCTGTGTCGATATCGAAAGAAAACTGCACTAGACCTCTAGTTGACCCTGCTGCTGTATGTGTTAGGGATTGGATTTGGGTAAAACTAGAGTGCCCACACGCCACGGCCCCGCTTGTGTGAGCAGATGTTGTTTTCGACACACCGTCAATCTTGATCTTGTCAGTGCCAACACTTAAGTTATCTATCTGAGCCTCTTTAACTTCTAGACTGCCGATTTGGGCAGACGTAATAGTAGCATTTTTTAGATTAGCCCCGTCAATGGTTGCGGTTTTGATATGAACACCATCAATGATAGCATTCGCTATTTGAGCAGTTTCGGTAATAACCGCCGAACCTGTAGTTAGAGCCCCTGCAGTTACAGTCCCTGCATACAAGTTACCCCCGTCAAAAAACACCTTACCCGATGCATTTGCTAAGTCGGTTCCACCACGGTAAACTGCTAAGAGCCGCTTATCTCGACCTGCCGCAACGACTGGATCTGTTGTCGTTAAAATGGTGGTTGGTGAGGAATTTCTATCCCAATACAAATACAGGACACCCGAAGTCCACGTGGCGTTGCTGCTTGCGATGCTGTATGTGGAGGTTGAGCCGGCGATAGTGTATTGGGCAGTTGCCGCAGTCCACGATACTTTGTTGCTAGACGGGTCATTACCTTTGAATGTTAGACCTGAAAATACAACATCCACCCGCTCGCCAGGGTCTGTAATAATTGCTGAGGACGAAGAAGACCAAATTAGATTTGCAAATGCCCCATCAAAACTATCCCAAGAGGCCACTCTGAAGAATTTTGTGCCAGTTGATGGTGTTTGTATCACCGGGCTTGTATCTGGACCAGTGTAAACAAGAGAGCCTTCACTTGGTGTGAAATCTGCACTATCCCCCATACACACAGCATACCCCACAATATCAGTTGCTGTGCTTGGTGTGATCTTCACAAACACTTGCCCAACACCTGGTTGAACTGAGAATGTAGGGGCAACAGGCGCTGGGTTACTAAACGTGCCGGTTAAAGGACTGGTACTTTCCTGGTGTGTAGAGTCGAGTGACCAAACTTTGACATACAGCGACCGACTTAGGCCGTCTACCCGGTTCTTAACAACATCGTATTGATATGAAGGTGTTGTAACATTTTCACGCCGCTTAAGTGTGCCGCCGGACTCACTCCAAATTTCAATTTGATACCCCTTTAAGACGTCTCCATCGACAACCGATTCGAGAGGTGGTGTCCACTCTAGATTTAAATCAGGTCCGGTGAAAGTAGTCCCACCACCTACCACCTGTAGGTTGGTCGGTGACGATAGACTTGATGTCTCCCCAATCGTGTAGTCGTATGAACCTGACAGCGCCGGACTTAACACCCCAACAGAATTGCCTGCGTACACCGTAAGCTCATGAACACCTTCGGAAATCCCTGGGATTTCAATTTCTGCTTGAGTGACTCGGCCGAGATCTTCAATGCCGCCGCTGCCAAACTGGTAATAAACTTGATAGTGTGTGACGGTGGTACTAGGGCTTGCATCCCAGTAAGCTACAAGAAATTCTGTACTCACCCCAGACTTTACGTCTAGTCTACTTCGCTTTACCCATTGGAGATTGGTAGGGGGAAGAACCGTTTTTAGGTCCGGTTTAGTGTAAGAAGGTGTGGTAAATGTTAATCCTGTTTCCACTTCGTCAAATTTTGCAGCGTTATAGAATAAACCAACAATCTCATATTCACCGGCGCTTACTTCTTTTTTTGAAATGACACGCCACTTAGTTGGCTCCACTTCACCTTCAATAGTGAGATACCAACCAAAATAATCGGTGGGGCTGTGGGTAAAACTCGGGCTCACTTGGAGTTCTGTGATTGCCTCTCCCGGCGGATTAATTACAGGTTGTGTTTCATAGCCAACACCAGTGTGTTTTACTATAGATAGTGTATATGTCTTACCAGACTCAATACTGACAGGGGAGTCGATCTCAACAGAAGATGGTGTCCCCCCGAGTATTTTCCCCCCTACCCGTAGGCCAGCAAGGTTTTTGTCGTATACGTCAATAACATCACCTAAACTCACAGCCGCCCCAATGAGACCTGTAGTGAAGATGATTTTTCGGTTTTCTGTTTGGCTCGTGACTACACCCCACTTAGCGTCAGCAGCCGCTTCTGCCCGATTAGTACAACCAAACTTAAACACGTCATGCTCGATCCTGCCCCTAGATAGTATCGTAGCATCTGTGTCTTGATCCTCTGGCGCAGGGTATGACTCGATATGTGGTCGATAGAAATCGGAGGGATTATTGAACCGGGTGTTTCGGATAGTGATCATGTCACTGAGCGGCAACCATTGAACCATAAACCGACCGTCTTTGACATCCGCATTAGAGAAACGCCATGAGGATGATTTAGGAGAGTCTTGAATAGGTATTATAGCCCCACCCCCGTAATATATTGCTGCTCGGGCCGACGAAGCAATAGCGTTTAATACTCCAAGAGCGGAGTCTTTTTTCATGATTTGTGTGTTACAAGTAAAGCGTCGTCGTTTTACCCCTGTTTCTATATCAGGCACCCCAACAAAAGCGCCGGTTGTGACATCTACAGCATCACAATATCTTGCCAGATCATAGAAAACATATCGATTGAGTTGGTTTTCACTAATCGCTAACCCATATCTCGGGTTAGTAATTAGGTCTAGTATTTGCCAAATGGGGTTTGGTGTAGCTTCGTATTTCCAAGTGCCGTCCCATACACCGTTATATGATGGGGCATCCCAACTGCTTTGGTTGTAGTTAGAAGGTACTTTAATTCTGATGCCTTTAACATCAAACGCAATCTTAGGGACACGTGAACCAAAAAGACTTGTGTCAAAACTCATAGCAACATATGCGGTATCGGGGTAAGTTTCTTGACCTTCTTGCAGTTCAACTAAACTTGACCAATACGTTCGGTTATATATTTTATCTGGGTCTTCTGAGTCCGGTGTAACTCGTGTAACCTTGATTTGCCAAGGTTGAGTAGATAAGGTTGACGGTTTGGTAACTTTTACTGCTACCTGATATTGTGATTGTGTGCGCCCTTCGATAATTTTTGTCCCTAACGGTTCCCATACACCAGCCACTGGGTCCATAACAGAAAACGCAAGTTCAACTGATGTTTTACGCTGATCGCCATCATCTTGAAGCCACCCGAGTCGGGGACTTGTAATAATGACTCTGGCGTAATCGACATTAAGGTTGGATACCGCCCTGATAACTGGCGATGAAGCAACTACTTCTGTATCTATAGAACGGACTGAAGAACTGCTTTCGAACCCACCAACCCCTTCTTGAGCAGGTAATCCAAACCTCTCTTCCCAAGTGATGCCTTCGAAATTGTACCCTCCATCAGGTCCTTGCAACGGTGTTTCATCAAGGTAAATAGATTTAGCACCATCAATCAACCCTTCGCATTCACCCTCAGAGTAGGCAATTAGCACACTACCAATCGCATTTGACTGCAAGTTTACTTTGTCTACTCTCGGGGATCTTGGTGTTTCTGCGTTTCCCCCTGAACCTATTATTTCCACTATTTAACTCCCATCTAGTAGTTGTTGAATCTGGAGGTCGGCATGAATAACTACACCTCCTACTAAACACCTACCATACACCACAGGGACCGGACCTCCTGCTGATTGGGTGTTGAGAGGACCTTGGTAGACTGAACTCGTTCGCTTCCCGTCTAGACTATCAGCCCCTAAATCACTCATTTCTGGTGTTGGAGCCATGCCTGCAACTAACATACCAGCGCCGGCCGCACCAAGGGCCAAGGCTAAACCGCCAACAGTGGTAAGACCAAAAAGAGCTGAACCGCCCATTGATGCTGCAAATCCCACCCCAGGTGCGGCAGCGCCTGCAGTCACAACAACCAACGCAATAGCCGCAACTACTAAGAGAGCGCCAACAATAATTTTTGTTGTGTTTGCTGCCCCTTCCGGCGCTGGCATAATTGTGATCGGCTGCGTAGTCCTCCATTGAAGTTGTGCCGAAGTTAGTTCATACTCACCAACCTGTACGATTAGTTTTCTGTGTCTGATGAGGTCATAAAATCCGTGAGTTATTGACTCAAGGCCTGCAACCGCTTCTGCCACTGAGTTATAAACTAAATCAACACACCCATTAGGAATGTGGTCGGCTAACTCGCCCATCAAAGTTATCCTACCCACTTTGCTACCCCCGTAATATAGTTCGCCCATCTGCTAAGCGTATCTCGCCGTGATAAGGACGCTCTCAAAGAACCCCTGGTAGCGGGTAAGTGATGGATGATAGAGTCGCCCCCTTCATACAAAGCTATGTGATTAGAATTTTTCCATTTAGACCGTAGCGACATTAGTATTACATCCCCTGGATTAACAGCATGACTTTGATATTTAGCTCTCTTGAACCCTAAGAGTTCAATCGAGTTTTCGATAAGGTTCCAGCACGGGTGCGAAGGGTCGTCCCACCAGCCGTAAGTTCTTGGTATGTCGTAGAGGGTTACCCCACGATTCAAATAATACCAGTCCCGGACAAGCCCAAAACAGTCAGTTACACCGTACACAAACGCCCTACCTTCAAGCGAGGAAGGTGCTTGATTAGGGTGTTTGCCCCACCATAAAACACTACTTGCTTGGGGGGAGTTGGAGTCAACGTCTCTTAACACTCTGCAAATGCCACCAGTTGTTTTGTATGACACGATTAATTGTTGGTCGTCGAGACTAGGTTCAAGAACTTGTTGGTTCGGGTGACTGTGTACAATTGCCTTTAGGAGTGGGAGGTACTGTTGGAATGTTGTTGTTTCAATCTTAAAGTGGTGTGTTGGTTGTGAATGAACATTCTTTACCGGGAGATACGTGTTGTCTAATAAGACTAAGCCAACACTTTCGTGGGGGTATTCCCTAACGGCATGATTTTTTATTTGCTGTTCAACAGATGCCGTTATCATTCTTCAATCCTTAAAGTCCCGATTGCGGGGAAGTCTTTGAGCGTTAGTGTGCGGGCTGGTA
Organism: Candidatus Defluviicoccus seviourii; assembly: GCA_900609035.2. Classification (GTDB taxonomy): domain Bacteria; phylum Pseudomonadota; class Alphaproteobacteria; order Rhodospirillales; family Defluviicoccaceae; genus Defluviicoccus; species Defluviicoccus seviourii. The sequence goes on along the minus strand of UXAT02000052.1, from coordinate 123,732 downwards.
GTTTCTTATTCGGTAACGATAAAGGTGTAGTAAGACGGATTGTAAGTAAGTGGCCGTTTGACTCAATCGAGTCGATTACCCAAACTTCAGTTTGAAGAGGGGCATTGCCGTCCAGGTATTCAAAGAGCGTTTTGTGGCGAACTACTTGGAGCCCTCTTATGTCGCCTGTAGTGAAGGCCCATTGAAGAAGAGCAGATTCTGTATCCATCAAGGTAATGATGGGTTCGATTGTTTTGCCAGTCGAGTCGTATTCGACGTCGGTTACGGCAAACGGGACCGGAACCCATTGTTCATTTTCCCATTCAATTACTCCTGCTACTTGTGTAGTATCGTACCCGTTGTAGCACCGAAAAATGGTTGAGTGGTCGAGAGGGACTTCTAAAAAGTTAATAACTGAGCCCGGACTAAGAGACTGAATTGCTTGCTTGATACTCATGCCCCATATACTCTCCAATTATAGGTGTAATAAGTGGCGGCAGTGGTTGGGATTAAGTTGCTTGCGAGTGTATAACCGCCAATCATATCTCTAATAAAGATACCAGACCATTTCCACCCGCCGCCGCTTGTTCCGCATAACTGACCTGTTCCGTTGCTATAACTGCCGTCTCCGTTAGTGCCATTACCAAGGGTTCGTGCTGCTAATCCTCGATTGCCGACCCAACCCCCTAAATCGAGATTTGAGTAGCCTTCTTTTAGCACACCATCAACCCAGAATTCTAAAACACCATTTTGGCGGTTGGTATCCATTTTTCCATAAAGCGTAAAAGTGTGCCATTCGCCTGTTGTAATCCTTGGGGCGGTAGCGGTAGTAAATCCGGAAATATTATATAAGTTGGAGAATTTATCTTTGCGGAATTGGTTTTGTCCAGATACATAAGCACCAATTACGTGCGGATACCAACCTAATTGAATTACACCAGGTTCTGATTTCCAATACTTCCAGTTTAGGCCACATGCCAAGCCCCATTGGTCTTCGGGCCATGTAACTTCGCCGGACCAACCTCTTGGCGAAGATGCTACCCCTACCTTACCGTAATCTGAATGCCCTCCGCATAATCCAAACATTGACTTACCATGAATCGTGCCACCCGTTGAATTGGTTGGGGCAAATGTGTCTTCGTAAAAAACATCAACGCACAAACCAATTTCGTTTTTGTGGGTAGGTAGATACATATTTCTGTAGTTCAAAATGCCGGGTTGATTGGCTGGGTAATACGTTTTAAGACACGGTTTTGCTTGAAACGTATTTGGCGTAACTCTAAGATTACATTGTGACGGGCTAAAATCGCAGTGATGATATCTACTACCAGCATATGGGTTCATAAAGTTTTGTAAATTCGCTGGGGCATCACTTTCACCTAAGCGATCTTGCCAGATCAGCGACAACCCTTTATTCTCTAATACCGTCGCCCCTGTTGGCTTTGAACCTGGGGGTGTTGGTTCGTTGGGTGTTCCACGCCATATTTTTTTAATACTTTTTAGTCCCAAACTACCCCGGATTAAGATTCGTGATCTAGACATTACACTGCCACCTTTTTCATTACATTCAAAAAGCCGTGGATGGTGTGAATGTCAAGGTTAGCGGGAGCCCGTATACGCCATGGCTTTGTAGAATCCGTTTGAGGGGCGGAAAAGGAGTAAGTCCCCCAAGACTGGTCCGCAGCTATCGTTATAGTGCCACGTTGTGACCAGGTGTCAGGACTGCCAGTCCTCTCTTCAATGTAAAGGGTCTGTGTAGTAGTAGGTGTCGGCACAACCCAGCACGACCCAAAATCTCCAGACCAGCCAGGAACGGACATAGTGTTTCCAGAACTTCCTGGAGGTGGAAAATACCCAATAACATCTCCCGATTGAATATCGCTAGCATCTGGGGTGCTAAAGTAAAAGCTGAATGTGTCTTTGATGGATGGGACACCTTCGCAAAACCAAGTGCCTGTTGAGCTTAAATATCTATATCGGAACTTGAACGTATCTCTGGTGCCTGGTAACAGTCTCATAACCCTAGCAATTGCTCCATCATAAACAGTAAATCCCGCACCACAAACGACGGTAATTTGCCGGTCAGCATGCGTGTTCTCAATAGTTAACTCAAACACCGCTTCTGTACCTTCTGGCATAGTAGGCGCTGAACCGGGAGTATCAATGGTGAGGACTGCTTGATTAGTCTCGTCCGATGCTGGTTGGTTATTGAGCGACACATATGAGTGAGCTACTGTTATGGGTAGTGTGTAAGAGGCGTCGTAAGACGTCCAAGAAGGGTTAGAAGCACTCCCAACATGTGTGACAGCGAATGGCAGCCTCAATCCGCCGATTGAAGACAAGTAGGTAACGTTTTCAGAGGATGTAAAACCACTAGACCCATCTGAGTATTGAACCTGTCCAGCAGCACCAACAGCACTGCCGCCGCCACCTCCACCCCCTACAGGCACCTCAGCAGTGTTCTCGATTTTGTAGATCCGAATATTGTTGGTTTTGGCAATGTTTACAATTGCCGATACCGAGGCTTGGTTAGCAAGGGCTATTCGAACCTTTTTACCTGTAGTGGCGAACTCTACCACCCCAGAGCACACTGCGTTGGCATTCTGTAAAACTGTGCTCGTCGAGGCGCCCGCTTCTGACAAAATTCTAAAAGACGATGCAATATCCGCAAACGAGCCGCTATTATTCGTTTGGATTGTTGCGTAAACGGACCCTTTTGTGCTGGAGGTTGTGAACTGGACACCCACTTCAGCGATGATTAGAAACTTTCCAGTGTCGTTAATTGTAAGTTCGCCAGAACTCATAGAGACGTAGCTAGTTGATATTTCGTAGTGTTTTGTATCGAAGTTCACGTAACCGGTGCTGCTAGCTGCAATCGAGGAACCATTAGAGTTGTTGTATGCGTGTGCGACTAAAATATCGCCTAGATCAATTTCCGTTGTCTCGGAACTACCTGCTGCAGCATTAATCGTAATTGTGTTTGCTGTTGTATCAAGAGAGACATTAGTTCCCGCTACCAACGACTTAAATCTTAAGTCTACACCGGATTTACTCTCATAAATGCCTTCGCCAGCGCCTAGATTAGATGCGGTGTTGACTTCTCCAGCGGTAACTGGTGCTGTTAAAACAAAATATCCCGCAGTGTGATCCCACGTTAACACATAGCCGTCTTCGGAGAGCCCAGGGGAACCAACACTAACATCACCAAGAGAGTCTAGTATTGAACTTGATGTCAGGAAAGTCGCATCGACATAACTTTTATTGACGGCATCCGTTCCTGACGTTGGGGTGGCAAGTGAAGTGATACGGGCACTGCTAACATCTACAGTGCCTGAACCATTTGGGTCTAATACAATATTGCCGTCGGTGTTAGTGGATGAGATAGTGTTTGTTTTTAGTTTTATATTTCCGACCGACACTGATTGGTCTTGATCAATAGTAAGAGCAAGGGTGTTAGTAGAACTTAGATTCGGTATTGTGTAGAAATCAATTTTTGTTCCCGTGTAATTATTTGTATGATCGTGATCTTCCGTAGCACTAAAAATAATGCGAGCAGACGACCGCACCGTGGATGTGTTTGAAATGGATCTGCTATAGATAGTGCCTATTCTATTGCCGGACCGTGGTGGTTGAAGGTCTGTTCTTGCTCTCCCTAACACTAGCCCACCACTTCGGGTGCTAGTATCGGATGTGGTTTGAACTGCTAGAATGGAGTCTGTAGAGTCATACGTTTTATTGACCTGAATCTCACCGGTACCGGCGAGTGATAGATAAAGTTTATCAGTAACTATGACATCACTAAGAGTAAGACTTCCGTCAATAGTAAGGTTGCCCACCCCATCCGTAGTAAAGCCTGTGTCACCTGCAAAACTGCCATTGTTATTGTATTGGATTTGGCTTGTACTACCGCCAGGGCTAACTGAGAAAGAATCTACATATCCCTTAGTAACAAACGAGTGGGCAGGACCTAAACTCATATCATAGCCGGACATGGCCAAAACCAAATTAATACCGTCTGGCTCTAATATGATATTCCCAGTAGTGGATGAGATAGTGTTTCCATTGATATTGATATTATCTACATCTAAATCGCCTGTAATATTTACAGAGCCACTCCCATTAGTGGTAAAACCGCTATCACCCCCAAAAGTGCTTTCGTTGTTGTATTGTATCTGACCCGTCAACCCTCCGGGTTCTGTTTCTCCGCCTGAGGACCCTTCTACAACACTACTATGGCTCTGGACTAGTTTCGCTCGTGCTTCGAACATCGGCGTAGAAGGGGTCAGTCTGTCAATTGAAACGTCCTCTACAAAAAAATTATCCTGAACACCGAGCGGGGTAGTCCATGCTAATGGTGTAGTGCGGTACCCATCTAGCCAGGAGCGAAGAGCTTGAGCCTCTACAGAAGAGAGACCTGCCCATGTCACTTGCCACGTGTCTCTAACCGGGTTAATGCTTGGGTTAACCCGTTGCTCATAGCCGTCTCCAAGAGTAATCTTCTCTACTGACGACTCAGTAGTAAGTGACTGGGTGTTGGTTGTTTTGCCTTCATATAATAGTACTGTCATTTAAAACCTCTTAAGCGGTTATTGTTCTACCTGGACCATATCTCACTCCTCGCTTCTGCTGTTCAGTAAATGTACGAACCATCTCTGCTTTTAGTGCATCAGCTGCTTGGCGGCCTAGTCTCTCTGCATCAGCGGGCGATTGTTGAGGGTGAGGGTTTATTACGACGGAGAAGTTATTCGTAGTTTGTTGTCCTGACGACCTAACACCTAGACGCCCGTGACTATCTCTACCTAGAGGTAGTATTGCTTCAGGGCCGGCTTCTCCCATGATGCCAGTTCGCATTGCTGACCCAGAAGCAAACTTAAAAGGTGTCGGGGAGTTAACAACCCCCCCATTAGCGAAGAAACTCATTCCTTTTGCTGCTAGATCAACACTACCACCGATAGGCGCACCAGTTGGTGTAGTAAAGGCACCACCATCGGCAGCAGCTACGGGCGAGCCAGTACCCATTCCAATAGCTGACATTATGGCTCGGAATATAAGTGCCTTTACAATCATAGCGGTAATCTGTTGGATAAACTGGAGGGCAAATGTTTGAAGGTTCCCTTGACCAGTAAAGACAAAGTTTGTGAGTGCGTCAGATGCTCCACTAATAGCATCTTGCAATGCTTGAAACTGACCTGCCGTTGTTAGGATATCCGTGGTTCCAGCCAAATATTCGTTAGCCATATCAGCATATGGGCGGTTATTAGAGGCTTTTGTCGCAACCAGATTGTTTTGTTTTTCTAACTCGGCGTTTTTCTCAACTAATTCTTGGCGAGATGCTACCTCCGCTTGAATCTCTTCGTTGGTTGCCCCTACCATCTCTTTACGAACCTGAGCGGTTAGTTGGATCAAGCGAAGTTGTTTCTGATACTCATCTGAACTTTTAGCAAGGGCGGTTGCTAATGACTCTAAGTTTTGGTTTTCTTCAAGAAGGGATTGTCGCCCGTCTGCTACATTTCGTGCTCGCAAAGTTAGTGATTCTAAATTAGATTTTTGACCTAGTAATCCTTGAATTTGATCGACGGGGATCCCAGTATCTCTACTGATTTTTGCGGCTTCTGTTGCTGCTGCTAATCTTTCAGCGGCTTGTTCATACGCAACTGACCCGCCATCTAAGGCGGCAGCAAGTAGCTCTTTTTGAGCGGCAATTTCAGCGGCAATTGACGCAAAGATTTGCTCCCTCTTCTCAGCAATTTTTGCCTCTTCTTCAAGATCTTTTGAGGCTCGACTTGCGGAAGCAAACCTTACTGACTGTGAAACAAACTCATCAAACTCTTTGCTGCCCTCCGTAAACCCTTTACTTTTCGCAGCTTCAATAGCCTGAAGGCGCACTCTTTCAATGTCTGCGGCTACCTTACCTTGTTCTCGCTGGATTCTAAGTAGTAGCTCTTCTTGCTCCGCTTGAAGGGTGATTGCTGATAGTAGTTTTGCCCTGCTTTTGACTTCTTCTTCTAGTTTAGTTATCCGGTCTCGTTCTTCCTTGGTTTGATTTTGTCCTGAAACATCAGGGGTAGCGGGAACTGCTGGGACTTTAAGCGGGCCGTTTTCTCTAGCAGCTATTGCACGCTCACCCGGTCGCTCATAACTTTCGGTCCAGGCATTTCGAATTCGTTTGATATCATCATAAACACCCGCGTCAGGACCACGTATCGATCTAATTTTATCTGCTGTGGCTTTTTCGGTTGTTTCTAGTTCTTTGATCATGAACCTGACTTGAACGTCGAGGTTCAAGTAAGATTTACCAAGACCGTCTGCAAACTCTTTAAGTGCTTTAAGCCGAGGACCGAGCCACTGTGCAATACCTGTTGCCCCCGACTCCTTGTTAACTGCTGTAGGATCTAATTTAGACTCATCATAAAGGCTCTCAGAGATTCCTCTCGCTTGGCGATCGGTATAGCCGGCTTCCATAAGTCGTTTTTGGATAAACTCGCCATTAGTTGAAGGGTTATTGCCGTAGCTTCCTCCCAGGACAGAAAGTCGCTCACCTATAGAGTTTGTCCGTTCCATTGCTTCTTGGAACTCAACCCAGCCCTTTGTCAAAGCGCCTATCCAGGTGCCAGCCTCTTTCAGGAACCCAATCAGGGCAGGGCCAACTACTGCAATTGCTTTCATCGCACCGTTCAGCAGTGTTTGGTTGAACATATCGAAGGCGTCGTCAAGTTCTCGAAGGTTTTTATCGTCTAAGGCTGTTAGTTTGATACCCATAGCCTCTAATTGACGATCGGTTTCTTGGAGGTTTTGGCTAAGATTTGGAGCGATTCTCGATATCTCTGCCCATGATTTGCCTAACAGTTCCATGGCTAATGCATTTCTAGCGGTTGCATCCTCCATGGTAGAAAGACTTTCTACTACTGTGGTGAATTGCTCATCTATCGACCGTTCAGACAGTCGCTCAGCGGAGATGTTGAGTTTGTTAAACGCTTCCGCTTGGGCGGTGCTACCTTCTCGTGCTTCTTGGGTGGCTTTTTGTAAACGAAACATCGAAGCCACAACCCTTTCAAAGGACACACCCGCTTTAGTGACTGTGGCCTCTAATACCTGGATTTTAGGAACCGACATACCAATAGCATCGGCCATATCTGTCCACTCACCCGCCTTTGAGAACGCTTCGGAGAACTTTGTTGAAACCATCCCCACAGCCTTTGAAAGGGCCATAGCACCAAGGGCACCAACGCCCATCGCCCCTGCCATCTTAGAGAAAGAGGGGCCTATTTGCGCAGGTGGTTTTAAGGTGTTAAAGGAGCGCTGAATTTTATTGATTTCTTGGGTAATGGATTTGATTGCTTTTTTGCTGTCGGTATCGGCCGAGTTCATAGCCTCCGATATCTTAGCTCCACCTTTCGTTAAAGCATTGATAGCGGCTACTAACTTAGCGTCGTCAGCGGTAAATTTAACTCTGAAATCTTTATCCGACAAAGGTCAACCCTCCATTATATTGTATTTAGCCGATGGGTTGACCTAACCCCACTTTTCTCGCATCTCTTTCAGTGTGTCTTTTTCTCGGTCTGTAAAGATGGGGGTGTTATCATTGTCGGGTATTGTGTTAGCCCGTTTGTAGCCCTCGATCGCTAAAACTAGTTCTCTGGGGCTTGAAGACCAAAACTGATTAGGAGACCAAAAAAGAACCCCCATAGCAAAGCCAGCAAGTGGTGCTAGCCAGTCTTCAGGGGGTTCTGTATCTTCAGTTACTTTTTTTTAGATTCTTCTTCGAGTTCTTTATTACTTTTTCCTAAAAACAGAGGCAATAAAGCTTTCATAACCCGAAGGTAAAAATCTTCTTCGGGTTCACTCTTTAGGTCGTCTACAATCATATAGTAGATGGCCATTTCATCATACACAGGAGTAGATTGGCAGACAGCAATTGCGGTTACAATGTCAGATAACAATCCCTGCATCGGGTTAACGAGGGTGGCAAAAAACACTCTCAGGTTTTTACCAAGACTGTTTTCCAATCGCTTCAATCGGTCCATGTCGATTTTTAACGGAATACCAACCCCGTTGATCGTGATTATAGCTTCTCCCCTATCTTCATTGATCATAGGTTACGCCTTTACGATTTCACCAGTTGAAGTTAGACTTACGGAAAAACTCTCCAGGCCCTCGTCGCTGCCACTTAGAGTGAAGTTTTCGTAGATAAAATTACCGGTATATGTGTTACCGGATGCGTCTACTAACTGGGTTGCCCAAGGTGTGCCGGCATTTGCAGCATCCCATAGCACATCGTGGGTAGCATCTCCTGTGTGATTGCCATCGGCGGTGATTTTTACTGACTTAGTGCCGGTGATTGCCTCTCTCCAGTCATCGGAATCTTTAGATGTAACATCAATTGATGTCTTATCTACAGAAATAGATGTGGCTTTTAGCTCTGCTACAGTGGTATAACTAGTGCCATTGTAGGTAGCCGCCATTTTTAGTAGTAGTAATTTTCCTCTTTTACCTGCCATAATCTAGTCCTCCTGAACTACGTGTTATAATGTATTTAGCCATTAGCGGCGGTTACTCTCAAAATGCCGTGATTTACGAGGAAGTCCTCCGACGGGTCGTCAAATAAGTGTGTGCTTGTTACAGACAAATAGTGTGTAGTACCACCAGACGTATAATATGTGTCGTGAAGAGCGGACCGTAATTCCTCTACTTGAGTAACAATCGCAGACATATCATATGAGTTATACCACAAATGAATCTCAAAAAATATTTTGTGGCCGTAACTCGTTTTGGTGTCGTCTGGAGTTTGATTGTACTGAATCACCGCATAAGGGAAACTCGCATCCGGCGGTGTGGTTACAAAAAAAACTTCAGAAGTGGCTGGGAGTGTATCTGTAATCATGTCACTCATATGTGAGAGAAGATCTAAAATCACTTCGACACCTCTGTAGACAAACGTGTTAGAAGGGCATCTTCAAGCTGACTCTGTTTTTCTTCGATCGGCCCGTAAAAGAACGGTGTGTGTTTATATTTTCTAGACCTCATACCAAACTCTACGAATTTTGCATAAGGGGCTTTTTTAGTATCTAATCTAAAAGTGACGCCTACGTTGGATTTTGTCTTCTTGATTGAGTCTCGAAGAGTGCCGGTTTTTACCGGCACTCTTGCCTTTTGCTCTTTGGTTACGTCCTCACCCCACTCATGGAACACTTGTTTTGTTCCTGCCTGAACACGAGCGAGCAAGTCTTGTAGGTCTTTTAGAGGATTAGATACTACACCCATAATCACACCTTCTTGGCATACCATTTATAATAATTTAAATCCACTTGCTCTACTAAATGTAGTCGATACAGGTGTGGGTTATCCCAAACTAAATCTTGTGGTTCTGCTCTCGATTCTGTGGTGTAAAAAACTACCTCTACATCGCTAAATCGTGGACTAGATATAGCCTTTTCGGTGAAAGTAGATCGAGTGACGGTTACATTTGATGCTTTAATATGATTTGCGTCTGTTACTGGGTCGAACGTGGGCTTTCTATGTGTCTTAGCAACTAGTGTAACCCCTGGTCGCACAGTTTCCGGAAAATCCGTTCTAACAGCCAATAATATAGTATTAAGATCGGGCACGAGTAGACCTCCCTTTCTTAACAGAGGTTGGTTTTGGTTTTTCTCGATCGGTACCTAATACCTTAAGAGACGGTGCCCGAGACTTTAACTCATCAAATGTGTGCGCAGGGATGAAATAAGCGAAAGGTGCTGGCCACATCACTTGAACATCTACCACCGGCCCGCAAGGAACGCAGAAGTTAGCGATCAAGGCCTGAACGGGCATTGTTTCTGTGTGTTCAACGTGAATAAAGTCGTCGTTTGTCATATGCAGTCAAAACAAGGGGTTTTTAGACCCCTTGTTTCCCTTTAAGTCCTTAAGATATAATTAAGTCTTTAGCTACGCTAAATGCTGCTGGACGTGTAACAGCCATGCCCATGTCTTGGAAGATACGGAACACAACAGCGCCAGCATCACCAGCGGTGTAAGGATCTACGTTTAGATCGATGCCGCTCCATAGTGCTACGACGATGTTACGCCAGTCACCGAACGCAACACCATGTAAGCCTGTTGTAGACGCAACACTAAACGTCTTTTTAACCTGGTTAGATGTAACAAACGGGTAACCAGTTAACAGTGTGTCACTTGCGCCAATAAGTGTAGTTGAGTCGGTCGAGTCAGACAATTTGCGTGTTTGTAGGAACTTTGTGTATGCTTCCGGTGTTAATAGCCACTTACATCCAGTAAGATCAACGTTAGCCTGACTTAGTTTTAAGCCAAATTCGAGTAGTTTTGCGTAAGTTGGCGCGCCGCCGTCAGTACCATCACCGAAGGTTACAGCGTTGGTGTCAGTGTAAGTAAACAACCCTTTTGGTTGGTTATTGGCGTTAGTGCCGTTAAAGATTGCGTAGTCTATACCACGAACTAGGACGTTTGCCATATTATTACGTAGTCTTGCTTCAATATCAGAAGTGGCAGTGTTTAGCATTCTGCGGGAAATGGACCCTTTGACACCGATAGTCTTTGGTGAGATTTCAATGTCATCAGTCCCGATTGCAGATTCAGTAACTTTTTCGTTTTCACCAACCCAGTAAGCTGTGGTTGAAGAAGTTTGAGCGTCAATAATCATGCTTGAACCAGAGCCTTGAATCACATCCACTCCAAGCTGACCTGCTGCAAGCTGTGGAAGAAGAACATCAATAAACTTGCCGGAGTAGACTTTATGAGCCCATTCTGCGCCAACATTAGTTCCGCTTACGCTTTGGCCTGTTGTTACTGTGTCACGAAACATGACTTCGTAAGGAACTCGCATCCCGTTAGCGGAACGCCCTTGGACTCGTTCGAGTTCGTCGGAAACTTCCCACTCATAGCCGGCTAAAGAACGGTTACCTTTAACAAGTGCGTTAATGGCACGAGCAAAAGAGAACTCTTTTGCTTCTTTCGGGGTTAAAATTGGGGCTGCCATATAAGTTGAAGGTGCAGGCTTTTTTGCTAGCTCATCTAATAGGGCGGCACGAAATTCATGTACCGAGCGGTTGTTCTGGATAAACTCACGAGCAATATTCATGCGATTGTGGCGAGTGCCTAGGTCAAGAATATCGGCAACTCTGGTATTGTTTTCGGCAATTGCGAGGGAACGAGCCTGTTCAATTTCAAGGGCAGGATCCTGACGCACTTCCGCTGGGGTAGTGATTTCAGTTTCAGTATCAGACATAATTTTTTCCTCCTGTATGTCTTGTTGACGAGGCTCAGATCTCGCCTCCGTATTGGTATTTAGTAATTCGGGTGTATGATCCGACTCAGTAGATCTATTTGTACCAACTGTAGGGTCAACAGGGGTAGAAACTAATGAAATTTCAAAAGGTTCCCACTTGGTTACCCGGAGCGTCGGTGGTTCAGTAGAGTTATCGGGTACGACTTTACGAACAAAATATCCTACTGAAATACCTGTCCGAATTCCGTCTTTAATATCTCGCATCATTTGTTGCGCTAGATCAATGCTGGAAAATCTTATAATTGCTCGCCCTCTTCTGTCTTCAATCCAAGCTCTTTCAACTACACCAATCTGATGTAATGGGTTGTTCGAGTGCTGGATTAAAAATGGGGCGTTGCTGTTAAGTCTTTTCAAGTCCACTTCTTTGTCGTTATGCCCTAGCACTTCAAAGTAGCGTTCACCTTTTGGTGTGGTGCGCAGAAAGGCAAACTCGGATGAGAAAGAAACTGTGACGGTGTTATCGGTAACGTCTGCGACTTCAGTTTCTACATATCTAAAAAACGTCTCACTCACTTTTTGATGTCTCCTCTAGTGTAGGAATGTTTGGGTTTTTTGTAAAAGACAACTCAATGCCGAGTTCACGCAGTTTTTCCCGCTCTTCTTTTATCTCTTTGAATACCTGATCAGGATTTTGGTTATTTTCTCTAATAACATCCGAGATAGACCGTGCACCCATTTCTACATATGTTTGGTGCGAATTAGCCTCTTTTGTAGGGTCTGTGAACCCCCACCCTCTACCTTCAAAGCTGGTGGAGTCTTTAATGAGTTGGATATCTTCGTCGCTAAAGGCAGGACCAAAAGCGCCTTTTAACAAAGAGATATCGAGCCATTTGTTAAAAACAGGTTCGATTAGTGTTTCTTTCAGATAATCTTGGCGCCACGTCCACACGTCCTTAATATTTAAGCCAGCTTGACGAATAGAGGAGTACGACACACTTTCATAATCCCCTGTTAAAGCGTGGTAATCCACACCTAAGCCAGCCGCTACAATATGTCCCATCACGGTTACAAATTCTTTGATGTTGCTTCCTGTATCAGTTGGGTTAAAGGACTTAACATCTGCCCCAGGGGGTAGCAGTTGAAACCCTACATCCCGAAGATAATCGACGATTTGTCCATGAGTGTCTCGCTCTGCGTGTTCGTAAGGTGTGTCAGTATCTTCTTTCGCAGGGACTATAAAACCAAGTTTTTTAGCGCTTGCGTGTTTTCCTGTAACAGTAGCCTTAGTGTACTCGTGAAGATGGTACAAGAAAGGCATAACAGGGGTGACCGCCGGTAAACCACGTGTTTGACTCGGGCGAGAGGTGTTTTTAAGATGGATAATATCTGTTGCGGGGATTTCGACTTGTTTCCTCACACTTGATGATTTGAAAGTAATCTCGTCTGGGTGTGCTGTGTAAAACACATAAAATAGTGGGCGGTTAAACTTATCAAAACCTATCCCATTAACAACATTTGACTTAGTATTACGGGCCTCTACATCCACATACTCTGACTCAAAGAAATCAATTGCATACCCAAATTCGTTAAGACTCGGGTCTATATAGTGTCGGCAAAAAATCTCACCATCGGTATACATGGCTTCAACAGCCGCTTTCTGGGCTTGGTGCCATGACCCACCTCGCACCATAGCTTTTTTACCCCACCTTGAGAATTGTCTAATAATAAATTGGCTCACTTCCTGAGGGCTATTAAAATATTTTCTGAGGTTTGACTGCTCAAAGTCTTCTTCAGTAAGTATAGGGCGGAGGTCAAATCCTCGTGATCCTACAATATTGACCACATATGCCCGACGACCTGAACTTGTCCAAGAATCGTTTTCTGTCAACTCACGAGACCTGTTGCGAATGGTCGGGAGTTCTGATCTCAGGGTGTCGTTGATTGAGCGGCTCTTAGCGAACCACGAATACATCGAGTTGTCTGAATGGGAGGCGGCGTTAAAAAATGTCATTTTTACATCCTAAACACTATATTTTGTGGAAAGCGTCCAACTCCTCGTTCTGACGCCACTCTTGATTTGAAGATTTGTTGGGCACGTAATAACTCCCCAATGCTCATCAGGGTTAAAGCCTTGCCGTCTATGGAGTAAGAGGCTTCGACCCTGCTAGCCCTACCTTCTAAGACACTATTTATAGCATCTAGAATGCGTTCATTTTGGCTGCGCACATCATACGAATCATCAAGATCATCGGGATTTGGTGAGACAGATAAGCGACCTTCATCAATCAGATACCGAAAATCACCTTCAAGGCCATAAACATAAATCCGATATTCCCCGGTAAGGAAGTTACCTGGGTGTGTGAAATCAAGAGTGGAAGATGAGAGATTTACCGTTTCAGGGCCTAAAATCTTAGCAGAAAATGATGCGAAACCTTCAGACTGAGCTGAACTGCTAAACGTAAACACTGACCCCGACTGGTGCTTTAGATGAAACAAAGTGAGCCTCCGCTAAATACTTTAAAGTATTTAGTCTCGATGGTGGTAAATGGTTAGAGGACTTGGTTCAAAAGACGATTTGTTGATTCGAAAACTCGAACTTGAGTGCGAGCGAATGGAGTGGGAGTTTGCGAGGGATCGACAAGAATACATCGAAACCCGACTAGCGTTCGATTATATTACAGAAGCCTTTACTCAAGTAGCATCGAAAATTCGTGATTTGCCAAAACGTGTCGCCCCTATATTAGGTGGGGTCACCAAAACAGCCCCTGAGATTGAAGAAATGGTTCGGGGAGAAATAGAATCATTACTAGGGATAATTACACTAGAATCCGAAACAACCCTTATAGAGAAGGTGAATGGAAGCATATCAATTCAAGAAGACACTTTTGACGACGATCAAGAGAGTGTTCCAGCCGAGACAAAACCTAAGCGTAAGCCAGTGGGCCGACCGAAACCGAGTTCTCCCCGTAATAGCGGCAGAAAGGGGAAAATGGCGAACTGAGCGCACACCTTATCTACGTGAGCCTATGGATTTGGTTACAGACCCGAGTGTTTCTCGCATCACCTTGTGTTGGGGGGCACAGCTCGGTAAAACAGAACTACTTATTAACACGTTGCTATACTATGTGGTGAATGATCCGTGCCCTATGATCATGGTTCAGCCTACAAGCGGGGAGGCTCGGAAATTTTCTAAACGTCGTTTAGCAGAGTTGGTAGATGATATGCCGTTCCTCGCCAATTATTTTCGAACTGGACGAGCAGACCAGATTGAGCACAAGAAGTTCTATGGGGGTGATCTTCTTATTGTATCAGCAAGATCTGGTTCAGCCCTTCGTGGGCAAATGGCAAAAATCTTGTTCCTCGACGAAGTAGATGGTTACCCTGCGGTAGTTATTACAAGCCAAAAAGGTCAAGATGAAGGGTCGCCGGTTGATCTAGTTATGAAAAGGACAACTACCTTCCCTGGTAGAAAAATCATCATGACATCTACACCAACATATGTTGATGGTTTAATGGACCAGGCTTTTAAGCAATCAGATCAACGGTATTACTACGTTACTTGCCCTAATTGCAGTACCGAACAACACTGGACTTGGGAACGTGTTATATGGGACAAAGACACTAACGGTGATCATCTACCCCTTACAGCTCGCATTGTATGCTCCAGCGGTTGTGGCCATGAGTGGCACAATAGTGACAGATACCAAGCAATTCGAGATGGTGAGTGGCGAGCAACTAAACCCTTCAACGGACACGCAGGGTACCATCTTAATGCACTGTACTCGCCATGGGTAAGTCTTACTGAAATGGTTACCGATTTTCTATCGGCTAAAGCCCAAGGTACTATTAAGTCGTTCCAAAACACTAGACTTGCCCTTCCGTGGACTGAGCCAACAACGCCCATAACAGATATTCACGATTTAAAATTGCGTGCTGAGCGATACACGCCGTCAACTATTCCTTCAGGTGTAGTGTACATAACAGCAGGTATTGACGTGCAAGGTAACCGTATTGAAGGTGAGCTGCTCGGATGGGGGGCTAATGATGAAACTTGGTCGATTGATTATTTCGTGATACCGGGCAACACGCTCGAACAGCCTGTTTGGGACCAGTTATCAGACGTCCTAACCCAAAAACTTGTTAGAGAAGACGGTGTGCCTTTAACGGTCCGTCTTGCGGCAATAGACATGGGGTATGCTGAGTCACAAATAAAGCCAAAAATAAACTTGATCAAACGACGTAACCGTTTGAATATCTTACTAGTGCGTGGTGCGTCGGCTGTAACTGCACCTATAACAGCACCACGGTTGCTTGCGTCTGGGATTTGTATGGTCAATCCTAGTTTAATCAAGGATCGACTTCAGGAACTGTTATTGATTACTGAAGACGGCGGAGGATCTACCCCTGGCTACTGTCACTTTCCGGAACACTATGACTCAACATACTATGAACAACTGTTGTCAGAGAAACCAACCACTACCTACAAAATGGGTGTACCTGTCAGGCGATGGATTTTAGTTAAAGGCAATAAAAAACAAATAAGAAACGAAGCACTAGACTGCCGTGTGTACGCTATGGCTGCTCGACTGCATATGAACCTAAATGTAGATCGAGAAGAGGAAAGGAACCAGCAAAGTGTTAGAGTAGCGGTAGAGTCTGACAAAACAAAAGACGCAATGACAACAACACAAAAGCAATCACTAGAGACTAAGATCCTCAAAGAAAGGGAAGCTAACCGTCGTAAAAGTCCAAGTAGCGGGGGTTTTGGTGGACCAAACTTTGACGGGTACAGTCCGTTTGGACGACGTCGGTTCTAAGCAGAGTCACCCTGTCGCAAAAACCTTAATTATATCATTTTTTTGTCTAAGTAATTCAACGTGTTATTTTTTCACGTTTCGTTCAATGCTACTTGGGTAGCGGGTAGGTGCTAATGGAGAGAAAAATTGTGTTTTTGATTGCGTTTTGTAGTTAGGTAGACCTAATTTTTTTGAAAAAGGCCGGTAATGAATCTTGACGGGGGCCTTTCACGCCTCGCATAATACTTTTTTTCTTTCCCTGCCAACATCTAGCCCTTCGTCTTTGTTACGATGATACTTTGCTCGGTTGTACTCCCTGTACCTTTCTCGGTTCTTATCGTAGTAGCGTTTAACGATGATAGCAACCTCTTCCTTGTGCTCTTGTTGCCAAGCACGACTTCGAGCCATTTGTTTTGCTCGACGGTCTGGCTCGGTGTGATACCTATGTCGATGCCACGCCAGTTCACACTCGGGGTTGCCGCATAACTTAGAGTGGTGAGGTGGGAGTGGAGTGTTACAAGTGACGCAGTGTTTGGTTGGTTTATGTTTCATATTTGTATTTAGCAGATTAGGGTTGGATCTTCGCCCTCTTAGAGGTCTTTTTGCTACTTCGTCGCCGGTGATGACCAAACGCTGTGTATATGTATATATTATTATATGTATTACATATATTATATTTAATATTAAAAAATTTTTTAGTAGTAATAAAATATAGTAATGGCGAAATTGGACCCTACAAGAGCTTCAAATGAGCTCTCAAGACGTCTTTAAGACGTCTTGAGAAGCAACCATGAAAATTGCATTACTAGAAAAATTAGTCTTTGACCTCATTTTTGCTTTAAAACCAGCGGTTTTTTGCTAAAACCATAACTCGTGGCCAAGGCCGAGTTCTTGACGAGCCAGTAAGAATAAGTCCCGGCCACGTTCGTCCCAGAAGCATTTGTCATGGTGGAATGTCTTAAAATCGACTCTAGTCACACCGCCTATAACCTCCCACGACGCTTCGTCCATACAACTCTTCAAGGTCTTCTTCACCATATCCTCGTCAGTAATAGGGGCATTCACGTAAAACGCATCGTGTTGGGAGCATAAAAGATCGATACCGGTCTTCGCTAATTTAATGGTAGCCTGTCTCATCATAACTGCGGCATTTGATTGTGCCGGGAAGTTCAGCAACACAGTCTGGGGTGTTCTACGGGTGACATACTCCGTCCACCCGTCGCCTGCTTGAATATATCCTTTAACCCGGGCTAGACGAGCCTTCCTCTCTGCCCAAGCCCAATACGTTTTAAACTTGTTTCGATGCCACACAAGCAGACGACGGGCTACATTAGATGCATAGTCTATGTCTACCTCGTAACCGCCCTCTAAGAAGGTGTTAAGCATCGACTGTGCTAATGCCCGTTCACCCATACCGTAATTAAGCCCGAGTTGTAGACCTTTAAACAATTGTCGTTCGAGAGGGTGGGTCTGCTTAGTTCCATCGTGGGGGATACGACCACTCATCTTGCCGAGTGCTAGATAAGGGTCGCCAGTTTCGTATGCTGCCGTTAGATTTTCATCACCGCTTAGGTAAGCCGATATTGCTACCTCTTGCGAACTCCAATCAGCCCCAATAAGTACCCTACCTGGATGTGGTCTTACAACAGTCCTCATCCAGGGGGGTAAGTTTAAGACAAATCCGTTCTTAGGCTTCAACCCGTTTCTGCCTGTTTTTGCACTAAAAGCGGTGGTTCTGTATGGCACATAACCGTTTACTGCCGCACCACGGAGGTCTATTTTTAAGTGGTTGAGTTGTTTGAATATTTTTCGAAGATTCTCAACCAAAATGTGCTTCCTACCTAATACTTCGAGATAATCATCAGATAATCTTAAAGCGCCACATTCGGTCCTCTCCCAGTCTTTCAAGAAACCTTGTAACTTAGCCCACAACTCTATTTGGTCTCGTTTAAGGTGATATTTGTTATCTCGTGGATTATATTGCCATATGGGAAATTGGGTGTTATATTTTCGAATAATCGCCTCAGTTATACGTTCTCGATTATTCATCACTTGGTCAAACCACTCACCCCAAACAGGAAATCCTTTACTCCGATGGTCTGTTATCGATACCGCTTTAATATACTCGCCACGATATAACATATGGTCTAACTCAACAGCGCCCTTTACAATATCATTATGGAATCTCTTTATAGCATTAAACAGTGGGGGGAGACATTCTACGTCTTCCCAGCAATACCTGGTTATCGCATCCCACTGGTCATCGGTATACGTTTTGTGGTTTAAGATAACCTCCCGCATCACCTCTTTTTCGGCTTCATTCACTAACTCTAACCCAAATGCTCGTAAAGTTGCTACCAATGAACCTCTCGGGGCGAAGAACTTATCGTGCGACAAGGTAATCATTCGTCCTTCAGCCATCAGATCAATAACATTAAAGGGGGTAATGTCTATGCCAAGTCGTAACAGGGCGGTTAAATCAGCAGAGGCAGCAAAAGCCACCCAATGACTTAAGGTGTGCTGTGTTATAAAGTCCTGTAAGAGATCTAAGTCTTTATTATTCCGTAAATCAAACTCGTGTTTATTGCCCGACGGCTTTACTAGAGCACATAAGAGAATAACTTCGTCGTCACGATACTCTGTATCGAAATATACCCTATTAGTCATAATCGCCTAATCCTTTGCTAGAGCTACTAAAACCTGCCTGATCTCGTTCCTTAAGTCCCCAAAACCCATACGGTCGCTCTCCTTCAACCATTCGTTGATGAGCCCGGATACCGTAGTTAGAGGCTAAGAAACCCGTTAAAGCCTTATAGTCGTTGCGTAAATTATGCTCTTCGAGAATTTCTTTCATTCGTGGGATAGTGACAACACCCTCAGCGGTGAATTCGAATACCCTACTAACAAAGTCCTCCCACTCGGGGTTACAAGCACTGATTACCTGCTCTAACAACTTGTCTGCGGCTTTATTTTTCTTTATCTCTTCGTGGTTGGCGCATAACTCGTCATAACAACGCTTCCCATGAGCCAAAAACCCTGGGAGTTCTTGACGGTACACTTTACCTATTGAGGGGTCTTTAGGCCCAACAAAGGGCTTAATTTTTTGAATAAAAATGCGAGAAGTAATAAAGTTCTCACGTGTTACATGTGGGGTGAAGTTAGAGGTTACAATAACCCGAGCCTTGACAATACTAGTTACAGGGTTAGCGAATTTCTTCTCTTTCGATACTGCATCTCTACCCCCACCCGCCAATGTTTTTAGAAACTCTGAATGGGTGATCATCGTATTGTTAGCGTCAGGGTAGAGAACCATGACAGCGTCCCCGACGGCTCCCATCCCAAATCTACCGCCCGCTGTAGCAAGGTTGTTTGAGATAGCCTTAAGACCCTTGTCGAGGCCAAACAGTTCCGACAATACTTCAGTAGTGAAAAAAGATTTACCTTCCTCACCTTGCGGACCCCATATCCACATTACTTGCCGACCTGCATACAAACCGGACCAAACCCCGTAGATAAAAGCCGCAAACGCTGGTCCGTCAGTTAGTCGATCAAGAAACTCTTGGGTTTTTGGAAACTCTATTGTGTCATCGGGTTCTATAGGGCACCGATACATACAATAGTTGTCGTCGTGTTTTCTACGCCATACCGAGAAGTTTGAGGGCTCTATGTATGGAACATATGAATCCCACACCTCATAAATGGTGTTTAAGTCCTTAGGGTCCCAAGACATAATTTCTGTCTCAATGCATTTAGGTGGTAGTTCTCTAGCCAAAACATTTCTAACAACGGCTTTAATCTGGTTGGCTACAACTAAAGAGTCTTCTAACACTTTTTCTTCCCCTAACCGACATAGTGTTAAGGTTCCGCCATCGAATAATAATTTTCGCAATCTTGGCTCTATGTGCACTTTAACAATTGCTTCCCTTATGAAGTCGGTGGTGAATAACACGTGGAGAACGTCATTGTCATCCCGGTAGGAAGGTATTACAATACAGTTACTAGGGGGTGCCGGTGGTGGTGCACTTTTCTTATTCCACCACTCTAAAAGATCTACAAGCAAATCTTCGTGCTCTTCTGCCACGTCTGGGTGAATCTTCTCAATTTTTTCTAACATGTTATTTGGGTCTATACCCCACTCTTTACAGTAGTCACTAAGGTCCTGTAAAGCCGCCCCCAATAAACCCTCCTCGGCTACGAGCACATGAGCAAGAATATCCTTCTCGGACGGTTGTTTTTTCTTTGCCATTATTGTTACTCCTCTAAATCATCTAAATCTTTAATTGCTAATCGCAGTTTCGGGAAATACTCTTCCCAGTAATCACTTATATCGTCCCTTGAGGCTAGTATACCTTCTTGCTTGGCAATATTTGTTAGCAAACCAATTACGTCTTGAGCATCAAAAGACTCGAAAGGAAGTACCGTAAATCGGTCCCACACAGAGCCTTTACCAACTGCACGGATTTGTTCGGGGTAGTTGGTAGTTGCTATAAAGTGTATGTTAAACTTACCGCAGTATATGTTGTAGAGTGAGCGAAGCCCTTCGCAAAAATCAATCTCTGTAGGTGTTTCGGCTTTAAGCTCGTCTAAAAACACCACATACTTTTGATCTTTATCAATACGGTAGCGTATCCGGGTTTCGATAGTGTCAAGCATTTTTCTAGAGAATCCGCCTTTAGCGTCCCACCTATCTAGATAACCTTTAGGTAAGTCTAGATGATCTATTAAACACTCAGCGAAGGTTGTTTTACCCGTGCCTTTCGGCCCATAAAACAAGACCATATTAGGTAGTTTAGAGGGGTCTTTAACCCACCGGGCAAGTCTAGACCGGGCCTTAAGGTCTGAAGGTAGTATACACTCGTGAACACTTTGGGGGTAATATTTCTTGTTAAGATCCATTATTGTGCTCCTAAAAATTATAAGCCTAATTTTACTAAAATAGCGTCAGTTTCTTCAACGCCTTCAACCCATATTTCATTAGCAACTTCGCTGATTCTCCCCCGATTTACAGGGTAACCTGCTGCTTCTACAAGCAAGGTATCTACCTGCTTGTATAGTCTTTGTTTGCGGTTAAACTCTGCGTCGCCCAAGGTTAGCGAGCCTCGACGAACACGGATACGGTCTAAAATGTTGTGGTGCTCAGGGTTAAGCACTTTTTTGGGTAGTTTTAACACAGTCATAAAAAAATCCTCCAACACAAATCGGAGGCGTGCTCATATAGATTGTTAGAAACTTTCTAAAAAGAACAACGCCTTGTTCAGCAACGCCTTGGTAGAATGTGCGGAGGAGTGAAATACTCCTGCGGGCGGCGTTGCGTTGAAAACCCTAATCGTTGGTAGCTACTCCAACAACGGATCTCCTCCGCACATTTTTATTTAGCAATCTTCCTCTAAAGATTTCAATTTGTTTCTAATCTTTTCTTTTCGTCGGGCTTCATACTCCGCTCGCACCGCAGTTACAAAATCGTACGGAATGCCTTCAAAGGGCCTCTTCCACTGACTCAACTCTTGAAAAAGACTATATATTGCGTCGGTGACTTCTTGTTTTGATTTAATTGTGATCATTTTTAGCTCCCCCGTCTGATGCTTTGCTCGGCCACATATAGTGAAAGGTTGCGGTTTTTGCGGAGAGACCTGATCACTACATGTAGCGGGATAGTTAACAGCAGTGCTAGAAGCAAAGGCCACAAAAACAGCAATCCAAAAAACAGCAACCCTAAATGGATCAACCCAAAAAACAAATCCCCAAAGCCTAGTCCTGCTTGGCTTGCGGTTTTCATGTGCTTGATTTGTTGGGCTTTGTTTTGCCTTTCAAGTGCTTCATCTAAGTCACCAAAAAGCCCCAAGTCCGCCAAAATTGTAAAATCACTTGCTGACCACTTATTAAGGTCAACACCGATTCCAGCCTGCTCACACGTCTTGTGCAAAGTGTTAAGGCTGTCAAAGAACAGGTTAGGGTCGTTTTTGCTAACCCCAAGTCCTAGTCGGTCTAGAACTTTGCTGTCGTGCCAGAAACAAGCGGTTTGAGTGAGTCCTGGCTGAGTGCGCCGGATGCAAGTTTGAGTGTCAGTGGTAGTAGAGGAGTATCTCCAGGTAGTAGTCATTTCTAACTCTCTCCTTTTGTGTGTGTTTTACTTTTCATAATATATAATTATTTTAGATGAAATGTAATAAAAATGTTATTCTTTCTACAAAAATATTTAGTCTATTAGATCAAGAGTTAAAACGGGTTTTAATGCATTTTGGCGAGATTTTTTTAGGTGTGTTGATTTTCACACACCTCTTTAAGAGGCCGATTCGTGATGAGCAAACGATGTGGGCAAACCATATGCTTCGGCAATCAACTCTTTGACGTGTTGTTGCTTTTTTTGACGCCCAAGTTCCTGGAGAAAGGAGTGTGTTACACAAGTAGTAAAGTAGGCGAAGGGGTTAGTTTTGGTCATATCAAACTTTTGCCATACCGCACAAAGGTTGATAAGTGCTGTTGATTGCATTTCTTCCAGGTAAGTGTAACCACACCAGTTGGGACGTTTAGAGATTTTCTCTACAAGTTTCAAGAACATCCGCCCTAACTCGGGAGTCATTGCCCCTCGCTCGTGAGATAATTGAAGTTGTGTTAAGAGGTCTTGATTGTTTAAGTATTTTTTCTTTTCATTCGATCTAAAGAAACCTCCCCTGGGAAAATTTCGGAGACTTGAACCACACCTTTCGTCGAGGGTGTAAAAAATCGCCCCCAGTCTTGGCACCAGTCCTCCCCTGCTACTGAAGCACGAAACATCTCGGTTATAAGTGCGGGGTCGGGCTTCTTCGGAAGATACGTTTTAAGGTCAAAAAGGCCGTATTTTTCAATGGCTTGTTTTTCCTGGTCGGTCAAACCCCTACTACGCATACTCCAACCCGAAGTTGCGTAATCTTTGTAGTCTCCTCGCTTGGTTACAGTAATGCGAAAATCACGACCTTTTTCATAATCGATTGGTAAGTCTTCCATATCAGCATCCATAAGTGCTGCTTTGATTGTTTCAAAAAGCGTCTTGTTCACAACAAATCTACGGATTGGGTTTTCGGGCTTTTCAGTTTCACCGACACCATCCGCCACCACAAACCCTTGGAAGAGGTAGGAACGCTTTTTCCAATAACTTCTTGCTACCTGCTCTTTAGAAGGATCTTTGAACCAAGTTCGCACCTCTTCAAGGATTGGGCACTTTTCGTCCCACATCTCAAGACAAGGGACTTGGGCTCTCACACCATCACCAAAGGTTAAGTTGATTACCAACCGCTCAACCCAAAAGAATGTGTTGTTTGGATCACCATCAGGCAACAGTCTAATCAATGAAGTTTTACCAGCTGGTGTATTCCAGAACGGATATATCGGGGAAGGTTCTGTTGATTTTGTGAAGGAAGAATTTGTTTTTGCTTCTTTTTCGAGTAATGCTTTACGTAATGCTTCTAATTTGTTTGTCATATTATTTCGCTCCTATGTGCCAATATGTGTTAAATATAAAAACGCTAAACATTAGCGTTAAATATATTTAGCATTTGTGGAATGAAAGGTCAAATATGAAATATAATTTAACTCCAGAAGCTCTCCGAAACATTCGTGAGTCAAGGCATATTATCCCACTGAAAGTATTAAGTCCCCCAACACCAAAACCACCAAAAAAACCCCGTGACAAGCGTTATTTTCAAAAATATGGACTAACCCGAGAAGAGTTAGAGTGGCTTGCGTCTCGTCCCGTCCGTCTCGCCGTCTTATCCCGCTGGTTCGGTATACCTATAATTTGCTTATCTTCTTTCAACTCATCCCCGAAAAAGCGTGTCCGAGATCACGGTAAGCCAAAGGTATCGGTTCAACTCGCACAAGAGATTTGTGCCTTGTATCACAAACAACAAGAACGAAGGCTGAAATGCTAAATAACATATGTTAAAGTTAAATGGAGTTTAACAATGAACATAAACAAAGAACTTTTAGACTACACCATCAGCAAATTGGATGATGCTATTCGCTTTCTAAACGATCAACGTGAGTGTTTGTTACGTGATGCAGAAGAAACAAAAAAGCATAGACAGTATATGCGTGAGTATATGCGTCGTCGTCGCCAAGGAAACGAAAATGAAGCAGAATAATTTTCACCCAACGCAAGAAGAGATTGATGAAGTTTTTTCGTCAGTTAGATGACATAGCACTAGACGAGTTGTTTGAACAGTTTTTACATTTATTGGAAACACTAAATGACTAATCCAATCATCCAGTATTATGAATCCGGACAAAAACACGCAGAGATTTGGTTCCTAAATGACCGCAAACACCGAATCGATGGACCAGCCTGTCAGGAATGGTCTGAATCCGGTCAAAAAGGGCAAGAGATTTGGTTTCTGAATGGCTACAATCTCCAAAATGAACCCTTAAAGTCTTGGCTAAAAGAAAACAAAATCACTAACCTCTGCTACGACACTTGGACCGAAACACAACAAATTCTATTCAAACTAACCTGGGGAGGACAAAAGTAATGAGCGGAATGAAAAGTAAATCAAAAGGTTATAGAGGAGAAGCCAACCTCGTTAAGAAACTTAAAGAGGCAGGTATTCCTTGCTCCCGTATTCCTCTGTCAGGTGCTGTTGGCGGTAAGTTTGCTGGCGACATTGAATTAGACTCGGGCCAGAAGATTGAAGTAAAGGTGCGTAAAGCAGGGTTTAAGTTTCTTTATGACAACCTTGAAAGTGCTGATTACCTTGCTGTAAAACAAGACAATCAAGACTACCTTGTTGTAATGCGGCTAAAACACTTTACAAATTTATTTAAACCGCTCGCCTAAAACCAAGTTCCTTTAGGTGCTTGGTAGTTCACTTAAAAATGAGGGCTAAATACTTTTGCGGTGCCGACAGTTTCTTAGGCGGCGGCATCTACCAAGATACATTACTCTCCGTCGCAAGGAGCCACTCTACCAAAGATGCCCCTAGCAGCAATGTTAGGGGGTATTACCTTAACTAAATACTTGTTGAAACATTTGCCAATCCTTTAAGGAGAACTTCTATGGAACCAACACAAAAATCTTGGATCAAAAAGACCGTTGTAGCGATCGTCGTCGCCTTAATCATAGGCCTCGGCGGTTATTTTGGTCTAAACATTGATTCTAAAACCGTTACTACTGTGATTGAGGGCGTAGCAGACACCGTTGCCCCAACTGAAACCCCAACCCCAACACCTGCCCAGTAAAACCGTCGCTTTACTCTCTCACGACGGAGGGGGCAACAAGGACAGAGGGGGCATTGTAGGGCTGCTCGCTCCCTCTGTTTTTGTGTAACTGTTTGTGTAAAGTCCTTAACCCACTGAAAATACTAACATAGCAGAGCACTTAAAATCCGTTTCCGGCAACGGAGTGGGGGTTCGAGTCCCCCCGCGGGCACCAGCGATAGCGAGGCCGGCGCGCCTCGCTACGGCGCCGACGGCAGCGCTTCCGCGCCGCTGATCCAGCCGCCGCCCAGCACCCGCTCGCCGAGATAGAAAACGCACGCCTGGCCGGGTGCGACTGCATGTTGTGCAGTCTGGAGATGCACGCGCGCGCTGCCGTCGGCGCTAAGCACGACGCGCGCGTCAGCCAACCCTTGAGTCGAGCGCAGCCGGACCTGAACCGCAATGCCCGCTTCGCGCTCCGCATCCGTCAACGGATCGCCCAGCCAGTTGACGGCGCGTAGCGAAACGACGCTGCAGGCCAGCGCCTCCTTGGGGCCGACGACGACGCGCCGCTCAGCCGGCTGGAGGCGCACGACATAGAGCGGTTCGCCGCCGGCGATGCCGAGGCCCTTGCGCTGGCCGACTGTGTAGTGGTGGATGCCGGCGTGGCGGCCCAGCACGCGGCCGTCGACATGGACGATCTCGCCCGCTTGGGCCGCATCGGGGCGCAGCCTGGCGATGACGGCGCCATAATCACCCCCGGGCACGAAGCAGATGTCCTGGCTCGCCCGCTTTCGCGCGACCGGCACGCTTAAGCGCGCGGCATGGGCGCGGGTCTCGGCCTTCGACAGGCCGCCCAAGGGAAAGTGGAGCCGCGCCAGCTGCTCCCGCGTGGTCGCGAACAGGAAGTAGCTCTGATCGCGGTTGCGGTCCCGCGCGCAGTGCAGCTCCGGCCCCTGCCTGCCGTCAACGCGCAGCGCGTAATGCCCGGTCGCGACCGCATCGGCGCCGAGGTCGCGCGCCGTCGCCAGCAGATCGCCGAACTTCAGGTGTTGGTTGCAGAGCACGCACGGGATCGGCGTCTCGCCGGCCAGATAGCTGTCGGCGAAGGACTCCATCACTTTGGCCCGGAAGCGCTCCTCGGCGTCGAGGACATAGTGCGGAATGCCGATCTGGTCGGCGATCGCGCGCGCATCGAGGATGTCGTCGGCGGCGCAGCAACTGCCCGGCCGCCGCATCGTCTGGCCATGATCGTAGAGCTGCAGCGTGATGCCGACGACGTCGTAACCCGCTTCCTTGAGGAGCGCCGCCGAGGTGGCGGAATCGACGCCGCCCGACATGGCGACGACGACGCGTGTGCGGCCGCGCGGTTTCTTGAGGCCGAGATCGATCATGCGGGGGCGAACCGATGCCGAACCGGGCGGCGGCGGCAACCGGCCGGCGGTGGCTGCCCGATGGCCGAAGCTGATGCCCAACTCTCACTCAACGCACGATCTCTCCGCTTCATGTCCTCGCTGCCGCAGTGCACGCCGATTGCGCCTTTACCAGGGTTTAAGGCCTTTCTTGGCACAGTAAGGCGCTGACGACCAGCAATCGCCCGCACGCCGCTCAACCGCAGCGGCCGGCCGGTCGCCGTCGCATGGCGGCAAAGCCGCACTATCGCCAGAAGGACTTGGGATCCGCAAGACCATGGGTACGCCCCTCAGCAAGCCGTTCGCCCTAGAGAAGTACGCGCGGCTCGACAGCTTCCTCTCTGAGCTGAAACGCGACGCCGCCCCGGCCCTCACTCCGGAGCTCGAAGAGTCGCTCTGCCTGATGATGTATGAGCGGCTCTGCTCAACATTCCAGGTGCCGGCAGGCGCGCGCGTGCTGGACACCGCGTGCGGCCGCGGCACGGCCTTGGGCCTGTTCCAGAACGCTGGGCTGCGCGCGGTCGGCATCGGCAGCCCGCAGGACGTCGCGCACTGCCGCCGGCTTGGCTTCGACGCGCGGGAGATGGATCCCTCGTTTCTCGATTTCGAGCCGGAAAGCTTTGATCTCATCTGGTGCCCGCGGGTCCTTAACCGGAGCGCGATGCCGCTGTTCACCCTGACCGAACTGTTCCGCGTCCTGCGGCCGGGGGGCGTCCTCTATCTGGAAATGCACGCCTCCGACACGGCCTGCGGACAAGAGGCCCACCCCAACCACACCAGCGTGTTCGGCAAGCGGATGTGGCTGGAGTTGATCCGCCGGGCCGGTCTCGAGACGCCGAAGGGCTTGGATCTCTCCATCCCGACTGCCGCCGGCACCGACACGTTGTGGACCTTCCTCCAGCGCCGGCCGATGGCGAAACCGGTGCAGCCGGCCGCCAGCCCCAGCGAGGCGACGATGCCGGCGACATGCCCGGCGGCAAACACGGCGAAAGCGCCGGCGCCTCTGGCCGCACAGCCAAAGAGCGGGGAGCGGGTGCTCGTTTGCATGCTGGGCCAGCTCCGCGCGCACGAACTCACGTGGCAGAACTTCAAACAGAATGTTCTCGATGAGCTGAACGCCGATCTCGCCGTGTGTATCGGCACCGACGAGCGCTTCGATACGACCAATCCGTACTTCGTCAACGCCCGCCACCGCTGGACCGTTCCAGAGTTCACAGACTACGGCGACGGCTTTGAGCTGGCGCGCGATGTATTGGGCGGCGCCGACGATTGGCGAACGCTGCTTTCGGTCGGCAACCAGTGGCTGGGCGGCATCAAGGGCGATAATTCCCAACCCGGCTCCGGCAGCATCCAGATCTTTTTCCGCTGGCTGCTTCTGCACCACCTCCGCAAGGATGGTCTCATCGCGCAGTATGATCGTTTCATCATTACGCGATCGGACTTCTTCTACTTCTCGCCGCACCCGCCCATCGACGTGCTCGACCGCGACGCGCTGTGGATCCCCAACGGGGAGGACTACGGCGGTTTCACGGACCGTCATCTGGTCGTATCGGCGAACGATCTCGAACCGGCCTTGAGCCTGATCGATGACATCGTCGTGCGGCCCAAAGCTCTCCTCACCGAGATGCGGCGCTACAACCAGTGGAATATTGAGCGCTACCTGCGTTTCCAGTTCACCAAGCGGGGTCTGGCCCGGCGGGTTCGCCGATTCCCCTACGTCATGTTCACGGTGCGTGGCACCAACGATCCATCAAGCTGGTCCTGGGGTCGATTTGACCCCGATACCGGCATGATCGTGAAATATCAAGGCGAGAAGCACGAGGCGATGAAGTACAGAGAGCTTATCAAGAACAAAGACGACTGGCGCAGTTATTTCGACAATCTCGCTTCTTCTCAACAACTCACTCGCGCTGGCGAGTAGGTGTGCGCACAGTTTGTTGGTGCGCTTTAGTGTCGGAACACGTGAATGACTGATCGTACCGCTGCTTTGGTCTTGACGACGATCAACGATCCGGTCGTCCTCGATGCCTGTTACGAGAACTTCGCCCGTTATGGCCACCTCGACCAGGTGACGTGCTATCTGATCATCGACAAAAAGACACCGGACGCCGCCATCGAACGCTGCCGGACATTGCAAAGCCGGGGATGGGATGTCCGCTGCCCGTCACTCGCGGAGCAGGATGCGTACACCGGCCGTTTCGGCTTGTCGCCCGCGTTCATCCCGCTCAACTCGGACAACCGGCGCAACGTCGGCTATCTGATGGCCTACGAGAGTGGCGCTGACTTCGTCATCTCGATCGATGACGACAATTTCCCGCATGCGGATGAGGACTTCTTCGCCGAGCATGCGGTCGTCTGCCGCGACGATGTCGATACACCGCTCGTGCAGACGGAGACCGGCTATTTCAACATCTGCACCATGCTCGATTTCGCCAAGCCAGGCCCCGTCTATCCGCGCGGCTTTCCCTATGCGGCACGCCATCGCGCCGAAAACGCGACGCGGCAGGAAAGCCTGGCGCCCGTGCACATCAACGCCGGGCTGTGGCTCAAGGATCCGGACTGCGACGCCATTACCTGGCTGGTCAATCCGCCGCAGGCGACCGCGGTGACGGCGCCCTCGGTCACGCTTGGCGCCAAGGCTTGGTCACCCATCAATACGCAGAACACTGCGCTGCGGCGCGATGCCCTTGGCGCCTACTATTTCGTCCGCATGGGCTACGAGATCGGCGGCAACGCCATCGACCGCTATGGCGACATCTTCTCCGGCTACTTCGTTCAGGCGTGCGCGCGACACCTGGGCGGTGCCATCCGCGTCGGCACCCCGGTGGCCGAACATCGGCGCAACTCGCACAGCTACCTCAACGACGCCACCCGCGAGTGGGCCTGCATTCTTCTGCTCGAAGAAGTGCTCCCCTGGCTGACGACACAAGCGCGCCTCTCCGGCACGACCTATGCCGACACCTACGATGCGCTCAGCCATGGCCTGGAGGAGCTCGCCGAGCGGACCAGCAGCCGCTTCTGGTCCGATGCCGTGCGCGGCTTTTTCCACCAGATGGCGCATTGCATGCGGCAGTGGACGCGCGCCTGCCGGACCATTGACGGCTGCGCGTAAGCGTTCCTATCCTCAGCCGGCTGTCGGGAGCCGGGCATCGTCCCCGCCGCGGTGAGGCACCAGCCGCGCCGCCACCCGCTCCCAGGCGTTTGCGAAACCGTCGACTGCAGCGCCGTCGGTCGTCCAGCCAAGGCTGACGCGGACTGCGCCGGCAGCAACCTGCGGCGCGACTCCCATCGCCTGCAGGACGTCGGACGCCTTGACCTTGCCGCTTGAGCACGCGGCGCCGGCACTCACCGCGTAGCCTTCGAGATCGAGCGCGATGACAAGGGTTTCCGCGCGGACACCGGGCAGGCTCAGGCACGCCGTGTTGGCGACGCGCGGGCTCGCAGCGGCAATCACCACCGTTTCCGGCACCAGCGCCGTGACGAGGCTTTCCAGGCGGTCGCGCAGGGGAGCGAGGAGAGCGGGCTCCTCAAGCCGGGCCGCCTCCCGGGCGGCAGCCGCGAAGCCGGCGATGGCGGCAACGTTCTCGGTGCCGGCGCGGCGGCTGCGCTCCTGCCCGCCGCCCTTGATGAGCGGCCGGAAACGCGCGTCGTCGAGGAGGACGAGGGCACCCGCACCTTGCGGCCCGCCCAGCTTGTGCGCGGAGAGGCTCATGCTCGCAACGCCGAGGTGCTGCGCGTCAAGCGGTATGCGCCCGGCTGCCTGGACGGCATCGACGTGGAGGCGGGCGCCGAAGCGCCGCGCCAGCGCCGCCACGGCCGCGATCGGCTGGATAACGCCGGTCTCGTTGTTGACCGCCATCACCGCAACGAGCTCCGCCGGCTCTGGCCCGGCGAGCACATCCTCCAGCGCAGCGAGGTCGATAACGCCGGACGGCAGCACCGGCAGCCGTTGCGCCTGCGGGACAGCCGCCAGAATGGAGAGGTGTTCGATCGCCGAAACCAGCACCCGCCCCGGCGCTGCCGCTTTGAGCGCGGCATTGTTGGCCTCCGTCGCGCCGGACGTGAAGATGACGGCGCTCGGCGGCGCGTTCAGCAAAACAGCGACGTCCCTTCGCGCAGCCTCGATGATGCGCCTGGCGGCCCGCCCGAACGCGTGCACCGATGACGGATTACAGGTGACGGCAAGCGCCTCCACCATCGCCGCCCGTGCCGCGGGCTTCAGCGGCGCGCCGGCGTTATAGTCGAGGTAGGTCGGTTCCTGCATGCCTGGAATCTGGAAGCTTCGGCAGCCTGCCGCAAGCCGGGCGTGCACGTACCGTCGTTAAGCCCAGCTGGCGTTTAGCCCAGCTGCCATTCAGCCCAGTTGGCCGGCGACCGCGGGCGCGGCGGAATGCGGCTCCCCGCAGGCTAGGCGGCATTCCGGCCCGTCGCCGCGCTCGACCTGGATGGTCGCATGCGCAATGCCGAAATGCTCGGCGAGATTGCCGGCCAGGCGATCGAGGAAGGCATCGTCGGGTGTGCCGGCGGGCATCACGAGATGCGCGGTCAGCGCGACACGGGTCGTGCTGAGCGCCCAGATGTGCAGATCGTGCAGCCCGCTGACGCCGGCGATCCCGCGCAGGTACGCTTCCACCCCGGCGCGATCGATGTGCTGCGGCACGCCATCGATGGCCAGGTGGAAGGAGGCGTGCAGCACGCGCCAGCCGGAAACGCCGATACCGATCGCAAGCAGGAGACTCGCCAGCGGATCGACCCACCGCCAGCCGGTCAGCAAAAGGATCGCACCGACGATGATGACGGCTGCAGAGACCGCCGCGTCGGCAACCATGTGCTGGAAGGCGGCCCGCACGTTGAGATCGCGATGCCGATCGGACGCCAGCAGCCAAGCCGAGACGGCATTGACGGCCAGCGCCAAAGCCGCCACCAGCATGACGATGTTGCCGTCCGCTGCCGGCGGCGGGTCGCGAAAGCGCTGCACGGCCTCCAGCATGAGGCCGCCTACGATGGCGAACAGCAGAATCGCGTTGACCAGCGCGGCGAGGATCGTCGCCCGGCCGAAGCCGTAGGTGCGCTGCGGTGATGGCGCGCGGCGCGCAAGCCCATCGGCACTCCAGGCCAGGAGCAACGAGCCGACATCGGCAAGGTTATGGGCGGCATCGGCGATCAGCGCCAGCGAGTCGGCTAGCACACCAGCGGTGGCTTCGGCGGCGACAACCGCGAGGTTGAGAGCGACCGCTGGCGCAAACGGACGGCCGTGCGCATGCCCGTGCGCATGCGGATGCCCGTGCGCATGCGGATGCCCGTGCGCATGTCCATGCCCATGCCCATGCAGATCGCCATGCAGGTGGTCGTGCGGGGTCACAGCTGGAAGCCCGGTTGCCGGAGGCTGCGTAGCCGCCGCAATCCCGCCAGAGACGCGAGCGCAACCACAACCTGCACCAACACATTGTAGCCGGCCAACGAGACGCCAAACAGCCGCCAGACATTCTCATCGCAGGCGCGCAAGCCGCCGGCCGATTGCCGTAGGAGGTCCTGAAGATTTTGGCCGGTTGCGATCGAGGGAATCGTCCCCTCGCAGCCCGCGACGCCAGCCCACCACCGTTCCTCAACGCCGACGCTGTAAAACGCAAGCGCCGCACCGGCGGCGAGTACGAGGGCACACAGCACGATCGCTCGCCCGCGCATCTTCGGCGACAGTGGCAGGACCAGCCCGGCGGCAGCGACGAGTGCGACGATGACGTAAGGCACGCGTTGGTAGAGACAGAGAACGCACGGCTCGATCCGGAACACATGCTCCCCGATCAGCGCGATGACCAGCGCGCCGGCCCCGATCAGCATCAGCGCCGCCAGCATCAGCCGTGTCCCATCGTTGATTGAGGCCGTGCGGAGCGCTCTCAGCGGCTTTGCTGGCGCCGAGTTGGCTGCATGATGCGGCCTCATCTTTGTCGCCTCCGTGCGCGTCGGATCGGATTGTGCTTTACGACGTCAGCAGGGCCTTGATCTGCTCCGGCGTCAGCACCTTGCCCGAGGACCTGACCTTGCCGTCGACTATCAGCGCCGGCGTCATCATCACGCCGGCGTCGACGATCTGGTTGCGGTCGGTAATCTTGCCGACGGTGTAGTCCAGGCCCAGTTCCTTGGCCGCCGCTTCGGTGTTTTCGGCGAGCTTGACGCACTTGGCGCAACCCGATCCGAGGATCTTGAAATCGACCATGATGGCTCTCCTTAACCCCAATAAGTGCCGTAGACCATGCCGGTGACCGTCGCCATGATCACCACCAGCGAGACGTAGACAATCGTTTTCGGTGTGCCGAGAAAGATGCGGATCACCAGCATGTTGGGCAGCGACAGCGCCGGGCCAGCCAGCAGCAGCGCCAGTGCCGGCCCCTTGCCCATGCCGGCGCCGAGCAGCGCCTGGGTGATCGGGATCTCGGTCAGCGTCGCGAAATACATGAAGGCCCCGGCAATCGCCGCGAACGCGTTCGATGCCAGCGAGTTGCCGCCGACCGCCGCCGCCACCCACGCCGACGGGATCAGTCCCTCCTGCCCCGGCCGTCCTAGCAACAAGCCGGCGACGAGCACGCCCACCAGCAGCAGCGGCAGGATCAGCTTGGCAAAGCCCCAGGTCTGCTCGAACCAGTCCTGACCGGCGCCGGGTTGCGTGGCGGCGGCGACGCACAATCCGAGAACACCCGCAGCGACCGCGAACTGCGGCTGGTCGGGCAGGACGATGGTGAACCCGGCGGCGAATGCAGCGACCAGCGTGATCCGCCACCAGATGAACCCCAGAGCAAAGATCAGCACCAGGGCGGCGCCCGCGGCGCTCAGGCCGGCGAGGATCCACTTCCAGGCGAAGACGGCGTGCCAGACGGCACTGTCCTGCGGATCGGCAGGCGCCCAGTTGGCGAACACGAGGAACGCAATCATCAGCGCGAACAGCGCAACAACCGCCCCGGTCGGGAACGCATAGCCGTCCTCGGGCAGCACCATTTGCCCGCCATTGGCCGCGCCGTTGCGTTCCCGCTCTTCGCGGCAGTAGAGAAACGCCATGATCAGGCCAATGATCACTGAGAACGCCACAGCGCCGATTGCCCTCGCCGCGCCCAGCTCGAAACCAAGCACCTTCGCCGTCAGCACGATGGCAAGGATGTTGATTGCAGGTCCCGAGTAGAGAAAGGCGATTGCCGGGCCAAGGCCAGCGCCGCGTTTGTAGAGACCGCCAAATAATGGCAGCACCGTGCACGAGCAGACGGCGAGGATGGTGCCCGAGACCGACGCGATGCCGTACGCCACCCCCTTGTTAGCGCCGGCACCGAGCAGGCGAATGACCGCGCCCTGGCTGATGAACACGGCGATGGCGCCGGCGATCAGCAATGCCGGCAGCAGGCACAGAACCACGTGCTCGCGCGCATACCATTGCAGCAGCGCGAACGCCTCGTTCAGCGCGCCCTCAAAGCGCGGCGCGTCAAACGGGATCGCCAGCGCGGCAATGAAGGCGGCGGTCAGCAGCAGCAGGGTGCGGCCGTCGGTTCGCCAATCAAACGGCATGGCGGGCTTCCTCTCGATCGCGATCAGGACCGTCGTCGCTGGCGTCGAAATCGGCCCGCTGCTGCGGCCGGTTGGGGAAATCGTCGAGACGTCGCTGGACAGCGGCGAACTCGGGAGTCGCCATGATGCCCTGGGCAAGTCGTTCGATGACACCGCGCGCCCACTCCGGCAGCGTCGGGTCGAGCCGATAGAACACCCGGTTGGCGACGCGCGCATCCTCGACGATATTGAGCGCGCGCAGGGCCGCCAAATGACGCGACATCTTCGGCTGCGGGACGTCCAGCGCGGCGGTGAGCTCGCACACACAGAGCGGCGGCTCGCGGCGCAGCAAAACCAGCGTTCGCAACCGCGTGCGGTCAGCGAGGGCTTGAACGAAGGTATCGGCATCCGTTTTCATGGCCGAGAATTATATGTTAGGGCGAATATTACGCAAGGCGCATTATTGATGGCGATCTGCGAACCGGCTGGAACGCTCCACCAACCGTGCCCGACGCCTTTCCATTGCATCCGCCCTTTGCCGTTCGCCGGCAGCAAGCCTATGATTTCGTGTTAAGCGTGCGGCGCCCCTGACAGGCGGCGCCGGCGGCGGCGTGTAAAGGAACCAAAGGGCCGGCACACCACGTTCGCCGTTCAAGTGCTTTCAGCCGGTGCCCGGGAGGCCGTTCTGAGATGTTGGGCAAGGCAGTCGTGCTGTTCGTGGCGGTCGCGGTCAGCCCGTTCGCCGCGATCATGGTCACCGCCTTCTTGCTTAAGGAAGAGATCCCTGCCGATCGGCTGGCGTTTCTCGCCGCCTTGCCGGCCAGCCATCCGGGCCCGTTTGCGCTCGGCCTGTTCGTCATCGTCGCGCTCGCCTGGGCGATTGCGGCGCTGGTGACGTACGGCTACATCGCGCCGCTGCGGTCGATTGCCGAGGGAACGCGCGTGATTGCGCTCAGCAATCGGCGCCACCGTTTGAGCGATGAAGGGGGCAGCCGCGAGATGCGCGAGGTCGCAAGCAGCATCAACGCGCTTGCCGATCGCTTCCTGGCAGTCGAAGCCGACGTAATGGGGCGGATCCAAGAGGCGCGGCAAGCGCTCGAAGAGGAGCGCAACACGCTTTCCGCCCTGGTCGCCAAGCTGACGCAGGGAGTTCTGGTCTGTAATCCCGAGGGCCGCATCCTGCTCTATAATCCGCGCGCGCAGAAGCTGCTCGAAGCCGAGGCGCGCGCCACGGGGGCCGCCGACTGGGTCGGGCTTGGACGCTCGATCGAGAGCTTCATTGACGAAACCCAGCTCGCGCACGCGCTCGAACATATCCACCACCGACTCGCTGCCGGCGATGCCGCGGTCCTCGTGCCTTTCGTTGTCCAACGACCGGGAGGGCAGACGCTCAGCGCGCATGTGGTCCCCGTGCTCGACAACGACCGGCGCTTTCGCGGCTACATCCTGACCCTTGAAGACATCACCCAGCGCGCCGGTGTTGACGCAAGACGGACGACGCTCCTGCAGACGTTGACGGAGGGGCAGCGGTCGGCGATTGCGAGCGTTCGCGCCGCGGTCGAGACGATTCTCACCTTCCCGGACATGGACGAAGATGGCCGCCAGCAGTTCCTTGGCGCGATCCGCGACGAGGCGGTAAAAATGAGCGGCCGGCTGGACGCCCTCGAGGTCGAATATGCGGAGGAACTCAAGGCACACGTGCCGTTCCAGGAGATGTTGGGCAGCGAACTCGTCGCCGCGATCGGCCGCAGCGTGCGCGAAACCGGCGGCGTCGATCTCGAAGTTGACGCGCCGCTCGATCCGATCTGGCTGCGGGTCGACACACTGGCGATCGAGCGCTCGATCCTGTTCTTGGTCTCGCAATTGAGCCAAGCCTGCAGCGCCAGTGCGCTCAGCCTGACACTCGAGCAACGCGGCGGCCTGGTCGGGCTCGCGCTCAGCTGGTCGGGCGCGCCGCTGCATGGCGAAGCGCTGAAACGCTGGGGATTGCGCAACGTCATGACCGATCGGCACGGCACGTCGTTGACCCTGTTCGAGGTGATCGAGCGTCACGGTGGCGCGATCTGGGCGCACCCGCCTGCGATCGACGGGCGGCCGTTCGTGCGCGTCGTGCTTCCCGTCAGCGAAGGCCGGCAAGGCGCCGATCGCGACGCGGCCGAAGCCGGCTACGGGCACGACTTCGATTTCCGCCTGTTCGAGGAGACCACTCAGGTCGTCGATCGCATGAACGCGCCGCTGAGCAAGCTCAGCTATACGGTCATCGATACCGAGACAACCGGCCTCGATCCCCGCGGCGGCGACGAGATCATCGCCATCGGTGCCGTCCGCATCGTCAACGGCCGGCTGTTGCGGCGGGAGATCTTCGACTCCCTGGTCAAGCCGAAGAAGCCGATCCCTGAAGCGTCGCGCGCCATCCACAACATTTCAAACGAGATGGTGCGCGGCATGCCGCCGATCAGCGAGGCCTTGCCGGCCCTGCATCGCTTCGTTGAGGATACCGTTATCGTCGGCCACAACGTCGACTTCGACATGTGTTTCTTTGCGTTGGCGGCCGACGAAACCGGCGTCCGCTTCGATCACCACACGCTTGATACGCTGCTCCTTGAGCACGCCATCCATGCGAACCAGGAGGACAAGTCGCTGGAAGCTATCGCGCGGCGGCTGGGCGTCGCGGTGACGGCACGCCATTCAGCCCTGGGCGATGCGGTCACGGCGGCTGAGATCTTCCTCGGCATGATCCCGCTGCTGGAAGAGCGCGGCATCCGAACACTTGCCGAGGCGAAGGCCGCTTCTGCAGCCACGCCGGCCGCTCGCCACCATCAGTATTGACGGCAGCAACTCTGCCGCTCGTTGCCGGTGCCGGAATTTGGCGTCGGCCGGCTCACACGAGTGGATCGGATCTGACGCTTGCATCCCAAACGTCAGATCGGTCGATCCACTAACCCATTGATCTGGAGGTTCGATTCAGCCAATGGATGGGATTCATCCGTTGGCATCGAACCACTAGCCGACGTCGTTTCGCAGCCGAATGGGTGCTAGATCGACACCAGCGCCAGGGCTGCCGTCGCGGTGCCGACCGTCGCCAACCCGTACAGGATGACGGCAACTGCGGTATCGGCACGGATGCCGAAATCATGCGCACACACGCGCAGGCGATGCGCCGCATGCCAGCAGGCGAGCGTCAGGATCCCGAACAGGACCAGCTTGACCAGCCAGTTGCCGACGAAGGCGCTCATCGTGTCGTACGACAGGGCGTCGGTGAACAGGCCGAGCGCCGGCGCGATGCCGGTGGTGAAGATCATTACCGGAAGGATGAAGGACAGCACGGTCCCGCCGGCTGCGAACAGAAACCACGGAACCGCCTTCGCCGAGCGCGCCATCTCAAGCCACTCCTGCCAGGATCAGAACGAACAGCGACACGGCGGCGAGCACGCCATAATGCGCGCCGACGATCAGCTTGCCGGGCACGATCTCCTCGCCGCGCTGGATGCGCATCGCCTGCGGCACCGCCTTGAACCACGAAGTCGTGTGGATCAGGGCAAAGACGAACGCAATCAGGTGGAAGATGACACCGATCGGGCTCGTCACCGCATCCAGCCATCCCTGCCAGGCCGCCTCCCCCTCACCAAGGCGGACCAGCCCGATGATGAGGATGGCCGAATAGATGGCAACGAAGAGGGAGCTGATCTCGTGCAGCATGTACACTTTGTAGCGGCTCTGCGTCATGAACCAAGACGTCTTCGAGATCGGCCGCACGTAGGGCTTGCGCGGGTTCATCGCTTGCCTCCGGGCAGGAATGAGGTGAGGTAGTCAATCCCGTGGGCGAACTTCGCCTGCTGGATGGCTCCTGCCGGATCGACATCCTTCGGACACACTTGCGAGCAGGCACCGACAAAGCTGCAGTGCCAGATCCCTTCCGCCGCGGCAACGACGTCATCACGCGCCGCACGACCGAGGTCGCGGGAGTCCATGTTGTAACGGTGCGCCAGAGCCAGCGCCGCCGGTCCGACAAAGCTTTCGTCCAGACCGTACTGCGGACAGACGGCGTAGCAGCACAAGCAGTTGATGCACAAGGTATACTGCTTGAATGCCTTCAATTGCGCCGGCGTCTGCAGGTACTCGCCCTGTTCAACCGTCCGCTCTTCCTTGGGGATGATGTACGGCTTGACGCTTTCCAGCTTCTCGACGAAGTCGTCGAGGACCACCACAAGATCCCGTTCGATCGGGAAATTGCTCAAGGGTTCGACGCGGATCTTGCCGGTCGGATAATCCTTGAGGAACGCCTTACAGGCCAGCTTTGGTTCACCGTCGATCATCATGCCGCACGATCCGCACACGAACATGTGGCAGGACCAGCGGTAGCTGAGCGTCCGATCCATCTCCTCTTTGACGTAGTTGAGCGCGTCGAGGACAACCCACTCCTCTTCGCACGGCACCTTGTAGGTCTGAAAGAACGGCTCCTGGTCCTGCTCGGGTCGATAGCGCAGGACCTCAAGCTCAATTGTCCGCTCGCTCATGCTGCTGACTGTCCTCCTGCTCTGGCGCCGTAGACGCGCTCGGCGGGCTTTGACTTGGTGATAACAACGTCCAGGTAGTCGATACGCGGCTCGCCATTCGGGTTGTAGTGGGCCATCGAGTGCTTGAGGAACGCTTCGTCATCGCGCTTCACGTGATCGAGGCGCTGATGCGCACCGCGCGACTCCCGCCGCTCCAGCGCTGACACCGCAACCGTCTGCGCCACCTCGATCATCGCGTCCATCTCAAGCGTCTGATAAAGGTCCGTGTTGTAGACGCTGCTCTTGTCTTCGAGCGCCACATTCTTGAAGCGCTCACGGACGTCAACGATGATATCGCAGGCGGCCTTGATCGTTGCTTCGTCGCGGTAGATGCCGCAGCCGTCCTCCATCGCCGTCGTCAGGCGCTTCTTCAGATCCGGCACCCGGTCGGTCGCCTGGGTGCGCTGGAACCAAGCCTTGACCCGCGCTTCCGAATCGGCCGCCAGCGCATCGAGCCGTTCGCTCGGTGCCGTCAGGCCCTTCTTCGCGTACTCGGCAGCACCGCGTCCGGCACGGGCACCAAAGACCAGGAGTTCGCCAAGGGAGTTGGAGCCAAGCCGGTTGGCGCCGTTGATGCTGACGCACGCGCATTCGCCGGCGGCATAGAGGCCATTGAGCGGCGTTGCGGCATGGATATCGGTGTGAATGCCGCCCATCATGTAGTGGACGACCGGCCGCACCGGCACCAGGGTCGTAACGGGGTCGCTGTCGACGTACTTCGCCGAAAGCTCGCGGATCAGCGGCAGGCGCTCGTCGATCTTCTTCTCGCCGAGATGGCGCAGATCGAGGTGGACGACATCCCCCCACTTGGTCGGGATCGTCCGTCCCTTCTTCTGTTCGTGCCAGAAGGCCTGCGACAATTGATCGCGCGGGCCAAGCTCCATCGCCTTCAGCACCGGCGTCGGCGTCTCCGGCCCGAGGCCGTAGTCCTGCAGGTAGCGGTAGCCGTCCTTGTTCAACAGGTAGCCGCCCTCGCCGCGGCATGCCTCCGTCAGCAAGATGCCAGACCCGGGCAGGCCCGTCGGGTGGTACTGGACGAACTCCATGTCCTTCAGCGGCACGCCGGCGCGGTAGGCCATCGCCATGCCGTCGCCGGTCTTGACCGCGCCGTTGGTGGTAAAGGGGAAGATCTTGCCGGCGCCGCCCGAGCAGATCACGATCGCCTTGCCGCGGAACTGGCGCATCTGGCCGGTCCGCATCTCGATCGCGGTGCAGCCATAACAGGCGCCGTCATCCGTCAGCAGGTCCACCGTGTAGTACTCATCGAACCGCTTTACGGACGGATACTTGATCGAGGTCTGGAACAGGGTGTGCAGCATGTGGAAGCCGGTCTTGTCGGCTGCGAACCACGTCCGCATGATCTTCATGCCGCCGAAGGGGCGCACGGCAACGTTGCCGGAGGTTTCCCGGCTCCACGGGCAGCCCCAGTGCTCCATGCGCAGGAGCTCTTTCGGGATCTCGTTGACGAACAGGTCAACGGCGTCCTGGTCGGTCAGCCAGTCGCCGCCGGAAACCGTATCGTGAAAATGGTATTCGAGGTTGTCGTTGCTCTTGATCACCCCTGCCGCGCCACCCTCGGCCGCGCACGTGTGGCTGCGCATCGGGTAGACCTTGGACAGGAGCGCGATCGACAATTTGGGATCCGCCTCCGCGACGGCAATTGCCGTGCGCAGGCCGGCGCCGCCGGCGCCGACGATGATGACGTCCGCTTCGATAACTTGCATGGAGATCTCCCGTCGCCTTTCCCGCCGCAGCGCGCAATATAGCGGGAAGCGAAGGGATTGCCAGACGCGCCCTGCGTACTGCAGGCAAAAAAACAAAGTGCCGTCTAGCGGACTAATAACGGTTAGTCTATTGAACGCAGGAATTGAATTTCTGTGCCGGGAGCAGGCCGCCCTCGGTCAGCGCGCGGGTCGTTTTCACCGTGGTTCCGGCCGCAGGCCTTGCGCGCTATACTCTCCCTTCGACTGCATCGGTCGCATTATCCTGCCCCTGCGTCCCGCGTTGGACCCGGAGCCGAACATGCGCATCAAGAAGGCGGACAAGGCGTGGCTGGAGTTCGTGCGCTGGTGCCGCGGTCATGGCTTGAAAGCATTGCCGGCGCACCCCTGGACGCTCGCGGCCTACGCCCGCTGGTGTGAGTCGCGGCTCAAGTATCCGCAGATTGCCCGAAACGTGATCGTGATTGCGCGCGCCCATCTGATGGCGTGCGTCCCGAGCCCGGACCGGGATCCGATCGTCGCGCGGACGTTGAGCGTAATGGAGGAGCGCCATCGTGCGCCGCCATTGCGCGCCGCGCTCTTCAACCTCGAGCCGTCGTGCAAGCCCCGCATCGCGAAGAAGCGCACCCCCCAGAAACAAGACGCCGAACCGGCCAAACGCCAAGCCTCCCGGCCGCCCCGCCTGCTGCGCACGGCACCGCGGCTGGCATCGCGCCGCCCCGATACACCCTAATGGATCGGATTGGCTTTACTGGATGTTGACCGTCGTCGCGGTCACGATCTCCTCGCGGCCGTTCGGACCCGCGCCGCGGCGCAAGCGGACCTCGCCGGAATAGCGGCCGAGCGCCCATCCAGCCGCACCCCGCTTCAAACCGCCGTAGACGAACCGGCGGACCTCATTTTCAGCGACCTTGGCGGTGTGCTCGAAAACGGTCACACCTTCAGGATTGCGGATCAGAAACACGATCGCGTCGCCCGTACGAACATTGAAAATATCAGCCCACAGAACCAGAGCCGGGATGTCGGCCTTTAGCGCCGCCGGCGGAGTTTGGCCGTCACGGATGGCGTCGATGTCGGGAGGCCCGGCAGCGAAACCGGCATTGTAAAGGGCCGTCGGGCGATAGGGCATCGACGCGGCCGCCCTCGCCTCCCATAGACCGCCGCTGCCAGCCCCGCACCGTTCCTTGCGCTCCGGGCCGGTGAAGGGATCGACGATGCTGCCGTTGTGTTCGAGCTGGAAGTGCAGGTGCGGATGCTCGGTCAAGCCGGAGAGGCCAACGAGCCCGAGTATGGCGCCGGCACTGACCTCATCGCCCCTCTTGACGGTCACCGAACCCTCGCGCAGGTGGCAGTACTGGGTGGTCCAGCCGTCACCGTGATCGAGGCGGACGCCGTTGCCGCATTCCCGGCCGGCGACACTCGTGGGCCCAAGGATGCGCACATTGCGATCGACGACGCCATCGCGGCGGCCGAGCACTTTGCCGGCGGCTGCCGCCCGGACAAAGACCCCTACGCGCATGACGCCAAGGTCGCGCAGGGCGATATCGGTCCCCTGATGGCGGTTGACCGGCGGCGCGTTGTAAGTGGCGATGCCGCAGGCGTAGTCGCGCACCCCATCGCCGGGATCATGATCGACGTAGGACATGATCCAGCACGTCTCGCCGACTGTGCAGTCGATCGGCAGCGCCAAGCGCGGTGCTTCCGCTGCCGCCATCCGCGTAACGAGCACGAGTGCCGCAACGATGCCCGCCAGGAAACAACCACGTTGGCGCTGGCCGTGCGTCATTCGTTGGCTCTCCTTGCACCGGCAGAGACTGTACGCCCGCGGGATCGCGCCGACAACCGCCGCAACTCCAGCGGCACCCCACCCTGATTCAATCGAAGGAGGAAGCGGCGCCGGCCTTCACCTTAGCAAAACCTATTCAATGGCCTCACCAACCGGGACCAACTCTGCGTCTTGGGCTGCAGCATCCCAGACGGTTTCCGCCGCCGGGATGGCCCGGCCACGGCGTGCCAGTTCCGTCGGTGGCAGTACGTCGCAACTGGGCCATAAGCCGGTTTCGAGCGCGGCCGCGTAGCCTTCGGGGAGGCCGCGAGCGCGCATCTTCCCCGCCGCCGAGGCGAAATCATAATCGAGGGGCACGTGGCGAATGCGCAGGCCACGGTCGAGCGGCTCGATCACGCTGAACCAGGTCCTGGGCGTGCCGTCGTTGGCCGGCATGCCGATCGCGCCAGCGTTATGCCACAGGCGGCCGGAGACGATGCGCGTAAACGGCAGGCCGCAGTGGCCACCGATCACGCCGTCGCAGCCGGCAAGCGCAATCTGCCGGCGCAATTCACTCTCCGCCGCCGAAGCAAAGATGAAGGTGTTGATCCGGTCGAGCGCGCCGTGAATAACGGCAAGCCGGTGGCCGCCGATCACGAGGTCGAGCCGCCGCGGAAGGCTGCGCATCCAGGTGCGGTCATCCTCATCGAGGCAGCCGTCGGCGTAACGATACCACGCGGCCGATGCCTGATCGCAGGCGCTGCCCTCGGCGAAGCCGCAGCCGCAATCTTCGCCGCGCCAGCCAAGCGACTCCTCGCAGTTGCCCATGACCACATGCACGCCCGCCTCGCGAAGCAGAGCTACGGTCGCGACGGGATCGGCGCAGTAGGCGACCGTATCGCCGGTGCAGACGATCCGCTCCGGCCCCACCCCGAGCCGCTGGACGGAAGCGAGCAGCGAGCGGGTCGCTTCGAGGTTGCTGTAGCTGCCACCGAAAACGACGACCGGCGCATCGGTGACCAGAATCGCCCTCTCGGTGCGGACGTTGCCATGAAGCTCCGGGCGTGCTGCGTCCATCACGGTTCCTCCTTCACTTCTCCTCAAGCCGGGTTCGGGCGCGCCGGCCCTGAGGTTTCTCCCCCACCACCGCTTATCAGCGTAACCAATCCTGCGGCTGCGGCGAAACCGGATTGCTTGCAAGCGAACCAGCAGGGGAGCGGACATGACCTTCGAGGGCTTCGCGCCGTGGGCGGTACTGGCCACCGCGTGCATTGTGACCTGGGCGGCGACGCCACGGCGGGTCACCTCGCCGCAGTTCTTTGATGGCCGCAGCTCAGATGGCGCCTTGCCAGGATTATGGCTGGTGGCAGTCAGCGCCGCCATTACCTG
Source organism: Candidatus Defluviicoccus seviourii (assembly GCA_900609035.2). Classification (GTDB taxonomy): domain Bacteria; phylum Pseudomonadota; class Alphaproteobacteria; order Rhodospirillales; family Defluviicoccaceae; genus Defluviicoccus; species Defluviicoccus seviourii. The sequence goes on along the minus strand of UXAT02000052.1, from coordinate 80,180 downwards.
GATCTTCGCCAAGTCGATCGCCAATGCGGCCGATCTCGCTTACGCCTTCGGGATCACCGGCGGCCTTGGCTATACAATCTATTACCTCAGCTTCATCGTTGGCGGCGTCGCTATCTATTTCCTGCGAACCCGTGGCCATTACCGGTCTCTCACGCACTTTCTCGTCGAGAAATATGGGATGTTGTGCGCGCGGCTGTTTCTGCTGACGATCGGCTTTCGCCTGTTCAACGAGGTTTGGTCCAACACCAAGGTGATGGCGCTGTTCTTCGGTGCCGAGGGCAGCCCGGCCTACTGGCTTGCCACCATCGCCGTCACCTTGTTCACGCTCAGCTACGCCTGGACCGGCGGCATGCGCGCCAGCCTGCTCACCGACCGGATTCAGGCCATTCTCGCCTTCGTGCTGCTCGGCGTCGTGCTCACCGTTCTGTTTCCGGGGCTGTCCGCGAAAGGCGTGCCCGAGGTGCCGATCGACCTGCGTCAGGGCGGGATCACCTTCTGCCTGCTCGCACTGGTGCAGGTCCTGTCGTACCCGTTTCATGACCCGGTGCTGACCGACCGCGCCTTTCTGTCACCGCCGCGTGACATGCTGAAGAGTTTCATTCTCGCTGCGCTGATCTCTGGCGGCTTCATTTTCCTGTTCAGCTTCATCGGCCTTTACGCCCGCGCCCACGGCCTGCCGGCGAATCCGTCGGTCAGCGTGCCGGCGGCGTTTGGACTGCTGATGATGCTTGTCTTCAACGGCATCATGCTGCTGTCTGGCTCGTCGACGATCGATTCGACCTTTACCAGCGTCGCCAAGCTCGCGGCACGGGATTGGCGCAACGACACGCGCGAACCCGCGGCGCGGCATCTGACGGCGGGGCGGATCGCCGTGCTTGCCGTGGCCGTGATCGGCAATCTGCCCCTTCTCACCATCTACCTCGGCGATAAGGTGGGACCTGCGATCATCGCCGCGACGACGATCAGCGGCACCATGGTCATGGGCCTTGCGCCGATCTTCCTGCTGGCGTGGATCAAGCCGGCGTCCCGTTTGAGCTTTCACCTGGCGTTCTGGCCAGGGCTCGCCTTCGGCGTGGTGCGGACCGTCGAAGTCTTTCTCAAAATTCACATCTTCCCCGAGGCGATCGCGATCGGCTTCGGCAAGTACGCTGTCGATCTGGGGGTGAACGTCTGGGGGCTGTTGATCTGCACCGCCGGATACCTGATCGGCGCCGCACTTGCGCGAAAACGGCAGTGCGCCTGCGCCGCAACCTCATGAGATGAGGAGAGCCGGACCGATGGCGATCGGTTGCAGCCTCGCCGCGGATCCGGCATGGTTGGTGCGACGGGACAACGGCGCCAGGCGGAGCATGAGCGGGATTGAGTTCCGCGACGACCATCCGGAGTGGAGCCAATGGATGGCGGCGGCGCAGGAGGGCGACACCGACGCCTACCGTCGCCTGCTGCACGCCATTGCGCCCTTGTTGCGGCGGGTCGCTGCCCGCCGACTCCAGGGTGCTTCCGCCGCTGATGTCGAGGACGTCGTGCAGGAGGTCCTGCTGTCGGTGCACGCCGTTCGCCACACCTACGATCCGGCGCGCCCGTTCGTTCCCTGGCTGATGGCGATCGAGCGTCATCGCTTGGGTGATTGGATCCGGCGCGCCAGGCGCCGTGCGAACGAGATCGCGGTCGACTCCCTGGAAGAAGCGGCTGCCGATCACGCAGCGCGGACGGACGACGAGCAGGCGTTCGATGGCCGTGCCGTTCAGGCCGCGGTTGCCGGTCTGCCGAAGGCGCAGCGAACGGCACTCGAACTCCTCAAATTGAAAGAGATGTCGTTGAAGGAGGCGGCTGCCCAGACGGGAATGACGGAGACGGCACTCAAGGTCGCGACCCATCGCGGCATGAAGACGCTGCGCCGGCTCTTCGGCAAGGACGCTGGGTGATGGTCGATACGGACACCGTGATCGAGAGGTTGGCGCGGAGCGCGCAGCCGGTGCGGCGTTTGCCATCGCCGGGCCGCCGCGTCCTGCGCTGGCTCTCCATGGGCCTGCCGGTCATCGGCTTGTTCGGCATCATCATGGGCGCGCGTCCCGATCTCGGCACGAAGCTATCCGAGCCAGCGTTTGTCGTGCCGTTCGTGGCCGCGTTCGCGACCGCCGTTTTCGCTGCCCATGCCGCCTTTGCGTCCTCCGTCCCTGGCACGCCACGATGGTGGCTGTGGCTGCCGGCACCGCCGTTTGCCTTGTGGGTCGGCAGCCTCGGCCGCCAGTGCTGGCAGGACTGGCTGAGGCTCGGAGCGGACGGAATCGTATTCGAACTTGATTTCGCCTGCCTGCCGACCATCGCCATTGTTGGTGCGGTGCCGGCGATTGCGATGGTGATGATGGTGCGCCGCGGCGCGCCGCTTATGCCGCGCCTGACCGCGTTTTTCGGCGCCTTGGCCGCAGCGGCGCTCGCCTACGTGGGTCTGCGCCTGGTTCACCTGGAGGACGCGGCGTTGATGGTGCTGGTGTGGCAGTTCGGCGCCGTGGCCCTGCTTGCCACCGTCTCCGGCGCCTTCGGACGCGGCCTCTTCGCTTCGCGTTGCTGATTGTCACCAACGAAATCAGCGGTTCGACCGCCACCGGCCAGTTCGAACCCGATCTGCCGCTGCCCTGAGGCCGGCGCTGCCTCAAGCAAGTGAGCTGGCCTCGGATACCGGGACAGCCGCCCACCCGCACCGGGCGTGCAATCCAAAGTTTACGAACACTTCATCGAGGCGCCCATTCAACGCCGCTGGCGAGGGGCTATCAAACCGGCACCTCTCGTCCCCGCGCGACGAGCGTTGTTTGGAGCCAGCGACGATGACAGCCTCCCCCGATCAGGCACCGCCCTCCACCGGGCGCCCGCCAGCCGGACCGATTGCGTTTCGGATCGAACGCCTGCTTCACCTGATCGGGCCGCACCTGGTCAAGCTGCAGGTGCTGATGCTTGTGCTGTTTCTGATCGTCCTGCTGGCGCCGCTGATGCTTGGCGATGTGGCGGTGGGCAGCGGTCCTTTCGCTGACATCGGTGCGATCAGCGGCCTCCTGCTGTGGGGAGTCTGGCTGCCGCTCGTCCTCGTCACGGCGGCCCTCGCCGGCCGGGCATGGTGCGGCCTCCTGTGCCCCATGGGCGCGGCGAGCGAGTGGATGTCCCGCATCGGCCTCCAGCGGCCAACCCCGAACTGGCTGAAATGGTCGGGCCTGCCGCTCGCGAGCTTTTTGGTTGTGAGCGTCCTCAACGAGGCGACTGGCGCCGACGACAATCCGGTTGCACTCGCAATTCTCTTCGGTGCCCTGTTCTTCGCCGCCATCACGGTGGGCTTCCTGTTCGGCCGCAACAAGCGCGCCTGGTGCCGCCATGCCTGCCCGGTCGGGCTCACCCTGGGGATGTCGGCACGCCTCAGCGCGGTGACGCTGGAGCCGAAGACCCCTCGCCCCGACGGCGAGCACTACAGCGAAAAGACCATCTGCCCGACGATGATCGACCTCAAGCGCAAAACGGAATCGCGGCACTGCCTGGTCTGCGCCAAGTGCATCGCGCCACAGGCACGCGGCGGCCTCAGCGTCGCCTTTCGCCGGCTTGGCACCGAGATCAGGGCCGTCGCCAGCACCAATCCCAGCCTGGTCGAGGTTCTGTTCCTGTTTTCCGCGATTGGAATTGCGGCAGGCGTGATGCTGGAGGACTTGCCTGGCGCCGAGGAACGGATCATGGGCGTGCTCGGCCTCGGCGACGGGCTGCTCGCTACTGCTGCCTACTTCGCCATCGTGACCGTGGCCACGGCGGCTGTGCTGAGCGCAACCACGGTGCTGGCCGCTCTCGGGATGGCGGCGGTGCGGCCGGGCCGGCGCTGGCAAGCCTGGTTCTACCGTTTCGGCTACGCGATCGCACCCTTGTCGCTGGCGGCCCTGATCTTCTGCATGTGCGCCGTCGCCTTCGAGGCGCTCGCGGCCTTGGGCGTGCCTGCCGGCGCGATCCTCGCCGTCAAGGGCGTCATACTGCTGGCAGCATTGGCGTGGTGCAGCTCTCTGGTGCGCGGAACATTGGCGCCGCGGGCCGCGGCTGACGCCGCACCCGATCCTGCGTGCGGGGTTCAAGCCGGCTCGGGTGCTGAATACGCGTCCGACCAGCACCGATCGCTTGTTCGATCGGAGGCAACGCAGCTTACACGAATACTTGGATCTGGCCCGTGTGGACTTGTCGATTGCTCCATCCTCCCAGGAATTGGAGCCTCCGGCAGAAACCGAGGCAGTTCACATCCCGGCTTACACCCTAAGTCGTGACCCACCTCCGCAATCGCCTCGCCTCAACCGCGACACGTCGGACCCAAAACGAGGACCGCTGGCAGCGGCGATAAACGCTTTATCTCTGCGCCAAAAGCCTCTAAACCTGTGGTTTCGTGCGGGCGACGGAGCGGGCTGCCTGCTGCGGTATCTGCGTGGCGCCGCCTTCGCACAACGCGCGTGGTGCGCTCAAGCTTCTTCCATCTGAGGAGGGAAAGAAAAAATGGAGATCAGCAAGGTCGGGATTATCGGCGTCGGTACCATGGGACTGGGCATTGCTCAAGTCTGCGCACAGGCTGGGTACCCCGTCGTTGCAGTAAAGGCGACTCCCGGTTCCTGGGAAAAGGCGAAGAAATCGCTGGAGAACTCGCTGAACCGGAGCGTTGAGCGCGGCAAAATGAAGCCCGAAGAGCGCGATGCGATTGTATCGCGGCTTGTTTTCTCGAATGACGAACGTGCGGTGGCCGATTGTCAGCTCGTTATTGAATCGGTTATCGAAAACATCGATACAAAGAAGGATTTGTTTAAGAGACTAGAGAGCATCTGTGGGCCGGATACGTTGCTGACGACCAATACGTCGACATTGTCCGTTACCGCGATGATGGCTGTTTGCAAATACCGCGAACGCATCGCCGGCTTGCACTTTTTTAATCCCGCTCCAGTAATGAAGCTGGTCGAAATCATCCACGCTTTTGAGACGTCTGAGGATGCGATTAGTAGTTTGAATAGCTTCTGTACGAAGATCGGCAAGGATCCGGTGATCGTTCAGGATACCACTGGATTCATCGTCAACCGCCTGCTTACTCCCTACATGCTGAACGCAATTCGCATGTTGGAGCGCGGCACGGGGACGATCTCAAGTATTGACCACGCGATGAAGTCGGGCGCAGGCCTGCCGATGGGGCCGTTCGAGCTGGCTGATTACATCGGCCTTGATGTGGTCGAGGCGATGGCGCTCAACATCTTTATGGACGTCCGGCATGAGCACCATGCTCCGCCGCACACACTCACACGCCTTGTTCAGCTTGGCTATTTGGGCCGCAAGTCGGGCAAAGGATTCTACGACTATTCGCAGAAGCCGCCGGTTCAGAACCCGTCCCTGCAGCGACCCGTCGTCTGATCGCGCCCTTACGGAGTAGAGATTGGCGCGGCCGTAGACGAGCACAGCCGCGCCAGCGCTCGCCCTCTCTTGCACCACTGGCCTGTAGTACTGCGGTCGCGGGCCAAACGGGCTTACGTTGACCGCGGTGGACGCTGGACGCGCAAGTGCGGCCGCACGGCCACCGCTCACAGCCCTGCCATCATCGCTGGACCAAACTGCGCGCGGATACGGGCGAACAGTTGGTCGCGCACGTTTCGGTAGGCGTCGAGGCGGGACTCGCGGCTGCCCTCGATGATCGAGGGATCGAACGTGTTCCAGAAGATCACCTCGCATGCCATCGCCCGGGTGAGTTCGACCGCGCGGTGCTGCGCTTCCGGCGACAGCGAGATCACCAGATCGAACGACTCGTCTTCCAAGTCGTCGAACGATTTCGGCCGGTGGCGGCAGATGTCGATGCCGATCTCGTCCATCGCCTGGACCGCAAAGGAGTCGACCGCGCCCGCGCGCACGCCGGCGGAGTCGACGAAGATCCGGCGTCCGGCCAGGTGCTTGAGGATGCCTTCCGCCATCGGCGAACGGATGGCGTTCTCGGTGCAGGCGAACAGAACGGCGGACGGGCGAAGGAGCAAGGGATGCTCAGGCTCGGATGTGCAGGACGCAGACGAGGGTGAACAGCCTTCGGGCGGTATCAATGTCCATTTCGACATGCTGGCGCAAGCACTCGCGCAGAAGCTCGGCGCCTTCGTTGTGCAGGCCGCGCCGGCCCATGTCGATCGCCTCAATGCGGCTTGGCGTCATGGTCTTGATCGCCTTGAAGTAGCTGTCGCAAAGGAGGAAGTAGTCCTTGATTAGGCGTTTGATCTCAATCAGCGCCACGGTGAAGCGTCCGCATTCGGCGCCGCTGTCGCTGTTGACACGGAACACAAGCTTGCTGCCGTCGAGGCCGAGATGGACGGTATAGGGGCCGGGCGCGCCGTTGATCAGGCGGAAGTGGTTGTTCTCCAAGAGATCATAGAGGGCCGAACGGCGCTCGTGCTCGATCTGCGGGCTCAAGCGGATGCGGCGCAGATCCTCCAGAACCACGTTGGCGATGCGCGGGCAGGGGGCGATCTGCGGCGCCGCCACGGCCCAAGCCTCAAGTCCGCGCGCGGTTAAGGCGGACGGCGACCGAGCGGGCGTGCGCGTCGAGACCCTCGGCCTCTGCGAGCGCGATCGCGGCAGGGCCGAGCGCGCTGAGGCCCGCCGGGCTGCAGCCGACCACCGTCGTCCGCTTGAGAAAATCAAGCACGCCAAGTCCGGAGGAGAACCGCGCGCTGCGGCTGGTGGGCAGGACGTGGTTTGGCCCGGCGACGTAATCGCCCAGGGCTTCCGGTGTCAGGGAGCCGAGAAAGATGGCGCCGGCATTGCGGACGCGGGCGGCGAAGGCGGCGGCATTCCCGATCGCCAGCTGCAGATGTTCGGGCGCCACCCGGTCGATCAGCGGCACCGCCTGATCGAGGGTCTCGACGACGATGATGCAGCCCTGTCGCTCCCAGCTCTTGCGCGCGATCTCCCGCCGCGGCAGCGTCGCCAGGTGCTGGGTGACTTTCGCGGCGACCGTATCGGCAAAGGCGCGATCGTCGGTGATCAGGATCGACTGTGCCGCTTCGTCGTGCTCGGCCTGGGCAAGGAGGTCGACCGCGATCCAGTCGGGATCGTTCGTGCGATCGGCGACGATCAGCACCTCCGAGGGGCCGGCGATCATGTCGATGCCGACGCGGCCGAAGACGCGCCGCTTGGCGGCCGCGACGTAGGCATTGCCGGGGCCGACGATCTTGTCCACCGGTGCGATCGTTGCCGTGCCGCAGGCAAGTGCCGCGATCGCCTGCGCACCGCCGATGCGATAGATCTCCGAGATACCGGCGAGTTCGGCCGCCGCCAGCACCAGCGGATTGGTGCGGCCTTCCGGCGTCGGCACCGCCATGACGATGCGTGGAACGCCCGCGACCTTGGCCGGCAGCGCGTTCATCAGGACCGACGACGGATAGGCGGCGCTGCCCCCCGGTACGTAAAGGCCTACCGCCGCAAGCGCGGTCCAGCGGTAGCCCAGCGTGACGCCATGCTCATCGGCATAGCTCAAGTCGGCCGGCCGCTGGCGCTGATGGAAGTCGGTAATGCGGCGGGCAGCCAGTTCGAGGGCCTCCAGCGCTTTCGCTCCGCACAGGCTGCGTGCGCGGGCGATCTCCGCAGGTGCAATGCGCAGGGTGGCGACGTTCAAATGCTGGTGGTCGAAGCGCGCGGTCCAGTCGATGACGGCCCGATCGCCGCGGGTCTCGACATCGGCGATGATTGCCGCCACTGCCTGATCGACATCGGCCGCGGCTTCGCGCTTCGCCCGCAGAACCAGGGTGAAGTCGGCCTCGAAGCCGGGATCGCTGATCTCAAGCGGCTGTAGCATCGAGGGTCGCCCGCAAACGTTCGATCCAGCGGCCGATTGCCTGCGGCCGCGTTTTCCAGGCGGTGCGATTGACCGCCAGACGGGAGGTGATTTCGGCAATCGTTTCGACCTCGACGAGGCCATTGGCCTTCAGCGTCGCGCCCGACGAGACCAGGTCGACAATGCGCTGGCAAAGCCCGAGCTTGGGCGCCAACTCGATGGCGCCATTCAAGCGCACGCACTCCGCCTGCACGCCGCGGCCGGCGAAATGGCGCTGGGTGACGTTGGGGTACTTGGTCGCGATGCGGATGTGGCTCCACGCGCGTGGATCGTCGTCCGCGACCATTTCCTCCGGTTCTGCCACCGACATCCGGCAGCGGCCGACGCCGAGGTCGAGCGGTGCATAGATCTCGCGGGTGTCGAACTCCATCAGCACGTCGTTGCCGGCGATCCCCATCGCCGCGGCGCCGAAGGCGACGAAGGTGACGACATCGAAGCTGCGCACGCGGATCAGATCGAGTTCGGGGTGGTTGGTGGTAAAACGCAGCTGCCGGCTCGCTTCGTCCTCGAAGGCCGGCTCCGGCACGATGCCCGCGGCGTGGATGAGCGGCATCACCTCGGTAAGGATGCGCCCCTTCGGCACCGCCATGATCATCTTGTCGCCAGCCATCGTCGCCCGTATTCTCGCTACTGTTACCTTTCGCGCAGTCCTAGCGGTTTTTCGCAGCGCGCGCCACAGGCTAAGGCGGTTCAAACATCGCTTGCGCCCAGCTTGACAGGCCGCGTTCCCACACCGCTCCCGCGCAGCGCCGTAACCGCCAGCGCGAAGGATGCGCCAGCCTTGAAGAACGAAACCGAGACCGACCAAGCGCTTGCCGAACACGTCATCGACTGGATGGCCCTTAACGACCGGGTCGGACGCGGACTGGGCGTACGCGTCGTGACGGTCAAACCCTACGCAGTCAGCCTTGCGCTCACCGTGCGCGCGGAGATGCTGAATGCGCATGATGTCTGCCACGGCGGCGTCATCTTCTCGCTCGCGGATTCCGCCTTCGCCTACGCCTGCAATTCGCAAAATGACTCCGCGCTCGCGACCGCTGGCAGCGTCCAGTTTCTGTCGCCCGCGCGGCTCGGCGAGGAACTGATCGCGACCGCGCGTCAAGTGGCGCAGCAGAAGCGGATCGGTCTCTATGACGTGACGGTCGCGACCGCCGACGGGCGCACGGTGGCGCTGTTCCGCGGCAGCTCGTACCGGATTCAAGCCGCACTGGCGCCGCTGCCGCCGGGGACTGATCCTGCCGTTGAATCCTGATCGCGATGCAGATCCGGCCTTGCGGCGGCGTTCCAATCGTGTAAACGGCGTCGCGGACAGGCCAACCAAGAAACGAGGGGAGTTGACGCCGATGCGGAGTGCGGGTGCCGCGAAACACGACCTTGACCCGATCGAGATCGCGAGCCGTGATGAAATCACCGCTTTGCAGCTCGAGCGCCTGCGCTGGACGCTCAAACACGCCTATGAGAACGTCCGCCATTACCGCGATGCGTTCGATCAGGCGGGCGTCCATCCGGACGAGGTGACCGATCTCCGCGACCTCGCCCGCTTCCCGTTCACCGTCAAGGACGACTTGCGCCAGAACTATCCGTTCGGCCTGTTCGCGGTCCCGCGCGAGCAGGTCATGCGCATCCACGCGTCAAGCGGCACCACCGGCCGGCCGACGGTGGTCGGCTATACGGCCCGGGATGTCTCCACCTGGGCCGACCTGATGGCGCGCTCGATGCGGGCCGCCGGCGGCCGTAAGGGCGATATCGTCCATGTCGCCTACGGCTACGGCCTGTTCACCGGCGGCTTGGGTGCCCACTACGGCGCCGAGCGGCTGGGCTGCACGGTGATCCCGATGTCCGGCGGCCAGACGGCGCGCCAAGTGCAGCTCATCAGTGATTTCCGACCCGACATGATCATGGTGACGCCGTCCTACATGCTGGCGATCGGCGATGAGTTCGAGCGCCAGGGCCTCGATCCACGCGCGACCTCGCTCAAGGTCGGCCTGCACGGAGCCGAGCCATGGACCAACGCCATGCGCCAGGAGATCGAGCAGCGCTTCGCCATGGATGCGATCGATCTTTACGGCCTCTCCGAGATCATCGGCCCCGGCGTCAGTTGCGAGTGCATCGAGTCGAAGGATGGCCTGCACATCTGGGAGGACCATTTCTATCCGGAGATCGTCGATCCGGCGACCGGCCGACCTGTCGCTGACGGCCAGACCGGGGAACTGGTCCTCACCTCCCTGACCAAGGAGGCGTTTCCGATCATCCGTTACCGGACCCGCGACTTAACGCGCCTCTTGCCCGGTACGGCACGCTCGATGCGAAGGATGGAGAAGGTGACGGGTCGCACCGATGACATGCTCATCATCCGCGGCGTCAATGTCTTTCCGAGCCAGATCGAGGAGTTGATCCTCAAGGACTCCCATCTCTCGCCCCATTACGTCCTGGAGATCTACCGTCGCGACCACTTGGACGCGCTTGATGTCGTCGTCGAGCCGCGCCCTGATCTCGGCGACTACGACGAGGCGACGCAGCGCGCCTGCGCCCAGAACCTCAGCCGCGCGATCAAATCCTATTTGGGCTTGAGCGTCGGTGTCCGGATGGCGGAGGTAGGCGAGATCGAGCGCTCGGTCGGCAAGGCCAGGCGCGTCATCGACATGCGCGTGAAGGCGTAATCCCGCCGCTCACAGTCCGTGGGCGGCATGGCAAGTGCGCTTGCCGATGCCGCCAGTTGCAGGGGAGCTTACGGCGCCGTTACTGCGCAGCCGCCGGCAACAGGCGGCCGGACCGCCGCCACAGGCTCCCGATCGTCTGGCCAACCTGCCGGCCGAAACGGGCAATCTCCATCGCCCGCAGCTCTTTGGCACGGGCGACGACCACCGCAATGTCGTGTTCGGTAGCATTCCGGGGCGGCCACATCGCAAGTTCGACGCCGAGGCCTGCCGTGGAGTTCAGTGACTTTTCGAATCCGTTCATCGTACAACCTCATTGAAAGGCCGATCAGATTTGAAACGGATCCTCCCAACAATGATCCCGCGCCGTTTATCGGCCGGACAGTGGCGCTAGTGTAGCGCACGATGATGAACGTGGTGTTAAGGAGTGGCCTCCGCCAGCCTCGGAACGCTGCATTGCAGCAGACGCGGACTGCGTGTTGCCGGGCAGCAACAGGCCCGTCCGACCACAGGCGCTGTTCAGGCACCCCCCCCTGTCGCCGCAAAAAACGGCGGCCGGGCGAGCGCAGACAGGATCAGCCCTGGCGGACCTTGTAGCGCGGATGGCGCTTGTTGATGACGTAGAGCCGCCCCTTGCGCCGGATGATGATGCAGTTGCGCTCCCGGCTTCGGGCGGTTTTCAGCGAGTTCTTGATCTTCACGGCGCACCTAACACAAATTTGATCCGGCGCAGGCGCTGCCGGTCATTCAAGTGAGCGCGGAAGCTAAGGGCGCCGCTTGCGGCTGTCAACCCTTGGCGCTGCTAACTCTTGCTGGTCAACCCCGCGGCCGACCCGAGAAGCCGGCGCAGCGCTCGATCACGGCCGCGATACGCAACACGGCTTCCTCGTCGAACGGCCGGCCGATCACCTGCAAGCCCAACGGCAAGCCGCGCCCGCTCAGGCCTCCGGGCACGCTGATGCCGGGCAGGCCGGCGAGGCTGGTCGGCACCGTGAAGACGTCGTTCAAGTACATCATGATCGGATCATCGAGCCGTTCGCCGATGGCAAACGCATCCGAGGGCGCCGTCGGTGTCAGGACGGCGTCGACGCTGCGGAACGCCTCCCGAAAGTCGTTGGCAATCAGCGTTCGGACCTTCTGCGCCTTCAAGTAATAGGCATCGTAGTAACCGGCCGACAGCACATAGGTGCCGATCAGGATCCGCCGGCGGACCTCGGCGCCGAAGCCTTCGCCGCGGGTGTTCTGGTACATCTCGTCCAGGCTCGCGCCGGGAACGCGCAAACCGAAGCGGACACCATCGTAGCGGGCGAGGTTGGACGACGCCTCTGCCGGCGCGATGATATAGTAGGTGGGCAGCGCATGGCGGGTATGCGGCAAGGAGATCTCGACCGTCGTCGCCCCGGCATCTTCCAGCCAGGCACACCCCTGCCGCCACAGCGCATCGATCTCCGCCGCCATCCCCTCGATCCGGTACTCACGCGGAATGCCGATCTTGAGTCCGCGAATATCCTGGCCGAGGGCGGCTGCGAAATCCGGCACCGGCACCGGCGCCGAGGTCGAATCGCGCGGATCGTGGCCGACCATGCCCTGCAGCAGCATCGCCGCATCGCGCACGCTGCGCGCCATCGCGCCCGCCTGGTCGAGGCTGGAAGCGAACGCGACGATACCCCAGCGCGAGCAGCGGCCGTAGGTCGGCTTGATGCCCACAATGCCGCAGAACGAGGCCGGCTGGCGGATCGAGCCGCCGGTGTCGGTCCCGGTGGCGGCCAGGCAAAGCCCGGCTGCGACTGCCGCCGCAGAACCACCGGACGAGCCGCCGGGGACGAGATCCTTGCCGTCGACGGGGCCCCAGGGATTCTTGACCGGACCGTAGTAGCTGGTGATGTTGGATGAGCCCATCGCGAACTCGTCCAGATTGGTCTTGCCCAGCATCACCGCGCCTTGGGCCTTGAGCTTCGCCGTCACCGTCGATTCATAGGGCGGCCGGAAGCCGTCGAGGATGTGCGAGGCGGCAGTGGTCAAGACGCCTTCGGTGCAGAACAGGTCCTTGATCGCGATCGGAATGCCGTCGAGCGGCCCCAGCGCGGCGTCCTGCGCACGCCTGGCATCCGCTTCGGCCGCGCGTTCAAGCGCGAGCTCCGGCGTCTCGGTGATGAAGGCATTGAGAGACCGGTGGCTTGCCATCGCGTCGAGATGAGCACGGGTCAGCTCGACAGCACTGAGCGCGCGCGCCTGCAGCTGCTGGCTTGCTTCGGCGAGCGTCATCGATGTCAGGGTCGCGCTCATTCGACGACCTTGGGCACGGCATAGAAACAGTCGATCCGCTCCGGCGCGTTCGCCAGCACGCCCTCGCGGCAGTTGCCGTCGGTCACCGCATCAACCCGCTCGGGCAGAAGAAGGTCGATAACGCTTGTCATCGGCGCAACGTCGGCGGTGTCGACGCCTTGAAGCTGTTCGACAAAGCCGATGATGGCGGACAGCTCCTCGCCCAAGTGCCCAAGCTGGTCCGCGGCGACGCGCAGCCGGGCGAGCGCGGCGATGGTCCTTACAGTTTCGGGATCGAGCGACACGGAAAGCCCTCTGCCGGCGGCTGCAACCGCCACGTTTGGAAGGGCCGGAAGCTAGCACCCACGGGCCTATCGATCAAGGCAACCCCCAAGGGGTGGCACGCGAAAGGCGTGCCGGCTGCCGTCGCTTCCGGCAACCGGCATGCTCGCTCTCGAAGCTCTTAGAAGGTCGCGCTCAAGGTCGCGATGACACGGCCGTTGGCAAGCCGGTTGCCGCCGAGATCCGCCTGTGTAATGTCGGTATCGACGTAGGCGAGCGTGAACTTGAGGAACTTGTACGAAAGCGCGGCGCCGATCGTCCAGTCAGTGTAGTCTTGCGCGTCTTCGATCAGCTGGCGGCCAACGTTGCCGTAAAACGACAATCCGAACGGCTTGATGTCAATCGGAGGAGTGACAGTCACGCCGCCGTTGAAGTAATGCGCCTTACCGGTGGCTCCAAAGAAGTCCGGCGCGTAGAAGTAGCTTCCACTCAAGGCCACGATGTCGTTGACCTCGTATGTCAAGCCGGTGACGATTTCCCAGTAGTCGTAGTTGAGGTGCTCGCCGTTCGCTTTGTTCGCGCCCGGATACGAATAGTACGCGCCGCCCAGATTCCAGCCGAGGCCGGTATCGCCGATCGAACCACGCAGGCCGAACAGGACGTCGATCTCCAGGTTCGCCTCGTCACCGTCGTTGAAGTCGACGTTCGAACCCCAGAAGCCCGCGTAGGCAGTGGTGCCGGCAATGCCGGTATCGATCGCGTACTCGAGGCTTCCCTGCAGCGCCGGCCCCTTGTCGGTCTGCGAAATGCCGCGGAACGAATAGTCGGAGGTCAGCGCGACGCTGCCGGTGATCTCGCCGGGAATCAAATCCTCGTCCTCTTGTTCCTCGGCGAACACGGGCGCGGCGGTAAAGGCCACGGTGGCAAGACCGAGCGAGGCGGCAAGCAACAGTTTCTTATCAAGCATGCGGTTTTTTCCCTTCTCTTCACGCATCACGAGCGAGGCGCCCGCTTCGGCAAGCCTCACGCGTCCTGGAAGCAAGGCACGGACCAAATGTGTTGCAGAAGTGCATCACCCCAGGACAGCCAATTGGCCCAATTTTCGGCGTGTTTTTTCGAATCGTGGGACTCGGAGGGCCTAGGCGAGGGATCGCCCGCTCGCAATCTGCCCAAGAAGTGGGCGGAACGCTGCGGTGTTAATCAAAAGGGCTGCCCTGATCAAGTCGCGTCGCCTGTCGTCGAGCCTGCACCGGGCCGCTGTTCTCGGCTGGCAGCGCTCGCTATAAGCGCACGGGAGACCTCGTGCAGGAGCCGGTCGCAGCCGTGCCCGTCGTCAGCGTTAGCGAATTGAGCACCGTTGTGCCGGCGGGCGAGCGCCTGCTCGGGCTCGACATTGGTTCGAAGCGCGTTGGACTCGCCATTTCCGACGAGACCCGCACCGTGGCCACCGCCGACCGTGTGCTCGAGCGCGAGCGCTATGCCGACGATCTCGCGCGCCTCGCCGGGCTGTGCCGGGAGCACCAGGTCGGCGGTATCGTGGTCGGCCTGCCGGTGAGCATGGACGGCACACAAGGGCCGCAGTGCCAGCGCGTGCGCCAGTTCGCGCGCGACCTGCTGATCCGGATCGACCTGCCGCTCGCGTTCTGGGATGAGCGTCTCTCGACCGCTGCCGTCGACCGGATGCTGATCCGCGAGGCAGATTTGAGTCGCAAGCGCCGCCGCGCCGTGATCGACCGCGCTGCCGCCGCCTACATCCTGCAGGGCGCGCTTGATGCCATGCACGCGCAGCGTCTCTCCCTGAAAACGGCCGAGGACGAGGCCTGATGGCGGTCGTCTTGGGCTTGGCGCCAGTTTTTGCCATCATCCTGCTCGGTTATCTCCTGCGCCGGCGCGAGAGTGTGCCCGACAGCTTCTGGCCCGCGGCCGAGCAGATGACGTTCTATCTGTTCTTTCCGGCGCTCCTGCTGACCAACACGGTGCAAGCGAACTTTGCCGCGCAGTCCTTGGGCGGGATGGTCGGCGCGGTGGTTGCCGCGGTGTTGATCGTACTGGCACTCGCTATCATAGCCGCACGCGTCCTTAAGCTCGATGGTCCGGCCACGAGTTCCCTGATCCAGAGCGCGATTCGGCCGAATGTCTATCTGGCAACGGCGACCGCCGCCGCCCTCGCGGGCGATCCCGGCCTGATCGCCGTCAGTCTCTGCATCGCGGTCATCGTGCCGCTGGTCAACGTCATCAGCGTCGTCGCGCTTATCCGCTGTGCCGCACCCGGGGCGGCGCTACCCGCGGGTTTCGCCCCGGTTGCGTCGTCGATCGCCCGCAATCCGCTGATCCTTGCTTGCCTCGGCGGCCTTACCTTGAACGCCTTGGCGGTGCCGTTGCCGCCCGTCCTGGGACCGCTCCTGCAGATTCTCGCCCGTGCCGCCCTGCCGCTCGGCCTCCTAGCGGTGGGGGCGGGCCTCGACCTGCAGGCAAGCCGGCGCGCCGGGCCGGCTGTGCTGGCGGCGGCAGGGCTCAAGCTCGTCACCCTGCCGCTGATCACGCTCGTACTCTGCAGCGCGTTCGAACTGACCGGCGTGCCGCGGCTCATCGCCATTATGTTCGCAGGCCTGCCGATTTCCGCCTCGGCCTACGTCATGGCCCGCCAGATGGGCGGCAACGCGCCGATGCTGGCGAGCGCGATCACCGCGACCACGATTGGCGCCGCCGTCACCATGCCGCTTCTCCTGGCTGCGATCGGCTGAATGGAGGATCTAACCGCCCCGGCCTTACCGGGGGCTTTCATTCCTGAGCGGATGGAGCAACGCGCACGCCCCACGAACCCGATCGAATTCTTGGTCCAAGCCGCGCAAGCGCGCGGAGCGGATGGTCTTGGACCACCAGGCGGAGTATGCGTCTCGCTGGACGGCGCGGACTGACGGCGTTTGCGCAGGAAGTCACTGCACGGATAGCCTCGGCAGGGGGCGGACCCCCCTTGGACACAATGCGGAGGGCGCAGCGTGGCGAACATCGCGGAGTCACTGAAGGATCGGATCTTTGTCCGCCGTGCCCTGGAGGCGGCGATCCGCATCGGCTTGGTCGTGTTGCTGGTTGCGTGGTGCTTCGAGTTCGTGAAGCCGTTTATCGTGCCGATGGTGTGGGGGATCGTCATCGCCATTGCGGTCTATCCGGCCTATTGCTGGCTGGAAAGGGCGCTTGCTAACCGCCGCGGCTTGGCCGCGGCACTGATCACTTTTCTCATGCTGGTGGTGTTGATCGGCCCGGCCGTCCTGCTCGCCGGCACGCTGGCCGACAGTGCGAAGAAGCTGGTTACGAGCCTCACCGACGGCACGTTGCCGATCCCGGCGCCGCCCGCGGGGATCGGAGACTGGCCGATCATCGGTCATCCGCTCGAACGCTTCTGGCGGTTGGCGTCGGTCAACATTGCTGGCGCTCTCGCTGAGATCAAGCCACAAGTCACCGCCTTCGGCAGTTGGATGTTGTCGGCGGTAGCGGGCCTGAGCCTCGGCATTTTGCAGTTTGTACTCGCCATCATCATTGCCGGCGTCCTGCTCGCCCATGCCGCCGGCGGCGGCGAGGCGGCACGTGCGATCGCCACGCGGATGGCCGGCGAGCGCGGCGCGGAGTATGCCGACCTTGCTCAGGCGACCGTTCGCAGCGTCACCCGCGGCATCCTGGGCGTTGCTCTCATCCAATCGCTCTTGGCAGGTCTCGGCTTTCTCGCCGTTGGCCTGCCGGGAGCCGGGCTTCTCGCGCTCTTCTGCCTGCTGCTGGCCGTGGTCCAGGTCGGCCCCGGCCTGATCCTGATCGGTGCCTCAATCTATGTCTTCACGGAGGCGGAAACGACGCCCGCGGTCTTGTTCCTGATCTGGAACATCTTCGTCGCCCTGATGGACAACGTCCTGAAGCCAATGCTGCTGGGCCGCGGCAGCAAGGTGCCGATGATCGTGATCTTCGTGGGCGCAATCGGCGGCTTCCTGGCCGAAGGGATCATTGGTCTGTTCGTCGGCTCAGTCGTGCTGGCACTGAGCTATACGCTGTTCACGGCCTGGCTCGCGGAACCGCAGCCGGATCTGGCAGCGCCGGCAGACACCCCCTAGAGTCGCCCGGCGCACAGGCACAACCGGCGGGTAGGCGTCGTTTGTGCCTGTGCTGCCAGAACGCATCACTCCTTCGACGCCACGGCGCGCGCTGCTTCACGGAGTTCCTCCGATGCCGGCGGTGCCGGGTTATCGGGGATCTCGCCCGGCTTGTAGGAGGGAAGGCGGGCAGCGGGCGCGATCGACAGCAGTGCGACGCCGGCCATCAGCAGGAGGCCCATCTTCAGGGCCATCAGGCGCGATTCGGTGTTGATGCGCACGGCCTCCGCAACCTCCTGCGGCGTTGCCGTTGTGCCTTCCAGGATCGTCTGCAGCCGGTCGTTGGTCACGAAGGTGATGTTATCCAGGTTCAGCTGGCTCTGGATGTGTGCCGGAAACTTCTGATTGTCGGCGAGCTGCAGAAAGACCTGCGCACTCAACAGACCGACCAGGAGCGCCCCCGCTACCGCCGTGCCGACCCCGGCGGCAAGGTTGTTCGCCGTGCCGCGAAGGGAGCCGACATCGCCCGCCAGCTCTTTCGGTGCCGCCGTCACCAGCACGTTGAACACCAGCGTGACCAGCGCGCCCTGACCGATACCGAAGGCAATCAGGCCAAACATCACCGGAATGGCGCTCCAATCGTTGCGCACCACGAACGCGAGCCACAAGAGCGCCAGCGTGCACAGGGCGAAGCCCAATTGGCCAATGCGCCGGGGTGCCAACGTGCCGTAAAGCCGCACCACCAGCATCGCCGTGAAGAAGACGGTAAGGTTGAACGGCATCATCGCGATCGCCGTCTCGATCGGCGTCCGACCCTGGATGATCTGGATGTACAGCGGTACCGAGAAGTTCAGCATCGCCTCCAGCATCACCACCGCGAACATGCACAAGACGGCGGCTCGCTCCTGGTTGGATGAAATCACCCTGAGGTCGAGCAGCGGTGTCCGGCCTGCGGACTGCTGGCGCCGACTCCAGAAGATGAAAAACTGCAAGAGGGCAATACCGACGATGATCATGATCGGTGCCGGCGACAGGCCGAACAGATCGAACGGGGCGCCCGGGCCAGCGACGCCGAGCCCCCAGCGGTTGAGATTGTTGAAGCCCATCGTGATCAGGATGATCGACACCGCGGCCAGCACCACGCCGCCCACATCAATCTTGACCTCCGGCCGCCCCTGCGCCGGCTTGAGCTTGTAGCTGAGGAAAAACACCAGCACCGATGCAACAATAAGGATGCCGAACAGCGGCCGCCAGCCGACGAACGTGCCGAGCAGACCGCCGATCAGGAAAGCGCCAACCCCGGCCGCCGCACGAGCGGAGCCAAGGGCGCCGAGCGCGGTCGCCTGCTGCTGGCCGTGGTAGTGGTGAGCGATCAACGCGACAAGCGACGGCACGATGACCGCGGCGGCAAGGCCGGCCAGAAGCTGCGCCACCAGCATGACCGTCGCAACCGGACTGAAGGTCATCATCACTTGGGCGACGGCAAAAAGGCCGACGACGTAACGGAAGATGAGAACCGGCCCAACGCGCTGGCACAGCTTGGCGCCCAGCATGACGAAGCCGGCGACGGACAGGGAGTAGAGGACGATGCCGGTGCCGACCGTCGTCGGCGGCACGTCGAAGCTCGCCACCATGCCGCCCATCGACACCGGCAAGGCGGCAACATTGAACGACATGATCATTTGGCCGAGCGCAATAGCGATCATTGGCACCCAGGATTCACGTGCTGCCGCCGCGCCCATCGGCGGCGATGCTGCCGTCTCCGTAGTCATCGAGCGCACCTTCCCTGTTAACGTTGGCCCTGTTGACTTTGGCCCTATTGTCTTTGGCCCTATTGTCTTTGGCCCTAATGTCTTTGGATCGTCACGGCGGGTCCGCCGCCGTGCCTGCGTCGTCAGTCGGCCGGGGCGGAGACGAACAAATCCATGCCCAGCCGGTGCGACAGAAACTTCGCGACCAATTGGCCCTTGACGCTGTTCCCAGCCGCATCGAGCGGAGGTGCGAACGTGCCGAGGCCGCCCTTGCCGGGAGACACCGTGCAGATGCCGCCGCCGATGCCGCTCTTGCCGGGCAGGCCGATGTCATAAAGCCAGTCGCCAGAGGTCTCGTAGAGACCGGCGGTCGCCATCACTGCGAGAGCGTAGTGGCAGACCGCGGGATCCACGACGCGCTCGCGCGTCAGCGGATTGACGCCGCCATCGGCCAACGTTGCCGCCATCACGGCAAGGTCCTTCGCCGTGACGTTCAACGAGCATTGCCGGGTGTAGAGGTCGACGGCTTCCATCGGCTCGCAGTAGACACGGCCAAGCGAATGCAGCAACTGAACGATGCCGCGGTTCCGGAAGTTGGTTTCGGTCGCCGAGGCGTAGACCTCGTCGTTCAGCGGCAGCGTGCGCCCAGCGAAGCGCGATAGACCGTCATGGATCAGTCGCCACCGCGCGTCGGCGTCGTCACCGGGCACCAGGCTGGTGGTTGCGATTGCGCCGGCGTTGACCATCGGATTGGTCCGGCCGTCGCTGCTCAGCTCAACGGCGGCGAGGGAGTTGAAAGGCCGGCCGGTGGCGTTGGCCCCTACCTTGGCGCGGACCTCATCCCACCCGATCTGCTGGCAAACCAGGGCGAAGACGAAGGGCTTCGACACGCTCATAATCGAGAACGGCACTTCAGTGTCGCCGACAGCGTAGACGCTTCCGCTGATGCCGACGACGCAAACGCCGAACAGGTTGGCCGGCATCCGCGCCAATGCCGGATACACTTGCGAAACCGTGCCTTCCGCGTTCCCTTTGTACCGGGCGTGCGCCTCAGCGACCAGGGCGGCGACGCTTTCGGGCGTCGGCAGCCGGCCCGTGGAGATGAACGCGTACTCGTCCTCTTCCCCGGCCTTATATCGAGTGCCCATAGCCCCTCCCATTGAGGACTTATTATAAATTATTAGTAAGAATTGATAAATACTTGCTGCCTCACTGTCAAGCCACTCGCCAGTCCGCGTATATGGCGCAATATTATTCCGGTTATTATTGCGTGCTTCGCGCCGAAGTCGAACCGGTTTCGAGGAAACTCAAGCGTGGGAGTCTTGGTCTTCCACGCTGAAAAGTAATCCGTGATTGCGAAGCCTGTATTCGTGGTTCATGTTGCGATCCGCCGCCGGCAATTCCTTCTTGCTGCCGTGGCGCGTCAGTGAGGGGATGCGTTCGTAACGGCCGCCGTCAGGTGCCGGCCGGTGCCGACGGATCGGGAACCGATGCGAATCGTCATTGCACCGAACGCCTTCAAGGGCAGCCTGACCAGCCGGCAAGCCGCGGCGGCAATGGCCCTAGGCGTGCGTCGCGTGCTGCCCGAGGCTGCGATCGTTGAGGTGCCGGTCGCCGATGGCGGTGATGGCCTCGTCGATATTGCGATCGAGACGCTTGGCGGTCGGGCGCGCACGGTGACCGTTGCCGGCCCGGATTCCGAGCCGATCGCGGCGGCTTTCTGCTACGTCCCGCAGATGCGGTTCGCGGCGATCGAGATGGCGCTCGCCAGCGGACTGGCCCTGCTCGCCGACGATCGGCGCAACCCGATGACCGCAACGACGAGGGGCACCGGCCAGCTGATCGGCGCTGCTCTCGAACTCGGCGTAACCCACATCGCCGTTGGTATTGGCGGCAGCGCCACCAACGACGGCGGCATCGGCATGGCCGCGGCGCTCGGCGTTCGCTTTTTTGACGACGCAGGGAATGACGTCGAGCCGATCGCCGCCAACCTTGCGCGCATTCGCCGCGTCGATCTGTCGCAACGCCTGCCCGGTGTCGCCCGCGTGCGGTTCGAGGCGGTTTGCGATGTCGACAATCCGCTGTGCGGCGAGCGCGGCGCGTCCGCCGTCTACGGCCCGCAAAAGGGAGCCTCGCCCGAGCAGGTCGCGGTGCTCGACGCCGGGCTTGCCAGTCTCGCCACCGTGATCAAGCACGATCTCGGCGTCGACGTCATCGACCTGCCGGGGGCCGGTGCCGCGGGCGGGCTTGGCGCCGGCTTGTGCGCCTTTCTAGGCGCGGAGCTGCGCCGCGGCGTCGACGTCATCCTTGAGCTCGTGGGGTTGCCGCAGAAGGTCGCCGGTGCCCAGCTTGTGTTGACCGGCGAGGGCCGCATCGACAGGCAGACAGCGTTTGGCAAGGCGCCGGCCGGTGTCGCCGCTGCCGCGCGGGCGCGGGACATCCCCTGCATCGCGATTGCCGGCAGCGTTGGCGACGGCCTTGGCGAACTGCATGCGATGGGCATCGATGCCGTGTTCAGCCTGTGCCCTGGTCCGATCGCGCTCGCCGATGCGATGGCGGACGGTGCCCGCTACCTCGCCGCCGCCACCGAACAGGCTGTGCGCGGCTTCCTCGCCGGCCGCACCGATGCCGTCCAGCATGCCGGTCCCGGCGCGGTCGGCGCGCGCCGCATTAGAACCTGACCGCGACGCGCGGGCCGCCGGTGTCGCTCGGATCCACGACAGGAGCGGGGCAGCGCTCGATCCGCTCGGAGGCAATGCCGCCTGCCGCCGTCAGCTCGCGCGCGACCGCATCCATTCGCCCGGCGGCGAGGCGGGTCAGGGCGGCTGTTTGCTCCGGCGTCGGCGCTTGCGGCGCCGGCTTCGCGCCCAGGTCGGCCTGCGCCGCAATGCCGCAGATCTTGAGGTGCAGACGCGGCCGATCCTTCAAGACCTGCACCAGGCTCTTGATCCGTGGCGGCGCACCCGCATCGAGGGCTGCGCTTCCGGCCGGAAACGGAATAGGCTCGATCGTGAATGCCGCCTTGCCGCTCTCGGCGGCGCCGCCTGACTGGTCCGAGCCTGACAGCAGGGAAACCGAAGCCGAGACGAGCTTGAACGGCGCCGTCACCAGCGCCCGCAGCACCCGCACGAACCCGGTCCACATCACCTGCGAGAGATCGAAATCGGGCGACGCCAGATCGCCTTCGAACGGGATCACGACGTCGATGGTGCCGTCCGGGTCCTCCAGGAGATCGACGATCGCGTTCAAAGGCAAGCCGATGGAGCGCGAAATGGCATCCTCGCCGGCGCCCGGCCGATCGGCAAAGGCAGCGTCCTTGACGGTTGCTTTGAGCTCGCCTTCCAGGCGGGCCGTTTTCGCGCCGGCGCGGGCATCGACGTCGATCGTGCCGCCGACCAGGTCAAGCCCGATTTCCGGCCTGACGTAAGGCGAGACGGCGGCGAGGGCCAAGCGGTTGACCCGCGCCGTCAAGCCGAAGTCCGGCTTCGGCTTGAAGATCGCGCCAAAGCCATCGACCGTGATTGGGGCGCCGTCCAGCCGCGCGTCGAGCCGCAGGTCGCTCACCCGTTGCGGATGGATGCTATCAAGATCGGCAAGCGCAAACTTGCGGATTTCAAGCGTGCTCTTGCGCGGCGGCTGCACAGCCTCGTCCGACACGGTGAGCTTCGCGCCGTCGAGGATCGCCAACTGGCCAATGCGGATCGCTGGCATGCCGGCAGGCGGCCAGCGGGGGGCACTCTTCGCGTCCTTCGCCTTCGGCTTCTCCGGCTGCTGTTTCGACTCTTTCGCTGGCGCTGGTGCCGCTGCAGCCGTGGCTTTCGAGCGGATCAGGTTCGCATCGAGCTTGCCAAGGCGCAACCGCTCGAACGCGATCTGCGGCTTCGCGTTCGCATCGAGTTCGTCGAGCCTGACGTCACTCACCCGCGCCGACGCGCGGCGGCCCTTGTCGAGACTGAGATCCAGCGCGCGCATCGCCAGATCGAGCTTGGAATGCCAGTCGATCGTGGCCGGCTCCTCGTGGTAGCCAACATCGGCCAAGTCGAGATCGAGCTTTGTCACCGCCACTGTTGCTTCCGGCTGATCCGCTGTGGCGGCGAGCGCGACGTCGAGGCGGTCGGCCTTGAGCGGGCCTTCGAGCTTCAACGTCATCGCGGAGCCGTTCTCGGCGTAGTTCAGCTCTCGAATGGCGAACGCGAACGTGCTGAGCCGCGTGCCGAGTGCCGCCGGCGCGTCGGCCGGTGCCGCATCCTGCCGGTAAGCGACGCTGAAATCCGGTGCGCTCACATCGGCGCGCGCGACCAAAGAGAGGGTCGCTCCGTCGTGCAGGTCGAACTTGGGTTCCTTGAAGTTCAGACGACCGGCGCGGACGTCGAGCGAGAAACCGGGCGCGACCGGCGTCGTCATCACGAAGTCTTCGAACGCCGCCATCGGCCCGGCGAGCTTTACCTGGTTCCCCTCGGCCTGCTCCTCATAGGCGAAGCCCGGCATTTCGGCGCTTAAACGGGCCGCGGTGACGCGGAGCGCCGGCGGTGGCTGCGGTGGCGTCGGTTCCTTCATTGCTACCGATACGGCGACACCATCGGCGACCGCGGCGACGGGGCCGCGCAGCAGGGTCCGCTCGCCAAAGCCGAGCTCGGTGCCATCGGCATTCGCGTTCAAGCTGGCCATCGCAATCCGGATCGGCTTGCGCAGCGGCAGGACCAGGTCAACCGCGTTCATCGCCGTCGTTCCGGTTACGACCATTGCGACCTGGGCAGGGTCGAACGAGAAGGCAGACAGAGCGATCTTGGTCGTCGCGACGGTCCCCTCGATGCTCGGTCCGCCCAACGCAAGTTCGTCAAGCGCCAGGGTCGGCCGGGCGGTGAGCGTGACGGCGCCGGTCTTGGGCAAGGCAACGCGGAGATCCTCGATATCCGCACGCAATGCGGCGGCGGCAACACGCGTTCCCTGGGTAACCCGGACATCCACGCCATCGAGCGCGGCGTCGGCCGTTCCGGCAAGCCCGATCGAGCGTGTGCCGTCGTAGGTGAACGCGAGCGCGGGCAGGGCGATGGTGCCGCCCGCAATCTTGAAGGCGCCGATGTCGGAACGTGCCGCGTCCAACCCTTGAATAGCGATCCGAGCTTCGAGGTCGGCATCGACTCTTGCATCGGGGAAAACGGCAGCGCCTTTGCTCGTCAGGCTGAGATCGAGGGTGCCGTCACTGGGCGAAAATCCAAGCGGACCGGTGTAGGCCTCGATCCGGCTGATGGTGATGCCGCTGACATCGACCTTGGAATCGATCCGGATGTTGCTCGAAAGCGGGGTCGCCGTACCTTCGGCGGTAATCCCGATGCCGTTGAGGCTGCCTTGCAGGCGGAAGCTGCCGGGATCCTCCGCCGTCCAGGTGCGGAAGCCCTCGAGGTCCAACTCGGCGACATCGATCGTCGCCCGTCCCCCCTTGTGATCGGTGAACACAAGGCGGCTGTCCCGGAGTTCAAGGTCATCGAGGCCCACGCCCCACGCCGACGCCGCCCGTTCGACCTCGGCGGCGGCTTCCTTCGCCTCGTCTTTCGCGTCCGCCTCGGCCTGTTCGGCAAGGATCTGGCGCAACGGAATGCCGTTGAAGCTGAGTTCGCCGTCGGCTGCCTGGTGGACGTCGAGGCGGATCCCCTCGACAACGACCGACGCCACCGATGCCCGTTTGCGAAACAGGGCCGTGTAGTCGATCTTGAGCCCCAGCCGGCCGATCTGAGCCCCTTCCGCGTCGGCTTCCGAGCCTGTACCACGAAAGGCAACCGGACCCACCGCAACCCTGCCCGCCCAAGGATTAATCGTCAGGGTGTCGACGCCGCTGGTATCGATGTTCAGCCCGCGAAAGTAGGTTCCGACAAGGTGGCGGGCGAGGAGTTGGGGCCCGAAGTGGACGAGCAGAGCTAACGCGCCTGCGACCAGGACGACGGGGGCGCCGAACCTGAGCCACCGGCGGCGTGCCCGCGTCTTGCCCCGCTGATCACTGCCCTGGGTGTGGATCGAAGGTTCCGACACGCCCCGCACCTGTCTGACCAACTCTTCCCGTCAAAGACTTATCCTGCCGCGTACGGGGCGATCAACCTACCGTTTGCTCGAACCCTTCGGCGACATCCCGCCCGCCGAGGCCGAGGCCAACTGCTATGCCGCCCTGGCGCAATCCGCCATGGCCGCATGACTCAGATCACCAAGCCTCCGGCAATCCCGGCGCGGTTCTGCCCGCGTCAGACCGGCCGGAAGATGAAGTTATTGACCTTGCCCCGGTTCTTGTGGGCGAAGATGCCCTTGGCGTCATCTTCCAGGAATGGCTGTTGGTACTTCTCGAACGAGAATTCCGAAAGCGGCCTCAAGTTTTTCTCGAACAGGAACTGCCCTTCATAACCAAAGTCCTGAATTTCCTTGAACACGGTCCCAATATCGGTCCCGCTCAAGTGCCGCTGTTCGATCTCGACGAGCATGACCGGCCTGCATCGTGCAATTGTCCCGCTGGCGCCGCGCAGGACGTCCATTTCAAGCCCCTCGACGTCCACCTTGATGAAACAGACGTCGCCGAACTGGAAATCATCGAGGCGTTTGACGGGCACATCGAGCACCTTGCAGGGGCCGTCCGGCTTGGAAAAGCTGGCCAATCCGTCAAGGTATTGGCCCCGGATCTGCGGAATATAGAGGGGATGGTGTCCTTCCGCGTTGGCAAGCGCGACATTGTGCACGTTCACGCCCGCCAGTTTAGATTCCTCGATCAAGCGCGCATGCCACGGCAGCGGCTCGAACGCCTCGACGGGACGGCACAGCTTTGAAAGTGCCAGCGTATAAAAGCCGACGTTGGCGCCGACGTCGATGGCGCGCCCTGGCTTGCCAATGAGCGTCGGCAGCAGTGCGATTTCGTCGTCGAGCTGCCCTCTGAGGCGGAGGAAGGCGTAACGTGCGGGAAGTTGCAGGTGGCGCGGAAACAGAGCAACCAGGCGGCGCTTCAAGTTCATCGGCAACTCCCCCGTCCAAACGTTCTTGAGTCTCCCGCGGGTCGAGATGTGGACTGCTTCTGGGCTTTCAGAAGCTCTTACTGCAATTCGATCGCGTAGCTAGCTAACGGCGAAATCTCCTTGATCAGGCCGCGTTCCTTCAGGAATGCGGCAAACCGTTCGTAACGCGCGCGGTCGAGCGCAGCGGGCCGTAGCGCGAAGCGCGCCAGGGTATCGCGCCAGGCGCGGCGATTGAGTTCGTCATCAAGGTCGGGATGGGCGGCAGCGAAGGTGCGCCACCCCTCCTCGGGATGATTAATGAGCCACATCGTTGCGCGCTCGATCGCGTTAACGAAACGGCGCAGCCGCGTATCCCCGGCACGCTCGCGCGCGGCGACAACGATCAGCTCGTCGTAGGGCGGAACCCCCTCTTCCTCCGGGAAAAACGCCCGGCCCGGCGCGCCTTCGAGTGCCAGCTGGTTCAGTTCGAAATTGCGAAAGGCGCCGATGACGGCATCGACCTGACCCGAAAGCAGTGCTGGCGACAGGGCAAAGTTGACGTTGATCAAGGTGACGTCGGTTGCGGCGATTTTGTGGTTCCCCAACATGGTCGCAAGCAACGCCTCCTCGAAGCCGCCGACGGAGTAACCGATCTTGCGGCCTTTGAGGTCGGCGATCGTGCGCACCGGCCCCTTGTCAAGCACCACCAGCGATGCCAGCGGTGTCCCAATTATCGTCGCAATTCTTAGTAACGGCAAGCCTTGTGCAACCTGGAGGTAGAGCTGCGGCTGGTAGCTGATGGCGAGGTCGGCCTTGCCGGCCGCAACCAGCTTCGGCGGGTCGTTGGGATCGGCAGGCGCGATCAGCTCGACGGCAAGCCCTTCGTCGCGGAACAGGCCGCGCTCCTTGGCGATGATGAGCGGCGCGTGATCGGGATTGACGAACCAGTCGAGCATGATCGTCAGCCGCTCCTCGGCCGCTGCCGGCCGCGCGCAGACCGCAAGTGCGAGGAGAACGAGGGTCAGAATCTTAGGCATGAAGGGGTCAGTCCTCTGCAGGGGAACTCTCGGGCTGCCACGGCATCAGCCGTTTCAGCAGCCGATCGACGGCGAAGTAGAGCGCAACGGCGATTGCGCCCAAGATCAGCAAGGCCGCGAACATCAGGTCGATCTGCATGCGGGCATTGGCGTGCAGCATCAGGTAGCCGAGCCCGGCGCTGGCGCCGACCCACTCGCCGACGACCGCACCGATCGGCGCCACGGCGGTGGCAACGCGAACACCGGACGCAAGCGCCGGCAGGGCCGCCGGCGCGCGGATGTGGCGCAAGCTCGCCAGCCGGCTGGCGTCCATGCTGAGCGCCAAGTCGAGCCAACCGGGATCGGCGCGGCGCAGGCCATCGGAAAAGGCCGCCGTGACGGGGAAGTAGATGATCACCGCGGCCATCGCTACCTTCGAAGCCAGGCCGTAGCCGAGCCACAGCACCAGGAGGGGCGCCAGCGCAAACACCGGCACCGCCTGGCTGACCACGAGCAGCGGCAACAGCCAGCGCCGCGCCGGCCGGAAGGCAACGATGAGGAGCGCCGAAGCCGCTCCCAATGCGATGCCGATGCCGAGGCCGAGCACGATTTCGGTGAGCGTAATGGCCGCATGGCGGCCGATGCTGGCGGCGTGCACGACGAGCGCCGTCATCACTCGCAGCGGGTCGGGCAGGATGTAGGGCGGCAACGCCGTCGCCATCACCAGCGCCTGCCAAGCAACGAGCAGGCCGAGACCGATGACAACGGCGCGCGCGGGGCCGTGCAGGGCGCGGCTGGTCATCATGAAGCGCCCGCTCATGAATGTGCCGCCGCCAGCCGGCGCAACAGCTCGCCCTGCAGTGCCAACACGCCCGGGTCATCGACCGGCCGCGGCGGATTGCCGGGAGCGTGCAGCGGTTCACCCAGCCGCGCCGGCCGGCCGGCCATGACGAAGATCCGGTGTCCGAGGCGCAGCGCCTCCAGCGGATCGTGGGTAACGAGCAGCACCGTTCGCCCGCGCAACAGGGTCGCGGCGAGATCCTGCAAGCGGACCCGCGTAATCGCGTCGACCGCCGAGAACGGCTCATCCATCAGCACCACTGGCCGGTCCTCGAACAGGGTGCGGGCGAGTGCGGCGCGCTGGCGCATGCCACCCGAGAGCGCATCGGGGCGCAGACCGGCCGCGTCCTGCATGCCAACCGCTTCGATCAGCGCATCGGCACGGCCGCGCGCAGGCGCGTCGATCGCCTCCCCACGCAGGCGCCGGCCCAGCAGCACGTTGTCGCGGACGGTAAGCCACGGCAACAGCAGGTCGCGCTGCGCCATGTAGGCGACGCGGCCGCGCAAGGGGTGGCCGTCATCGCAGGCAACGACGCCGGTCCCGATGGCCCGCGTTTGCCCGCGGATTCGGGTCGATTCCAGGATCAGCCGGATCAGGGAGGTCTTGCCGATGCCGGAAGGACCCAGGAGGCAGGTCCAGCTGCCGGCGGCGAGCGTGAGATCGAGGTCGCGAAAGAGCGTGGCCTTGCCGAACGTGCATGTGCCGCCGACAATGGCAACACTTACGCTTACAGCAGTCGCGGCACGGTCAACCAGCATGTCCCACGCGTTCCTACGCCGGTATGATCCGGATCAGGTTCTAGGGGTCGTCTCCGTCCGCGGAGACCTCTCAGCCGGGGCGCCGGCTCCCCCTGGTGACGACAGGTCCCGCAGTATGGGCGGCACGGGCGCGATCTGCAAGCATCGCTGGCGGCTGTGTAGTAAGCGCGGGATCTGTGCGGCCTGAAACGGCTCGAAGTGAGGGGAGCGGGGAGAGGTCCGACAGGGGATGAGTCCGACGCCTGCCTTGCGGACGGCCCCAAAGTGGCGCCACGGACGGAGGCCACGGCCGAGGGGTGGGTTTTCCTCCCTTCCCGCGGACGAGCGACGCGCGGTTACGGTTTTGCGGACAGCAGCGGGCGGATCGCGAGCGCTTCTTGGACGTAGGCGTCGAGCGAGGCCGCGTCCATCGCCGGCGGAGCATTCTCACCGGTAATGAGGGCAAACGCGCCGGCCGCGGGCGTTGCCGCCAAGACTTCGCTGTGCTCCTCTCGCAACCCGGCCATGGCTTCGCGGTTGTCGCTCAGCGCCATGGTGGCGGCAAGTTCAAGGAGCATTGCGCTCCGATCGGCGCTCAAGTCGGCTGTGACGGCGGGCGGTGCCACGAGCCGTTCGAGACTGGCTGCCGTTCCCGACCAGTCGGCCTTGCGGCGGAGGATGTCCGCGCGCATGCGATCGGCCTCGACGTCAGGGTCGTTGCCGAGGAGCGCGAGCGCATCACCGTCCCGGCCGAGGGCGATCAACGCTTCTGCCTCGACCCGCTTGCGTTGCCGCATCAGTCCGGCCGGAAGGGTGGCACTCGCGGAGCGCTGCAGGGTTGCGAGCGCAGCCGCAGCATTGCCGTTCAGCTCCTGCGTTGTGGCAAGCTTGAGGCCGAGGCGCGCGCGCTCGACGCCCTCGGGCGCCTCGTTGAGCTGGATTTCGAGAACGCTCACGGCTTCAGGGAGAAGGTCGAGCTCGGTCAAACGGTCCGCCAGCCGCTCGGCCAGCTGGTGCCCGGCAGGTCCGGATGGAACCAGCTCGCGGAAATCGCTGAACAGCGCAACCGCCATCAGCGGCGGTACGCTGGCGGCTCGTTCGGAGAGGAAAAGGCTCTGGAACGCTTCGCTGATCTCCCGGTTGATGCCATGTGCTTCGGGAAGATCGGCAAGATACAGCGCCGCCTCCTTCAGGGTCCGCAGTCCTGCAGCATAGGAGCCGGCTGCGAATTGCAGCTGTGCCAGCTCGCGCAAGATCTGCAGCTCGAAGCGATCGCCGCGCCAATTGGCACGAACGGCCTGAAGCTCCTTTGCTGCTGCCGCCGCGTCGATGTCGCCGCGCTCAAAGCGCAGGCGCGTGAGCGCATGCTGGGCACGCATGGCCGCGCCGCGCGAGGGGCTGTTGGCCGCCCGCGCCAGCAATTGCAGCGCGTCCGCGGGCCTGTCCTGCCGCGCCGCCAACTTGCCCTTGAGGTAGGGGAGCCAAGCCTGCTCGTGCACCGTGCTGGCGGCCTCGTCAAGCACGCCGATCAGCTTCTCCGCCGCTTCAAGGCGGCCCTGATCGAGCGCCGTCTCGGCAAGCGGCCGCGCGGCCGCGAAGCGCAACGGCTTCGGATAGGCCTCGATCAGGGACAGCGCCGGCTCGATGCGCTCGATCGCGTCGGCGCTTTCAAGCCTGCCCGCCGATGCATCGGCAATCGTGCGCCACAGCCGCCCATCTTCAGTGGCCGCAACGGCAGCGCCGGCGAGATCCATCTCAGCCTCATCGGTGCGGCCGAGCAGGATCGCAGCGGCGCCGTGCATGAGGCGGATATCGACATCGCTGGTTGCGGCCGGCCGTGCTTCGGTGACCAGCGCCAGCGTGCCATAAGCCTCAGCGGCCAAACCTTCGCTCAAGAAGAACGCTGCAAGGTCGAGGCGCGCCTGCTCGCGGGCGGGGCCGGCTGCCTCGGCGGTTGCGCGCTCTAACTGGCGCCGGCGCTCGCGCGTCGACTGCGTTGGCTCATCGATCGGTGTGCGAGGTTCAAGCCAGTACGGGCGTTTGTCGCCGTCTGCCGCTGCCGCAACCTCCGTGGCCGGAGGCTGGGCGCTTAGTTGCAACCCGTTCGGACTTGTCAGCTCGATACCATGCTCGCTTTGCCGCACCCGCAAGCTGTCGGTGCCGGGTTCGATGGCGATGCCCTGGCTGGTCGCGAGTACACGCAGTTCCGGCATCACCTTCTCTTCGGCGACGCCAGCGCCGGGAGTGCGCACCGGCACGACGATCAGCGTGCGGCCGGTTTCCTCATCGGTGACGGCGAGCGGTGCTGCGGCCTCGCTCGCATCGAAGGTCAGACGCGCGCGGTGTTTCTCATCGTGGGCGACTGCGACCGGAATCGGCTGCGCCGGAGCCAGTGCGACAGCCGCGAAGTCGAGAATCCAGGCGCCCTGATCCGAACGCAGGAGCGGCACGCGGTCCGATCGCAACCGCAGCCGCAGAACGGTTGCCGCGGCGTGGTCGACCCGGTCGATGCCCGCATCGGCACTGAAATGGCTGGGATCGAGGTCGGTCGGCATGGGCTGATCGAAAATCAGCCATGCCGTTTGGCCGCGACGAACCAGCGCTGCCGCCGCGCCGTGCTCCCACGCGAAACGCAGCTCCGGATTATGCTTGCCTGCGGGCTTGGATGCCGCCGTCGTCGGTTTGGTCGCGGCGGGCGGTGTCGGTGGAGCATCGAGTGGTGCCGCGACCGCCGGCTGGGGCGTTGCTGGCTTCGGTGCCGGCCGGACGTCAACGACGACCTTGGTTCCGACGCGGCTGACGGCAACCTCGGCACCCGGTGCAAGCTGGAGGCGCGCGGACGTCTGGCCGCCCTCTACGTTCACACCAAGTCCGTGAACGAGTTTGAGCCGGCGCTTGTTGAGGGCAGAGGGATCGATCCGCGCCACGCGATCAAAAACGAGGGCGGCGCCACCCTCGTGCTGCTCGATCCGGTAGCCGACTTCGTCCGGCCAGTCGAACACGACCCGGCTGTAGCCGGCATGATCAGCGGCGCGCACGCGGACGGCCGGAGCTTGACCGCTGGCCGGCACCGCGGCCACGCTGGCAGGTTGATCGACAGCAGGGGGCGTTGCGGCAGCCGCGCGCGGTTGCGCTTGCTTTTCAAAGAGATCAACGATCACCTTGTTGCCGTCGGTGTGCCCGATGACGCTCACTCCAGCAGCAAGCGGGAAGGTGACGCTGCGGCCGTCACCTGCGAGCGTCGCCACGCCAATCCAGCGGGAAAGACGCCGCAGCGGGTCGAAGTCGGCGTCGATCGGCCGTTCAAAACGCAGCTGCAGGCGACCGCCAGCGGCTGTCGCCTCGAAGCCTACGGGGGTGGGCCAGGTCATCACGAGGCGCGCGCCGCTGTCCTGAGGCACGGCCTCGATCGCCACCGCATCGGCCTGCGCCGGCGGCAGATCCAGCACCCCGGCGAAGGTGCCTGCGGCAACGGCAAGGATCACCGAGCGCAGCGTTCGGTGCCGCCGCCCTGACGCCCCTTCCCCTGGCAGTTGCGCCGACCGCCGATGCCGAGCCTTGAACCAGAAGAAGGGCAATCGCATCGGCAGCGGATCCCCGGGAACGGACGATGGATCAGAGCGGGCCGAGCACACTCGATAGTTTTGCCTTCAGCGTCTCGGCATTGAACGGCTTGACGATGTAGTTGGATACACCGGCTTGCTTGGCGGCGACAACGTTTTCCGCCTTGCTCTCGGCCGTGATCATGATGAACGGAATATGCTTGAACTTATCGCTCTTGCGCACCTCGCGCAGGAGCTGCAGACCGGTCATGGGCTCCATGTTCCAGTCCGAGATGATAAGCTGAATGTCCTTCTGCCCCAGCATATGCAAGGCTTCTGTTCCGTCCATGGCTTCTTCTACGTTCGTGAAGTTGAGCTGACGGAGAAGATTGCGGATGATTCTCAGCATTGTCTTGTAGTCGTCAACGATGAGAATGCTCATGTTGTAGTCGACGCTCATGCTTCACGCTCCTCGAATCCGAGATCGCCGTACCTGGCGTGACTCTGAAAATATTGGCATAATTCCGTTGCGCACCCAGAAGATGAGTCGACTCACGGTTGCTGCTTCTCTCCGTTTCTTGCCGAGCGGACGAGCGTACGCTGGTGCGCCAACTCCTCCGTTATATCTTTGGCGCGGCTTGGGCTCAGTTGGGCGAGAACTGGCGCCAGCTTGCGCTCCTTCATTCCTTCAGCGACCATTAGCAGCGTTTCCATTTCGAGCTCTTCAAAGATCTGAGCCGCGTCCTTAGGCTTGAGGTTTTCGTAGATCTTGATCAGGGACTCGATCTGGCCTTTCTTCTGCTCATCATAAGATTTCAGCAGTTTCTCCAGGGTCGCCTGCATTCCCTTCAGTTCATCGAGTTTCTGGCCGATCCGTTGCTCTGCCGCCCGCAGCACAATTTCGCGCCGTTCGATATCGTCGCTGCGCGCAGCCAGTGCTTCGCGGCGGCGCGCCAATTGCTGCAGGACTTCAACCTCCGACGGCGTCAACTCCGAGGTTGAGTGCCAGCTGTCGGCCTTGGCGAGGGTTGTGGGTTGCGCACTCGCCGCCTGTGGCGGCGGTGTCGCCGCGCCTGGATCGGCTGGCGGAACGGCAGGCGCGGCCGCGGCTGCGGCGGTTGCCGCATCCTTCTTCGGCTCGTGCTGTTCCGGCTTTTTCTCGGGCGCGGCCGCCGGGGCCGCAGCGTGGCCGGCGGCCTCGGCACGGGTCACCGTAAGGCTGGTGCGGAACACCTCGTTCATGCCGTGCCAGATCGCGCCGATCTTGACGCTCAGAAACACCGAAGCGACCAGCACGGTCAGCGGCAGGATGCGAAACCAGCGCAAGACAGACGGCATGCGGCGTCATCCCTCCCGTTTCATCGGTTGAGCCCCTGCATGCCGAGCGCAGCGAGGAGGTTCTTTTCCGCTTCTGAGCGAATGCGTGCGTCGCGCGCGGCGGGCGCGGCTGGCTTGCTTACACGTGCTTTCCGGCTGCTGGCGGTTCCCCCCTCGGCAGCCTGCGGGCGGACCCGCGTGCCTTCAGCCGCGGCAGCCGCCAGCATGGCGGCAGCAGTGTTCAGTGCGGCAGCA
This sequence comes from Candidatus Defluviicoccus seviourii, assembly GCA_900609035.2. Lineage (GTDB taxonomy): Bacteria > Pseudomonadota > Alphaproteobacteria > Rhodospirillales > Defluviicoccaceae > Defluviicoccus > Defluviicoccus seviourii. The sequence continues at coordinate 46,606 of UXAT02000052.1, read as the reverse complement.
GGCGAGGGGGGCGCCGCAGCGCTCGCTGCTGCCGGTCGCGCGCCTGCCATCGGCTTGGGCTCTGCGGACGCGCGCCCGCGCACGCCGGCTTCGAGCCGGTCGGCCGTGTTGTCGCCGCGCTCGATCAGATAGCGCAGGTCGTCGGTCAGCGAGTTTGCCTTCGCAAGCTGCTCTTGCAGGTTCTCGGAAGAGATTTTGAGCGTGCTGATGCCCTCCTCGGCCCGCCCGGTCGCGTCACGAAAGGTGCTTGCCAGCAGCTCGAGCTGCTGCCGGTGCTCGCGCATTTCGCACAAGCGCCGGTTCAGTACCGCGGCCATGCCAATGGTGCCGCTCATCAGCAGTGCGAGGACAACATCGAGGGCAAGCGTCCACGTCATGGGTTGCGTCTCCGGCTCTTGCGCTCGACGGGGTTTTCGATTTGGGCGGCCAGCCGGCTGCCCTGGCGCCCCATCTGCGCGATGTACATGGGCACCCCGCCGCAGCGCAGATCGATCAGGCTGTCGGGGGTTGCATCGAACATGATCCGGTTGCCGACCTTCAGCTCGAACACGTCCTTGAGCGTCAGCACCGTCTCGTCGAGGACGGCCATCAGCTCGACCTGCGTATTCCACAGCTCGGTCGCCAGGTGCGTTTCCCAGATCGAGTCGCGGCCGAACTTCTCGCCCATGAACATCTGCAGCAGGAGTTCGCGCACGGGCTCGAGTGTCGCGTAGGGAATGCACAGATCGAAATGTCCGCCGCGGTCCTCCATGTCGATGCGCAAGCGGGCGAGAATGGCTGCATTCGACGGCCGTGAGATGGTTGCGAAACGCGGATTGGTCTCCAGCCGATCGAACCGGAACGTCACCGGGCTCAAGGGCTCGAATGCGGCGCCCAGGTCGGTGAGGATGACATGAACCATCCGTTCGACCAGGCTGCGCTCGATCGTCGTGTAGGGACGGCCTTCGATGCGCATCGCCGCCGTTCCGCGCCGGCCGCCGAGGAGCACGTCAACAACCGAATAGATCAGGGCGGAATCAACGGTGATGAGGATGTAGTTGTCCCATTGCTCGGCGCGGATCACGCTCAGCATTGCCGGCAGCGGCACGCCGTTGAGGTAATCGCCGAAGCGGACCGACGCGATGCTGTCGAGCGAGACTTCAACGTTGTCGGAGGTGAAATTGCGCATGCTGGTCGACATCAGGCGCACGAGGCGGTCGAAAACGACCTCCAGCATCGGGAGCCGCTCGTAAGAAACGAGCGCACTGTTGATGATCGCCTGGATGCCGGATTGCCCGAACGCGCCGCCGTCATGCTCCTCCTCGAAGCCGAGCAGGCTGTCGATCTCGTTCTGGCTGAGAACGCGTGTGGGCGGCGGGCTCGCCCCCGCTGCCGCCGGCAGCGCCTCATCCGCGCCGACGCCGCTGTCGAGTTCCGCGGTCATCGCCTCCCAGGCTGCGGCAAGATCTTCTTGATCGTCGCTCGCGGGAGTGCCGCCGCCATCGGGGCTATCGGGGTCGAACGGGCTCGGGGGCACCACGGAATGACCTCGCTGTCTCTTGCCGCTACTGCATCAGGAGCTCGGAGAAGAGCACATCAGTGATCGGGTTGGGCGCCACGGCCGCCTGGATCCGCCGCAACAGTTCCTCACGCAGGCGCACGCTGCCTGCCGATCCATGCAGTTCTTCCGGGCGCAGCTCGCGCAAGTAAGTCTGGCAGTAGTCGACGATCCGCGGCATCGCTTCCTGGATCCGCCCAGCCGTCGTCTCGGGCGGAAGCTCGAGGGTTACCCGCAGTTTGAGAAAGATCGGCCGCGATCGGCCGGTGTTCAGGCTCACCATCAGATCGGGAAGCGAAAAGTAACTGGTGACCGGTGCTGCCGCGTGGTCATGGCCGTCCGCAGACGCTTCTTCTCCACCTCCAAGGAGGGGATCGAGCAGACCAGCGAAGTAGGCTCCGGCGCCGCCCGCGATCAAGCCGACCACGACGGCAACGAGCGCGATGAGCGGCAGACGCGACTTGGCGCGCTTAACCGGCGGGCTGGTCGCGCCTTCCTCTGCGTCGGCGGGATCGGGCTGTTTATTGTCGGCCATCTGCGCGTCATCGCACTCTGGGGCTGCATGGGGCTGATGGGCAAACACACACTCCGCCCGACCCCAACTGTACGGGCCAGCCGTTAACAAGCCGTTGCAGGGGCAACACCACCGCCTGCCCGGCAAGAATTGCCGCGTGCGCCTGACGGGCTCGGCAGAAACAAGGCCCCGCTTCGGAACCTTGGTTCCAAGCAGTTGATATTACCGTGTTTTCTGACTGGCCTGCGGATTGCACCCGAGGGAGCGGAGACCTAGGCATAAGGCCCCTCATGGAAAACGGCATCCTCGTCGGACTCTCGGCACAGACGGCGCTACGGCGCCAGCTCGAAGTCGTCGCCAACAACCTCGCGAACATGAACACAACAGGGTTCAAGCGCGAGAAGATGCTGTTCACGCCGTTCCTGCCAGCCCAGACGACGGCAGCCGCGATGAAGGGCGGCCGACCGGTGTTCGTCGAGGACAAGGCGACCGTGTATGACGTGAGCCCGGGCCGCCTCGAAACGACGGCTGCCCCGCTCGATCTGGCCATTCGCAGCGAGGGCTACTTTGTTGTCGAGACACCGCAAGGCACTCGCTACACGCGCGATGGGCAGTTCCACGTCAATGATCAGGGCCAGCTGGTTACCGCCGCTGGCAATGCCGTATTGGGCAGTGGCGATGCGCCGATCACGCTTGATCCTACGAGCACGCAGATCGCGGTTGCCGCGGACGGCACGATCTCTTCGGAGAGCGGTGATGTCGGCCGCTTGCACATCGTGCGCTTTTCCGACGCGGGGAGCCTCCGCGGTGCCGGCAGCGGACTGTGGAGCAGTGAGGAGGCGCCGCTCGACGCCGAACGCCCTGACATCGTCCAGGGCATGCTGGAACGTTCCAACGTCGAGCCAATTCTCGAACTGGAGCAGATGATCCAGGTCCAGCGCGCCTACGAGCAGGCCAAGCAACTGGTCGAGCGCGAGGATGAGCGGATCAAGAAGATGGTGCAAGCCTATGCGGCGTAATCAAAGCCTGTCGCCGCGGCAGGAGAGGACATTCATGCGATGAGAGCGCTCAACATCGCCGCGACGGGAATGCTCGCCCAGCAGCAGAACGTCGAGGTGGTCTCGAACAACCTCGCCAACATGAACACGACCGCGTTCCAGCGGCGCCGGACCGAGTTTCAGGACCTCCTCTACGATAACCTGCGCCGGGTCGGATCGACCTCGGCCGAAGCGGGCACCGTCGTTCCCTCCGGCGTGCAGATCGGCTTGGGCGCCCGGCTGGCCGCCGTCTATCGCATTGCCAGCCAGGGCAACTTGTCCTCGACCGACAATCCGTTCGACCTTGCCATCCAGGGCAAGGGCCTGTTTCCGGTCGATCTGCCGGACGGCACGCGGGCGTACACGCGCGACGGTACGTTTCAGCTCAATGCCGATGGTCAGGTCGTTACCCACGACGGCTATCCCGTCGGCCCAGGCCTCACCATTCCCGCCGATGCGGTCGACGTGGTGATCAACCAGAGCGGCGAAGTGCTGGTCAAGCAGCAGGGCCAGGTGAGCCTGCAGAACGTTGGCCAGTTCCGGATCGTTAGCTTCCCCAACGAGGCGGGATTGGAGGCGATCGGCGCCAATCTGCTCCTGGAAACACCGGCCTCGGGCGCACCCGCCGAGGGGGCGCCGCAGGACCAGGGCTACGGCGGCATCCTGCAAGGTTTCCTAGAAACATCGAACGTTAACCCGGTCGAGGAGATAACCAATCTGATTTCCGCGCAGCGGGCATACGAGATGAACTCGAAAGTGATCCAGACCGCCGATGACATGATGGGCACGCTCAGCAACCTGCGATGAACGTCCTCTCACTCAAGCTCTGTGCAGTCGTTCTGGTGGCGCTGGTCGCGGTGCCGGCGCTGGCGGCGCCCACTGCGCCGCCGCAGCCGCCGGCGCCGCCGGTGCTGTTGAACGCCAATCCAGTCGTCACCGGGCCGGTGCTGCGCCTGGGCGATCTTTTTACCAATGCCGGCACCGCCGCGGCGGCTGTCATCGGCAAGACGCCTGCGGTCGGTCAGCCGCTCGTCCTCGACGTTCAGGCGCTTTACCGCTTGGCCCGGACTTATGGGCTCGCGTGGCGGCCGCACACGACGTCAGAGCGCTCGGTCGTGGAACGGGAGAGCCGCGTCGTCGACAGCACCGCCCTCGCCCAGCTTGCAGGCGCGGCCCTTGCAGACAAGGGGATCAGCGGCGACGATCTCTCGGTCGAGCTGACGACGCCGGCCCAGGGCGTGCGCGTTCCGAGCGAAGCCACGGCTAGCATCGGGCAACTCAGCTACCATCCCGACAGCCGGCAGTTCACCGGCATTGTCGAGGCGGTCATCGATGGCGCTCCCGCCCAGCGTACAGCGATCGCCGGCCGTGTGTTCCGCACTGTGGCGATGCCGGTGATGGTCCGCCGCCTGCAGGGTGGCCAGGTGATCACCGCCGATGACATCGACTGGATCGCCGTCCGCGACAGCCGCGTGCCGGTGAATGCCATGCTTGACGCCGGCGCATTGGTCGGGCTCACGCCGAAACGCATGCTCCGGCGAGGCCAGCCGATCCTCGCTTCAGACGTGCAGCAGCCGCTGCTTGTTGCCAAGGGCTCGCTCGTGATGATGATCGTCGAAACGCCGCTGATGCAGCTCACGGCACGCGGCCGCGCGCTTGCCGACGGCGCCCAGGGTGATGTGATCCGGGTCGCCAATCTGCAATCGCAATCGGTGGTAGGCGGCGTCGTGACCGGCCCGGGTGTCGTTCTCGTCGCCGGTCCGGGCGGGCACCAGGCGGGGGGGCAGTAGGCAATGGCGGCACTCGGTGTGCCCACCCTTCGCTTCGCGCTCGCACTCGGGCTGGCTGCGGCTGCGGCCGGCTGTACCACTGTCGAGAGGATCAAGAACCTCGGCGAAGGAGGCCCGCAGCTAAGCGAGATCACCAATCCGCAGACAGCGCCGAACTACCAGCCGGTCAGCTTGCCGATGCCACGCGCGCAGGTGCCGGAAGACAACCCCAATTCCCTCTGGCGTGCCGGAGCGCGAGCCTTCTTCAAGGACATCCGGGCGAAAGAGGTAGGGGACACGGTGACGGTCCGCCTGCGGCTCGACGACAGTGCGAAGTTCAAGAACCGAACCCAGCGCAAGCGCGACGACGGCGAACAGATGGAGTTGAACGCCGCCCTTGGCTATGAGAGCCGGCTCGGCAAGATCTTTCCGCGCGCGGTCAACAAGGGTGGCGCGCTTTTGGATTTCGGCACCGATCACGGCACCGATGGCGACGGCGCGATCGACCGCAGCGAGGTGCTCGAGCTGACGGTCGCGGCGATGGTGACACAGGTGCTGCCCAACGGCACCCTCGTCATCCTGGGCCGGCAGGAGATCCGGGTGAACTTCGAGATGCGCGAAATGCTGATCACCGGCGTCGTCCGGCAGCAGGACATCGAGGCCGACAACTCCGTCACCCACGAAAAGATCGCCGAGATGCGCGTTGCCTATGGCGGTCGTGGCATGCTGAGCGATCTGCAGCAGCCGCGCTGGGGCACGCAGCTGTGGGATATCATCTGGCCGTTCTAGTCGTTCGATGCCAACGGATGAATCCCATCCATTGGCATCGAACCACCAGATTAATGGGTTAGTGGATCGACCGATCTGACGTTTGGGATGCAAGCGTCAGATCCGATCCACTAGGCGGAAGCGGGCGGCCTGAGCAGCCCAGGCAGCCTGTTAATCGTCGCGATGGGTTTTTTCGAGGCGCTCGTGGCGCTCCTGGGCTTCGACGCTTAACGTTGCGATCGGCCGCGCCTCAAGCCGGGAGATGCTGATCGGCTCGCGTGTCTCTTCGCAAAAGCCGTAGGTCCCATCCTCGATCCGCTGCAAGGCCTCGTCGATCTTGGCGATCAGCTTGCGCGCGCGATCGCGGGTGCGGAGTTCGAGCGCACGGGCCGTTTCGCTGGAAGCCCGGTCAGCGGGGTCCGGCTCGAGAGGGGCGCCGTCCTGCAGATCAGCCAGCGTCTCATTCGCTTCCGCCAACAGGTCGTCGCGCCACCGCAACAACTTCTGGCGGAAGTACTCCAGCATCATCGGCCCCATGAAGGGCTCGTCTTCGGTCGGCCGATAGTCGGACGGGACGCGCACGTTCATGCCATAACACGCCGTAGTTGGAGCCGGCTCTTGCCGCATCGTTGCACGAGTGCGCGCCTTTATATGGGTGCGCGCTTCCGCCCGCAACCATAAAATTGTTCGCGGATCGACGCTAACCCATTGTCGTATAGGGGTTTATGGTAGCGGGGGCGGAAGCCACCGCAAGGCCTTTGGCGGGGCCTGGGCTCAAGGCGCAGCGTCGAGCTTTGCCAACTCAACCTCGGCCCGAAGATGGATTTCTTCAAGGACGACCGCCAAATCCGGGTCGGTGGCAAGCGCGATGCGCGACGCGAGCGTCGCTGAAAGCGCACGCAGGCGGGCCTCGGGAATCCGGCCGGCCAGGATGTCGTGGCGCAGGTCGTCGAGCTGTTGCAGCACCTCGGCGCCATGCCGGAGCGCCTTGCGGCGCGTTTCTTGCTGCGGGTCGTTCTCGACCTCCTGCACCGCCAGCAGGCCATCGATGACAGCGATACCGGCAGGCGCCAAGACCTGCCCAGCCTCGCCGAGTGCGTCGGCCGACAGGTGGTCCGCGAACGGTCTGCCAGCAGCGGACGACACCTTGCCGCGGCGTGCGGTCTCGATCCTTCGACTGGCGCTGACACCGCTGGTTCGCATCGGACGCATCCTGGTCATGGGAAAGACGGTTGTTACCCAGTGTCGCCGCTGCCGCCTTAACAGCGCCTTAAGAAACGCTCCGGCGCGTTCAGGCGCAGCCCAGAGGCAGAAGTGACCCGGCAGAAAGTGCCGCGGTCGAGCGCCTGTGACTGGATGGGAGCCGGTTTTGCGGCAGAGGCGGCCGGTCCCGGGGGCATGGGAGCATGGCATGGCTCTTGCTCCATCGATTGGCAGCGCCGCGGCCGAGGGAGTCTTGCCATCCGGCGCGCGCTTCAGGAGCGACACCATGACCGCCTTCGGATGGTTTCAGCCGAGCGTGCTCGGAATGACCGGACAGAGCCGAGCGCTCGAAGTCATCAGCGGCAACATCGCCAACGTGACGACGACGGGCTACAAGCGCTCCGAGAGCTCCTTCCAGACACTGCTCAGCCAGAGCTGGGCGGGTCCGTCGGCTGCCGCCGGCAGCGCTCCGGTCACATTCCAGTCCGATATCGCGGGCGTCTCCACCGTCGATCACCTGCGCGCGAGCGATCCGGGGGCGATCAAGGGCACCGGCCGCGACCTTGATCTGGCGATCAACGGCGATGGCTTCTTCGTTCTCGATGACGGTGCCGGCGGCAACGTGTACACGCGTGACGGGGCGTTCTCCATCGCCTCTGTTTCCGATCCAACGGCAGCGACCGGGACAGGGAGCGCCGGCTATCTGGTCGATGGCAGCGGCCGGGCATTGCAGGGCTGGGCGTACACCGGTGCGACCGCAGGAACTGCCGCCGGTGGCGCGCTGGGGGCCATGCGCGTCGACTCAGGAGCCTTCACCGATGCCGGTGAGCCAACGACGGCTGCCGCGCTGGGGCTAAACCTGCCGGCCAGCGATGCCGTCGGCAGCAACCGGACCTACGCGATGGGCATCCTCGACTCAGGCCGGTCGCCGCACACCCTCGATCTCACCTTCACCAAGGCTCAGGAGGCGAACACCTGGGCGCTTCTTGTGACCGGAGATTCCGGCGAGACGATTACCGTCACGCCGCCCAGCACCGATGCCGGTGCGGCAATGGGTGCCGGCCAGGCACTCAGCTTCGATGGAACGGGCAGCCTCACGGCACCGTCCACCTATACGATCGGGGTGACGTACGCAGACGGCGCGACCTCGAACTTCGAACTCGATGTCAGCCAGCTGACGCAGTTTGCCGGCGATTTCGCAGTGAGCGGCTTTGAGCAGAACGGTCGCGTCGGTGCCGCGCTGAGTGAGATCGAGTTCGATTCCCAGGGCCATGTCGTCGGCGTGTTCGAGAACGGTTTCTCACGCCCGCTCTACACCATCGCGCTCGCCGATTTTGCCAGTCCCGACGGCTTGGACCCGCTTTCCGGCAACGTCTTTGCGGCGAGCGCCGCGTCCGGAGTGCCGATCCTCGGCCAGGCCGGCGAGAACGGCTTCGGCGAGATCAGCCCTTCGGCGTTGGAGCTGTCGAACGTGTCGCTGGAAGATGAGTTTTCGCGCATGATCGTGACGCAAAGCGCCTATAATTCCTCGGCGACCGCGTTTCGCACGATTGATGAGATGACCGAAGCGGCGCGTGACCTGAAGCGGTAGGCCGGTTCCGCGCCGCCGCAGCATGAGGGGCGGCGATGGCCTTTATGACCCGGCAGGGCGTGCTGGCGCTGGTGGTTCTTGTTCTCGCTCTCGCCATCCGCTTCCTTGTCGTCCGGCGACCGGAGCTGGGATGGGCGTGCCAAGTTGCCGATGGCGCGCCTTGGTGGTGTCCCCTGCGCAGCGGCCTCATCGCGACCCTCGATTTTGGCGCACTCGGGTGGATCAGCCTTGCCGCCGGCGTGTGCGCGCTCGCGGGCGGCGGGCGGCGGGTTACCAGCGCGGCGATGCTTGCGGGCACTGCGGGATTGGTTCTGTCGGCAGCCGGCGCGTCGGCAGCGGGCCTGATTCTTGGCACCCTGCGCAGCCTTCGCCTGGACCGGCCGGCGTGTCAGGGCGGGGAGACGGGATAGAGCAGTCCCACCATCGCCACCGTGACCACCAGCGTCAACAGCAACAGCGGCAGGCCGACCTTGACGAAGTCGTTGAAGTCGTAGCGGCCAGGTTCCAAGACCAGGGTGTTCACCGGCGAAGACACCGGCGTCGCGAACGCGCACGAACAGGCGACCGCAACGGTGACGGCAAAGGCATAGGGCGAGGCGCCGAGATCCTGGGCGGTTGCGATCGCCACCGGCGCGATGATGACCGCCGTTGCGGTGTTGGAAACGAACAGACCGGCGGCCGCCGTGATCAGGAACAAAGCGCTCAGCATGGCGTAGGGGCCGAGATCCGCGAGCAGGTGGGTGAGCCCGGTCGCCATTGCCGCCGTGACGCCGGTCTTCTCGAGCGCCGTGGCAAGCGGCAGCATGCCCGCGATCAGCACCAAGGTCGACCAGCCGACGCTCGAGTACACCCGCTTGACCGGGACACAGCCGGTGGCGACCATCGCCAGCGCCGCGACCAAGACAGCGATCACGTTCGGCAGCAGCCCTGCGGTCATCACTGCGATCATCACGGCGAGAATGCCAAGTGCCACGGGAGCTCGCGCGCGAGCCGGCGCAATCGACTGGAACTCGTGCGGCAGGCGTAGGATGACGAACTCGCCCGGGTCGTCCTGCAGCCTGGCAATCAGCGGCCAGCCGCCAGCGACCAGCATCAGGTCGCCCGCCTGGACCGGCGTGTCGATCAGGTTGCCCGTCACGACCTGGCCGCGGTGCTTAAGCGCAAGAACGGTCAGGCCCCGCCGCTTGCGAAACTGCGCTTCCCGCAACGTCCGGCCGGTCAGGGCGGCGTCCGGGGCCAGCATCACCTCGGCAATGCCGATTTCCTGCCGCGCTGCGGCGCGAAAGCGTTCGTCGATCTGCTCTTCATGGAGATCGGCGATGGCCGCGAAGCGGTCAATCAGGGGTGCCGGTGCGGCGACAGAGATCACATCCCCGCGCCGCGTCACCGCGTCTGCCAACGCGGGCCGAACGGCGGATGGTCTGTCCGATTCCCTATTGATTGCAACCAGGGTCACGCCATAGCGGGTGCGCACCTGCGATTCCGCCACCGTGCGGCCGATCAGTTCCGACTTCGCACCGATCCGGAACGCCCGGAACTGCGCTTTCAGGTCATAGCTTTCCAACAAGGCGTCGATGGAAACCGTGGCCCGCTCTCCCTTCGGTTCGGGCCGGTCGAGGAGGCGGCGGCCGATTATCGCCATGTAGCCGATGGCAAGCGCCAGTACGGCGACGCCGATCGGCGTCAGTTCGAAAAAGCCGAGCGGATGGAGGTCATGGCTTTGCAATGCGGCGCTGACAACGAGGTTGGGCGGTGTCGCGATCAGGGTCATCAGGCCACTGACGAGGGCTGCGACTGAAAGCGGCATCATCAGCCGCGAGCGGCTCGATCCCGTCTGCGCCGCCAAACCGAGGACGACAGGAATGAAGATGGCGACGATGCCGGTCGAGCTCATGAAGGCGCCGACCGACGAGACCACCAGCATCAAGAGCGCAATCAGCCGGGTTTCGCTGCCACGGCCGACCCGTGCCAGCCAAGTGCCGAGGATCGCGGCTACGCCGGTGGCGACCATCGCCTCGCCGACGATGAACAGCCCGCCGATCATCAGCACCGAGGGATCGCTGAACCCGGCGATGGCTTCCCCGGCGCTCAACATGCCGGAGACGGAGAGCGCCAGCAGGACCGCCAAGCCAACGGCATCGACCCTGAACCGGTTGCTCGCGAACGCCACGATCGCAGCCGCGAGAATGCCGAGCACGATCCAGCCGTCGGGAGTCATCCAGCCGCTCACCCGGTTAGCACGATTGCCTGGCCGTCCTTAAACGCTCGGGCCGCTGCTGGCCAACGGTAATCTTGTGAAAAGAACGCCGGTGCATTCGCACCAACAGCAGGATGGTTCAGGCGGTGCCGTCCGGTAGATAGGCGCTGCCCTCGGCCTCCGCACCGTCGGCGCCCGCGCAGGCGCGGACCAGCGAAGCGACCAGCGTGGTAATCCCGCGGTCGGTGCCGATGGGGCCGAGGTAGGTGACATCCGCGCGGCCGGCAGCAGCGAGCGCCTCGTCCACGTCGTGCGTCGCATGCCGGCCGGCAGCGGCGAACAGGCCGACCGCGATCACCGGCCCCTGCAGTTGCTCCAGCGTATCCGCGATAGACGGCGGCTGCTCGAGATAGGCAGCGGCGACGGCGCGGAACACCTGCGTCTCAACAAGCCGGCGCGCCTGCAGCAGGGTCGCCTGTTCGGAGGCGGCGTTCCGGGTCGAGCCGTGCGCGATCAGGAGCAGGACGGCGTTTTCGGGTAACGTCCCCATCCGGTGCGCGGCCACACTCGCGCGCTTGGCAATCAACGCGGCAAGCCCGGGATGGGTGCCGACCGGCGGGCAGAATGTGAGGCGGGCGGGGTCGATATCGGCGAAGGCATGCGGAATGTCGCGGTGCACCGTCTGGCCGTCACACATCATTATCGGCACGACGACGGCACGGTCGGCAGGAACACGAGCCATGACCTCTGCCGGCCGCCCGCCGCTGCCATTCAGCATCGCCACCTCGACCGCAGCAAAGCCTTCGCGCTGGCGCAAGGCCAGCGCAATGCGGTTGAGATCGGCGGCGGGCCGGCTCACACGCGGCGAGCCGTGGCCGACCAGAATGACGGCCGCATTGACCGTAAGCGCTTGGCAGATATTAGAGACTGCTGCCAGCCGAAAGTCTGATCTTGTTGACGACATCGTCCTTTCCCGAGGACTTCCGCATCGGCCAAGCGCTTCACTTTCCCGAACCGGTTCGCGTGGCAGGCTTGGCGTGCCGCGCCGATGCCTTCCCTTTGTGTCGGGATGGCGGCGAGGAGCGACGCAAGAGCGGGGCCAAGACGAGGCGCGCCATGCATGAGATGGCAACGGACGTCACTTCCGACCGGCCGTTCGAAATCAACCGCACCGCGATCTTGGTGCGTGACTGTGAAAGAGTCTTTCAAATTCAATGCACTATAAGGTAGCGTCATCGCCGGCGCAAGCCAGCCGTTATCCGCGGGGCGGGCACGGGTCTGCCTGCCAGCTGCGCTATTCTTGTCCGCGTTCAATGCGGCGTCGACAAAGGAGGCGCTTTCTTCAACCTGAACGCAAGGGGGCCCCCCACTGGCGCGGCCCCCTCGGGTCGGACAGGTTAGATGCGATGAACTGACTCGACCCGGACGGGGTGGGGCAGGCGTTACAATCTGGCGCTGGGTGCAGCCGCCGGTCAGATCCCGGCCGCAGGCTTAGATGGCGAGACTGGCGGGTCCGTTGACGAGGATCCGGACCAGTTCCGCCTGGCGATAGGTACCGGTTTTGCTGAAAATCTGCTTCAAGTGCTTGCGCACCGTCTCGTAGGCGACGCCCAGCATGTCCGCCGCCTGCTCGAGACGATAGCCGCTCGCCAGCAGGGCAGCGACGCGGGATTCCGCCCGGCTCAGACCATAGAGTTTGGCAATGCGAGCGTTGTCGAACACCATGACCCGGTCCGGATCGCCGACGTAAAGGATCGCTGCCGGTGCCTCCGGCGTCAGCTCGGTGTCTGTTTCGCACGGTCCCGCCGCGGTCAGCAGCAAGGCCAATGGGCGGCCGCCGCCATGCCGGCTCACCGCCATCAAATGCGTCCGCTCGGCCGCCGTCCGGCCCGGAGCGGTAACCTGCGCCACGAGGTCGCGCAGTTTGATGCGCCGGCTGTTGCTGTCGATCGAAAGACCGTTAGCCGTGGCCTGGATGCCCTCGCCGGCCTCGATCACCGATTGCGCGACATCGTTGGTGGCAAGCGCGGCGCCCTCCGCATTCGCGATCACGACGCCAACCGGCATACCCTTCAGCGCCGAGATCAGCGTTTCGCTGGTGGCGTTCTGGCGCTTCAGATCCTCGCCGGCCAGCGTCGCGTGATGCAGATCGGCGGCAAGGCGCCGAAGCAGGGCGAGATCGGCCTCGGCAAACGGGCCGTTGCGTTCCTCGCGCCCTAATTGCAGAATGCGCATGGCATCCCGGCGTCGTTGCAGGACGATGAATGCGTGGTCGAGCAGCCCCAGCGGTTTCAGCCAAAAACGGTAGAACGGGCTGTCGACCAAGTCAGCCACGGTCAACAGGTCGCGGCCGCTCACCACGGAGGGCGCGATCTGGAAGTGGCGCTGATCGCGGAACCAGACGCTGGCGGGCGCGCCCGCTGCATTGAAGGCGGCGATGTGCGACGCTTCAAGCCCACTTGCGTGTTCGATCCGGCTCACACCCGTGCGGAAATTGTGGGTGACAACGATGCACGCCCCCGCCCCGGTCGCATCGCCCAGGAGGGTCAGGGGTTCCGACCAGTCGGCTCCCGCGAGGGCGGCGCGATAATAGGCGCGAACGATGTCCAGGTGTTGCTGTTCCATATTCGTCGTGTTTTCGTTGTAAATTCCTGGGCAAGATAGGGGAAAAGACGTCGGATCACTGTGACGTGCATCACTACTTGCGCGTGTTCCTCGGTCAATTCCGCAGCGACACTAAGATCGCTGGCGACGAAAGCGGGGGCCAAAGGTAATTTACAATCAAGACAATTGATTACCCGTTAAAGCGGGTTCGCGAATACGAAATTGCAGATGCGACAGCGGCGATCGGCTGGTCAGCTACCGGCGCGCGCACTGTGCGACTTCTGGCTGCAATGCGCGAAGGGACGGCAGATCGCCTGCTTGGAGCTTTGGACTAGCGGACCAGTTCGCGCGGGCGGATGCGCGCGGCACCGGCGGTTCGCGCCGCGTCCAGCATCCGGGTCAAGGCCTTCGGGTCCTGGGCGCCGCAAACGACGAACATCCCGGCGAACACGAAAGCGGGCACACCGTTGATGCCGAGCTGCTGCGCACGGGTGTTCTCCTCAAGGACGAGGTCGGTGTCGGCATCGCTCATCAGATAAGTTGTTACAGCGCTCGGTTGCAGGCCGATGCTGGCGCCGATCTGTGCCAGCACCAGCCGGTTGCCGATATCGAGGCCACGGACGAAGTGGCTCTCGAACAACGCCTCGACGGCAGCGTCGGCGCGGCCGGCACGCGCGGCCATACAAACCAGGCGATGCGCGTGCAGGGAATTGGGCACGCGGTCGATGCGCTCGAAGTCGAAATCGATCCGGACCGAGCGGCCGACGTGTGCGATGGCCCGATAGAGACGGCTGACCCGCGCCTCGCTGCCGAACTTCCGGGTCAGGAAGTCGGCCCGGTCAAGGCCCGCCGACGGCAGGTCGGGATTGATCAGAAACGGCCACCAGCGCCGCCGCACGCGCACACCGGGGCGGGCGGCGAGCGCCGCATCGAGCTGGCGTTTTCCAATGTAGCACCACGGACAGCTTGGATCGTAGATGATCTCAACCAGCATGAACGTCTCATTCCCTGCCATCGGCAGAGGTCCTGCTCTTCTTGCCTCCCATCATCTAAGTATAACGCGGTTACAGCCTTGCGGCAAAAACTGTCCGCCGTGGAGTCTTGCGCCGGCCAATTGGGACTCTAATATGACAGCTCAGGGAACCGGCGCAAAAGGGCCAAGCTTGGCAGCCGCGAACGGAGCGGCTCAGGGTTCTTACGAGCGACTGCGGTCGGTTCAAACGGGAGCGGGGTTATGGTCTTGATGCACCCTGCGGGTGTGCCGGAAGAAGTTCAGGTACCAGCGGCAGGGGGGGAAAGCGTTCGAAAGTTCCACAAGGGAAACTTGCCGCGCCTGCCGCGCGGAGTGATTCTCGAGGATGCCCTGTCGCGGATCGTCCTTGCCTGCGTCGAGCACCTGCGCGCCAACGAGGAATGCGTGGCGACGCGTGCCCACATCGAGGGCGCGCACCAGATGCGCGTCGCGATTAGGCGGTTGCGTTGTTGCCTTGCGCTGTTCGGCGATCTGTTGCCGGCCAACCAGTGCCAGTATCTCGATGGCGAGTTGCGCTGGCTGCTCAAGGAACTGGCGCCGGCACGCGACTGGGATGTCTTTCTCGATGAAACCCTGCCGCCGGTGCTGCGGCAGTTCGAGGGTGAAGCCCGTCTCGATGAGCTTCGGCTGCAGGCGCAGGCCAAGCAGGACGAAGGCTACACCCGCGCCGCAACCGCCCTGCATGCGCAACGCTACACCGGCCTCGTGATGCTGCTCGCCGCCTGGGCCGATGGGCGCAGCTGGCACGATCCGTTCGGGCCGCCGGCCCACCCGTCCCTGGCGTCGAAGGCGACCGATGCGGTCTCGCATCTGCTCGATCAACTCTTGGCGGCGGTGCTGAATTGCGGCGCCGATTTCGCTGACCTCAACGCCGAGCAACGGCACCTGCTGCGCATCGAAATCAAGAAGCTGCGCTACGCCACCGAATTCTTCGCCTCGCTGTTTCCGCGCCGCCGCCTCAATCCGTTCCTTGTGACGTTGAAGACGCTGCAGGACGGTCTCGGGGTCGAGAACGATGCTGCGGTCGCGCGGCGGCTGTTGTTGCGCCTCACGAAAGAGCGCAATGGCCGCGAGCGTACCCGGCTGGCGTACGCTGCCGGCCTCGTCGTCGGGTGGCACGCTCACACCGCCGACAGCCGGCAGCAGCACCTGGACGCGCTGTGGGCGAAGCTAACCGCCTATCCGCCGTTCTGGCGGCGGGCCGAGGTTAGCACAGCCGCCGACAGCACAGCCGCCGACAGCACAACCGTCGACAGCACAGCGGCCGCGGTCGCCTGATCGGAAGCCGACCGCACCGGTGTGCCCGCCTTAGCGGGCTGCCGGCGGCGCAGCCTTTTCCGGGGAGACACGCTCGACGGATTCTTCGAGTGTGGTGCAGTGCGGCGCGGCAACGCGCATGTCCTCGTCGGAGACGGCGTCAATCGCCTTCCACAGCGTGCCTGACGTGCTCTGCTCGACATCGCGCATGGTCTCGGTAAGCTGCTTGCGGATGTCCGCCTTTTGCTGCGGCGTCATCTTGGGATTGCTGTCGATCTCTTTCAGCATGCGTTCCATTTCCTCGCGGGCGCGTGCGGTGCGCTGCTGCGGCGTGCCCATTTGCTTGCGCCAGTCGGGGTTCTCCCGCTGCGCGTCGATGGCGGCACAGGTGGCAAACACCCGGAACGACTGCCGACAGTAGGCCTCGCCGTCGGTAAAGCCGTGCGTGCGCACGACCTTCTCCATCTCGGCAAACCCGGGCACTGCGCGCTGTTCATCGGCGAATTTGCAGGGATCGTCGCCGGATTTCTGCATTGCCGCCTTGCCTGCCGGACTCTCGGCATAGGCCCGCATGGCGGCCTCGTGCTTGGCGAACACGGGCGCGAGATCGCGGTTGGCGCTGATCACGCTCAGCACCTCCTTTTCGGTCAGCGGCGGTTGGGCGGCGCTGGCGCTTGCCGGCGGCAGGACGACGGCCAGGCTCACCAGCACGGCCAGGACGAACAGCATGGAAGGACTCCTCCTCATTGATGGCGCCGACGCGTAGCGCGCTTGTGGTTTCGATGTCAAACGGCACGAATGCACCGGCGGCCGGCCGCAGGCGGCTGCGCAAGGTTTAGTGGGCGCGCAAAACTGTGGCGGCGGGGTCGCACGGCCGGCTAAAGTCGTATCCCATGAGCGCCGCGCCGCCAACCGACCCCTCATCCGCGACGATGCCGCCTCGGTTTGACACCGCTTTCTGCCACCAGCTCGAAGCGTTGTTCCGCTGGCGGCGCGACGTCCGCCGTTTTCGTGTCGAGCCGATCGAGATCGAGGTCCTGAACGCGCTCCTGGCGCTCGCGGCCTTGGCGCCTTCGGTCGGCAACAGCCAGCCGTGGCGTTTCGTGGTCGTTACCGATCCGGAGCGCAGGGCTGCCGTCCGGCGGGAATTCGCCCGTTGCAACCATGCGGCCCTAGCCGGTTACGCAGCCGAGCGGCAGACGCTTTATGCCCGCCTCAAGCTCGAAGGCCTCGACCGGGCGCCGGTCCAGCTCGCCGTGTTTGCCGATACGGCAACAAGTCTTGGCTCCGGTCTCGGTCAGCAGACGATGCCGGAAACGCTCGCCTACTCGGTGGTCGGCGCGGTGCACGCCTTGTGGCTGGCGGCTCGCGCGCATGGCATCGGCATGGGCTGGGTCTCGATCCTGGATCCCGGCCGGGTGTGCACCATCCTCGAAACGCCTTCGGCCTGGAAGCTCATCGCCTACCTCTGTATCGGTTACCCGGAAGAGGAGCATCTGGACCCGGAGCTGGAACGCCATGGCTGGCAGGCGCGGTTCGATGTAGGACGGTTCGTCGTCCATCGTTGATGGCGCGCCTGGGCGGCGCCCACCCAATCTCTCAAGCGTTCTCCCACGCTTTCGCTCGCGCCAGCGCCTTCCGCCAGCCGGCGCGCAGGCGCTCCACATCTGCAGCCGGCATCTGCGGCTCGAACCGGCGGCCGGCGGCAACGAAGCGCGCGAGATCGGCGCTGTCCCGCCAGAAGCCGACGGCCAAGCCGGCGAGGCAGGCTGCACCCAGCGCCGTGGCCTCAAGCACGCCCGCGCGCACAATCGGGATGCCGGTGATATCCGCCTGGAATTGCAGTAGGAGGTCGCTCGCGGCGGCTCCGCCATCGACGCGCAGTTCGCTGATGGGGATGTCCGCATCGGCCTGCATGGCATCGAGGACGTCGGCAACCTGATAGGCGATGCCTTCAAGCGCGGCGCGCGCCAGATGTGCGGACGTGGTGCCGCGGGTCAGGCCTGCGATGAGGCCGCGTGCGCTCGCGTCCCAGTGCGGCGCACCCAGGCCGGCAAAGGCGGGCACGAGATAGACGCCGCCGGTCCCCTCGACCGTCGCAGCAAGGGACGCGATCTCGGCAGC
The DNA here is from genome assembly GCA_900609035.2 of Candidatus Defluviicoccus seviourii. Taxonomy (GTDB): domain Bacteria; phylum Pseudomonadota; class Alphaproteobacteria; order Rhodospirillales; family Defluviicoccaceae; genus Defluviicoccus; species Defluviicoccus seviourii. The sequence goes on along the minus strand of UXAT02000052.1, from coordinate 28,972 downwards.
GCTGCGGCCGAGCCCTAAGCCGTCGCGCAGCCATTGCACCACGGCGCCGCCGATGAAGACGCTGCCCTCAAGCGCGTAGGTGATCCGCCCGTTCTGGTTCCAAGCGACGGTGGCGAGCAGCTTGTGCGGCGAGATGACCGGTCGCGTGCCGGTATTGAGCAACAAGAAGCAGCCGGTGCCGTACGTGTTTTTCGCCGTTCCCGGATCGAGGCAGGCCTGACCGAACAGGGCCGCCTGCTGGTCACCGGCAATACCCGCGATCGGAACCGGCGGGTCGAGGACGGAAGGTGTCGTTGCGCCGACGACCGCGGACGATGCGCACACCTCGGGCAGGATGGCCGGCGGCACGCCGAACACCTGCAACAACTCCTCATCCCACTGCAACGTGTGGATATTGAACAGCGCTGTGCGGGCGGCGTTTGAAGCATCGGTGACATGCAGCCGGCCACCGCTCAGCTTCCACGCCAGCCAGCTGTCAACGGTGCCGAAACAGAGGGCGCCTTCCTCGGCGCGGGCGCGCGCGCCAGGGACGGTATCGAGCAGCCAGCGGATCTTGGTGGCGGAGAAGTAGGGATCGAGGACGAGGCCGGTTTTCGCCCGAACCACGGGCTCCACCCCATCGGCGCGCAGGCGCTCGCACATGGGAGCGGTGCGTCGGTCCTGCCAGACGATCGCGTTCGCGATCGGGATTCCGGTTGCCCGCTCCCACAGCAGCGTCGTCTCCCGCTGGTTGGTGATGCCGATCGCGGCGATCGCCCGCGGGGCGACCTTGGCCTGGGCCAGAACTTCATCAATGACCGCGCGCTGAGAGGACCAGATTTCCTCTGGATCGTGCTCGACCCACCCCGGCTGCGGAAAGATCTGCCGGAACTCCCGCTGTGCTGAGGCACGGACCTGTCCGTCGCGGTCGAACAGCAAGGCCCGCGAGCTGGTCGTGCCCTGATCGAGCGCCAGGACGTAAGCCATTACAGGCCGCCCAGGCAGACGTACTTGATCTCCAGATATTCGTCGATGCCGTAGCGGGAGCCTTCGCGGCCGATGCCCGACTGCTTGACGCCGCCGAACGGCGCAACCTCGGTCGAGATGATGCCCTCGTTGACGCCGACCATGCCGTATTCAAGCGCTTCGGCGACCCGCCAGATCCGTCCCACATCGCGCGCATAAAGGTAGGCGGCGAGACCGAATTCGGTCGCGTTCGCCATGGCGATCGCTTCTTCCTCGGCTTGGAAACGGAACAGCGGCGCGACCGGGCCGAATGTCTCCTCCTTCGCGATCTTCATCTGCAGCGTCACGTCCGCCAGAACCGTCGGCTCGAAAAACGTGCCGCCGCGCCCATGTCGGCGCCCGCCGGTGATCACCGTTGCCCCTGCACTGACGGCATCTTCGATGTGTTCCTCGACCTTTGCCACCGCGGCCGCGTTGATCAGCGGCCCCTGCTGGACTCCGGCTTCGAGGCCGGGACCCACCTTCAGTTCGGCAACGGCCGCGCCGAGCTTGGCCGCGAACGCATCGTACACGGTGTCTTGCACCAAGATGCGGTTGGCGCAGACGCAAGTCTGGCCGGAGTTCCGATACTTGCACGCCAGTGCGCCGGCCACCGCGGCATCGAGATCGGCGTCATCAAAAACGATGAACGGCGCATTGCCGCCGAGTTCGAGCGACAGCCGTTTGACCGTATCGGCGCTCAAGCGCATGACGAGGCGGCCGATCTCGGTCGAGCCGGTGACCGAGATCTTGCGCACGATCGGGTTGGTGCAAAGCTCGTGGCCGACCGTGGCCGCCGAAGCCGACGGGACGATGTTGAGCACGCCCGCGGGTACGCCCGCTTCGTTCGCGAGTTCGGCCAGCGCAAGTGCCGAAAGCGGCGTCAGTTTCGAAGGCTTGACCACCGAGGTGCAGCCGGCCGCCAGTGCCGGCGCGACCTTGCGGGTGATCATCGCAATGGGGAAATTCCAGGGCGTGATCGCAGCGGTGACGCCGATCGGCTCTTTCAGCGCAAAGAGACGCCGGCCCGGGACGGTAGCCGGGATGATATCGCCTTCGACCCGCTTTGCCTCCTCGGCGAACCATTCGACGAAGGCGGCGCCATAGGCGATCTCGCCTCGGCTCTCCGCCAGCGGCTTGCCCTGTTCGAGCGTCATCAGGACAGCGAGATCCTCCTGGTGCGCCGTGATCAGCTCGAACCAGCGGCGCAGGATCCGGCTGCGCTCCTTCGCGGTACGGCTGCGCCAAGCGGGAAAGGCATGGTTGGCCGCCTCGATCGCGCGCACCGTTTCCGCTTGGCCAAGATCGGCTACCTGGGCGATCACGCTTCCATCGGCCGGATTGTTGACGGCAAAGGTGGCGCCGCTGTCGGCCCCGATCCATTGCCCGTCGATCGCAGCCTGATCGCGCTTGAGCCGGGATTCATGCAGGTGCTGGTGCAAGAGAGACATCTTGTCCTCCCGAGTGGTTCTAATGCGCGCATTCGGAGCTTGCCAAAGACCCGTTGACGCGACCGTAGAGTTCCCCATGTTATGCCACAGGATGGTCAGGATTACAGGGACGGACGATGGCCGCAGACAAGACGAAGTCTCATACCCACGAACGTGAACACGCACATCGGGAGGAGGCTGATTTCAAACGCCTTGCCCGGCGCAACAAGCTGTTCGGGCTCTGGGCTGCGAAGGAATTGGGCTACGACGGCGAGGCCGCCGATGCGTACGCGCGCGACGTCATTTACTCGGACCTCGATGAACCGGGCGAGGACGACATGTTCCGTAAGGTCACGGCCGATTTCGAACGGCACGGCAAGAAGGTCAGCCGCGATACGCTGATGCAGAAGCTGGCCGAGAGCATGCACAAGGCAGAAGCCGAGAAATAAGCCGGCCCGCGCCGCCGCGCGCCAAGGAAACGCGTGCGTTCGTTAGCGGAGAACGGGTCCCGATCGCGGCAGCGCCGTCGAACGACGGCGCGCCGTCATCCGCTGCGCCAGATCATAGGCGCAGATCCGCCGTGGCGCCACGCGCGGGCTGTCGCGATCGCCGTTAAGCGTAGCGCCGCCGGCCGGTTCAGGCAGCGCGTCCTGTCGATCACAGCACTCGGTGGCGGCGACGCTGGCGCCGGAGCGTCCGGCTGCGCGCTCGCGCGCCAAGCGCAGGTCGGTCTCGGGATCGAGCATGCCGCCGAGCTGCTGCACGAGCGAGGCCTCCTCCTGCTGCAAATGCTGCATCATGAGGCGCACAAGCTCGATCGCGTGCTCCTTGAATGCCTGCCACGCGTCCTGATCGCAGCCTGAGGCCAGGAACCCCGCGGCCAGCGTGCGCAGATCGAGCGCCTTGGGACCGATCTCGACGTGTTCGTGGGTCAAGTGAATCGCCATTTCGTTGCTGTCATCAGCCAACAGCGGAAACAAGATGACTTCTTCGAAGGCGTTATGATCGATGATTTCATCGATTTCGCTGACCAGACGCTGTAGCTGGGCGCGGTCCTCGGGGTTGGTCGCATCAAAGGGACGCTCGGCTTCGGGGCCGGTGACACGGTTCTCGAGGCCGCAGATCGAGACCAGAATGCGGAAATGTTGTTCGTGCAGCACTCGCCCGAGTTCGCTCAGCTCCATTGTCGCCGCATCCCTTCCTTTAGCCGGGGTGTTGCCGGCATTGCAGCACGTTCCGTGTTGCGGCGCAACATAATGGTCACATCCTTATTCTCTTTTTTTTAATTAAGCTGCCGCTCATTTCGCGTCGGCGGCCCGTCATTCGTGGGGTCTCCTTTATTTTTCAAGAACCTCGGCCGTAGGGGAGCATTCTGCCGACGGCGGGTCGGAGACGAATGATACCAGCACGTTGCCTTCCTGCACCTGGTCGCCAACCAGGAAGTGGATGCGCTCGACCATGCCGTCGGCTGGCGCAGCCACGACGTGCTCCATCTTCATCGCCTCCAACACCATAACCGTGGTGCCGCGGCGCACGGCCTCGCCCGCTTCGACGTTGACGGCGATCACCCGGCCCGGCATCGGCGCCTTGAGCGAGGGCGTGCGCGCCTCGACGACGTCGGCGCGGGCGACCGGATCGTCGATGACGAGCCGGTGGCAGGCGCCAGCTGCGATCACCGTGATCTCGTCGCCGTGCCGCGCGACGCAGGCCTTCAAGCGCACGCCGTTGAGCTCGGCGACGAGGTCGCCTCCGGCATCGATCTCGCCCTGCGCCTTGATCGGCAAGGGGGCGCCCGGCACCTCGAACACGAAACCGTCGGCGCGGTAGTGGCTGACGACATCGACGCTGGCGCCGCCGTCACGGAAGGTGAAAGTGTGGAAATTGTCGTCATTCAGGCGCCAGCCGTCGGTGCGGTGCCACGGCGAGTGGGGATCACGCGAACGCCGCGCCGCATCGGCCGCCTCCGCTTCCCTGCGCTTCAGCATCGCGAGCGCGGCCAGGGCGAGCGTCCGGGCACCGGCCGGCTGCGCTTCCGGCAAGAGTGCTTTTTCGTGCCGGTCGATGAAATGCGTCGAGAGGTCGGCAGCGGCGAAGGCGTGGTGGCGGCAGAGCGCGCCCAAGAAGGCAACATTGTTGGCGACACCCACCACCTGCACTTCGTCGAGCCCGCAGCGGAGGCGGTTGAGCGCCTTGGTCCGGTCGGCGTCCCAGACGATCAGCTTGGCGATCATCGGATCGTAGCTGGCGCCGACCGCATCGCCTTCTCGGACGCCGGTATCGATGCGCACGAAGGCGCTCTCGTCCGGAAAGCGCAGGCGGCGCAGCGTGCCGGTGGCGGGCAGGAAGCCGTGCGCCGGGTCCTCGGCATAGATGCGGGCCTCGAAGGCGTGGCCGTTGACCGCGATGTCGTCTTGGCACAGCGGCAGCGGCTCACCAGCGGCAATCCGCAACTGCCATTCGACCAGGTCGATGCCGGTGATCATCTCGGTGACCGGGTGCTCGACCTGCAGCCTTGTGTTCATCTCCATAAAGAAGAAGCGCTCCGCACCGTCGACGAGGAATTCGACCGTGCCGGCCCCCTCGTAGGCGACGGCCTGGGCGGCGCGCACCGCCGCTTGGCCAAGCGCCTGGCGCAGTGCCGGTGCCAGGTTCGGCGCTGGAGCCTCCTCGATGACCTTCTGATGCCGGCGCTGGATCGAGCAGTCGCGCTCCGCCAGGTGCACAACCGAACCGAGACGATCCGCAAACACCTGCACCTCGACGTGGCGGGGCTCGGCGATGTACTTCTCGATCAGGAGCCGTCCGTCGTCAAAAGCACTCATCGCCTCGTGCCGCGCCCGCTCGACCGCCTGATGCAGCTGGCTCGGCCGTTCGACCACGCGCAGGCCACGGCCGCCGCCGCCGGCGACCGCCTTGACGATGACGGGGTAGCCGATCTGCGCCGCGGCCTGCTCGATGATCGAAAGGTCCTGGCCCTCGCCGTGATAGCCGGGGACGACCGGCACGCCGTTCGCCTCCATGATCGCCTTGGCTTCGCTTTTTGAGCCCATCGCCCGGATGGCTTCCGCCGGCGGGCCGATGAACACGAAATCCGCCGCCCGGCAGGCATCGGCGAAGGCGGCGTTCTCGGACAGGAAGCCGTAGCCCGGGTGAATGGCGTCGACGGCGGCCAGTGCCGCGATGTCGAGCAGCCTGGGGATGGCGAGATAGCTCAAGCGCGGCTCGGCCGGGCCGATGTGATAGGCCTCGTCCGCCATCGCCACGTGCATCGCATCGGCGTCCGCATCGGAGTAGACGGCGATCGAGCGGATGCCCAACCGGCGCGCGGTACGGATGATGCGGCAGGCGATCTCGCCGCGATTGGCGATCAGAATGCGTTCGAACATCGGCGCTCCCTTACCCTTGCCCCAGTGCCGTGCACCTTTGCCCACGTGCCGTGCACCCTTGCCCAAGTGCAGTGCCGGGGGCGCCCGGTTCACTTCACACGCACGTCGCCCAGCCGGGGAAGGCTGCGGACATCGTCCCAGCCGTAGGCAACCTGCATCAGCTCCTTGTTCCACAGCGTCTCGGCGCGCACGGCGACGCGGCGGCCACCCATCGCCTCGTAAAAGAAGCGCGCCGGATTGCCGCCCAGCACCCAGACCAGCGCCGAGTTCAGGCCGCGATCGGCGAGCACGTTGAACAAGCCCAACAGGAGCGCGCTGCCAATGCCGTTGCCCTCAAAGCCCGGCGCAACATAAAGGGTATAGACCTCGCCCGACTGCGGGAGCCCGGTTGTCCGTACCTCGCCGCACGAGCCCATGCCGATGATCCCGGCCTCTGGGTCTTCGGCAACGATGACGGCCTGCGGTCCGCCGCGCTGGCGCAACACGAACGCCCACTGGCGTGCCTGGGCGCCGACGGACATCCGCACCAGGACCTCGTTCGGAACGACGCCCGGGTAGGCAGAGCGCCAGGCGTCAACATAGACGCGCGCGATCGGCTCTGCGTCTTGTGGTCCGGCGCTGCGCAGGGTCAGCATCGGTCCGCCTCGTCCCTCTCCGAGCCGCGGCCGAAGTCACCGCCTTCGGCGAGCCATGCGTCGATGAGTGCGCGCGCGATCGTCCCACGATAGGGAAGGTACCGCTCCGGCCGCGTGAAAGCTTGCACGTCCGCGCGGCTGAACCAGCGCGCATCCTCGAGCTCGGCCGTATCGTAGCGGATCGCGCCCGCGCTTTCGACCGTGGCGCGGTATCCCAGCATCAGCGACCCGGGGAAGGGCCACGGTTGCGAGGTGAAATAGGTGAGCCGCGCGACCTCAAGGCCGACCTCCTCGCGCACCTCCCGCACCACCGCTTCCTCAACGCTCTCACCCGGCTCGACGAAACCGGCAAGCGTCGAATGCAGGCCGGCTGGCCATGCCGGTTGGCGTGCCAGGACGCAGCGCGCGTCGCTGCCTTCGCCGTGGGTGACGAGCATGATCACCACCGGATCGGTGCGCGGGAAGTGCTTCTCGGCGCACGCTTCGTTCGCGCATACCCGCATATGGCCGCCGTCGCGCACATGGGTCGGCTGACCGCAGCGCCCGCAGAACCGGTGCTGCTGGTGCCAGTGCATCATGCCGCGGACGTAAGCGAGGATCGCGCCATCATCGCGCGTGAGCCTGGCGCCAATCCGCCACAGATCCCGAAACGCGGTGCCGTCGCCGAAAGCGGGCAGATCGCGGCGCTCGCCCGCCGACAGGTCAGCCGCGAACCAGGGACAGCCGTCCGCCGAAGTGCCGAGAAACACGAGCGTTTCAGCAGCGGCAGCGACGTCCTGTGCGCTGGCGCCGGTTGCCGCGGCAAGGCGCGGCGGCTCGCCGTCGATGATGAGATTCCGGCCGCGCCAATAGGGCAGAACGCGGATGGACGGCGCACGCCGCTGTGCCTCAATCCAGGCATCGTTGGCTCTGCGTGCGGCGACGCGGTCGAGGCCGCAGCCGGTGTACAAAACGGCTTCGGGTGCTGAAATCATGCCGGAAAACCTGCCACGTTCGCGCCCGCTCGGCAACGCCGGGCTTATGCGCCGCAAGAGCAGCGGTCAGCAGCCGGTGCCGGCGGAATACTGCTCTCGCCAAGCAACGGCTCACCCGCCGTCACAAAAGCTTCATCCCCTCCGAACACGGTCCTGGTCTAGACAAGGTGAGGGGATAGAATCGGGGCCGCTAGCGGGCGATACTATGTGCCTGCACGGCTACAAATCCAAGGAGCCGTGCAATGCTCGTGTGCTCGCGCCGCGCAGTTCAAGGACTGTCTGCCATTCTCGTGTCCGCCATGGCGGCGCTGTTGCCCGGCCGGCCGGCCGGCGCGGCGGAGATGCTGACTGTCTACACAGCCTTCGAGAACGAGCAACTCGCCCCCTATAAGAAGGCGTTCGAGGCGGCGCACCCGGATATCGAAATCCAGTGGGTGCGGGACTCGACCGGCATCATCACCGCGCGCCTTTTGGCGGAGAAAGCGAAGCCGCAGGCGGATGTGATCTGGGGCTTGGCGGCCTCCAGCCTGCTGCTGCTCGACCGCGACGGCCTGCTCGAAGGGTATTCGCCCGCCGGCGTCGAAAACCTGAAGCCGAAGTTCCGCAGTTCGAAGAATCCGCCGACCTGGGTCGGCGTTGACGCGTGGATGGGCGCCGTTTGCTACAACACCATCGAAGCCGAAAAGAAGGGTTTGCCGAAGCCGGCAAGCTGGGAGGACCTGCTGAACCCTGTCTACAAGGGTCACTTGGTCATGCCCAATCCGGCATCGTCGGGCACCGGCTTCCTCACCGTCTCAGGCTGGCTGCAGCAGATGGGCGAGGCGCAAGGCTGGGCCTTTATGGACAAGCTGAACGAAAACATCGCCGCCTATACCCATTCCGGTTCCAAGCCCTGCAAGCAGGCGGCCGCCGGAGAATATCCGCTCGGCATCTCGATCGAGTACACCGGCGCCTCGCTCAAGACCAAGGGCGCACCGCTCGATGTCATCCTTCCGAAGCCTGGCTCCGGCTGGGACATGGAGGCGACCGCGATCGTCAAGGGGACGGATCAGCCTGCTGCCGCGAAAAAGCTCGCCGACTTTGCCGCCAGCAAGGGTGCGAACGAACTCTACAACACCTTCTATGCGGTCGTGGCCTACCAGGGCATGACCAAGGATATCCCCAACTATCCCGCCAACGCCGAAGCGATGATGATGCCCAACAACGACTTCGCGTGGGCGGCGCTCAACCGGGATCGCATCCTGGCCGAGTGGACCAAGCGCTACGACTCCAAGTCCGAACCGAAAAAATAGCGTGTGGGCGAGCGGCCGTTGGGTGTGTCAGCCGCGCCCGACGACGCTCTTGACGGGATAAAGGTCGTGAATGCGGAGCACCCTCAGGCAGCGGCGGCGGGGCAGGGCGCAGGCGCGCCCTACCTCAGGATCGAACAGCTTAGCAAGAAGTTCGGCAGCTTCGAGGCGCTGAAGAACGTCTCGCTCGCGATTAACGAAGGCGAGTTTGTCTGCTTCCTCGGCCCCTCGGGCTGCGGCAAGACGACGCTTCTGCGGGCGATTGCCGGGCTCGATCCCCAGACCTCCGGAACGATCGAACAGGCGGGGCGCGACATTTCGGCGCTGCCGCCGTCGCAGCGGGACTTCGGGATCGTTTTTCAGTCCTATGCCCTGTTCCCCAACCTGACGGTGATCAAGAACGTCGCCTACGGTTTGGAAAACCGGAAGATGCGCCGCGGCGACGCCCGAAAACGCGCCGCCGAGCTTCTGGATATGGTCGGCCTCGCCGATCAGGCGGAGAAGTTTCCGGCCCAGCTCTCAGGTGGCCAGCAGCAGCGCGTCGCACTTGCGCGCGCGCTTGCGACGTCGCCCGGCTTGCTTCTGCTGGATGAGCCGCTGAGCGCACTCGATGCCAAGGTTCGCCTGCACCTGCGCAAGGAAATCAAGGATCTGCAGCGTCGGCTCAACATCACCACGATCATGGTGACGCACGATCAGGAAGAGGCGCTGACCATGGCCGACCGGATCGTGGTCATGAAGGCGGGCGTGATCGAACAGGTCGGCACGGCGGACGAGATCTATGGCGATCCGGTCAATCCGTTCGTGGCCGACTTCATCGGCACGATGAACTTCCTGCCGGGAACGCTGATCGACCAGCAGCATGTGCGCCTTGGCCGGGTCGAGGTGCAACATGCGGGTGGGCTGCACGGGGTAGCGCCGGGATCGCGGGTGACCGTTTGCGTGCGGCCCGAGGATGTCGAGATCGACGATGGCACTGCCGCGGCGGCGGGCAATCACATGGAGGCGCGGGTCGCCGAACTCGATTTCATCGGCAACTTCTTCCGAGCGCGCTTGGCGCCGGATTGTCTCGAAGGGATGATCCTCGCCGCCGACCTGCCGACGCCCCTGGTCCGCAGCCGCCAGGTCAGCCGCGGCCATTCGGTCCGCATCGCGCTGCCGAGCCACCGGCTGCGCGTCTATCCTGCCGTGTCATGACCGCACCCGGCATCGGTGCCGGAGCCACCGCCTTGGGCACGCCGGCGGTAGCGGGAACGGGCTCCGGCCGGGTGGCTGGGGAACGGCTCGTCATGGCGGGCGGGCTCGCGGCGCTGGCCGCCTTCCTCCTCATCTTCGTGGCATTCGCGCTCTACGCGCTCCTGTCCAAGAGCTTTCAGGACCGGACCGGGGCCTTCATCGGCCTCGACAACTTCATCGCCTACTTCTCCAACCCGGCGCTGTTCCAATCGATCGGCAACAGCCTGTTCATCTCCATCGTTTCCACCATCATTACGACCACGATCGCCTTCCTGTTCGCCTACGGCCTTAGCCGCACCTGCATGCCGGCGAAGGGGCTGTTCCGCGCGATCGCCTCGATCCCGATCCTGGCGCCTTCGCTGCTGCCGGCGATCTCGCTGGTCTACCTGTTCGGCAACCAGGGGCTGATCAAGGATTGGCTCTTTGGCGCCAGCATCTACGGGCCGATCGGCATCGTCACCGGCATGGTCTTCTTCGCCCTGCCGCACGCGATCATGATCCTCTACACCGCGATGTCGCTCGCGGATTCCAGGCTTTACGAAGCGGCGCAGGTGCTGGGCGCCAGCCGCGTGCGGACGTTCTTCACCGTCACTCTGCCGGGGATCCGTTACGGTCTGGTCAGCACCGTCCTCGTCGTGTTCACGTTGGTAATTACCGACTTTGGCGTGCCGAAGGTGATCGGCGGCCGCTACAACGTGCTGGCGACGGACGTCTATAAACAGGTGGTCGGCCAACAGAACTTCGAGATGGGCGCGGTCGTCGGCATGATCCTCTTGACCCCGGCGCTGCTCGCCTTTGTTGTCGACCGCTGGGCGCAGCGCCGGCAGTCGGCGAGCCTGTCGGCACGCGCGGTGCCGTTGGTGCCCAAGCCGAACCGGGTCACGGATGGGATCTATCTCGCCATCTGCGGCCTGATCAGCCTGTTTCTGCTCGGCATCCTCGGCGTTTCGGCCTACGCCTCGTTCGTCAAGTTCTGGCCCTACGACCTCGGGCTGACGCTCGCCAACTACGACTTCTCCGTCGTCGATGCCGACGGCTGGAAGTCGTTCTTCAACTCGCTCAGGATGGCGACGCTGACCGCGATCATCGGCAGCACGGTGGTGTTTGCCGGCGCCTATCTGGTTGAGAAGGGTCGCGGTGCTCCGTGGCTGCGCTCGGGTGTTCACCTCTTGGCGATGGTGCCGTTGGCGGTCCCGGGCCTGGTGCTCGGCATCTCCTACATCTTCTTCTTCAATGCGCCATGGAACCCGCTCAACTTCCTGGTCGGCACCATGGCTATCCTCGTGTTGTCGACCATCGTGCACTTCTACACGGTGAGCCACCTGACTGCGGTGACCGCACTGAAACAGATCGACCCTGAATTCGAGAGTGTTTCGGCATCGCTGAAGGTGCCGTTCTATCGGACGTTCTGGCGGGTTACGGTGCCGGTCTGCCTGCCCACCATCCTCGACATCGCGCTTTACCTGTTCGTCAATGCCATGACGACAGTCTCGGCGGTGGTGTTCTTGTTCTCCTCAGACACCCGACCGGCGGCGGTGGCGGTGCTGGCGATGGACGATGCTGGCAGTGTTGCCGCAGCCGCCGCGATGGCGATGCTGATTGTCTATACTTCGGCCACGGTCCGCTTCCTGCATACACTTGTCTCCCAGTCGTTGACCCGCCGTACCCAGGCTTGGCGGCGGCGCTGATCCGCGCCGCGGCGTCCGCAAGAGGTTTCCCATGCGCGAACCGATCCTGTTGACTCCTGGGCCGCTGACCACCTCGGCCACGGTCAAACAGGCGATGCTGCGCGACTGGGGATCGCGCGATGCCGCCTTCATTGCCCTCAATCAGCGCATCCGCGAGCGGCTGCTGGCGCTGGCGCAAGCGGCTGACAGCCACGTCTGCGTGCCGGTCCAGGGTTCGGGCACCTTTGCCGTCGAGGCCACTATCGGCACCCTGGTGCCGGGCGACGGCCGACTGCTGGTGCTCGTCAATGGTGCCTACGGCCGGCGGATGGTGCGCATCGCCGAGGTCATCGGCCTCGCCGTGACGTCGCTGAGCTGGCCTGAGGACGAAACGGTGGACGCGCAAGCCCTCAATCACGCGCTTGCGGCCGATCAGGCGATCACTCATGTTGCCGTCGTCCACTGCGAGACCACATCCGGCATCCTCAATCCGCTGCAAGATGTTGCGGACGTCTGCGCGCGGCACCGGCGATCGCTCCTTATCGATGCGATGAGCAGCTTCGGTGCTTTGCCGATCGATGCGGGGCAAACACCGTTTGCGGCGGTGATGGCGAGTGCCAATAAGTGCCTTGAGGGCGTGCCCGGCGTCGGCTTCGCGCTGATCCGCCGTGAGGCGCTGGAAGCAGCCAAGAACAATGCTCCATCGTTGAGCCTCGATCTCTACGATCAATGGCAGGGCTTGGAGGCGAACGGCCAGTGGCGGTTCACGCCGCCGACGCACGTGCTCGCGGCCTTCGACCAGGCGCTCGATGAGCATGCGGCGGAAGGCGGCGTTGCCGGCCGCGGTGCGCGCTACCGCCGCAATCACCAGATCCTTGTCGAGGGGATGAGCGCGCTCGGCTTCGCGATGCTGGTGCCACCGCCGCTGCAGGCACCGATCATCGTCACCTTCCTGATGCCGGCGGATCCGCGCTTCGTTTTCGCCGAGTTCTACGACCGGCTGCGGGAAAAGGGCTTCGCGATCTACCCTGGCAAGCTGACCGTGGCGGCGAGCTTCCGCATCGGCTGCATCGGCCGGATCGGCGAGGCGGAGATCCGCGCCGCGCTCGCTGCGATCGGTGAGACGATGCGCGAGATGGGCGTCGCGTCGGGTGCGCCGGCGCTGCGCGGTGAGTCGGAGAGGCACGAATGAGCGGGGTGAGCTGCCGCCGCTATCGCGGACCGCTGAAGGCCGCCGTGCTCGACTGGGCCGGTACGGTCGTCGATTTCGGCTGTCAGGCACCGGCGGCAACCTTTGTCGAAGCATTCGCCGCCGAAGGTGTTGCGATCAGTGTCGCCCAAGCCCGCGCGCCGATGGGGATGGCCAAGCGCGACCACATCAAGGCGATCACCGCGATGGCCGACGTTGCTTCCGCCTGGCAGGCGCGGCACGGTCGCGCGATCGGCGAGGCGGATATCGACCGCCTGTACGACGCGTTCCTGCCACTGCAGCTTGCCGCCGTTCGCCGCCACGCGCAGCTGATCCCCGGTGCGCTTGAAGCGGTCGAGAGCATGCGGGCGCAAGGCTTCGCGATCGGGACCACCACCGGCTATCCGCGTGCGGTGATGGCCGTCGTTGCGGCCGAGGCCGAGGCGCAAGGCTACCGGCCGGATTGCGTGATCGCGGCCGAAGATGCGCCATTGGGCCGGCCGTCGCCATTTCCGGCGCTCGCCGCGCTCGCCCGGCTCGGCGTCTATCCGGTCGAGGCCGTGGTCAAGATCGGCGATACCGTGGTCGATATCGAGGAAGGGCTGAACGGCGGCATGTGGTCGGTGGGGATCACCGTCACCGGCAACGAGGTCGGCCTGACCGAGGCGGAATGGCAGGTCCTCGATGAGCGATCCCGTACCCAACGGCGCGATGAGGCGGCGGAGAAGCTGCGCAGCGCCGGCGCCCACTACGTTGTCGACTCCCTTGGCGACGCCGTGCGGGTCCTCGACGCGATCAACCGGCGGCTTGCCCGCGGCGACAGGCCTTGAGCGCAGGCCTCGTCGCCAGCGAGGGTGACGTCAACCTCGGATCCGAACGGGCCCGCTGGCAGGAAACATCCCTTGGCGAGGCCGGCCGCTGGCTCGTGGAGCGGGACGCGGCCGTGTTCGTCCGCCAGTCTCTCTCCAGCCCGTGCCTGGCGGCAATCCGGCGTGCCGAAGGCATCTGGATCGAGGATGCCGATGGTCGGCGGTACATGGACTTCCATGGCAACAGCGCCCATCACGTCGGTTACGCGCACCCGCACGTCATCGCTGCCATTCACCGGCAACTGGACGCACTGTCGTTCGCTCCGCGGCGCTTCACCTGTGAGCCGGCCGTTGCGCTGGCCGAGCGTTTGTTGCGCCTTGCGCCCGGCGGCTTCGGCAAGGTGCTGTTTGCGCCGGGCGGTTCGGAGGCGATCGAGATTGCGCTCAAGCTCGCCCGCGTCGCCACCGGACGGCACCGGACGTTGTCGTTCTGGGACTCCTTCCATGGCGCTGGTTTTGGCGCCGCGAGCGTCGGTGGCGAGGCGCTGTTTCGCGCCGGCCGCCTGGGGCCGCTCGTGCCGGGCGATGCGCATGTGCCGCCGTTCGCGTGCTTCCGCTGCCCGTTCGGCTTTCCGTCGCCGAGCGGTGCGCCCGAACTTGAGCGCTGCCGGATGGCGTGCGCGGCCACGGCCGAGTATACGCTCGCACGCGAAGCCGACATCGCCGCCTTGGTGGCGGAGCCGATCCGCGCCGTCCCTTACCTGCCGCCGCCTGGTTTCTGGCCGCGTGTCGGGGCGGCTGCGCGCGCCGCCGGTGCGCTTATCGTCTTTGATGAAATCCCGACCGGGCTCGGCAAGACGGGCCGCCTGTTCGCTTGCGAGCACACCGGCGTCACGCCGGACATCTTGGTGCTCGGCAAGGCATTGGGCGGCGGTGTGCTGCCGCTGGCCGCGGTGCTTGCGCGCGCCGAGCGTGACGTCGCGCCGGAACTCGCGCTGGGGCACTACACCCACGAAAAGAACCCGGTGCTGGCAGCCGCTGCGCTCGCCACGCTTGACGTTATCGAAAACGAGGGATTGGTCGAGAATGCCGCGGCGCTGGGCGAATATGCGCTCGCCCGGCTGCAGGAGATCGCGGCCAGCAGGCGCTGCATCGGTGAGGTGCGCGGCCAGGGCCTCCTCATCGGCGTCGAACTGGTGACGGCGGATGGCGCGCCGGCGCCGCAGCTGGCGGAGCGGGTCTTGTACCAGGCGCTCGCGCGGGGCTTAAGCTTCAAGCTCACCATGCAAAGCGTGCTGACCCTGTCGCCGCCCTTGATCATCCGCCGCGACGAGCTCGACCAGGCGCTCGCCATCTTGCGCCAAAGCCTCGATGCGGCGGTGGCGGAAGGCGACCGATGACGGAGCGGCTGCTGCCGCGCACTGCCGATGTCGTCATCGTCGGCGGCGGCATTCTGGGCTTGAGCGTCGCCTGGCACCTGACCCGGACCGGTACGGTGCGCGTCGTCGTCATCGAGCGGCAGTCGCTGGCGAGCCAGGCGAGCAGCCGTGCCGCGGCATTGCTCACGCTCGGCCGTGCCGATGCCCGCTTCACCCGGCTGGTGCAGCGAACCTTCGCGGCGATCGAGGAACTCGGCACGATCCTGGGCGAACCGCTGCCACTCCATCGCTACGGCAGCCTCAGTGTCACGACCACGGCAGAAGGGCGTAGCGGTCTGCAGGCGCTCATCGACGGCGCGACGCGGGCGGGAGTGTCATGCGAAACGGTTGGTGCGGCCGACGCTCGCCGCCTCGTTCCCTGGCTCGCGGTCACGGAAGACGCGACTTGCGCCTTTTGCCCGGACGATGCCTTCATCGATCCCTATCTCCTCGCCTCGGCCTATGGCACTGCCGCGCGAACGGCGGGTGCCACGATTGTCAGCGGCACTGCCGTTACTGGCCTCAGCGTGGCAAGTGGGGGCGTGAGCGGCGTCAGCACCACCGCGGGGACCATCGCCGCTCCCGTGGTCGTGATTGCCGCCGGTGCCTGGAGCAACCTCGTGGCTGCATCCCTTGGTGCTTCAGTGCCGATGGCACCGGTGCGCAGCCAGTACTGGATCACGCTGCCGGACGCGCGGTTTCCGCGCCAGCACCCAAGTGTGCTGCTGCCCGACGCGCGCACCTACACCCGGCCGGAACTGGACGCCCTGTTGTTTGGCATCCGCGAGGCGAACAGCGTTTCCCTCGACCCCCGCCAACTGCCCGATGATGCCTCGGGCTACGCGTTCGCCGACGATCCGGACGGTACGGCGAGCCTTGAGGAGGGCCTGCCGGCGCTGCGCCGCCATCTGCCTGCTCTCGATGACGTGGGGATCCGCGCATACCTCACCGGCTTTTCGACCTACACGCCGGATGGCTTGCCCGCGTTCGGCGCTGCTGCCGGCGTTCGCGGCCTGATGTTCGCCGGTGGCTGTAGTGGCGCTGGCATCGCGATTTCCGGCGGTGTCGGGCTGGCGCTGGCCGAACTTGCCTTGGGCCGGGTGCCGAGCCTCGCAATCGACCCCTTCCGCTGCGACCGCTTCGGTGCGGTCGATCCATTCGATCCGGCCTTCCGCGCCCGCTGTGCCGCCGCACGCTCCAACAAGCGCTCAGGATAAGCGCGCGTAGGATGACGCGTGTCGGTTCGCAAGGACCTTGCCCCGGTTGACAGCGGCGTGCGAGAGAACGGCGCGCAACGAGTGCGCGCGCCGGACCGGCCGGTCCGGCACCCACATGACGACCGATGAGAGGGAGGAAGCCATGCAGAGAGGGGTGTTTGCTGTCTTGGCGCTGGTGTTTTTCTGCAGCCAGGGGATAGCGGCGGAACCGGGGGGAACGCTTGATCGGATCAAGTCGACCGGGACGTTCACGATTGCGCATCGCGAGGAATCGCCGCCGTTCTCGTTCGTCGATGAACAAAAGCAGCCGGTCGGTTACGCGATCGATCTTTGCCTGCGGATCGCCAAGGCGGTCAAGGATCAACTCGGTCTTGCTGAGCTCGACATCCGCTACGTCGCGGTGAACTCCGAGAACCGGCTGCAGACGGTTGCCGACGGCGCCGCGGACATTGAATGCGGCAACACCACCAACACGCTGTCGCGCCAGCAGATGGTGGACTTCACGAACACCATCTTCATCACCGGCGCCAGCCTGCTGGCCCGACCGGAGTCGAACATCACGACGCTCGCCGACCTGCGCGGCAAGGCGGTCACCGTTGTTGAAGGCACGACGACCGAGAAGGTGCTGACCGAGCGGCTGAAGCGGGAGCTGATCGACGCAAGCGTTGTCACCGTCAAGGACCACAATGCGGGTGTTGAAGCCCTTGAGGCCGGCAAGGCCGTGGCGCATGCCGGCGACCAGCTGGTTCTGATCGGCCTTGCCAAGGCGGCGAAGAAGCCGGGTCACTTCGCGCTCGCTTCGGAAGTCTTCTCCTACGAGCCGTATGCGCTTGCCGTCCGCCGCAACGACGCCGATTTCCGCCTCGTCGCCAATCGGGCGCTGGCCCAGCTCTATCGCTCCGGCGAAATCGGCGAGATCTACAAGCGGTGGTTCGGCGATTGGGGCGGCAAGCCCAGCCAGCTCCTTCTGGCCATGTTTGCTCTGAACGCCTTACCGGAGTAGCCGCGAAAATGACCGCACGGGGCGAATCGGCCGAATCGGCCGATTCGCCCGATTCGGTCGATTCGCCGCGCGACCTGCGACGCCCCATCGGCCTGTTGCACTGAGATTCCCCCCGGCAACCAGGAAGAGTCCTTTCTTTGACGGGCTTAAGCGCGCCGCGGCGGCGGGACGCGAATCGCCGCTTGCCAACGGGGTGTCGAGTCTGCTCAAACAACCCCACGATGTTGGTGCAAACGAGCGGCTGAACCACAACATGATGACGATGAGCGCGAGAATGGCGGCGTTGCCGAGGCGGGCCCAATGACGGCGACGGTGCGCAAGGCCGGCCCTGCCGAAGAGACCGTCAGCATTCAGTTCCGTGGCGGGCTGTACACGCTGATGCGGCTCAAGGTCAGCAACCCGCGCGATCAGGCCTTCTTCACGGCGCTGATGACCAAGATCGCCCAGGCGCCGGACTTTTTCCGCCACGCGCCGGTGGTCCTCGATCTGCAGGATCTTGCCGACGCGCCGCCGTTCAACATGGCGGAACTGATCCGACGCCTGCGCCAGCATCAACTGGTGCCGGTCGCGGTCGCCAACGGCACGGACGAGCAGAACAAGGCCGCGATCAACGCCGGCATCAGCATTTTGCGCGGCGGCGGCGGCGAGGCACCGGTGCCTCGCCCGGCGGAAATCTCCGTGCTGCCGACGGGCGAGCCGCGCGAACCCTCGGCAGCGGCGGAGCCCGCGGCCGGGCAGACGCTGCTGGTCACCCAGGCGGTCCGCTCGGGTCAGCAGATTTACGCTCGGCACAGCGACATCATCGTTCTGGCCTCGATCAGCGCCGGCGGCGAGCTGTTGAGCGACGGCCATATTCACGTTTACGGCACGCTGCGCGGGCGCGCGCACGCGGGGCTGAAGGGCAACGGTGCCGCACGCATTTTCTGCCGCAGCCTGGAGGCGGAACTGGTGTCGATCGCCGGTTTTTGGCGCGTCCGCGAGGACATGCCCGACGATCTGATCGGCAAGCCGGTGCAAATCTTCCTCAAGGGCGAGCAGGTGGTGATTGAGCCGCTGCCCTAGAGGCGGGCGGGCTTCAGGCTTGGCACACGGGTAACGGCAAGGCAGTGGAGGACAAATTGGGTAAAGTCATCGTCATGACGTCGGGCAAGGGCGGGGTCGGCAAAACGACAACCAGCGCCGCCTTCAGTGCCGGCCTCGCATCCCGCGGGCACAAAACCGTTGTCATCGATTTCGACGTCGGCCTGCGCAACCTCGACCTGATCATGGGCTGCGAGCGGCGCGTAGTGTTCGATTTCGTCCACGTCATCAACGGCGACGCTCGCCTGAATCAGGCGCTGATCCGCGACAAGCGGCTGGAGCACCTCTATATTTTGCCGACCAGCCAGACCCGCGACAAGGATGCGCTGACCCGTGAGGGCGTCGAACGCGTGCTGACGGAGCTGCGCGAGCAGTTCGAGTACATCATCTGCGACAGCCCGGCTGGCATCGAACGCGGCGCCCTGATGGCGCTCTACTTCGCCGACGAGGCGATCATCGTCACCAACCCGGAAGTCTCGAGCGTGCGCGACAGCGATCGCATCCTGGGCGTCCTGCAGAGCCGCTCGCGCCGCGCCGAAGAGGGTCTCGATCCGGTGCGTGAGCACCTGCTGCTCTCCCGCTACGATCCGGAGCGGGTCGAGCGCGGCGAGATGATGAAGGTCGATGATGTGCTGGAGATTCTGGCGATCCCGTTGCTTGGCGTGATCCCGGAGAGCCGTTCCGTGCTGAAGGCGTCCAACGTCGGCACGCCGGTCATCCTCGATCCTCAGTCCGCCGCCGGCGATGCCTATCGCGATGCCGTCGGTCGCTTTCTCGGCGAGTCGCTGCCCTTCCGCTTCATGCGCCCCGAGCGGCGCGGCCTGTTCCAGCGGTTCCTCAGGAGGTCGGCATGAATATTCTGAGCTTCCTTCGCCCGAAATCGACGCTGCCCACGGCCGAACAGGCGAAGGAACGCCTGAAGATCGTGCTCGCCCACGAACGCTCCTATGCCAGCGCGCCCGACTATCTGCCGCGGCTGCAGAACGAGATCCTGCAGGTCATCGCCCGCTACGTCGAGCTCGAGCAGGACAAGCTGACGGTGAAGCTGGAGAACTTCGGCAGCACCTCGCGCCTGGAGGTCAACATTGACCTGCCGAAAACGGCCGCCTCGGTTGCGGTGAGCCCCGCCAACCAAGCGGACAGGACGAGCGACGATGAAGCCACGGCGGCAGACGACCCGGCCACCGATGCCCGCGCCGTCTCGTAACACCTGATTGCCGCCGGCGCGCCGCGAAGCGCGAGCGGCCGGACCTGGGTCAATGTTGCGGGTGGAGCCGAGCAGCCTCCGGCCACCCGCAGCAGGTGCCGCGCTTGGTTGCTCGGCCTTTCGCTCGTGCGCCGCATGCAACGGGGAGTGGATGTTGTCAAAGGTCTTGACATGCCAATTTGCAACTCCGAGTGTGCCGTGTGTCACAGAGTTTTAATCGGGATCGCGTAGGATACCGTTGATGCGCGGGCGGCGGCACTGTGGCGTCCCTGCCCATCCGCCTGAGATTAGGGGTGTCGCCGGCGTGAACCTGCGGCAGCCACGCGACACTGAACGGATTCGATGTTATCATATTTGGGTTTGCCGGATCGCGAGCCTCGACCCCGCTGCGCATAGCGTGCATGGCGAACCAAAAGAAGGTGCATGGTATCGGCCCGTCCTCCTCAAGGACCGCCGATGTTCAATCGAACGAGAGGCAGCTCGTCCATTTCAATGTTCAACCGGTGTAGCGCGGTGCCTGCGCTTGGGCTCTGACGTCAGCCGGATTTCAGTTCGTGTTTCCATCAGTGGAGTCGTCAGAGGACGGATGCACCGGCTTTCATCACAAAGAGTCGGGCCGCCGTCGTGCTTAACCAGCGGAGGCTAATGCATGCGTGTGATGGTAACAGGGCATCGGGGTTACATCGGCCCCCACGTGGTTCGACATCTGAAGGCGCTTGGTCACGAGGTCGTCGGCCTCGATACCGGGCTCTATCGCGGGTGCGCGACTGGTGAGCTGGACTCCGTGCCGACCATCGTCAAGGACGTGCGCGACGCAGAGAAGGAAGACTTCGCTGGCGTCGACGCGGTCATTCATCTCGCCGGCTTGTCGAACGATCCGCTCGGCGAGTTCGACCAGCAACTGACCTACGACATCAACACCTGGGGCAGCGTGCGCGTCGCGACGAAAGCCAAAGAGGCTGGCGTCAAGCGCTTTGTCTTTGCGTCGACCTGCAGCGTCTATGGTGCCCAGGGCGACACCATGATCGACGAGAGCGCCCCCACCAATCCGGTATCGCCGTACGCGCGCTCCAAGCTGATGGCCGAGGGCGAGATCTCGAAGCTCGCTGATGACAGCTTCTGCCCGGTCTACCTCCGCCCAGGAACGGCCTTTGGCGCCTCGCCGATGCTGCGCTTCGATCTCGTGCTCAACAACCTGGTCGCCTGGGCAACGGCAACCCATCGTGTGCACGTGAAGAGCGACGGCACACCCTGGCGGCCGCTGGTCCACTGCGAGGACATCGCGCGCGCATTCGTGGCAGCGGTGCTGGCGCCGCGCGAACTCGTCTTCAATCAACCTTTCAATGTCGGCGCGACCGACGCCAACTACCGGATTCGGGAAGTTGCCGAGGTCGTCGCCAAGGCGGTGCCGGGTTCAACGGTCGAATTTGCCAACACGCCCGACCCCGACAAGCGATCCTACCGCGTCAGCTTCAAGAAGCTGAACAGCACGCTGGAAGCCTGGAAGCCGGCCTGGAACGCGGCTGCCGGCGCCGATCAGATCTACGACACCATTCAGACGATGAAGCTGACCGCTCAGGACTTCGAGGGCGCGCGCTACAATCGGTTGCCGCACCTGAAGAAACTCATTAAGGAAGGATACCTTGATGAGAGCTTCCGCTGGATCCATCAGCCCGACGCAAGGGTGTGAAAGATGAACGCAGCGGCAGCGGCGCTTGCGGGAGTATCCGAGTTCACTCTTGTGAAGCCAATAACCATGACCGAACAACCACTCTTCGAGACGATCACGGGCTGCCGCTCTTGCGGCTCCACCCGTATCACGCCCATCCTGGCGCTGGGGGAGACCCCCCTCGCCGATCTGTTGCTGTCCGAGGCCGACCTCAAGAATCACGAGCCGATCGTCCCCTTGGATGTCGCGTTCTGCCCGGACTGCTGCCTCGTGCAGATCACCGAGACCGTCCGGCCGGAGGTCCTGTTCCACTCGGACTATCCGTACTTCTCGTCCGTGATCAGTTCCTTGATGGACCACTCGCGGAAGAACGCCCTGGAGCTGATCGAAACGCGCAAGCTCGACAAGAACAGCCTCGTCGTCGAACTTGCGAGCAATGACGGCTACATGCTGCAGAATTTCATGGAGCGCGGTATTCCGGTGCTCGGCATTGATCCGGCCAATGCGCCGGCGCAAGCCGCCATCAAGAAGGGCGTGCCGACGCTGGTCGAGTTCTTCCGGCCGGAGCTGGCGCAGAAGCTGGCTGCGGAAGGCAAGCGTGCAGACGTCCTCATCGCCAACAACGTTCTGGCGCACGTGGCCAACCTCAACGGCTTCGTCAGCGGGATTGCCGCCATCTTGAAGCTGGACGGCACCACCTCAATCGAGTGCCCGTACCTGGTCGATCTGCTCGACAAGTGCGAGTTCGACACGATCTACCACCAGCACTTGTGCTTCTTCTCCGTCTTGGCGCTCGACAAGCTGTTCCGACGCCACGGCCTTTACATCAACAACATCCGCCACGTGCCGATCCACGGCGGCTCCTTGCGCATCTACGCCGGCCGCAAGGAGAACGTTCAGGACTCGGTTCGCGCGATGATGGCCGATGAGCGCAGCCGCGGCCTCGATAAGCTCGAAGCGTATACCGAATTCGGCGCCATGGTCGAGAAGGTGCGCCATGATCTGACGACCCTGATCGCCGACTTGAAGGCTCAGGGCAAGCGGATTGCTGCCTACGGTGCGGCCGCCAAGGGCACGACGATGTTGAGCTTCTGCGGCCTCGATCACCATGTCATCGAGTACGTCGTCGACAAGAACGCGTTCAAGCAGGGCCGCTACATGCCGGGCAGCCGGCTGCCGATCTACCCGCCGGAACGGCTGCTGCAGGATGCGCCGGATTACGTCCTTCTGTTGCCGTGGAACTTTACCGATGAGATCTTGGGTCAGCAGGCCGAGTATCGGGCCCGCGGCGGCAAGTTCATCATCCCGATCCCTTCTGCCCACGTGGTCTGAAGCGACCCGTGCGGCTCAAGACTGCGACAGCCACCGTCGGCGCGTAAGCGCCGATGGCGGCCGCCGGTCTATAACGGGCCGCGGGCGCGGCGATTCGACATCCGCCCGCGAATCCCGACCGAAAAAAGACATATATTCAGTGTAGGCCTTAGACTGTCCGCCCTGTGACCGGACCTCAATCCAGGATCTTGCCGATGAGCAAAGGCCACACGCCTGAGACCTCTGCCCTTCGCGAAAGGACGTTGCGTGGCGTTGCTGTCACAGCCAGCCGCGGCGTCTTTACCGCGGTGCTGCGCGTGCTGACGGTCGCGATCCTTGCACGCATCCTGGTCCCGGAGGAGTTTGGCCTCGTCGCCGCGGTGGCAACGTTGCAGCAGATCGCATCGCTGTTCGTGCTGCGCGGCCTTGGCGATGTCATCGTCCAGAAAGCCGAGGTTACCGCGAAGGACACCGGAACGGCGATGACGCTGTTGGTTTTGAGCGGCCTGCTTTGCTACGCCGGCTTCTGGTTTGCTGCGGACTGGATTGAGAAACTGCTGGCGCTGCCCGGGGCGGCCGTGACGCTGCGCGTGATCAGCCTCGCCGTCCCCATCGAGGCGCTGGCGCAAGTCTATATCAGCGATGCCAGGCGGAGGCTTCGCTTCGAGCGGATCGCCCTCATCGAGGCTGCCGCGAGTGTGTTCGGCTATACCGTGCTTTCGATCGGCTTGGCGCTCGCTGGCGCCGGCGCGTGGGCCCTGGTTGGCGGTGTTGTTGGCGTTTCCGTCGTCCGCCTGGTCGGCTTCGCATGGGACACCTTCCGCGACTATCGTCCGTATTTCTCGCTTGAGTCGGCGCGAAAGATGTTCTCGTTCACGGCGCTGGTCACCATTTGGACGGTCGCCGGCCACGTTTTCCACAACATCGATCGCCTGATCCTGGCGCGCCTGATGGGAGCGGAAGCGGTCGGCTACCTGACCAATGCCCGCAACTTCGTCACCACGTTCACCGAGTTCTATGCCCTTCCGGTAAACCAGGTGCTGTTTCCCGTGCTGTCGCGCCTTCAGGACGACCGCGAACGCCTCATGGAGGGCTACCGGCACGCGGCGGCGTTTTCCGCACTGCTCGGCATGCCAAGCGCGCTTGTCGTCTGCCTGATTGCCGAACCCCTGGTCGGCGTGCTGCTGGGCAGCCAGTGGGGTCCGGCCGTTCCGGTCGTGCAGGTGATGGGGCTCAGCATCTTTACCACCATCTGCGCCATGCCTTGTGTCGTTTTCCTGCGCGGAATGGGCCAAGTCTCGGAAATTGTGGTACTGACCATCGCTGAGACGGTCATACTTGTCGTCAGCCTGTTCTTTATCTACCCCCTCGGCCTGGAAGCCGTGGTCGGGCTGTCGGTCGCAATCCAGCTCATCGGCACCTACCTGGGGACGATGATCCTTGGCTCTAAGCTCAAGGCGCCGATGCGGCAGATGCTGGCACCCTTGCGCACCGCGACGGTGTTGACGGTCCTGCTGGCGGCAATCTGGCTGGTGTTGCAAGCCTTCGGCCTGTCAACCGATACCTATCTGGGCGCGGGTGTTTTCGTCTCCGTTGGCAGCGCGGCCTTCCTGGCGCTGTTCTTCCTCGCGCCGAAGCGCTTTCTCGGCCGCGACCTCGAATGGCTGCATACGCTGGTCATCAATGAGGGCGGCAAGGTGGTCAATACCGTCCGCCGGCGCCGGCCGCTCGCGGTACTTTAGGCGCCGGAACGCCAGACGGCAGCGGGCGAAGCAGCCTGCCGGCCTCCGTCTCGTCGCTACAGTCGCAGCAACCGATGCACGCCGATGCCGGCGATGAGTGCTGCGACGAAGAGGGCCGTCTTCGCGGAACCCTGACTCAAGCCCGCGAGCGCCGGGCCTGGGCACAGGCCGACCAGCCCCCAGCCGAGCCCGAACACCAGTGCGCCACCAATGAGACGGGCATCGACGGCCTTAGCCGTGGGCACGAGGAAACGCGGCGCCAACAGCGGCGCTTTGCGCCGCAACACGAGCGCGTAGCCGATGGCCGTGGTCCCGAGCGCTGCGGCCATGACAAGTGCCAAGCTGGGATCCCAGCGGCCGTCGGCGACAGCGCCGACGTCGAGAAACGCCAGCACCTTGGCCGGCGAAATCATTGACGAAACGGTGAGGCCGGCACCGAACAGGAGGCCGGAGAGGAAAGCCGCGGCCAAGCGCGCCATCGCCTAGCCCCCGATCCCGTGGCGGACGACGAACACCACGGCGGCAGCCGTGAGCATAAACGTCACGGTTGCGACCAGGGAGCGACGCGATCCGCGGGCCAAACCGCAAACGCCGTGGCCGCTGGTGCAGCCGCTGCCGGTCCGTGCCCCGAAGCCGACCAGAACACCGGCCACCACGATCACCGGCACCGATGCCTCGATGGCGATGTCGGGTAGCGGCCAGCCAAGGAGCCGCATCAGCATCGGTCCGCTGATCAGGCCGACGACGAACGCCAGGCGCCAGCCGGTGTCATCGGACCCCATGTCGCTGCTTGGCAACAGTCCACTGATGATGCCGGAGATGCCGGCAATCCGGCCGGCCGCCAGCATCAGCAGAACGGCGGCGAAGCCGATCAGAACGCCGCCGGCAACGGCCTCGAAGGGGGTGAACGCTTGCACGCGCCTCTCCTAGTACGCTCAGCACAGGCCTGGCCCTGGCTAGAGCGAACTCTATACGTTAGAGAGTTCTTATATACAAGCGTCGGCCGCGGCAAGGGAAGGGGCTGACTGGCCTGATCGGGGGATTGGGCTTGAGCGTTCGGCCTAAGCCGCGGCGCCGCCGGTCGCCTCCAGTGGCGCCGCCTGCGCGCGCGCGCGCGCTTCGAAGACCTGCGCGCATGCCCGCAGCCGCGCCACCTCGAGTGTGACCAGCGCACCCAAGGCAAAGAACAGCGGCTTGGCATAGGAGAGCGTCAGGCTCACCTGCAGCTGGATCAAGACGCCGGCGCCGACGCCCAAGAACATGCGGCTGAACACCGGAACCGGCCCTGCGAGACTGTTGCGCAGACCGATAAACATGCCCGCTGTGACAAACATCACGAACAGAACGACGTTGGTAATGCCGCCATCCGACCACAGCTCGAGGATGAGATTGTGGGCATGCGTGCCGATTGTTGCGATGACGGCATTGGCGCCCAACCCGAACAGCGGCCACTCGGCAATGATAGCCTTGGCCGTGCGGTAGATGTCGATGCGCGCCGCCCCGGAAGGATCGAACGCTTGATAGCGTTCCATGCCGGTCACGACTCCGGCAAAGTTGATGATCGAGGCCTTGAACTTGGGCGGCATCGTGGTCGGCGGCACGTCGGTAATGGCTTCAGCGATAAGCGCCATGACGAACGGGAAGCACAGGATAAAGGCAATGCTCGCCCCGACCATCACCAGGCGGCCCGTCGAACCGAGCCGGCTGTAAAAGTAAATCAGTGAAAACGCTATGACCGCGAACATGGGCCCCATCAAAGCACCGCGGGTGCCGTTCTGGAGGGCGAAATGGACAATGAAGATCAAGACGATAACGCTGATGAGAAAGTCAAGTCTCGGAATAAAGAACGCCTGCCAGGATTTCTTGGAGAATAGGTAAAAAGTAAGTGCGCAGATAACGACGTTGAATGACAATGAAACGCCGACAGTCGACGTCCTTCCGCCTTCGAAATTAATATACGTTCGCGGCGACCAGGGGTCTGGCTGTGCGATCAAGCCGATAATGATCGCAATGACAACCCCCATGCGCAGAAAATCTTTAGCGAACCTATTAAAATCTTTTTCATTTTCTAGCAGCGTTCTAGTCGCGAAGTAGTAGCCGACGCTTGAGATCGAGAATTTTATGAGATTGTCGAAAGCAAGCGTGTAATCCGGCGCGCGCAGAACAGAAATACAGTACCAGAGAAAATAGACGATGAACAATCCGTCAACAATATGCAGGTGAAAGCAGCGTCGCTTGAAAAGGACCAAGAGCGCATAGATTGGCACTGCCGCGACGATGATGTCGCCGATGATATTGCGGCCGCCGAGAGCAGCCTCAAGGGGATAGGAGCACATCCCGAGCGCGAAGATGAACCCAGGACGGACGAGGCCGGCCACATAGCCAAAGGCGACTGTCAGCAGGACAAACAGCTTCATCGCATTGTGTCCTTAAGGCCTCGCAGCGAACCGCGGTCAACGTTTCGCAGACGGAGGCAGTGCTTGCCGTCCCCGTAGCACGGCCGGCGCCGCGCGGTCGAGGGCTGCGATCACACAAGCCAACTTCGCTGCTTGCCGGCAATCGTACGCTGGGGTCGGAAAAATCTGTTCAATCGCCCGGATCGCTTTCAGACATCCCTCACCGATCCGTGCTATAACCTTGCCGAGTATATCATAGGTGTCAGGCGCGGTATAAGAGTGCTTTTTCATTTTGTCATCGTTTTGATCGCACTCGCGCTGAGCGCACCGGCCGCGCTGGCGGCAGTCAGCCGGGTGCCAGGAGGGGTCGACGCTTGGCAGGCGTGCCGGCAGGCGGTGGTCGCGGCGGAACGCCAAGTCGGCATCCCGGCCGATCTCTTGTGGTCGATCGCGCTGGTCGAATCCGGGCGCTGGGATCGTGACGCGCACGCCAAGGCGGCTTGGCCATGGACGATCAATGCCGAAGGCAAGGGCAGTTTCCACGCCGATAAGGAAGCCGCCATCGCCGAGGTTGTGGCGCTGCAGGCTGAAGGCGTGCGCAGCATCGATGTCGGCTGCATGCAGGTCAACCTGCGCCACCACCCGGATGCCTTTGCCAGCCTCGACGAGGCGTTTGATCCGGCCACCAATGCCGCCTACGCCGCAAGCTTCTTGCGCGCGCTCTATGCCGAGACCGGCTCGTGGGAGGCGGCCGCCGGGCGCTACCATTCGGCGACACCGGCCTTGGGTGAGGCCTATCTCGCCCGCGTCCTCGCCCAGTGGAATGGATCCGGCACCGACGGCAACGCCGACAGCAAGAACCGTGGCGAGCGGCCGCAGCGATCCACGGTGGTGAGCCTCCGACGCGAGCCGCCGCTGCCGAACGTGTTCGCGGTCGCGCCGATCGATAACGAGCGGATGGAGCGCATCACCACCGCTTGGCGGGCGCGCCAGGGTGCGAACGGCGGCGCGGTGCCGGACCTCAGCGCCGCCAGGGTGGTGCGCCCCGCGGGCACGCTCGTCGCGTCCGCGGAGCCCAGCCCCACGATCGTCCGTGCAGGCGCCTTCGGCCAAACCGTGCCTCGCACTTCCGCCCCCCGCGATCCCGAGGCTGAGGCCGTCTTCGCGCAACGCCGCGCCCAGGTCCTGCACGAATGGCGGCAGTCGGCGCAAGGGACACGGGCGGCCGAAGGCACGGCCGTCACCATCCTCCGCGGCAATACGGGCGGCTGAGCAGGGCGCGCCATCCGCAATATACGCTTCCGCAGCCTATCCTCCCCTGGCACCAGGTCATGCGCGCGAATACATTGCCGCAACTGGGGGAGTTCAAACGCGATGCCCTACATCGACCTCGACCGGCGTTTCCAGCCGTTCAAGGAAGACCATGACCCAGAGGAATTGCCTACATCCCAGTTCCGATACTGGGGTGGCCTTATCGGTGGCGTGGCATGGGCGGAGCTGCTGCAAAACCCGTTTGTTGTCGTCCTCGGCGAGGCCGGAAGCGGCAAGACAAGCGAGTTTGAGGCACAAGTCGAAAGGATCAGGCAGGATCAGCGCTTTGCTTTCTTTATTCGGGCCGAGGATCTCGTTGATGACAGATTTTCCGATGCTGTCAATCCAGACGACCATGAAATACTAGAGACGTGGCGGTACGGAAATGCCGAAGCTGTCTTCTTCGTCGATGCCGTCGACGAGGCTAAGATCGCGCATCAAGCCAGTGTATTTGATAAGGTTCTGACCAAGCTGCGCGGCGATCTCGCTGACGCCAAGTCACGCGCCCGCTTCGTCATCTCCTGCCGAGTGAGCGACTGGAATCCTCACGCGGATCTCCAAACCTTCAAAGCATTTATCGGACGTTGCCGCCCCGCTGAGGACGGCAAAGCCCAAGAACCATGCCTTGTCACATTGCTGCCACTCGATGCAAAGCGAGCACGAAACTTTGCCGCAGCCCTCGGGGTTGCCAATACCGATGAATTTATGGCCGCTGTGCATCAAGCCGGCCTGGGCGCCTACAGTTCCCGTCCGCGGGACGTCGAATGGCTGGTCGCCTTCTGGAAGGAGAAGCATCGCTTCGGTTCGTTGACCGAGATGTTGGAGGCGAACATTGCGGCGCGTCTGCGCGAGGAGAATGAGCAGAGGACGGCGCGGGATCCCCTCTCACCGGATCGCGCCCGAACAGGTACCGAAGCCCTAGAGCGGTTTCTGATCAATCTAGGTCATAGCCGCATGAGCTGAAGTAGTTGGCGCATTCGGCGGGTTGGAAGATGTCAACGAGTTGGCCGATGAGGCCC
>UXAT02000051.1 GCA_900609035.2 Candidatus Defluviicoccus seviourii | reverse complement strand
CGCTGGGGAGCGGCAAACGAGGGCACAACGGTCGGCGCGGCCGGTGCTGCCGCCGCGCCGCCAGCAAAGCCGCAGATTTACCTTGAGGTCGAAGACAGCGCCCAGAACCGCCTCTTGGTTCCCGCCTACCTCAAGGCCTGATAAGCCGGACGGAACGCACCGGCGGCAGCCCTGCACGCTCGCGGCTGCCGCCGGCCGGCCCAACGGCGCGGCACAAGATCACGTCCGCTCGACCCGCCGGCGGCTCGGATCAGGCGTCCAGGAACTGGCGGATGAAGGCCTCGACGGCGCGCTTGCCGGTGATGACGCCGTAGTGGCCTTCGCAAAGGATGTCCGCTTCAAGGGCGATCAGGCGCTTGAGCGATGCCTGATAGTCGTCGGCATTGGACAGCAGGCTCCGGTGCAAGGGGCCGTGCACGTCCTGCGCGAACACAACGCTCAACCCTTCCGACGTCGTGACATAGGCGACCGAACCCGGCGAGTGGCCGGGGATGTGGATCGCAGTGATGGTTCGGCCACCGAGCGTGATCGCCTCGCTGGCGCCCGTCAACTTGCGGTCAACCGGGCAGGGATCGAGCCTGGCTGCGTACCAGTCGGCGGCCGTAACCACGTTGTCACCGGCCTCCACGTACGGCGCATCGAGGGCATGGCAGACGACCGGGATGGCAAGCGTGTCGCGCACCATCTTGGCACCGCCGGTGTGATCGAAATGGCAGTGGGTGAGGAGAAGGCAGGTGATCTGCTGCGGCTCGATGCCGGCTGCCGCCGTGTTGCGGAGGATCTTCCCCGTCGCCCGGCCGGTGCCGCTGTCTATCAGGGCCGCCTCGCCGGCAAAAGCAACGAGGTAGACAGCGGCATCGGCATCGGCGCTGAGGCTGCCGCCGCCGACCTGAAACACCTCTGCTGTGATCCGCCGTGCCCGTGCCGCCACCCGCTCCTCCCAGCTCCGCCATCCTAACAGTCTAACCACCGGCGTCGAAGGCTGATCGCGCCCGGCCGGCCGCCTGGGAGCGCGTTCGATCGCTTCGCCGCTGTCAGTCGGTTGCCACCTGGCCGCTCAACAGCTGCGGTCGGAAGCCGGCTGCCGCAAGCGCCTCTATGAGCGCCTGCACATGCGCGCCGTCGCGGGTTTCGAGGATCAGGTCGAGATCAGCCATCTTGACCGGGATGTCATGGAACATCCGCTGGTGGCTGATCTCGACGACGTTGGCCTCCATCCCGGCGATCAAGCTCGCGACCTGCGCCAAGGCGCCCGGTTGATCGCTCACCGGAACGCGCAGCCAGCTCAGGCGGCCGCGGCGGACCAGGCCGCGCATGAGGACCGAAGCCAGCAGGCGCGAGTCGATGTTGCCGCCGCACAGGACCAAGCCCACGCGCTGGCCCGCGAAGCGGCCGCGATGGCGGAACAGGGCGGCAAGGCCGGCAGCCCCGGCACCCTCGACGACGGTCTTCTCGATTTCGATCAGCTGCGCCACGGCATCCTCGATATCCGCCTCACTGACGAGAACGAGATCGTCGACCAGGCGGGAAATAATCGTCATCGGCAGCGCGCCCGGTTCCGTCACCGCGATCCCCTCGGCGATCGTCGCGCCGCCGCTTCCGGCCGGCCCACCCCGTAGCGCCTGCACCATCGCCGGGTAGAGCGCATTCTGCACGCCGTAGATACGGATCGCGGGGCGCATCGCCTTGGCCGCGGTCGCGCAGCCGGCGATCAGTCCGCCGCCGCCGACGGACAGCACCAACGCGTCAAGATCGGGGACGTCCTCGATCAGTTCCAGCGCCACCGTGCCTTGGCCGGCGATGACCGCAGGATCATCATACGGGTGGACGAAAACCAGCCCCTCGGCTGCGGCCAGTGCGTGCGCATGGCGTGCGGCCTCGCTTAAGCTTTCGCCATGCAGAACGACTCGGCCGGCAAAATAGCGCGTGTTGGCCACCTTCACGAACGGTGTCGCGCGCGGCATCACGATCGTGGCTGGAATGCCGAGCCGGCGAGCATGGTACGCCAGCCCGAGCGCGTGGTTGCCGGCCGACATCGTGATCACGCCCCGCGTTCGCTCCGCGGCGGAGAGCGCGCTCAACCGCACGAGCGCCCCGCGTTCCTTGAACGAGGCGGTGTACTGCAGGTTCTCCATCTTGAGGAACACGGTTGCCCCGCTGAGCTCGGACAACAGCCGGCTGTGCAGGGTCGGCGTTCGCTGAACCGCCCCGGCAAGGGTCGCTGCCGCAGCGCGGATGCTGTCGATGGTCACGGACATGGGGACGGTCCATCTCTCCTGGGCGCAGCACTGGCATTGGCCACAGCGCTGGCGCTACCGCAAAGGCGCTGAAAATCCACCCTCCAGCGGTCATTGACAAGGCGCGCGGATGTGCCAAGGTAACGCTTCAGGGGTCGGCGGATGCCATTTACGGGTCCGGCACGATCCGGTCTCGCTCCCGATTGAAGAGGATGACCGTCCGATGGATCGCACCTCGGCTTTCCGCAATCCGCTCCTGCTTGGATTCGAGCGCTTGGAGCGCGTGCTCGCTAGCGCCTCGCGGGCGTCCGCGGAGGGCTATCCTCCCTACAACATCGAACAGATCGGCGACGACCAGCTGAGGCTCACGCTTGCCGTCGCCGGCTTCGCGATTGATGACTTAAGCGTTGCCCTTGAGGAGAACCAGCTCGTGATCAAGGGCCGCAAGAAGGAGGACGAAAGCGGTCGCGTGTTCCTGCACCGCGGCATCGCCGCCCGCCAGTTCCAGCGCGCCTGGGTCCTCGCGGAAGGCTGGGAGGTTGGGACCGCCACCCTCGACAACGGCTTGCTGCACGTCGGGTTGCGCCGCGTCGACCCGGACCCCACGGTCCGCACGGTGCAAATCACCCGCGGCAGCGCGAGCGGAAGCCTCAGCACCGACTGACCACTCGCGGGCGCCTCTCGTCCGCACGAACCTCCCTTTCACCTGCATCGCGTGCCCGCCTGCACGGGCGGCGGCCGGTCGCGCAATCCGACCGCCATGCAAGCACGTCGCCACGGCAGCGGCGCCCTTGAGTAACAATAAAAATAAAATTTTCGGGAGATAGCTACCGTCTTAACTAAACACTACCAATAAATAAAACAATTGTAGTTATTTCCGCAAGCGCTAAGATACCGTGTTCCTTTTTGTAATGAAATTGGACGCGGTGACACCGATGAAGACATCAGACTCTTTAGGCTTCCGACGCTGGCAGAGCCGACTTTGCCAATGGCGGCCGTTACGTTGCTTCGGCCGACGGTTGCTTGAAGATGATCGCGGCGCGACCGCTGTCTATGTCGTTCTCGGTCTTACTGTCATGATCGCGGCGATGGGTACCGGCCTCGATGCCGGCCGTGCCTACATCGTCAAGTCACGGCTGTCGTCAGCGCTTGATGCGGCTGCGTTGGCGGGCGGCCTTACGATGTTCGATGCCACCCGCGATGACGACATCCGCAAGTATTTCCGGGTGAATTTCCCGGACGGCTTCATGGGGGCGACGGTCACCGGGCCGTCGATCACGGTCGACGAGGCTAATGAGACCGTCTTCTTGCGCGCAACGGCCAACGTCTCGACGGCGGTGATGCAGGTTATGGGCTACGACAGCATTACCGTTGTGGCCGAAACGGAAGTCACGCGCAAGATGAAGGCGCTCGACTTGGTGCTGTCGATGGACATCTCTGGCTCGATGAGCGAAACGGCCCCGGGCAGCAACCAGAGCCGGCTGGCGGCGGCCAAAGTGGCGGCAAAGGACCTGATCAAGATCCTCTATGGCAGCACCGATACGAAGGACCTCCTGAAGATCGGCCTCGTCCCCTGGAACGCCAAAGTCAATGTGATGGTTGAGGGCCAGGCTTACGTCCACGGCGACCGGCGAAGCGAAGCGGTGGCGGCCTTCACCAATCCTGAGAACGGGCAGAACCAGACTGTGGTGTGGTACGCCAACAACTCGCCGGTGCCGCTGCTGTTCGAGCCGCCTCCCGGTTGGAAGGGCTGCGTCTTCAATCGCTACAAGAACTCGGACGGCGACACGAACGACGCCGACACCCACGAAGGGCCGACCACGGTCAACGGCGTCAGCTGGCCCGGCTGGGCGCCGAGCTACCCAGGGACCTATCCCGCAGCAGGTAACGCACTCTCCCTGCTCCTGGGCGGCGAGCCGGTGAACAACTGGTACAACGACTGGGACATCCGCGGCCGCTGCGGGCTCGCTCCCTCCGGCTCCGATTGTGTCGCTTGTCCCTCCGTCGGCATCACGCCGCTGCAGAACTCAAGAGGAGCAATCACGAGCGCCGTCGAAACCTTGAGCGCCGGCGGCAACACCAACATCCCCGCTGGCTTGGCGTGGGCGTGGGAAGTCCTGACGCCGGCAGCGCCGTTCTCGGAAGCGGTCGCGAATCCAACCTACGACCGCGATCAGGCAATCGTCCTGCTGACCGACGGCATCAACTGCCCGAACTATGGCGACGGCTACAAGCGCGTGTTCGGTTCGTGCAACAGCAACAGCGCCCGGGATAAGATGGACAACCGCCTGCGCAAGCTTGCCGCCAACATCAAGGAGCAGGGCATCCTCGTCTATGCCATCCAGTTCGTCGACTCCGACGCCGACCAGATCGCGCTAATGAAGGATATCGCCACAGCACCGGAGGCGCCGTTCTACTACTACGCGCCGACCGGTGACGCACTCAAGTCGGCGTTCCGCGAGATTGCCAACCACCTCTCCGAGCTGCGGCTCTCGAAGTAAGACGTCTCTCCAGAGGTTCGCGAAGGCGCATCGGTCCGCAAGGGCCGGTGCGCCGCGCCGTTCTCAGCCCTCCCCACGAGCGGCAGCGGCACGGCGGCGCCGGCCGCGGGCGGCAATCAGGTTCAAGCACTCGACACCGGCCGAGAACGCAATCGCGAAGTAAAGATAGCCGCGCGGCACGTGGAAATGCAGGCCGTCGGCAATCAGCGCGACCCCCACCAACAGGAGGAAACTGAGCGCCAGCATCTTGAGCGTTGGATGCTCGCGGATAAAGGTGCCGATCGGCTTGGCCGCTAACAGCATGACGCCGACGGCGATCAGCACGGCCGTGATCATCACCGGCAGGTCCTGCGACATGCCGACGGCAGTAATGACCGAGTCCAGCGAAAAGACGATGTCGAGTAGGACGATCTGGGCGATCGCGGCCGCAAGGCCCATGCCGCGTTTGCCGGCGCTGCTCCCGCCTTCGCCCTCGCCTTCACCTTCCGTCATGTGGTGGATTTCGAGCGTGCCCTTCACCAGCAGGAATAGCCCGCCCGCGAGCAGCACCAGATCGCGCCAGCTGATCGCCTCGCCCAGAACCGTAAACGCGACCGCGGTCAGGCCCATGATCCAGCTGATCGACAACAGCAGCAGAACCCGCATCGCGGCGGCAAGACCAAGGCCGATGTAGCGGGCCAACGGTTGCTGATGGACTGGCAGCCGACCGGTGACGATCGACAGAAAAATGACGTTGTCGATGCCGAGCACGATCTCAAGCGCGGTGAGCGTCAACAGGTTGGCCCAGGCCTGCGGATCGGTGAGGAGGTGGAGCATGGGTCAGCGTGCCTTTATTGGGCAGGTGAGGGTGCTTACAGCCGCGGCGCCGTGCCGGAGGGCAGTCGATCGAGGACGGCCGCAACCGTCGCCTTGAGGCGATCGAGCTCGGCCGGTTCCGACATGCGGTGGCCGGCACCCTTGACCAGCACCAGCTCGACATCGGCTGAGCGCAGGCGCTCCATCAACCGCACCGACGTCCGCCATGGCACGTCTGGATCGGCAAGGCCATGGATGAGGCGCACTGGGCAGTCAAGCGGGATTTCGGCCCGGAGCACGAGATGGTTGCGGCCGTCCTCCATGATACGCTTGGTCACCGGCGTCGGCTCGGGATCGTAAGGACTCGCCAGCTGAATCATGCCCGCGGTCTCCAGAAGCTGACGATCGGCCGGGCTCAACAGCGGTTGAATGACGTCTTCGGTGAAGTCCGGCGCGGACGCGATTCCGACCAGCGCTGCGACGCGGGCACGTCGGGCGAGCGCGGTCCGGACCATGATCCAACCGCCGAGGCTGGAGCCGACCAGCACCTGCGGCCCCTCCGTCAACGTGTCCAGAACCGCGATCGCATCGTCGGTCCAGCGGCCGATGGTGCCGTCCGTGAAGGCACCTGACGATGCGCCATGGCCCAAATAGTCGAAGCGGACGAAGGCAGTG
Source organism: Candidatus Defluviicoccus seviourii (assembly GCA_900609035.2). Classification (GTDB taxonomy): domain Bacteria; phylum Pseudomonadota; class Alphaproteobacteria; order Rhodospirillales; family Defluviicoccaceae; genus Defluviicoccus; species Defluviicoccus seviourii. The sequence continues at coordinate 150,598 of UXAT02000051.1, read as the reverse complement.
CCGCGGGCGCGGCAGAACGCTTCGAGCATCGTCGCCTTCTGCCCGGTCATGTCGGACGCGTAGCCGGTGAGAAAGACAACGCCGGGCGCTCGCCCCGGCGTACGGAAGTAGGCGATCCGCTCGCCGTCGGCGCGAGACAGAAATTGCGGCTCACTTGCAAGTGATGAAGGTGGAACTGCCAAGAAAAACTCCCTGCGGCAGTGCAGTGACTGCCGTCATAGAAAAACGCGTTTCCCGCACTCGTAGAACGAAATGTTAAGCGGATGGTAACTGCAATCTGCGCTTAATCATCCGCATAAACACCCCCACTGTCCAGCGAGTTCAAGGCCATGGCAAATCTCCGAGGTGCACGCGACAGCGGGTCCCGGGTTAAGGCGGTGAGCTGTGCCTGCGCTATCGCAAGCGCACTTGGCCTCGCGGCGCTGCCGGAACCCGCGGCGGCGTTCGAAACGACCGCCACGCACGGTGTGGGTCTTACCGGGAGTGCATCGTCCGGCATCAATGCGTCCGAAGAGGACGAGCCGTGGCTGTCCTTCGTGCTCGGCTACCTGCCGGTGGCAGCGGCCGCACTCACCCAGTCGTCCCCGACACGGACCGGCCGGGCCCCTGACTGTCGCCCGGGGCCGGGATGCATCATGCCGCCGATCCGCTTTCCTGCGTTGGCCACACGTGACGTGCCGTTCGGACCCATCGACCGCCACGGCTGGGCCCTGTTCGCTGCCTTTGGCGATCGCCGGATGTACACCTACCCTTCCCCGGCTAAGGATGGCCGCGCCAGCCGCGCCGACGCGTGGGACTGGGGTATGGGTGCCCAGGTCGACACGCTGGCGCTCGCAACCGGCAGCCCGTCATCGCGGACCCGGTTCATCGTCGGCGAACTCGGCGGCGGCGCTGGCGGGGAGAGTTCCGATGCCGGCTACGAACTCCGCGCCCGGCTGGTGTTCGGCGGCGATGCCTTGGGGCCACTGATCACGGCCAGCACCATGATCGGGTTCGGCGTCGACGGCCCGACGCAACCGATGCCGTCCGCGTTCACCTGTGGTGCCAAGATCGAAATCCGGTTCTGAACAGGGCGCAGCGCACACAGACGCGCAGTCGCCTTGACAGCCCCCGGTCCATCTCTAGAGTGCGCAGCCATCACGCGATCGCACTCCGAAACAGCGAGATGGAGCAAGGGAAGCCGTGGATGCACCCCGAGAGGCAATGGCGCGCGTACGAATCAGTGCCGAGGACGGTCGCCAGCGCACGTATGCGAGCGGCACGTCTGGCCTTGAGATCGCCCGCGACTTGAGTGCCGACGGTGGTGCCGGCGCGCTGGCGCTCCGCGTTAACGGCGAACTGCGAGATCTCTCCCGACCGCTGACCGAAGACGCCGAAGTCGCCGTCATTACCGCGGCGGATGCCGATGCGCTCGAGTTGATACGGCACGATGCCGCCCACGTGATGGCGCAAGCGGTGCAGGAACTGTTCCCTGGCACCCAAGTCACCATCGGGCCTGCCATCGAGAACGGCTTCTATTACGATTTCGCCCGCGACGAGCCTTTCACGCCGGCCGACCTCGCGACCATCGAGGCGCGCATGCGCGAGATCGTGGCGCGTGACGAGCCGATCCGCCGCGAGGAGTGGGAGCGGACGGAAGCGATTGCGTACTTCCGCTCGATCGGCGAGCATTACAAGGCTGAGATCGTTGCCGACATCCCGGAAGGGCAGCCGATCACCATCTACCGCCAGGGCAACTGGCTCGATCTGTGCCGCGGCCCGCACTTGGCCTCCACTGGCCGGCTCGGCACCGCCTTCAAGCTCACCAAGGTGGCGGGGGCCTACTGGCGCGGCGATTCCCGCAATCCGATGCTGCAGCGTATCTACGGCACTGCCTGGCCGACGCAGGCAGCGCTGGATGCATACCTGCATATGCTGGAGGAGGCCGAGCGCCGCGACCACCGCCGGCTGGGGCGCGAGCTTGGGCTTTATCACTTCCAGGACGAGGCTGCAGGCGCGGTGTTCTGGCATCCCAACGGCTGGACCCTTTACCGCACGCTGCAGGCCTACATGCGCAGGCGACTGGAGGGGTCCGGCTACGTCGAGGTGCGGACGCCGCAGCTGATCGACCGCAGCCTGTGGGAACGCTCCGGCCACTGGGAGAAGTTCCGCGAGCACATGTTCACGGCCGAAGCCGAAGACCGCGTGCTGGCACTCAAGCCGATGAACTGCCCCGGCCACGTGCAGATCTACCGCCAGGGCATCAAAAGCTACCGCGACCTGCCGCTCCGGATGGCGGAATTCGGCTCCTGCCATCGCAACGAGCCATCCGGCGCGCTGCACGGCCTGATGCGGGTGCGCGCGTTCGTCCAGGATGATGCGCACATCTTCTGCACCGAGGAGCAGATCACCTCGGAGACGGAAGCGTTTTGCGCGCTCCTGCAGAGCGTCTATCGCGATTTCGGCTTCGATGCGGTGAGCGTCAAGTTCTCCGACCGACCGGCCAAACGTGCCGGCTCGGACGAGACCTGGGACAAGGCAGAGTCGGCGCTGCGCGCGGCCACCACGGCCGCGGGGCTCAACACCACCCTCAACCCGGGCGAAGGCGCCTTCTATGGGCCGAAGCTTGAGTTCGTACTGAAGGACGCGATCGGCCGCGACTGGCAGCTTGGCACCCTCCAGGTCGATTTCGTCCTGCCGGAGCGGCTCGATGCCGCCTACGTCGGCGAGGATGGCGGCAAGCACCGCCCTGTCATGCTGCACCGAGCCATTCTTGGCTCGTTCGAACGCTTCATCGGCATCCTCGTCGAGCACTACGCCGGCCGGCTGCCGATGTGGCTGGCGCCGGTCCAAGCGGTGGTAGCGACCATCACCAACGAGGCGGATGCCTACGCACTCTCGGTCTACGATGCCCTGCGGGCAGCCGGAGTGCGGGCGGAGCTCGACCAACGCAACGAAAAGATCGGCTACAAGGTGCGCGAGCACACGCTCGCCAAGATACCGGTGCTGCTCGCGGTCGGCGCGCGCGAACAGGCGGACGGCACGGTTGCCGTGCGCCGACTCGGCAGCAAAGCCCAAGAAACTGTTGCTCTTGAGCTTTTCGTTGATACACTACGGAATGAGGCTGTCTCGCCGGCATAAGCTGTGAGCCGGACGCGGCACAGGAAAGAGGCAAAGAGGACACGTTTGCGAGACCACGCCGGTTGTTCGCTTCACAGCCACTGGGGGGACGCTTCCCGTATGTGGCACTGTGAGTGTTTGCCTTTTCCGCTGGTTCTCCAGTGAGTTCCCCTGCCGACTTGCGCGCGCCGCTTGAGCGCGTCGGCAAAGGCTGCGGTCGCGTACTGTCTGCGTCCGCAACGACTCCCCATAGACAAGGAGGCTGACGATCGCACGGCCAAGCACGCCGCTCCCTCAATCGCGTGAGGGTCCGCGGATCAACGACGAAATCAACGCCAGCATGGTTCTGGTGGTCGATCAGAACGCAACCCAGCTCGGTGTCTTGCCGATCCGCGAGGCCCTTCGGGTGGCCTCTGAGTCCGGCCTCGATTTGGTCGAGGTGTCCCCTAACGCCGACCCGCCGGTCTGCAAGATCCTTGACTACGGAAAGTTCAAGTACGAGTCCCAAAAGAAAAAGAGCGAGGCTCGCAAAAAGCAGAAGGTGATCGAGGTCAAAGAGATTAAGATGCGCCCCTCGATCGATGAGCACGACTACCAGGTCAAGATGCGCAGCATGCGCCGCTTCATTGAGGAAGGGGATAAGGTCAAGGTGACCATCCGCTTCCGGGGCCGCGAGCTGGCGCACCAGGACCTGGGGTTGAAGGTGCTGGAGCGAGTCCGCGGCGATCTGGACAGCATTATCAAGGTCGAGCAGCTGCCGAAAGTCGAAGGCCGGCAAATGATCATGGTGATCACCGGACGCTAGTGCAGCGACCCAATCGGGCGATTCACGCCCGAGCAAGGTTGTCGCTTCACAACCTATTGAATCGCGTTCACTTTCGGCACAAACAGGATGTAGGCTCTGTTTGTGCCAGTGCACTAGTGCTCTGGCACAGGCAGAACGGAGGGTGGCGGTGTCGCGGCTCAGCCACGTCGACGAGGACGGCCAGGCACGCATGGTCGATGTCAGCGCGAAGGCGGTCACCGAGCGCACAGCGACGGCGAAGGTGAGCGTGCTGATGCAGCCTGCCACCCTGGACGTGATCCGCACCGGTAGCGCCGCCAAGGGTGACGTGCTCGCCGTCGCCAGGCTCGCCGGCATCATGGCGGCCAAGCGCACCGACGCTCTGATCCCCTTGTGCCATTCATTGCCGCTCTCCGCCGCGAGCGTCGACATCGTGCTCGATGCCCAGCGGTCGGCGGCCGACATCACGGCCGAATGCAGCGTCAATGCCCGCACCGGCGTCGAGATGGAGGCGCTGACGGCGGCTGCGGTGGCAGCGCTCACACTATACGACATGGTGAAAGCGATCGATCGCGGCATGCGCATCACCGATCTGCGCCTGGTGCGCAAAGAGGGCGGCCGCTCCGGGCTGTTCGAGGCCCCTTAAGCGATGCTCCCGGTCGCAGACGCCTTGCGCCTGATCAGGGATGCCTTGCGCCCCGTTCCCGCGGAGGTGGTGAGTCTCGATCAAGCGTGGGGCCGGGTGCTGGCAACGGACGTCGAAGCGCGGCTCACCCATCCGCCCGTTGCCGTCTCGGCGATGGACGGCTATGCGGTCCGCGCTGCAGATGTCGCAACGGTGCCGGCGACGCTGTTGGTGGTCGGCGCAGCGGCGGCCGGCCAAGGCATTGCGCGGGCGCTTGGTCCCGGCGAAGCGGTGCGCATCCTCACCGGCGCACCGGTGCCCGATGGCGCCGATGCGATCGTCATCCAAGAAGATGCCGAACTTGAAGGCAATCACGTCACCTTCCGCGTCGCGCCGAAGCTTGGCCGCTTCATCCGGCCGGCGGGCCTCGACTTCAAGATGGGGGATCGGCTGCTCAAGACCGGGCAAGCCTTGGGCGCGCGCGACGTGGCGCTGTGCGCAGCGATGAACGTGCCCTGGCTCACCGTTCGCAGGCGGCCGCGCGTGGCCGTGCTGGCGACCGGCTCCGAGTTGCGCATGCCGGGTGAACCACTCGACGGCAGCCGGATCGTCAACTCCAACTCCTTTCTCGTTGCGAGTGCGGTACGCGCTCTGGGTGGCGAGCCAATCGCTCTCGGCATCGCCGCCGATGAGGAAGCGTCGTTGCGCGCCGCGTTCGAGGCCGCCGCGGGCGCCGATCTCCTCATCACACTCGGCGGCGCCTCGGTCGGCGACCGCGACCTCGTCCGGCCGGTCCTGGAGCAGGAAGGGGGGACGGTGATCTTCCAGAACCTCGCGATGCGACCAGGCAAGCCGACCCTGTTCGGCCGGCTGGGGCCATTGCCGGTTCTGGGCCTGCCGGGCAATCCGGTCTCGGTCGGCGTCTCGGCGGTGGTGTTTCTGAAGCCGATGCTGGCCGCGCTCGCGGGCCTGGACGGTGCCTTTGATCAGGAGGAGACGACGTTGCTGGGCCGCGATCTGCCCGGAAACGACGGGCGCCAGGATTACCTGCGCAGCACGCTGGCCCTCGATGCCTCAGGCAATCGGGTCGCAACGCCGTATCCCCAGCAGGACAGCGCGATGCTGCGCCTCTTGGCCGCCGCCGACTGCCTCGTCATCCGCCCGCCGCACGCCCCGCCCGCGCACGCCGGCGAGCCGGTGCCGATCCTGCGCTTCGATACCGCCGGCCCGGCGGTGTGAGCGGCGAAACTCTGGCAGCGATGCTTCCCGAGGCCAGGCCTTGCCGCAAGCGAAGCGCCAGGACTAACGGCAGAGGGATCGGAATGCGCCCAGAACTCCTGTTCGTCTATGGCACCTTACGCCGTGGCGCGGGCAGCCGCATGCATGGACTGATCGCGCGATCGGGCACCTTTGTCGGCATGGCGACGTTTCAGGGCCTCCTTTACCGGATCGGCACCTATCCGGGCGCGGTTGCATCCGCCAACCCGAGGCATACGGTGCTGGGCGAAATTTACCGCTTGCGGGCGCCTGATTTCGTGTTTCGCCGCCTGGACCGGTATGAAGGATGCGGTCCCGGTTTTGGCCAGGATCCAGAGTACGCGCGGAAACGCTGCCCCCTGACACTCGCGTCCGGCGAAGCCGTGCAGGCCTGGATCTACCTTTACATCCACCATACCGAGGATCTGCCGCTAATCCCCTCCGGCGACTTCCTGCACCGCTCCGCCCGATGATCGCCGCGCCTTTGCCCGCCCTACCGCACCAGCAGCACCGAGCAGCCGACCCGCTCAAGCGCACGGCGGCCGGTGTCATGCTGGGCGAGCGCGAGATCGGCCCCCAGCACGATCAGCGACGCGCCCAGCCGCGCCGCGGTGCGACAGACGCCCTCCAGTCCGTCACCGGGAAAGGCGATCAACCGCGCCCGGAACCGGCCGCCGCGGGCCGGATAGTCCGCGAGCGTCTGCCGGATCGTCTCCGCCCAGCGCTCGACCTCCGCGGTCCGGCCAGAAAGCAGGGCGACCTCGATGGCGCCGCCGTCCTCGTCCGCGACCTCAAGCGCGGCCAAGAGTGCCGCATCAGCCCCGGCTGAGCCATCGTAGGCGAGAACCAGCGACCCGCCGGCCGGTGCCTCTGGATGCAGGAGCAGCACCGAGCGCGCGTGCGCCTCCGCCAGCGCCTGGGCGATCACGACAGGCGGCGCTTGCCCTGGACCAAAGGACGTTGTCCCCCCGCCGGCAGTCCAGCTCAGGATCACCAGATCCTCGCTTTCGGCAGCCTTCAGTGCCTCGGCCAGGAGCCTTCCCTGGCGCACCTCGAAGGCATACTTGAGCTGCCGGCGCTCGGCCGCCGCCTCAATCGCCTCGCGGCTGCGCGCCAGCCGGGAGCGCAAGACGCGCCGCAGGTGGTCTGCCGCCAACTGTTGCCCGGTCGCAGACAACGCGCTGAAGGCAAACACGTGCGGATGCTCGGCCAAGCGCATGAGGTCGATATCCTCGACGAACATCGCCTTCAGTTCGGCGCGCAGACGCTCCGCCAGCGCCGCCACCAGCTCGACCGCGCCGGCATTCTCGCTGCCCCAATCGAAGGCGACGACAACCCGGCGAAAACGGCGCCGCACCTCGGGATCGCCGCCGGCCGGCGGGGCGCTCACCGCAGTGCCTCCCTGCTCTTGGCGTTCCGGTTCCCTTTCCCACCGTCGGCTTCCCGGGCCAAGCGGACAGCCTTGCGGACAAAGCGGGCCAACCGGTTGGCGACCGCGCGATTGACCGTGCCGAGCGGATACCCTCCTTTCTCGTCGGCTTCCCCCGCCGGGATGCCGGTCAGGAGCGTGATGCCCTGATCGATCGTCTCGACGGGGTAGACGGCGAACCGACCCTCGCGGCAGGCAGCGACGACATCGGCGCGCAGCATCAGGTGCTTGACGTTTGCAGCCGGGATCAGCACCCCCTGCTCACCGGAAAGGCCGCGGGCGACACAGATATCGAAGAAGCCCTCGATCTTCTCATTGACGCCGCCGATCGCCTGCACCCGGCCCTGCTGGTCGACCGAGCCCGTCACCGCCAGCGATTGCCGGATCGGGATCTCCGCCAGCGCCGAGAGGAGCGCGTAAAGCTCGGCCGAAGACGCGCTGTCGCCTTCAACCCCGGAATACGACTGCTCGAACACCAAGCTGGCATTCAGCGAGAGCGGCTGCTCGTGGGCATAGCGCGAACTCAAAAACGCCGAGAGGATCAGCACGCCCTTGGAATGGAGCGGCCCGCCCAACGCCACCTCGCGTTCGATGTCGATTACCTCGCCCTTGCCGAGGCGAACGCGGCAGCTGATCCGGCTCGGCCGGCCGAAAGCGAAGTGATTGAGCTGGATCACGGCCAAACCGTTGATTTGGCCGACCCGCGCGCCCTCGGTCTCGATAACCAGGGTGCCGCGCCCGATCTCCTCCTGGATGCGGGCGCGCAGCAGGTCCGAGCGGTAGGTGCGGGCATCGATCGCCTGCTGCACGTGGGCGCGGCCAATGGTGCCGGCATCGGCCTCGCCGGCCCAGAAGTTCGCCTCGCGCAACAGGCTTTCAAGCGTATCGGCGTGGGTTGTCAGCTTCTCGGCGTCGCCCACAAGCCTGGCGCCGTGCTCGATCAAGCGCGCGACACCGCCGCGGTCGATCGGCTTGAGCTTCGCCGTCCGCGCGATCGTCGCGATCATCTGCGCATAGGCCTGGGTGCCGGCGGCATCACGATCCATGCGGGTGTCGAAGTCGGCCGCGACCCGGAACAGCTCGGAAAACTCCGGATCGTAGGCGCTCAACAAGTAGTAGAGGAGCGGATCACCCAGCAGGATCACCTTGACGTCGAGCGGAATCGGTTCCGGTTCGAGGGTAATCGTGGTCGACCAGCCGAGCGACTCCGCGACCGACTCGATGCGGATGCAGCCCGAACGCAGGACGCGCTTCAGCGTCTCGTAGGCAAAGCTGTTCATCAGCACCCGGCGGACGTCAAGGATCAGGCAGCCGCCGTTGGCACGGTGGAGCGCTCCGGCCTTGATCAGCATGAAATCCGTCATCAGCGTGCCGAACTGGGCAATGTGCTCGATGCGGCCGACCAGGTTGGACAGCGTCGGGTGATCCTCGTAGACGACAGGCGCCCCCTCCTGCGCGCTGTCGCCGTTGCCGCGCTGTTGCTGATCAACGATCACATTGACCTGGTAGCGGCGGAACGGGTTCGCGATCGGGCCTTGCGGCGCACGGCCGGCTGCGGCAGCGATCAGGATCTGCGGTGTCTGTTCTTTGGGGAGGAAATCCTCGACGTTCTCGATCACGTCGGCGCGCACGGCTTCGAGGTGGTCGAGCACCGCGGGCAGGTCCTCCCAGTGCTTCTTCATCTCGTCGATCAGGTGGCCGACAGCGTACTGGGTCGTCTCGCGGTTGAGCGTGCGCAACTGTTCGCGCTGTTCCCGCTCCCACCGCGGCACCTCGCGCAAAAACGCTTCCAGCTGCTTCTGCAGTCGTTCCGAGGCATCCTGGCGCCGCTGCTTTTCTTCGCCTGAGAGCTGCTCGAAGTCTTGCGGGCTCAGCACGTCGCCGTCCTTGGTCGGCGCGAGTGCGAGCCCCATCGGCGTCTTGATCAGTGCGACGTCATTTTCCCGCCCCTGCGCCTGCAGGGCGGAGAAGGCTTCCTCCTGCCGCTCCTTGAACTGCTCCTGGATCGCACTCTTGCGACTGCGGTATTCGTCGGTCTCGAAGGCAGCCGGGATCGCCTGCTGCAGCTCTTCGATCAACCGCTCCGCCTCCTGCTGCAGCGGCCGGCCACGACCGCTCGGCAGCTCAAGCGCCTTTGGCCGGTGCGGTTCGGCGAAGTTGTTGATGTAGCACCAGTCCGGCGGGGTCGGCCAACGCCGCGCCGCCTTCTCGACGGCATGGCGCACGAAGGTGAACTTGCCGACGCCGGAAGGCCCCAGCGCAAACAGGTTGTAGCCGGCGGCCTTCATGCCGAGCGCGAGCCGCAGCGCCTCGGTGGCGCGCCCCTGGCCAACGATATCGCCACCGGCCGGCAGTTCCGCCGTGGTCGCAAACGGCAGCAGCGTCTCATCACAGGCGGCGAACAGCGCCTCCGCCGGCAACGTAGATGGGGCTGCCGGCGCTTTCTCCCTCATCGCTCGTCCTCGATCCTGGCCATGTCCTCGTCCGAGAGGCCGAAGTGGTGTCCGGCCTCGTGGATCAGCACATGGCGGATGACCCGCGTCAGGTCTTCGCCCGTCTCGCACCAGTAATCGAGGATCGGCCGACGGTAAAGGAGGATCATGTCGACGTCCTGGGGCGTGTCGAAAACGCTTTTCGCCGGCAGCGAAACGCCGCGATAGAGACCGAGAATGTCGAACGGGCTGTCGAGGTCCAGTTCCGCCTCGACCTTGGGCTCACAGAACTCCTCGACCCGGATGACGACGGTCTGCAGGAACTTCCGCAATGGCGGCGGGATCGTCGCGAGCGCCTGCACCGCCAGGACCTCGACCTCAGCGAGTGACGGCGGCGTCCCGAATACACGTCTCATGCCGGGATCGTGCCCCTTGAACGCAACCGGCCCATCGCCAAAGTGCATGCGCAGGCGACGGGGAGAAGAGGTGCTCCGATGATCGAAAAGCTGTCAGCGGCGGATCGCGCCGCTGCCCTTGCCGAGCTTCCGGGTTGGAGGGACGTCGCCGGCCGGGACGCCATCCAGCAAACCTTCCGCTTCGAGGATTTCAACCAAGCCTTCGGCTTCATGGCGCGCGTCGCCCTGCAAGCGGAAAGGATGAACCATCATCCGGAATGGTTCAATGTCTACAATCGTGTCGATGTCGTTTTGTCGACGCACGACGCGGGTGGCCTCAGCGCGCGGGACATCCGCCTGGCGCACTTCATCGACAAGGCGGCAGCGCAATCCAGCGCCAAGCAGGAACAGGCGTGAAGGATCGGCATAAAACGAGAAAGGCCACCGCAAAGGGTGGCCTCCCACGAATTGCTGGCACGGAACGCGGAGCGCTATTCCATGAACTGGCCGCCGTTGATCGACAGCGTGTGGCCGGTGATCCAGGCCGCGCTCTCGCTGGCGAGGAAGACAACGCCGTTTGCAATGTCATCCGGCATGCCGATGCGGCCCAGGGGGATCTGCTTGACCGCGCCTTCCAGCACTTCCGGCGGCATTGCGGCCGTCATCTCGGTCTTGATGAAGCCCGGGCAGATGACGTTGATGGTCACGCCGTTGCGCGCCGCTTCCAAAGCGATCGCGCGGCTGTAACCGATGACGCCCGCCTTGCTGGCGCAGTAGTTGGCCTGACCGATCTGACCGCGCTGGCCGTTCATCGAGCTGATGTTGACGATGCGGCCCCACTTGCGCGCATTCATTCCCGGCAGGACGAGATTGCAGGTGTTGAACACGGAGCCCAGGTTAACGGCGATCACCGGATCCCAGTTCTTTTCGCGCGTCATCTTGACCATGATGGAATCGCGCGTAATGCCGGCGTTGTTGACGAGGATATCGATCGGGCCTTGTTCGGCCTCGATCCTCTTCACCCCTTCGGCAACATCGGCGTGGCTTGAAACGTCGATCTTGTAGCCGGGGATGCCGGTTTCGGCCGTGAAGGCCTTCAGCTGATCCTCGACGACATCGCAGACAACGGCCTTGTAGCCCGCTTCCTTCAACTTTTTGGCGATTGCGGCACCAATTCCGCGAGTCCCACCGGTAACCAAAGCGACGCGCGCCATAGTTCCCTCCTGTTATGGATTGCCCAAAGAATCAAAGACCCATGTTGCTGTGTCGAGCGGACCCGGTCCGGTCCAGCCTGCTCCGGCGCAGGTCCTTGGTCGGGGGGGAGAACCGTCCTCCGCGCTCCGCTTCGCAGCCGCATCAAGCTCGTTTAGCCGCGCGCTCTCCTTGTTGTCAAGGCGAGCCGGCGAGAGAGTTCCTCGTGGCGCGACCGTCGCACCCGCTGTTTGTCCCCCAAGGTCACCTTTCCTTCCACCATCGGCCACCCTATCTGAAGCGGCGAAGGCTCAACGTTGAGGCTGAACGATGGAACCGCGACTGCCGCCGATCGAGATCTCCCGCGCGTTGGTGCCGGCGCGGGGGCATGAACGCCTGGTCCGGCGCCGGTTCTGGGCCAAGGTCAAGCGGACGCTGGGCAGGGTCCCGTTCCTCGATCGGGCGCTCGCCGCCTTTTTCGCTGCCGTCGACGCCAAGACACCAGCCGCCGCCAAGGCGACGCTTTTTGCGGCGCTCGCCTACTTTATCATGCCGGCCGATCTCATCCCGGACTTCATCGCCGGCATAGGTTTCACCGACGATGCCGCCGTGCTGCTGCTCGCCCTGCAGGCGATCGCGCCGCACATCACCGCCGACCACCTCGACCAGGCTCGGCAAGCGCTGGCAAGGCTGGCCCAGGCACAGCCAGACTAAGGAGCGCAGCCAGACCGACGGCTAGGCTGCCGGCTTCAGCGCTTCGCCCGCCGCCACAGATGAACGGCCAGCCAGACCGGCACCACGACAACGGCGCCGGCAAGGATGTATCCCCACGCCCAGCGCAATGCGTCAACCGCCCGATCGGCGACGTCGCGGGCGATCGCACCGGCGTTGACGAAGACCTCGCCCGGCTTGAGGCCGAACTGCGCCATTGCGAGGCCCGCGATCAAGGACAGCACGGCAAGCTTGAGCACGATGCCGATGGTGCTGCGGTTCATGAGGCCGCTCCTCCCGTCACATTGCTGCGTGCCGCATCCGCCTGGGCAAGGCGCGCCAGTTGTGCCTCCCGCCTTGCAATATAGACACTGGCGGCAAGGATGATGCCGCCGCCGAGCCACGTCCAGACATCCGGGACTTCCCCGAACATCCAGTAGCCGAGCCCGCCAATGAAGACGAGGCGGGAAAAATCGAACGGAATCACAGCCGAAGCATCCGCGGCCTTGAATGCGCGCGTGAGGCAAACCTGGCCGATGGTGGCTGAGAACCCCATCAGCAAAATCCATCCCCACGCACCCTCCATCGGCCCTCCCGTGGGCCAGCTCCACACGAAGGCGGCCGGCACGAGGGAGGCCGGCGTCATCAACAGTCCCATGATGACGACGATCGCATTCGGGCTCTCGCTATCGGAGAGCGACTTGATGGTGAGCATCGCGCCGGCGATGAACACGGCGGCGGTGAGAGCGACCAACGCCGATGGCTGCACCATTTCCGCGCCCGGCTTGAGGATCAGCAGCGTCCCGAGGAAGCCGATCACCGTCGCCGACCAGCGCCGCAGCCGCACCCGTTCGCCCAGGATCAGTGCCGCACCAACGGTGGCAAACAGCGGCGCGGTGAAGGTCAACGCCGTCACCTCAGCGAGCGGCATCAGGCTCAAGGCCGTGAACAGGCAGAGCATTGCCGACAGCCCCATCAGCGAGCGTAACGCATGCATGCCGAAGCGGCCCGTGCGCAAAACACCGGGACCGACTGCGAGCACCCAGGGCAGCATAAAGACGAGGCCCATCAGGTTGCGCCAGAAGGCGACGACGAACGGGTGCAGCTCGGCCGACAGCTGACGTACGGCCAGCATCATCACCGAGAAGCCGGCGCTTGCGCCCACCATCAGGAATGCGCCCTGGGTCGTCGCGGGCAGGCGGCGAAAAGCGGTCTGGACGGTTTCGAATGGGTTCAAGGGAAGCTCGCACGCGGGAAACGGGCCGGAGTTGCGCCGTATCGGCGGCGTCCGCATACTGGGGCGCAAAGGGGATAAACAAAAGACTTTTGGGAGGCTTCACGTGAACGAACCGCTGTGGCAGCCCTCGCCGGCGCGCATCGAGAACGCCGCCGTTACCCGCTTTATCCGTGCGGTCGAGGCGGATTGGTCGGTTGGTATCGCCGACTTCCCCGCCCTGCACCGCTTCTCGGTCGCCGCACCGGAGCGGTTCTGGCAGACGCTCACGCGGTTCTGCGACGTCAAGGCCGCGCGCTGGGGGGAGCGGGTGATCGCCGACCGCGATCGCATGCCGGGTGCCCGTTTTTTCCCCGATGCCAGACTGAACTTCGCCGAGAACCTGCTCAAGCGCCGCGACGAGGCCGATGCGATCGTCTTCTGGGGCGAGGACAAGGTGCGCCGCCGCTTAAGCTTTGCTCAGCTCTACGCGCTCGTCTCTCGCCTCCGCCAAGCGCTGCAGGCGGAAGGAATTGTTGCCGGCGACCGTGTTGCCGCCTACCTGCCGAACATGCCGGAAACGGTGGCCGCGATGCTGGCCACCGCCAGCCTGGGCGCCGTGTGGTCGTCCTGTTCACCGGACTTCGGCGTCGATGGCGTGCTGGAGCGCTTCGGCCAGATCGCCCCGAAAGTGCTGTTTGCCGCCGACGGCTACTTCTACAACGGCAAGCGCATCGACAACCTCCCCCGCATCCGGGAGATTGTTTCCCGCCTGCCCGGCCTGCGCCGGACCGTCATTGTCCCCTACACGACGACGGATCCCGATCTTGCCGCGCTTCCGGGCGCCGTCGGCTGGGAGCGCTTCACCGGCGGTTATTCGGCAGCCGAAATCCGCTTCGAGCCGTTTCCGCTCAATCACCCGCTCTACATCCTCTATTCATCGGGCACGACCGGAAAGCCCAAGTGCATCGTCCACGGCGCCGGCGGCACGCTCCTGCAGCACCTGAAGGAACACCAATTCCACTGCGACATCGGGGCTGGCGACCGTGTGTTCTATTTCACCACCTGCGGCTGGATGATGTGGAACTGGCTCGTCTCGGCGCTCGCATCCGAAGCGACGCTTCTCCTCTACGACGGCTCGCCGTTCTATCCGTCCGGCAACGTCCTGTTCGATTTTGTCGACGCCGAAGGGATGACGCTGCTCGGCACCTCGGCCAAATACCTCGATGCCTGCGCCAAGGCTGGTTTGACTCCACGCGTGACGCATCGGCTGGAAAGCTTGCGGGCAATGACATCGACCGGCTCGCCGCTCGCTCCGGCCGCGTTCGACTACGTCTATGACAGCATCAAGGCCGACCTGCATCTGGCCTCGATCTCCGGCGGCACCGACCTCATCAGCTGCTTCGTGCTGGGGGCGCCGACGCTCCCGGTCTGGCGCGGGGAAATCCAGACACCTGGCCTCGGCATGGCGGTCGACGTTTTTGACCCTTCAGGCCGGCCGGTGCGCGGCAAGAAGGGAGAACTGGTGTGCACCCGCCCCTGGCCCTCGATGCCGATCGGCTTCTGGGACGATGCCACGGGTGAACGCTATCACGCCGCCTACTTCGAGCGCTTTCCCGGCGTCTGGCATCACGGCGATTTCGTCGAATGGACCAGTCACGGCGGCATGGTGATTTATGGCCGGTCGGATGCGACGCTCAATCCCGGCGGAGTGCGCATCGGCACGGCGGAGATCTATCGCCAGGTCGAGAAGATGGGAGATGTCATCGAAGCGGTCGCCGTCGGCCAGGAATGGCAGGGCGATACCCGCGTCATCTTGTTCGTCGTCCTGCGGCCGGGACTGAGCCTTGACGAGGCTCTCAGTCAGCGCATTCGAACAGAAATTCGCAGTGCTTGCAGCCCGCGGCACGTCCCGGCGAAGGTAATCCAGGTTGCCGATATCCCGCGCACCCGCTCCGGCAAGATCACCGAGCTCGCCGTGCGCGAAGTAATTCACGGCCGCGCCGTCAAGAATGTCGAGGCGCTCGCCAACCCCGAAGCGCTTGAACTCTACCGGGACTTAAGGGACCTCGAAGGCTGACGCGCGGGAGGAGGAGCTTCGCTCTCGCTCTCCTCCGAATAGGCGCCGACGCAGACCACGTAGTCGCCGACGCGGACGACATAGGTTTGCTTGGGCAGCACCTTTCCGGTGAGCGGATCGTTGTAGAGATAGTTGACCCACCCCTGATCCGGCATCGCCACGATCTCGCGCACGAAGGCGCGCCCCTTCGAGTCCTTGTAGTCCAGGCGGTTCTCGCCAGCCATTTCCGGCTCGGAGCCATGTGCCTGCACGATACCATCGCGGTTGAGCACGAATATATAGAGGTCTCGGTCATGAAACGGCGGCCCAGGAGACTGGAATGCCTCGAACGCCGCGTACGTGCCGAGGGAGCGCAGTGCGTTGGCAGCATGCAGCGCCATCGCCTTCGCCTCCTCGGGACCGCCGCGTTCGCCTGCCAACGTCGGTGCAACCAGAAGAAGGCAGAAGATCCCGACCAGCGGCGCGGACAGGTATTTCAGCATCACTCTCTCGTCCCTCGATGCGCGTGGCCGAGCCCGTATTCGCTTGACGGCCGATGCGATCGGATCGGCGTCTTTCGCGTTTGACACGCCTCGGTGGCACGAGAGCGTAATTCGGACGGGTTAACCGGTGGTAAACAACGCTGTCGGCGGCTGTCCCAGCAGGTGCCCAAGCCAAGGTCCCCCATTTCCTTCGCGCTGCCCGCTGCGATCAGGTGTGCCGGCACGCGCAGCCCGCTCAAACGGTGATGTTGAGATAATAGCCGGGCGGGACGTCAGCGCGCGGCTGTTGGCCGGAGTTGAGCGTCCGGCCCAAGCGGTCGATCGCTTGGCGCGTGTGCGCATCCTCATCGTACCGGGTCGAAGCCGCGCGCGCTTCGACCGTGCGCATCTGCCGGTAGCCGGCCATGCCGTCGGGGCGCGTGCCGCCACTCGCAGGTGAGATCGAGGAGGTTGCGGTCATACCTGCAAGCCTAAGCCCGGAATCGTTAACAGTTCGTTAACGGCCGCAGCACGGCTCAGCGTAGGCGCACCGGCGGCGCCGTGTGCAGCCAAGGCCCGCCGCCCTCGCGGAAGCACTCAAGCGCCCAGCGCACGCTCGGGAAGGCCAGCGCGTCCCACGGGATCTCGCTCCAGGCAAACAGAGCCGCCGCCTCGCTCTCGTCGCCGGCGGCGCAGTCCGGCCCGCTCATCGGTGCGCGGTAGATCATCAGCACCTGGCTGATGTGTGGCAGCTCGTAGATGCCGAGGAGGTCCGAGACCTCGACCCGGGCGCGCGCCTCCTCCCACACCTCGCGGGCGGCGCCGGCGGCAGTCGTCTCCCCCATTTCCATGAACCCGGCCGGGATCGTCCAAAGCCCGAGCGAGGGCGCAATGGCCCGCCGGCATAGCAGCACCCGGTCCTGCCATGTGCAGACGGCGCCGACGACGATCTTGGGATTGGTGTAGGCGATATAACCGCAGTCGGGACAGACAAGCCGCGCCCGGTTATCCCCCTCGGGCACTGTTTCGAGCGTCGGACCGCCTGGCTTCTGCCTCTCCATACCGCTCATCAGTGTGGCGTCCGCGGCGGCACGGCACAAGTTCGCTCTGCCGCCGGCCGCGCCGTCACTGTCCGGCCGGCGCCGGGGCCTTCCCCGCCAAACCGGCAGGGAAGGTCCGGAACGCCGCGAACACCGGGTTCGGTCGAAGGGGCCAGGAGGTTCAGCTCTTCAGGACCGCGACGCCCGGAAGCACCTTGCCTTCCATCCACTCAAGGAAGGCGCCGCCCGCCGTCGAAACGTAGGAGAACTTGTCGCCGACGCCGGCATGCGCCAGTGCCGCGACCGTATCACCGCCACCGGCGACGCTGATCAGCTGGCCGCCCGCGGTCAGCTTCGCCGCTTCTTGGGCCACGGACGAAGTGCCGGCATCGAACGGGCGCACCTCGAATGCGCCGAGCGGACCGTTCCACAGCAGCGTCTTGTAGCCGGCCAAGCGCTTGTTAAGATCGGCGATCGACTGCTGGCCGACATCGAGGATCATCTTGTCCGCCGGCACTGCGCTCACCGGCACGGTCGCGGCGGCCGCCCCTTCCTTGAACTCAGCGGCGACGACGACATCGGTCGGCAGCACGATCTCACAGCCGGCCTTCGAAGCCTTATCCATGATCTCGCGCGCGGCCTCGGCCATGTCGTGTTCGCACAGCGACTTACCGACATTGACACCCTTGGCGGCGAGGAACGTGTTGGCCATCGCGCCGCCGATGATGAGCTGATCGACCTTGGCCACCAGATGGCCCAGCACCTCGAGCTTGGTCGAGACCTTGGCGCCACCGACGACCGCCGCCACCGGATGCTTCGGTTTTTCGAGCGCGCTTTCGAGCGCCTCCAGCTCGGCCTGCATCAGGCGGCCGGCAGCAGAGGGCAGGATCCGTGCCAGCGCCTCGACCGAGGCATGGGCGCGGTGCGAGCACGAGAACGCATCCGAGACGAGAATATCGCCGTTCTCCGCCAGCTTGGCGGCGAAGCCCGGATCGTTCTTCTCCTCCTCGGCGTAGAAACGGACGTTCTCCAGCATCGCGAAGTCGCCCGGCTTCATCGCGTTCACGACTTTGGCCGCTTCCGGGCCAATGCAGTCGGTGGCAAACGCGACCGGCTTGCCCAACCGCTCAGCCAGGCACTCGGCGACCGGTTTCAGGGTGAAGTCCGGGTTCTTCTTGCCCTTCGGCCGGCCGAAGTGGGCGAGAATGATCACCTTCGCACCCTTGCTGGAAAGCTCGCGCAGCGACGGCACCGTGCGGTCGATGCGGGTGGTATCGGTTACCTTGCCGTCCTTCATCGGCACGTTGAAGTCAACGCGCATGAGGACGCGCTTACCGGAAACATCCAATTGATCGATTGTTCTGAAGCTAGCCATGGCTGGTCAACCCTCTCCCCGAAGTACACGTCCGCTGGTGCTTCGGCCCGGCAGGGAGAAAGGGCGGATGGCGAAGCCGGCTGTCGCGCGGTCCCCTCGGCCCTGGCTCCGTTCCTTGCGTCGATTGCCGCTAGCCGTTCGCATCCGGTTCAAGAACACCGGTGTTATGAGGAGAAGCGGCGCAAAAGGCAAGGCCCGGCGCGAAGGCCCAGCTCCAGCGGGAAGGACGGCTGCGCCGTGCGGGATTGGCGGCCACATAGACGGAACGCAGTGCTCCCACACGTGCACCCGATATAGTCGGGCGGATTAGGGCAAGGATCGCAACGTACCGGATGAAATGTATTGGTAACCACGACCGGATGCGGCAGACTATCCCTTCCGCTGTTGTGCCCTGCGTGCTGTTCAGCGATATGGGCTAAGATGCGGACAACTTAAGGCGTCACGGGTCACCGAGGCGGCTTGCCGGGAGGGGGACAATAAGATGAAAAGGGGGCGCGCCAGCCATTCCTTAGCTATCGGCTTGGTGCTTTGCGGGGTATTCATTTGCACTTCCATCCCAGTCGGTGCCACAGACGTTCTTGGCACAAGCTTCACCAATGCCCGAGATCTCTTCTGGGTTAATATGGAACCCGGGCTTCGAGTGCTGGACTGCAGCGGCAAGCTCATCGGCACTGTCGGTGCTCAATATGGAGCGCCTATCTCAACAGAAAAGGTGTCAAAGCATTTTATTAACGCACTCATCGCAAAAGAAGACAAGCGATTCTATGAGCACAGCGGAATTGATTTTTCGACGTTTTTCGGCATAGGTTATGATCTCGTTATGCGTCAGCGCAGTCGCGGGGGAAGCACCCTTACAATGCAGGTTATCAAGATGGTATTATTGACAAGACAGGAGAGAGACGACAAATTGCGCCGCAAGATTATTGAGCTTTTCAACGCAACAACAGTGGAAAAGTACCTTTCAAAGGAAAATGTCTTATTCTTGTACATTAATAGGGCTTATTTTGGGAAAAACGTTTACGGAATCCGAGCCGCATCCCTATTTTATTTTGGCAAAGAACCAAGGCGATTGACGTTAAAGGAATCTGCTGCACTGGTCGGCCTACTTCCGGCTCCAGCAAAGTACAATCCAATTGATCACCCGGACAAGAGTGAAGAACAAGCTCGTTTAGTTCTTAATTTGATGCTCGAACAAGGGAAAATATCGGCGCAAATGCTCAGAAGTGCCACGAAACAGAAGCTTTCTTTGTCCTCGGTTGCGCAAACCCCTCCCCAAACCAAGTTTTTTATCAATCACGTTTCAAGCATTGTTGAAGATTTCAAGGAAAATTATACAGGAAAAACAAATATACGTGGCGGCACGTTGACAATCAAGTCTACTCTTGACCCAGTCGCGCAAGCGGTTGCAGAGAAGTCTGTCGTACGGCACCTCAGCACAACGAACATCGGAGGAGGACCCGACCAAGGCGCCTTGTTAGCGATACGCCGTGATGGCTCTGTCTTGGCGATGGTGGGTGGGCGCGATTTTCGTGAGAATGAGTTTAACCAAGCCACCAAATCGCAGCGACAGGCCGGCTCGACCTTCAAAATCTTTGTATACCTCGATGCGTTTGAACGAGGCTTGACGCCTGATAGTGAGATACTCATCGGTGACGTTAGCAGAGAGTACGGGCACCACGTTCGCAACGCCGATGGCACTTATCCTCAACGCATAGTCCTGCGGGAAGGATTCATTAACTCTGTCAATACGGCTGCCGTTCGATTGGCAATTGGCCGTGTCTCAAATATTGTCGATATTGCTGAGAAAATGGGAATGGCACCTACTTTCCGTCGTACGTCTGCTGATCGTTACGGAAACCTCCGGCCGAATCTCGGCGTAGCTCTCGGTACCGAAGGAGTGCGGCTGATAGACCTTGTGGGAGCCTATAACGTCATTCCCAATGAAGGCAGATATTTGCGGCCGCACGTGATTGAACAGATCCGCGATACCAAAGGTAGCATCGTCTACAAAAAATCGCTCAATCCAAAGCCTGTCATAAGACAATCATTTGTCACATATATGAAGGACTTGTTGGTGGGTGCCGTGATGCGGGGAACGGGCAGAGCAGCCTCATTAGGTCGCTATGCTGGCGGAAAAACAGGAACAACACAGGAATACAGGGATGCGTGGTTCATTGGATTTGATGAGCGACTTACCACAGGCGTATGGCTTGGAAATAGGGATAACAGCCCGATGCAAGGCATAACTGGTGGTAACCTTCCAGCGAAGATTTGGCGCAACTTCATGCTTGAATGCGCGAAGCGCCGATGCGCTAATCTTCCCTGACGCCATCAGCCCGAGTAGCGACCCGCGGACCGGAAGGAGTGGATCGCATTCCGGGACGCCGCGACGCTGGCCACTGCAGTCCATAATGCTTTGATTGGGCCGCGGCCGAGGACTCCCATGTGAGAGGCAAGTGCGCGCACGCCATTCTCCTCGCCCGTGAAAGTGGCTATTCTGACAGATCGTCCAGTCGATAGCGTTTGCGAGGGATGGGCCGCGATGGGCCGCGACGAGCCCTCAGCCGAGAGTGACACCGAGCCGCCGGCGCCGCCGTTCACTTTGCGCGACGCGGAACAGATTGTCCGCAGGTTGGCGCCGGCCCTACACGAACATGGCGCGTGGGTCCGCCGCGTGCACACGATGCTGATCTGCCGGACGCAGCCGGCAGCCGAAGACCTTTCCCCCGAAGGTGAGCGCGCGACGGAACTGGCCCTCTGGTTCCGCGACGAGGAGAGCGAGTATATCCGCCGCCATCCGCAATACGCGGAAGCCGAGGCGAGCTACCGCGAAGTGCGTTCGCTTGCGGCCGATCTGCTGCGCGCCATTGCCGACGATGTCCGTATTGCGCCCTCCGACTACGGCGCCTTTGCCAGCGCCGTCGCCCGCTTCGAGGAGAACATGGAAGCCCTCATCAGCGGAGTGTGGATGCTGTTGAGTGCAACCGATCCCCTGACCGGCATCGCCACCCTGCCGGCCCTGATGCCGCGGCTGCAGCAGGAGCGCGACCGCCTACGGCGCACCAACAATGTCTGCTCGGTGTGCATGATCGATCTCGACCATTTCAAGGAGATCAACGACCGCTACGGCCACGCGGTCGGCAACAAGGTGCTAGAGACCGTATCCGCCTATTTCGCCAGGCGGCTCAGGCGCTACGATCAGGTCTGCCGCTACGGCGGCGAGGAGTTCGTGATCATGCTCCCCGACACCGACCTGGAAGCGGCGGTGCCGATCATTGAACGCTTGCGCTCCGGCTTGGCCCGGCTGCCGGTGACCCTGGACGACGGAACGCGCCTCACCATCACCGGCTCGTTTGGAATTGCCCCGTTGGTGCCGACGGAGCCGGTCCACGCCAGCATCGAGCACGCCGATCAAGCGATGTACGAAGCCAAGCGGGCGGGGCGTAACCAGGTGCGCCTGTGGCAGGAGCAGCGCACGACGCGCTGAACAGCGCACGGATCCGTCGCACGCGCGCGCTCAGCGTTGATCCGCGGGCGGCACGCCCTTGCTGCGGGCAAGCGCGGCCTCGACGTGCGCGAGTTGGGCACGCACCTGCGGCAGCCAAGGCGCGTCCGGAGGCGCTTCAGCGATCAGGAGCTTCCAGGTCGCGGCAGCGCCGCCGAGATCCCCTTCCTGGGCCATCCGCAGGCCGAGGTAATAGCGCGCGTGCGGTGCTGAGGCCGCGTCCGCCGGGATGGACGCAAACAGCTGTGCCGCCTCGTCGCCGACCCGGCCGCCGTTTGCCGCCACCAGCGCCTCGGCGAGATCAGCCGCCGTCTCGGGGTCGTTGCCGCTCAAGGCATACGCCTGCCGCAAGGCCGCCAAAGCTTCCGGCAACTTGCCCAGAGTCCAGTGTGCACGGGCGAGGAGGCGCCAGCCCTGGATATCATCGGGGGCGGCAGCAAGCTTACGCGCGAGCCCGGCCGCGGCGGTCTCCAGCTGCTGTTTCTGCTCGGGCGTGAGCGCGCCCGCACTCGCCTCCGCTGCCCGTTCGCGCCGGGCTGCGAGAGGCTGGTCGGCAATCCCCGGCGTGCCGAGCTCGGCATAGAGCGCGATCGATGCACCGGCGAGCAGCAGCGCGACAGCGGCCGCGGTCAGGCGCAACCGAACCCCAGAGGGCGGCTGACCCGGCGGCGGCTCCTGCGGGTTCCCGGCCTCGGCGACCGCCAACATGCGGCGCTTGATCTCGACCTTGAGCGCTGCGGCCTCGCCGGCATCGAGGCCGTCCTCGGCGGCGGCCCGATCGAGTTCGGCCAACTGCTGGCGGTAGAGCTTGAGCGCTTGCGTCTCGGCGTCGACCGAGGCCGCGTTCGGCCGGGGGCGCATGAGTGGCCAGACGACTAGGGCGACGCACGCCACGAGCAGAGCGCCGATCGCGGCGATGAGCGCGCTCACGGGTCGTTCCTGTCGATCAGCTTGGCCAGACGGCGCTCGTCATCCTCGCTCAAGGGTGCTGCCTCGGAGCGGCCGGCGCGGCGGCGGTAAAACACGAAAACAAAGCCAAACGCGAATGCCGTGATCGCGAGCGGCCCAAGCCACAGCGCGTAGGTCGCTGCCTTGAACGGCGGATCGAGCAGGACAAAGTCACCGTAGCGGGAGACGATGTAGGCGGTCACCGCTTGATCGCTGTCGCCCGCCTGCAAGCGCTGGCGCACGAGTAAGCGCAGATCGCGCGCCAGCTCAGCGTTCGACTCATCAATCGACTCGTTCTGGCAGACGAGGCAGCGCAGCCCCTTGCTGATCGCCCTGGCCCGCGCCTCGATCGCCGGATCGGCGGCGATTTCGTCGGGCTCGACCGCCGACGCCGTGGTCGCCAGCAGCGGCGCCAGCAGCAGGACGGCGAGAAGCGCGCCGATCAGCCGCGCCGCAAACGCTCGACGATCGGCCATAGCTTCTTTTCCCAGATGTCCTTTGTGATCGGCCCGATATGCTTGTAGCGGATGACGCCCGCGGCATCGATGATGAAGGTCTCGGGCGCACCGGTCACGCCGAGTGCAATGGCGGCGCGGCTATCCGGATCGGCCCCGATCAATGTGTACGGATCGCCTAAGCGCGTGAGCCAGGCCGGGCCGGCATCGGCGTTGCGCTCGCGCCAGTTGATGCCGTGGATCGGCACTCTGCCTTCCGCTTTGAGCTGCATCAGAAACGGATGCTCGGCCTGACAGGCAACGCACCAGGAGCCGAAGATGTTGAGAAGCGACACTTGGCCTTTGAGGTCCGCTGTCACGAGGCCGCGTTCGCGGCCGGCAATCGGCGCCAGGCCAAGTTCGGGCAGCGGCTGGTCGATCAGGACCGACGGCAGCGTGTTGGGGTCGCGGCCCAGGCCGGACCAGAAATAACCGGCAAGCCCGGCCAGGACGATGAGCGGCAACAGGTAAGGCAGGCGGCGCATCATCGGCAGCCGCGCCTCACGATCGGGCGGCGGCCGGAACCGCGCCGGTGCGCACACGCTTGGGTGCGCCCAGGCGCAAGCGCCGGTCGAGGACACTGAGCCCGCCGCCCGCCACCATCACCGCAGCACCAAACCACAGCCACAGCATCAGCGGGTTGAAGTAGAGGCGGACGACGCGACCGCCATCGTCGCGCGCGTCGCCCACAGCGAGATAGAGATCGCCCCAGGCGGTGGTGCGGATCGCGGCTTCCGTGGTCTCCCGGCCCTCGACCGGATAGCGGCGCTTCTCCGGCTCCAGCTGCGCGATGACACGCTTCCCGTCGCGGATGGTGAACCGGCCGCGCTCGGCGATGTAGTTCGGACCCGGCACGGCAGCAACGCCGTCAAAGCCGACCTCGAAGCCGGCAAAGGCGACCGCCTCGCCGGGCTGCATCAGCAGCGTTGCTTCCTGTCGCCAGACCTGGGAGCCGGTCATGCCGGCGATCATCAAGGCGAAACCGGCATGCGCCAGCGTCATCCCCCAGGCACCGAGCGGCACACCCTTGAGCCGGCGCAGGCTTTCCGCCAGCGGCACCGCAAACAGCCGGATGCGCTGGGCGAGTTCGGCGAGCGTGCCGGCAAGAAGCCACGCCGCCAGCGCCAGCCCGAGCACGCCTGCCGGCTCGATCGAACCCAGGATGGCGCTCACCGCGGCCGTGGCGACGAGTGCCGCACCAGCGGCCACCATGAGCCGCTTCATCGCCTGGCCGAGATCGCCGCGCTTCCACGCCAGCATCGGGCCAATCGCCATCGCAGCGATCAGCGGCAGCATCAAGGGCACGAAGATGCGGTTGAAGAAGGGCGGACCGACCGAGACCTTGCCGCCGCCCATGCTCTCCAGCAACAGCGGATAGAGCGTGCCAAGCAGGACGGTGGCGGCGGCGACGCTCAAGACGAGGTTGTTGAACAGAAGACTGCCCTCGCGCGAGATCGGCCGGAACAGGCCGCCACCGGCAAGCCGCGGGCCGCGCCACGCGAACAGGACGAAGCCGCCGCCTGCGAACAGCAAGAGCAGCAAGAGGATGAACACGCCGCGCGCCGGATCCTGCGCGAACGCATGCACGGACGTGAGCACGCCCGAACGGACGAGAAACGTGCCTAACAGGCTGCAGCCGAAGGTGACGAGGGCCAGGAACACCGTCCAGCCCTTGAGTGCGTCCCGCTTCTCGACAACGATCGCGGAATGAAGGAGCGCGGTGCCGGCAAGCCACGGGATCAGCGAGGCGTTCTCGACCGGGTCCCAGTACCACCAGCCGCCCCAGCCAAGTTCGTAGTACGCCCACCACGATCCGAGGACGATGCCGATGGTGAGGAAGATCCAGGCCGCGAGCGTCCACGGCCGGACCCAGCGCGCCCAGCCCGGATCGACGCGGCCGCCGATCAAGGCGGCGACGGCAAAGGCGTAAGCCATCGAAAAGCCGACGTAACCCAGATAGAGGAACGGCGGATGGAAGGCGAGGCCCGGGTCCTGCAGCAAAGGGTTCAGGCCCTGGCCATCGAGCGGCGGCGGGTCGAGGCGCGCGAACGGGTTCGAGGTCAGGAGAATGAACAGATAGAAGCCGACGCCGACCCAGGCCTGCACGCCGAGTGCGCGCGCCTTGAGCGCTTGCGGCAGGCCGCTCCCAAATAGCGCGAGCGCGGCGCCGAACAGCGCCAGGATCAGCACCCACAACAGCATCGAGCCCTCGTGGTTGCCCCATGTGCCGGCGATCTTGTAGAGGAGCGGCTTCGCCGAGTGCGAGTTCTGGGCGACGTTGAGGACCGAGAAATCGGACTGCACGTAGGCGTTCATCAGGCTCAAGAAGGCCAGCAGCACGAGCAGGAACTGCGCCAGCGCCGCCGTGCGGCCGACCGCCATCAGTGGCTCACTGCCGCGGGCAGCGCCGTGCAGGGGCACCGTGCCCTGAACGATCGCGACCAGAAGCGCCAGGACGAGGGCGAAGTGGCCAAGCTCAACAGTCATTGCCCGCCGCTCCCCGCGGCCGGGGCTGATCCGGTTTTCGATCCCTTTATCTGATCTTGCATGTGCTGCCAGTAACCGGAGCGTTTGAGCGACTCCGCCGCTTCGGGCGGCATGTAGTTCTCGTCGTGCTTGGCCAACACCTGATCGGCGACGAACACGCCGTGCTCAAGCCGGCCCTCGGCGACCACGCCCCGGCCCTCACGGAACAGGTCCGGCAGGATGCCAACGTAGCTGACCGGCACCGTCGCCGCCCCATCGGTCACGCGGAAGCGGACGGTGCCGCCGGCCGCACGATCGACGCTGCCCTCTTCGACCAGGCCGCCGATGCGAAGCCGCCGGTCGGGTGCCGGCGCCTTGGCGACGATCTCGCTCGGCGTCTGGAAGAACACGAGCGACTCCCGTGACGCGCTCAAGACCAGCGCCGCCGCCCCGGCCAGAAGCGCAACGCCGATGATGACAAACGTGAGGCGCCGGTGCTTGGGCTTCATCGGTCGGCATCCGCGTCGAGCTGACGCCCCAGCCGCGCCAGCAGGGATTGCCGCTGGCGCAGACCGCGCAGGCTGGTCACCACCAGCGCGATCAGGACCACCGTCGCGACCGCAAACGCGCTCCAGACGAAGACCGCGTAGGTGCCGAAATCGAACAGGGCGGGCTCGGCGTTCATCGATCGGGCCTAGCCGTGCGCCTGGCGCAGGCGCAGCGCGCGGATCTTGCCGTTCAGGATCTCACTCTGCAGGCGGACGAGCAGCAGCCAGACGTAATAGCAGGTGAACGCGATCGCCATCACCAGGAGCGGCGCCAGCATGCTGGGATGGATCGACGGACCGTCAAGGCGGACGACGCTGGCCGGCTGGTGCAGCGTGCTCCACCAGTCGACGGAGAATTTGATGATCGGCACGTTGACGAAGCCGACCAGTGCCAGCACTGCCGCCGCCCGCTGGCCGCGGGCTGGATCGTCGAAGGCGTGCGAGAGTGCGATGAAGCCGAAGTAGAGGAACTGCAGGATCAGGACCGAGGTCAGCCGCGCGTCCCACACCCACCAGGTGCCCCACATCGGCTTGCCCCACAGGGAGCCGGTGACGAGCGCGATGAAGGTGAAGGCAGCACCGACCGGGGCGGTCGCTTGTGCTGCAAGATCGGCGATGGGCGAACGCCAGACCAGCCCTGCCGCCGAGGCGGCCGCCATGCACGTGTAGCAGAACAGCGCCATCCAAGCCGCCGGGACATGGACATACATGATGCGCACGCTATCGCCCTGCTGGTAATCGGGCGGCGAGGCGATCAGCGCCAGGTAAAGCCCGGCCGCGACGAGCAGCAGCGTCAAGCCGCCCAGCCATGGCACCGCGCGCGTGCTCCAACGCATCACGAAAGTGGGATTGACAAGCGCACGCATCCGCTCTCCCGCAAGCCCGCAACCGGCCCTCGCTCATCCTGCAACGATGCCGGGGCGATCGTCCTTGACTGTCCTCAAGAAGCGCCCGCGCGCGCCGGCATGTCAGTCGAGCGCTTGGCGCAAGGCCGCTCCCGCGGCCCATGGCGCCAGCACCAGCGCCACCAGCAGCAGGGCTGCCAGCATAAAGAGGTGCGGCTGGACGGCCAAGCCGATTTGGCTGGCGCCGACGGCGGCAACGCCAAAGATCAGAACCGGGATGTAGAGCGGCAGGACCAGGAGCGCCAGCAGCACCCCGCCACGGCGGGCGCCGAGAACGAGCGCAGCGCCGACGCCGCCGATCAGGCTGAGCGTGGGCGTGCCCAATACGAGCGCCAGCACGAGCGAGCTGAATGCCGCAGGCGGCAGGTTCAAGATCAGCGCCAGCACGGGTGCGGCGGCGATCAACGGCACGGACGTTGTCAGCCAGTGAGCGGCGATCTTGGCGGCGGCGATGGCTGGCAGCGGCGCCGGGCCGAGCGCCAGCAGATCGAGCGAGCCATCCTCGTAGTCGGCCTGGAACAGGCGCTCGAGCGACAACAGCGCCGCCAGGAGGGCTGCCACCCACAAGACGCCGGCGGCGATGCGGGCGAGCGTTTCCGGCGCCGGACCGACGCCGAACGGGAACAGGACGCAAGCGAGCACGAAAAAGACCACCGCCAACAGGCTGTCCAAGCCCTGGCGCAGGGCCAGGCGCAGGTCCCGGCCGATGATCGCGCCGATGGCCGCTAGCATGGTCCGGCCCTCACCCACCCGCCTTGACGGCATCGAAATCGAGCACCCGTGCTTCTGGCGGATGATCCTCTGCGTGAAGCACCACGACAGCGATCCCGCCCGCGGCCCGATGGTGGGCGAGGGCGGCATCGAGGCTCGTGCTCGCGGCGCGATCGAGGCCGGCGCGCGGTTCATCCAGGAGCCAGAGCTGGGCCGGGCTCGCCAGCAGGCGGCAAAGGGAGAGCCGCCGCCTTTGCCCTTGCGAGAGATAGCGCGCCGGCAACTCGGCCAGGCGCTCAAGGGCGAACGCGCGCAGCGCATCGGCAATGCGGGCTGACGCACATGGGCCGGCGCCACGGTAGCGCGCCCAGAAACCGAGGTTTTCATTCACTGTGAGCGCCGGCTTGATCGCGTCTTGATGCCCGATCAGGTGCAGACGGCCGTGATGGGCTTCGCTGTCGTCCGCAATGTCGCCCGCGTTCCAGGTCAGCGATCCCTGCGCCGGCCGGCTCAAGCCCGCCATCAACCGCAACAGGCTCGACTTGCCGCTGCCGTTGCGGCCGACAAGCACCAGAGCCTCACCGGCGCAGACCGTGAACGAAAGGCCCTGAAACACCCGCCGGCCACCCCGCTCGCAGGCAAGCCCGCGGCCCGCAAACACTGCGCGCGCGTCCGGGAGCTGGTCGGGCAAAGCTGCGAGCGACGAGACAGTCATGCCCGCCGCCTCTCGCTCAGTGTCCTTCCCCGGTGTGAGCGCGGTCCGCCAGCCAATCCATGAAGGCCAGAAGCACGCCCGACACCACGAAAGTCAGATGCACGATGACCTGCCACTTGAGTTGCTCCGGCGTCACCTTGTTGACGTCCATGAACGACTTCAACAGTGTGATCGCCGAAATGGCGACGATCGAGGCAACCAGCTTCAACTTCAGGCCGCCGAAGTCGATCTTGCTGATCCATTCCGGCCAGTCCGGGTGCTCCCTGGCATCGAGCTTGGAGACGAAGTTCTCGTAGCCGGAGAACATCACAATGATGAGCAGGTTGCCGACCAGGCACAGGTCAATCAACGACAAGATCACCAGGATAAGGTCGGAATCACTCATGCCGAGCAGCGCCGGGACCGCTTCGATGAGGTGCAGGGCGAACTTGACCAACAGCAGCATCAGCGTTGCCGCTAGCCCCAGGTAGAACGGTGCCATGATCCAGCGGCTGGCGAAAATCAGACGCTCAATCGGGCGTTCAAGCACAAGCGTGTCTCCTTGTCACGAAAGGGGCGGCCTTTATGGACATCCGCGATGGCGGGAAGTAGCACGCGCGCCCGCGGCGCGCAAACCGCGGCGGTAGCCGGGCGTTTTGCGCAAATCAGAACGGGACCGCAACAGTCGGTGTTTTCTCAGCTGAAAAAGCCCTTTATATACAGCCCTCGATGCAGCTGGAGGAAATGCGGCGGAACGATCGAATTTTGTGCGGCCGCCGCAAACCAACCGGTGCCACCTCCAGCATGTGAACAGTGAGGGAGCGAAACACCCATGAAGCGCAGGACATTCCTCAAGACCGCAGGCGTTGCTGCGGCCGCCACGACGATCGCGGCCCCCGCGATCGCGCAATCGCAGCCCGAGATCAAGTGGCGGTGCGCATCGAGTTTTCCCAAGAGCCTGGACACGATTTACGGTGCCGCCGAAATCGTCGCCAAGCGTGTTGCCGAAATCACAGACAACAAGTTTCAGATTCGCGTGTTCGCCGGCGGCGAGATCGTGCCCGGCTTGCAAGTCCTGGATGCCGTCCAGAACGAAACAGTCGAGTGCGGCCACACAGTCAGTTATTACTATTGGGGTAAGGACCCGACCATCGCGATGGAGACTGCAGTCCCGTTCGCGATGAACTGCCGGCAGATGAATGCGTGGATGTATTATGGTGGCGGTATCGATTTATTCCGCGAATTTTACAAGCAATACAACATTATCAGCTTCCCGTCCGGCAATACCAACACCCAGATGGGAGGTTGGTTCCGCAAGGAGATCAACTCCGTCAACGACATGAAGGGCCTCAAGATGCGGATCGGCGGCTTTGCTGGCCAAGTCATGGCCAAGCTTGGCGTCGTGCCGCAGCAGATCGCCGGCGGTGACATCTACCCGTCCTTGGAAAAGGGCACCATTGATGCCGCCGAATGGATCGGCCCCTACGATGACGAGAAGCTCGGTTTCCAGAAGGTCGCCAAGTACTACTACTATCCTGGTTGGTGGGAAGGCGGGCCGATGCTGAATTTCTATGTCAACATCAAGCAATGGGAGTCGCTGCCGAAGCACTACCAGGCCGCGCTGGAGTCCGCCTGCGCCGAAGCCAACGTGCTGACAATCGCCAAGTACGACGCCTTCAACCCGCCAGCGCTGAAGCGCCTGATCGCCGGCGGCGCGGTGCTCAAAGCCTATCCGCGCGAAGTCCTGGAAGCCGCTTACAAGGCGGCTAATGAGGTCTATGCCGAGACCTCGGCGAAGAACGCCTGGTTCAAGCGCGTATACGACAACATGATCGCCTTCCGTGACGAACAGTATCAGTGGTTCTCGGTCGCCGAGATGACCTTCGACCGCTTCATGGCGGCACAGATCGCAAAACGCCAGTAGCACACGAACCTGCAGCCGGTTACCCACATCGGCTTGGCCTTTAGTAAGGGGGGAGCGTAACAGCTCCCCCCTGTTTTGCGATCAGCTGCCAATGAGGGTCGGCTGCGACCGCCGCAGCGCACGCAAACTGTTCGGGCGCGGCTCAGGCATCCTTGCGGGTGGCAGCCTCATCGGCGACGACCACACGTCCGTGGGCGTCGTGGCGATGATCGTGGTGATGGGTGTAGATGGCAAGGGCGTGCGCCGCGCGCGGCCCGAACAGACGTGCATATTCGGGATGGCGGCTCACCGCCTCGCCCGAGCCGGCGCAGCAGACGTGGCGGTTGAGGCAGACAACACGGTCAGTCGCCGCCATAACCAAGTGAAGATCGTGTGAGACCATCAGCACGCCACAGCCCCGGTTGCGGCGCAAGGACGATATCAGCTCGTAGAGCGCCGCCTCGCCGGTGAAGTCCACGCCCTGGACCGGCTCATCGAGTACAAGCAGGTCGGGCGTAGCGGCAAGCGCACGTGCCAGCAGCACCCGCTGCAGCTCGCCGCCCGAGAGCGAGTGGACCGCGGCATCGACCAGATCGGCAACGCCCGTTTCCGCCAACGCCGCGATCACCGCCGCGCGCGGTCGCCGCGCAGTGAGCGTCATCAACCGCTCGACGCTCATCGGCAGCACCGGATCCAGCTGCAGGCGCTGCGGCAGATAGCCGACCTTGAGGCCGCTGCGGCGGATCACTTCGCCACCATCGGGCGCAATGAGGCCGAGCAGGACCTTCAGCAGCGTCGTCTTGCCGGCGCCGTTTGGCCCAATGATGGTAACGATCTCGCCCGCCCGGACGGCAAGGTCGATGCGGTCGAGGATCAGGAGCCGCCCCCGCGTCAGCGAGAGCTGGCGGCTCTCGATGAGAGCGGGCACCTCTGCTGGTGCGTGGGCGGGCTGCATGTCGCACTATGTCCCGGCCACGGTGTCGGTGGCCGCGGCGTCTGGAGCGGCCGTTGCCGCATGGCAGGCCGCGCACTCGCCCTCGACTTCGATCACCGGCGCGACGACGGAAAAACCCGCCCCTGCCGCGGCGCCGACGAGCGCCTGCCAGACTCGCTCGCTCGTCATTTCACCGACAGTGCCGCAGCGCCGGCAGATGAGAAACTGGCTGCCACGATGGGGGCCCACGTGCGTGCAGGCGATGTAGGCATTGCGGCTGGCGATGCGGTGGACGAGGCTGTTGGCGATCAGGAAATCGAGCGCACGGTAGACGGCAATCGGCGCCGGATGCCCACCGCCCTCCTTAAGCCGGTCCATGATGGCATAGGCGCCGATCGCCGCGTGGCTGCTGGCGACGATCTCCAGAACACGCCTTCGCTGTACGGTCAGCCGCGTTCCCCGCGCGCGGCACACCCCTTCAGCATGGGCGAGGATCGCACGCGCGCAAGCACGGTGGTCGTGGTCAGAGGCGAGAAACAATGGCGGATCGCTCAAGACGATATCCTCGCGGTAACAACCATGTTATACTATAACATATAGGCACAGGAGATTTTAGGGGACATCGATGATCCGAAAAACTGTCATTCGCGCCAGCGTGATCCTGCTCGTTTGCGCCACCGTGTTCGTGCCGGCCTGGAGCCAAGCTGCCGAGGCACACAGCGTCGTCGTCAGCATCAAGCCGCTTCATGCCCTGGTGGCGGGCGTGATGGCTGGCGCAGGCACCCCGAAGCTGCTGCTCGAAGGCGGGCAGTCGCCGCATACCTATACGCTTAAGCCTTCGGATGCGCACGCACTCGCGCAGGCGGATGCGGTATTCTGGATCGGCCCGGCACTCGAAGACTTTCTTGTTAAGCCGATCGCGGCGCTGCCGCGCGCATCTGTGCGGGTCACATTGAGCGAGGCCGCAGGCGTGCACTTGCTGCCGATCCGCGAAGGCGGCGCCTGGGAGCCCCACGCGCACGGCGATGCGCACGACGATGCGCACCACGCCGCCGGCAAAGGCAACCACGACCACGATCATGACCACGAAGGGGCGGTCCAAAGCCGCGACCCGCACTTGTGGCTCGATCCGGCCAATGCGCAGGCCATGGTCGACGCGATTGAAGCCGCGCTCGCGCAAGCCCGGCCGGCCGATGCCGCAACTTTCCACCGTAATGCCGCCGATCTCAAAGCCCGGCTCGGGGCGCGCGACAGCGCGCTCGCGAACCAGCTGGCACCGCTCAAGGGCCGGCCGTACATCGTTTATCATGACGCGTACCAGTACCTTGAGGCGCGCTACGGGTTGAGCCCTGCTGGCGCGATCACCCTTGATCCCGATCGGCCCGTGAGCGCCAAGCGGATCGCCGAAATCCGCGCCAAGATCACGGCAACCGGTACCGCTTGCGTCTTTGCCGAACCACAGTTCCCACCCGCGATCATGGCGACGGTCGTCGAGGGCACGGGTGCGCGCACCGGCCTCCTCGATCCGCTGGGGGCCGACTTAAGTCCCGGACCGGACGCCTACTTCACGCTGCTCGATGGCCTCGCGCGGTCCCTGGTTGCCTGTCTGGGCTGAAACGCGTCAGTCGAGCAGGAAATGGGTGAACAGGACCACGCGCACGTCGGTTCCGCCCAACTCATGGTTGATCGTATCGCGCAGCTCGATCCGCAACCGCTCGGCGCCGGCAGTGCCGATGAGGCTCTTGTGCTCCTGGTCGCGCAGATGCGCCTGGATGGCGGCCAGGATCTCGACCTGCTTCGCCTCGATGGCGGTGACACGCGCCTGCGGCACCTGAAGGACAATCGCAAGCCGAACATGCCGCGTGCGCCCACCCTGCGGTTTGAGATCGGCCATGAACTCCGGCAGCGGGTAATACACGTTCGGCCCGCCGAGCTCGATCGTGACCGCGCTGCGGTCTTCCCCGGTTAGGAACACGCCGAGCCCCGCGGCGAGGAGGGCAAGCAGCACCGCCCCCATCGCCGCCCAGCGCAGTTTGGGCGACCCGCGCAACCGACCGGCTAAGGTCCGCAAGGAAGCGAGCCGGCCGCCTGCCGGCGCCGCCTGTTCGGAAACAGCGTCCTCCACGTAACTCTACCGCGATCGCCGCTGCCGCTCTGCCGTCACGATGGTCCTGCCGCCCTAGCCGGCGAACGGCTGCAGGGCGCCCGGAGCGCGCAGCATTTTGTCGACCTCGCTGATGTCGTGCGACTCCGCCGCGATCATCTGCCGCGCGTACTCCTCGATCACGACGTCGCGCCCCTCGACCAGCGCCAGGAGCTTGCGGTAGAGGCCGAGTGCCATTCGCTCATGGTCCAACAGCTCGCGCAGAATACCAGCGATGTCATGCTGCTCGCTCTCCAAGAGCTTGCCGATGCCAAGCGACGGATGGCCGCCCAAGGTGGTGATGTGCTCGCCCACCGCCTGCGCGTGCACGAGGGACTCGGTCGCTTGGTCGCGCAACCAGGAGACGATCGGAATGCGACTGAAGCCAAACACCATGAACGAATAATGCGTATAGCGGACAACGCCCGCCAGTTCGGCTTCGAGGATGCTGTTCATAACGCCGAGCACGGCGTCGCGATCATATTCGTGCGTTGTCATATCGTCTCCCTGGTGGGCTGGCGTTTGCTACGCGGGCATGCCTCCCTAGCAAAACCGTTGCCAAAACACAACTTCACCTGCCGGTGAATCGTGCCGACCGCTGGCGGCATCCTCAGGCCGAACGCAGCGCCCGAACCGCCTCCAGCACGGCTTTGGCGTGGCCATCGACCTTTACCTTGCGCCAGATGCGCCGCACGACGCCCTCGGCATCGATAAGGAAGGTCGAGCGCTCCACCCCCATTGATTTGCGGCCGTACATCGACTTCTCGACCCAGACACCGAAAAGGTGGGCGAGCAATGCTTCGGGATCGGAGATGAGCGCGAAGTTCAGGCTGTGCTTGGCCTTGAACTTGTCGTGGCGGGCGACACCGTCGGTCGAGATGCCAACCACCTGCGCGCTCCCGGCAGCAAATGCATCGATCGCATCGCGGAAAGCCTGCGCTTCCCTGGTGCAGCCGGGCGTGTCATCCCGCGGGTAAAAGTACAGAACCGTGATCTGCCCCTTTAGGTCGGCAGCGCTGAACGTTCCGCCGCCATCGGTGGGCAGCGAAAAGGCGGTTACGGTATCACCGACCGCAAGTGCCATGCTGATGTCTCCTTCCCCTCTCATCCGATCCTGTTCGCAGGCGGCCTGATCACGGTGCGTGCCGGCCATCAGCCGGGACTAGAGGCGCCTTTTCCGCCGCTGCCACCGGTTCCTCGATCATTTGCGCGAAAATCGCTCGCACCCGCGCCGCAGCTTCCGTCATGTGGTCAACCAGGGCCTCGAAGTCGAGGCCCATCAGACCCCTGACCGCTCGCTCAAGGGCTTGTGGCGCTTCCGCACCGGCGCCGGCTGCGGGCCGCACCGGTCCGGCCAGGGTCAGCCGCAGCCGCGCCTGGACCGCCTGCCACAGCGCCAGCGCTTGGCACAGGTCCGCGTGCGTCGCCTGCTCCATCAGCCCGGCGCGTTCGAGCCGGTCAAGCGCGTCCACCGTCGTCACCGACAGGACCTCGGGGTGCTGATGCGCGTGCAGAAGCTGCAGGTACTGGGCAATGAATTCGATGTCGATCAGCCCGCCACGGACGTGCTTGACCTCCCAGAGAGAATCAACCGGATGCTCGTGTGCCATTTTGGCCCGCATCTCGGCAATGTCGCGGACCAACGTTTGCGGGTCGCGCTGCTGCGTCAAGCGCTCGCGCAGGACAGCCGCGATCGCAGCCATCAGCGGCGCCGGGCCAACGATCGACCGCGCCCTGGTGATGGCCATCTGCTCCCAGGTCCAGGCCTCCTCGCGCTGGTAGTGGGTGAACGACTGCATGCTGACGGCAATCGGCCCTGCCTTGCCCGAGGGGCGCAAGCGCATGTCGGTCTCGTAGAGTTGGCCCTCTGCGGTCGGCGAGGTGAGTGCGATGATCAGCCGCTGGCTCAGCCGCGCGAAATACTGTGGCGCGGCCAGGGGTTTCGCACCGTCGGAGTGCGCGCCATCGGCCGGCGTCGCATAGACGAAGATGAGATCGAGATCGGAAGCCGCCGTCATCTCCCGGCCGCCCAGCTTGCCCATGCCGATGATCGCCATTCCGCAGCCGGGGATGCGGCCGTGCTGGGCCGCAAACTCCGCCTCGACCGCCGGCAGGAAGCAGCGCAGTGCCGCTTCTGCGATGTTGGTCCAGGCGATGCCGGCAGCGCCGGTATCGAGGAGACCCTGCAGGCTCTGCACGCCGACCTGGAACTTGCGCTCGTTCGCCCACGCACGGCCGCGGTCCAGCATCTCCTCGGTGTAACGGCAGCGCGAGAGAACCGTGCCCAGTTCGGCCTCAAGAGCATCGAGCGGCGGCGGCGGGCTGAAGAAGTCGCGGCTTACCACGCTGTCCAGCAGCGAGGAGCGCCGCGCCAAGAGCGCGCCCAAGCGCGGCGCCATGCCGAGGATGTGGACGACGAGGCGCAAGAGGTCCGGGTTGGCGTAGAACATCGAGAACAACTGGACGCCGGCCGGCAGCGCCTGCAGGAAGCGATCGAAGGCAAGAAAGGCCGCATCCGGCTCGGGCTGCGCGGCGATCTCCCGCAACAGCAACGGCATCAGCTCGGTCAGCAGCTCGCGCGCGCGGGTGCTGCGCATCGCCCGAAAGCGGCCATGGTGCCAGCCGCGCACGCTGCCGTCGACGGCCTTCGGGTTGGTAAAGCCGAGTTCGGCCAGCGAGCGCAGCGTATCGGGGTCGGGCTCGCTGCCGGTGAAAACGAGGTTGCCGCCCTTGACGCCGCCAAGGCTCAATGCCGGGGCATCTTCGAACAGGTCGGCATAGTGGGCTTCGACCCGCTGCAGCACCGCCAACAAGTCGCGTTCGAAGGCCGCGGTGTCGGCGTAGCCGAGGAAGGTCGCCACCCGCGCGAACCGCTTCGGCTCCTCGGGAACAATGTGCGTCTGTTCGTCGGCGATCATCTGCAGCCGGTGTTCGAGCCGGCGCAGGAACCGGTAAGCCTCGGCGAGTTCGTCCGCGGTCGCGACCGCGATCTTGCCGGCTTCTGCAAGTGCGTAGAGGGCTTCGAGCGTGCCCCGCACCCGGAGCTGCGGCAGGCGGCCGCCGAAGATGAGTTGCTGGGTCTGGACGAAAAACTCGATCTCGCGAATGCCGCCGCGGCCGAGCTTGATGTTGTGGCCGGCAAGCGCGATGCGGCCGCCGCCGCGGTGCGCGTTGATCTGCCGCTTGATCGAGTGGATGTCCTGGATCGCCGCGAAATCGAGGTTCTTGCGCCAGATGAAGGGGATAAGGTGGTCGAGGAACTGGGCGCCGGCGACGCGATCGCCGGCCACGGGTCGCGCCTTGATCATCGCCGCCCGCTCCCAGTTCTGGCCCATCGTCTCGTAATAGGCTTCCGCCCCCATGACAGCGATCGCGGGTGGCGTCGAGCCGGGATCGGGCCGGAGCCGCAGGTCGGTGCGAAAGACGTAGCCGTCGGCGGTGCGATCCGCCATCAGGCGCACCAGGCGCCGCGTCAAGCGGTTCATGTGCTGCGCCAGCGCCTGCGGGTCGTCAGTTTGCATCCGCTGCGGGTCGTAGAAGACGATGATGTCGATGTCGCTCGAGTAGTTGAGCTCGAACGCGCCAAGCTTGCCCATGCCGATGATAATCAAGCCACTGGCGTCCTCTGGCGCCGCGGCGTTCGGCAGCCGGAGGATGCCGCGCTTGGCCGCCTCGGCGAGCACGAAGCCGCAGGCCGTGCGCAGCGCGCCCTCGGCAAACGTGGCGAGGCAACGGGTGATTCGCTCCAGTTCCCAGTGGCCGGTGATGTCGGCCACGGCCGTCGTCAGCGCCAAGCGCCGCTTGCACAGCCGCAGCGCCGCGCACGGGTCGGTGCCGGCGGCGGCACTTTCCTGCAGGCACGCGATTTCCGCCACGCCCCGTTCGGCCATCACGTCCGGGCCGTGGTACATCAGATCGAGGGCAAAATCAGGATCGCGCTCGGCAATCCAGGTCAGAAACGGGCTGTTGCCGAACATCGCGTCCATCAACGCCTGGGCGTGCGGATCCGCCGTCAGCGCGTCCAGGCGCGGCAAGGTTGGCGCTGCCCGCTCCGCCAGAGCCGACCGCCAGCGTTCCCTGCCGACGCGCGCAAGCGTGTCGTCGCCGGCACCAGGCAGCCCACGCACGCCGGTTGCAAACGCCGCTTCGAGCATGTTCAATCCTTGAGCACAAACAAAAATGGCCGCCTGCCAAGTTTTCGCGCCACAACACTAACGATCAACGGGAAGGAACGGAACCCTGTCGGCACTCGCACGCTCAGGCCGCATGGCAGCGCAGGCGCTGGCTGGGTTGGTGGTCGCGGCGAGCCTGCTGGCGGCGGGCGCAGCCCTCCGTCTGGCGCAGGGTCCGATCTCGCTTGAGGCGTTCAAGCCGTTTCTGGAAGGCGCCCTCGCCGACGCCGCGCCCGGTGTGCGCGTTGCTGTCGGGTCGGCGACCCTCGCCTGGGGCGGCCGGCAGCGCGGCATCGATGTGCGCCTCACCGACGTGCAGGTCACCGGTGCCGACGAGAAGCCGCTGGCGCAGGCCGGCGCGCTGCAGATCGGCATCAGCCCGCTCTCGCTCGTCGAGCGCAAACTCCTCATCGAGGACATTGAAGTCTTCCATGCCCACGTGCAGCTGATCCGCGCCGACGACGGCCATTTTCAGATCGCGTTTGCCGGCGTCGACAGAACGGACGCGGAAGGAGCCCTGCTCGGCGGTCTCCTTGTTTCCAAACGCGATCCTTCGTTACCACTCAGCTACCTCAATCACATTCGCCTCACCGATGCTCGTCTCGACGTGATCGATAGCGATGGCGGGCAGCTGCTGAGCGCGCGCGTCCCGACCGCAGGCGTTCGCCGGGCCGGCAGCGGCCTCAGCGTCGATGCCCAGGTGATCGCCATCGAGGGCAGCGAGAGCGGCGGCATCGACCTGCTCGGAACGTTCAAGGCGGAAACCGACACGCTCGACCTGCAGGCCAGCCTCAAGGGGCTCAACCCGGCCCGCTTCGCCGCGACGGCCGCGCCGTTGCAGCCGCTGGCGGCAGTTGATCTGCCCTTGCACGGCAGCGTGCGTTTCCGCGCGAGCGGTGCCGGCGTCATCCAGGCGCTCGACGCGCAGCTGACAGCAGATTCCGGCCAGCTCGTGCTGACCGAGGCCGTGGCGCAAGCGCTGGGAGAGCCGGCGCTGGCGCAGGCGCTGAAGGTGAAGGGCGGAAAGCTTGCCGCAAGCATCGATCTCTCGGCGCAAGCCTTCGAGCTGCGCGAGCTTGCAGTTGATTTTGCCGAGGACAACGAGGTCCATCTGCCGCCGCCGGTCGATCACCGCTACCCGCTGACACGGCTGAAAGCGCGCGCGCGGGCGACACCTGCCCAGGTCATGGTTGAGCATCTTGAACTCGACCTGGCTGGGCCGCTGATCACCGCCACGATCGAGGCTGACCGGCTGGCCTCGCCGCCTACGGCGCAGCTCAAGGCCGTCGCCGAAGGGCTGCCGGTCGATGCCTTTCGCCGCTACTGGCCGCCGCGGCTGGCACCCGGCGGCTACACGTGGAGCGTCGCCCACCTCTCCGCCGGAAAGGTCGAGCGCGCCGACGTCACAGCCGCGCTCGTGTTGAAGCCGGAGGGCATCGCCGTCGAGGCGCTGAGCGGAACCTTCAGCGCTCGTAACGTGACGGTCGCCTACCTGCCGCCACTGCCGGCCGTGCGCGGCGTCGACGGGACGGCGCGGTTTGACCTCGACAGTCTCACGATCGAGCTCGCGGGCGGCACATCGCAGGGGTTGAGCCTGGCCGGTGGCACCGTCGTTCTGCACGATTTTGACAAGCCGATCGAGGCGATCGCGATCGACATCCCGCTTGAAGGCCCTCTCGGCGACGTTCTCGATCTCATCAGCCGGCCGCCGCTGCGCTACACCGACCGGGTCGGCATCCGTCCCGACCAGGCCAGCGGCCATGCGCGCGCGCGGCTGCAGCTGCAGTTCCCGCTCCTTCGCGATCTGCCGATGGAGCGGATCGCGGTTGATATCCACGGCCAGGTGACCGGCGGCGTTCTTGAGCAGGCCGTGGACGGGCATGCGATTACCGACGCCAACCTGAGTATCAGCGTCAACGACAACGGTCTCGACATGAACGGAACCCTGGCGCTGGCAGGGATCCCGGCCAACCTCGCGTGGCACGAGGATTTCCGCGCCCGCGCGCCGGTCAAGACCAAACTGACGCTGATCCCGGAACGCGTCGCAGTGGCCAAGCTGGCGCCACTGCTGCCGCCGGGTGCCGATCTCAGCCGGTTCCTGAAAGGCGGCGAACTCGACGGCCGGGTCGATCTCACCTTACGGCAGGCGGGAACGACCGAGATCGCGGTCTCGGCGGACCTTACCGCGGCAGCCGTGACGCTGGCCCCGGTCGGCTGGAGCAAGCAGCCCGGCGCGCCCGCCACCTGCAGCTTTGAGGTCGTCCTCCTCAAGGACACGCTTACCCGCATCCCGAACGCGGCGTGCCGCGGCGATGGCCTTGACATCAGCGCCCGTGCCGGCTTCGACAAAGTCGGCGCCGTGCGTCTGGTCGAGATCGATCGCTTTGCGGTTGGCCGAACGGACGCCGTTGCAACGGCTGCCCGCTCGGAGGCTGGAGGCTGGGATATCCGCGTGGGCGGCCGCAGCCTCGATGTCGAGCCGCTGCTGCGCGGTGGTGGCACTTCGAAACGCGAGCCCGCAGCCGCCCAGCCGCCGGCGGATCGTGCTGTCGAAGTCGCCCTCAATGTCGCCCTCGATGTCGACAGCGTTTGGTTCCATGCCAACGGCAAGCTAGACGCCGTGCAGCTCACTGCCGTCCGCGAGAAGGGTGTCTGGTCGCCGGTCAGAGGCGCGGCCAAGGCAGCGAACGGCAGCGCCCTTACAGTGGCGTTACGCCCGGATACGGCCGGCCGCCGTCGGCTCACGATCGAGGCCGAGGACGCCGGCACGACGCTGCAGGCGCTCGGGCTGTTCGATGACCTGCGCGGCGGCCGGCTCGCGATGAGCGGCACGTATGCGGACACAGAGCCGGAGCGGCCGCTCACCGGACGGCTGCGCATCAAGGACTACCAGATCGTCAATGCGCCGCTCCTGGCGCGGCTCCTCAACATCATGGCGCTGACCGGCATTGCCGATGCCCTGCGCGGCGAGGGCATTTCCTTCAGCACCCTCGATGCGCCGTTCACCTGGCGCGCCGGCACCCTGCTGCTCACCGACGCCAAGGCGCACGGCACGTCGCTCGGGCTGACCGCATCAGGGACGGTCGAGGTCGAAGCCGAGCGCGTCGACGTCAAGGGGACGATCGTGCCGTTCTACGTCATCAACTCGCTGCTCGGCCGGTTGCCACTGATCGGCGATCTGTTCACCGGCGGCGAAGCGGGCGGCGGCGTTTTTGCCGCTACCTACGCGGTCAGTGGACCCTTGGGCGATCCACACATCTGGATCAACCCGTTAAGCATCGTCGGTCCCGGCGTGCTGCGCCACCTGTTCGCGGTGTTCGACTTGCTGGCACCGAGCGAGCCGGCACCGGCGCCACCTCCACCCTAAGCCGGGTTTCCGGCAACGAGTCGGACCAGGGCGTGGCGCTTCTTGCCAGCGGAGAGCTTGATCAGGCCTTCAGGCCCGGCATC
This sequence comes from Candidatus Defluviicoccus seviourii, assembly GCA_900609035.2. Lineage (GTDB taxonomy): Bacteria > Pseudomonadota > Alphaproteobacteria > Rhodospirillales > Defluviicoccaceae > Defluviicoccus > Defluviicoccus seviourii. Next base: position 109,633 of record UXAT02000051.1, on the reverse strand, counting down.
CGCGGCGGTCACGATCCGCGTCTCGTCTGCCAGCGGCTGGTTGTTGAGCCGCGCGCCACCGCCCTTGATTAGCCGGCGCGCCTCACTGTTCGACGCCGCGAGGCCGGCACGGCGAAACAGCTCGAACGCCGGGATGCCCGCGGCCAGCTCGGCCTGGGCGACCTCGGTCACCGGCAGGTCATCGCCGATGCCGCCGGCAGCGAAGGTCTGGCGCGCGGTCTCGGCAGCGGCGACTGCGGCTTCCGCGCCGTGGCAGAGCCGGGTTGCCTCGTTCGCCAGCACGCTCTTGGCTTCGTTCAGCTCCTGGCCTTCGAGCCGCTCCAGGCGCGCGATTTCGTCGAGATCGAGGTCGGTGAACAGACGCAGGAAGCGGCCGACGTCGGCGTCATCCGTGTTACGCCAGAACTGCCAGTAGTCGTAAGCCGAGAACATCCCCCCCGACAGCCAGACCGCACCGGCGGCGGTCTTGCCCATCTTGGCGCCCGATGCGGTCGTGATCAGCGGCGTGGTCAAGCCGAACAGGGTGTCGCCGTTGACACGACGGGCGAGCTCGACACCGCAGACGATGTTCCCCCACTGATCCGAGCCACCCATCTGCAAGACGCAGCGGTTGCGGCGCGAAAGCTCCAGGAAGTCGTAGGACTGCAGCACCATGTAGTTGAACTCGAGGAACGACAACGGCTGCTCGCGCTCCAGCCGCAGGCGCACCGAATCAAAGCTCAGCATGCGGTTGACGGAGAAGTGGCGGCCGTAGTCGCGCAAGAAGGCGATGTAGGCGAGCGTATCGAGCCAGTCGGCGTTGTTCACCATCAAGGCGTCGGTGGGGCCGTCGCCGAAGCTGAGAAAGCGCTGAAAAACTTGGCGGATGCCGGCCATGTTGGCGGCGATCTCGGCGTCACTCAACAGCTTGCGGGCTTCGTCCTTGCCAGACGGATCGCCGACCTTGGTCGTGCCGCCGCCCATCAGCACGATCGGCTTGTGGCCGGCCTGCTGCAGCCGGCGCAACAGCATGATCGACACCAGGCTGCCGACGTGCAAACTGGGCGCGGTGCAGTCGAAACCGATGTAGGCCGCGAGCGGCCCCTCGGCTGCGCGCTCGTCGAGCGCCGCCAGATCGGTGCACTGGTGCAGGTATTGCCGCGCGACGACGGCGCGGATGAACTCCGAACGGAACGAGGTCATGATCAGCGGTCTAATGCGCAATGGAAAGGCGAAACGGCTTTAGCATGGCCACGAGCACCGCGACAACCGCCGCATCGGTCGCCGATCCGCGTGCCGACGCGCTTCAAGCCAAGGCCCGGCGCCAACCGCTCACTGCCATCGGCCTGATGAGCGGCACCTCGCTCGACGGCGTCGATGCTGCGCTGCTGACAACCGACGGCACGCGCGCCACCGCCTTCGGCCCGGCGCTGACGCTGCCCTACAGCCCCGCCTTCCGTGCCGCGCTGCGGGCCTGCCTGGGCCAACGGCCGCAGCCGTCCTGGCAGGCGACCATCGAAGCGCTGACCGATCGCCATGCGGACGCGGTCGAGGCGCTGCTCGCGCGCGCGGGCATTGCGGGCACCGGACCGGCGGGCATCGACGTGATCGGCTTTCACGGCCAGACGGTCTGGCACGATCCGGAGCATCGGGAAACGATCCAGATCGGTGATCCGCAGCGCCTGGCCGACCGGCTGCGCCTCCCCGTGGTCGCCGATTTCCGGACGGCGGATGTCCAGGCGGGCGGCCAAGGGGCGCCGCTGGTGCCGCTCTATCACCAGGCCCTGGCGGCTGACCTTGAAAAGCCGCTCGCGGTCGTGAACCTGGGCGGCGTTGCCAACATCACGTGGATAGGCAGAGAGAACGGCCCGGGGCAGCAGATTCTTGCTTTCGACACCGGGCCCGGCAACGCGCTGATCGATGACTGGGTGCGCGCCACCACCGGCGAAGCCTTTGATGCAGACGGCCGCCTGGCACAATCCGGCCGCGCCGACTGTGCGCGCCTCGACCGCTGGCTGGCGCATCCCTACTTCCGCCAGCCGCCACCGAAGTCGCTCGACCGCGACGCGTTCGCAGGCCTCCTCGCAGAGTTGCACGGGCTGGCGGCGGCTGACGGCGCGGCGACGCTCGCGGCCTTCACCGCGGCCACAATCGGCCGCGCGCGCACGTTTCTGCCGCAGCCACCGCGGCGTTGGTTGCTCGCCGGCGGCGGCCGCCATAACGGCGTGCTGGCGGCGTTGATCGCAGAAGCGGTGGGAGCGCCGGTGGCACCGGTTGAAGCGGTCGGCGGGCGCGGCGATGCGCTCGAAGCAGAGGCGTTCGCGTTTCTCGCCGTCCGCTCGCTGAAAGGATTGCCGCTCAGCCTGCCGGGCACGACCGGCGTGCCGGCGCCGCAGCCAGGCGGCCGGCTGTGGCTGCCCGGCTCCGCCGCCCCGCCCCCGGCATGAAGTCGTAGGGCGGATCTAAAGCGGAGCGTGATCCGCCGGATGTGACTGCACGGGTCGATCCGAAACATGCGTCAGAATACGCCTTCGGCAATCCCGAGCCGGAACTCCGGGGTCGGAGTCACGGCAGGTCGTGCTCGCCCAAACCTGCTGATTTGAGAAGATGCCGCAGCAAACCAGTCTTCAGTGGCGTGTTGCCGCGGACGGGAACGGAAAGGCGAACAACGCTGCCCTCCTTGCCATAGATGTGATGACTGCCGTGGACGCGAAGCAGCCGCCAGCCGTGTTGTTCCAGGACACGGCATAGCTGCTTGCCGCTCATCGATTTCATACGGCGATTTCGACCACTCTGGTCCCCGCGCTGGCCGAGGGCGGGGCGACATCGACTGACAAACAGCCCTCCACAGCCTCATAAAGATTGCTCAGCAACGCCTCGAAGGTTTCACCTTGGGTGGCGCAGCCGGGTATGGCCGGGACCTCGGCCCAGTAGCCTCCCTCTTCGGCTTCGTGGACAATGACTTTGAGCTTCATCGACGGCTTGTCCTTCCCATCACGACGGCAGGTCCCATCGCCTCAATCCGCATCGCCGGCACAGTCGCCGCCCGTGGCACTCCGTGGACCGATACACCGCTTGCCGCTTAATGGTTCGCGGGCTGGCCGCATCGCTGTTCCTGGCGAGAACTACCTTCCTGCCCGAAACGTGTGCTTGCAAGAATACACTCCGAGACGACGCCTTTGACAAGATAGACGTTGAGCGATCTCTCGGAATAGTCAACGAGTCCAAACCCCTTTATTACTTTAGTTGCATCCACGTAAATTAGGGTCTCTCCGTCCCGCGGCGAATTAGAGCGTTCCACAGAAATTCTATTAGTGTACGTTGGGTTAGCGGTATCTGGAGGTACCGGCGTTATGAACCCCATGCCCTGCTGCTGAGGCTGACCAAACAGAGAAATAATCTGATCTTTTTTTGTCACACCAATCTTTATTTTCTGAATTTGCTCATCAACGAGTTCAGATCCTTCATGTGTTGTTGCGCAGCCAAGCAGCATTAAGATCGAACCGAAAATTGCCAAACGACGCATATTGGCCCCCATCTTGAATGTCTCCACGAGTTGAAATATAAATGCCCATGTCCAGCGCATCTTGTCAACCAAGACCGTAACTAAGAGGCTTCGGGGCCCGCGCATGACGTGCTTTTTTGGGAAGAGATGCGCCCCTTTATCGTCATGGCCGGCGCAGGCTGGCCACCCTCTGCCAGGGAGAGCCCGCCTCTGGGTTGGCGGCGGGGTGAAAGCAGGGTAGGGTGGCGCTTCCTGCCGCTGCCGTTGCCTGCGCACCGTGCCCGCCGCGACATCTCAAGGACTCCCGATGACCGATCTGACGCTGCACTTCCAGAAACCTGCCGGCTGGGCGGACACGATCCATATTCACTTCTGGAACACCTACCCGGCCGCGGCCGCGACCACTTGGCCCGGTGTCGCGATGACAGCCCGACCGGACGGCTGGTTCGTGCACCGCCTGGAAGGGATCCGCTCGGCCAGCTTCGTCATCAACGATGCGCACGGCCGCCAAACGGTCGATGAGTGGCGGGACCGCGATGGCTGGCTCACTGCGGCCGGCAGCTGGTCCGATCGCGCGCCGCAAGCGCAGGCGGCACCGGCGGTGAAGGCCGCGAAGGTGCCCGCCGTCAAGCCGCGCGCGCGCAAGCCCGCCGCACCGCCGCCCGTGAAGCGCGACGGCGATTTTCGCGCCGAGACGATCTATTTTCTCATCACCACGCGGTTCTACGATGGCGACCCATCGAACAACTTCTTCTGCCGCGACCGCATCAAGTTCAACGCGGCCGGCCAGGCGGAGGACCCGCACTGGCGCGGCGACTTCAAGGGGCTGATCGAGCGGCTCGACTACATTGCCGATCTCGGCTTCACTGCGATCTGGATCACGCCGCCGGTCGAAAACCGAAGCGGCCTCGACTACCACGGCTACCACCCCTACGACTGGACCCGCGTCGACCCGCGGCTGGAGTCGCCGGGCGCCACGTACAAGGACCTGATCGACGCAGCGCACAAGCGCGGCCTCAAGATCATCCAGGACGTGGTGATCAACCACTCCTGCATGTACGGCATCCGCGGCCACGTCTGGATCGACCGCCTGCCGCTGAAATACTACGTGCCGCAAGGCTCCGAGCAGGGCCGGGTCAATCATGGCCCCTACCAGGGCAACCTCGGCAATTACGCCTGGCCGAACCGGGACGATGATGACAATCCGGTCGCACCAGCCTGGTACCGCGAGCGCCATGCGACCGACCCGGAGGGCAAGCTGCCCCTGGTTGATCCCAAGACCGGCGTGACGGTGCCGCAGCCGGGCTACAACCCGGGCCGCTTCTTCGGCATCGATGCCGGCACGCTCGACCCCGCGTGGTACCACCAGGATGGCTTCATCTGCGGCGGCGACTGGGAGAGCGCGGCGGTGCAGGTCAAGCACATCGCCGGTGACTGCATCGACCTCGCGACCCGGCGCCAGAACGTCAAGGACTACATCATCGGCGCCATCAACCGCTATCTGGACCTAGGCGTCGATGCGCTGCGCATCGATACGGTCAAGCACATCGAGCGCGACAACCTTCTTGAGTACATCAATGCCTGGAAGGCCCATAAGCCCAGCCTCTTCGTGTTCGGCGAGAACCTGGTCAAGGGCTACGGTTGGGGTGATCTGGGTGGCGGCGACAACGGCCCCTCCTTCATCCGGCCGTGGTGGTACACCCGGCTTGGCCACGATCCGCAAGATCCTCACTCGGGCGGCGACTCCGGCTTTTCGGTCCTCGATTTCGGCCTGTTCTCGACGTTCCGCGACAACGTCAGCCGCGGCACGTATGAGGGCCTGGGCCAGGTGCTGGAGAAGGACTGGATCTACGGCGATGCCACCACGCTGGTGACGTTCCTGCAGAACCACGACGTCGGCCCGGACAACGACTTCCGTTTCCGCTTCAAGGGCGAGCAGTGGATGGCAGCCGCGACCTACAACCTGCTGTGGACGGTGCGCGGCATCCCCTGCCTCTATTACGGGGAGGAGATCGAGTTCATGAAGGGCGCGCCGCAGGACGTGGTCGAGGCGAACGACACCCTCGACAGCACGGGCCGCGCCTATTTCGGCGATCACCTGAGCGAAGGCCGTATCAGCCAAACCCAAAGCCATCCGCTCTACAAGCACATCCAGCGCTTAAACCAGATCCGCAAGGCGGTGCCGGCGCTGCAGAAGGCACCGATGCGCGACGTCCGGGAGTGGCGTACCGGCTTGAGCTTCATCCGCGACTATCCCGAGGAGGACAGCTACGCCGTGGTCGGCCTTGCCATCGGCGGCGATCAGGACGTCACGGTCGAGAACGTCCGCAACGGCACCTACCGGGACTGCGTCAGCGGCCGGGAAGTGACGGTGGGCGACGGCCGCCTCGGCTTCCACGTCCGCGGCAATTCAGCCGGCATCTATGTGCTGGATGGCCCCGGCAAGATCGGCGTCGACGGCCCCTACCTGCGCTGAGGAGGCGTGCTCAAGCCATAAGGCGCGAGCGCTTATGTCTCACGCGTGAAGCAAGCTGGGATGAAGGCTTCAGGAGGGTGAATTCAGCGGCCGGCTTCAGTGTCGACCGGGGCCGCTTTCAGGTAGATCGGCGGCAGCTGCGGGTCTTGCGCCGTGCCCGCCCAGATCGCCAAGCCGAGCAACACCAAGGTAGCCAGCAGCACGGTCCGGCGGTTGCCTTGGCGGCGGCGAATGAAGATCCGTTGCTTCTTTCGCATCACGATCCAACCCACAGCACGGTTTGAGACCTGCATGCCGGCAGGCAGGCGCCGTCACGCGTGCCTCGGTAACGGCTCGCCCTCGCCGAGGCGGCGGCATCCATGCCGCCTTTGCACGGCCGCGTCAACTCCCCAATCGCAGTATTTGGCTCGGAAAAGCGCGCGTGTTGCCGGGCCGGCCACACCCGCCGTCCGATTCGAACACCAGTGGCCCGCCTCAGTGGCTCAGTGCGGCCGCCTGATCAAGTGGCGTCGGCCGTCACCAGCACATCGGCCGGACAACTGACACCAGTGCCGCCAAGGCCGCAGTAGCCGCCGGGGTTCTTGGCCAGATACTGCTGGTGATAGGCTTCGGCATAATAGAACGGCCCGGCATCGGCGATCTCGGTCGTGATCGCGGCGCCACCGGCCGCGCTCAGCCGCGACTGGTAGACGCGAAGGATCGCTTCCGCGTGGGCGCGCTGGGCCGACCCGTGGGTCAGGATGATCGAGCGGTACTGGGTGCCGACGTCATTGCCCTGGCGCATGCCCTGGCTGGGGTCGTGACTCTCCCAGAAGCACTTCAAGAGCTGGCCGTAGGTGGTCACGGCGGGATCGAACACGACGAGCACCACCTCGGCATGACCGGTGTGACCCGAACAGACCTCTTCATAGGTGGGATTGGGCGTGTGGCCGCCGGCATAGCCCACGGCTGTCGTGAAGACGCCCGGCAGCGTCCAGAAGCGCCGCTCGGCACCCCAGAAGCACCCCAAGCCAAAGACCGCCTGCTCACAGGTAATTGGGAACGGCGGCCGAAGCGGCGTCCCCAAGACGTAATGCTGGCCGGGCACCGCCATCTCGTCGCTGCGCCCGGGGAGTGCCTCGGCCGCCGAGGGCAGGCTGCGCTGCTTGAACAGCGATATCCGCATGGCCGTTCTCCGATCCCCGCTCGTGAAAACCTCACACACGTCTATGTAGTGCATCCGGACCGCCGTGGTAGGGTCCGCCCCAAGCAACAATCCGCGCCCACGCCCGCAAGCGCCATCGCGGCTGCGCGCTCGGCCCTCCCTCGCTCAAGGGGAACCGTTGTTCGCAGGCACGCTTTTTTCTAATGTTCGTGGACGCGCCAACATAAGGCCAAGGTGAGGAGGGACGTTAATGATCGAGGTATTGCCGCTGCGGAAAGACCGGGTGATCGCGCTCAAGATGACGAACATGATTTCCGAGGCCGAAATCGACCGCTGCGCCGAAGCGATCGGGCCGCTGCTGAACGACGAACGGCGCGATTTCATCCTGCTTGACTGGAGCGAGCTCGAAGGATGGGAAGCCGGCGCCAAGTCGGTCGGAACCCAGTTCGGCATGAAAAGCTGGGCTTCGGTCGTGCGGATCGCCATTCTTGCCGAGCCGAAGTGGGAGGATGAGCAGGCGCGCATCGCCGACGTCTTTCGCGCCGCGACCGTGCGCCGCTTTCCGCCTTCCCATCGCGACAAGGCAATCGCTTGGCTCACGGCCGAGGACATCGCGCCAGAATGATCATTCCTTCGCTATAGATGGGGACGCGCGCATGGTCGAGATGATCGAGAACCGGACCTTCGATGAGATCGAGATCGGCGAGAGCGCCAGCATCAGTCGGGCACTGCGCCACGACGACATCGAGACCTGGGCGGCGGTAACCGGCAACCTGAACCTCATCGATCTCGATCCCGGGCCGGCCGACAGCTCGATTTTTGCACTTGGCGGCGGCCACACCATGTGGGGCGCAAGCCTGTTCGGAACGCTGGCGGGCTCACATCTGCCGGGTCTCGGCTCGATCAGCACCGCCGCGTCAATGCGCGTGCATCGGCCGATCCCGGTCGGCGAGGTGGTCACGGCAACGGTGACCGTGAAGGAGAAGCGCGCCGCATCCGGCGAAATACTCCTCGATTGTCGCCTCACCAACGCGAAAGGCGAGGCGCTGATGACCGGGACCTGCGAGGTCCTGGCGCCGCGCAGCAAGATCCGTCTGCCGCGCCCCGACATGCCGAAGGTGCAGTTGCGTCGCGAGGACCGTTACCTTGAGCTCCTCAGGATGTGCGACGGGCTGCCGCCGTCCTCTTGCGCGGTCGTTCATCCCTGCAGCGAAGATGCCCTGCGCGGTGCCATCGATGCCGCCGAACGCAAACTGATCACGCCGATCCTGGTCGGCCCGGAGAAGAAGATCCGCACGCTTGCGGCACAAGCGGGGATCGACCTCGGCTCCTGCTCCCTGGTGCCAGCCGACCACAGCCACCACGCCGCCGAGATCGCGGTCGGCTTGGTGCGTACCGGTGAAGCACAGATGCTGATGAAGGGCAGCCTGCACACGGACGAGCTGTTGTCGGAAGTGCTGCGCAAGGAGGCTGGCCTGCGCACCGAGCGCCGACTTAGCCATTGCTTTCTCATCGCGGTGCCGACCTACGCGCGACCGATCATCGTCACCGATGCCGCCATCAACATCATGCCGACGCTCGAAGAGAAGCGCGACATCGTCCAGAACGCGATCGAGCTCGCGCACGCGGTCGGAATCGCCGAGCCGAAAGTCGCCATTCTGTCGGCGGTGGAGACGGTGACGGTCAAGATTCCGTCCACGATCGAGGCCGCAGCGCTGTGCAAGATGGCCGAGCGCGGCCAGATCACCGGCGGCATCCTTGACGGGCCGCTCGCCTTCGACAACGCCATCGACGAGGAGGCCGCCCGCACCAAGGGCATCGTCTCGCCGGTTGCCGGCAAGGCCGACATCCTGGTCGTCCCCGATCTCGAAGCCGGCAACATCCTCGCCAAACAGCTGACCTTCATGGCCAATGCCGAGGCCGCCGGGATCGTCGTCGGTGTACGGGCGCCGATCGTGTTGACCAGCCGCGCCGACAGCGCGCGGACCCGGCTGGCGTCGTGTGCCGTCGCCGTCCTGTTCGCCGAGGCGCAGCGTAAAGGCGCGGCGCTGCTTAAGAAGGCCGGCGAGTAGCGGCGATGACGGACGCGATCCTCGTCATCAATGCCGGCTCATCCAGCATCAAGTTCGCCGGCTACGCGGCCGACGGAGCCGCCGATCCGCGTCTCCTCGTCAGGGGCGTCCTTGATGGCATTGGCTCCGATCCGTTCTTCGCCGTCAAGGATGCAGAAGGTAAGACGCTCGACACGCACGACTGGCCGCGCGGCTCCGCGCTGTCGCATGAGGATGCGATCGCCTTCATCCTGGAGTGGATCAGGACGCAAGCGTCTGGCGCGCGGCTGATCGCGGCCGGCCATCGGGTCGTGTTTGGCGGGTCTGCCTACGACCGGCCAACTCTGCTGACCGCGGCCATCATCGAGGAAATTGCTGAGCTGGTGCCGTTCTTCCCGCTGCACCTGCCGCACAATCTGGCCGCCATCCGCGCGCTGAGCCGGCTGGACGCCCAGCTGCCGCAGATCGCCTGCTTCGACAACGCCTTTCACCGCACCCTGCCGCCGGTGGCGCAGCTGCTGGCGCTGCCGGCACATTTGCGCGCGCGCGGGGTCCGCCGCTACGGCTTCCATGGCCTTTCCTACGAGTTCATCGCCCGCACGCTGCCGCAGTTCGCACCCGCAGCCTCGCGCGTCGTTGTGGCGCACCTGGGCAGCGGTGCCAGCATGTGCGCGATCAAGGACGGCGCGAGCGTCGAGAGCACACTCGGCTTCAGCGGCTTGGATGGCCTGCCGATGGGCACCCGGCCGGGCGCGCTCGATCCGGGCGTTCTCTTGTACTGCATGCAAGCACTCGGCATGGATGCGAAGGCGATCGAACGCCTCTTGTACAAGGAGTGCGGTCTGTTGGGGGTCTCGGGCATCTCCAACGACATGCGCGATCTCCTGGCGAGTGCCGAGCCGGCGGCGGAGCAAGCGATTGCGCTGTTCTGCTACCACATCAACAAGCACTTAGGCGCGCTGACAGCGGCCCTCGGCGGCCTGGATGCGCTCGTCTTCACCGCCGGCATCGGCGAGCACGCGCCCGACATTCGCGCGCGTGTGTGTCGCGCCGCTTCGTGGCTCGGCATCCGCCTGGATGACGCCGCCAACGCCCGCGGCGGCCCGTGCATCACGAGCGCCGACAGCGAAGTCTCGGTGTGGGTCATCCCCACCGACGAGGAACTGATGATCGCGCTGCACACGTCCGCCGTGCTCGCGGGCGTGTAAGCACAAAGTTCGCGCACCGTGCCGGCTCCTCTCCACCTGGGCACTGCCAATGGATCTTCGCGCCGGCCGGGTTCAGCGGCGAACTGGTCGACCCAGCGTCGCTTCCATGGTGGCGGCAGTTCTGCTAGCCTGAGCCAATGAAGGTCGGGGATGTCGTCCGCATGCTGAAGTCGGATGGCTGGATCCTCGTGACCACGCGGGGCAGTCACCGCCAGTTCAAGCATCCGCTGAAACCGGGGCGGGTGACGATCGCAGGCAAGCGCAGCGATGAACTTGCTCCCGGGACGTTGAGCAGCATTTTGAAACAGGCGGGGTTGAAAAGGTGAGCCGGCCGATGCGCTATGCCGTCGTGATCGAACGGGCGGGGGATAATTTCTCCGGCTATGTGCCGGACCTTCCGGGCTGCGTCGCCACGGGTGCCAGCGTAGAAGAAGCCGCGGAGCGCCTGCGCGAAGCAATCGCCTTTCACATCGAAGGCTTGCGCTCCGACGGCATCGCCATTGCGGAACCCACCAGTTGTGTCGAGTACATTGAGATCGCAGCGTAGCCGCACGCGCGCGCAATCTGCAGGTCCGGACAAAAAGTTCCGTGGACGCGATCTGGAAAGGAGCGCGCGTGGCTCAGAATGCCCTGAAGGCGTATTCCTGAGGCACACGTCCGCCTTGCTCGCGGGCGGGTAAGGCTAGGCGGCAGTCATCGCGCCGTCCGAGCGCGCTCTTGTCCCTCGTGCGCTACAGCTGGGCCGCGGCGAAAGTGTCGCACGCGCCGGGCTTGCCCGCTTCGAGGCCACGGCGGAACCAGCGCACGCGCTGTTCTGATGAGCCGTGGGTAAACGAGTCCGGCACCACATAGCCTTGCGCGCGGCGCTGCATGCGGTCGTCGCCGATCGCATTGGCGGCATTGAGCGCTTCCTCGATGTCGCCTTGTTCGAGGATTTGGGTGCGGGCATGCGTGCGGTGCGCCCAGACGCCGGCGAAGCAGTCGGCCTGCAGTTCGAGTCGGACCAGCAACTGGTTTGCCTCCACCTTCGACACCTGACGCTGCATCGCCTCGACCCGCGGCGAGATGCCGAGCAGGGTCTGCACATGGTGGCCGACCTCGTGAGCGATGACGTAGGCCTTGGCAAAGTCGCCCTGGGCGCCGAAGCGCTGCTCCATTTCACGGAAGAAGGCGAGGTCGAGGTAGACCCTCTGATCGCCCGGGCAATAGAAGGGGCCGACGGCGGCGCTGGCATAGCCGCAGGCCGAGTCGACCGCGCCATTAAAGAGGACCAGCTGCGGCTCCTGATACTGCTTGTTCGACGCCGTGAAGATCTGGTTCCAGGTATCCTCGGTTTCGGCCAGAACAACGGCGACGAACCGCTTCAGATCGTCGCTGCCGCCGGCGTCGATCTGGCCCGGCATGGCGCCCGCCCCGGGTACCGTCTGCGGTTGCTCGTAGGAAGTCGGCCCGCCGCCCATCTGCAACAGGAAAGATGGATCGAAGCCGAAGATCAGCGCCAGAACCACCAAAATGATGGCGCCGATGCCGCCGCCCATGATGCCACCACGGCCGCCGATCGGCAGCCGGCTGCCCATGCCCGAGCCACGCCGGTCCTCGACGTTGCCACTCTCCCGTCGCCCTTGCCACCGCATCGCATTTCTCTCCCCGTGACACCTTTCGCCGGTCAACGCACCACCCACCGGCGCCGGTTCCGTTCGCGGCCCGAACGCCGCCCGCATATCCGGTGCGGGAGCATACCACAAGCGTTACCCGCCGCCTGCCTGCGATGGCTGCCCGCGAACGGGGGTAGCCGCAGCGGCGCTCGCGCGCGCAAGGTTTGCCGAACAGGAACTTGGGAATGTCATCGCGCCCGTACCAGCCCCTGACTGAGGCCGAGCGGATCGACTGGTTGCGCCTGATCCGCACAGAGCACGTGGGGCCGGTGACCTTCCACCGCCTCCTCAAGCGCTATGGGACGGCCGCCGCCGCCTTGGCCGCCTTGCCACCGTTGGCGCGCCAGGGCGGTCGCAACGGCGTACGCATTCCCTCCGCCGCGGACGCTGCGGACGAGATCGCAAGGCTGGCGCGTGCCGGCGGCCGGCTGCTGTTCAGCGCCGATCCGGACTACCCTGCACTATTGCGCGCGATTGAGGATGCGCCGCCGGTGCTGGGCCTGATCGGCGATGCCGCGCTCCTGGCCCGCCGCGCGGTTGCGATCGTCGGCAGCCGCAATGCGTCCCTGAACGGCTTACGCTTTGCCGAGCAGCTGGCCCGCGACTTGGGCGCCGCCGGCTTTGTCGTTGTCTCCGGGCTCGCGCGCGGGATTGACGCCGCCGCGCACCAGGGCGCGCTGGCGACCGGCACCGTCGCCGTGCTGGCCGGCGGCGCTGACGTCATCTATCCACCCAGCAATACAGACCTCTACCATGCCATCGGCGCCGGCGGGGCTATCGTTGCCGAAATGCCTGCCGGCATGCCGCCGCAGGCGCGCCATTTCCCGCGCCGCAACCGGCTCATCTCGGGGTTGAGCCTGGGCGTCGTGGTGATCGAGGCCAACCTGCATTCGGGATCCCTGATCACCGCTCGCTGTGCGCTTGACCAGGGCCGCGAGGTGTTCGCTGTACCGGGCTCACCCTTGGACCCACGCGCCCGTGGCTGCAACGACCTGATCCGCCAGGGCGCCGTGCTCACCGAATCGGTGGACGATGTCTTGAGCGTTCTCGCACCCGCCGGTTCCCGGGTGCGGCCGGCCGCACCCCGCATAATCGCCGTGGCGGCGGCGCCTGTGCCGAACGTCGATGCGCCTTCTGAGGCGACCGAATTGGCCGTGGTGGCCGAGGCCGCGCACGCCCGGATCCTGGCTCTGCTATCGCCGGTGCCGATGCCTGTCGATGAGTTGGTGCGCCGCTGCGGGCTGCCGGCCGCCACCGTGCACACCGCGCTGATGGAGTGGGAACTGGAAGGCCGGATCGACCGCCATCCCGGAAACCGGGTCGCCCTGCTGGCGCCGACGGTTGGTTCCTGAAACAAGCGATGAACGCTTAAGGGGCTAATAATAATCCCCTTCAGGGTGAACTGTGTGAACCGCGTCACGTTTGGAAAGGCTATTTCTGCAATTCACGGTGTTTTTTTTCTACCATCGATAGGCAATTCTCCTAAAATGCCTAACGCCATTAGGGATGTCTGGGGAAGGTGGGGATGGCGAACGGCCACTGGAGATCAATCCTCTCACGCATCCTCTCAGTTGTGGCGACGCCGCTCGGGCTTGATATCGCGTTCGTCATGCTTTTTGGTGTTCTGCTCTTGGCGTGCGCATTCTATTGAGGCGGCGTCGATCGCCGGTTTGCGCCGCTCAGTGAGCCGCCGTGACGGCGGGCATTTCTCTGAGCGTACGGCCCCTCCACACACTTTCCACTCTCAAGGGAAAACAAGGCCATGGACTGCGCGCGCGCGCTCAGCGATCGTAGCGCTCGCGTGAACCTGGACCGTCATGCGCAACCGCGCCTGCCACTGCGGGTCACAAGGCGCGGGAGAAGGGAGGCAAACCACATGCGCTACCCTGCCGCTATCCGCCATGAGCGACGCATCTTATGCGTCTTTCCGGCCTACAGCCCGTCATTCGGCACCTTTTCCCATGCCTATCCGCTGATGCACCGCGTCAGCGCGTTCATGCCGCCGCAAGGGCTGCTGGTGATTGCGGCCTACCTGCCGGAACGCTGGCAGGTGCGCTTCGTCGACGAGAACTTGGGCCCGGCGCGGGCAGAGGATTTCGCCTGGGCCGATGCGGTGCTGGTAACTGGCATGCACATCCAGGCGGCGCAGATTCGCGCAATCGGCGCCCGGGCACGGGCCGCCGGCAAGGTCACGGTCCTGGGCGGGCCGTCCGCGTCGGCGATGCCGGAGAGCTATCCGGAGTTCGACTACCTGCACATTGGCGAGATCGGCTGCGCCACCGACCGCCTGATCGAACGCCTCGATGCCTCGATTGCGCCGACCGCGGGCCAAGTGCGGCTGACCACTGAGACCCGGTTGCCGCTGACCGCCTTTCCCCAACCCGCCTACCACCTGATCCCGCTCGACCGCTATTTCATCGGCAGCGTCCAGTTCTCCAGCGGTTGCCCGTTTACGTGCGAGTTCTGCGATATTCCGGGCTTGTACGGCCGGGTGCCGCGGATGAAGACGCCGGAACAGGTCACGGCCGAGCTGGACGCCATGCTGGCGCAGGCGCGGCCGCCCGCGGTCTACTTCGTCGACGACAACTTCATCGCCAACCGCAAGGCAACGCGGGAACTCTTGCCGCACCTGGTCGCTTGGCAAAAGCGCAACGGCTATCCCTTGCGCTTTGCCTGTGAGGCGACGCTCAACCTCGCCAAGGAGCCCGAGCTCCTGGCCATGATGCGAGAGGCGCATTTCATCACCGTCTTCGCCGGAATCGAAACGCCGGAAATCGAGATGCTTGACCGCATGGGCAAGAAGCAGAACGTCCGCGTGCCGATCTTGGATGCGGTCGCGACGCTCAACAGCTATGGCATCGAGGTGGTCTCCGGCATCATCCAGGGTCTCGACGGGGAAACGGCCGAGTCCGGCCAGCGGCTGCTCGAATTTGTCGAGCACTCGCGGATTCCGATGCTGACCATCAATCTGTTGCAGGCACTGCCCGGTACGCCGCTGTGGACCCGGCTTGAACGCGAAAATCGGATCGATCTCGATCCGGCGCTGGAATCGAACGTCCGCTTCACCCGCCCCTACGCCGAGGTCGTGGCGACCTGGAAGCACTGCATCGCCGAAACCTACGAGCCGGAGCGGCTGTTTGGCCGCTTCATCCACCAGATCAACGCCACCTATCCCAACCGCATCAAGGCGCCGGCGCGGGGTCAGCTCACGTTGCAAAACCTCCACCGCGGCCTCACGCTTGCGCTCAATCTCGCGCTGCGGGTCGGGGTGCTGGCCGATTACCGCCGCGTGTTCTGGCGCGCCGTCTGGCACGCCTTGCGGCAGGGCCAGATCGAATCCGCCTTCAACATGGGCTTGGTCGCGCACCACCTGATCACGTTCACGCGCGAGGCAGTGCGTGGCGAGCAGAAGGCCTCGTTCTACCAGGCGCACGCCCACGATGAGGCGGACGAGGAGACTCCGGTCGTGTTCAGCGAAGCGGCCACGTCGCAATCATGACGCTGGCTGCCGCCCCCCTTCGCTTTGCGGCCACCTTCCTCGGTCTCGGCCGGCAACTGCGGCTTTCGTACCTGCCGCCGCTGATGGTGTACCTGGCAGCCGGCATCTCCGGCCTCACCAGCATCGTCGGCACCTTCTTCGTCAAGGAATACCTCGATCTGTCGGCCGAGTTCCTGGCCGGGCTCGCCTTCTGGGCGAACATGCCGTGGGCGATCAAGATGCCGCTTGGCCACGTGGTCGACCTGATCTGGCGCCACAAGGCGGGGCTCGTTTACCTCGGCGCCGGCCTGATCGCCTTGAGCCTCCTCATCATGCAAGCGCTGATCGGCGATCGCGCAGCGATGGAGGCGGTGATGCCGGTCGGCGCCTGGTACGTCCTGCACGCACTCCTGGCGCCGATCGGCTACGTGCTGCAGGACGTCGTTGCCGACGCGATGACGGTGGAGGCGGTGCCGCGGGTCGATGACGCAGGCCGGCCGATCGGCCAGGCCGAGCGCAAATCGATGAACACGACGATGCAGACCCTAGGCCGCGTCGCCATCGTCGGTGGCACCATCATCGTCGCGCTGATCAACCTCTACCTGTTCCGCGACGTTGGAAGCCTTTCGCCCGAGGGCAAAGCTGCCATCTATCAGGATGTCTACCGGGTCTCGCTGCTGATCCCGCTGATCTCGGTCCTGGGCGTGGTGCTCGCTGGCGTGATGCGCCGGCAAAGCGTGCGCCGGCTGCGGGCGGCGGGGCTCGCGGAGGCCGCGATTGAGCAGGCCTTAAGCGGCAGCCACGAGCGACCGCACGCGAACCCGTGGATCCTCGGCGGCAGCCTGGTGTTCGTCGTCTTCACACTCGCCGTCGGGCTGGCGGATTTCCCGTTCGGCCAGGAGATCATCTTCGCCGGCTCGATGGCGATCGTCGCTTTCCTGATGCAGCGGCTGATGCGGGAGATGGAGCCGGCGGCGCGGCAAATCCTGCTCGGCACGGCGATCGTCATCTTCGCCTTTCGCGCCGTGCCGACGCCGGGACCCGGCGTGACCTGGTGGATGATCGACGTCTTGGGCTTCGATCAGCGGTTCCTCTCGGTGCTGGCGTTGATCGGCGGCGGGCTGGCGCTGATCGGGATGGTCTTGTTCCGGCGCCTTATGGCGGAACGCTCGATCACCTTCGTCATCACGCTCCTGACCATTGCCGGCACGCTGCTGGCCCTGCCCATCATCGGCATGTACTATGGCCTGCATCACTGGACCGCGGCCATGACCGGCGGCCTTGTCGATGCCCGCTTCATCGCACTCGTCGATACCGCGCTCGAATCTCCCTTGGGCCAGGTGGCAATGATCCCGATGCTGGCCTGGATCGCCAATTCGGCGCCGGTCTCGCTGAAAGCGACCTTCTTCGCCGTCATGGCATCGTTCGTCAACCTGGCGCTGGGCCTGGCGCAACTGGGAACGAAATATCTCAACCAGCTCTTCGTCGTCAGCCGTGAGGTCAAGGATCCGGTGAGCGGGGCGGTGAGCGTGCCAGCCGACTACAGTCAGCTGGGGGTGTTGCTGCTGACCGCGGCGGCGATCGGTTTCCTCTTGCCGCTGGCCTCGATCATGCTTATCCGCGGCTTGCGAATGCGCAGCGCCTGAAGAGGCGAACGGCACGCATTTTCGTTGGTTGAGGCCACCATGACCGATGCCCCCGAATCGCAGCCGAGTTTGAGCACCGAGCGCCATATCCTCCTCTGGCTCGTGATCCTCGCCGTTCTCGGCTTTCTCTGTTACCTGCTGCGCGGTGCGCTGACCCCCTTCCTGGTCGGCATGGCGGTCGCCTATCTGCTCGATCCGCTGGCCGATCGGCTCGAGCGCGCCGGTGTGCCACGCGGCCTGGCGGCGCTTCTGATCGTCGCCAGCTTCCTCACGGCCTTCGTGACGGTACTCATCATCCTGGTGCCAATCTTGAGCGCGCAGATCACCGCTCTCGTCGGCCGCCTGCCCGACTATGCCGTGCTGGCCGCCGACGCGATCAGGCCCCTTGTCGACGAACTCAAGGCGAAGCTCGCCCGCACCCAGGTGCAGGGGCTTGAGACCATCGTCCAGCAGCATGCCAGCGAGCTGATGGGCTGGACGGGACAGGTGTTCTCGCGCGTAATCAGCGGCGGCGCCGTGATCCTGAGTGTGCTCGGCGTGGTTCTCATCAGCCCCGTCGTCGCCTTCTACCTGCTGCGCGACTGGGACCGGCTGGTCACGCGCATCGACCACCTGCTGCCGCGCCGGGGTGGGGAGCGCATCCGCGCCATCTTCCGCGAGATCGACCAGCGCCTCTCGGCCTTCGTCCGCGGCCAGGTCCTGGTCATCCTCATCCTCGGCGCCTGGTACGCGACCGGCCTGGTGCTGATCGGGCTCGATTTCGGCCTGCTGCTGGGCGTGATCGCCGGGCTGATCTCGATCATCCCCTACGTCGGCAACATCGTCGGCCTGAGCATCGGCATCGCGCTCGCCGCCGTCCAGTTCGGCAGCTGGCACGGCCCGGCGCTGGTGGCCGCCGTGTTCGGAAGCGGCCAGATCCTCGACGGCTACGTCATCCAGCCGAAGATCATCGGCGATCGCGTCGGCCTGCATCCGGTCTGGCTGATGTTCGCGGTGATTGCCGGCAGCGCGCTCCTAGGCTTCACCGGCGCGCTCCTCGCCGTGCCGGCGGCGGCCGTGATCGGCGTCCTGGTGCGCTCGGCGATCGCCCAGTACTTGAAGAGCCCGCTCTACCTCGATGCCGGCCCGGCGCCGAGAAGCGCTGCAGCAGAGGACGAGGCGCTGCCGCGCTAGCCCTTAAACGGTCAGGATGATCTTGCCGATGTGGCGGTTGCTTTCCATCAGCCGGTGCGCTTCCGCCGCCTGCGCCAGCGGCAGGGTGGTGTGGATCACCGGCTTCAGCTGTCCCGCCTCCAGGAGCGGCCACACCTTGGCTTTGAGCGCCGCGGCGATCGACGCCTTTTCGGCGACGGGGCGTGCGCGCAGGGTCGAGCCGGTCACGGTCAGGCGCTTCAGCATCACCGGCATCAGATCGAGCTCGGCCTTGCTGCCCTTCAGGAAGGCGATCTGCACCAGCCGGCCGTCCGGGGCGAGCGCGCTGATATTGCGCTGGATATAGTCGCCGCCGACCATGTCGAGGATGACATCGACGCCGCGGCGCCCGGTCGCCGCCTTGACCACGGCGACGAAGTCTTCGGAGCGGTGGTTGATCGCGATCTCGGCACCCAAGTCCCGGCACACCTGGCACTTCTCGGCACTGCCGGCGGTCGCAAAGCAACGGGCGCCGAAGGCCTTGGCGAGCGGAATGGCGGTGGTGCCGATGCCGCTGGTGCCGCCGTGGACGAGGAAGCTCTCGCCCGCCTGCAGCCGGCCGCGCTCAAACACGTTGGTCCAGACGGTGAAACAGGTCTCCGGCAGGCCCGCCGCCTCGATCAGGGACAAGGGAGCCGGCACCGGAAGGCACAAGGCGGCCGGAGCGACGCAGTATTCGGCATAGCCGCCGCTTATGACCAGCGCGCACACCTGCTCGCCGAGCGCGGGTTCGGTCACACCCTCGCCCGTGCCAACAACGATGCCCGCGACCTCGAGGCCCAGCACATCGGAAGCGCCAGGCGGCGGCGGGTAGTGGCCGGTCCGCTGGATCACGTCCGGCCGGTTGACGCCGGCGGCGGCGACCTTGATCAGCACCTCCCCCTTGCCCGGCGCCGGAACATCCATCTCGGCCGGCAGCAAAACCTCCGGCGGGCCGAAGCGCTCGGTACGGATGAAGATCATCGTCTTTGGCAGCATTTTGCCTCCTGATGTCGTCCGATTGCGCCCCTGGGATGACGACATTTCGCGCAACCCTAGACGGCGCCAGGCACCTCCGCAAGGCGGTCGGCCGCCGTCACCGCCGCCTCGATGAGATCGGCGAGCCGGTCGCGGGCGGCGAGCCGGCGGGGGTCGGACTCCAGGTCGAGCGCGCTGGCCCCGCCCAGGCGCGACCAGTCGGGGTACGGGCGACATTCTTCAAGTACAACCGGAAGTGGTTGTGCAGCCCATGCCTTCTGCTGCTTGCCGGCAGCCGCGGCGAGGCGGATCTTTTCCTGGCTGGC
Source organism: Candidatus Defluviicoccus seviourii (assembly GCA_900609035.2). GTDB lineage: Bacteria > Pseudomonadota > Alphaproteobacteria > Rhodospirillales > Defluviicoccaceae > Defluviicoccus > Defluviicoccus seviourii. The sequence goes on along the minus strand of UXAT02000051.1, from coordinate 90,017 downwards.
ATGGCCGCGGCGCAACAGCGCGTCCAGGAGCGCGATCTGGCGCACGGCCAGGAGGCGCAGCGTCGTCTCCTCCACCCGCAGCTCGTTGATGCCCATCAGCCGCTCGGCGATGCGCCTGCCGTGCGTGCCAAAGCTGCTCCAGACCGCGCCGATCGTGGCTCCCAGCATGGCGGCAGCGCCGAGCGAGAGCCCCCCGGTCATCATGTCGATGGCAAGGCCTGCTGCCCCGCCCGCCGCCGCGCCACCGCCAACGCGAACACCGAACTGCCGCAGTGAGGCCGGGTTGAACAGATCGAGCCCCCAGTGGCCGCCGATGAGCGGCAGGCTGTCGGCCTCGAAGTCGTCGGCGCGAAAACGGAACAAGGTGAGCAGGCTGCCGACGCAGGCTTGTTCGCGCCCGCGCACGCTATCCTGCAAGGTGGCCGCCGCCCGCTTTGGATCGTCCCCTTCCGCCACCGTCAGCCGATAGGCAGCGACATCGATCAGGAGATCGGCGAGCAGTTCGGCGGCGGCGCGGATCAGCTGCTGGCGCTCCTCCTTGCGCTCGCGGATCAGGGCTTCAAGCGTCGGGCGGAAGGAATCCAACAGCGTCAGCATCTTCTCGAACAGCCGCTGCTCGGTAAATTCGTTGAGGACGACGGTATCGAACTCGGCGATCGCGTGCATGTTGACCTCGGTCAACTGCCGGCGCCAGGCATCGGTCCGTGCTTCCGGGCTGGCAACGAAGTTCAACACCGGCACCACCGGCCGTGCGCAGCGGCTCAAAATCTCCAGCTCATCGCGGTGCTTGCCCAGCACGCGGTCGCGCGCATCGATGACATAGAGGGCAACGTCGCTAAGAAGCACCTGGCGTAGCGCCTTCGCCTCCTGAGCAAATAGCGTATTTGCCTCCTCCCCTTCGAGAAAGGCACGAATGACGTCGACCCAGGGCGTCCGCCGGTCACTGCGCAGACGATCGAGGCTTTCCAGCAGGCGCGGCGAGTCTTCGAGACCGGGCGTGTCGTAGAGCTCGACCGGCGCCAGTTCGCGCCCGCTCGCTCCGCGGACGGACAAGACCGCGCCCTCGACGTGGCGCGTCGTCCCTGGCCGGTCCGAGATCGCGCCGAAGCTGACGTCGCGCGTCAGTGTGCGCAGGAGCGAGGTCTTGCCCGTGTTGGTGTGGCCGACCACGGCGACGCGCAAGGCGCCGGCTGCACCGCGTCCGCTCATCGCGTCGCCTCCCCGCTGCGGCCAAGCCAAGCTTGCAGGCGTTGGCGGGTCGCTGCTCCCGGCTGGTCCAGATCGATGGCGGCAATGTTGGCGGCCGGAACGCCGGCGGCACCAGCGATCTGGCGCCAATCGGCGATGCGCTGGCCGACAGCCGAGGCCTTTGCTGCCTGGTCGCCCGGCACGCGCGCGCGGTAATGCTGGTCCTGGCTCAACAGCAATGCCAGCGGCAAGCCGGCCTCGCCCGCGAACTCGGCAAGGAAGGCGCCGACGCCGCGATCGGGCGCGGTGAGCAGCGAGCACGCCAGCACCAGGAGCCGCGGCGGGCGGACGGCAGCGCCCAGCCGGGCACAAACACGCGCGCGGTCGGCGCGGTCCTCGATGCTGCCGCAATCGAGCCACGACACCCCGTCAGGCAGCAACGGCCAGCCGCCCTTCGGCCGCTCGGATTCGAAGGCGAGGATGGCAACCGGGCCGTCGCCCACGACCTGCGCCGGGCCGGGTATCCCGTTCGCGGTGTCGGCCTCGGCCACTTGGCCCAGGGACGAAGGCGCGGCTGCGGCTGCGGGCCAGTCCTGATCCGCATCGATGATGCCGGTCGTTTGTGCCAGCGGTACGAGGCGCTCCTGCAGGCGGGCAAAGCCGGGGCGCGAGGTATCCAGCCGGTAGCGGCAGATGGCACGCCGGCCCAGGCCTAAGCAGAGCAGCACCAGAACAAGGCGCGGCAGTACGCCGTAGACGACAAGGCTGCCCAGCAGCAGCCCGGCCCAGGCGCGATCGGCCGCTGCCGACGGCGCGGCGGCTAGCGGGATCTGGCTTGCTGCGATCTGTTGCGCATCCGGTGCGGCAAACCCAAGCCAGCCCGGAGCGGCAGCGAGCGCGCGCGTGAGCGCGATGTAGTCCTCAGCGGAAAGGATGGTCGTCTCCCACGCGAAGCTCACCTGCCGCGTGCTGAGGAGCAGGAAGACCATCGCCGAGCCGCCGGCCAGGTAGCCGAACCAGAGGCCATGAGTGAGTGCGCTCACCAGCCAGCGCCCGGCAGGGCTGCCGGTCATTACCAAAGCGAAGGCACGAGCCGCTGCTGCTTCGAGCGGTTCCTTCAACGTCCACCGGCTAAGTCGCCGCACCAGCGCCAGGATGCCCCCGCCCAGGGAACCGCCCAGCGAGCCGCCGCCCAGGGAACTGCCGCTGCCTCGGTTCGGCAGGACCAGGAGCGCGAACAGCCAAGCGGCCAGCATCAACGCATGCGGGCCCAAGAGACTGCCGTAGAGCAAGAAGAAGTTCGTCGGCACGGCAGCGCCGTAGCCGGACGGTGCACTCGCCATCAGGGCCAGCGCCGAGCCCGCACCCAAGGCAAGGGCGATCAGGAAACCGGCAATCGAGCTGAAGGCGAACAACTGCCGCAGGCGGTCGAGCGCATCCCTGACATCGGCCGCGACCGTAAGCGCGCCGGCGCGGGTGATGATACGCCGCTGCAGATCGCCACCGGCGGCGACGGCGGCGGCTTCGGCCGCGCGATCCTCGATCAGGAAGCCGCGGTTCTCCTCGTGCAGGCGCACCGCCTCGGCGAGCACCAGGCGTGCCAAGTCCTGGCGCGGTGCGATCACCACGGCAGGGGGCGGATCAACGTCGGGCATCGAGGCTCATGCTCTCGGCAGCGGGCATCGGATCACGAAGCGGGCGGGCGCGGTCGGCGCGCCATCTGTTGATGACGATGCCTTGATAAAACCACACCTGTGGCCCAGACTCTCCACTGGAATGTTCCCCAAGGAAAAACGACCATGAGGCGTCCTTTTGCGCCGGCCGCGGCGGTGGTTTCACCCATCGCAGCACTTCTACTCACGGCCTGCGTCGACACAACCAATCAACAGAGCAGCGGATACCCTTACGGCAGCCCGGCACCGACCTACGGCCCATCGTCCGGCAGCGTCTATGCACCGGGTTACGGTACGCCCTACGGCTACCAGCAACCACAACGCGACCAAAACCGCGACCACAGCCGCTACTTCTATCCTGAAAATAACGTCCGCTGCGACCGTGCAACCAGTGTCTGCGAGAAATGGCGCGGTCGCGAGCAGGGCTTCCAGCCGGACCCCAGCGAGACCAAGGACTACTTCGGCAAGGGCGCCCGGCGCGAGCTGTTGCGTGACACCGAAACCTCCCCGCCGCCAAAGCCTGCGGTGCGCAGCGCGCCATTGCCCGGCCCGCGGCCCCCGGCAGCACCGCCGCCGCCGGTCGTGAAGGGGTCGCCGCCACCGGCCGCACTGTCACTGCCGCGGTCGGCGCCACCACCACCGCCAGCTGTCGAGCGGAAGGCGCCGCCGCCCGTGCAGCAGCAACAGCGACGCTCGGGCGAAGAGTGGTTGAAGCAGCAGTCGACACAGTAAGGAAGAAGCGCCATCCGGGATGGTTGCGGCAATCGCGCGGCAGCGCCTCGTGCACTGGCACAAACAGAGCGTACATCCTGTTTGTGCCGAAAGTGCACGCGATTCACTATGTTGTGCAGCGACAACCTTGCTCGGGCGTGAATCGCCCGATCGGGTGGCTGCATTCGCCCCTATATCAGCACGTCTCAGGCGCGTGCGGCACTGCCCGCAGGTGTGGGGCGCGCCTCGACGGTGACGTGCGCCAATCCGGGCACGCCGCGCAGACGGGCGCGGATGACGTCACCACTGACTGCGCCGGTAACGCTGACGATGACGGCGCAGGCCTCCGGGCCGACCCGCCACAAATGCAGGTCGGTCACCTCCGCGCCGGTGTGCTCGACGGCCTCCCGGACGTCGCGCTCGATGGCGGGAACGGTGGCATCAAGGAGCACGTCGGCAGTGGCGCGAATGAGTGCCCACGACCAGCACGCGATGACAGCAGAGCCGACGATGCCGACTGCCGGGTCGAGCCACCACCACCCCAGATAGTAACCGCCCACCAGTGCCGCGATCGCCAGCACGGACGTCAGCGCATCGGCAAGAACGTGGAGGTAGGCCGAGCGCAGATTGTTGTCGCCAGTCGCGGCGGCATGAGCCTCCCGGCCAGAGTGAGCATGGTCATGATGGTGGTCATGTGAATGGGGATGATGCCGGTGGTGGCTGCCGCCGGCGAGCAGAAGCGCACAGAGGAGGTTGACGGCCAAGCCCACCGCCGCGACCAGCGCCGCCTGGCCGAAGGCGACAGACTGCGGTTCGAGGACGCGCAGCACCGACTCGACCGCAATGCCGAGCGCGACAAAAGCCAAGATGATCGCCGAGGCAAAGCCGGCCAGATCGCCGACCTTGCCGGTGCCGAAGGTGAAGCGAGGGTTGTTGGCATGACGACTGGCAAAGGCATAGGCGCCTGCCGACACCGCGAACGCACCGGCATGCGTTGCCATGTGCACACCGTCGGCGAGCAGTGCCATCGAGCCGAAGACGAGCCCGGCAACGATTTCGGCAACCATCATCGCTGCAGTCAGCACCATCACCCACATCGTCCGGCGCGCATTTTCGTCATGGGCGCGACCGAGGAAGACGTGGGAATGGGAAGCACTGTCAGCGTCTGCCGAGATCATCAACAGCAACCTTCCGGAGCAACATCGAGACTGACGCGCGGCGGCGAAAGGATTCTTCAAGCGGAGAGCTTAACTCCGAATGGAGGCTGCGCAAAGCCATTGCCGCATATGACAACGGCGCCGGAATACTCCGGCGCCGTCGCTAGGATAGAATTTTAGTCTGTCTTGAGATTCGTCAGCGAGCCTTCCGACAGTGGCTTCAGGTCATCGGACGATCTTGAGGTTCTCCGCGGAATTCTTGCCATTGCGGCCGCGGACGAGTTCGTACTGAACCTTTTGGCCTTCGGCCAAGTTATCCAGTCCTGCACGCTCGACCGCCGAGATGTGCACGAACACGTCGGCCCCGCCGCTCTCGGGCTGGATGAAACCGTAGCCCTTGGTGCGGTTGAACCACTTTACCGTTCCAGTATTCAAAGATCTGCCCTCATACAATCAGGTCACCAGTGCGACGATCCGAGGGACACGCCGTCGCCGCCGTGCTATCCCCGTAATCTGCCGGTGAGGCGTGACCCCTGCCGGCACAACCACGACGTCGGGAAGTCGCTGCGCGAGAAATAATAAACTGCAGCGCTTACGGCAAGCAGTCTGTTTACTGATGCGCGATCTCCCTGCCGGATCAGACAAAATGGCGCGGTTGCCGCGAGCGGCGCGCTGGCGTTCGGCGGCTGCTTTGGTCACGCTGGCAGAGGCCTCGCGGCTGTGGCGATACGCATGAACGGCAGAGGGACGGCGATGGACGCAGATGAGATCATCAGCCGGCTGCGGCTAATCCCGCATCCGGAAGGTGGCCATTACCGGGAGACCTTCCGCGATCGGCCATCGGAAGGCGGATCGGCAGCGGGGTCACGAGCTGGCCGCGGGACGGTGAGCGTCATCTATTACCTCCTGCGCCAAGGCGAGCGCTCGGCCTGGCACCGGATCGATGCGACCGAGATCTGGCACCACTACGCCGGCGCGCCGCTGCGCCTGGCGCTCTCCACAGACGGTGAGGCTGAACGCACGGTGCTGCTCGGCACCGATTTTGCCGCAGGCGCGGTGGCGCACGCGGTCGTGCCGGCCGGGAGGTGGCAGGCGGCGGAAAGCCTGGGCGCCTGGACCCTGGTCGGCTGCACCGTCGCGCCGGCCTTCGACTTCCAGGGCTTCGAACTGGCGCCCCCAGACTGGGCGCCGAGCGAAAGCTGAGGCGACAGCATGCCCGATTTCACGCTTGAGGAGGAGGTGGGCGGCATCGTCGCCGGCGTCGACGAAGCCGGCCGCGGCCCGCTCGCCGGACCGGTGGTGGCAGCGGCGGTCATTATCGATCGCGCGCGGCTGGCGCCACGGCTGCTCGCACAGATCGACGATTCCAAGCGCCTGAGCCGGGCGCGGCGGGAAGCGGTTTTCGAAGCGCTTGCGGACGTGGCGCACATTGGCATCGGCCAGGCGGACGTGGACGAAATCGACCGCATCAACATCCTCCAGGCGAGCCTTCTCGCGATGCGCCGCGCGGTCGCTCAGCTTCGCGTGCAGCCGGAAACGGCGCTGATCGATGGCAATCGGGCACCCGAACTGTCGTGCCGCTCGCGCTGCGTCGTCGGCGGCGATCGTTTGAGCGTGAGCATCGCCGCCGCCTCGATCGTGGCCAAGGTGACCCGCGATCGGCTGATCACGGAACTCGCCCGGCTCTACCCCGGCTATGGCTGGGAGCGCAACGCCGGCTACGGCACCAAGGAACATCTCGACGCGCTGCAGATTCTCGGCATCACACCACACCATCGGCGCAGCTTTCGACCGGTGAGCGATATATTGCGTCCACATGAGAACAAGTGACTATATATGGGGTATTGACAGCTCCCGTCCCCCGATTCGACGAATCGGTTGACCGCGGACTCAAACACCCGCATCGTTCTCGGCATGGTTGAATCAGGCCAACAGACCGAAGCGGGGCAAGTCGTTCACGGCGATTGCCTCGACGTCCTGGCCGCGCTGCCGGCGCAATCGGTCGATCTCGTGTTTGCCGATCCGCCGTATAACCTGCAGCTCGCCGGCACGCTCTACCGCCCCGACAACTCGCGCGTTGACGGCGTCGAGGACGAGTGGGACCGCTTCAACGACTTCGCCGCCTACGACCGCTTTTCGCGCGCCTGGCTCTCGGCCGTGAAGCGGGTGCTGAAGCCGAACGGAACGCTGTGGGTGATCGGCAGCTACCACAACATTTTTCGGGTCGGCGCGCTGTTGCAGGATCTCGGCTATTGGATCCTCAACGACATCATCTGGCGCAAGACCAACCCGATGCCGAATTTCCGCGGCCGCCGCTTCACCAATGCGCATGAGACCCTGATCTGGTGCGCCCGCGACGCCTCGGCGCGCTATCGCTTCAATTACCAGGCGATGAAGAACCTCAACGACGACCTGCAGATGCGCTCGGACTGGGTGCTCCCGATCTGCACCGGTGCCGAACGGCTGAAGGCGAACGGACGTAAGGCGCATTCGACGCAAAAGCCGGAGGCGCTGTTGTACCGGGTCGTGATGTCGTCGTCCGAGGTCGGCGACCTGGTGCTCGACCCCTTCTGCGGCTCCGGCACCACCGGCGCCGTGGCGCTCCGGCTCAAGCGGCGCTTTCTCGGCATCGAGATTGATCCCGGCTATGTCGCTCTGTCCCGCGCCCGCCTCGATGCGATCGTGCCGGCTGCCGATCCGGCGTTCCTGGCCGGGGCAAGCGGGCGGCGGGGCGAGCCGCGCATCCCGTTCGGCTGGGTCGTCGAGCGCGGCCTCGTCCAGCCCGGCCAGACGTTGTTCGACCAGCAACGGCGCCACTCCGCGCGCGTCGCCGCCGACGGAACGCTGGTCACGCCGGACTTTCGCGGCTCGATCCACCAGGTCGGCGCGCGGGTGCAGAACGCGCCGGCCTGCAACGGCTGGCAGTTCTGGCACGCCGAGTTCGACGGCAAGCCGGTGGTTATCGACGTTCTGCGGCAGAAGCTGCGGGCAGAGCTGCACTGAGACCGGCGCTCGCCGCCAGCCCATCGCGCAAACCCGCCTCGGCCTGGGCCGCAGCGACACCGGCGATGACGGCATTGCGGACCAACTGGGTCACGTGCTTGCGATCGCTGTGGTCCGCCGCGCGCAACGGTTCGTGAAAAGTCACCACGACCTCGGCCCCGCGCATGCCGAGCACGCGCTTGAAATGAGGCAGCAGCACAGCGTCGTCGAACCAGGCATAAAGCGCGCGGGCGGGCCCCTCCAGCGGTGTGCCATCGGCACAGCGGGTGTAGGTGATCGAAACCGGCTGGATGAGGAGGTGGGCGCTGGCTTCGGCCTGGTCGATGACGCCGAACAGCGAGGAGCGAAACGGCGCGACGCCGGCACCGTTGGTGCTGGTGCCTTCCGGAAACAAGATCAGGCTATCACCCTGCGCCAGGCGGTCGGCGATCTCGTCGCGCTGGCGTTTCGCGCCTGCCGCATGGCGACGGATGAACACCGTGCCGGTCAGCCGGCCGATGAAGCCGATCAGCGGCCATCCCTTCACTTCCGCCTTCGAGATGAAGGAGGCATCAAGCAGCGCGTTAAGAACCGGGATATCGAGATAGGAGACATGATTGGACGCGTACAGCACCGGGCCTTCGGTGCTGGGCTGGCCGAGCACGCGCACGCTGAGCCCCGTCAGCCGCAGCACCTGCCGGCAGAAGAAGAATTGCTGCGCTAGCCGCAGACGGCGCGCCGGGCCGACGGAAAGCACATAGAGCGGCACCTGCACGGCCAGCACGATGATCAGGACGACGATCCGCCCGACCATGCGCCAGCCGCACGCGGGCGGACCTACGAGCCGGTCGGCTCCGACGCCTGCTTGCGGTAGCGGCGGTCGTACTTCGCCGTGATGAGATCGGTCTTGACGATCACGCATACGTCTATGGTGTTGAACTGACGATCGATAACGGCACCATCGCCGACAAAGCTGCCCGCCCGCAAGTAACCTTTGATCAAGGGCGGCAGCTCGCTCATGGCCGCCTGCACATCAATGCCGCTGCGGGGAATGGTGTCCATGCGGACGAACTGCAGGGGCAGTGCACGCGGCCGCAACGACGGCGGCGCCAGGTGGAAGTGATGCAGATAGGACAGCGAGCGGTCGAAAACGCGCGGGTCGGTGCCGTGGAAGCTGGCGCAGCCGAACATCAGGTTGATGTCGTGCATCTGGACATAGGCCATCAGGCCGCGCCAAAGCACATGCATGACGCCGCCGCTGCGGTACTTGGCCTCGACGCAGGAACGGCCGAGTTCGACGATCTCGCCCGGCAGCCGCATGAGCGGTTCGAGGTCGTACTCAGCCGCTGAGTAGAAGCCACGGTGGCGGACGGCAACTGAACGGCGCAACAGACGGTAGGTGCCGACAACCGCGGCCGCTGCCCCTCCATCCTCGTTCATCTTCTGCCGATCGATGACCAGCAGGTGATCGCAAAACGCGTCATAGGGGTCGACGTCGCGCCCCAGCGCCCTGACCTGACGCGAGGGACGCGCCTGCATCTCGTCGTAAAAGACGCGGTAGCGCAGACGTTGCGCCGCTTCCACCTCGGCTTCGCTCTCGGCGAGACGGACTTCGAAGGCATTGAAGCGCAGCGGCTCCATCGGCGCGCCGGTGCGCATGACAGCGGGCGCGCCGGCCAATGCTGTGGCTTGACGGGGAAAGATTGCCCGAAACAGTGGCAGTGCCAGCCACCACAGGCTTTTCAGCCGCGACCGTTTGCCGCCGGCTCGCTGCTGGTTGCGGCGCCTGCGACTGCGGGCAAGGAGAACGCGGGCACGCTTGGGGTGCCGCAGCAGTCGCAAACCCGTCAGCGCACCCGACCTCGCCAGCATCGTGGCCATTCTGCGCCGATTCGCGGCTGCCTTGCGTCGCCTGATCAGCATGCTTCTCCCTCGCCAACCTCCAGCGAAACCCCAGGTCAGCGCGTGGGAACCGGCCGTTCGCCCGAGTAGTCATAGAAGCCGCGGCCGGTCTTGCGGCCGAGCCACCCAGCCTCGACATACTTGACCAGAAGCGGGCACGGCCGGTACTTCGAATCGGCCAAGCCCTCGTGCAGCGTGTGCATGATCCCAAGGCACGTATCGAGGCCGATGAAGTCGGCAAGTTCGAGCGGCCCCATCGGGTGATGGGTGCCAAGCCGCATCGCGACGTCGATGCTCTCGACCGAACCGACGCCCTCGTACAGCGTGTAAATCGCCTCGTTGATCATCGGCATCAGGATCCGGTGGACCACGAAGGCGGGGAAATCCTCGGCACTGATCGGCGTCTTGCCGAGCAGCAGCGCGAAGGTGTGGGCGGTGCTGAAGGTTGCCTCGTCGGTGGCGATGCCGCGGATCAGCTCCACCAGCCCCATCTTCGGCACCGGGTTCATGAAGTGCATGCCGAGGAAGCGGCCGGGCCGGTCGGTCTGGGCAGCCAGCCGGGTTATGGAGATGGTCGAGGTGTTGCTGCTGATGATCGCATCCGGCGGCAGCACGGCGCACAAGCTCTTGAGGACGGCCCGTTTGGCCGCCTCGTCCTCGTTCACCGCCTCGATCGCGACTTGGCAATCCGAGAACCGCGCGTAGTCCTGGACGGGTTGGATCCGTGCCAAGGCTGCGGCCGCCTCCTCCGCCGTCACCCGGCCCCTGTCGGCAGCCCGGTCGAAGGCTGCCGCAAGCGCTGCCATGGCCTGGTCAAGACGGGCAGGCTCAGCGTCGAGCAGAATCACCGCCAAGCCGGCGGTGGCACACACTTGCGCGATGCCCGTGCCCATCTGGCCGGCACCGACGACACCCACCGTGTTGATGTCCATGCGCCCTTACCGCGACAAGGTCCGCCGGGCCTACTTCTCCAGCCGCGCCGTCAGTTCCGGCAGGACCTGGAACAGGTCGGCCACAAGGCCGTAGTCGGCGACCTGGAAGATCGGCGCTTCCTCGTCCTTGTTGATGGCGACGATGACCTTCGAATCCTTCATCCCCGCCAAGTGCTGAATGGCGCCCGAGATGCCGACGGCGACATAGAGCTCGGGTGCCACCACCTTGCCGGTCTGCCCGACCTGATAGTCGTTGGGAACATACCCGGCATCGACGGCAGCGCGCGACGCCCCGACGGCGGCGCCCAGCTTGTCGGCCACCGCCTCGATGAGGGCGAAATTCTCGCTCGAACCGACACCGCGGCCACCAGAAACGATGATGCGGGCACTCGTCAGCTCCGGGCGCTCCGTCTTTGTCAGCTCCTGGCGAACGAAACGGGACAAGGCCGGATCGGCGGCGGCCGAAATAGCCTCGACGGCCGCACTGCCACCGGTTTCCGCAGCCTTGTCGAACGCGGTCGTCCGCACGGTTGCCACCTTGATGCGGTCGCTGCTGGTGACGGTCGCCATCGCATTGCCGGCGTAGATCGGCCGCACGACGGTGTTGGCGTCCTTGACGGCACAGATGTCAGACCACATCGCGACGTCGAGCATGGCCGCGACCCGCGGCAGGGTGTTCTTGCCCATCGTCATGGCCGGCGCCAGGATGTGGGTATAGCCCGCAGCCAGACCGACGACGAGCGGCGCGACGATCTCCGCCAGCGGGTGCTCGTACAAGGGCGCATCGGCCAGCAGCACTTTGGCGACGCCCTGGACCTGGGCGGCGCTGTCAGCCACCGCCCGGCAGCCGGCGCCAGCAACCAGGACATCGACGGTCCCGAACGCGCATGCAGCCGTAATCGTGTTGAGAGTTGCGGGCTTCAGGACCCGGTTATCGTGATCGGCAAGGACGAGGACGCTCATCAGATGACTTTCGCTTCGTTTTTCAGCTTATCCACAAGTTCTTCGACGCTGGCCACCTTGATTCCGGCCTGGCGTTTTGCCGGCTCCTCGACCTCCACCACCTTGAGCCGGTTGGCGACGTCGACGCCCAGCGTGTCGATCTTGATGACCTCGATCGGCTTCTTCTTGGCCTTCATGATGTTGGGCAAACTCGCGTAGCGGGGCGTGTTGAGGCGCAGATCGGCGCTAATGACCGCCGGCATCTTGATCCTGAGCGTCTCCAGGCCGCCGTCGATCTCGCGCGTCACCTCCGCCTCGCCGTCCTCAAGGACCAGCTTGGAAGCGAACGTGCCTTGCGCCCACCCCAACAGGCCGGCCAGCATCTGCGCTGTCTGGTTGGAGTCGTCGTCAATCGCCTGCTTGCCGACGATGACGAGCTGCGGCTGTTCCCGTTCGACCAACTTCGCCAGCACCTTGGCGACAGCGAGCGGCTGCACTTCCTGAGCCGTCTCAACGAGGATGCCGCGGTCGGCACCCATGGCGAGCGCGGTGCGGATGGTCTCCTGGCACTGCGTCACACCGATCGAAGCAACGACCAGTTCGGTGGCCTTGCCGGCCTCCTTGAGTCGAACCGCTTCTTCGACGGCGATCTCGTCGAAAGGGTTCATGGACATTTTTACGTTCGCCGTTTCGACGCCCGTCCGGTCCGCTTTGACGCGGATCTTGACGTTGTAATCGACGACCCGTTTGACGGTGATAAGAACCTTCATGAGCGACCCGCAGTCCTGCGTTTTTCCGGCCTCGGATCCGGCTTGTGCGCCGCCGGACACGGCAGCGACGGGAGGGAGCGACGATCCGAGCCCGGGTTCCCAGATTGTTTTAGGGGTCGCAGACTAAGGACATGGAGGGCCGTGGTCAAGGCACGCCGTGGCCGCCGCAGGCCATCGCGGCGCGACCTAGCGGGTCTTGCCGGGCACCCACAAGACGTCCTTGGCGCCGTTGTCGTTGACGCGGCGGGCAAGCACGAACAGGTGATCGGAGAGCCGGTTGATGTACTTCAAGGCCGCGCCGTGCACCGGCTGGCTGTCCACCAGTTCGCAGATCAAGCGCTCCGCCCGGCGGCAGACCGTGCGCGCGAGGTGGAGATAGGCGGCCGCCGGCATCCCGCCCGGCAGGATGAACGATGTCAGCGGCTTGAGTGCCGCGTTCATGGCGTCGATTTCCTGTTCGAGCCGGCTCACCTGCGCCTCGACGATGCGCAAAGCGCCCTCGGCCTTGCGGCCGTCGGCGGGGGTGCAAAGATCCGCGCCGAGATCGAACAGGTCGTTCTGGATCCTGGCCAGCATCGCATCCGCCTCGCCCTCGGTGTGCAGCCGCGCAAGGCCGATGACGGCGTTGGTCTCGTCAACCGTGCCGTAGGCTTGGACGCGCAGATCGTGCTTGGGTACGCGCGAGCCATCGCTCAAGGACGTGCGCCCGGTATCGCCGCCGCGCGTGTAGATCTTGGTCAGCGTCACCATGGACTTTCTCCCTCGCTGCGATCGCGCGCGCCCGGGGGGGCAAAGCGGCGCTGCCGGCACGATCCGGCTATTTCATCTGCCACAAGACGATCAAGGCAAACAAGACGATCGCGACCGCCTGCAGGGCGACGCGCAGGCTCATCAGCTTGTTCGCATGTGCAGCGCTCCACTTACCGCCGAAGGCAAAGCCGATCACGCCAACAAACAGCGTGACGACCGTCGCCAGCATGGCGGCACCGAGGAGATAGGGCAGAATTGAATCCATCGCTCCAACTTGGCCTTTCAACACGGGCGGCCGGCGGTTTGGGTGACCGCCGAATCACCTCCCACGCATCAGATCGAGGCTTGCGCCGCCTCAGTTCCGGGCCGACAGCAGCCCGCGGGCAATCACCTGCGCCTGGATTTCGGCGGCTCCCTCGAAAACGTTGAGGATGCGGGCGTCGCACATGACGCGCGAAATCTCGTACTCCTCGGCGTAGCCGTTGCCGCCGTGGATCTGCAGCGCGTTGTCGGCGTTCGCCCAGGCGACGCGGGCCGCCAACAGCTTTGCCATGCCGGCTTCGATGTCGCAGCGGCGATCGGAGTCCTTCTGCCGCGCCGAGTCGTACGTGAGCTGGCGCGCGATCATGGTTTCGACCGCCATCCAGCCGATCTTGCAGGCAACGCGTGGGAAGCCAAAGATCGGCTGACCAAATTGGATCCGCTCCTGGGCGTACTTCAGGCCCAGCTCCATCGCGTTCTGGGCAACACCGACGGCCCGCGCCGCGGTCTGGATGCGCGCACCCTCGAAGGTCTGCATGAGCTGCTTGAAACCCTCGCCCTCCTTGTGACCCAGCAGGTTCTTGGCCGGAACCTCAAACCCGTCGAAGCCAAGCTCATATTCCTTCATGCCGCGATAACCGAGGACGCGTATCTCGCCGCCGGTCATGCCCTTGGCCGGGAACGGAGCCTCGTCGGTGCCGCGCGGCTTCTCGGCGAGGAACATGCTCAACCCTTTCCAGTCGGTGCTGGAGGGGTTCGTGCGCGCCAACAGCGTCATCAGGTCCGAACGCGCGGCGTGCGTGATCCAGGTCTTGTTGCCGGTGATCTTGTAGGTATCCCCGTCCTTCACCGCCCGGGTGCGCAGCGAGCCCAGGTCGGAACCGGTATTGGGTTCGGTAAAGACCGCCGTCGGCAGGATTTCCCCCGAGGCCAGCTTGGGCAGGAAGTGCTCCTTCTGCTCGTCCGTGCCGCCCAGCTTGATCAATTCGCCCGCAATCTCCGAGCGGGTGCCGAGCGAGCCGACGCCGATATAGGCCCGGCTCAGCTCCTCGGTAACGACGCACATGCTCATCTTGCCCATCCCGAGGCCGCCGTAGTCCTCCGGAATGGTCAGGCCGAACACGCCCAGTTCCGCCATCTCCTCGATGATCGAGAGCGGGATCAGCTCATCGCGCGAATGCCAGCCGTGGGCGAAGGGAATGACCTTCTCCTCGCTGAAACGGCGGAACTGGTCGCGGATCATCTGCAGGGTTTCATCGAGGGCGTAGTTGCCGAAATTGCCGTCGGCGATCAGGTTGGCGATGCGAACCTTCACCGCATCGGTGGCGCCGCGGCAGATCAGGGTATTGACCGCAGGGGTCAGGAAGGCGTGCAGCGCTTCGTCGCTCACGCCCATGTTGCGCGGGCGAACGATCTCGACCTGGGTCATCGGGATGCCGCCCAGGATCTGCGAAAGGTACTCGCCGAAGGTCGCCTGCAGCATCAGCGTCTCGACCTCGCTCAGCGCGCCTTCCGCCTCGAGCCGCTCCGCCCAGGCCAGCATCTGCTGCATCGCCGAAACGTAGGTCGACAGCCATGCATATCCATGCGCGGCGAACTGATGCTCGTTCAAGAGGTCGGCATCGAGCCGGCCGCCACGGAGCACCATCTGCGTAACGCCCTTGCGCACCTCGACCACGAGGTGCTGCGCCGCGCCGAGGGCATCGAGGCAGGTTGAGAGCAGGTCGTCGATGATCAGGCTCTTCCCTTCAGCGAGGTCGACGTCCATGGCTCACTCCTCTCCCTTGTCCATCTTGCCGCTGCGGCCGCGTCAGGGCGTCGCAAAGCGGATCCACTCCAAATCCAACCTTGTCGTTACGGACCTCCGGCGCCGTCGGATCGGATGTCCGCTGCATCGTCATTTACCGTGCGACCATGCCCCGCCGGCTTTGGGACAAGCCGGCGGGGTGGTTCGTTGCCCCCGCTCTCGATCAGCCGATCAACCGGCGGACGATGTCGGTCATCGACAGCACACCGACCGGCTTTTCGTTCTCGGTCACAAGCAGGCGGTGGATGCGCCGCTTCATCATCTCTGTGATCGCGTGCGACAGCTTGGTGCTGGCATCGATCGTCGCGCATCCGGCGGTCATAACTTCACCCACCTTCATCCCGCGCGCTTGGTCCGGTTTGCGTCCCTGGCGCGCCAGCACGATATCGGTCTGCGACAAGACGCCCACGGCCTTGCCCGCATCAATCACGACCAGGGCATGAATGTCCTTGTCGATCATCGTCTTGGCAGCGTCGGCCAGGGTATCGCCGGTGCCGCAGGAGATGATGCCGGGGTGCATCCGGTCGCGCACCAAGGTGCCGTCGTCGTAGATCTTGATGTCGTCCGCCGTTTCAACGCCGGGCAGCGGCACCGACAACGGGTACGGATGCGGTGTGTCGTGCACGTCGCCTTTCGGCAGGGCGGCTTCGGGCACAAAGCGCGGCGCATCGGCGCTCTTGCCGAGGCCGAAATCGGGAGCGCAGATCAGCACCGCCATGTTGCCGTGCGGGTGCTTGTTGTCGTGCATCAGCTGGTGCGATACCGGCAACTCCTCGTAGGTAAACGCGCGCGACATGCAGGGGTTGAGCTGGCCCCGCAAGGCGAGCTCGTTCATCGCGTAGCACTGCTCGTCATTCGCGAAGTGCGAGCCCTGGAACCGCTTCTGCCGCATCCAGAGATAGCGAAGGTCGACGGTTGCGTTGTAGCCGGTGGTTCCGGCGCAGATCACCACCATACCGCCGGTATCGCAGAGGAAGATCGAGGTCGGGATAGTAGTCTCGCCCGGGTGCTCAAAGACGATCTTCGGGCTGCGCTTTTCGCCAAGGACTTCCCAGAACTTGGCGCCGAAGCCGCGGACTGCCTTCATCCAATTATTGTAGCCGACGGTGTCTTTCCAGTGCGGCAGCATACCCCAGTGATCGAAGTCCTTGCGGTTGATGCAGCCTTTGGCACCCAGCTTAATGCAATAATCGATCTTGTCTTCGCCGGAGACGACCGCGATCGGAATCCCGCCCAGCGCCTTGACGATCTGGATCGCCATGGAACCGAGGCCACCAGCGCCGCCCCAAATCAGGATCGGATCATTCGCCTTGATCGGGTGTTCTTTCCAGCCGCACAGCATCCGATAGGCGGTTGCGCCGACGAGCACGTAAGACGCCGCCTCTTCCCAAGTCATGTGCTTCGGCTTCGGCATGCATTGGTGCGCCTGCACTTTCGTGAACTGGGCGAAGGAGCCGTAATTGGTCTCGTAACCCCAGATCTTGAAGCTCGGCGAATACATCGGGTCATTGCCGGCCTTCACCCACGCACAGTTCCGGTCCCAGGTCGCACAGTGAACGACGACCTCATCGCCGACCTTGACGTTGGTGACGTCCTTGCCGACCTTATAAACGACACCAGAGGCGTCGGAACCGCCGATGTGGAAGTCTTCCTTCTCGCCCGATTTGTTGCGGGCGGCGATAACGTTGACCGGAATACCTAGAGCAGCCCAGACGTTATTATAGTTAATGCCGGCCGCCATCACGTAGACCAGGACTTCGTCATCCTTGATTTCAGGAACGGGGACGACTTCCTTCTGAAACGCCTTCATCGGCTGACCGAAACGTTCTGGCCGGATCAGCCACGCATTCATCTTCGCCGGTACCGTGCCGACCGGCGGGTGGTCCGCGATGTCGTAGACCTCTTTCGCCATCATTATCTCCGCAACCCAGAGTCCCTATATTGTGGTTTGCACGGAGCAGCGTTCGCCCCGGCACCCGGCTCAACCGTAGCCCGCGCAACTCTTTCCAGCGTACTCGGAAAGCGAGCTTTCATTTAACGTTCGCCGATAGATAGACGATCGTCCGTTTTAGACTGTTGCGTCTTTCTTCGCAACGCACAATTTGCTAGGCTGCAAGCGTTGCCATCGAGGCGGAGCGACGGTTTCTCAACCGATAGGAAGCGTCTGCCCGGGGTCGGGGTCAAGCGAGGGAGGAGGTGAAATGGCGGAAACTGAGGCGGCCGCGAAACCGGCCAAGAAGCGCGAAGCACCGTGGTTGATCCGGACCTATTCCGGCTATGCTTCCGCAAAGGAATCCAACGCTCTTTACCGCAAGAACTTGGCGCGCGGGCAGACCGGACTGTCGATCGCGTTCGATCTGCCAACGCAGACCGGCTACGACTCCGATCACGTGCTGGCGCGCGGCGAGGTCGGCAAGGTCGGCGTGCCGGTCTGCCATTTAGGTGACATGCGGACGCTTCTGGACGGCATTCCGCTCGACCGCATGAACACTTCGATGACGATCAACGCGCCGGCGGCGTGGCTTCTGTCGCTCTACATCGCGGCGGCCGAACTGCAGGGCGTCTCGCCCGCGAAGCTCGCCGGGACGACGCAGAACGACATCATCAAGGAGTATCTCTCGCGCGGCACCTACATCTTCCCGCCGGCGCCCTCGATGCGGCTGATCTCCGACGTCGTCGCCTACACGTATCGGGAAGTGCCGAAGTGGAACCCGATCAACGTCTGCTCGTATCACCTGCAGGAGGCGGGCGCGACGCCGGAACAGGAGCTCGCGTTTGCACTTGCGAACGCGCTCGCCGTGCTCGATGCGGTCAAGGCCTCGGGCCAGGTCCCACCTGCCGAGTTCCCGGAAGTGGTCGGACGCATCAGCTTCTTCTGCAACGCCGGCATCCGCTTCATCACCGAGCTGTGCAAGATGCGCGCGTTCACCGAGCTGTGGGACGAGATCTGTCACAGCCGTTACGGCGTTGAGGACCCGAAGCTGCGCCGCTTCCGCTACGGCGTGCAGGTCAACTCCTTGGGCCTCACCGAACAGCAACCGGAGAACAACGTCTACCGCATCCTTTTGGAAATGCTGGCCGTCGTCTTGTCCAAGAACGCGCGCGCGCGCGCCGTGCAGTTGCCGGCGTGGAACGAGGCCCTGGGCCTGCCGCGGCCTTGGGATCAGCAATGGTCGATCCGCCTGCAACAGGTGGTGGCGTTCGAAACCGACCTCGTCGAGTACGGAGACATCTTTGACGGCGCGACCGTGATTGCCACGAAGGTCGAGGCGCTCGCCGCCCAGGCGCGCGAAGAGCTGCAGCGGATCGAGGAGCTGGGCGGCGCCGTGAATGCCGTCGAGTCCGGCTACATGAAGCGGCGCCTGGTCGAATCGAACGCCCAGCGTGTCGCCGCCATCGAGAGCGGCGATCAGGTCGTCGTCGGCGTCAACCGCTTCACTGAGGCGGAGCCGTCTCCCCTTGCGACCGGCGAGGGCAGCATCATGACCGTCGATCCGCGCGCCGAAGCCGATCAGATCGCGCTCCTGAATGCTTGGCGCGGCCAGCGCGACGCGGCCCGGGTGCGCCAGGCACTAACCGACCTGGCGGCAGCGGCGAAGGACGGCCGCAACATCATGCCGGTCTCGATCGCGTGCGCACACGCCGGCGTCACCACCGGCGAATGGTCGCAGACGTTGCGCGACATCTTTGGCGAATACCGGGCGCCGACCGGGGTCGCCCAGGCCGTGGTGACGGCGGACTACGCCGGGCTACGGACCGCACGCGCCAAGCTCAAGGAAGTTACCGACAAGCTCGGCCGGCGGATCAAGATGCTGGTCGGCAAGCCGGGCCTCGACGGCCACTCCAACGGCGCCGAGCAGATCGCGTTGCGCGCGCGGGATACCGGCTTCGAGGTGGTCTATGAAGGCATCCGGCTGACGCCGGAGCAGATCGTCAACGCCGCGCTCGATGAGGGTGTGCACGTCGTCGGGCTGTCGATCCTGTCCGGCTCGCACCTGCCGCTCGTCACCGAGATCATCGAGCGGATGCGGGCGGCCGATCTTTCCGACGTACCGGTCGTCGTCGGCGGCATCATCCCGCCCGAGGATGCGGAAAAGCTCGTCGCCAGCGGCGTGGCGCGTGTCTACACGCCGAAGGATTTCGATCTCAACGCGATCATGAACGACATCCTCGCCATCGTCGAGGAAACGGCCAAGGAAGCAGCCTGAGACGGCTGAACGGCCACGTGCTCGCCCCGGCCATCACTGGCCGGGGCCGAGGGGGCAGGCCTTCTGCACGCTTTGCGATACCTTGCGCATCTCCTCAACGGTGAATGCGTGTGGCAGCTGCGGCGCGATGGTCGTTAAGGCGGCGCGCACACAGGTGAGGACGGGGCCGCCGGTATCGCTGATCGCCACGCTGTCCCACGCGGTCCGCTCGAGCCGGCCCGAGACAAGCGTGCGCGTGCCGCTCGATAGGTCATGGCGGAAGCGAACGGTGCCGAAACAGCACTCCGAGCAGGGAAGCAACTCGTCGGCGTAGATATCCTCTGGGAAGTCGTCGTCGGCGACGGCGAGGAAGGCCGCTGCGGTCGCGTTGAAGTCGATCTCGAGCGTGCGCGGATCGACCAAGCGGACGGCTGCAATACCGCCGTCGCAGCGGTCGCCGCCATCGACCAGCGCGCGCGCCCGCAGCATCGGTGGGTGCTGGCCGGAGCCTTCGAGAGCGACTTCGGCAACGGTCGAGAACGAGCCGCTCTCGCCCGCCGATGACCAGACGGCGAAAATCTCCCGCCCTTCCGCCAAACGGCCGATGCGGCGGTAGGTGATGGTCGTCGGAACTCCGGCGACGGCACCCTCGGCACTGACGCTGCCATCCGGCGCTGTGCTGACCGGCGCATGGCGATTGCCGAGCGTGCACTCGGCAAGCGGGATCGTCTCGTTTTCGGCTTCGACCTCGGCGGCGAGGCCGCCTAGAAGCGCATCGAGGCAGAGCGGGTGAATGAAGGTGGAATCGCGCGCCGGCGTCGGGACGGCCGGTCCCGCCTGTCCACCCAGTGCAACCAGCCGCTCCCGGTACATCATGTCAAGGCAGGGTGCCGCCTGCCAGCGCTGCGTCAGTGACAGGGCGGAACCGGCGGCAGGCACGTGGCAGCGGTCGAGCCGTTGCCGCAGCCAGACTTGCTGGCCTGCGATGAGTTCGGCCTGCTTCCCCGCCGCTGCTCGCTCGCTCTGCGCGCGCAAGGTGTCGTTCACCTTGCCGGCAAGGCGCAACAGCGTCGCGTCGGAGCAGATCAGCAGATCGACCGGAGAGACGGCGTCGAGGCAGCCGCTCTCAACAGCTTGCGGCGGCGGATCGGCCGCTGCGAAGGGAGCGAGCGCGAAGGCGAACAATGCCAGCGCGAGCACAATGCCTACCCGGCCCGGACGATACCAACGACAGAAATGCAATCCCCCTTGCGGTGGCCTGCCTGCGCGCTTGAGCATGCTGACCTCGTCCTCATCCCCAGGTTCTCAGCTTGTCCCTTGGAAAGCGTGGCGCTCAGGGGCAAGAGGAACGCCGGCGGCAGAGTTTACAGTTGACCGCAGCAACCACAAGGCCGCAAGAGGAAGCGCGATGAGGGTGCTGTCTTTTCTTGCGGTGCGAAAGTCCGATCGGCCACGGCGCGTGGCGGCCGCCGCCCTCGCGCTGAGCGTGCTCGTGTTTCTCCTGACACTGCTCGGTACCGACGTCTCGGCGCAGACGGACGACGATTCCACCGTGATCGGTGCGTGGGAGCGAACGCTCGACCGTGTCGAGGCGGCGCTCAAAACGCCGCAGGTCGACGCGCAGGCACTCACGGCGTTCTCCCGGGATCTCGACCAGATTGCAGAGAAGGCACGCGCGCTCGCCACCCGTGCGCGACAAGGTATGGACGAGTCGACGCGTCTTCTCGAAACGTTGGGGCCGGCGCCGGCAGCCGACGCGCCGCCGGAGACTGGCGACGCTGCCACCCGGCGCAAGACCCTGAACGAAGCGCTGGCCGCACAGAAGGCGCGCCTCGCAGCGGCCGAGTACACGACGACACGGGCTTTGACGTTGCAGGGGGAGCTGACGCAGAACCTTCGCGAGGCGTTCTTCGACCGCATCCTCCGCCGTTATCCGTCGCCGCTGCAAGCCGAGCGCGCGCTGGGCGCCGTCCCGAAGTTCCTCGATCAACTGGGCGTCCTCGTCCGCGCGCCGGTCGACTGGTTTCGTGCGCTGTCCGGGGAGCAGCGGGCGAAGGTCTGGCTTGACTGGCGGGCCTTCATGCTCGCCGTCGCCATCGCGGCCGGATGGCTCGCACGCCGGCTGTTGCTGCAGCGATTAGGCCCCGATCTCGCCAACCCGCAGCCGAGCTACGCACGCAAGTTCGTCGCCGCGATCGCTTCAGCGGTCGGTGAGGGGATCGTGCCGGCCGGACTGCTGCTGGTCATCCTGCTCCGGGTATGGACTGATCCGGCCATGATCAGCGGGCTGCCGGCCGACGTGGTCGCGGCTGGGTGCTTGAGCTTGATGCTCTTGCTGTTAAGCCGGGCGCTGTCCGGAGCGATCCTGCGGCCGGAGCTGCCAGCGTGGCGGGTGACGCGGATCATCGAGGACTCGGCGAAGCGGCTGCACCGGCGCATCCTCCTGCTCACCGGCATTATCGCCATCGACATCTTTCTCCGCGTTGGTAGCGCCAGCATTACGGTCGATCCGCAGATGGCAATCCCAGTCGGCTTCGTGCTGCTGGCGCTCGAGACGATCGGCATCGTCTTTCTGACCCGAAGCAGTGCCTGGCAGTTCGAGCCTCGCCAGCAGACCGCCACCCCGGACGAGCACAGCCGAGGGCAACATGCGGCTGCACCCGCCACCGAGGCCGGTACCGACGCCGAGACGGCGCTGCCGACTGGAGCCGTCATTGCCCGCGTCGTCCGGGAGACGGTGGCGGTTCTCGCCGTCGTCGCGGTGATCCTGGCCGCGGCCGGTTATATCCGCCTCGGGTTCTACATCGTCGACAATGTCGTTCGCGGCGCGTTGGTCTTCGGCGGGCTGTACCTGCTGCGCGACCTTGGCCAGGAGGGGATCGCGCTTGGCGTCAAGGCGCTGCCGGCGGAACGGCTGCCGCGGGTTCCGGGCTGGGACCGGTTTACGGCGATCCGGGTCTGGAGCGGGGCGGTTCTCGATCCGCTGCTGTTCCTCATCGCTTTCATGTTGATTGCGCCCGGCCTGGGCCTGCCGCGCGAGGAGATGTCGCGCTGGTTTGGCCGCATCATCTCTGGCTTCACCATCGGCGGCGTCAGGATATCGCTTGCCGACATCGCATTGGCGATTTTGGTGTTCGCAGCGACGATGCTGGTCACGCGGGCCATCAGGAACACGCTCACCAAACGCGTCCTGCCGCAAACGAACATCGATCTCGGCGTCCGCAACTCACTTGGTACCGGCGTTTCCTACTTGGGCGTCGCGATCGGCCTGATCATGGCGACCGGCGTTCTCGGCCTTCAACTTTCCAACCTCGCGATCGTCGCAGGAGCGCTCTCGGTCGGCATCGGCTTTGGCCTGCAGAACATCGTCAACAACTTCGTTTCCGGCCTGATCCTCCTCGTCGAGCGGCCGCTCAAGGTCGGCGACTGGGTGGTGATCGGCTCCCAGCAGGGCACGGTGCGGCGGATCAGCGTCCGCGCGACCGAAATCGAGACCTTCGACCGTGCGGAGTTGATCGTACCGAACTCGGAAGTCATTTCCGGCGTGCTGGTCAATTGGACCCACCGCAACAAGCTCGGACGGCTGGAAATCAAGGTCGGTGTCGACTACGGGTCCGACGCCGCCAAGGTCCGCGACGTGCTGCTGGAATGCGCCGAGGCCCATCCGGAGATCGTCAAGTGGCCGCGGCCGAGCGTCACTTTCACCGACTTCGGTGCCAGTTCACTCGACTTCACGCTGTACGCGTTCCTGCGCAACATCGAGACTAGGATGACGGTTTCGAGCGAGCTCCGCTTTGCCATCGATGCCGCCTTCCGCCGCGAGGGAATCGTTTTCCCCTTCCCTCAGCAGGTCGTGCACTTCGCGCAGATCAAGGAAATCGAGGCGACGCTCCGCCCAGCTCCGCCGGCGCCCAGCCCGCCCGCACCTCCTCCGGCATCTCCGCCAGCGCCTGTCCCGGCGCCTTCCCCGGCAGCTCCCCCGGCAGCTCCCCCGGCAGCTCCCCCGGCACCTTCCACACCGGCAGCAGCGGTCACGCCGGCTCCGGCTGCGCCCGATCGGTTCGGATCGACTGGCATGGCCGGCACGCGCTTCCCCGCCGCCGACGCGCTCTCGCGCACCGAGCGCGACGACTGAAGCCCGGCCGGCCGGGTCACGCGCGATCACGAAACCTTAACGCCCGATCACGAAATCTTAACGCCCTGGATGCACGCTTCTCGGCTAAAGCACGGTTGCGTTGAGGCGAGCCGGGGCCCGCCTGCGCGTTCGTACAGGCCCCGACGAGGCGAGGCGATCATGGCGATCAATCTGGTCAACCTGAAGCTGGTCCGGCCGGGCGGCCGTCCCGCCGTCATCCATTCCGGACGGCGCCGCTGAGACGTTCCTGCCGCTCGGGTGTCAGCGGGCATGTTACCGCGCGTAGCCAATCGGCGGTGGCGGCATCGAGCAGCGGCGTGAGGACCTTCGCGACGCGCGCATGGTAGGCGTCAAGCCAGCCGATCTCGGCGGACGAGAGCAGCCCCGGGTCGATCAATGCACGGTCGATCGGGGCCAGCGTTAGCGTTTCGAACGCCAGCAGCTCAAGCTCGGCACCCGCTGGCGCCGGTGCGGGCTGCACCAGCACCAAGTTTTCGATGCGGATGCCGTAGCTGTCCCGGCGGTAATAGCCCGGTTCGTTCGAGACGACCATGCCGGCTGCCAGCGCAGCGCTATTCGGCAGTTTCGAGATACGTTGCGGCCCTTCGTGGACGCTCAAGTAGCAGCCGACCCCGTGGCCCGTGCCGTGGTCATAGTCGAGGCCCTGCTGCCACAGCGCGTGGCGGGCCAGCGCATCAAGCTGGGCCCCGGTCGTCCCCTTCGGAAAGCGGACCGTCGCCAGCGCAATATGGCCCTTGAGCACGAGCGTGAAGTGCCGGCGCATGTCGGCGCTGGGGCTGCCGATCGCGACCGTTCGCGTCACGTCGGTGGTACCGTCGCTGTACTGACCGCCAGAATCGACGAGGTAGAGCGTGCCCAGCGCCAGCCGGCGGTTGCTTGCGGCGGTGGGCCGATAATGGACGATCGCCCCATGCGGGCCGGCGGCGGAGATGGTGGGGAAGCTCGGACCGCGATAGCGGCTGTCGGCGGCGCGAAAGGCGGCAAGGCGCTCGGCTGCCGTCACCTCATCGAGGCAGCCCGTGCTCGCCCGGCCGTCGAGCCAGGCGAGAAAGCGGGTCAGTGCGGCACCATCGCGCACGTGCGCGCTGCGGATGCCGGCCTGCTCGACGGTGTTCTTGATCGCCTTCGGCAGAACGCACGGATCAGTGCCAATGCTCAGCCGCGCGCCGGCCTGGCGCAAGCGACGGACGATCGCGAACGGCGTACCGTCGGGATCGATCCGGACAGTCTTGCGGTTTGCACCGAGGCGATCGAGCGCCGCAGCCAGCGCCTCCGGCGGTTCGAGGGCGACGCCGGCGCCGAGGTGGCGCACTACGGCAGGCGTCAGTTTTCGCGGATCGACGAACAGCGCGACCGCACCATCGGCATGGAGGATGGCGAACGCCAGCGCCACAGGCGTGTAGCTGACATCGCCGCCGCGGATGTTGAGGAGCCACGCGATCGAGTCGGGCGCGTTCAGAATCGCCGCATCCTCGCCGGCCTGACGCAGGGTTGCGGCAATGTGAGTCCGCTTGTCGAGCGCACTCTGCCCAGTCTCTGCATCGCCAAGGATGTCGATCGCCGCCATCGGCGCCGGCGGCCGGTCCGTCCATAAGGTGTCCAGCGGATTGACGGCAACCGCAACGGTGCGGCCACTCGCACGCGCGCAGGCTTCCTCGAGCGCCTTTGCCTGGCGCTCAGTGTGTAGCCAGGGATCGTAGCCGAGCCGGCCGCGCGGTGGCAGGTGCGCCTCCAGCCAATGGCAGAGCGGCTGCGTGATGCTGTGGCGGATCTCGAACAAGCCGGGGTCGACTTCAGCGGTGGCCTGAACGGTGTAGCGGCCATCAACGAACAGGGCGGCTTGCTCGGCGAGGATCACCGCCGTCCCCGCCGAGCCGGAAAAGCCGGTGAGCCAACGCAGCCGCTCGGCGCAGGCGGGAATGAACTCGCTTTGATGCTCGTCCGCATGCGGCACGATCAGCCCGGCCAAGCGATGAGCGCGGAGCCATCGACGCAAGGCCGGGACCCGTTCGCCAGTTGCGCCGACAGCAGAAGGATGGGCGTGGCGTCCGCTCATCGGACCGCCGCGGTACCAGGGACAGGCCCAGGGACAGGCCCAGGGACAGGCCCAGGGACAGGCCCAGGGACAGGCGGTGAGTGTCTCCCAAAAATCTCCATAAGCTTAATATCGGTATGCGTCATTCGCGGATGCGGTATGCTGCAACGCAGCAGATGCGTTATTGCATTATAAAGATAGTGTCCCCATAATCCTTTATCGAGCGGTTGTACGATTCGTCGGGCAAAGGTCGCGAAGACGCGTGCACCGCAGGTGCGAGCAAGGATCATGACAGAAGCAACGAGGTTGAGCCGGCGCGTGCCAACGGCACCGCGCATGGTGCGGCTGGAAGACGGACGTCCGGTTTCGGTTGAGGCGTTGGTCGCTGAAGCCCGCCGCGAGCAAAGCGCAGCCATTCGCCGGTTGGGATTCGATCTGATCTCATTCCTGGGACGGATCGTTCTGTCACTGGTCGGCCCGGCCTTCGGGTGGCACCGGAGCCAGCTTGCGGAACTGCAGACGGCGGCTGCGATGGGCAGGCGCCACGGAGCGGTGGATAACCGCCATCGCCTGAGCCCGGCCGACTTCAGCACAGAGTCCCTGTATCGCGGCGATGCGGCCCTGGGTCATGTGGCCACGGCACGTGACAGCAGCAGCGAAACCGAACGGACGGCGCGGAAGTCGATCGCAGCCTAAAACTGCGGACTGATTAACGGGCTGAGCAGGAGCCCCCCTGTTGGCTGCCGGCCGCGCCGTGATGGGGTGAGAAGCCGTCTTACCGGCCCGCAGCCTCGGGAGCAGGAGATGGGCCCCTGCTACCACTCCGCTCGTCGCGCTGCACCCGCCGGTAACCGCGGTCGCTGAGACAGCGCTCGTAGAGTTGCTCTTGGCGCTGCGAAGCTTCGAAGCGGTCGACCGACGTCCTGAGCGGCTGCAGGCGGGAGTAGTCCCCCCCGCCGCCGCCTTGCTGCTGGATGGCAAAGTCGCGCTCGGCCTCGTCGCGCGCGACAAGGCGACACTCGGCGCGATCGGTATCCCACTGCTCCCACGGCTTGGACGGATGTTCCCACGTTCCACGGCCGGTCTCGACCCTGCTTTGCCACCACTCCGCAGGGTCAGAGCAAGCCGCGACCGTAAGGGACGCGACCACGAGAACGGTGCCGGCCACGACACCCTGGGCTGATCGTCTCATCGTTTGCTCATCCGCGGTTGCCGCGCCCCCTCGCCCGTGTTCCTCACTATCATCCAACCCTAGACCGCCTGCCGCCCCCTGACAACAAGGCCGTATCGTCCCGGATCCGCTTGCTCCGGCGCGCGGCCGGCACCGGCGTTCAATCGGCAGCGACACGGAACTCCGCCACGAGCGGCGCGTGGAAGGAGGCCGGCGTGCCCACCAGCGCTTGTGGTGTCACCGCCTCGTCGCCGAGCGCTTCGTTGTGGACCTCCATGCCGCAGTACCAGGCCAGAAGGGCGCGCGACAGCAGGAGATGATCGAGCATGCGCGGCCGGCCGTGATGCAGGACGGAGAAGCGGCGGGAATCGGCAAGCGAGCGCTCGGCCGGCACCAGCGTGCGGAAGGCGAGGTGCGCGTTGCCAGCATCCTCCTCGTCGCCGCGGATGGTGCGCACCGGCGCCTCGTGAGAATCGGCATTGAAATCGCCGCAGACGACGATCCGCGCCTCCGGGTCGGCATCGAACAACTGGTCGACCACGAGCCGCACCTCCAACGCCTGGCCGGCGGCTTTGACGGCGGCAAGAAAGAACCCCTCCGCCCACCCGGACATGGTGCGCCAGACGGACGCGCTCGCCTTGCCGCCTTCGATGAAGGCGGCGCGCGGCGCCCGCAAATGCACGTTGACAACATCGAGCGTCCAGCCGGCCTCGGCCTGAAGAGTTGCGTGCAGAATAGGCCGGTCCCAGGTGATGGCAGCGGTCGCACCATCGCCGGTGGCAGCCTTATAGAGCGGCGGTTGAACGAGGTCGTGCAGGACCTGGCGGCCGTTCACGATCGGCAGCCGGCTGAGAATAACGACGTTGTGCTTGTCGCGCGGCCCGCCGTGCGAGCGGCTGAAGGTGGTGAGGCGGTGGAATGCGGCATAGGGCGTTCCGGCCAGGAGCGCATCGAGGGCATCGAGGCGGCGCGGTTCGCCGTCGCTGCCGCGCTGTGCGTCAACCTCCTGCAGGCACAGAACATCCGCGCGCAGCCGCAGCAGTTGCGGCCGCAACAGACGCACCCGTTCGGCCAGCGTTGCGTGCGGCTGTGCGCTGTCGCCGAGATTTTCGAGGTTGAAGGTGGCGATGCGCAGCCGGTCCGCAGTCGGTGACTCTGCCTCGCTGCCGGCCGCAGCAGGTCCGGGCGCCGCTCCGCCTCCCCTCATGGCTGCCCGCCAAGGCAGCGCTTGAGGAAGGCGAGCGTCTCCGGCGCATCCCACTCCGCGACACCGACGACGCGGCCCAGCTCGCGGCCGTTGCGATCGAACACGATGGTCGTTGGCAGGCCGGGGGCAGCCAGAGCACGCGTCACCGCCGTCTTGCGGTCAACCAGGATCTCAAGCCGGCGGATGGCGTGAACCTCGAAGAACCGTTGCACGACCGGTGCTCCCTCGCGATCGGAGGAGAGCGCGAGCACGGCGGCCCGCTCCGCCCGTAGCAGCTCAACAAGGCGGTCGAGGGCCGGCATCTCCTGCACGCATGGCGGGCACCAGGTCGCCCACAGGTTGACGATCAGCGGCTGGCCGGGGTAGTCGGCGAAGGTCCGCGCCTTTCCGGCGGCGTCATAGAACGGAACCGTCGGCGCCGCTTGCGACTGCGCGGCCGGCTGAAAACGGCCGATCGTCGCCGGCGCAGCGCTGCAGTCGCCGGTCGCGGCGCTTGCGTCGACGGCCAAGATCGTGACAATCACCGTGAAGACTAGCGTCAGGACCGCGCGCATCATGCCTTGCTTCCCTCATCCTCCGGCGTCGACGCCGTCATGACCGAGCCTGCCGCAGCGCCCCCGGCTCCGACTTCGCCGCCCACCGGCGAGCGCCCCGC
This sequence comes from Candidatus Defluviicoccus seviourii, assembly GCA_900609035.2. Lineage (GTDB taxonomy): Bacteria > Pseudomonadota > Alphaproteobacteria > Rhodospirillales > Defluviicoccaceae > Defluviicoccus > Defluviicoccus seviourii. Next base: position 61,531 of record UXAT02000051.1, on the reverse strand, counting down.
CAGCAGTATCTGGGGCGGGCGCTTCGCGGCCGGCCCGTCGGCAGTCATGGAGGCGATCAACGTCTCGATCGACTTTGATCACCGCCTGCTACCGCAGGATCTCCGCGCGTCCGCGGCGCACGCGGCCATGCTCATTCGCCAGGGCATCATATCCGAGACGGACGGCAACGCCATCCTTGCCGGCCTTGCGCGGATCAAGGCGGAGGCGGACGCCGGCACCTTGCCGCTCGAGCGCGCGCTCGAAGATGTGCACATGAACGTCGAGGGCCGGCTGGCGGCGCTGATCGGCGAGCCGGCCGGCCGCCTGCACACGGCGCGGTCCCGCAACGACCAAGTGGCGACCGATTTCCGGCTGTGGGTCCGCGATGCGATCGACGCCCTCGATCAGGCGGCTGAGGAGCTGCAGACCGTTCTGATCGGGCACGCTGAAGCGCACGCTGCGACGATCATGCCGGGGTTCACGCACCTGCAGGCGGCACAGCCGGTGACCCTTGGCCATCACCTCCTTGCCTATGTCGAGATGCTGGGCCGCGACCGCGGCCGGCTTGCCGACTGCCGCCGCCGGCTGAACGAATGTCCGCTCGGGGCCGCCGCGCTCGCCGGCACCTCGTTTCCGATCGACCGGCGGCAGACAGCGCAAGCGCTTGGCTTCGAGCGGCCGTGCGCCAACTCGCTCGATGCCGTCTCCGACCGCGATTTCGCGATCGAGTTTCTCGCCGCCGGCGCGCTGATGGGCGTCCACCTGTCGCGGCTGGCGGAGGAGATCGTGCTCTGGTCGTGTGAGCGATTCGCCTTCCTGCGGCTGGCCGACGACTTTTCGACCGGTAGCTCGATCATGCCGCAGAAGCGCAACCCGGACGCGGCCGAGCTCGTTCGCGCCAAGACCGGCCGGCTCGCGGGCGCACTCGTCCAGCTGCTTACCGTCGTCAAGGGGCTGCCGCTCGCCTACGCCAAGGATCTGCAAGAAGATAAAGAGCCGGTGTTCGATGCCGCCGATACGCTGGGCCTCGCGCTGGCGGCGATGACCGGGATGCTGCGGACGGCCACGTTCCAAACGGCTCAGATGCGCGCTGCGGCGGAAACCGGCTTTCCATCAGCAACCGATCTCGCCGACTGGCTCGTGCGCGCCAAGGGACTGGCCTTCCGCCGGGCCCATCACGTCGCCGGCGCGATCGTCAAGGCGGCGGAGACTGCCGGATGCAAGCTGGAGGAATTGCCGCTGGCCGCCCTGCAGGCGATCGAACCGGCGATTACGGATGAGGTTTTCAGCGTGTTGGGCGTCGAGCGCTCGGTCGCGAGCCGGACGTCCGAGGGCGGGACGGCGCCGGAGCGGGTCCGCGAAGCCGCAGCGGCAGCACGCCTTCGGTTCCTCGGCGATTCTTAGCGGACATGCCTTGAGGGGCGGACATTAAGGGGCTGGGCAGGAGGGAAAACGCGTCATGATCGCAAGTCTGATCTCCTTCGTCGTCATTGGCATCATCGCTGGCTGGATCGTCGGCAAGCTCCTCAAAGGATCCGGCTTCGGCCTCACCGGCAACCTGATCATCGGCGTCATCGGCTCGATCGTCGGCGGTGTCTTGGCCTATGTCATTGGCCTGTCGACCAAGAACCCGGTGATCGCGATCGGCACAGCGGTCGCGGGCGCGCTCATTTTTCTCGCCATCGCTGCCAAGTTCAAGAAGCGCTGAGACGCCAGGTTATGGCCCCGCGATATATGCAGACCTGACACGCCACTGGCGCGGGCAACCACTGGTCCCGACTGGGGAAAGCCGGCGGAGCGCACGAAAAAGACCGGTTGATGGCGGCAAAAGTGTGCGGTTCATACAAAAGCTGGTTGGTCAAGCGCGGCGAACCGGTTATGTGTCTGCCATGGGAACCGTGAACCGATCGCTTCGCCCGCCCGCAGGTAGTGCTCCAGCCGGCGAAGGAACGGGTGATTGTTGAGGGAGAACGCCGCTCATGCAACGAGAGTCAGTCCTGCTTGGCACATTGCTGATGACTTGTGCCCTGGTGGCCTGGGGAGCCCCGGCACTGGTCCGCGCCCAGGAGCCGATGCTTGCCGGGGTGCCGCTTCTGCCGCCGAATGCCAAGCCGGGTGAGTGCTACACCCGGGTTTACGTCCCGCCAACCTACGAGACGAGTACGGAACAGGTCCTCAAGCGCACCGGCGGCGAAAAGGTCGAGGTCGTCCCGGCGAAGTTCGAGACGGTTGAGGAGCAGGTCCTCGTCAAGGAGGAAGCGGAGAAGATCGAAGTCATTCCCGCGACCTTCCGCGAGGTCGAGGAGCAGGTGCTGATCCGGCCGGAGACGCAGGAGCTCACCGCGGTTCCAGCCCAGTACGAGGACACCGAGGAGCAGGTTCTGGTCCGCGCCGCCTACACCACGTGGCAGACCAATTGCGGCCCGCTCGAAAAGCTGACGACGACGACCGGCGAAACGCTGTGCTTGGTCGAGGTGCCGGCCGAGTACAAGACCGTTACCAAGCGAGTCCTGAAGGCGCCGGCGCGCACGGAAATGGTGAAGAAGCCGGCCGAGTACAAGACCGTCAAGAAGCAGGTTATCGACAAGCCGGCACAGACCCGCTCGGTCAAGATCCCGGCCGAATATACGACGGTGAAGGTGCAGAAACTGGTCGAGCCCGCGCGCGAAACCCGCACGCCAGTGCCTGACGAGTTCGACACGGTGCAAAAGACCGTCAAGACCGCCGATGCGCGGCTCGAATGGCGGCAGATCCTGTGCGAAGCCAGCGTCGGCCCCGGGATCGTCAAGAAGATCCAAGCTTCTCTGAAACAGAACGGCTTCTACCAAGGGCCGATTGACGGTGCGCTCGGGCCGGGAACCGCAAGTGCCATCGTCGCATTTCAGAAGAAAAACAATCTCCCGACTGGCCAGCTGACGATCGAGACCCTGAAGGCGCTTGACGTTCAGTAGCCCTGGAATTCCCCTTCCTCCCCCCCTCCCGCAAGGCGCGGGGGAGGAAGGTGGACCGCTCCCTTCACCACTCTCCCAGCCGGAGGGGGTGGAAGAGTGGGATCGTCGCAACGGGTGCGGCGAGACGCTTGCAAATGCCGGCCCTTTGCGTAATATCCGCGGTCTTGTCGCTTGACCGCGGCAATGCGGGCGTAGCTCAGGGGTAGAGCGCAACCTTGCCAAGGTTGAAGTCGAGGGTTCGAATCCCTTCGCCCGCTCCAGCGGCCGTGTCCCATGCCTCCTCTTGCAGCCCGAGCCGATCGTGAACCCGGCGCGCGCGCAGTTCGCTTGGTGCTCGCTCGACTGGGCCAATTCGGCCTTCCCGACCGTCATCATCACCTTCGTCTTTGCCGCCTACTTCGCCAAGGCGGTGGCCGCGGATGCGATCGCCGGCACCGCAGTCTGGTCGTACACGATCAGCGTCTCGATGGCCGCTGTGGCGCTCTCCGGCCCGCTCCTGGGCGCAATCGCCGATGCCGGCGGCCGGCGCAAGCCGTGGGTGCTCGGCTTCAGCCTCGTCTGCATCGCCGCCACGGCGCTGTTGTGGTTCGCGGTGCCGCAATCTTCGATCGTTATTGTTGTCCTCGCCCTCGTCGCGATCGCCAACTACGGCTTCGAGACCAGCATCATCTTTTATAACGCCATGCTGCCTGACGTGGCGCCGCCGGAGCGGATAGGCCGGATCTCCGGCTGGGGATGGGCGCTCGGCTACTGCGGCGGCCTTGTTTGCCTCGCGCTGTGCCTCGTACTCCTCGTGCAGCCGGATCCACCGCTGTTCGGGCTCGACCGCGCCGAAGCCGAGCCGGTGCGAGCGACGGCACTGTTCGTCGCCGGCTGGTATCTGATCTTCCTGATCCCGTTCCTGGTGCTGGTCCCGGACCGGGCGGCGACCGGCATCGGTGCGAGCGCGGCGGCAAGGCAGGGAATCAAGACGCTGGTCTCGACCGTGCGGCACCTGCGCCGCTATCGACAGGTCGGGCTCTATCTCCTCGCGCACATGATCTACACCGACGGCCTCAACACCCTGTTCGGCATCGGTGGGATCTACGCCGCCGTCACCTTTGGCATGGGTTTCAACGAGATTCTGGTGTTCGGCATCGCGCTCAACGTCGCCGCCGGCGCAGGCGCATTCGCCTTCGGCTGGGTCGATGACTGGATCGGCCCGAAGCGAACGCTGATCATCGCGCTCGCCGCAATGATCGCGATCGGCGCCGGGCTGATCGTCGCTGCCGACGTCACCTGGTTCTGGGTGCTGGCGCTCGCCTTGAGCCTGTTCTTCGGCCCCGCCCAGTCGGCGAGCCGGACGCTGATGGCACGCTTGGCGCCGCCAAAGCTGGAAGCAGAGATGTTTGGCCTCTACGCCCTCTCGGGCAAGGCGACCGCGTTCCTCGGCCCTGCGCTGTTCGGTTGGGTCACCCAACTGGCTGGGAACCAGCGCGCCGGGCTTGCCACCATCTTGGTGCTGTTCATCGCTGGCTTAGGGTTGCTCGTACCCGTGCGCGAGCCGGTGATCGGTGCTAATGGCGGAAGTGGCGCATCCGCGTAAACACCATCGCAAGGCCCCGCGCGTCGGCTGCCGCGATGACGTCCGCATCGCGGACTGAGCCGCCCGGCTGAATCACGGCCGTGGCACCGGCCTCGGCACAAGCGATCAGCCCATCGGGGAAGGGGAAGAAGGCGTCCGAGGCGACGACCGCACCTTTCGTCCGCGACTCCGTCTCGCCCGCGGCCGTGCGCGCATCCTCGGCCTTCCAAGCAGCGATGCGGGCCGAATCGACCCGGCTCATCTGGCCTGCGCCGACACCGACCGTGCCGCCGCCGCGGGCGAACACGATCGCATTCGACTTGACGTGCTTCGCCACCCGCCAGGCGAAGGCGAGATCGGCGGCTTCGGCGTTGGTGGGAGGTCGCTTGGTCACCACGTCCCACGCGCCCGCCATCAAGGCGGTGTCGCGGCCTTGCGTGAGAAAACCGCCGGCGAGCGAGCGGAAGGTCATTCCGGCCTGAACCGGGTCCGGCAGCGCGCCGGTCATCAGCACGCGCACGTTCTTGCGCGGCGCCAAGATCGCGCGCGCCTCGTCGTCCACCGCGGGCGCAATGATGACTTCAAGGAAGATCTCCGCCAGCATCCGGGCAGTTGCGGCATCGAGCGATCGATTGATGGCGACGATGCCGCCGAATGCGCTCACCGGATCGCAGGCGAGCGCTTTGCGGTAGGCATCCTCCACCGTCGCCGCCTCGGCGACGCCGCACGGGTTGGCATGCTTGATGATGGCGACCGCTGGCTGGTCAAACTCGGCCACCAGCTCGAACGCGGCGTCGGTATCGCCAAGGTTATTGTAGCTCAGCTCCTTGCCCTGGATCTGCTGGGCGCTGGCAACGCCGGGCCGCGCGTCGGACGTCACATACAATGCCGCCGTCTGGTGCGGGTTCTCGCCGTAGCGCAGGCTTTGCCGCAAGGCGCCGGCGATGACGACGCGCTCAGGCGACGCCTCGCCTTGTTGCGCCGCGAACCACTGGCCGATGGCGGCGTCATAGGCGGCCGTGCGCCGGAATGCCTTGGCCGCCAACGCCTGGCGCCAAGCGAGGCTGGTGGCGCCGTCGTGTGCTGCCATCTCCTCCACGAGGCGCGGGTAGTCGGCGGCATCGACGATGACGGTCACGAAGGCATGGTTCTTGGCGGCAGCGCGGATCAAAGCCGGGCCGCCGATATCGATGTTCTCGATGCAGGCCGCGGCATCGGCACCCGCCGCGACCGTCGCCTCGAAGGGGTAGAGGTTCACGACCAGCAGGTCGATCGGAAGGATTTCGTGGGCCGCCATCGCCCGTTCGTGCTCGGCATTGCCGCGGATCGCCAACAGGCCGCCGTGGATTTTCGGCTGCAGCGTCTTGACGCGGCCGTCCATGATCTCCGGAAAGCCGGTGAAATCGGACACTTCCGTGACCGCGACACCACCTGCGCGCAAGTGGGCCGCCGACCCGCCGGTCGAGAGGATCTCGACGCCCAGCCGGCTGAGCGCTTGGCCGAGGGGCAACAGGCCCGCCTTGTCGGAAACGGAGATCAGCGCGCGGCGGATCGGATAAGACATCAAAGGAGTGCTCCCTGGCTTAAGGCTTCAGATCGGCGTGGCACGGTGGCCGTCGACATAGCAGAGGCTAACCGGGCGCGCATCGCTCGTCCTGCCGCAGTGTTTCAAGCGCACGGCGCCGGGACCGGCAACGGGCACAGGAAACGGCCGCCGGCTGCCTCAAAGTCCGGGTGCTGAGCGGCAATCGCTTGCGCGTCCTGCCAGGCGAGCACGACCACCACATCCGGCCGGCGCGCCTCCAGTTCCGCAGCCGCCACCACTGGGATGTGCAGCCCCGGTGTATAGCGCCCCGCGTGCAGCGGACTGGCATCGGCAATGAAGGTGATCACATCGGCATCGAGGCCAAATTGGTAAAGCAGCGTCGTCGCTCCGGCTTGAGCGCCGTAGGCAGCGATGCGTAGGCGAGTCGTTTTCGCCGAGTCGAGGTAGACGGCGAGCTGATTCCTGATTGTTGCGAGCCGGCTTGCCAGCGTGCGGTAGGTGTCCGGGTCGGCGAGGCCGAGCCGGCGCTCGTCCGCCAGCAGTGCTGCCACCGAGGCTTCGACGAGGGCCGGCCCGCCCATCGGTCGCGCCATACCACGCAGGCGGCTGCCATGCAGCCGGGTGCGGGTGGCGGCGATCAGTTCGAGCCCGTTCTGGTTGAGCGCGCGCATGAGCGGAGCGACGCTGTGATAGTCGAGCGTCGCGTGGGTAATCATATCGACACCGGCGTCGGCGACGAGGGCATGGAGCGACGGGACCTCGAAACTGAACAGCCCGTCCGGCCGCAGGAGCATGCGCACGCCCTCGAAGAAGCCGGACGGGTCATCGGTCTGGCTCATCAAATCGTGCGCGATCACCAGCCGGGCGGGGCCGCGCTCGTCTTCGATCCGGGCTGCGATCGAAGGCTGGAAGAAGCCGGGGTAGGTGTCGATGCCGCGACCGATCGCCGTGCCGGCAACGTTGACCGACGGCTCGACGCCCTGAACCCGCCAGCCAGCATCCTCGAACAGCTTCATCAGGCTGCCGTCGTTGCAGCCGATATCGATGACGAGAGATTGCTCAGGTGCGCAGCAACGCTCCATCAGTTCGCGCGCCCAGGCGAGGTTATGTGCCTGATGCTCCGGCCAGTCGGAGTCGGCATCGACCGCATCGCCCACCATCGCGTAACGGTCGAGGATGTGGGCGAGCTGAACGTGGCGGCAGCTCTCGCACAGAACGAGTTCGAGCGGAAAGCACGCTTGCACCTCGCCCAGAGCGCGCTCGGCAACGAAGGCGTTGGCCGGCGGTGTCGGCACCAGTTCGAGCACCGGTGTCAGATGGGTGTCGCCGCACAGCCCGCAACACATACGCCACGCGCAGGCTGGCGCGCTCATCGAAGCCAAGACGTTGCTCTCCCCTTCGCTCACGCAGCCCAGCGGTCAGTCCCCCACCTGGCAGACGCCGGAAGAAGGGCAGACAGCAGGCTCGCACCTGTTTCTCAGACCCGCGTAAACCGCATTGCAAAGAAGCCGTCAAGACCGCCGGCCGCCACGAGGTGGCAAGGCAGGGTACGCAGCGCACCGTCAGCGGTTACGAGCGTGTCAAGACCGCCGATCTCGTCGGCCGTCACCGGCAGTGGCTGCACCCGCGCACCGCCCTGGACGAACGCGGCCGTCCGCGCCGGCCCTTCCTCGTCTTGCAGCGAGCAGACACAGTAAACGATCCTTCCGCCCGGACGGACCATGCGCACCGCGGCTGCAAGCAGCCGGTCCTGCAGCGCATTGAGCGCGGTAAGGTCGGTTGGTGCCTTCAACCAGGGCACATCCGGATGGCGGCGGATGGTGCCGGTCGCGCTGCAGGGCGCATCGATGAGGACGGCATCGGCCGGCGCCGGCGGCACCCACGTGCTGGCATCGGCGGCGACGAGTTCGGCCTTAAGCCGCAGCCGGGCCAGGTTTTCCGCCACCCGGGTGAGGCGAGCCGGCTCGGCATCGACTGCGATCACCTCGGCGCCGGCGGCTGCGAGCTGGGCGGTCTTGCCGCCCGGCGCAGCGCAGAGGTCGATGACGCGCAAGCCCCGCACATCGCCCAACAGCCGGGCCGGAAGGGCGGCAGCCGCATCCTGCACCCACCAGGCGCCTTCGGCATAGCCGGCAAGCTCGGTGACGACGCCTGCACGCTCAAGTCGCACGCTCCCCGTAGGCAGCACGATGCCGCCCAGCGCATTGGCAACGGCGTGCGGATCATCGCGCGCGGTCAAGTCGAGCGGCGGCGTTTCAAGGTGCTGCGCGGCGATCTGCCGGCAGGTCTCCGCCCCATAGGCCTTCGTCCACGTCTGCCACAGCCAGTCCGGTGTGTTGAGCCTGGGCGCGTCGTGGCCTTCGATCAGGCCACCACCGGCACTGGCGGCGCGGCGCAGCACGGCGTTGATGAGGGAAGGCGGCGCCTGAGGGCGGCGGCGATGGGCCAGCGTAACGGCGGTGTCGACGACCGCATGCGGCGGGGTGCCGAGGAAGAGGAGCTGCGTCAGGCCGAGCCGCAACAGCGCACGGGCGGCGGGCGGCGTCTCCGCCACCGGCCGGCTCAGGAGCGTGGCGAGGACGGCATCGATCTGACCCAGCCGGCGCAGCGTGGTCGCCGCCAGGAGCCGCGCAAACGCCAGATCGGAGGCGCTCAGCCGCGCCCGCGGTGCGGCCCGGGCAATGGCATCATCGAACGGCTGGTGGCGCTGCAGGACGGCATCAAGCAGCGTAAGTGCCAGCCAGCGCGCGTGAATCCCGGCAGCTGCAGCCGGAACGGCGGGCGCTTTCGCCGCCGCCTGCGCCTTGCGCGCGCTCAGCCCCAGGGTCCGGTTTGGCCGGTGCGCGCGGCCTGCTGGCGCAACTCGCGCACCCGGTCCTCGGTCGACGGATGGGTCGAGAACAAGGACGTGATCGAACGTGCGTGCAGCGGGTTGACGATGAAGAGGTGCGCCGTTGCCGGATTTTGGTCAGCGGCGGGATTGGCGATCCGCTTCGCGCCCGCCTCCAGCTTTTGCAGCGCCGAGGCGAGCCAGAGCGGATGGCCGCAGATCTCGGCGCCCATCCGGTCGGCGCCGTACTCGCGTGTGCGCGAGATCGCGAACTGCACCAGCATCGCCGCAATCGGCGCCAGGATGATGAGGAGCAGGTTGGCTATGCCGTTTGAGTTGTTCTCGCTCCGGTTACCGCCGAAGAACAGGCCGAAGTTTGCGAGCATGCTGAGCGCGCCGGCGAGCGTCGCGGTGACGGTCATGATCAACGTGTCACGGTTCTTCACGTGCGCCAGCTCGTGCGCCATCACGCCCGCGAGTTCCTGATGGTTGAGGATACGCAACAGGCCGGTCGTCGCCGCGACGGCAGCATTCTCCGGGTTGCGGCCGGTCGCGAACGCATTCGGCTGCGGCGTGTCGATCAGGTAGACCTTCGGCATGGGCAGCCCGGCCCGGTGCGTCAACTGCTCGATCAGCCCCCACAACTCAGGCGCCGAGCGGGCATCGACCGGCTGCGCGCCGTACATGCGCAGCACCATCTTGTCCGAGTTCCAATAGGCGAAGGCATTGGTTGCAATTGCGACCAGAAGCGCAATCAGCATTCCTGACTCACCGCCGATCATGTAGCCGACAGCGAGGAACAGCGCTGTCAGGCCGGCCAACAAGATGGCGGTGCGTGTCATGTTCATGATCCCTCCAGGCGATCCTGGGCCGGCCGGCATTGCGGCAGGCCACTCTTGCCTCGATCCCCTACTGTAGTAGTGTTGGCGTCGGCGCGCGACAAGGATGCGAAACGGGAGGTCCGTCATGGCCGAGGCCGAAAGTGACAGCCGTGAAATTGAAGGCCAGCCGGCCGCAGGTCGTGAAGCGGCGGACAGCGGCGGCGCCGCACCGCAAGACGGGGCCAAGGCGGTGCCCGCAACCGGCACACCGCCGCTGGTCGAGGAGATCGGCGGACCAAAAGGCGCTGAGCCGACCCGCTACGGCGATTGGGAGCGCAAGGGGCGCTGCATCGACTTCTAAGCCCGGCGTGGCCGCGTTGGCGGCACGAGCGGAAAGACGATCGGGCGCGGTTCAGCCGCGCCGCAACGCAACGCTGTCGGTGGCGCCATGCGGGCGCTGAAGCCGGCATCACCATTTCTGACGGCGTAGGCTCGCGCGACATGGAGATTTCTCCACTCGGCCGAACCCAGCTCAAGGTCAGCCGCCTTGGCTTGGGCACGATGACGTTCGGCGAACAGAACACCACCGAAGAGGCCTTTCGCCTGCTCGATCTCGCGCTCGATCACGGCGTCACCCTGATCGATGCCGCCGAACTCTACCCGATCCCGCCGCGTGCCGAAACCACCGGCCGGACGGAGGAGATCGTCGGCGCCTGGCTCAAGGCGCGGCGCAACCGCGAGCGCATCGTCCTCGCAACGAAGGCGGCAGGCCCCGGCATCCAGCACATCCGCAAGGGCAGCATCGTTTTCGACCGTGGCAGCCTGCGCTCCGCCATCGAAGGCAGCCTGAAGCGGCTCGGCACCGAAACGATCGACCTCTACCAACTGCATTGGCCGGAACGCAAAACCAACTGCTTTGGCCGGCTCGGCTATGAGCACAAGGACGACCAGGCGTTCACGCCGTTCGCAGAGATCCTGGACGCCTTGGCCGAGCACGTGCGGGCGGGTACGATCCGCGCCGTCGGCCTCTCGAACGAGACGCCGTGGGGCCTGATGACATTCCTCAACATCGCCGATCGGCTGGATCTGCCGCGCATGGCAAGCATTCAGAACCCCTACAGCCTCTTGAACCGCAGCTTCGAGGTCGGCCTGGCCGAGGTCGCGATCCGCGAGGACTGCGGCCTCCTCGCCTACTCGCCGCTAGGCATGGGCACTCTGTCCGGCAAGTACCTCGCATCAAAGCCACCGCCGCGCGCACGCTTAAGCCTGTTTCCGCACTATCAGCGCTACAGCAATCCACAGGCGGTCACCGCGACGCAGGCTTACGTGGCGCTCGCCCGCGCGCATGGCCTGTCACCCTCGGCGATGGCGATCGCCTTTGCCGCCAGCCGCCCGTTCATGACCAGCGTGCTGCTCGGTGCGACGACGCCTGAGCAGCTCGAAGAAACGCTCTCCGCCGCCACGCTTCGCCTCGACCGGGCCGTCCTCGACGGCTTGGAGGCAATCCACACGGCAACGCCCAATCCGGCGCCTTGAGACCGTCCAAGGGAGCCCTGCCATGTATCGCCTGTTCGTCGCCGTTGCGCTGCCCGAAACCGTGCTGGCCGAACTGAAGCCCCTGTGTGGCGGCTTGACAGGCGCCAAATGGGCGGATTCCGAGGTGATGCACATTACCTTGCGTTTCATCGGCGAGGTTGATGGCGGCGTCGCCGAGGACATCCACCTGGCACTCTCCCGCATCAATGCGCCGGCGTTCGAGTTGACGCTTGCCGGGATCGATTGCTTCGCCCAGGCCGGCAAGGTGCACACGCTTTGGGTCGGCGTCGAAAAGGCGCCGCTGTTGATACATCTGCGCGAGAAAGTGCAGAGCGCCTTGTTGCGCAGCGATGTCAAGCCGGAGCCGCGGCGGTTCCGGCCGCACGTAACGCTGGCCCGCTTCCGCAACGGGGCGAACGACGGGCGCTTCGGCGCCTACCTGCAGCACAACAGCCAGTTCCGCTCATCACCGTTCCCGGTTTCGAGTTTCACGCTGTTTCGCAGTCATTTGGGGACGGGAGGGGCCTATCACGAGCGACTGGCGGAGTACGCGCTGCAAACGGGGCGCCGCTCACCCCACCTATTGTCCGGCGGCGCCCCCGCGTCTGCACAGGGATCCTGAATGATCGTGCGACGCATGAATTGCTTCGCCTGATCGCGAGACCCTCCTGAAGCGCCAGCCAACCCGGATGGGGCAGAAGGCTGAGCCTAGCTTCACGCTCGGGTCTCCTCGCCTTAGATGGACGATGTTCTCAGAATCCCCCTTCCCTTCACTGCTCCTCTCGCAATCGGACCCCATGAGGATGGTGCAGTTTAGCACTCGTGGAGAAGAAGGAAAGTGAAAATATCGATACCGACAGGAAGGGTTGCGAGTGATTAGCAGTTGATATTGCGTGGAACACCCGCCGTGGGATGAAGTTCTAAAGTCTCTCCACCAATGAGGCAGAGACTTCTAAGGGTTGCACGAAATTAACCCATAACGGTCCTTTTAATACCAAGGGGTCTGCGCACTAACCTTTATTGGGGGTAGTGTCCGTGTGCCCGCTCGGCGGCGGCGCGGTCGTCGTCGCGCCCCGGCGGACGCGCAATCACCGCGTAAAGACGTGAAGCCGGCGCATGCGTGCCTTCGCAATCAGCTGTTGACGCGGGCTCACAGCCGACCGAAGTCAGGCACACACGCGCCAAAGGAGCCTGCAGCCATGATCGATCTCCATTATTGGCCGACGCCCAACGGCCACAAGATCACCATCTTCCTCGAAGAAGCCGGCCTCGCCTACACGATCAAGCCGGTCGATATCGGCAAGGGCGAGCAGTTCCGGCCTGAGTTCCTCAAGATTTCGCCCAACAACCGGATGCCCGCGATCGTCGACCATGCGCCCAGCGATGGCGGCGGGCCGCTCTCGGTGTTCGAGTCGGGAGCGATCCTCCTCTATCTCGCCGAAAAGACCGGCCAGTTCCTGCCGAGCGAGCTGCGCGGCCGGACCCAGGTCCTTGAATGGCTGTTCTGGCAGATGGGCGGGCTTGGGCCGATGGCCGGCCAGAACCACCACTTCACCCAGTATGCGCCGGAGAAAATTCCTTACGCGATCGAGCGCTACCAGCGCGAAACCGAGCGGCTTTACGGCGTGCTCGATCGTCGGCTTGCGGACCGGGCCTTCATCGCCGATGCCTATTCGATCGCCGACATGGCGGCCTATCCGTGGATCGTCCCACACAAGCGGCAAGGCCAGGACCTTGACACCTTTCCTAACGTCAAGCGCTGGTTCGAGAGCATCCGCGCCCGTGCAGCGGTCGTCCGCGCCTACGAGATCGGCAACAGCATCTCAAGAGAGCCGGTGGTCAACGAACAATCGCGGGCGATCCTGTTCGGCCAGGGGCGCTCGCCGGCAGAGGGTCGCTGAGCAAGCTGAGGTTTGGGAGCAGATCCTCCCGTGACGCCTCATCCTGAGACTGGCTGGCTGGCTGGCAGAAGGCACATTTACCTGACAGATCGGACAGAGAAGGCCTATACGAAATATTTTTTCCGTTCCTAGGAAAATAGACCCTTGACGGATTGACGCATGTTCTTTATGCGTTCTCTCACGCTCGCCGACGGACAAAAAGCCGCTAGAGGCGAACGGGAACAGAGACCGAAGAACAAGCCTGAAAAGGGGCTGAACATGATCGACGCCATCACCGTTGAAACCGCCCACCTCCTCGGCGACGCTCTGCCCATGATGCACCGGCTGCGCTACCGCGTCTTCGTCGAGCGCCAAGGCTACGAAGTCCCCAGCCTGCGCGGCATGGAATGGGACGAGTTCGACACGCCGGCGGCGGTCTACCTGATCTGGCGCGACGAGCGCGGCGTTGTCGGGGGGGTCGCCCGCCTGATCCCGACGACCTTCCCCTACATGATCAAGGCGCTGTGGCCCGATATGGTCGAAGGCCACGCGTTGCCCTCGCAACCCGACGTCTGGGAGCTGACCCGGCTTGGCGTCGACCGCACGCTGCCGCCCGCGACCCGCGCCCGGGTGATCGGCGAGCTGATGTGCGCATGCGGCGAGTTCGCGCTGCAGAACGGGATCAAGTCCTACCTGATGGTTACCGCGCCGCAGATGGTCAAAGGCGCGGTCGCCGCCGCCGGCTGGCCGACCGAGCTTCTGGGCGAGCCGCGCAACCTCGGCCGCTTCCATGTCGTCGTCGCCAAGGCAACCGTGACCGAGGAAGGCCTGCAGGCGGCCCGTCGCTTCCACGGCATCCAGCACCCGGTGCTGCGCATCGCGGGCGAGGAAATTGCGATCGCCGCCTGATCCGGTTCAGTCGCGCGCGGTCGGAGGATTGAGTGGGTCGCGAACCTGCGCAAGCGTCGGGGCAACCTTCTTGACGACCGCGAACGGCACACCTTCACGCTCGATACGCAAGACCTCGGTTCCGGCCACATCCCCGTCGCAGTGGTTACGGGTGGTGGAGAGGTAGTAGAGAGCCTCACTCGCCCGCTCCACGATGCGCACGGAACGCGGCAGCCGCTCCGCAAGCGAGATCGGCTCGCCGCAGACCATGACTGGTATCGATTCCGCAGGGGCGCGGGGGTCAAGGTTCGCCGACAAAGTATCCGCCGCCTCCGTCAGCGCCGCTCCCCAATACTCGGTTTCGAACTGCCCCATCGCCCCCGCCAAGTCGCCGACCAGGCTGTTGAAGTACGCATATTCGTAAGGATGCAGGCGCACCATCTCGGCGAGGTCAGCCATCCCTCCGACGACGAGGATCAAAGCAAGTCCCGACCTGAGTAAGGGGTTGTGCGCAGCATTGAAAAGCTCTCGCGTGCCAAGTGCGGCAACCACAGCCAGCAACGGCAACAGAAATAGGAAGTGCCGCTCCGCGTCGTAAAGCTCCGCACCGGTCCCGATCACATACGCGAGCGGTACGACAATCGCGAGCATCAACGGCAGCAACTGAAGCCATCGGTCCCGCCAATCGCGACCGCACAAACGCCAAATGCCCATCGCGATCGCCGCCGCGATGGCAGCGACGAGGATGCCCGGCAACTTTATGACGAGATAGACCGGCAGGTACAGCCGCGGATGATAATCGCTGCCGACATAGGCGCCGAAAAAGAGGGTCGGAATGTCGGCGGAGCGTTCGGAAAAATGCAGAAGCGTCCGCAGCGGATTGCCGATCGGGTCGAGCTGCGCATAGGGCCAGAGCACGAGCATGACCGCCCAGCCGATAATGGCGACCGGTACGAAGATGGTTGCCGTCATCCGCGTCAGGGCAGCGAGCGCCGGCAGCCATCCGGCCGCCCCGCGCCGCAGCGCAGCCGCCGCCAGCAGACACGCCAAGTACGCCAGCAAGAGAATGGCACCGATGCGAATACCGAGAGCGATGCCGGTCACCAAGCCAAGCGCAATAACGGTTCGCCACCGGGGCGCATCGAGCTCGCACACAAGCTGCGTGAGGACAAGCGTTCCCCACACCATCGCCGTCGCGAACGGAATGTCCTTCGGATTGATGAACATCATGCCGTACCAACTCGGCATCAGGGCGAGGGCAACGAGAGCCAGCAACCCGACCACAGCCCCGCCGAGGCGACAGCCGAGCCGCCAGCAGCCGATCAGCCCGAGAACACCGACCAAACCGTTCAAGAGGTGGCGGGTCTCGTAATGCTTGAACGGAGACACCTTGTTGACGAGCGCGGCAACGGTATCGAACAGACCGCCGTAGTAAAACAGATCGAGATAGGTGACTGCATTTCGATCAGCACCGAGCGTTCGGTACCAATCGAGGATGTAGTTGCCGTAGTCATCCTGCACGGCTTCGTCGAAGGTCGCCCCATAATGGCGAAAGGTGACGGCAACCAGTGCAGTCAGGACAATGATGACGGCAATCGCCAGTCGATTGGCCAGCAGTTCGCCGTCCGGGCGCGCCGATCGCGAGATCCGCACCCGCCTCGTGGTCGCGAAATCCATGCCCCCTCCAGGGCGTTTGGCTCGGCGCCGTTAAGTCGCGCCATGGCGAGGTAAGCGCACGTCGCTATCGCCGCAATGGCGCTACTGGCTCGCCGCGATCGAATAGCAGGGATTGCCCATGACGGGAATATGCGGATCCAAATTCCCCCGACCGGAGCGTCATTCACGGGACTTGCCGGCGCTGATGCGGGGCGTCGCGAACGGCCAGCTCGTCGGGAACGGCTAGAGCGTGCCGGACTTGCGTGATCTCGGCCATGATCGAGAGCGCGATCTCGGGCGCCGAGCGGCCGCCGATCGCGAGCCCGACCGGGCCATGGATGCGCGCGAGATCAGCCTCCCTGAACCCCCGCTGGCGCAACCGCTGAAGCCGCGCCTGATGCGTGCGCCGGCTCCCCAGCGCGCCGATATAGAACACCCCCGCACCTAGCGCCGCTTCGAGCGCCTCGTCATCGATCTTCGGATCGTGGCTGAGGGTGACGACTGCCGTCTGGCGGTCCAACGCCAGGCGGGCAAACGCCTCCTCCGGCCAGGCGATGAGTACTTGAGCGGGCGCAATGGCCGGAACTTGAAAAGCCGGCTGCTGTTCGGCGAAACCCGCGCGCGGCTCGACGATCACCAACGCATAGTTGAGCATCTCAGTGAGTGTCGCCAATGCCTGGGTGATGGTCACGGCGCCGACGGCAATGATCCGCCAGCGGCCGGGAAACGTGACGACAATCACGCCGTCTAAGTCCTCGCCGGTTGCCCGCCCAGCAGCGCTGGCGAGCGCGCGCCGGCCGAGGGCGATCGCGGCCGAACTCAAGCCCGCTTCGACCGCGCCCCCCTCCGGCGAAAGAACACCGTGGGCACCGCTGGCAAGCTCGACGACGAGCGCGGTCGCTCGGCCTGCCGCATGCGCCGACTCAAGTGCCGCAATCATCGCTTCACCGGTGACAGCAAAGAGCGCCACCAGCATGCGCCCGCCGCAGACGAGACCGACCTCCCACGCCGTCTCGTTGCTGACCCCAAACGTTAGCAGCTTCGGCCGCCCGCTTTCGACCACCGCGGGAGCCTCGGCGATGACGGCTGCCTCGACGCAACCACCTGAGACCGCGCCGGCAAAACTGCCGTCATCCGCGATCACCATCAGGCTGCCGACAGGAAACGGCGACGATCCCCAGGTCGAGACGACGCAGGCAAGCGCAATCGGCCGTCCCTCGGCAAGCCAAGCGCGTGCTTGCGTAAGAATTTCTACCATGATCAGGCTACCAGCAGCGCGAACCGCAGGACGTCGGGCGACCGCAGGCGCAAAAGGCTCTCACCGCGAGAAAAAAATGCTAGAGTGCGCGCCGTGCGGTATCCGCAGGCCCCGGGCTGCCAAGGGAGCGGCCAGCCCGAGGGACGACCCGTAAGAACAAACGCGCGCGTGGACGACATGGACATTCTGAAGTGGTACGCCGAAATGGCGCCGATGCTGCCCCAGGGCACGTTTGAGAACAATCTGATATTTTTGGGGTTATTAGCGTTTCTGGTGGTTTGCATTATTTGGCTGACGCGACGGATGGCCAAGCGCCGCCTCAATCTTACGGCTGGCCGCGAGCGCGAGGCCGAACTCAAGGCGCAACTGGACACGCAAGCGTATCTCGTTCGCGGCCAGGAGGTCAAAATCAATGACTTGACGGCGCTTCTGGAGGAGGCGCGGGCGGAAGCGCCGGCAACGCGGCTTGCCCAGTGCCGGCGGGCCCGGAACGAGAATCGCCATGAGCAGGCGATCGCGAATCTGGTTAGCCTGTTCGACGACCTTACCCCGGTCGTTGCCACCTCCGGCCGGGAGCTGGCGGAATATGCCCTGAGCTTCGCCACGGGTGCCGATGAAAGCAAGCACCTGCGCACGGCAAGCCGCTTGGCCCAAGTCGCATCCCTGTGCGCGGCGGGCGGCACGACCGCAGAGGCGACCACGCTTGCAGCCGAGATCGAACGAAGGCTGCAGGCGGCCGCACCGGCCCAGGGTAAAGCTGCCCAGACTGCAGTAGGCGAGGCTGCAGCGGAGGACGCTTCGGCGAAGGACGCGCCGGGGGCGGCCTTGAGCGTGCTTGCGACCGCCTACCTCGGAAGTAGCGACACCAATGTCGCCCAGCAGCAGCTCGACAGATTGGCCGAGCAGGCTGTCGCCTTGCATCACCGCGGCTTTGCGCAGACGGCGGCATTGATGCTGGAGCGCGCCTGCAACATTGCAGATACCCGCTTCGATGCCGGCGATTCGCGCTGGGTTCAGGCGCAAGCGACGCTTGCCGCCGCATTCGGCAGCCTCGGCCGCTTCGGCGAGGAGGAAGCGGCGTTGCAGCGCCTGCTTGAACACGAAGAAAGCGTGTTCGGACCTCACCACACCGAAACCCAACGCACGCGCCAGAGCTTGGTCTTCGCCTTGGGTCGGCAGGGCCGGCACGACGAGGCCGAAACCATCCTCCGTGCGCTCGTTGCCGAGCAGGAGCACGCACTCGGCCTGAACCATCCAGAGACGCTGGCATCGCAGAACAACCTGGCCGGAACCCTGTTCCGCCAGGGCCGGTTCGCGGAAGCGGAAGCACTGTTCCGCGATGTCTGGCGCGGCCGAGCGGACGCCCTTGGCACTACCCACCCCGATACGCAGCGAGCATTGGCCAACCTGGCGCAGACGTTGGCGGCCGCAGGCCAGCACGACGACGCCCGCGCGCTGTGGGTCGAGTTGCTGGCCGAACAGGAGCGGGCTTTCGGTGTCGACCATCCATCAACGCTGCGGACTCGCCTGCAGATGGCGGACGGCCTCGCCAGGGCAGGCCGGCGAACGGAGGCCGAGGCGATCATCAAGGGCATCCTTACGAAACTGACGCGCTTCCTCGGCGCTGCCCATCCGCAGACGCTTGCCGCCGCCAACGCGCTCGCAAACCTCGCGCAGTCGACGGACGAGAGAGCCAAGGAAGGGCTGCCGGTTGCCACTGGTCCCTCAGCGCCAATGCCGGTCGCGAAGGTGCCAACGACGGGGGTAGCTGCCGCCGGCCGATCGGATACCGGCTTCGCTGCCGCTCCCGCGCAGGTAGGGACCAGCGTTTGATGGCAACCCCGGCAGGGATGGGTGCGCCCGCGTACGGCGCCGATCCGGAAACCGCGCGCATCTTGTTGCGCATTGGCGCCATCGGCGCCCGGCTCGATCCGCCGTTCACCTTCACCTCCGGCTGGGCGAGCCCGGTCTATGTCGATGTCCGCCGCCTGATTTCCTATCCGGCCGAGCGGCGGCACGTCATTGCCGCTGCCGCGCGCGCGCTCGGCTGCGCGCCCGGGCGGGCGCCGTTCGATGCGGTGGCTGGCGGCGAGACGGCGGGCATCCCCTACGCCGCCTGGCTTGCCGAAGCGTGCGCGTTGCCGATGCTCTATGTGCGCAAGCAGGCCAAGGGCTTCGGCCGCAACGCCCGCATCGAGGGTAACCTGCACGAAGGCGAGCGCGTACTGCTGGTCGAGGACCTCGCCACCGACGGCGCTAGCAAGCTTTCGTTCGCGAACGCACTTCGCGAGGCCGGTGCGATTGTCGATCGGGCGTTCGTGGTCTTCTTCTACGGCATCTTCCCCGGCGCACTGGCAACCCTGGCCGAAGCCGGCCTGAACCTCACCTTCCTCGCGACCTGGTGGGATGTCCTGCGCGAGGCGGAGGCTGCCCAGGCCTTTCCGGCGCCGATGCTCGCGGAAGTGCGGGCGTTTCTCGAAAACCCGATCGCCTGGTCGGCGGCGCACGGCGGACGCGCCGCCCTCTGAGCGTAGCCGGCACCTCGATCAAGCCGGCGTCTAGATCAAACCGGCATCGAGGCTTGCCGCCATCACCGCGCCCAGTTCCTCGCACTCACCAAGGAAGGCGTCCTGCCACCCGCCGCGGCAGACGAGTGGCTCCCGCACGGCGCGCCAGCGCAGGCCGGTGACGATGGTCTGCACCGCCCGCCTGGTGCCGGTGCCATCGTGCCCGGCACGAATGTAAAGGGCGTATGGCAGCCCTTGCGTGCGTTCCAAGCAGGGATAGTAGATGCGGTCGAAGAAGTCCTTGAGCGCGCCGCTCATGGTGCCGAGGTTTTCCGGCGTGCCGAGGATGATCGCGTTTGCCGCCAGCACGTCATCGGGACGGGCCGCGAGCGGGGCGATCGCCTGCACCGCGACATTCTCAATATCCGGTCCGCTCGCCCCGCGCTGGACGGCGTCCCGCATCGCCAGCGTGTTCGCGGACGGTGCATGCGCAACAATCAACAGGCGCTTCAGGGTCATTCGCGCGCTCTCGCCATCCGGACCGCATTCGGCGCAAAGCGTAACACTTGACGCGCATCGCGCGCCATGGCCCGTCACGATCAAGTCTCTTGTCTGCAAGTCAGGCGCGCGACACAATCATCGCGTCCAAGACAATCAGCCGGGCGGAAAACGCTCCGGCGGCACGAATACAGACAACGGGAGGATACTATGACCACCAGCCTTGCGGCGCGCCTCGACGAAATGGATCGCCGCGCGTTTCTTTTGGGTTCGCTCGCGGCGGCGGCTGTGATCGCTGCCCCCCGGATCGGCCGTGCCGCCACGCCGCATGAGTTGCCGGCGCTGCCCTATGCGGAAACGGCTCTGGAGCCGGTGATTTCGAGCCGGACCATCGGCTTCCACTACGGCAAGCACCACAAGGGTTACGTCGACAACCTCAACAAGCTGTTGGCGGATGCGCCTGACCTCGCCGAACTGCCGATGCCGGAGCTGATCAAGACGACAACGGCCAACCCCAACCGCACCGCGATCTTCAACAACGCCGCCCAGGTTTGGAATCATACCTTCTACTGGCATTCGATGCGTCCGGGCGGCGGCGGCCAGCCGACCGGCAAGCTGAAAGAGAAGATCGACAGCGACTTGGGCGGCTACGACAAGTTCCGCGAGGAGTTCAAGAAGGCAGCAATGACCCAGTTCGGCAGCGGCTGGGCGTGGCTGATCGTCAAGGACGGCAAGCTCGCGATCACCAAGACCGCGAATGCCGGCACGCCGGTCGAGCAGGGCCTGGCCGCGCTCATCACCATCGACGTCTGGGAGCACGCCTACTACCTCGATTACCAGAACCGGCGCGCCGACTACGTCGATGCCTGGCTCGACAAGCTGGTCAACTGGGAGTTCGCGGCAAAGAACCTCGGCTGAGCGCGCGCAGGGCGGATGAGGGCGACGCCCGTCATCCGCCGGATGCGTCGATGCGGCACCGCGTCATAAAGCGAATTACGATACGCCAATTCTCTTACTGCCCGCGGACGCTTATACACGCTGAGCGATATCCGGGCCGGCGAACCCGGCGGCTAACGTCATGCGTCGGATTACGCTACGCTAATCCGACCTACGCGGGCTGCATTATCATGGTTAGTTGTCATGATCACTGAACTCATCCAGTACGTAAATAGCCTCGGCAGCTTCGCCCAAGGCATGTTGGGCTCTGCAGCGTTTGGCTTCGCTGTCTTTGCCGGACGTCTGCTACTTCGTGGTGCTAGATACTCCAGCAAGAATCTATTTCGGCTTGTTTCTCGTGACATGGTTATGAAGCACATATTGCACAAGAACTACGTAAATTCGACATTCCCCTTTCTTGCAATGTGGGGCAATCTTCTCATCATCACGCAGGCCCTACATCGACTGATCATTGCATTCGCTATTCTCGTAACGTTCTTTGGAGTCGAATCTCTTCTTTCCCAACAATGGCTCCGGCTTGTTGCCTACTATTTCGCCCTTAACATACTTATTGACGCAGACTCCTGGCTCAAAGACCGTAGCGACGATAAATACATTGCGCACCTTGATCCAGAGGTCAAAGCGGAGCTACTTGGCAAGTCCATTCCTGGTGAGACAGAGGCTAGTCCGCGTAAGCCAGCATAGCCGGTAGGCGTATTCCGACGGATGTATCAGCCGGCGGGGCCGCCGAGCTCGATATCGCCGCCGACGGCAAACGCGAGCGGGACGCCTTCGAGCGTGATCACCGCTTTCGCCTTCAGCTTGCCGTCAGCCGGCAGTTGGCCGGCGCCGGCCGCTGCGCGCACCGCCTTCTCGATCTCGCGCTGGGCGGTGACGCCGACGGTCTTCAGGAACTTGCGCACGCTCATGTTGAAGGCATCTTCGTCCATCGTCTCTTCTCCGTTGCCGAAGCTTGATCAGTTCTCGCCAGGATCGGTCTTGAAATAGTCGTCGGTGGTAACGGGCCGCGGCGGCGGCCGGCCCGCCATCGGCTGCGGCGCCTCCATCTGCGCCTTGACGCGGCAATCCTCGCACATCTTGATGAGCTCGGCCCGGCCAGCGCCCTCGAACAGGGGATGCTCTTTCAGGCGTTCGGCGAGGCGTTCGATCGTGCTGCGGGTGCCGAACGGCTTTGCGCAGCGGATGCAGAGAAACGGCTCTTCGGCCTTGAGCACGCGGGGATGGCGGCCCGCGTCGGCAAAATTGAGCCGCGCCTCGAGGTTGACCGCATCCTCCGGGCAGGTGGCGCGGCAGAGGCCGCACTGGATGCATTGGCGCTCGGTGAAGGCGAGCTGCGGTCGTTCCGGGTCGCACGAGAGCGCGGCCGTCGGGCAGGCGCCGACGCAAGCGACGCACAGCGTGCAGCGCTCCTGGTCGAGGACGACGCGGCCGAACGGCGCCCCTGTGGGGAGCGGCAGGACGCCCAACGCCGCGGGTGCCTCGGCATGCAAGTGGTCGAGCACCTGCCAGGTGAGCGCCCGCTTGCCGGCGGCGAGGAACGAAAGCGCTGCCGCGGCGGCCGCCGGTACGGGCTGGGCGTAAAGCCCCTCCTCCAGGCGGTGCGGGTCATCCGCTTCCGCCAGCACGACCCGGCCGCTGCCGTGGCCGAGGCCGGCCAGGATGGTCTCGAGCAAGCGGATGTGCGTGCGCAGGCTGTCAAGATCGGGACGGTCCTCCGGGCCTGTCAGCAGCCGGATCCGGCCAGCGCCCAACGCAAGGGCTGCGAGCAGAAAGTCGAGGCCGATCTGCGTCACCCGGTTGACGGCAAACGGCAGCACGTTCGCAGGCAGGCCGCGGCCGGTCCGCGCGATCACGGCAATCATGTCCTCGGCGAATTCGCCATCGTGGACGAGGAGTTCGCAGGCCCGGCCACCGGCGCGCTGGTAGGTCGCAAGCAACACCCTTAACCGCTCAAAGAGCGCGTAACCGCTTGGCAGGTCGTAGCGGATGGCGCCGGTCGGGCAGACGCTGGCACACGTGCCGTGGCCCATGCAGATCCAGGGGTCGATCGCGACATGATCACCAGCGGGCGTGATGGCGCCGGTCGGGCAGACATCGAGGCATTGCCGGCAGCCGACGATGGTGTTGCGCGCGTGCGCACACAGCGCCGGATCGAGGCGGACGTAGCGCGGCTTCTCGAACGTGCCGGCCATGTCGGTGAGCTCGAACAGAGCCCGTTCCAGCTTCACCGCATCGCCGGGCTCGACGCGGAAATAGCCATCGCGCGCGGCCGCGAACAGCGGTGGATCGCCGGTCAGATCCAAGATGAGATCGCACGCCGAGGTGAACCGGGCTTGCGGCGGGCCGAACGCGAGCGCGCCGCGGGACGACGGCGCGGACGCGGCCAAGCCCTCGATGGTCACCTCGAAGGCGCCGAGATGGCCGTGGACCGCCTGCACGCTGCCGGCAAAGATCGCCACATCGCGCACCCGCGGCGGCAGGATGCCGTCATGGCGCTTAAGCAGGCAGGTGACATCGAGCCGCCGGCTCAGCCGGCGCGCGGCGGCAAGCGCGACCTCATCTCCGCCATAGACGAGCACGACGCCCTCGGACGTCGCCGAGACCGAGGCCGAGGGTTCGATCTCAACCGCGGCTTCGGCAATGAGAGCCGCGATCTTGGCCTGCGCCTGGCGGCCCTCGTCCGACCAGCCGGCCTTCTCGCGGATGTTGACGCAGCGCAAGCCGGCATGCGGCTGTGCTTCGCCGGCTATCTCCTCGAACAGGGGCGCTTCCTGCGTGCAGCCGATGAGGAGCGGCGCCTCAGGATCGAGCGCCCGGCTCACCGCGTCCGCCTCGGCGGCGCACAGCTCCGTGTGCACGGCGGGCGCCTGCCCCCCGAGCGCGGCTGCGATCTTCTTGCCGTCGAGCGGCAGCGTATGCTGACAGGTGCACAAGAGAACGCGTGGCGTTGAACCGCCCATGCTTGTTGGCCTCCCATTGCAGGCTCTTCGCGGACGAGCCTTGCTGTTCGTTTGGTGCTATTGTGGGCCAAACGGCCCTAGTACCAAACACGAATCTGGCGCTGCCGGAACCAAGGCCGACGGGAGGAGCGTTGCATGGAAGCACTCACCGAGGGCGCGGGGGCGGCACGCTTACGCGTTGGCGTGGTGCTTGAGCGAACCGTGAGCGCCGGTCCCTGGGCCGCGACTGAGTGGCGTGTGACCGATCTCATCATCGGCGGCGGACCGGAGGCAGCGCCGCAAACGCTGGCGGCAGGCCCCGGCTGGGAACGGCTCTACGCCGGCAACCTGGAGATCCAGCTCTTTCGTGATGCCATTGCCGGCTACCTGCATAACCTGGGCAGCGCGCAGCCGGTCGTGTACGTCATCCTGCGGCCGGACGAAGAGGGCGACGGCATGCATCCCTTCCACCTGACGGTGTGTCCGGTCGATGCGCAGGATTACCTCGTCGGCGGTGCGGAGGTTGTCGAGACCGTCGCCATGCCGGCTGCGATCCGCGCCTGGCTGCAGGCGTTCATCGATCGCCACCCGCGCCCCGAACCGTTCCGCAAGCGCCGGCAGACGGCCAAGACGGCCACAACGGACGAGGCGGCCAACGGCGGCGGGCCGCAAGCGTGCGGGGTGGCGCGCGAGGGACGGCGATGAGCGGGACGTTGCGCGATCGGCTCAGCCGCTGGTCACGGCTGAAGGCTGAAGCGGCTGCGGGCACCGCCGAGGCTGAGACGCGCGAGAGCGCCGCGATGCCCGAGGACGGGGCGATAGTCGCAGAACAGCAGGCGGCAGACACACCGCCGGATGCGGCACCGGAATTGCCCGATTTGGCGACGCTGACGGCAGACTCCGATTACACGGTGTTCCTGGCCGCAGGCGTCGCCGAGGAGACGCGACGCGAGGCGCTGCGCATCCTGTGGCGCAGCGACCCGGTGCTCGCCAACTTGAGCGGGCTCAACGACTACGACGACGATTACCGCGCCATCGGCACGGTGCAGGAGGTGGTCGAGACCGTGTATAAGGCCGGCGCCGGCTACCTGGAGCAGTTGGCCGCGGCTGCCGACGCCGAAACCGAGGACGCCGCGCCACCCCCGGCGCAAGGCGAGGAGGAAGCCGAAGCCGGGGAGCAAGCCGAAGCGGCTGACGGTGTTGAGCGGCCCGACGCTTCCCGCAAGGAGCTTTAGCGGCGCGCGGACATAGGGGTTTACCGCTTAGGCAATTTCAGGCGCGGGAGTATTGAATCGTACCCCCGAAGTCCTGTCCCCGGAAGCGGGAAAGGCTCTGCTCGCCTCAGCGCGCACCGCGGATCGGATTGACGATCTCAATCCCTGCGAAATCGCGTTCATTGTCGGTGACGACGACGCAGCCGTTGGTGGCCGCAATCGCAGCGATGATCATGTCGAAGCCGCTGCGCGGTCGGCCACTCGCTTTCCCTTCTGCCATGAGCTCGGCCCACGCGAGGCCGGCCTTTTCGTCGAAGGGGAGGATACGACCGGCGAAGAGCGCCTGTGGCCCCTGGGGACCGCTGAACCATGCCTCGAGCTGGTCGCGCCGCTTCCCGGTCGGCTTCTCGACCACGCCCCGCAGGATCTCGGCCAAAGTCAACGACGCGATAAACAGATCGTCGTCGCACTGCTCCGCCATCCAGGCGATGAGCGATTCCGAGGGAACCGGCTTGGTGAAGTTGCTGATGATGTTGGTGTCGAGCAGGTAGCGCATCACATGTCGACCTTCCGCCCTTCCTCACGCGGGCGGGTCAGGTCAAGTTCGGAGCCGATCAGGGGCGAGGCCAGCAACGCCTTGAGGATGCCGCCTTTCCTGGGCGGTTCGCCCGAAATGGAGCGGTTGACGGCGACCCGCAGCCGATCGGCGTCCGCACCGCCTTCAGCCAGGCGTTTGGCCACCGCACGGATGAGTTCACGGTCGTCGTACCGGCCAATCACCTCGAAGCGCGTCATGCCGCGCTCGGTCAGCCGCTTGCGGTAGCTGTCGATGGCTCGGCGCTGAGAACTCTTGCTCATTCGGGCTCTCCGGACTATTACCGGCAATATAACCAGAGTGACCGGATTTCACAAGGCCAGGGCGGCAGCGTGCCGCGTGAGGCCTGCCTTGCCGCGCGCCGCGCGGTCGTTTTGCCAATACAGGTACGTGTCGCCAGTTCCACACGATGGGTAAGCCGGCTGCGCCTGTTTGACCAGCGCGCCAATGCCCGCTATTATGACTGTTATAACTATTATAACCGTTCCCGGAGACCGATCGATGCGGACCATGGCCGCGCTGGAGGCGAAGAACCACTTCGGCGAGTTGCTGGACACGGCCCAGCGTGAGCCGGTCACAATCGAGAAGCATGGGCGCGCTGTCGCCGTCGTGCTCTCGGCGGAAGAGTACAAGGAACTGGAAGCGCTGAAGCTCGCCAGCCTTCGCGCCGAGGTCCGCAAGGGCCTGGACGAGATTGAGGCGGGCCGGGTTGTCGATGGCGATGAAGCCTTCAAGGCCCTGCGCGCGCGGCTTGCTTAAGTGGCGCGGTTCGAGCTTTCGCGGCTGGCGCTGACAGATCTGCACGCAATCGCCGATTACACGCTCGAACGCTGGGGCAGGGAACAAGGCCTCGGCTACATTGAGGCGCTACAGGGCCGGCTGACCGAACTGGCACATCAGCCGCTGCTCGGCCGCACGCGCGATGAACTGGCGCAAGACGTCTTGTGTTTCGCGTTCGAAGGCCACGTCGTGTTCTACCTGGGCACGGACTTCGGCATCTCGGTTGTGCGCATCCTGCATAAGCGGCAGGACCCTTCCCGCCACATCGACTGACACTTGGCGGCCCTGAAACATCCTCTTCATCAGAGAGTTCCGCAGCTCGGGTTCGCCCGGCGCGAGATCGATCTCACCGGCTTGTGAACTCCTCCGGGGTTTGCCGGAGGGGCGGTGACTTGAGTCATGCACCCTACGGTTGCTGCGCCTGAGCGAGCACAAACTGTTGGGACGCGGCCGCCGACCCTAAGGCCAACCCGTTCTACGGCGTCCGCGTGGTCGTAGCAGGCGGCGGGGCGTTCAAGAGCGCTTCCGCTTCCGGGTTGGTGCAGACGTCGGTCTTGAGGACTGCCTCCAGTTTGGCGATGCGGTCCTTGAGCGCCGCATTGAGGCTCTCTTGCTGCTTGAGCTGCTGCTCGAGTTGTTCGCTGGTCAGCTTCTCCTGCGCCAAGACCTCGTTTGCCGCCATTGCCGCCGCGCTTGCCAGCAGCGCTGCCACCAGAGTGTTTCGCAAACGCACCAGATATGCCCTCCGTCACCAAACCCAGGCCGGACTCTACCGACTTTCCCCGCTTTGCCAAGCGCTGCCGGTCTTCTCGTCAAGCCCGCGCGCTCATCCGCACCGGCTGCCGCTTGCGGCCCCAGGTGCCCGGCTTGGCCTCGAACACGCCGGCGCACGGCGTGCCGCAGTGCTTGCAGCGGCCCTGATCGTCCAGGTTCCAGGCGATCAGCTCGTACCAGTCGCGGCCGATGACGACTGCGCCGCAGTTATGGCAGGTCGTCGCGTCGCCTTCGAGATCGTGGACGTTGCCGGTATAGACATAGCGCAGGCCGTTCTTCATCGCGATCGACCGCGCGCGGGTGAGCGTCGCGGGTGGCGTCGGCGGCGTGTCCAGCATCTTCCAGTCCGGATGGAAGGCGGAAAAGTGGAGCGGCACGTCCGTGCCCAATTCGCTTGCCACCCAGCGTGTGAGCGAGTCGAGCTCGGCATCGGAATCGTTCTCGCCGGGGATCAAGAGCGTCGTGATCTCGAGCCAGACCGAGGTCTCGCGCTTGATGTAGACAAGGGTATCGAGGATCGGCTGCAGCTCGGCACTGCACAGCCGCTGGTAGAAGTCCTCGGTAAAGGCCTTGAGGTCAACGTTGGCGGCATCCATCGCGGCGAAAAACTCGGCGCGCGGCTCGGGGCAGATGTAACCGGCGGTGACCGCGACCGTCTTCAGGCCGCGGGCACGGCAGGCAGCGGCAACGTCACCCGCGTATTCAAGGAAGATGACAGGATCGTTGTAGGTGAAGGCGACGCTGCGGCAGCCCTTAGCCGCGGCAGTCGCAGCGATCCTGTCGGGCGTCGCCGCATCGGTCAGCGTATCGAATTCGCGCGACTTGGAGATGTCCCAGTTCTGGCAGAACTTGCACGTCAAGTTGCAGCCGGCAGTGCCGAACGAGAAGATCGGCGTACCGGGCAGGAAATGGTTGAGCGGTTTCTTTTCGATCGGATCGATGCAGAAACCGCTTGAGCGGCCGTAGGTCGTCAGCACCAGCGCGTCACCTTTGCGGGCACGGACGAAGCACAGGCCGCGCTGGCCCTCGTGCAGGCGGCAAAAGCGCGGACACAAGCTGCATTCGACCCTGCCATCAGCCAGCATCCGCCAGTAGCGCGCTGGCGCCGCACCCTCAAAACTCTCGCTGGCGGTGCGATGATCCATCGTTCCTCTCCCACTCGTGCCGGGTTCAGGCGCTGAACGGCCGACCAAAGCGCGAATTGGCACTGGCAGCGCCGCCGCCGGACCACTACAATTTCCGCATCGCGAACCTTCCAAGTATAAGCCAAAGGGGCGGAAAAGCATGTCTCACGTGCGGCCCGCAGCCGTGGCCGGCCTGTTCTACCCGGCCAGCCCGCGCGAGCTCGATGCGGCGGTGCGCGCGATGCTTGCGGCAGCGCCGCCACCCGCGGCCGATGAGCCGTGGCCGAAGGCAATCATCGCCCCGCATGCCGGCTACGTCTATTCCGGCCCTGTTGCCGCCACCGCCTATGCCCGGCTCGCCCGGCTGAAAGGCCGCGTGCAGCGCGTTGTCCTGATCGGGCCCAGCCATCGCGTCTGTCTGGAAGGTTTGGCGGTACCGCGCTGCGATGCCTTTACGACGCCGCTGGGGCCGGTCGCTCTCGATCGGGCGGCAGTCGAGGACGTATTGTCGCTTGCCGCCGTTACGGAACTGGACGCTGCCCATGCCGAGGAGCACTGCTTAGAGGTGCACCTGCCGTTCCTCCAGGAGGTGCTGGGCACATTTACAATCGTGCCGCTGGTGGTCGGCGATGCGCGGACGGACGATGTGGCCGCCGTGCTGGACCGGTTGTGGGGGGCGGAGGAAACGCTGATCGTCGTCAGCTCGGACTTGAGCCATTACCTCACCTACGACAGCGCCCGCACGCTCGATGCAGCCACCTGCCGGGCGATCGAAACGCTGGATGCCGCCGCGATCGGCCGCGAACAGGCGTGCGGCGGCGCTGCCGTCAAGGGGCTGCTGGCGCTCGCCAAACGCCGGCATTTGCGCGTGCGGACGCTCGATCTGCGCAATTCCGGTGATACGGCGGGCGATCGAAGGCGCGTGGTCGGCTACGGCGCCTGGGTTTTCAGCGAACCTTCGGCGGACAAGCCCAATCGCCGTAATGATCAGGAGGCGGAAGCAAAGCCAATTGCATCGTCCGCGAGCAGCAGCGCGCGTGACCTCCTGCAGGCGAATGCCGAAACGCTGCTGCTGCTGGCTTCCGCTTCGATCGATCATGGGCTGCGCTGCGGCCGGCCGCTGCCGGTTGAGCTGCGCGACTACCCGGAAGGCTTGCGCAGCAAAGGTGCCTCGTTCGTGACGCTCACGTTCGATGGCAACTTGCGCGGCTGCGTCGGCTCGCCGGAAGCGTATCGACCGCTCGCCGAGGACGTGAGCGTGAATGCCTTTGCCGCCGCCTTTCGCGACAGCCGTTTCGAAAGGCTCTCGCCTGCGGAGCGCTCAGGCTTGACGCTCTCGGTCTCGGTGCTGACGCCGCCGGTGCGCATCTTCTGCATGACCGAGAGCGAGCTTCTGGCCGACCTGCAGCCGAACACCGACGGCCTGATCATCGAAAGCCGGGGGCACCGGGCGCTGTTCCTGCCGCAGGTGTGGACGATGCTGCCACAGCCGAAGGCATTCGTGCATCAGTTGAAGGCCAAGGCTGGGCTCGCCGCGGATTACTGGGCTCCTGATTTCCAAGCGTGGCGCTTTCACGCTGTCTCGGTATCCTCGGCCGGCCTTGCCAACCCAGCCGCGCTGTGGGAACCCCATCCTTAAGACCGCTGCTGCGCCTTCCGATGCGGTCGGTGGCGCCCGTGATAACGAAAGGATTCAACGTGAGCTTGGCGATTGACCAGACCCTGATGGACAGCGTGTGCGCGATCGCGCTTGCTGCCGGCCGGGTCATCATGGACGTTTACAACACCGATTTTGCTGTCACTGCCAAGAGCGATGCCTCGCCGGTGACGGAGGCCGATCAGCGCGCCGAACAGCTCATCCTCGAATCCTTGCGCCACGGCGTGGGCAACCACTATCCGATCGTGGCGGAGGAGGAGGTCGCCGCCGGCCGCACGCCGGTGGTCAACGGCGGGCCATTCTGGCTGGTCGATCCGCTCGACGGGACCAAGCAATTCGTCACCCGCCGCGGCGAATTCACGGTCAATATCGCGCTCATCGAAGACGGCCTGCCGGTTCTAGGGGTGGTGCACGCGCCGGCGATTGGCGCCACCTACTGGGGCAGCCCGTTGGGCGCATTCGCCGAAACCGGGGGCGGTGCGGCCCAGCGCATCGCCTGCCGGCCGCTGCCGGAAAAGAGGCTGATCGCAGTCGCCAGCCGCTCCCACCGCAACGCCGAGACCGATGCCTACCTCGCCCGCTACGACATCGCGGAGACCATCTCGTCCGGGAGTTCGATCAAGTTCTGCCTGGTCGCCTGCGGCAAGGCCGATCTCTATCCGCGCACCGGGCGGACCATGGAGTGGGACACGGCCGCGGGCCACGCCGTTGTACGCTTCGCCGGTGGCGAAGTGACGACGCTTGCGGGCGAAGAGCTCCGGTACGGCAAGCCTGGCTTCGAGAATCCGCACTTCGTCGTCCGCGGGGCGCCGCGAGCCCCGTGAGCGAGGCCACCACCATCGCCCGGCCGACGACCGCCACCCTTGCGGAAGCCTGCCGCCTGCTCCGCTCGGGCACACTGGTCGCGTTTCCGACCGAGACCGTCTACGGCTTGGGCGCCGATGCGACATCCGATGCGGCAGTGGCACGCATCTTCGCCGCCAAGGAGCGGCCGCGCTTCAACCCCTTGATCGTGCACTTCGCAACGGTGGCGGATGCGGAGGCGGAGGTTGAGCTGGATGCCCGGGCGCGCATGCTGGCGGAAGCCTTTTGGCCGGGGCCGCTGACCCTCGTGCTCAAGCGCCGGCCGTCGAGCCGGTTGTCGCTCCTTGTGAGCGCCGGGCTCGACACGGTCGCCATCCGGGCGCCGGATCACACGGTCGCGCAGGCACTGATCCGTGCCGCCGGGGTGCCCATCGCCGCGCCAAGCGCCAACCGCTTCGGCCATGTCAGCCCCACCACGGCGGCGCATGTAGCCGACAGCCTCGGGGGCCGGGTCGAGCTCATCCTCGATGGCGGGCCGTGCCGGTGCGGCATCGAGTCGACCATCCTCGATCTCAGCGGCGCGGAGGCAACCGTGCTGCGCCCCGGTGCGGTGACGGCGGAGGCGCTCGCGAACGTCCTTGGCGTCACGCTCGGTAGCGCTCGAGCGAACGATCCGCGGCTGCCGCCGCCCGCACCCGGCATGCTGCGCCGCCACTACGCCCCCGGCCGGCCGCTCCGGCTGAACGCATCGGCCGCGCTGCCGGGCGAGGCATTGATCGGCTTCGGCCCTGAGGCGCCTGCGGATTGCCTCAACCTGAGCCGCCCCAGCGATCTCGAGGAGGCGGCCGCCAACCTGTTTGCGACCTTGCGCGCGCTCGATCGGCCGGAGGTGGCGGCGATCGCGGTAATGCCGATCCCGGAACAGGGCTTGGGCCGCGCCATCAACGACCGCTTGACCCGTGCCGCCGCAACGGATGAGCCGGTTCCACCCGACCCTGATCCGTTCGATCACGATCGCGGGCCAGCGCTGCCCTGCGCCCTGCCCGATGGCCTGGAGTGAGCTGGCGTGAACGCACGGCTGGCGTCCTATCGGAGGCTGTCATGACGACGCGTGAAGCCCCTCATGTCGATGCCGTTCTGCCGCCCGACGTTCTCGACGCCCTGCAAGCGGCCGTCGGCGCCAAGGCGGTGATCGTCGCAGCGGACGCGCTCGAACCGTACCGGATCGAGGAGCGCGGCCTGTTCCGTGGCACCTGCGCGGCCGTCGTCCAGCCGGCAACGACCGAGGAAGTGGCGGCCGTGGTGCGCATTTGCGCTGCGGCCGGGCTGCCGATCGTCCCTCACGGCGGCAACACCGGCCTCGTCGGCGGCGGCGTACCGCGCGGCGGCATCGTACTTTCGACGGCAAGGCTCAACCGCATCCGCGCGCTCGATGCCGCCAACCGGACGATCACGGTCGAGGCCGGCGTCATCCTCGCCGATGTCCAGCGCGCCGCCGACGAGGCCGATGCGCTGTTCCCCTTGAGCCTCGCCGCGGAGGGCAGCTGCCGCATCGGCGGCAACCTCGCCACCAACGCCGGCGGCATCGCGGTGCTGCGCTACGGCAACGCCCGCGATCTCGTGCTGGGTCTCGAAGTCGTGCTGGCGGATGGACGCATCCTTTCCGGCCTTTCCGGCCTGCGGAAGGACAACACCGGCTATGACTTGAAGCAGCTGTTCATCGGCTCGGAGGGGACGCTCGGCGTCATTACCGCGGCCGTGCTCAAGCTGTTTGCAAAGCCCAAAGTTTCGGTAACGGCGCTGGCGGCACTCGGCAACGTCGAGGCGGCAGTGGCGCTGTTTCAGCACTGCAATGCCGCCGCCGGCGACAGCTTGAGCGCGTTCGAGCTGATCAGCGGCCGGGCGATGGATTTCTGCCTGCAGCACATTCCAGGCGTCACGCCGCCGTTCGATCGTCCGCCCCCCTACTCCGTGCTGATCCAGCTTGCCAGCACGCGGGCAAACGACCCGCTCGCGGAAGCGGCTGAGGCGCTGTTGGCGGACGCGTTCGAGGCCGGCCTCATCGAGGACGCCGTCATTGCCGCGAGCGACGCCCAGGCTAACGCCCTGTGGCGGCTGCGCGAGAGCATCCCCGAAGCGCAGAAGGCGGAAGGCGGCAGCATCAAGAACGACATTTCGCTGCCGCTTTCGGCGGTGCCGACTTTCATCGGCGAGGCAAGCAAGGCGGTCGAAGACGCGATGCCCGGCATCCGCGTGGTCGCCTTCGGGCACTTGGGCGACGGCAACATCCACTTCAACTTGAGCCAGCCAGTGGGAGCCGATCGCGCCTCGTTCATGGCCGCTTGGGATCGGCTGGAGCGCATCGTCTCCGACATCGCGATGGCCTTGGGCGGCAGCTTCAGCGCCGAACACGGCATCGGCGAGCTCAAGGTGGACGTGCTGCGACGCTACAAATCCGAAGTCGCGCTCGATGTGATGCGCGCGATCAAACGCACGCTCGACCCCAAGAACATCATGAACCCGGGCAAGGTGATTATCGACGCTTAGGGCAGAAAGCGCCTGAAAGCGCGCCTGCGCTGCGCGCGCTGTTGGCGATGCGTATTGTGTTCCTGGAACGCGCTCCAGGGAGCCCGTGAGGAATTACGCGCGCCGCCCCTGTGCCTCGACGTATTCGCGCAGTGCACGGTTGATCCGGGTCTGGTAGCCTTCCTCGGGCGAGGTGTGGGTCCTGAACCAGGCGATCACGTCGGCATCGAGCCGCAGCGTCAATTGCTGCTTGACCGGCCGATAGAACAATCCGCGCTGCGGCCCCCTCCAATCGCCCTCCGCGGCGTCGCTGGTGTCGATCGCCGCTTCCGGCAAGGCGGCGAGTGCCGCCAGTTCCGCGGCCTGCGCCGGTGTCAACTTGCTAGAGGCCGGTCTCTTCATAGGCGCGCCTTTCCTTGGCCGATGCCTTGCGGGCGCTGATGATCCGCCCTGTCGGCTCGTCGTCAGTGTCGTAGGCCTCGGGTGCGGTGTGCACCACGAGCAGTAACACAGCACCAACCATGCCGATCGTCTGCCACCGATCGCCGTCGAGATGCGGATCGAGCCGGGACAACTGCAGCGGATCTTCGAACACCAGAGCCGCGGTTTCGAAGGAAAGCCCGTGTTTCGCCCGGTTTCGCGCCGCCTTCTCCGGGTCCCAGGTCCATCGCATGCCGTTACATTTTTGTAGCTACAGATATGGCACTACGGTGAGGCTGTCAATAAGGCCTGAGGGCGGGCATGACCCATCCCCCGTGTGGCATCATGCCCAACCCGGAGCCGATTCGCGGGTCGGGTCCACGTGCTCACTGCCGGGAGCGAGACGCTCCGTCGATGGCCGGCCTCCGCCAACGCCGGCCATGACGAGTGAGAAGAAGGCGCTTCTACGCCGCCAGCGGCACCGTGCGCTCCAGCACTTCGAGCGCGTCGTGACGGACGTGGTCGAGCCGCATTTCCTCGCGGATCATCGCCTCGGTGACGATGCCCTTGTCCAGGCATTCGCGCAACAGGCCGAAGAAGAACCGCTCCTGGTTCGGGTCGGGGTGCTGGTGGTAGTGGCCGAGGAACGCGTAGTCGCCAAATACGCGGCGGCGCATCCGGTTGAGCCAGCCAAGCAGCGGAATGCTGGCCGGCTTCTCCGGCGGCATGAAATCCACCTTGAGGCCGGTCTTCCACGGCTGTGTCTTGCGCTTGGTGTTGTGGATCATCTTGGTCTGCGACGTCAAACGATCAAAGTCGTTCCACTCATGCTCGAACAGACGGATCGAGTCTTTCGGTTCGTACTGCAGGCAGATCCACTTGGCGTAATCGCGCTTCATCGCGAACATGTCGTTGAACTGCTGCTCGACCTTCCAGTGCTTGAGCTTGGCGCAATCCAACAGCATCACGCTGGTGGCGAAGCAGCCCTTCTTCTCCTTCGCACCGGAGCGCATGCGGCACATGATCGCGGCCCCGCCCATGTCGCGTGACAAAAGCTCCCAGACATCGCCGACGGCAAAGACATCCGGGTCGACGACAATCGCGCGGCCCTCATAGCCCATCAATTCTGGAGGCATGAAGCGGAGTGTCGTGAAGGACTGCAGGTCCTCCATGTTCCAGCGGCGAGTGACACCATCGCGCAGGTACTCCTGGCCCTGGCGCGTGTGCAGGAAGGGATAATCGGCGGTGTTGATCACCCGCACGTCGAACTCCTCGTTCGCCTTGGAGTTGCGCCGGATCGAATACTCGGAAACGATCGCGCCGACGATCTGTTTAGGATTCGTATGAATAAAAACGGTTGGCTTCGACATTTGGGTCCGCTGGTCCTCTCCAGATCTTCCCTTCTCGTAGCAAATGCCCAAAATGCGTGCAAGCGCCACTAAAAGCTTGTTTCATTTTGTTGCGTTACTGGACGAGTGGTTCGATGCTGACGGATGAATCCCATCCGTTGGCTGAATCGAACCACCAGATCAATAGGGTAGTGGATCGACCGATCTGACGTTTGGGATGCAAGCGTCAGATCCGATCCACTAGGGCCCGGATGCGCGCGGTCACCGCCGCAAGATCATCAACCGCCTTGACCGCACCTGCTCGGGGGAACGCCTCGCCCAGGAACACAGCGGCACCGCGCTCGACCAGCCGCCGATGCAGGGCCGAAAAGTCGCGAGCGTAGGAGACGAGGCCGAGTTCGTAGGCGAAATCCCCCAGCCGGGTGGCGAGCGCACTCGCATCGTTTGGCGCGGTCACAGCAGCGCCCGGCGGCGGCTGGAACGTTGCCGCAAGCCGCCGGCGCAACCGATCCCATGGCGAGGCGGTTTCGGGCAGCGGAAAGATCGCGAGCGGCTTGCCCTGGCGCGCGACCTCGACGATCATCGACACGCTGTCACCGGTGACGACGAAGCGGTCGGCGAGGCCGAGGAGCGCCCGGTAGGGGTTCTCCGTCGCATCCGGCTGCCAGCGGAACAGGGTCGCCGAGGCCGGCAAGGCGTCGGCAAGGGCGTCGACCACGGCTGCAGGCGTCCTGCGGCTGGTGCTGACGAACAGCGTGCCGGTATCGCCGGTCGACTGTGCGAGCCGGCGCACCATCTCGCGCGCGACCTCGGCCGTAAAGATGAACGGCTTGGTCGGCCCGCCGACGAGGACGCCGGTCAAGGGCCGCGGCAGGCTGTCGAGACGCCCCCGCCATTCAGCAACGGCCTGATCGATCGCAGTCTGGTCGACCCGCATCAACGGTAGGTCCAAGGCCATGACGTTGGGCCGTGCCGGCAAGCGGTACTGCGGCGTCGCCAGCACGAGCGCGAACTCGCTCAGCATCCGCCGTGGCCGGCCGACGATCACGACCTTGGTCCGGCCGCCAGACTGTTCGCGCACCCACATCGCCGCCATCGACGGGCGGCGGCCAACGGTGAGGATCAGATCCGGCCATGGCGGCGAGAGCGGATCGGAGGCCGCCAAGTCGATGTGATAGAGCGCGGGCTTGAAGCGCGGCTTGCCGGTGACGTAGGCGGCGCGGAATTTGAGCCGCTTGGTGACGCACGGCCAGCCAAGGCGCTCCGCAATCACCTCGACCTGGGCGTTGTCGCCGAGCTTGTCGCCCAGCACCAACCAGACCGCGGGCGTTGGCTTGCTTGCGGCTTCGCCCTGCGGCTCCGTCTTGACGTTCATCGCGAAGGCGCTCCTAAGCCCCGAGAGGGTGTGATTTGATCGTCATGCGCGGTTTAGCCCGATCGCGATCGCGCGCCAAGCGCTGGTGCGCCGAGCACCGGCTCCGACTGAGCCTTGACTCGGGCGGGCCGCAGCGGCTCTCTGTCGCCACCCATATGTGTTCGCAAGGGGAGAGAACGCGTGAAGGTCAGCCCGATGGACCTGCCGGACGTACTGCTGATCGAGACCGATCGCTATCCGGATGAGCGCGGCTGCCTGTTCGAG
The DNA here is from genome assembly GCA_900609035.2 of Candidatus Defluviicoccus seviourii. Classification (GTDB taxonomy): domain Bacteria; phylum Pseudomonadota; class Alphaproteobacteria; order Rhodospirillales; family Defluviicoccaceae; genus Defluviicoccus; species Defluviicoccus seviourii. The sequence continues at coordinate 24,838 of UXAT02000051.1, read as the reverse complement.
GCCTATCAGCGCGAGCGCTACCGCGCCGCCGGCATCGACGTTCCGTTCTTCCAGGACAACGTCTCGATCTCGCGCCAGGGTGTGCTGCGCGGACTGCACCTGCAGAACCCGGGCGCGCAGGCGAAGCTAATCACCGCGCTTGAAGGCGAGATCTTCGATGTCGCTGTCGACGTGCGGGTCGGCTCGCCGACCTTCGGCCGCTGGACGGCTGCCGTGCTGTCGCCCGACAACGGCCGGCAGATGTTCATTCCGGAAGGCTTCGCGCACGGGCTCTATGCGCTGAGCTCGCATATCGTCGCCCACTACAAGTGCGGCGCTCCATTCCGGCCGCAAGCATCCCTCGCGATTGCCTGGGACGATCCCGATATCGGCATCGCCTGGCCGGACCGAGCGCCCCAGCTCTCCGCGAAGGACGCGCGCAACCCGCGCCTGGCCGACTTTCCGCCTGGCCGGCTGCCGGTCTACACAGCCGGGTGATGACCGCCCGCGCACGCGAAGGCAGGCGGATCCTGCTCCTGGGCCGCGACGGCCAGCTTGGTTTCGAGCTCGAACGGACGCTGAGCACATTAGGCGATGTCGTCGCCTGCGGGCGCGGCGACTGTGATCTCGCCGACCCGGCAGCGCTTGCGGCCCATATCGAGGCTCGGCGGCCGGATCTGATCGTCAATGCCGCCGCCTATACGGCCGTCGATGCGGCAGAAGACGACGAGGCGCTTGCAATCGCGGTCAACGCCACTGCACCCGCCACGCTCGCGGCTGAAGCGCGGCGCCTTGGCATTGGCTTGGTGCATTTCTCGACCGATTACGTGTTCGACGGCGCACCAGCCGCACGCGCCGACGGCACACGGCCGCCCTACGATGAGACGCAGCCCGTCGCGCCCCAAGGCGCCTATGGCCGCTCCAAGCTCGCCGGCGAGGAGGCGATCCGCTTGAGCGGCTGCGCACATTTCATCTTTCGCACGGCCTGGGTCTATGCCAACCGTGGCCGCAACTTCCTCAACACCATGGAGCGCCTTGCGGCCGAGCGCGAACGCTTGAGCATCGTCGATGACCAGATCGGCAACCCGACCTGGGCGCGTTCGCTGGCCGAGGCGACCGCGCAGATCCTGGCGGTAAGCTGGGCACAGGGTGGCGCGGCAGCGCTCGAACGCGTGGGCGGCACCTATCACTTGGCCTGCGCCGGTGCCGCCAGCTGGTTTCAATTCGCACAGGCGATTTTTGCCCGCTGGGGTGATGAGGGCCGGCCGGTCCCGCAGCTGGTGCCGATCACCACGCCCGAATACCCGACCCGCGCCAAGCGGCCAGCGTGGTCGGTGCTGGACTGCAAGAAGGCTTGCGCGACGTTCGGCGTCCAGCTGCCTGGGTGGCAGGCGGCACTGGCACTTTGCCTGGCGGAGCGGCCCAGCTAGTGCACTGGCACAAACAGAGGGTACATCCTGTTTGTGCCGAAAGTGCACGCGATTGAATATGTTGTGCAGCGACAACCTTGCTCGGGCGTGAATCGCCCGATTGGGTCGCTGCACTAGCCTTGGCGCTCCCGGGCAATTGCCCGCCAGCCGATATCGCGGCGGCAGAATCCCTCCGGCCAGTCGATACGATCGACAGCGGAATAGGCCAAGCGCTGGGCTTCCGCGATCGAGGGCGCGCGCGCGGTGACACCCAAAACCCGGCCGCCATTGGCGACGATGCGGCCATCGAGCGCCTTGGTGCCGGCGTGAAAGACTTGGACGTCCTCGATCGCTCCCGCCTTCTCGATACCGCGTATGACCGAGCCGCGGGCGTAGGGGCCGGGATAGCCGCGCGTCGCCAGCACCACCACCAGCGCAGCTTCGTCGTGCCAGGCGAGATCGATATCGTCCATGCGGTCGTCGGCGCACGCAACCAGCGCCGGCAGGAGATCGGACTTCAAACGCATGAGCAGCGGCTGGCACTCTGGATCGCCGAAGCGGGCATTGACCTCGAGCAGGCGCGGGCCGGTGGCGGTGATCATCAGGCCGGCATAGAACAGGCCGGTGAAGGGCTTGCGATCGGCAGCCAGGCCTTCGATGGTCGGCTGAATGATCGTTTGCATGATCTCAGCCACCATGGCTTGCGTGACCACCGGCGCCGGCGAATAGGCGCCCATGCCGCCGGTATTCGGGCCGAGGTCACCATCGAACGCCGCCTTATGATCCTGGGCGGTCGCCAGCGGAACCGCGCGCGTGCCATGCACAAGGGCAAAGAAGCTTGCTTCCTCGCCCACCAGCAGATCCTCGATCACGACCTCGCGGCCGGCATCACCGAAGGCGTCCTCGATCATCATGTGGTCAACGGCGGCAAACGCCTCGTTGACGTTGTGGCAGAGGATGACGCCCTTGCCGGCGGCCAGGCCATCGGCCTTGACGACCAGGGGTGCGCCGTGGCGATGGATGAACTCCTTCGCCGCGTCCGGTTCGTCGAACCGGCCGTAGGCGGCGGTCGGCACGCCTTGCCGGGCGCACAAGTCTTTCATGAACCCCTTCGAGCCCTCGATCGCGGCGGCCCCTGCGGTGGGGCCGAAGGCGCGGATCCCGGCCGCGCGCAGGCGATCGACCAGCCCAGCATTCAACGGGTCCTCAGGGCCGACGACGACGAGATCGATGCCGAGGTTGGCGGCAAACTTGGTCAGACCATCAAGGTCCATCGCGGCGATCGGCAGACATTCCGCGACTTGGGCGATGCCGGCATTGCCGGGCGCGCAATAGAGCCGCTCGCACAGGGGCGATCGCGCAATCGCCCAGCACAGGGCATGCTCCCGTCCCCCCGATCCAACGACCAGAACCTGCATGAGCGACGTTCCTCAACTTGGCGAAAAGCGCAGGGTTTTGCCGGCAGCCCCGGCTTCGGTCATACTGGCGCCATGCCCGGAACGAACCCGATGAGCGTTGAGGCCAGCCTTCCCGTCTTTACCGTGACGGAGATTTCGCTAACGCTCAAGCGCTTCATCGAACAAACGTTCGAGCGCGTTCGCGTCCGCGGCGAGATCAGCGGTTTGAAGCGCGCGGCGTCGGGACACCTCTACTTCGCGCTCAAGGATCAGGACTCGGTGCTCGATGCCGTCTGCTGGCGCCCGGCGGCACAAAGGTTCAAGGCCGCGCTGGACAACGGCCTGGAGGTGATCGTCACCGGCCGGCTCACCAGCTATCCGGCCCGCTCGCGCTATCAGATCCTTGTCGATGCGATCGAGCTTGCCGGTGCCGGCGCGCTGTTGAAGCTCTTGGAGGATCGACGGCGCAAGCTCGAAGCGGAAGGCCTGTTCGCCGCAGAGCGCAAGCGGCCGATCCCCTACCTGCCGGACGTGATCGGCGTCGTCACCTCGCCCACCGGCGCGGTGATCAAGGATATCCTGCATCGCCTTGCCGACCGCTTCCCGCGCCACGTGCTTTTGTGGCCGGTCGCCGTCCAGGGCCAGGGTGCTGCGGAACAGATCGCAGCCGCCATCGAAGGCTTCAACCGGTTGCCCGCGGGCGGCGCGGTGCCGCGGCCGGATGTGCTGATCGTTGCCCGTGGCGGCGGCAGCCTCGAAGACCTCTGGGCCTTCAACGAGGAGATCACCGTGCGCGCCGCGGCCGGTTCGGCGATCCCGCTGATCGCGGCCGTCGGCCACGAGACCGACACGACGCTGATCGATTTCGCAGCCGACTTGCGGGCGCCGACACCCACGGCCGCGGCAGAGCTCGCCGTGCCGGTCCGTGCGGAGCTGATCGCCCGCGTACTTGGCCTGGCCAGCCGGCAGATCAGCGCCTTCAGCCGTACGCTGGAGGAACGTCGCACGCGGCTAACGGCGGCGGCACGTGGCCTGCCGCAGCCTGTCCGGCTGCTGGCACTCGCGCGCCAGCGGCTTGACGACTGGTCGGAGCGGTTCGACAACGCGCTCACCGTCGGCCTGCAGGCACGACAGCAGCGGCTGCAGCAGGCCGTCGCGCGCCTCGTGAGCCCGGCCGAGCGCATCGCGCGCGATCGTGAGCGGCTGGCAAACGCGGCGCGGGGACTGGATCGGGCGCTGGAGCAGATCCTGAAGGACCGCCGCAGCCGGCTGCAGCAGGCGGGCGCGGTGCTGGCCAGTTGCTCCTACGAGCGCGTGCTGGAGCGCGGCTTTGCCCTTGTGCTCGATCGCTCCGGCCATGCGCTTGCCAGCGTTGCGAGCCTCACACCCGGGCTTGCCGTGCGCTTGCGCCTGCACGACGGCGAAGCCGGCGCACGGATCGAAGACAAGCCAACGCCCAAAGACGGGCGCGAGCCCCCGGATGAAGCCCAACCGGCGCGTCCGGCCGCCCGCCGCGGTTCGGCCCGCGGCAAGCCTCCCGGCGATCAAGGCAGCCTGTTCTGAGCAACGAGCCGCATCAATCCCGCCAAGGCTCGGTCCACTGTCGGGTCCGAACCGGATCGATGGCGGACCGGAAGCGTGGCGGGATGACGACGGTTATGCCCCCGCAGGCTGGGGTTATGCCCCCGCAGGCAGGCCGCAAGCGCTTGAGCGCGCTTGTCTCAACCTGCAGACTGCCGCAAAGTCCGGAGCGAGGCGAGCGAACAGGGTTGCCGGCGGCAAGACCGGAGCCGACGCGAGGGGAGGCAAGAGCATGCGTATTCGCGACATCGTCGTCCATATCGACGCGACCGCTGCCGCCAGCGGCCGGATTGAACTCGCGTGCGGCCTTGCCCGCCGGCACGGGGCACGGCTTTTGGGCCTGTTCACCCACGCCGGCAAGACCACCCTGGGCCTCGCGCCGGCGCACCAGCCGGCACTCCTGACGCAGGGCGCCCGCGTCGCCGAGGCCGCCTTTCGCCGGATTGCGGGCGCATTCGAGATCGAGATCGGCTGGATGGTCGAGCCGGCGGCGGCCGAAAGCGCAGTGGCGCAGGGTGTCATCGTCCAGGCTCGAGAGGCGGACATCACCGTGCTCGGCCAGCCGGACCCGCGCGAAACGGCCTCAGGCGCATCATCCGATCTGATCGAGCAGACGGTCTCGAACGCCGGTCGCCCCGTCCTCGTCGTGCCCTATGCCGGCCAGTTCCAAGCGATGGGCCGGCGCGTCGTGATCGCCTGGAACGGCAGCCGCGAGGCGGCCCGCGCCATTGCCGACGCGCTGCCGCTGATCGATGGCGCCGAGGCCGTGAGCGTTTTGTCGCTGCGCGCGAAGGCGGCCGGCCGGCTCACTGCCGCAGCACCGCTCGAAGGCATCGTCGCTCACCTGACCCGCCACGGCCTGCCGGCCGCGCCCGACCGGCTCGTCTTTGAGGCGAATGCGATCGAGGCTGCCGAACGCCTGCTCTCGCACCTGGCCGATGCCGGCGCCGACCTGCTCGTGCTGGGTGCGGCCGGGCGCGGGCGTGCCGCACCCGGCATGAAGCGCAGCCTCACCAGCGGCATCCTCGCCCGCATGACCACCCCGGTGCTCCTGTCCTACTGACCGGCCCGGCCACCAGAAGGAGTACGGGCAAAGCTGTTGGGGGCAGCCGCGAACTTGGCTATATTCCCCTGCTGCCAAGACAAGAAAACCACAACAAGAACTTATCGGGAGGTCCAGATGGCGGCGAACGACACTTGCGCGTTCGATTTCGGCCTTGGCGAGACGGCAGACATGCTGCGCGCGACGGTGCGCGGCTTTGCCGGTGACGAAATCCAGCCGCGCGCCGCCGCGATTGACCACGACAACGTCTTCCCGGCCGATCTGTGGCCGAAGCTGGGCGCGCTAGGCCTGCTCGGCATCACGGTCGAGGAGGACTGGGGCGGCGCCGGCATGGGCTATGTCGAGCACGTCGTGGCGATGGAGGAGATCAGCCGCGCCTCGGCCTCGGTCGGCCTGAGCTACGGTGCGCACTCGAACCTGTGCGTCAACCAGATCCGCCGCAACGGCTCCGACGAGCAGAAACGCCGCTATCTCTCCAAACTGATCAATGGCGAGCACGTGGGCGCACTGGCAATGAGCGAGGCGGGCGCCGGCTCCGACGTTGTCGGCATGCGCTTGAAAGCCGAGCGCAGGGGCGACCGCTACATCCTCAACGGCAGCAAGATGTGGATCACCAACGGTCCCGAGGCGGAAGTAGTGGTCGTCTACGCCAAGACCGATCCGGCCGCGGGCCCGCGCGGCATCACCGCCTTTCTCGTCGAGCGCGGCTTCAAGGGCTTTGCCAGCGCCCAGAAGCTCGACAAGCTCGGCATGCGCGGCTCCAACACGTGTGAGCTCGTGTTCAACGACTGCGAGGTGCCGGCCGAGAACGTGCTGGGTGCCGTCGGCAAGGGCGTCAACGTTCTGATGAGCGGGCTCGACTACGAGCGCCTGGTGTTGTCCGCCGGCCCGCTTGGTATCATGCAGGCCTGCATGGACGTCGTCATCCCCTACCTGCACGACCGCAGGCAGTTCGGCCAGCCGATCGGCAGCTTCCAGATCATGCAGGCCAAGCTCGCCGACATGTACACGACGCTGAATGCCTGCCGCGCGTACGTCTACGCGGTCGCGCGCGCGTGCGATCGTGGCCAGGCAACGCGCAAAGATGCCGCCGGCGCCATCCTCTATGCCGCTGAGAAGGCGACCTGGATGGCCTTGGAAGCGATCCAGTGCTTAGGCGGCAGCGGCTACATCAACGAGTATCCCACCGGGCGGCTCCTGCGCGACGCCAAGCTTTACGAGATCGGCGCCGGCACCAGTGAGATCCGCCGCTGGCTGATCGGCCGCGAGCTGTTCGAGGAGACGCGGTGAGGCCGGCCGGCACGGGGCTCAGGCGATGAGCATCTTCGCATCCACCGTCGACCCGCGCGCGGATGCCTTTGCCGCCAACGCGCAAGCGATGAGCGGTCTGGTCCAGGGCTTACGCGCGACCGTACAGACGATCATCGAGGGCGGCGGCGAGCGGGCGCGCGCCAAACATCTCGCCCGCGGCCGGCTCTTGCCGCGCGAGCGCATCCGCCGCCTGCTCGATGTCGGCTCGCCGTTCCTCGAACTCTCGCAGCTCGCGGCCTATGGCATGTACGGCGGCGAGGTGCCGGCGGCCGGCATCATCACAGGCATCGGCCGCATCAACCAGCAGGAATGCATGGTGATCGCCAACGACCCGACGGTAAAGGGCGGCACCTACTACGGCATGACGGTCAAGAAGCACTTGCGGGCGCAGGAGATCGCGCTCGAAAACCGGCTGCCGTGCGTCTACCTGGTGGAGTCCGGCGGCGCCAACCTGCCGCAGCAGGACGAGGTTTTCCCCGACCGCGACCACTTCGGCCGCATTTTCTATAACCAGGCGGTGATGTCGGCGGCCGGCGTGCCGCAGATCGCGGTCGTCCACGGCTCGTGCACCGCCGGTGGCGCCTACGTGCCGGCGATGTCGGACGAGAGCATCATCGTCCGCGGCCAGGGGACCATCTTCTTGGGCGGGCCGCCCCTGGTGCGCGCCGCGACCGGCGAGGTGGTCAGCGCCGAGGCGCTGGGCGGCGCTGATGTGCATGCCCGCGTGTCGGGCGTCACCGACCATTACGCCATGGACGACGCCCATGCGCTCGCGATCGCGCGCCGCATCGTCGGCCACCTCAACCGGGTCAAGCAGCCGGATCTCGCCATCAAGCCGCCGCGGCCGCCGAAGTACGACCCGAAGGAGCTGTACGGCATCGTGCCCGTCGACCTGCGCAAGTCCTACGATGTGCGCGAGGTGATCGCCCGGCTCGTCGACGGCTCGGAGTTCGATGAGTTCAAGCAGCTCTACGGCACCACGCTGGTGTGCTGCTTCGCGCATCTGTACGGCCATCCGGTCGGCATCGTCGCCAACAACGGCATCTTGTTCTCGGAATCGGCGCTCAAAGGCGCGCACTTCGTCGAGCTCTGTGCCCAGCGCCGCCTGCCGCTGGTGTTCTTGCAGAACATCACCGGCTTCATGGTCGGCAGCAAGGCGGAGGCCGGCGGCATCGCCAAGGACGGCGCCAAGATGGTGACCGCGGTCGCCTGCGCCAGGGTCCCGAAAATCACCGTCGTCATCGGCGGCTCGTTCGGCGCCGGCAACTACTCGATGTGCGGGCGCGCCTATGGCCCGCGTTTCATGTGGATGTGGCCGAACGCGCGGATCTCGGTGATGGGCGGCGAGCAGGCGGCGGGCGTGCTGGCGACCGTGCGCCGCGACGGCCTGGAAGCGCGCGGGCTCGACTGGGCGGCGGAAGAAGAAGCCGCCTTCCGCAAGCCAATCCTGGAGCAGTACGAGAGCCAAGGCCACCCCTACCACGCCAGCGCGCGGCTGTGGGACGACGGCATCATCGATCCGGCGGAGACGCGCATGGTGCTGGCCTTGAGCCTGTCGGTGGCGCTGAACGCGCCGATCGAGGCGACCCGCTTCGGCGTGTTCCGAATGTAGCGCCGGCGCGAAGGAGATGCCGATGGCAGACGCGCTTGTGTGCAGCATCGATGAGGCTGGCGTCGGCCGCATCCGCTTCAACCGGCCGCAGATCCACAACGCCTTCGACAATGCGCTGATCGAGAGCCTTGGCGCCGCGATCGAGGCGCTGGGGGCGGATGCCCGCGTCCGCGCCGTGGTGATTGCGGCCGAAGGTGCCAGCTTCTGTGCCGGCGGCGATCTCGCCTGGATGCTGCGCATGGGTGAGGCGCCAGACGCCGACAACGTCGCCGATGCGCTGAAGCTCGCCCGCGTGCTGGGCGCGTTGGCGACGCTGCCGAAACCGACGCTCGCGCTCGTCCAGGGGCCGGCCTATGGCGGCGGGGTCGGCGTCGTTGCCGCGTGCGACATTGCGATCGCCGCGGAAGAAGCCCGCTTCGCGCTGACGGAGGTCCGGCTCGGCATCATCCCGGCGGTGATCTCGCCTTACGTCGTGGCGGCGATCGGCGCCCGCGCGGCGGCCCGCTATGCGCTCATGGCCCTGCCCTTCGATGCGGCGGAAGCGCTGCGCTTGGGCCTCGTGCATGAGGTGGTCCAGGCGGGAGAGCTTGAATCGGCCGGCGCGCGCACGCTCGCAGCCTTGGGCCGCAACAGCACGGCGGCGATGGCGGAGGCGAAAGCATTGATGCGTGCCGTTGCCGGCCGGCCGGTCGACGCCGCGCTGATGGAGGAGACGGCCCAAGCCATTGCCCGCGCCCGCGCGCGCAGGGAAGCGCAAGACCGCATCACCGCCTTCCTCAAGCGCAAGCAGGGGGGGTGAGACCTGCCGGACTGGCGAGCATATCTCTTCTGTGGTATCTCGCTATCGGCAGGAGATATTCAAAATGGCGTTGTTTGTTCGCGACCCCGAGGTCGATGCGCTGGCCGAGCAGGTTCGCAAGCTGACCGGAGCACGGACCAAGACCGAAGCCGTTCGCCGCGCCCTTGAAGCCCAGCTCGCCGAAGCACGCCGCGCGCTGCCGTTCAAGCAGCGGCTGGCGCGGGCAAAGGCCCTTGCCGATGCGATTGGGCCTAGCGAACCGGATTTCGACATGAAACGCTTTACCGACGCCATGTGGGGCGACGCCTGATGTTCATCGACGCCTCCGTTATTGTCGCGATCCTTGGACGCGAGGCGCGTGGGAACCGGCAGAGGAGTTACGCCGCCCGCGGTCGCACCGTGCGCGCAATCGCCGCGCCATGGTCGCGCTCGGCGACGGCGAGGTCGTAGCTCTGCTGCAGGTTCATCCAGAACCGGGCCGAAGTGCCGAAATAGCGCGCAAGCCGGAGCGCCGTATCCGCGGTCACGGCGCGCTTGGCGTTGAGGATTTCGGTGATGCGGTTGGGCGGAACGTCCAAGGCACGGGCGAGCGCGTTGGCGGAAACGCTGAGCCCGGCCAGCTCCTCGCCCAGGATCTCGCCAGGGTGGATCGGCGGCAGGTTCAGGACCGGCCCGTCGTCAGTGGTAATCGGTGATCTCGACATCGAAAGCGTCTCCCTCGCGGAAGGTGAAGCAGATCCGCCACTGCTCGTTGATGCGGATGCTGAATTGGCCTTGACGCGTGCCGCGTAGCGCCTCGAAACGATTGGACGGCAGCATCATCAGGTCCTCGATCCGCTCCGCCGCGTTGAGAATGACGAGCCGGCGCTGCGCCTGCTTTGCAAACGCGTGGAATTCCTTCACCCGCTCGCCGGCAGCGAAGGCGGCCGTGCGCCGATCCCGGAACGACCTGATCATGACGCCGCCAGTACGCGCCGCATAACACGCAGAACATAACAGACGGGATCCTCGGCGGCAACGTCGATCATGGCCGGGGCGGGGCGAGCACGCAGCGAAAGCCGTAGCCCTCGTCGAACCTGAAGTCGGGCACGTCCCCGAAACGGAAGGACGCCCGCAGGCCCCAGGACCCGTAGAGGTAGGAGCCGCCACGCAGCACGAGCAGATCAGGGCAATTTTTGTCGTCTGCATCGTACAGACTGTCGCACCATTCCCAGACGTTGCCGACAAGATCCTCGATGCCGAAGCGCCGCTGGCGGGCGCGCGGGAACAACCCCACGGTGGAGGTCACGTCGAGGCTGGCCTCGGAACTGTTACAGATGCCGTCCTCCCAGTCGTTGCCCCAGGGATAAGTGAGGCCGTCGGGGCCGCGGGCGGCGGCCTCCCACTCCTGTTCCGTTGGCAGCCGGCCGCCAGCCCAGGCACAGCATGCCTCCGCCTCCCAGAAGCTCACCCCCACCACCGGCTGATTCGGGCCGTTCCAGCGCCGGTCGTGCCAATATTCTGGTTCTGTGACCCCATTCTTTTGAAGCCAAGCCCAGCCGGCCTCCGACCAGTACTCCCGCTTCGCATACCCGCCGTCCTCCAGGAACACCCGGTACTGGCTGTTGGTGACCGGATAGCGGCCGAGCCGAAACGGCGCCTCGATCTCCACCTTTTCCCCCTTGTTCCCATAGGGGTACGTGCCGGCCGGCACCTCGACGTAGGCGCGCGTATCGCGCAGACTCGGAAAACGCGGATCGCCGACGCGGCCGAGGCACAGACCCAAGGCGTGTCGCGCCTGAACCGCCACTTCATCTACGATCGCATTCAACGCCAGCCGGCGGAAACCCTCTTTCAGTATCTCCGGCACCGAATAGTCCTTGGCCAGGCACATCTCCAGCGCCTCGGCGATGAAAGCCGCCGGCCACGGATTGGCCTCGACCGCTGATCGCTCTTGCTCGTTGAGCAATCGCTGCAGCATGTCGGTGCCCCAGCGCGGCGACTTGCCGGCAATCTTGCCGGCGAAGAGGAACATCAGCGTCGCGCGCCATTCGGCAACCGCGCTGCGATCGCGGAAGATCGGCCACAAGTCATCTTCGAGGCGCAGGATGCGCTCGGCAGCCAGATACTCCTGAACGCTGAGGTGATAAAAGGCGGCGCGGTAATTCTCGCGCGGCAGCAGCAGGCCGGAGCGCGTCAGCAGCTCGTCGCGCTGCGCCACCGGCTCGACCCGGCCGCGCTCGTAAGAGCTATCCTCCTTGGCAAATGCCCGCAGCAGCTGCTCGACCTCCAGATAGCTGATCTCCGCTACCGGGCTTTGCCGCGGCGAGTCCGGATCGCCAACGTGCATGCCGAGTGCGATCGCTTCCAGCCGTGCCCGCGCCGGTTCCCGCTGCCGCACTTCATCGTGAAAGCGATGGAACAGCACGTTGTTGACGATGCGCTTGTACAGCTCGTAGCGGTCCTCAGGCAGCCGGCCGCCGCTCTCGTGGAGCACGCACAGTGCCGTTAGCAGCATCGGGTTCTCGACCAGCGGCGCCAGATTCTCTCGCTGGCGGATCGTTGCGATCAGATCTTCGGTCTTCTCGGGCCGGCCGAGCGTGTGGAACCAGCGGGTGACGAACAGGTCTTGCAGTTCCCGGGGCAGCGGCTCCAGCGGCGCTTGCGGCAGCCGGAGGCGGTGCAGCCCCGCTTCATCCAGGCCATAGGGGCGGCTGGTGAGCAGGATACGGTTGCCGGCCTGCAGCCACTCGGGCAGCGCATCGGCGAGGCCGCTCAGCAGCAGCTCGCGGGGAAACACGGCATGGCCCTCACGCGTGTCCGAGACCGGCACCTCGTCCAGGCCGTCCAGCAGCAGGAATGCGCTGCCGGCCTTGATGTGCGCCTTGACGGTACCGGCCGAGAGGCCTTCGAGGCGGTCTGCCCAGGTGGCGAGCGCATCTTCCAGATCGCCCCTGTGCCACGTCCGGCCGCCGCGGCCGCAGTCCATGTCGGTCCCGAAATCGCGCAGCGGCACGAGCAGCGGCAGCCGGCCGCGCAACGACTTGGGCTCCGGTTCGGCGAATTCGTCCGGCGCCGGCACCGCATGGCCGATCGGCGCGGTGGCAATGCTCTGCAGCACCGCCCAGCGGCAGAAGGTCGACTTGCCCGCACCGGCCGGAGCCGGCACATAGAGCGACCCGCCATCCATCCGCTGCAGCAGAGGGACTGCTTGCTTTTCGTCCGCCGCGGGGCGTGCCCTCCCCTTGCCACGAGCCGGCACAATGTAGAGCGACACGCCATCCAGCCGCTGCAGCAGCGGGAATGCTTGCTTTTCCTCCGCCTCGGGACGTGCCCTCGCCTTGCCACGAGCCGCCACCTCAGGCGTTGCCACCGGCCGAGTCAGCGCCGGCACATAGATCTGGCTCAGCGTAATCGCCTGGCCCTTCTGGATGTCCTGCCCCAAGAGGGACACGTCAGCGCAGGTCCGCTGCAGCCATTCGAGATACGCGGGCGGGATTACGGGTTGAATGAATGGCGCTTTGCTGTCACCGCCCATCGCAGCGGGCGGCAGCAGCCGATGCAGGAACTCGTCTAGGTGCTGGCGCAACAGCTCCTTGAACTCGGCCGCTGTCGCGTGTTCGTGGAAACCGCCATTCAGCGAGCCGTCAGGGTTCCGAAATCGGTCGAAGAAATCGTTCACCGCCCTGAATTGTGTACGTTTTTCGTCGAAGTCGGGATCGTCGATGTCAAGCTTCAGCTTTTCTGTCCGCCGGTAGATTAGCACTTGCGGCCGAGGCTGCCGCGTCGATTTGACCGCGTCCTCGTACTCCCACTCGGTGCCGGAGAGGTAACGCGTGCCATCGGGTTTCAGAATACGGTCGGGCAGCAGTGTGCCCATCCGCGACCACAGGAGGACGATGACGATGTCGCAGTTCGCCGGTCGCGGCCGGGCGGCGTTGACCGACTCTTGCGGTGTCTCGGTCGCCAGCATGGGAATGGGCGCCGCCGGATCGTCCCAAGCAATCAGCTCCAGCGCTCCCCGGCCGCGCAAGTGTGGGCGCTTCATGAGCTCGCTGTCGATCAGCTCGCGTGCGAACGCTCGCTCCTCGGCCACGTCTCCGGGCGAGGAGAGGAAGATCCGCACCACCGGCACGTTCGGTCGTTGCGTGTCCGTTTCCTTGGCCGCCATCCCCCTTTGCTCCCCGCGGGCGCGTTATGCCCTCAGAGACTACTCAAGCGGGACGCATTCATGCAACCGCGGCCTTGGGCCGTGCCGCCACCTGGACGCGACTGCAGGCCACCGAGGGCGAACGCCCCCGCACGCCGTCATGGCGAGGCGCGGAGGCGCCGAAGCCATCCAGAGGATCAAATGGGCTGATAACCCTGGATTGCTTCCCGGTCCGCTTTCGCGCGCGGTCGCAATGACGGGTATCCGGGGCACATGCGGCGGTCTTGACCTGCCCGCACTTACGAAAACAACTTGTCGATGTCGTCCTGGGAGATCTTGCTGTCGATATCGAGCGGCGGGCCGTTGAGGAGGTGGGTGTCGTCCTCGGGGTCTTCCGCAGGCGCTGCGAATTCGGCGAAGGCGGCCGGGCCGCCCAGGTAATCGATCATGCGGTCGATCGAGGCCTCGACCGACTTGACCGTGTTGACGACCTTGGTGATGCGCTGGCCGGTGATGTCCTGGAAGTTGCAGGCCTCGAAAATGCGCACGACGCGCTCGGCAATCTCCTCCAGCACGCTCACTTCCTCGTCGCGGGCACAGAAGGCGCGCAACGTCCGCACCGCGCCGTCGATCTCTTCGGCCGAAGCGAGGATGCAGTTGGTCGCCGTTTCCGTTGCCTCGACGACCGCATCAAGCTCGTTGGTGGTGACGCTGACCGCTACCGGCAGCGCACGCTTGGCCCTGAGCGCCGCCAGCTCGTCCTTGGTGCGCTGGATGGTGCGGCGCAGCGCGGCCACTTCATCGCGCATCGCCGCCGACTCGGCACCATCGGCCGGCGCGCTCGACCCGCTCGCCGCCTCAGGCGCGATCGCCACACCTGAGAGCATCTGCTTGAGATCGGCGATCGCAGCCAGGATCTGGCCGCTGCCGCCGCCGCGACAGGAGCACGGCTCTTGGCCGGCGTCGGCACCGTGGGAGCTGCTGCCGCGCTGCAAGCGTCTGATCTCGGCGGTGAATTCTCGGGGCTGGGACAGGTCTGACATGGAGCCCTTCACACTCAAGAGACTGTGGCAAGAGACACAGGTCGTCACACCCCAACCAATACGGGAGTGCGGTTAAGAAGTCCTTAGCACCGGGCGCGCCGAGCCACGGATGATGCGGACGATGCGGCTCGCGCCCGCGTCGCTTTGTTGTGCAAGACCCGCGGGCGTGCTAAGTCTTTGTGCTATGCGGCAACAACGCATCGGTCTGACGAGCTGACAAACGTGGCGAGCCCCCCGCCGGATCCCCCCAATTCCGATACCACGCCGATCGCGATCGAAGAGGAGATGAAGCGCTCCTACCTCGATTACGCGATGAGCGTGATCGTGTCCCGCGCGCTGCCCGATGCGCGCGACGGCCTCAAGCCGGTGCAGCGGCGCATCATCTATGCCATGCACGAGAACGGCTATACGCATGACAAGCCGTTCCGCAAGGCGGCGCGCATCGTCGGCGATGTCATGGGTAAGTACCACCCGCACGGCGACCAGGCGATCTACGACGCGCTCGTGCGCATGGCGCAGGATTTCGCCATGCGGCTGCCGCTGATCCAGGGCCAGGGCAATTTCGGCTCCATGGACGGCGACCGGCCGGCGGCGATGCGCTACACCGAGGCCCGGCTGGCAGAAGCGGCGCATGCGCTGATCGACGACATCGACAAGGAAACCGTCGACTTCCAGCCTAACTACGACGAGAGCGTGCAGGAGCCGATGGTGCTGCCGGCGCGCTATCCCAACCTGCTCGTCAACGGTGCCGGCGGGATCGCCGTCGGCATGGCGACCAGCATGCCGCCGCACAATCTGGGCGAGGTGATCGACGCCTGCTGCGCCGTCATTGATGACCCGGATGTGACCGTCGATGAGCTGATCGAGCGCCACGTTCAGGGGCCGGACTTCCCCACCGGCGGCATCATCCTGGGCCGGCACGGCTTCATCGCCGCCTATCGCGATGGCCGCGGCTCGGTTGCCGTGCGTGCCGCCGTTCGCATCGAGACGATCCGCAAGGAACGCCAGGCGATCATCGTTGATGAGATCCCGTACCAGGTCAATAAGGCGCGCCTGGTCGAGATCATCGCCGAGGCGGCGCGCGAGAAGCGGATCGAGGGCATCGCCGACCTGCGCGACGAGTCCGACCGCGACGGCATCCGCGTCGTCATCGAGGTCAAGCGCGAGGCCGAGCCGGAAGTCGTGCTCAACCAGCTCTACCGCTTCACACCGCTGCAGACATCGATCGGCATCACGATGCTGGCCCTGGACGGCCGCCGGCCGCGGACGATGAACCTGAAGCAGCTGATCCAGGCGTTCCTCACCTTCCGCGAGGAGGTCATCCGCAGGCGCAGCGTCTTCCTGCTCGGCAAGGCGCGCACGCGGGCGCACGCCCTGGTCGGCCTTGCGGTGGCGGTCACGAACATCGATGCCGTCGTCCAGGCCATCCGCACGGCGCCCGATGCTGCCGCCGCCCGCCTGGCGCTGATGGACCGCAGCTGGCCGGCACGCGATATCGAGCCGCTGATCCGACTGATCGAGGAGGAAGATCACCGCATCGAGGACGGCCAGTATCGTTTGAGCGAGGCGCAGGCACGCGCGATCCTCGACATGCGGCTGCAGCGCTTGACGGGGTTGGAGCGGGAAAAGATCCGCGAGGAACTCGAAGCGCTTGCCAAGGAGATTGCCGGTTACCTCGCCATCCTCGGCTCGCGCACCAAGCTGCTCGAAGTCCTGCGCTCCGAACTGGTCGAGGTGAAGGAACGGTTCGCGACGCCGAGGCGCACCCGGTTCGAAGAGATCGGCCCGGAAGCCGACATCGAGGACCTGATCCAGCGCGAGGACATGGTGGTGACGGTCACCATCACCGGTTACATCAAGCGGGTGCCCTTGAGCGCCTACCGTGCCCAGCGGCGCGGCGGCAAGGGCCGCTCCGGCATGGCGACGCGGGAGGAGGATTTCGTCTCCCACGTCTTCGTCAGCAACACGCACACGCCGATGCTGTTCTTCTCCTCGACCGGCATCGCCTACAAGCTCAAGACCTACCGCCTGCCGCAAGGGACACCACAGGCGCGCGGCAAGGCGATGGTCAATCTGTTGCCGCTCAAGGCCAAGGAGACGATTACAGCGCTGATGCCGCTGCGCGGCGACGAAGGCGCCTGGAGCGAGCTTTATGTCGTCTTCGCCACCTCGTCGGGGCGGGTGCGCCGCAATGCCTTGAGCGACTTCATCACCATCAATGCCGGCGGCAAGATCGCGATGAAGCTCGACGAGGGCGACCGGCTGGTGCGGGTGCGTCCGTTTGCCGATGCCGACGACGTCTTGTTGTTCACCCGCCGCGGCCAGTGCATCCGCTTCCCCGTTGCCGATCTACGCGTGTTCAGCGGCCGGACCTCGACCGGTGTGCGTGGCATCAAGCTGGGTGGCGAGGATGAAGTCATCAGCATGTGCGGCCTCACGCATGTCGAGATCGATGCGGCCGGCCGCGAGGAATACCTGTTGGCCGCGAATGCGCGCCGCCGCTTGGCCGGTAGCGACTATAGCGAGCGGCCGGACGCGCGTGCAGCCGACGAGACGCTGGCGGCACGGCTCGACCAGCCGGACTTCACGGCGCTGGCGGAGGCGGAGGAATTTCTCCTGACCGTCGCCGAGGACGGCTACGGCAAGCGGACGTCGGCGTACGAGTACCGCGCGACCGGGCGTGACGGCTCCGGTGTCGCCGCCCTCGACCTCACGCGAACGCAAGGGGAGAGCACCACGGCGGCGGCGTTCCCGGTGCTGCCGACCGATCAGATCGTGATGGTCACCGATGCCGGCCAGCTGATCCGGATTGCCGTGACCGACATCAGCATCATGGGCCGCAAGACCCGAGGCGTGCGCCTGTTTGCGACCGCAGAAGGCGAGCGCGTGGTATCCGTCAGCCGCATCCGCGACGTCGACGACGCTCCCGCCGCGGGCGCGGACGAGGAAAACGGAGCGACACCCCGCGAGGGGATGGAAAATGACGCCGGGACTCCCCAAAACGTTGAGAATACCGGCGACGCCAATGAAACGTAATCGGCGCGACCAGACCGGCGGAGCATCGTCGGCGGGACAGCAACAGAAGTGAACAGAGAATCACTCGGAGGAGTATAAGGACGATGGGCCAGCCGCGTGTCGGCGTGTACCCGGGGACATTCGACCCGGCCACCAATGGTCACCTTGACATCATCACGCGCGCGACGCGGGTCGTCGACCGGCTGATCATTGCGATTGCCGCCAATCCGGGCAAGGTGCCGATGTTTACCTTGCAGGAGCGGGTCGAGATGATGCAAGAACAGGTGGCGTTGTTGCGCAATGGCGACGGCAGCTCGATCGAGGTGCGCCCGTTCGATGACCTGCTGATGCATTTCGTCGAGAAGCTGGGGGCGACGACGATCGTTCGCGGTCTGCGCGCGGTCTCGGACTTCGAGTACGAGTTTCAAATGGCCGGCATGAACACCCGGCTCAATCCGCGGGTCGAGACGGTGTTCCTGATGGCCTCGGAACGCCAGCAGTTTATCGCGTCGCGCATCGTCAAGGAGGTTGCCCTCCTGGGCGGTGACATTACGTCGTTCGTGCCGGCCCAAGTCGCGCAACGCATGCGGCGGAAACTGGCGCAGATCGACCGTAAATTCGCTTAAGGCGCCCGCGGCGCCGGCCGCCGGGCCCGTAGTTCAGTGGTAGAACACGTGACTTTTAATCACGGTGTCGCAAGTTCGATCCTTGCCGGGCCCACCACCTCACGTGCGACGCGGGGAAGCAAGGCGCACTCGCGGAGGCGGCCATGACCGAAAGCTGGCCGGTCGCAGTGGAGACGGCCGCCGACGTCCTGGGCGAGATGCTGATCGCGCTGGCCGAGGGCGAGGCCGAACACACGCATGAGGACATCGCGGCTGCGGTGCTCACGGCAGGCTTGACCACACTGCTGACGGAAGAGCCGTCGCCCGAGCGCCTCGACGAAGTTGCGGGTGTCCTCTACGGCAAGCTACACGACGGGGGCGGCGAGGCGTGGGCTGCGCTGGGCGCCCCCGAACGCGGCTTCTGGCTCGACTTGGCAGCGGCCGCGATCCGGGCCGCCGACAGCGCGCTCCTCACAGCCGCCGGCCAGCAGCCTCCAAGGACGATCTCTTAAGCCGCCCAGCTTGCGGTCGTGTCGACGAGCAGCGCGTAGAGCGCCTCGCTGTCGTCGGTGCCGCGCAGCTTCTCGCACGCGCTCTTGTCGCGCAGCAGGCGCGATGCCCGCGCCAGCGCCTTCAGGTGATCGGCGCCCGATGCCTCCGGCGCCAGCAACAAGAAGATCAGGTCGACCGGCCGCTCGTCGATCGCATCGAAGTCGATCGGGTGCTCAAGCCTTGCGAAAACGCCGTAAATGCGATCGAGGTTCGGCAGCTTGCCGTGCGGGATGGCAATCCCGTTGCCGACACCCGTGGTGCCGAGCTTTTCGCGCTTGTCGAGCGCCTTGAAGATCGCGTCCTCGCTCTGACCGGTGATCTCCGCCGCGCGCCGCGCCAAGTTCTGCAGTGCCTGTTTCTTGCTCGTGGCCTTGAGCTTCGCCACAACTTGGCCAGGTCCGAGCAGATCAGCGATATCCATCGTTTTCGAGGCCCCTGTTACGCCGTCTGCGTATTCGCGGGGTCGATCCAGCCGATGTTGCCGTCACGCCGACGATAGACGACGTTCAGGCCGCCGTGCTTCCGGTTGCGGAACATCAGCGTCGGCACGTCCGCCAAATCCATGCGCATAACCGCCTCGCCCACACTCAACGTCTCAATCTCCGTCGGCAGCTCGGCGATGATGGCAGGTTGGCCTTCGGCCGGCAACTCCTCTTCCTCGCTCTCCGGCTGGATGACGTACTTGAGGGCCGGGATGGTGGTTTCCTCCCCGGGGCGCCCCTTGTGGTGGTCGTTGAGCCGCCGCTTGTAGCGACGGAGCTGCTTGGCAATCCGCTCAAGTGCCGTGTCAAACGCGGCGTAGGCGTCTTCCGCAGCGCCGCGGCCCTGGATCACCACGCTCTTGACCGGATGCACCGTGATGTCGGAGCGAAACTGGTGCGCTTCGCGCGAAACCGCAACGGTCGCGTCGAGCGCGCGCGCGAAATATTTGGCCACGATGCCGCTCAACTCCGCCTCGATGTGGGCGCGCAGCGCCTCACCGATATCGAGCCCCTTCCCCTTGATCGCAAGGTCCATCATGACGTTCTCCCGGTGCCGGCCTTTGCCCTGGTCACCCCAGGATTCCTGACCGTTTACACTCACACCGCCCCATGAGCTAAGCCCGTACCGCCGCAGCGGCAAGACCCTGACCCGCGCGAAGCGGGACGATAGATGCCAGTAAAAGTCGTGTCAAGCTCGGCTGCCGGCCTGTGCCTACCTGAGTTCGCTCTTCTCGCGCCGACGCAGCACGGAGGAGGAGATCCCCAATGCCTCCCGGTACTTTGCAACGGTCCGCCGCGCAATGTCGATCCCTTCTTTCTGTAGCGTTTCGGCAAGTGCGTCGTCGGACAGGATCCGATCGGGGCTTTCCTCCTGAATCAAGGCCTTGAGGCGATGGCGAACCGCGGCCGCGGAATGCGCATCATCGCCATTCGAGCCACCGACCGCGTGCGTAAAGAAAAACTTGAGCTCGTAGATCCCGCGCGGCGTCGCCATGAACTTGTTCGAGGTCACCCGGCTGATCGTGCTTTCGTGCAGGCCCAGCGCCTCGGCAATGTCGCGCAGCACCAGAGGCCGGAGCGACTGCACGCCATGCGCGAGAAAGCCTTCCTGCCGACGGACGATTTCGGTTGCCACTTTTAGGATCGTAGTTGCCCGCTGATGCAACGCCTTGACGAGCCAATTGGCCGACTGCAGGCACTCGCTGATGTACTGCCGCTCGGCCTTGCTGCGCACAGCGCGGCTGACGACGGCATAATATCGGTTGTTGACGAGCACCCGCGGCAGGGCGTCGCTGTTGAGTTCAATCGCCCAGCCGCCCTTGGGCCGCGGCCGCACGAAGATGTCGGGGATGACCGGCTGGACTTCTGCGTAATCGAAGACGAGCGCCGGCTTGGGGTTGAGCGAGCGGATTTCCGTCAGGGCGCGGTTCAGCGTCTCGCCATCGATCTCGCACAGCCGGCAGAGCGCTCCCCACTCCCGCCTGCCGACCAGATCGAGGTGGTCCAGCAGACACGCCATCGTCCGATCAAGCCGGCCGCGGTCGTGCAGCTGCAGCCTCAAGCACTCCGCCAGGCTGCGGGCAAAGATGCCGGGCGGATCGAACCGCTGCAGCGTGGCAAGGACGTTGGCCACCTGCTCCTCGGTGCAGCCCAGCAAGTCGGCAATCGAGTCAGGTTCGCCTGTGAGGTAGCCGGCATCGTCGAGAAGGTCGATGAGGTGGGCCGCGATCAGCCGGTCAACCGGATCATCGATATCGAGAACGACCTGCCCCCACAGGTGATCCTTGAGCGTCGGCCGCTGGGCGAGGCGGTTTTCAAGGTTAACATCGCCATCGTCCGCGCTTCCCCCTTTCTCGCGTGATCCGATGCTGCTGTCGTGGCTGAGGCCGCCGGCCGTGGCGCGATCGTCATCGAACACATTGTCGGGCATCTCGAAGTCGAGGCTCGCCTCGGCAACATCGAGGGATGCGCCGCCAACCGCCTCATCAACGGCGACCGGATCGCCATCGGGAACCGAAGCCAGCTCCTCTCCGTCGGCAGTAGTACGCCCGTCCGCCTCGCCACTGCCTTCGCGTTCCAGCAGCGGGTTCTGCTCAAGCTGCGCTTCGACGTACGCCGTCAGTTCCAGGCTCGAGAGCTGCAGCAGCTTGATCGCCTGCTGCAGCTGCGGCGTCATCACCAGCGACTGGCTCTGCCTGAGTTCGAGACGGGGACCGAGCGCCATGGTGATGACCAATCAGGCGTTCTAGAGGCTGAATCGTTCGCCGAGGTAGAGGCGGCGCACATCGGGGTTATCGACGATGGCGCCAGCGGATCCCTCCATCAGCACCGTTCCGTCGTGGATGATGTAAGCGTGATCGATGACATCGAGCATCTCTCGGACATTGTGATCGGTGATCAGGACGCCAATACCCCGGTCCTTCAGGTGGACGACCAGGTCGCGGATGTCGCTCAGCGCAATCGGATCGATGCCGGCGAAGGGTTCGTCGAGAAAGATGAATTGCGGGTTACAGGCAAGCGTGCGCGCGATCTCGACCCGCCGCCGCTCGCCGCCTGAGAGGGCGACTGCCGGCGAGCGACGCACCTTGCTCAGCCCGAACTCGGTCAGCAGGGCGTCGACGATCGCGTCCCGATGCTCGCGCACCCGCTCGCGTGGCTCGATTACGGCGCGCAGGTTGTCCTCCACGGAGAGGCCGCGAAAGACCGAGGGTTCCTGCGGCAGATAGCCGATGCCGAGCCGGGCGCGGCGGTACATCGGCAGTCCCGTGATATCCTGACCGTCGAGAACGATGCTGCCCTGATCGGGCGCGACAAGCCCGGTCACCATGTAGAAACATGTGGTCTTGCCGGCGCCGTTGGCCCCCAACAGCCCCACGATCTCGCCACGCTGCACTGACAGGCTGACGCCACGGACGACCGGCCGCCGGCCATACCGCTTCGCGAGGCCGATTGCATAGAGCCCGCGCTCGCTCACCCTGTTGCGGCCGCGGTCTTCGCCTGCGGCGGCCTCTGTCGACGGCGTGGCAATATCCGTAGTGAGCGTCATGTCCCGAGCCGGATCGTTGGGCGTCGCGCCCTATGAAAGTCTTGCCCTATTACTTCTTGATCGCGCCCGGAGCGATGAGACCGTGAACGCGTCCAGTGTTGGCCGTGCCGCCGCAGGCAAGCAGCCGGCTGACACCCGTTTTCAGGTCCATCTCGCCCGTGCACCCGTTCAGCTGCGTTTCGCCGCGCGTGATCTTGACCGCACCGGTGAGCTGCGCAACACCCGCGTCGAGGTCATAAACCGCCTGGTCGCTGCGCATCACGTCGTTCGGCGTCACGATGCGCACGTTGCCCTCGGCCTCGATTCGCCGCAGCCGCGAGCTGCCCCCGGTCGCGTTCTGCGCCGCAGCCTGGTTCGCGGGACGAAGGAAAGCCTTGAGCCTTTTCGCCCGCACCTCGCGCTCGCCCTGACGGGCATGTACGTTGCCGGTCGCGACAAGGGTGCGGGCTCGGGTTGCGTATTCCATGCTTTCCTCGGCCGTGATCACGCTGTCGCCGCTCTCCAGCCGCAGCCGATCGCCGGTGAGAAGGAGTACGCTATTGGCGAGATCGAAGGTCGCCCGATCGCCGGCGAGTGTTTCTGCCGCCGATGCAATGCGGACGTCACCATCGGCATTGACCTCCCAGATCTCCGTCGTGCCATCTGCCCGTTCGCGGTAGCGCGCGCTCAAGACCCGCGCCTCGACGGTGAGATCGCCGCGGACGGCGCGGGCGTTCCCACGCGCAAAGACGATCTTGTCCTCGCGCCGCCACTCGATGCCCTGATCGGCCTGGATCTCGATCGGATCATCCGCCTGCGCCGGTTCAAGCGCCACGGCGCAGGCGGGACCGATCGCAAGCACGAGCCAGCTGCCAACGACGAGCCGGGTCAGGAAACGACGGATCCGGGGCGCACACAGGCTCCGGAGCGCGCACATGCTCGTTGTTTTCATGACGCGCCGGCGTCGAAGGTCTCGCGGCTGATCAGCCGGGAGCGGCCAAGGAAGGTCAGCGTCTTACCGCCCTCCTCCAAGCGGAAACCATCCGCCTGCAGGTGACCGAATGGACCGGCTGCGAGCACCGGTTTGTCGCCCTCGGCGCGCTCGTTGCGAATATCAAGGAGCGTCGATTCGGTCTTCATCTGGTAGTCCTGGCCGACCTCGAGCACCACTTTGCCGGTCAGCGCGAGAATCCATTGGTCCTGATCGTAGACGCCAACATTCGCCTGCATCGTCACCGGCCGGCCGTCGGCCAGCGTCATGCTCAACTCGGGCGACGCGAGCTGGACCCGGCTGCGCTCGCTGTCAAGCGGCCGAATGAGGATCGAGTGCAGCGAGAATGGCCGGCCACGACTATCGATACCGGTATAGACGGCGTCCAGGACTGCGTCGCGATCCTGGCCGAGATCGACGACGGGCAGCGAGGCGGCGATGTGCAGCCGATCTCCGCTCGGAGCGAGGTAAGGCCACAGCACCAATATTCCGCAGCTGGTTGCGGCCAGGGCGATGAAGGCGACCCTCGCGACGCGGACAGCGAGCGGAGAACGGATCGTTCCCCGCCGGGTTGAAAGGCTCGGGAGAGGCCGAGCGGTCAGGGGCGAACCGGTCACGACCGCAGACGCAAGATCAAGCCACGCCGGCGCGCAGGCAGTCGTGCACATGCAAGACGCCGACCGGCCGCCCATCCTCGACCACGAACAGGTTGGTGATGTTACGGCCGTTCATGAAGCCCAGCGCCTCGCTGGCCAGGGCATCGGGCCGTATTGCCTTCGGATTCGCGGTCATGACCTCACGCGCCTTCAAACTAACGAGGTCGCCGCTCATGTGGCGGCGCAAGTCGCCGTCGGTGATGATCCCTGCCAGCCGGCTCTGCTCATCGACGATGCCGACGCAGCCAAAGCCCTTCGAGCTCATGACGATCAGCACTTCGGCCATCGAGGTGTCGCCGCTCACAAGCGGCATCGCCTCGCCGGTGTGCATGACATTGGCAACCCGGAGCAGACGCCGGCCAAGCTTTCCGCCGGGGTGCAGAACGTGAAAATCGTCCGAGGAGAAACCCTTGCGCTCCAGAAGCGCGACGGACAGCGCATCACCGAGCGCCAGCATGACGGTCGTCGAGGTCGTCGGTGCGAGGCCCATCGGGCAGGCTTCGGGGGTGTCCGGAAGAAGCAGGGCGACATTCGCTGCCTCGGCCAGCGTGCTGCCGGGCCGCCCGGTAATGCCGATCAACGGAATCTCGAAGCGCTTGCAATAAGTCACGAGATCGGCGAGTTCCGGCGTCTCTCCGGAGTTGGAAAACGCGATCACGGCATCATTCTCGGTCACCATGCCGAGGTCACCGTGGCTGGCCTCCGCCGGGTGGACGAACACGGCTGGCGTGCCTGTCGATGCCAGGGTCGCTGCGACCTTGCGCGCAATGTGGCCACTCTTGCCCATGCCGGTGACCACCACGCGCCCGGTGGCGCCCTCAAGGAGCGCGATGGCCTTGACGAAGGTCTCATCAAGGGCGCTTGACAGCGCCTGGATTCCCGACGCCTCAAGCCTCAACACGCGCCGCGCCGAGGCGAGCCCGCCTTGCGTCTGATCTCCAAGCGCCGATGCCACCTGCGTCGACACGCCTTACTCCTCCTTCATGCGTCCCACCGCGCTTGGCTCACCCGCTGATGCTTGAGGCTTGCCGGCGCCGTAAGCAAACATCGTTCCAAGTCGGGCCGGAGTATGGCCAGCTCGATGCATCGGGTCAACCACCGAGGCCGGCGCCTGTAGTAAGCGCGGGATCTGTCCGGGGTTTGTAGCGCGTGATCTGTCCGGTTTTGGAATCGCTCCAGGCGAAGGTGT
>UXAT02000050.1 GCA_900609035.2 Candidatus Defluviicoccus seviourii | reverse complement strand
AGTCGAACGACAACGGGAAAAAACCCGAAAGGCCAGGCTCGTCCCATCAGCCAGCTCGCATCGAAAACCCAGCGCCCAGCCGGCGTCATGAATAAGACGGGTTAACTCGGCCGATGTAAGTGCCGAGGTCTCCGGCGTAGACGGGGTTCGCCGCAATTCGGGCGATGAAGGGCCCGGCTCCCTCGCGCATGAGCTCCGAAACATCGATCCACATGGGATCGTCTTTCATTTTCAGAGGACTATAGAACTCGAATGTTTCGGTCGCGAGATTGAACCACAAGCCTGTAAAGGCGTGCGCATTACCCTCGAAGAAGCGGGGTGGCCGGCCGCGGATGATACCGTAGAGGGTGGTAATTCTCTGCTGACCATCGAGAAGGAGCTTCACGGCACCCGGCGCCAGGGGGCCCTCTCCCCGCGTGACCGCCTTGTCCGTCTGCGTCGTCCAGACAAGGAGGCTGCCGACGGGATAACGGCGATACAGCGACTGCATGAGCGATCGAACCTGATCACGGTTCCAAACGTAGCCTCGCTGGAACTCGGGCAGCGCGATCTGACCGTGGTCGATGAAGTCCAGTACAACAGAGACCTTCATACCGAAACGGACCTTCCCCCGGGTGCAGCCGACAGACTGCCGCTGGTGCAGTTCCAGTTTGCCCCATTTCATACTCCGCACCGGGCGCGGAGTCTCGATCGGCTTGATAAATCGTGAGATTTGGCCCCATTGAGCCGTTATTCGACTCTTGATGAGGGATCGCGCTGTCGGAAGGCGAGGCGACTCAGCCGACTCCAAGGGATCGGCACTGCTCCTCCCACTCTCCCGGCATCACCAATTTCAGCTTTTCGAGTGGCATCCTCTCCGGCTGCCGCCCGTCGCGGATGGCCTCTCAGATGTCCGGCGCCAAAAGGCTGAGCGGCAGGAGACAGTTGACGTAGCTTTGCCCGAGAATAACCGCCGCGTTTCCCGCTTTCCGACCGTCCGCACGATGCTTCTAGCCTCATTCCGCTCTACCGCCATGTGTTTTGCCTCGTGTTTATTGAAAGAAGGACGTCCAAACCGATTAGCCCGTCTTATTCACGACGCCCCTTGTCGGGGGCTGGCGGATGTAGCGTAAGCGGTTGATGTGGCGTAGGAGTCGGTT
>UXAT02000049.1 GCA_900609035.2 Candidatus Defluviicoccus seviourii | reverse complement strand
AGCCATGGCGAAGGCGAAGTTTGAGCGGACGAAGCCGCATTGCAATGTTGGGACGATTGGTCACGTTGATCACGGCAAGACGACGTTGACGGCGGCGATTACGAAGGTGCTGGCGGAGGCTGGTGGGGCGACGTTTGTGCCGTTTGATCAGATCGACAAGGCGCCGGAGGAGAAGGCGCGTGGGATTACGATCTCGACGGCACATGTGGAGTATCAGACGGCGAACCGGCACTACGCGCACGTCGATTGCCCGGGTCATGCGGACTACGTGAAGAACATGATCACCGGTGCGGCGCAGATGGATGGCGCGATCCTGGTGGTGAGCGCGGCCGACGGGCCGATGCCGCAGACGCGCGAGCACATTCTCTTGGCGCGCCAGGTCGGTGTGCCGGCGATCGTGGTCTATTTGAACAAGGTCGACATGGTGGACGACCCGGAGCTCTTGGAGCTGGTGGAGCTCGAGCTTCGGGAGTTGCTGTCGAGCTATGATTTCCCTGGCGATGACATTCCGATCGTCAAGGGCTCGGCGCTGGCGGCGCTTGAAGGGCGCGATCCGGAGGTGGGTGCGAAGACGATCCTGGAGCTGATGGCGGCGGTGGATTCCTACATTCCGCAGCCGGACCGGCCGAAGGATCAGCCGTTCCTGATGCCGATTGAAGATGTGTTCTCGATCTCGGGCCGTGGCACGGTGGTGACGGGCCGTGTTGAGCGTGGGGTGATCAAGGTCGGCGAGGAAGTGGAGATCGTTGGCCTGAAGGCGACGACGAAGACGGTGTGCACGGGCGTTGAGATGTTCCGCAAGCTGTTGGACCAGGGCGAGGCGGGCGACAACATCGGCGTTTTGCTGCGCGGCACCAAGCGCGAGGATGTGGAGCGCGGCCAGGTGCTGTCGAAGCCGGGTGCGATTACGCCGCACACGAAGTTTGACTGCGAGGCGTATGTGTTGACGAAGGAAGAGGGCGGTCGGCATACGCCGTTCTTCGGCAACTACCGGCCGCAGTTTTATTTCCGGACGACGGATGTGACGGGGACGGTGGAGTTGCCGGAAGGCACCGAGATGGTGATGCCGGGCGACAACATCCGGATGACGGTGGAGCTGATTCAGCCGATCGCGATGGACGAGGGCTTGCGCTTTGCGATCCGCGAGGGCGGTCGCACGGTCGGTGCCGGCGTCGTCACCAAGATCCTGAAGTAGGC
>UXAT02000048.1 GCA_900609035.2 Candidatus Defluviicoccus seviourii | reverse complement strand
CTACGCGTTGGGGTGGACGGCCCCGCGGCATCTGGTGCCAAGGTTCGCTGTCAAAGTGAACAGGAGCCGTCCATGAACGAGATTACACGCATTGCGATCGACACGTCCAAGTCCGTCTTCACCCTGCATGGCACGGATGCCGACGGCCGGGCGTTGCTGCGACGAAATCTGCGCCGCCACGACATGGTGCCGTTCTTCGCGCGCCGTCCACCGATGGAGGTGGTGCTGGAAGCCTGCGGCGGCTCGCACCATTGGGGACGTGTGCTGGCTGGGCTCGGCCACACGGTGCGGCTGATCCCGCCGCAATACGTCAAACCCTTCGTCAAGCGCGGCAAGAATGATCGCAATGATGCCGAGGCGATCAGCGAAGCCGCGGCCCGGCCGGATATGCGCGAGGTCACGGTCAAGTCGGCGGACCAGCAGGCGAAGGCGATGCTGCTGTCGGTGCGCGAGCTGTTGGTGCGCCAGCGCACGCAGCTCGTCAACGCGTTGCGCGGACACGCCGCCGAGTTCGGCCATGTCGGCCGCCTTGGCCGCGAAGGCGTGGCACAGGTGCTGGCCGATGTCGCCGAGGATGCGCAGCTGCCGACGCCGGCCAAGGACGCCTTGGCGTTGCTGGGCGCAGAGATCGGTCGGCTGGATGCGCGGCTGGCCGAGGTCGACGCCAAGCTGCTGGCGCAGCACAAACAGACACCAACCAGCAAGATGCTGGCGGAGGTGCCGGGGATCGGGCCGATCGTCGCGTTGAGCCTGGTGCTGCGGGTCGATTTCACCCAGTTCAAGTCAGCACGGCATTTCGCCTCCTGGCTGGGGCTGACCCCGCGCGAACAGTCCACCGGCGGCAAGACGCGCCTCGGCGGGATCAGCCGCGCCGGCGACGAGCGGTTGCGCCAGTTGCTGGTGCTGGGAGCAACCGCGGTGATCAGACAGGCCAAGCCGGGAAAGGCCTCGGCATGGCTCATCGCTTTGCTGGCGAGGCGGCCGCGCAAGCTCGCGGCGGTCGCTCTGGCCAACAAGATGGCCCGCATCGTCTGGGCCATGATGACGAGCGGCGAGGCGTATCGCCAGCCGGCAACCGCCTGACCGCTCGTCGATGCCGCAGGTGCAGGGCTGAGGACGAGAGATGCTGATCGGTCGAGCCGACGATCCACAGAACCCGGCTAGCCCGGTGGCCATCAAGGCCGCCTACGCGTTTGGGAGTGGATCGCGGAACCCATCTGGGCCAGCGGACAGCGTGCCGCGCAAAACAGGCCGGACACACGACTGCTATCGCACCAGATCAGAGTTTCTCGCTCCCAACCCTTGCATCCAGGGGGCCGTCCACACACGGGCT
>UXAT02000047.1 GCA_900609035.2 Candidatus Defluviicoccus seviourii | reverse complement strand
TGTAGCGAGCGCGTCAAGTTGACCGGTTTTTGTAGCGCATGAATTGACCGCTTCTGTGGTGGAGGTTGGGGCGGTGGGGTTGTGGGCAACGCGGGAGCGTTGTCCGCAAATCCACCGCCCTTGTCTGGCGGCCGAAGCGGCTCAGGCGGCCAGCGCATGGGCATCGGTGATCGTGCCGAGGGCGTCGTAGTCGGCGAGCCGGTGCGGCCCCCAGCAGACGGCGAGGCGGCCGTCGGGATATTCGAGGACACGCACCTTGGCGCGCACGAAGTGAGGACGCAGCGGCGATGGCGGAATCTGCAGGCTGAGCCGCTTCCACTTCACGGTGTTGTCGTTGCCGACGACGCGCTCCTCCTGGATGCAGAGGATATCGCGCCAGACCTGGGCGGGATCGGCGACGAAGGCGGAGCCGTCCTGCTCTGCAGGGACCGCAAAGCGGGCATTGTGTGCGGGCACATAGCTCTGGGCCAGCCAGCGGTTGGCGGCCTCGATGCTGGTGATCCCGGCCAACCGGAACTCCTTCGGCAGCCGGTCCTGGAGTGTCCGGAAGACCCGCTCCGAACGGCCGCGGGCCGCGGGCGAATAGGCCGCGATGTGCTCGATGCCGAGCTGCGCAAGCGCCCGGCCGACCTGCGTCAGCTGGCTGCGCGACACCTTGCCTCCGGCGGCAGGCGTGTGGAAATAGTGGCTGCCGCGATCGGTATAGAGGGCACAGAACAGACCCTTCGCCGCCACCACCTCGGCCAGACCCCGGAAGCTGGACGCGGTCCCTTCTTCCTCGACCAGAAACGCCGAATAGATCGCGGACGTCGCATCGTCGAGGGTGACCACCAGATCGAGTGGCGGCTGCCCCTCCAGCCAGGCATGCCGCGAGCCGTCCTGGTGCAACAGCATCCCCGCCAGCGGCCGGCGCGGCCGCTTCTTGCGGTGCGCAGAACGCCTGGGCGCCGGCCTCACCAGTCCCGACCGGTGCAGATGCAGCTTGGTCACCGTGTAGCCGAGCTTGTAACCGTGCCGCTTTACCAGCTGTTCGTGGAAGTGCTTGACCGTGAAATCGGCATAGTGCTCGCGCCAGAGATCCAGCATGCGCAGGATCTCCTCGGCTGCCGCCCGCCGGTTCGACGGCTTGCCGATCCGCCGGTCGCAGAGCCCCTCCGGCCCCTCGTCCTTCAGCCGATCCCGCCAGCGACGGAACGTCCGTTCGCTCATCCCCAGCATCTCTGCCGCCTCAACCTGGCTCAACTCGCCACGCTCGTGCCGATCCAACAACGCCTCGAACCTCATCCCGCGGATCTCCTGCAGCACCCCTGCCCGGCCCATCGCTCGCCCCTGACACCTTCGCCTGGAGCGATTCCAAAACCGGACAGATCACGCGCTACAAACCCCGGACAGATCCCGCGCTTACTACA
>UXAT02000046.1 GCA_900609035.2 Candidatus Defluviicoccus seviourii | reverse complement strand
CCCGTCTTATTCACGACGCCCCTTGTCGGGGGCTGGCGGATGTAGCGTAAGCGGTTGATGTGGCGTAGGAGTCGGTTGCTGAAGCCAGTCCTTCGACGACATCCGGTTCTGCCACATCCGCCATGACCGACGATACGACTCTGCCGTTCGCGTTTCCAGCTGCCCAGCGCAAGAAAGTCACCGCCGCGTTCGACGGCGGGCGGATCACCTCGGACGGCGGGGTGATGCTGCTGGCCGAAGCCGAGCGGCGGCTTGGCATCGCCGCCAAGCTCGCCGCCGCGATTCCGGACGGCCGCGACACCAGCCGGGTCATTCATCCGCTCGCCGACATCCTGCGGGCGCGCATCTTCGCGATTGCCTGTGGCTACGAGGACGCCTGCGACCTGGACAGCCTGCGTTCCGATCCGGCGTTCAAGCTGGCCTGCGGCCGGTTGCCGGATAGCGGGCGGGATCTGTGCTCGCAGCCGACGATGTCCCGCTGGGAGAACGCCCCCGACCTGCGCAGCGTCATCCGGCTCGGACGGGTCTTGCTCGATCTGTGGCTCGCCAGCTACCCGGCGCCGCCCGCCCAGGTGACGCTCGACATCGACGATACCTGCGACGTCGTCCACGGCCACCAGCAGTTGTCGCTGTTCAACGCCCACTACGATGAACGCTGCTTCCTGCCGATCCACGTCTACGAGGTGGCCACGGGCCGGCCGGTGGCGATGATCCTGCGCCCCGGCAAGACGCCGTCGGGCAAGGAGATCCGCGGCCATCTGCGCCGGCTCGTCCGCCACATCCGCCGCCGCTGGCCCATCACCCGCATCACCATCCGCGGCGACAGCCACTATGGCCGGTCCGAGGTGATGGACTGGTGCGAGGCGAACGGCATCGATTACCTCTTCGGCCTGTCCGGCAATGCCGTGCTTGACCGGCTGGTCGACGAGGCCGCCGACGACATCCGCACCCGCCGGGCGCTGGAGAAAAAACCCTGCCTGCGCGGCTTCGCTGAGGCCGGTTACCGGGCGAAGTCATGGAAACGCGAACGCCGGGCCTGTGCCCGCATCGAAGCCACCCGTCTCGGCCTCGACATCCGCTTCGTCGTGACCAGCCTCGCCACAGGCCCAGCCGAGCACGTCTACGAGACGCTCTACTGCGCCCGCGGTCAGGCCGAGAACCTGATCAAACTGCACAAGAGCCAACTCGCCTCGGACCGCACCAGTTGCCGGTCGCCGCTGGCCAACCAGGTCCGCCTGGTTCTCCATACCGCCGCCTATTGGCTGATGCTCGAACTGCGAGACGCCATCCCGAAGGCGCATGCGCTGGCCGTCGCCGAGTTCGCCACGCTGCGCCTGAAGCTCCTCAAGATCGGCGCCCGCGTCATCGAAACCGCGTCGCGCGTCCGCCTCGCCTTCGCCGCAGCCTGTCCCGAGGCGCCGCTGTTCCGACACCTCGCCACCGCGCTGGCCGGACCCTGAGCCACGGGGCCGGAACCGCCCCGCCAAAACCCATCCCGAAAACCGCCAGCACCGACCTCAAATCCAGTCGAACGACAACGGGAAAAAACCCGAAAGGCCAGGCTCGTCCCATCAGCCAGCTCGCATCGAAAACCCAGCGCCC
>UXAT02000045.1 GCA_900609035.2 Candidatus Defluviicoccus seviourii | reverse complement strand
CCGCTTCCCGCCCCAGGAATGCAATAACTACCTCGTCAACGCTGGATATGCTTCCACCTAACCAGATCTGACTCTAGCCCGGCACCGCCCCGCTTTCCCGTCAAGAACAAAAAAAAGGGCCGCATGGCGCGGCCCGAGTTTTGGGAGGAAACGTCCAAGAAGTGCGGCCACCACCGACGTCATGTGAATGACCGTGCTGCACCGCACAAACGGAAAGATAATGGTTCGCAACGTGAAAGGCAAATGAGATTTTCGTGACTCAGGCTTGCGAATTTGTCATGTCCGGCGGCCGACGCGGACCAATCCCATAACATACTATTAAACAACAGATAAAATAGTCACGCTCGATCGCCGAAGGCAGGGCGTCGCCGCGGCTTACAGACCAATAACCCGTTTTAGAATGTGATGCCGATTGGTTGTCGTCTTAAAGTTGCTGTGCGACCGCAAGAAACCGGCAGCTGCCACGGAGAGGCTGGCGGCTGCCGTCAGTTCTTCCAAACCGCCTTGAGGACGGGTTTGTGGGTGCCGCGGCTGAACAGGTAGGCGCTGCGCATCAGGCGTAGCATCTCGATTGCGTAATGGCGGGTCCAGCGCGAGCGCGGCATGGTGGCCGGCCGCGGTACGCCTTCGCCACGAACGCGCAGGCCGAGACAGCGAAAGACCAGCAAGGCGCGCGGCAGGTGAAAACCGTCGGTGACGACCAGCACATTGCGCCAGCCGTTCTCTCGCATCAGGTGGCCGCAATAGACGCCGTTCTCGAAGGTGTTGCGCGACTGGTCCTCGACGATGATGCACGCATCGGCGATACCGTCGGCGCGGGCCAGCGTCCGCATGACGACCGCCTCGGCCGGGGTTGACTGGACGATGCCGCCGGACAGCACCAGATGGCGGGCGCCACAGCGGCGGAACACAGCCACTCCGTGGCGGAGCCTGCGGACCAGCGCCGGGCCGGGGAGGCCGGGGCCGGCCAGCGCGGCGCCCAGCACGATGACCGCATCAACCGGCGCTGCCGGCCGTGTGCGGCCAAGCATCAATACGAGCGCGGCAGGCCGAGGACATGCTCGGCGAGATACGCAAGGATCAGGTTGGTCGACACGGGCGCCACCTGATAAAGCCGGGTCTCGCGGAACTTGCGCTCGACATCGTACTCGACCGCGAATCCGAAGCCGCCGTGCGTCTGCAGGCACATGTCGGCCGCTGCCCAGGAGGCATCCGCCGCCAACAGCTTTGCCATGTTGGCCTCGGTCCCGCAGGCGGCACCGGCGTCGAACAGGCTGGCGGCCCGTTGCACCATCAGGGCGGCCGCCTCGGTGGCGGCGTAGGCGCGGGCGATCGGGAACTGGATGCCCTGATTCTGGCCGATCGGCCGGCCGAACACCTGGCGTTCCTTGGCATAAGCGGACGCGCGGTCGATGAACCAGCGGGCATCGCCGATGCATTCGGCCGCAATCAGGATTCGTTCCGCATTCATGCCGTCGAGGATGTAGCGAAACCCCTTTCCCTCTTCGCCGATCAAGCTGCTCTTCGGGATCCGCAGGTTGTCGAAAAAGACCTCGGTCGCATGGTGGTTGAGCATCGCCCGAATCGGCCGAATCGTCAGGCCGCTGCCGCGGCAGGTCCTGAGGTCGACGAGAAACACTGACATGCCGTCGTGTGGTCGCGCCGCCTGCTCGCGCGGCGTCGTGCGGGCCAGGAGCAGCATCAGGTCGGAATACTCGGCCCGCGACGTCCACACCTTCTGGCCGTTGATGACGTAGCTGTCGCCATCGGCCGCGGCGGTGGTGCGGATGCGGCTCGTGTCGGTGCCGCTGGTGGGTTCCGTCACCCCAAACGCCTGCAGTCGCAGCGCTCCCGATGCGATTGCCGGCAGGAAGGTCGCCTTCTGCTCGGCATTGCCATAGCGCAGAACCGTCCCCATCGTGTACATTTGGGCATGACAGGTGGCGGCGTTGCCGCCCGAATGCTGAACCTCCTCGAGGATCGCGCAAGCGGCGCCGAGGCCAAGGCCGCTGCCCCCGTATTCAGGCGGGATCAGGGCGGCAAGAAAGCCGGCCTCGGTCAGCGCACGCACGAACGCGTCCGGGTAGGCACGTTCTGAGTCGAGTTGGCGCCAGTACGGGTCAGGGAAGCGGGAACACAGGGCGCGTACCGAAGCGCGGATTTCGTCGTAGGTTTCCGTCATGATTGAGATGCGTTACAAGGGCCCGAAATCGGCTTACGGGTGCTTTTTAAGCCAATACGAACAGTGATGACCAGCGAGTGATCAACGTGGGCAAAGAAATGGAAAAGCGGGCGAGCCTGGAGGTGGTCGAGGAGTTTCTGCACCTTGATGGCGCCACCGTCATTGATGTCGGCTGCGGCAACGGTTGGCTGACGCGGCAGATGACCCGCCGCGGCGCGCACGTGCATGGCGTTGAGGTCAGCCCGCGACAGCTCGCGCTTGCCCGTGCGGCAAAGGCGGTCGCCGACGAGGACTACATTCAAGGCTCCGCTGAGGATCTGCCGTTTCCGAACCGGTTCGCCGATATCGTCATCTACTTCAACTCGTTGCACCACGTCGATGGCTCGGTCATGCAGCGCGCCCTGCACGAGGCAGCGCGCGTGCTCAAGCATGGCGGCGTCCTCTTTATTTCCGAACCGTTTCCCGAGGGTCCATACTTCGAGCTGATGAAAACGATCCACGACGAGACGATCGTGCGCAACAATGCCCAACGCGCGTTGATGCGGGCACCGGAGTACGGCTTGCTTCTGGAGAAGTCACTCAGCCATCTCGACACGGTCTCGCTCGCGAACTTCCAGGCCTTCCACGATCGTCTGACCACGATCAATCCCAACATCCGGACCCGGTTCGAGGAGGAGGAGGAAGTTCTCAGGCGTGACTTCGCCCGGCTCGGCACCCAGACGGAAGATGGCTGGGTGTTCGAGCAACCGATGCGGGTCGCCGTTCTGCGCCGGGTGTGAGGGCGAGGCCGCGGCGCCGAGGGCAGCGGCGAGCGGCCAGCGTCAGCTGCGCAGGCTCAGCCCCACAGCGCGGCCGGCGCTGGGGTGATCCGGCCGGCGCGGATGGAAAGGCCGGGCGTGCGGTCGCGTGCCAGCCATAGCGGGCCGTCGAGGTCGATCACCTTCGCGAGCGTGCCGAGCAGCAGTGCCGGCGCGATAGCCAGCGAGGTTGCGACCATGCAGCCGATCATGACCTCCAAACCCGCGGCGCGCACCGCTCGCGCCAACGCCAGCGCGGCGGTCAATCCCCCCGCCTTGTCGAGTTTGATGTTCATGATCCGATAGAGGGGCTTCAGGCGCTCCATGTCGGCTGCGGTGTGAAAGGACTCATCGGCACACAACGGCACGAGACCGCAGTAGCCGGCCAGAGCGCCGTCCTCGGCGGCCGGAAGCGGCTGCTCGATCATCTCCACGCCCAGATCGGCCAACGGCTGGCAGACCGTATCAAGCGTCTGCCGGTCCCACGCCTCGTTGGCATCGACGATCAGGCTCGCGCGCGGCGCTTCACGTCGGACCGCAGCGACGCGGGCCATCACATCATCGCGTCCCACCTTCACCTTCAGGAGCGGCCGATCGCTCAGCGCCCGCGCGGTGCGCGCCATTGCCTCGACATCGCCGAGGGCGATGGTTTCAGCCGTCGTCTGCTCCGCCGGTGCAGCCACGCCAGCGATGTCCCAGGCCGGGCGGCCTTGCACCTTCGCTTCCCAGTCGAACAGCGCACAGTCGATGGCGTTGCGTGCCGCGCCCGCTGGCATCCGCTCCAACAGGCCGGGGCGATCGAGGCCGGCAGCGATGGCGGGAGCGGCTTCTCGAATGCTGGCGAGGACGGAACCGGTGCTTTCGCCGTAGCGGCCATAGGGAACGCACTCGCCGCGGCCAACGCAACCGTCACCCTCGACCACGCAAATGATCACGTGCGCATGAGTCTTGGTTCCGCGGGAAATCGCGAACGGTCGAGCGAGCGACCAGGTCTCCGCCCAGGCGCGCAACGAGCGGGTCATGCGAGCAGGCGCTCCACCAGCGGCGCAACGCTGCCCGCGACCGGATCGACGCAGGGGAGACCGCTCGCATCGGCGAGCCGTTCAAGCGTGTCCGCCGCTGCTGCCGCCGTCAGGCCGCTGGTGTTGACGGCGACGCCAATGCAGCGCGCATCGGGTTGGGTTAACCGCGCTGCGGCTTCGTTGGCGGCAATGCAGTCGTTCAGCGCCGGCATCGGCTGGTGCGGCAGGCCGCGCATGTGCGTTCGCGTCGGCTCGTGGCACATCACGAGCACTTCGGCCTGCGCGCCGTGCAAAAGGCCCAGGCTGACGCCGGCGAAGGACGGATGGAACAACGATCCCTGGCCCTCGATGACGTCCCAGTGATCGGGCGCATTCGCAGGCGCCAGCTCCTCTACGGCGCCGGAAATGAAATCGGCGACAACGGCATCGACGGAAACGCCGTCGCCGGCGATGAAAATGCCGGTCTGGCCGGTGGCCCGAAAATCGGCGGCGATGCCGCGCTTATGCAGTTCCCGTTCGATCGCAAGCGCCGTGTACATCTTGCCGACGGAGCAATCGGTGCCGACGGTGAGCAGCCGCCGCCCCGACCGCCTTGCGCCGGTGCCGACCGCGAAGGCTTGGCGGGGATGGCGGACATCGATCAGGCTGCATCCGGATGCGGCTGCCGCGGCACATAGCGATGGGATGTCCGTCAACCGCTGATGCAGGCCGCTCGCAAGGTGGAGCCCGGCCCCGAGCGCTTCGGTCAACGTTGGCAGCCAGCTCTCGGAGATGGTGCCGCCGGCGTTGGCGAGACCGACGATCAGCGTCCGGGCGCCCGCAGCGCACGCATCGGCGATCGTCATGACCGGCAGCTCAAGGCTGGCCCGGCAGCCGTCAAGGCGGATCTGGCCGATGCACATCTGCGGACGCCAGTATTGGACGCCGACAGCCGTCTTGGCTGCGAGCTGATCGCGGGCATCGCCGACGAAGAGCACATAGGGGGGCTTTAGCATGGTGTCTCGCCCGCTGCAGGGATCAGCCGCCAAGCCGCCGCGGCACGCTCAGAGCGCCCTCTTTCCCGTCGCAAAGGGCCCATCCGATGCGACTCGCTCCCGTTCGGCAAGCGAGCCGGCGGTGGTGGGAGCGATTTCGTCCGCACTGTCCGCATGTGCGAGCCGCCGCGCCACCCGACGCAGCCGGCGCGGGCAGTCGTGCATCCGTTCAGGGGAGCACCACGTCTCCCGGCATTCGAACTCGCAGGCATCGATCCCTGGGGGTACCAGGGGAACCTGTGCGAGCAGCCACGCTTTTAGCTTGTCGAGGCCACGTCCAAAAACCCTCATGTTTGCGCCCACCTTTTCTTAATTATAAGTTGCACCGGTACCTTACCACCGCAGCGCCCGTCTTTCCACACCCGTTAGCAGGCGCGATGCGTCAACACTCGACGATCTCAGGCATCTCCCAGCCGCTCGCGTGCCGTTTGATGGCTTCATAACGTTGCGTAATGGCCGCGATCTTGTCGCTCAGGTGACGCATCACGCCGAGCGCGGCGTCCGGGTTGCTGGTGACCGCGTGCAGGAACACGTCGGCATCGATCCGCAGCACCTTGACCGTGCCGACCGCGCGGACCGTCGCCGAGCGCGGCGAATTGCGGATGATCCCCATCTCGCCGACCAGTTCGTTCTTCCCCAGCTGCCCCAGGACGATCTCCTCGGCGCCGCGATGCAGGCACACCTCGACCAGCCCATCATCGACCAGATAGGCGCTGTCGGTCGGATCGCCCTCGTGAAACAGGGCCTCGCCAGCTTCGAACACGAGGTAGGCACTGGAAAAGGCAAGGAGCTTCTGGTCCCCCGGGCTGAGCGCCCGGAAGATCGGGATCCGCCGGATCACCGCAAAGGCCTCGGCATACTGCACGTCCTTGTCCTCCCCTTCTTCCGTCAGCGCGACATCGGGGCAACCGTTTGGTCTGCTGCCGGTTCGACCGCAGGCATTGGCGGTCCGTCCGTCAATGGCTTGTCCTCGATCACGCTGCCGCTCTCGAAGCGGATGATGCGGTTGAGCGTGCCGGCGGAGTCGGCATCGTCGATGACCCAGACGACGCCGCAACGTGCCGGATCGCCCGAAAGCGCGGCCTGCACCGTCGCCTGGGAGCGGTGGTCGAGGGTCGCTGTTGCCCGATCTAGGATCAGGATATCGGGGCGCTTGATCAGGGCGCGGGCAAGCGCCAGCCGTTGCCGTTGCGAGGCCGACAGCCTCCCGCCGCTGATGCCGACCTCGAAATCGAGGCCGACCTCAATGATCGGCCGGCGCAACTCCAGCGCGCCGATGACTTCGGCGATCAGGGCGCCGATCTCCCGCTGGCTCTGCTGGCGGCCGTAGACGAGCTTGCCGAACAGGATGTTGTCCTGGATGGTCGCCGCGGTGTTGAAGGCGTCGTCCTGAAAAAAGGCGATCGCACTGCGGTATTGTGCGGGCAGGTTGGCGGCAAAGGCGTGCCGGGCATCGAGCAGGTGCCGCTCCATCTGCTCGCTCAAGAGGCCGATGCCGAGACGGTGGCGGGCCGGGATCAACTGAAACGGGAGCGCCATCAAGCGGGCGACGTCCGCCGGCTCGGCGGCCTCGATGCCGGCCGCCTCAACCCCGGGCAGCAACGCCTTCAGTTCCGGCAAGGTCGTGCTGTCGATGAAGCTAAAGCGCTCAAACAGCGCATGCCCAGGCGGCAGACCCTCGAACAGGTCGACCATGATGGTGGCGACCTGATAGCCCATGCGCCTGAACTCCTCGGTCAACCCGACCTGATCGAGGATCTGGCGCATGTAGGGGTTGTCACCGATCCGGTCCAAGCCGAAGACCTCGCCGACCGGCCGGCCGAACAAGATATTCTCGGCGACTGACATGTTTCGGTTCAGCTTATCGCGCTCGAACGGCTCGACCAGGTCCTTGAAGCGCGGTTCCTCAAGCCGATGCCGCAGAACCTTGCGGGCCTCGAGGATCAGATGCGCGAGCGCCGCATGATCGCGGGTGCTGATGGTGCCCTTGAGCCC
Source organism: Candidatus Defluviicoccus seviourii (assembly GCA_900609035.2). GTDB lineage: Bacteria > Pseudomonadota > Alphaproteobacteria > Rhodospirillales > Defluviicoccaceae > Defluviicoccus > Defluviicoccus seviourii. The sequence continues at coordinate 155,387 of UXAT02000045.1, read as the reverse complement.
GAAATCGAACGTATCCTCTTCGAGATCGACCCACTTCAAGGCCTCGATCGCGCGCTGGACGAGCGCGGTCGTGTCGGCCGCTCCGGCCGCCTCGTAATCGATCCAGTCGGCCGCCGGATGGCTGGTCGTGTTACCCGTCCGCTCCGCTTCCACCGGGTCATAGCCGGTGCCGGGCGCCACGGGAGTTAGCGGCCGGTGCTTCAAGCCGTAGAGGAGGTTATCACGCAGGGTGCCCTGAATGAGGGCGGCGTTCGGGCCAACATAGGCCATCCGCCGGCCAATAACGGCGGCGCTCAACTGCGCTAGCTCGTTCTCGCCGATCCGCACCGTCCCCGCACTGGGGGCAGTGAGCCGCGCCAGGACCCGAGCGGCCGTACTGGCGCCGGAGCTGCTGCCGCCCGCAAAGCCGACCCTCTCGCCGAGATCGAAGCGAAAGCTCGCACCGTCGAGCAGCTTGACGCCACCTTCCTCCTCAACGCTCAAATTGAGGGCCTCGATCCGTCCTGCAAGCGGGTCGGATGTGCCCTCGGCGGGTGTCAGCTGCTCTTCCGGCAACATGTCCGGGTACTCGAACTGCTCGCGCAGTTGATCGTACTTGATCCGGGTGTCCTCGCGGATCTGATACCAGTCGAGCAGCTCCTTCCACGGCGACGACAGGTCCTTGTAGGCGGCAAGCACGGCGACGAGGGCGCCAAAAGTGAGGTCTCCCTGGATTACCAGATAGCCGCCGATCGAAAAGAAAAAGAACGGCGTCAACTGTGCAATAAAGTTATTGAGAAACTTGATGAGAAACTTTTTCTTGTAGATCTTGAAACGGATGTCATAAATCTTGCCGAGCAATGCTGCGAACTCGGCCCGGTGCAGTTCCGCGGTGTCGTGGACACGGATTTCCTCAATTACGGTCACGGTTTCGCCGATCCGCTCCGACAGCCGCCGTACCGTCCGCACGCGCTCCTTGGCAAGCGCATTGACCTGGCGCTGCAGCTTCGGAATCACGTACATCTGCACCGGATAGAGCGCGATGGCGGCCGTGCCCAGCACCGGATCCTGGATGAACATGAAAACCAGGATGGTGAGCAGGGTTCCGCCTTGGAAGGCAGGCAGGGCGATCGCATCGCCGATGAACCCCCCGAGCGGCTCCACCTCGGAGGTAATCATGGCAACTAGTTCGCCTTGGGAAACGCGGCGGAAACGGTGCAGCGGAAACCTCAGTGCGTTTCCGAACAATTGATAGCGCAGACGGCGCAACATGCGTTCGCCGAGGCGTCCCTTGTACACATTTATAATGTACTTGAAGGCGCCATTGACTCCGACCAGCAACAAAAATACCAGACATAGCGCCGCCAGGAACTCAATCTGTGCAAACTCATAGCCAAGAATATTTCTGGGGAAATCGCTTGACCCTATTGCTTTATTGATAATTAACTTTGGCAACTCAAGAGAATAATACAGAAATGGAAACGACAATATAGTTATGGCCAGCAACGCCGCCTGTTGGCGCCAGCTGTGCTTTATAATGTACTTGAAAAACGTTGCTTCCATGGGGCTGTTACGTTCCGAAAACCTGTGTGGGCGCCTTGATCCTGCGCAGTTTCAGCGTCTTGTCAGAAACGCCCGCTTGCCTTGCAGACGCTTTCTATGGTTAATGGCGCCGCAACGCTGCACCAGGGAACGCTGCCACCGCCTATGGGCGGGCAACGAGAAGCGGCCGGAAGGGGCACGATGGGCGAGCATCACGGACACTCCCGGGTCTTGATCTACAGCCACGACAGCTTTGGCCTCGGCCACCTGCGCCGGTGCCAGACGATTGCGCATGCCCTCGCCCACCATCGCCGCGATCTCACGGTTCTCATTCTGTCCGGCTCACCGATTATTGGCAACTTCAGCTTTTGCCGCCGGGTCGACTTTGTCCGCGTCCCCGGCATCATCAAGCTCCAGCACGGCGACTACATGCCGCTCAATCTCGATATCGGCATCGAGGAAACGCTCGGCATCCGCGCCGAAATCATCCGCCGCACGGCGGAAGCCTTCCGTCCTGACATTTTCCTCGTCGATAAGGAGCCGCTCGGGCTGCGCGGCGAGGTCAAAGACACGCTCACCATGCTGAAGTCGCGGGGGGCGGGGCTCGTTCTCGGCCTGCGCGACGTGATGGACGAGCCGGCGCAGTTGGCCGAGGAGTGGGAGCGCAAGAACGCGGCGCCGGCGCTGATCGATCTGTACGACAGCATCTGGATCTACGGACTGCCGCAGATCTGTAACGCTCTCGAGGGCATTGCGCTGCCCGCTTCGACGCTCGCCAAGGTTCACTACACCGGTTATCTGCGCCGATCGACGACCGGAACGGAGAACGTTGCCGGACGTCCCGTGCCGATGCCGCGCGAGCCCTTCATCCTGGTGACGACCGGCGGCGGCGGCGACGGGGCACTTTTGATCGATTGGGTCTTGCGAGCCTACGAGGCGGATCCCGGCATCCCCTATCCGGCACTTCTCGTGCTCGGGCCGTTCATGCGATCGACCGAGCAGGGCGGCTTCATCGAGCGGGCGGCCCGTCTGCCGGCGGTGGAAACCATCACCTTCGAGCCGAAGATGGAAGACCTGATGGCCGCTGCAGCCGGGGTCGTCGCCATGGGCGGGTACAATACGTTTTGCGAGATCCTGTCTTTCGACAAGCCGGCGCTCCTGGTGCCGCGAACCGCGCCGCGGATGGAGCAGTATATCCGTGCCGAGCGCGCCAGCAGCCTCGGCCTCGTGCGCATGATGGCAGATGACGGGCGCTGCCAACCGCAGGCGATGGCGGCCGTCTTGCGCAGCCTGCCGCATCAGCGCAAACCGTCGGAAATCCGCATCCGTGGTCTCTTGGAGGGACTGCCGGCGATCAACCGCCTCGTCGATGCGTGGCTTGGTGCCCCCGTTGTTGAGCAGCCGCGGCTGTCCGCAGGTGCCCAGGTCCCCTGACACTGCGGCGCCCGTCGTCGCTGTCATTCTCAAGGGCTATCCGCGCCTCTCGGAAACCTTCATTGCCAACGAGATCCTGGCACTCGAGCGCAGCGGCCTCGATCTCCGCCTGTTCTCGCTCCGCCACCCGACCGATGCGGCCGTGCATCCGGTGCATCGGCGCATCCAGGCGCCGGTCGTTTACCTGCCCGAGTACCTCCACCACGCTCCCCTCCGGGTCTGGCAGGCGTGGCGCACGGTTCGGCGCTGGCCGCACTATGAACACGCCCGCGCCGCGTGGTTGCGCGATCTGCGGCGTGATCCGTCCCGCAACCGCGTGCGGCGCTTCGGTCAGGCCATTGTGCTGGCGCACGAACTGCCCGCGGACGTGACGTGGCTGCACGCTCACTTTCTGCATACGCCGGCCTCGGTCACCCGCTATGCGGCCATGCTCTCAGGTCTGCCGTGGAGCGTCTCCGCGCACGCCAAGGACGTCTGGACGACGCCGGAATGGGATATCCGCGAGAAACTGGCTGCATGCGAATGGCTCGTCACCTGCACCGCCTGCAATGCCGCATACCTGCGCACGCTTTCCACGCCGCAGAGGCCGGTCGAGCTTCTCTATCATGGCATTGATCTGCACGCGTTCGCCGCTCTGCCGAGCCCTTCTGAATGCGTCGGCCGCAGGGACGGATCAGATCCCAGCGATCCGGTGCGCCTGCTCTCGATCGGCCGTGCGGTCGAGAAGAAGGGCTATGATGTTCTGTTACAGGCGCTTGCGGCCTTGCCGCCTTCGACCCGCTGGCGGCTCGTTCACATCGGCGGCGGCCCGCTCTTGAAGAACCTCAAGGCAATGGCGCAGGTCCTCGGCCTTGCGGAGCGGATCGAGTGGCGGGGGCCGCGCAGCCACGACGACGTTTTGCAGGCCTATCGGGAAGCGGACATTTTCGTCCTGGCGTGCCGCATCGCCGCCGACGGCGATCGCGACGGCCTGCCCAATGTCCTCATGGAGGCGCAGAGCCAGCGGCTGCCCTGCGTCTCGACCACCGTCTCTGCCGTTCCGGAGCTGATTGTGAGCGGGGAGACCGGCCTCCTCGTTCCGCCCGGCGACCCCCTGGCTTTGGCAGAAGCCATCGGCCGGCTGATCGCCGCACCCGATGAGCGTGAGCGGCTTGGTCTCGCCGGCCTCGCGCGGGTGCGCACGGACTTCTCCTTTGGAGGCGCGATCGAGCGCTTGAAGGCGCGGTTCCGCCCCGCCGTTGCCCCCCGGAGCGAGCCATGCGTACCGCCTTCTACGCTCCCCTGAAGGCCCCCGACCATCCGGTGCCGTCCGGCGACCGGACGATGGCGCGCTTGTTGTGTCGTGCGCTGCAGCGGGCCGGGCATACGGTCGAGCTCGCCAGCCGCTTTCGCAGCTTCGAAGGTGCGGGCGAACCCGATCGCCAGCAACGCTTGGCGCAGCTGGGCGAACGGATCGCGCACGCCCTGATCCGCCGCTACCGGCGGCGAACGGCATCCCTGCAGCCGCAGCTATGGTTCACCTATCACCTCTACCACAAGGCGCCGGATTGGCTTGGGCCGCCGGTGAGCGATGCATTGGGCATCCCCTATGTCGTCGCGGAGGCGTCCTACGCGCCCAAGCAGGAGAGAGGCCCCTGGGCGCAGGGCTGCGTTGCCAGCCGCACCGCTCTCGCTGCCGCCGATTTGGTGCTCGGGCTCAACGCGGCCGACCGTGCCTGCGTGCTGCCCCTCCTTCGCTCGCCGGACTGCTGGGCGCCACTGGCGCCGTTCGTCGACCCCGAACGCGCGCGTGTGGGCGTGGACCAAGCGGCGGCGCTGCGTCAGTCGCTCGCGCGCAGCCTTGGCTTCGATGCCGGCACAGTCGTGCTGCTCACGGTCGCGATGATGCGGCCGGGCGCGAAGCTCGCCTCCTACCGTCTTTTGGCGCAGGCTCTCTCACAACTGACCGCGCGTCGCTGGCAGCTCCTGATCGCAGGCGACGGGCCGGCGCGTGCGGAGGTGCTGGCTACCTTTGCCGACCTCGGCCCGCGGGTCCATTGGCTCGGTGCCCATGAGCAAGATGCGCTCGCGCACTTGTATCCCGTCGCCGACATCTACGTCTGGCCAGCGATTAGCGAGGCCTACGGCATGGTGCTTCTGGAAGCGCAAGCTGCAGGCGTCCCGGTGGTCGCCGGCCTGACCGGCGGTGTCGGCGATATCGTCCGCTCCGGCGAGACCGGCCTCCTGGTGCCGGTGGGCGACGCGGCCGCGTTTGCCCAGGCCGTTGCCCGTCTGATCGACAGCGCGGACGAGCGCCGGCTCCTCGGCCAGCAGGCCGCCCGCGCGGTTGGCGAGCGCCACAGTCTCGATGCGGCTGCGCGCGCGCTCGACAAGCTCTTGACGCCGCTCGTGGCAACCGGGAAAACCGACCGGTGAGCAAGCGTGTCCTTTACTATGTGCAAAGTCTGCTCGGCGTTGGCCATGTCAAGCGTGCCTCACTGATTGCCGGGGCGCTGCGGGCGGCCGGTTTTGACGTCACGGTTGTACTCGGCGGCGCGCCGGTACCGGGCATCACCTTCGATGGCTGCAGCCGGGTCCTTCTGCCTCCTGTGAGGACGCTGGATGCGACGTTCTCGACGCTGGTCGATACCAACGGTCAGCCGATCGACGATGCCTTTCGCGATGGCCGTGCGGCGCGGTTGCTGCAGGAGTTTGACGCAATCCAGCCGCAGGCGCTGTTGATCGAGATGTTTCCGTTCGGCCGTGGCCAGTTCCGGTTCGAACTCCTGCCCTTGCTGCAGGAGGCCTGGGCGCGACCGGACCGCCCTTGCATCGTCTCCTCAGTCCGCGACGTCTTGATCAGGAAAGCCGAGCCGCAGCGCAATCAGGCGATCATCGGCTTGGCGAAGCGCTTTTTCGATCGTGTCCTCGTGCATGGCGATCCGGACTTCATCCCGCTCACCGCCTCGTTCCCGGAAGCAGAGGCCATTGCGGACAAGCTGATCTACACCGGTTATGTCGCCGAAGCGGGAGCGGGCATCGAAGCTGGCAACGCATGCGAGACCGGCCGCGGCGAGGTGGTTGTCATGGTTGGCGGCGGCGCTGTCGGTGAGCCGCTCTTGCGGACTGCGCTCGAAGCGCGGCCCTTGAGTTGCGCCGCCGGGCACGTCTGGCGTCTTCTCACCGGGCCCAACCTGCCCGAACGAGCCTTCGACGAGCTGCGCTGGAACTGCCCCGACGGCGTGGTGATTGAGCGCTGGCGGGCCGACGTGCCGGAGCTGCTTGCCAATGCCGTGCTTTGCATCTCGCAGGCCGGCTACAACACGATGATGGATGTCCTGTCGGCGCGCGTGCCTGCGGTCGTGGTTCCATTCGCAACACCGACCGAGACGGAGCAGGGCGTGCGTGCCGGCATCCTGGCCGAACGCGGCGCCATCACGCTCGTGGCCGCGGACGATCTGTCACCGAAACGTCTCGCCGCCTCGATCGACGAAGCCTTGACAAGAGATCGCACCTGCCTGCCCTTAGACATGCACGGTGCCGAGACGACGGCGCGCGCGATGGCTTGCTTTTGCGCCGGAATACGAGCGGGATAGGGGCAAGCATGCCCGACTGGAACGCGATCGACGACGAACTCGAGGCCTGGCGGATGGCCGGCCGTACCGTCACATTCTGGTGGCGCGACGACGATGCGCGCGCCGTGACGCCGGAGCTCGATCGCACGCTTGCGATCGCTCGGGCAACCGATACGCCGGTTGCGCTCGCGGTCATTCCGCGCGATGCCGAGGACCATCTGGTCGCTTGGCTCGCCGGTCAGCCGCACGGCTGTGCGCTCGTCCACGGCTGGGGGCACGACAACCACGCACCTGGCGATGAGCGGCAGAACGAGTACGGACGGCACCGCCCGCCCGAGGTCATGCTGGCGGAGCTGCGGCGCAGTGTGGCTCGCGTCAGCGTCTTCGCGCGCCACGTTCCGGCGTTGGTTGCGCCGTGGAACCGCATCGATCCCGATTTCGTGCCAGCGTTACCGGCAGCGGGCGTGGCCGGGCTGTCAGTCCTGGGACCACGGCCGGCGCGCGAGGCTGCCCCCGGCCTGATCAATGCCAACGTTCACGTCGACATCGTCAACTGGCAGAGCGGCGGCTTCGTCGGCACCGAAGCGGCGCTGGCGCAGGTGCTGGACCACTTGCGGCAGCGGCGCGCAGGTACCGCCGATGCCAGCGAGCCGACCGGCCTGATGACGCATCATCTTTTTCACGACGAAGGCTGCTGGCAGTTTGTCGAGGCGTTCGTGCGCCGGACGCGCTCCCATCCCGCCTGCCGCTGGCTCGCCGCCACCGAGGTTTTCGGCTGATGGCCGCTGCCGCTCGATCGTTCCGGCTCGGGTAGGCAGCCATGGGCGAGGTGTTGCGGGTGGAGGATCTGTCGGTCGAGTTTCACACCCGCGGCGGTCTCGTGCGCGCGCTCGGCGGGATCAGCTTTCGCCTTAAAGCCGGCTCGGCAGTGGCGCTCGTGGGTGAGTCCGGCTCCGGCAAGTCGGTCACGGCGCAAGCCATTCTCGGCATCCTGCCGGCCAACGGCCGCATTCGCAGCGGCTCGATCCTGTTTGACGACGGCCGCACCGGCGCTGAGCCCAGCGACCTGACCGGCCTCGATCCGGCCGGCACCGCCTACCGCAGCATCCGCGGCCGCCACATCTCGATGATCTTTCAGGAGCCGATGACCTCGCTCTCGCCGCTGCACACGGTCGGCGATCAGGTCGGCGAGATGCTTGAGCTGCATAGCCGGCTTGGCAGGCGCGAAGGGATCGAGGCGACGGTGCGCATGCTGAAGCTCGTCGGCTTTCCGGAACCGGAACGCGCGCTCAACACCTATCCGTTCGAGCTTTCAGGCGGCCTGCGCCAGCGGGCGATGATCGCGATGGCGCTCATCTGTCGGCCGGCGGTGCTGATTGCCGATGAGCCGACGACCGCCCTCGACGTGACCATCCAGGCGCAGATCCTGAAACTGATCCAGGATGTGCGCCAGGAGTTCGGCATGGCGCTGCTGCTGATCACGCATGACCTGGGCGTCGTCGCCAACATGGCCGAGGAGGTCGTGGTCTTGTACCGCGGCCGGGTGATGGAGGCGGGCGCGCTCGAAGACATCTTCGGTGATCCGCGCCATCCCTACCTCAGGGCGTTGTTGGGCGCGGTTCCGCACTTTGACATGCGCCGCGGCGAGCGGCTGAAACCGCTCCGGGAGATCCGCAAGCGCAAGGGCCACCTCCTGGCCCGGCCGGCCGGCAGCGGCGCGCGCCAGGGGCCGCCACCGCCGCATCTGGAAGTGCGCAATCTCAGCAAGTCGTTCATCACCCGCCGCGGCGCGGGGCTGTTCGCCTCCCGGCACACGCGCACCGTGCGCGCCGTCGATGACGTGAGTTTCCACATCGCCCGCGGCAGTTGTCTGGGCCTGGTGGGGGAGAGCGGCTGCGGCAAATCCACCTTGAGCAAACTGATCTTGCGCGCCGTCAGGGCGGACAACGGCACCGTCTTGTTCGACGCCGGCGACGGCGTGGTGGATCTGACGCGGCTGCCAGCGGACGCGTTGGCGGCCGTGCGGCGCAAGATCCAATACGTGTTTCAGGACCCGTTCAGCGCACTCAACCCGCGCATGACGGTCTATGACATCTTGAGTGAGCCGCTGATCATTCACGGCATCGGCGATGCCGCCTACCGCCGGGAGATGGTGCGCGAGCTGATGGAACTGGTCGGCCTCGATCCGCGCGATGTCGGTCGCCACCCGCACAGCTTTTCCGGTGGCCAGCGCCAGCGGATCGGCATTGCGCGCGCCCTTGCGCTGAAGCCGGATCTCCTCATCTGCGATGAGCCGGTGTCCGCGCTCGACGTCTCGGTCCAGGCCCAGATCCTGAACCTGCTCAAGGACCTGCAGAGCGAGCTGGGGCTCACCTACCTGTTCATTTCGCACAATCTTGCGGTCGTCGACTACATGGCGGAGCGGATTGCGGTGATGTGCTTTGGCCGCATTGTCGAAGAGGCGAGCCGGGAAGCCCTGTTCCGCAATCCGGTCCACCCCTACACCCGCACCCTCTTGGCGGCCGTGCCGTTCCCCGATCCTGAGCGCCGGCTCGACTTTTCCGCTGTAATGGACGGCCGCGCCTCAACGCCTGAGGCTTGGCCGGCGCCATTTACCGACGGCGGCGCGACGCGGCCGCATCTTTTGGATCTGGGCGGCGGTCATTTCGTGCGTGCCCACGAGTTGCCATCCGTGCCGGGGAGGGCTTGAGATGCAAGTGGATTGCTGGTTTGCCCGTGTGTTGGCGGTCTTGATTCTGGTCTGGCTCGCGGCCGCGCCATTGCCGTCGGCCGCAGACGCCATCGAACCACCGGCGCTTGCGGCGCGCGTGGCCGCTGGCAGCCTGCCGAAGATGGAGCAGCGGCTTCCGCAGTCACCGGCAGTCGTTCGGCTCGAAGGCGCCGGGCAGCGGCCGGGTGCCTACGGTGGGCAGCTGCGCTTGCTGATGAGCCAGTCGCGCGACACCCGGATGATGGTTGTCTACGGCTACGCACGGCTTGTCGGCTACGATGCGAACTGGCGGCCGGTGCCGGATATCCTTGAAGCGATCGATGTCAAGGAAGGCCGCATCTTCACGTTGACGCTGCGCAAAGGCCACCGCTGGTCGGACGGCCAGCCGTTCACGGCCGAGGATTTCCGCTTCTACTGGGAGGATGTTGCCAACAATCCGGAGCTGTCGCCGGGCGGCCCGGACCGTTTCCTGCTCGTCGACGACAAGCCGCCTCGGTTCGAGGTGGTGGACGCACGGACGCTGCGCTACACCTGGGAGCGCCCCAACCCGCATTTCCTGCCGGCACTCGCGGGGGCGCGCCCGGACGAGATTTTCCAGCCGGCGCATTACCTCAAACCGTTCCATCCGCGCTATGCCGAGGCAGAAGCGCTGGCTGAGAAGGTTGCGGCAGCCGGGCAGCGCAATTGGTCGGCGCTGTTTACGCGCATCAGCAACCACTACCATAACGACAATCCCGACCTGCCGACGCTGGACCCATGGGTCCTGACCACCCCGCCGCCATCGAGCCGTTTCATCTTTGCCCGCAACCCGTTCTATCACCGGGTCGATGTCAATGGCCGGCAACTGCCGTACATCGATGAGGTCGCGCTCACGATCGTCAGTCCGCAGCTGATCCCGGTCAAGGCGGCCGCAGGCGAAGCCGACCTGCAAGCGCGCGGCTTAAGCTTCGAGAATTTCACGATTCTCAAGCAGGGTGCGGCCCGCAACAACTACGAGGTGCGGCTCTGGCCTTCGGCGCGTGGTTCGGAGTTGGCGCTGTTCCCCAATCTTAATGTCGAGAACCCGACCCAGCGTGCGCTCGTTCGCGACGCGCGCTTTCGCCAGGCGCTGTCACTTGCCATCAATCGCGACGAGATCAGCCAAGTCATCTATTACGGCATGGCGCGCCTCGGCAACGACACGGTGCTGCCGGCTAGCCCGCTGTTCAAGCCGGACTACGAGGAGCGCTACGCGGCTTTCGATCTCGCCCGCGCCAACGGTCTGCTCGATGCGCTCGGCCTGCGGCGGGGGGCTGACGGCTTCCGCCTCACCGCTGACGGTACGCCGCTTGAGATCGTGGTCGAGACGTCGGGGGAAGACCCCGTCCAGGTCGCGATCCTGCAACTGATCACCGAAACCTGGAAGGCGGCGGGCGTTCGGCTCCTGATCAAGCCGGAGGAGCGGCAGGTCCTGCGCAACCGCGTCTTTGCCGGCCTCGCGTTGATGTCGGCCTGGTATGGTCTGGAGAACGGCTTGGCCAATGCCGACACGCTGCCGACGGAACTGGCGCCGACCAGCCAGGTGCAGCTTTCCTGGCCGAAGTGGGGCCAATACTACGAAACCAGTGGCCGATCAGGCGAGGCTGTCGATATGCCGGCAGCAACCGAGCTGGCGGAGCTGTACGAGGCTTGGTTGAAGACTCTGGATCCAGCCCGGCGTGCGGAGATCTGGCACCGCATGCTGGCGATCCGCGCCGAACAACAGTTCAGCATCGGCACCGTTCGCGCGGTGCCGCAGCCGGTTGTTGTCAGCAACCGCCTGCAGAACGTACCAGCCGAGGCGGTCTACAACTGGGAGCCTGGCGCCCACTTCGGTGTCCATCACCCGGACACGTTCTGGTTTGCAGACGCGGCTCCGCCGGCGAAACGGTAGGCCAAAGCGATGCTGCGCTACTTGGGCCGTCGGTTGGTGACAATGATGGCGACACTGCTCGCGATCAGTGCGCTCATCTTCTTCATTATTCAACTGCCACCCGGCGACTATCTTTCCAACTACATTGCCGAGCTGCAAAGCCAGGGCGAGGCGGTGACCGGAGAAAAGGTCGAGTTCCTCAAAAAACAGTATGGCCTGGATCGACCACTGGTAGAGCAATACGCGGTATGGGTGACATCACTTTTGCAAGGAGACCTGGGGTATTCTTTCGAACATAATCTTCCCGTTAGCAAGGTAGTAGGGGATCGTCTGATCCTAAGCGTCGTTCTGAATTTCGCGACTGTTATCTTCATTTATGTCGTGGCGTTCCCGATCGGGATATATTCAGCAACGCGTCAATATAGCTGGGGTGATTACGGATTGACGCTGCTTGGTTTGCTCGGGCTGGCCACGCCGAATTTTCTCCTCGCTCTGATTCTGTTATATTTCGCCAACGTCGCCTTTGGCACCTCGATCGGCAGTCTGATGGATCCGCAGTACATCAATCAGCCATGGTCGGTCGCGAAAGCGCTCTCGGTCCTTGAGCATCTGTGGGTCCCGGTGGTCGTCATCGGCACGTCCGGCACCGCCGGAATGATCCGCCGCCTGCGCGCCAACCTCTTGGACGAGCTGCAAAAGCAGTATGTCGTCACCGCGCGGGCGAAGGGGTTGCCGCCCGGGCGGCTGTTGCGCAAGTACCCGCTGCGGATGGCGCTCAATCCATTCATCGCCGATCTCGGCTCGCTGCTGCCGCAGATCGTTTCCGGCTCCGTCATCGTGTCGGCAGTGATGTCGCTGGAAACGACAGGGCCCATGTTGCTGAAGGCGCTGCAGAGCCAGGACATGTATCTGGCGGGCTCGTTCCTCATGTTCCTTGCCGCGCTCACCGTTGTCGGCATGTTTCTGTCGGATGTCTTGCTGGCGCTCCTTGACCCGCGCATCCGCCTGGGCGAGGGCAGCGGGCGGTGAGCGGGCGGCTTACCCATTACGTCGATCCGGCACCCTTTTCCGTCGAGGAGACGGAGCGGCTGACGCCGGAGCAGGAACGGTTCTACTTCGCGCCGCAGTGGCAGGTGATGTGGTGGAAGTTCCGGCGACACCGGGTGGCGGTGGCGTGCGGTTTTGTCCTGTTGGTGATGTACGCCTCGATCCTGGTCGTGGAGTTCCTCGCGCCCTACGCGCTCGAGACGAGAAACACGGCGTTCATTCACGCGCCGCCGCAGCGGGTGCGGCTCTTTCACGAAGGTGCGTTCATCGGCCCCTTCGTCTACGGTTTCACCTATCGGCTCGACCCCGTGAACCTGAAACGCGAATACACGGCCGATTCGGGCAAGGTGCAGCGGCTGCGCTTTTTCTGTCAGGGAGATCCGTACCGGTTCTGGGGCTTGGTTGAGTCCCGCTTGCACCTCGTGTGCCCTGCGGAGGGCGGCACGATGTTCCTGCTCGGCACCGACCGGCTCGGCCGCGACCTGTTCTCGCGCCTGTTCTATGGAGCGCGGATCTCGCTGACGATCGGGCTGTTTGGGGTCGCCGTCAGTTTTATCCTCGGGATCAGTATCGGCGGTGCCGCCGGTTATCTCGGCGGCAGGGTCGACAGCGCCGTGCAGCGTGTGATCGAGATCCTGCGCTCGCTGCCGGAGTTGCCGCTGTGGATGGCGTTGTCGGCGGCGCTGCCGGTCAATTGGAGCCCGATCTGGGTCTATTTCGGGATCACGCTCATCCTCGGCCTGCTCGACTGGCCCGGCCTCGCGCGTGCCGTGCGCTCGAAACTGCTGGCGTTGCGGGAGGAGGATTTCTGCACGGCCGCCGAACTGATGGGCGCCAAGCCATCGCGGATCATCCGCCGGCACCTCCTGCCCAACTTCATGAGCCACCTGATCGCCTCGGCGACGCTGTCGATCCCGTCGATGATCTTGGGCGAGACGGCGTTGAGCTTCCTGGGCCTCGGTCTCAGGCCGCCGGTGACGAGCTGGGGCGTGCTCTTGATCGAGGCGCAAAACATTGAAGCGGTGGTTCTCTATCCATGGCTGCTGATGCCGATGGTCTGCGTGATTATCACCGTGCTGGGCTTCAATTTTTTGGGGGATGGCCTGCGCGACGCTGCTGACCCTTACGCCTGATGCACGCAGCCGGTCGCTCCTGCGTGCACAGGGGGCTGCGGCCGATGCACAGGGTGGGGAGGCTCGGACGGCGCGCAAGCGGCTGTTGACAGGTCCGCGTGCGCACGATAGGTGGCGATGGGGCCGGCGCAAAGGGAGACCGCCATGACGGTTGCGAGTATCCTAAAGAACAAAGGACGGGAGATCTTCACCGTAACAGCCGACGAACCGGTGACGACGGCGATTGCGGTGCTGTGTGCCAAGCGCATCGGCGCGGTCGTCGTTCTCGACGACAAGGGCAGCATCGCTGGAATTTTCTCAGAGCGCGATGTCATCCACGCCATGAACACGCACGGCAAGGCCGTGTTTGACAAGCGGGTCGGCGATCTGATGACGCGGAACGTGGTGACCTGTACCCCGGCCGAGCCGATCGCCGGCATCATGGGGATGATGACGGCGCAGCGGTTCCGCCACGTGCCCGTGGTCGAGGAAGGCCGCATGATCGGCGTGATCAGCATCGGCGACGTCGTCAAGAGCCGGATCGCTGAGGCACAAGCCGAGGTCGATGCGCTTCGCCAGTATATCGCGCTTTAGGCGCGCGCGTCGCCGCCACCTGAAATAAGGCGACGTCGTCGTCGCGGAACGCGGTCGAATCGGTGGCACCTCTCGATCGCCCCATGGCGAAGGCAGCATGGTGTCGCCGAGGCGCCCGATCACGCCTCTAAGGCGAGTGACGCGTCCCGTCCACACTCGCAAGAGGCGGTGTTCACCAAAATTTAGCTTTTTCGCGCTATGGTCGAAGCTGCAGCGGCGACTCTTGCCCCAATGAGGCTACGGGAACCGAGTCGTGGCTTGCATTGTAGACCGTGGCGCGAATCGTTTCTAATGCATTGCGATTTATGCGATATTTTCTCAACTAATGATACGGCACTTGAGTACAGATAAAACCGATTCCCAACCGTTTCCAATCATGGTGTCGAAATGATGTCCGCTTAGGGCTTGACCGCAAGGCAACCCGCAGTGCAAAAAAGGCCCCGCGTGCTTCACGACGTGGTGTGTTGATTTGGCAGGACAGGGAAAAGGAACCGTGAAGGAGGAACAAAAGGGGGCTGTTTTGTCGCGCCGCGGCATTGTTGCGCTTGGCGGGCTCGGTCTTGTTGCTTTGAGCCCCGTTGGAGCGCTCGCTCGCTCAACTGAGGGCTGGCAGCCAGCGGCACAGTCTTGGGTTCGTCCTCGGGCCACTTTTGAGCGCTCGCTGGCGTTCCGTCACCGTCACACCGATGAGCGGCTTAATCTCGTCTATTACGAGGATGGCCGCTACCTGCCGGAGGCGATCGACGAAATCAGTAGTTTGCTGCGCGACTTCAGAACCGATGAAGTCAAGCAGATTGATCCGGCGCTTCTCGATTTTCTTTATGCTTTGAATCTGCGCCTCGAATCCGACCGTCCCTTCGAGGTCTACTCCGGCTACCGCTCGCCGGAAACCAATGCGATGCTCCGCCGCGAGGGGATTAACGTGGCGAAGAACAGCATGCATCTGCGTGCCAAGGCGATCGATATCGCGATCGGTGGCTTCGGCAACAGCGATGTCTTCCGCGCCGCCTGGTCGCTCCAGCGGGGCGGTGTCGGCTTCTATCGTAGTGCCTCCTTTGTCCACCTCGATGTCGGTGGCGTCCGGACCTGGAGCCGCTAGCACCGAACCGCGTGCGGGCAGCGCCGCGAATGGTGCGGGGCTGCCTAAAGGCGGGTCATGATAATCGTGCCGACTTCTTCGTCGGTCAGCACGAGCGGGTTGGTGCGCATTGAGCTGCCGCGGCTGCCGGCGACCAGTCGTTCGACGTCCTCTCGCGCGACACCGAACGCCGCGAGGCGTGGCAGCGCAAGCCGATCCGTCCATGCCTGCAGCGTTTCGATGAGTGCCTGAACGCCGCCGCTCTGGCCCAAGCCGGAAGCGCCGGCAATCAGCTCCCCCACCGCCGCATATTTTGCGAGTGCCGCGCTGTCCGGCAGGCGATCCTGCAGGGCGCGGATGTTGACGTCTGTCGCCGCCGCGACCAGGGTCCCACAGCAGACGCCGTGCGGGATCGGGAAGTAGGCGCCGAGCGGGGACGCCAGGCCGTGCACGGCTCCGAGACCGGTCTGCGCGAGGCAGATCCCTGAAATGAGCGCCGCGTAGGCAAGTCCGCTGCGGCCGGCGGCGGCCCTGTCGTCCCCCGTCCAGGCAGGGAAAAAGCTCTCCGCGAAGGCCTGCAAGCCGGACCAGGCAAGCGCGTCCGTCAGCACGTTTGCCTTGGTCGAGGTATAGGACTCAAGCAACTGCGTGAACGCGTCCATCCCGTTGGCGGCGATGATTTCCTGCGGGCAGCTCGCCAGCAGGTCCGGATCGACGATGGCGGCACGCGCGATCAGGGCCTCGTCACGGAAGGATTTCTTGAAGCCGTCGCGGCCGATGCGGCTCAGCACGGCGTTCTTGGTCGCCTCGCTGCCGGTCCCGGCGGTGGTCGGAACGGCGATCAGGGGGAGCGACGGTCCCGGATACGGGCGCTCGGGGCCGATGCCCTCCAGGTGCTCCAGCACCGAGTGCTGGTGCGGCAACAGCCCCGCGATCGCCTTGGCGGCATCGAGCGTGCTGCCGCCACCGATGCCGATGACGACGGCGATCCCCTGGCCGCGGAAACGATCAACAGCGGCATCGATCGTTTCGGGGGACGGTTCCCCCGCGATCGCCAGGCCCTGCCAGGCGATGCCGGCCCGGGCGAGGCCTGCAAGGAGCGGCTCCCAGTGTGGCCCAGCGCGGAACGATCGTTCGCCGGTGACGATCAGCGCCCGGTTGCCGAACGCCAGCGCCTCGGCCGGCACAGTCCCGATGCTGCCGGCGCCGAAGAGGATCCGCGGCAGTCGTGCGGTGGAAAACGGTGCGATCGGGATCATGACCGTGGCGCCGCCGGAAAGCGGCCGACATAGGGCACGCCCACGCGCGGCTCCGCCATCATGTCGGCGACGGTGTCGCGCCAGGTGAGGTAATGCGCTGTCTTCTTATGGTTGGCGGCATCGTCGGCGGTCCTGTACGCTTCATAGAGGACGAAACGGCAGGGATCTTGCGCGTGCTGCAGAATATCGAACCGGCAATTGCCGGGCTCGGCAATCGAGCCCTCGTGATTGGCTTTGCTCGCGGCGATGAAATCGGCGACGCGCTCGGGCTTGACCCGTACCTCGACCAGGGTCACGTGCATGGTCCTCGTCCTCCCGTATCCGATTGCGCCGATCTTGGGCGGATGCCGCATAAGGCGTCAAGGTTGCATCAGGGAGTGCCGGCGCTCATCGGCACCGGCAGGGCAAAGACTGGCTGTTTGCGCATCTTAACGGCCGATGCAGCTCGCTGATTTCGATTTCGAGCTGCCGCGGGAGTGCATCGCCCTGCGGCCGGTGGTGCCGCGCGACACGGCGCGGCTGCTCGCGGTCGGTGCCGGTTTGAGCGATCACCGCGTCGAGGAACTGCCATCGCTGCTGGCGCCTGGCGATCTCCTGGTGCTGAACGACACCAAGGTAATGCCGGCCCGCCTCATCGGCCGGCGTGGTTCCGTCGCGATTGAGGCGACCCTGATTGCGCCGATGGCGCCTGATCGCTGGCGTGCCCTCGTCCGACCGGCGCGGCGCCTCAAGCCCGGCCAGCGGATCGACTGGGCCGCCGGCTTCAGCGCCGAGGTCGTCGCCAAGGAGCCGGCCGGCACCATCGTGCTTGCGTTCGATCGCGCCGGCGAGGAGTTGATGGCGGCGATCGAGTCCTTTGGCGCGATGCCGCTGCCGCCTTACATCAAACGGCCGCGCGGGCGCGATGAGCGGGACGTCCGTGACTATCAGACCGTGTTCGCCCGTCACGCCGGCGCGATCGCGGCGCCCACCGCCGGCCTGCATTTCACCGGCGCGCTCATGCAGGCTCTGGCCCAGCGCGGCATCGGCATCGCCTTCGTGACGTTGCACGTCGGCGCCGGCACCTTTCTTCCGGTCACGGCCGCGCGGCCGGAAGAGCACATCATGCACGCCGAATGGGGCACCATCAGTCCCGACGCGGCAACGGCGGTCGCCCAAGCGAAGGCCGCGGGCGGCCGCGTGGTGGCGGTCGGCACGACGGTCCTGCGTCTGCTGGAAACCGCCGCCGACGGCGCAGGCGGCGTCCGGCCCTTCACCGGCGAGACCGATCTCTTCATCCTGCCCGGCTTCCGGTTTCGCGTCGTTGATCGTCTGCTTTCCAATTTCCATCTGCCGCGCTCGACCCTGTTCATGCTGGTCGCGGCGTTCAGTGGCTTGGCCAGAATCCGCGCCGCCTATGCGCATGCGATCGCCGCCGGTTACCGCTTCTACTCCTACGGCGACTGCTGCCTGCTCGAGCCGGCGGCCGAGGTGCCGCAGCCATGAGTGCTAACGGCCTAGGCTTTACCCTCCTCGGCACCGATGGCCGGGCGCGCCGCGGCCGGCTCTCGACCGCGCACGGCATGGTCGAAACGCCGGCCTTCATGCCGGTCGGCACGGCGGCAACGGTCAAGGCGCTCACCCCCGACATGGTGGCCGCCACCGGCAGCGCGATGGTGCTCGCCAACACCTATCACCTGATGCTGCGGCCCGGTGCCGAGCGGATCGCCCGGCTCGGCGGGCTGCACGAATTTATGCGCTGGCCGGGACCGATCCTGACCGATTCCGGCGGCTTCCAGGTGATGTCGCTCGCGGCGCTGCGATCGATCGACGAAGACTGGGTGGAATTCCGCAGCCACATCGATGGGGCGCGGCACCGGCTGTCGCCGGAGCGTGCGGTCGAAATCCAGCACCTGCTCGATGCGGACATCACGATGGTGCTGGACGAGTGCACGCCCTTTCCCGCGGAGCCGGCCGATGTCGCGCTCGCCATGCGCCGGTCGCTGCGCTGGGCGGAGCGCTGCCGCCATGCGTTCCGCGAAAGGCCTGGCTATGGCCTGTTCGGCATCGTGCAAGGCGGCGTCGATGCCGATCTGCGCGCGGAATCGGCAGCCGGCCTGCAGGCGATCGGCTTCGATGGTTATGCCGTCGGCGGGCTTGCGGTCGGCGAAGGCCAAGCGATGATGTTTCGCGTCCTCGAGGCGACCGTGCCGCAGCTTGCGCCGCAGCGTCCGCGCTACCTGATGGGAGTCGGCAAGCCGGATGACCTGGTGGGCGCCGTCGGTCGCGGCATTGACCTGTTCGATTGCGTCATCCCGACCCGGTCCGGCCGCACGGGGCAGGCGTTCACCCGCTTCGGGCCGATCAATCTGCGCAACGCCCGCCACGCCGACGACCCGCGGCCGCTCGACGAGAGCGTCCCGTGCCCGGCCTCGCGCGACTACACCCGCGCCTATCTGCACCATCTCGTCCGCTCGGGCGAGATCCTGGGCGCCATCCTCCTGACGTGGCACAATATCGCGTACTATCAGGCCCTGATGGCCGGGATGCGGACAGCGATCGCGGAGGGGCGGTTTGCGGCGTTCGCGGCGGCCTTTGCCGCGGATCAAACGCGGGGCGACATCGATGCCCTGTGACCCGGCGGCACTGTTGAGCTGCGGAGGGAGCATTCCATGCCCGAGACGCCCGGCCACCGTCTGACTCAGCTCGGCCAGCATGCGGCCGTGCCGGCCACGCCGGCCGAGGCCGTCCTGGAGACGATTGCGAACGCCGATCCGGAAGCGTTCTTCGTCGTCCGCCTGACCTGCCCGGAGTTCACCACCCTGTGCCCGGTGACCGGGCAGCCGGATTTCGCCCATCTAGTCATCGACTACCTTCCGCACCAGCGTCTGGTCGAATCGAAATCGTTCAAGCTGTTCTTGCATTCCTTTCGCGATGTGGGCGGCTTTCATGAATCAACGACGCTCGCCATCGCCGCCAAGATTCGCGCTGCCGCTGAGCCGCGCTGGCTCCGAATCGGCGGCTATTGGTTTCCGCGCGGCGGCATTCCGATCGACGTGTTCTATCAGACGGGGGCTCCACCGGCCGGACTCTGGCTGCCCGAACAAGCCGTTCCGCCTTATCGTGGCCGCTGACGCGCCCGCCCGCCCGTTGCACTGCGGGCCGCTGCGGCAATGCGGTATCGGGAATCGCTCAATCGGAGTATGTTCTTGATGTGGCAACTGAAGTGGGCGCGAGGCCATCGCGCACAATGTCCGTGCGGACCGATGCTGTCACAACGACACGGCGAGGCCAGTCGAACAGCGCATGCAATCCGGTAGTGAGACTGCAACCAAGGCTTCACCAGCGGGATCTGTCCTGGTGGAGAACGTGCGTCTCGACTGGCAGCCCCCGCAAGCGACCAGCGGCCTGCTGCGGGCCTTTTGCGCCGTTGTTCCCTTTCGCGAGCGATCTGGCGAACTGGCCGATCTCCTCGATTGGTGTGCGAAACCGGGCGGCCTGAGCGTCCGCCTCTATACCGGCGGCGCCGGATCTGGCAAGACACGGCTGCTGATCGAGGGCTGCACAGCGCTGCAACGTGCTGGCTGGCGTGCCGGCTTTCTCGCGCCGCCGCCGACGGATGGCCCGGACAGCCGATGGCTTGAAGCGCTCACCCCGGATCGACCGCTCCTCATCGTCATCGATGATGCATCGGAGCGCACCCAGGCCATCTTCGCCCTGGCCGCGCATCTCCTACGAGGCAACGCGGCTGACCGGCAGGTCCGCATCGTCCTGTTGGCCCGCCGCCGGGGCGAATGGTGGCCGCTCTTGTGCGGCTGTGAAGCGGGGGTCGGCCCGCTCTTGCGCGGCCGGCGCACCGAGGTTGTGGCAGACGACATTCTCGAACTGCCGCCCGCCATGCGCCGTTCCTTCTTTGCGGACGCACGCGCGGCGTTCATCGGCCGTCTCGCTCCGGCGCGGCCGGCAGCGGATCCGCCCGATCTCGATCAGCCGCATTTCGCGCAAGTCTTCTTCGTGCACGCAGCAGCCTTCGCTGCGGCTCTCGGCCGGACCATCCAAGGTGCCGACGAACTGCTGGATTTCGTTCTTCGGTACGACCGGGAGGAGGGCTGGCGGCCCCGGCTGGCGGCGATCGATCTGCCGATGCCCATGTTCGCCCAGGCCGCAGCGCTGGCAACACTGGCGGGTGACGTGCCTTCGGAGGCCGAGGCACGGGCGATCGTCAGCCGTGGCCGCCGGCTGCGCGAACTGCCAGCGGAGGCGGTCGGGCATGCTGTTGCGACCCTGCGCGCGCTCTACCCGCCGGCGCCGCCGATCGCAGATCGGGTCTGGCTTTCCGGCGTGCAGCCGGCGCTGCTGGCCGAACACCTGGTCGCGCGGTCGCTTGCCGCCAGCTCTGGCTTGCTGCGGGCTGCCTTTGACGATGCTCCCACATGGCGGGCCAAGCAGTCGCTGGGCCTTCTCTGCCGCCTGGCGCAGCGGCGACCGAGTGAGGCGCGCTGGCTTGCGCACGCGCTGACGGTTAACCTCAAGGATCTGGCAATTCCCGCGCTGCAGGTCGCTGTCGAAACCGGCGAGCCGGCGGGCCAGGCCTTGACGGCGCTGATCGAGGCGCATCCGGATCCGCAAATCGCCGAGTCGCTGCTGGTTCGCATTCCGGAGGACATGACTGGCCTGCAGGAGTTGGCGGTCACCCTTTGCCGCCAGCTCTTGAAGCTGCATCCGCCAAGCCCCAGCGCGAAATCCGCGGACACTGAGCGCCGAGCCGCGCTCTACATGATGCTTGCCAAGCGATTGAGCGATCTGGGGCGCGATCGGGCTGCGCTTGCCGCTGCCGCGGAGTCGGTATCCGTGCTTGGCCAGGCGGCGGTCGCGCAGCCGGAGCGTTTTCGCGCTGACCTCGGCGCAGCGCTCAACAACTATGCGGTTCTGCTGCACGCCCATGGGCGGACCGACCACGCAATTGCGTCAGCTAGCGCGGCAGCCGATGTCTACCGCGTTCTCGCCCGCACCAAGCCGGAGGAGTTCGGCTCCCGGCTGGCAAGCTGCCTTGAGACCGCGGCACGCATCCTGACGGCCGCCGACCGCAAGGACGATGCGGTGGCAGCGCTGGCCGAAGCAGCGGCGATCGGCCGCGAGGCTGCGCGCCGCCAGCCGGCGGTCGGCAGGGCGCCGCTTGCCGTCACGCTCAACCTCCTTGCCGGCAGCATGCGCAGCGTCGGCCAGCGCCAAGCCGCATTGGCGGCGACGTCCGAGGCCGCAGAGATCCTGCGCGCGCTTGCGCAAGAGCGGCCGGACGCGTTCGAGCCGAAGCTCGCCTTGTGCCTCAGCAACCTCGCGATCGACTTGAGCGCGTGCGGCCAGCGGGCGGAAGCGATCGCCGCGGCAGAGGAATCCGTCACGCTCCACCGGCTGCTGGTGACGACACGCGGCGACCCGCGCGCGGCGGAGGGGCTTGCCCGCGGACTTGCGACGCTCGGCAGTTGCCAGACAGGGGATGGCCGAACGCTCGCCGCCGTGGCTGCCTTCCGGGAAGCGATCTGCACGCTGATGCCGCGATTCATGGCAGAGCCCGAGGCGATGCGCGCGCTGATGGCGGCAATGATCGGCGACTATCGCCGCGCCTGCGCGCGCGCCGGTGAGGCCCCGGATGCGGCGTTGCTGGAGCCCCTGGAGCAGCGGCTGTCACCGCCGCCAGCATCGCTGGCCCTGGTGGCCACAGATGCCGGCTGACAAGGAGCGTATTCGCGCCGGGGCATTCGCTTGTGGCTTCGATGCCGTTGGTTTTGCCGCCGCGGCGGGCGACGGGGCCGATGCGGAGAACCTGGCCGCCTATGTGGCGCAAGGCCGCCACGGCGACATGGCCTGGCTGGCCCGCGAGCCGGCCAAGCGCGCCGATCCGGCCCTGCTGTGGCCGCAAGCGCGCAGCGTCATCTGCTTAGGCCTGAACTACGGTCCGGAAACCGATCCGCTCGCCGGCCTGGACGAGCCAGGCGTCGGCTGGGTCAGCATTTACGCCCGCAGGCGCGACTATCACCTCGTCCTCAAGAAGAAGCTGAAGCGGCTCGCCCGCTGGCTCGCGCACGCATATGGCGGCGAAGTTAAGGTGTTTGTCGACACGGCGCCGGTGATGGAGAAACCGCTTGCAGCGCGCTCGGGTTTGGGCTGGATCGGCAAGCACACCAACCTCGTCTCGCGCCGCTTCGGATCCTGGCTGTTCCTGGGTGAGGTGTTCACGTCACTCGCGATCGAGCCGGATCCACCGGCGGCAGATGCCTGCGGTAGCTGCAGGCGATGCGTCGATGCGTGCCCGACCGGCGCGCTCGATCAGCAGTACCGGATCGACCCGCGCCGCTGCCTCAGCTATCTGACCATCGAGCACAAGGGCACGATTGCCGACGACCTGGCCGCCAGCTTGAGCAATCGTCTGTTCGGCTGCGATGACTGCCTTGCCGTCTGCCCGTGGAACAAGTTTGCGCGGCCGGCCTGCGAGCCGGAACTCGCCTGTCGGGCAGACCTCTCGCGCATCCCCCTCGACGCGCTTGCTTGCCTTGATGAGGCGGGATTTCGGGCGCGCTTTGCGAACACGCCATTGCGTCGCGCCGGCCGTCTGCGCCTGCAATACGCAGCAGCCATCGCGCAAGCGAACGCGCGCCGCCCGGATCCTCCCCGCCGCGGCGAAGCCCTTGCGGAGCCTGCCGCAAGGGCCGCCGTCGCCGCGCCTACTTCGCGGCGAGAACGCGGGCCAGTTGGCTCAAAGCCTCCCGGTGGCGGTCGTTCGGGATCTGGGTGAAGTTGCGCGCGAGCTCAAGGCACATGCGCTGGCGTACCGAGAGCTCTTCCTCGTCTGAGGATCCGTCCAGGCCCTCGAAGAAGAAGCCGACCGGCACCCGCAGCACACGCGCAATTTCGTACAGGCGTCCGGCCGAAATGCGATTGATGCCGCGCTCGTACTTGTGCGCCTGCTGATAAGTCACCCCGATCAGCTGCGCCATCTGTTGCTGGCTGAGGCCCAGCATAACCCGACGTTCACGGATGCGATTGCCGACATAGCGATCCGCGTCCGTCCCCCGGGAGACGGTTTTTCCCATGTCGTCGTCGAATGGCACCATGTTGTCCACTCCAGAAAGCGCTCGGGTGCGGCAGGCGGTTCACTGCCGTTCTCCACGCTATAAGGGTTGCGTCCCGGTGAGCTTCGCAATCGCGGCGCCTCCCGCGTGGGCCGCCTCTACGGGCAACTCCAACAGGGCCAGTTGCGAACGCTCATCATACTCACTTACACCATACCACTATCGACGCGAATAGCAACTTCGAAATTTCAATGCGACGGTATGGGGTGATGTACGCGGGAGAGGAGGGGAAATGGGGGCGGTGGCACCGGCGGTCGCTGGGTGGTTGCGACCGCCGGTCGCGAATTAGCCGCTCCCTCGCCGGGAGCCAACGGCGAACAGGCTTAGTCGGTCGCGGAAAAGAAGGCCCAATAGCGCGACGGGTCGTAGGGGCCGGACCGATCGGTCTTGGCGACGCGCTTGTCTTCCAGCGAAAATGGCGAACCGGAAAGCCGGCAGATGTCGGCTGCGGCCTTCTGGCCCAGCCAGGGTGCCTCGCCTTCCTCCAACCACGATTGATTCATCTCAACAACTCTCCCTCAGGTTTAGACTCCCCAACGCCAAAGTGACGTGCGCTTCTTGCGGCGATCACCCCGCTCCGCACGGACCCTTGGCGGGCTCTGCAACGAGCGGCGTCACTCTACGGAAGATAAGATTGACAGAAAGTTGCCGAGCGCGGAACGATAGTAGCGCTGTAACCGCGCGGGCTGCGCTGCCTATGGCAGTCCTGCCACAGTGTGACTGCGGCCGTTTGCGTTTTCTGGCTCTCGCGCATGGGTCATAACGCTTTGAAACCAAGGCAGAAAGATCAGGCCTTCGATGTTTGAACTCGACCCGAAGCTAAGGCAGGACACCATCCCGATCGGCGGCCTCGTTCTGTCGCGTCTGCTGTTGATGAACGACGCCACCTTTCCGTGGCTGATTCTGGTGCCCGCCGAGCCCGACATCCGCGAGCTGCACGAGCTCGCGCAAGGGCAGCAGATGCAGTTGATGGCCGAGATCACGGCGATTTCCAGGCTGATGGCCGAAATCTTCAAGCCGGACAAGATCAACGTCGCCGCGCTCGGCAATGTTGTGCCGCAACTGCATGTGCACGTGATCGCCCGCTTCCGTTCGGACGCCGCCTGGCCCGGTCCGGTCTGGGGCAAGCTGCCGGCGAAGCCTTATGAAAAGGCGGAGTTGGAGCGCATGCTCGATGCGATCCGCTCCCGGCTCGCGGTCCGCATCGTCCGCGACGAGGCCGTCTGACCCGCGTCATGCCGTCCACACACCCTCCTTTCCCGTCATGGCCGGCGCCGCGCGTCCGTTCCCCTTACCCCGTCATGGCCGGCGGAGGCCGGCCATCCACGTGTTGGGGTGTGTTGGCACTGGCAGTTGATCCGCGGAACAAGTCCGCGGATGACGAGAAGGGGAGAGCGCGGATGGCGAAACCAGAGGCAGGCGCAACGGGCTAATTGGTGAGCGCATCATGTGCGCTCAGGCGGCTCGCCCCGGCCCAAGAGCCGCCGGGTGGCCGCCGCGACGTCCGCCTCACGCATCAGCGCCTCGCCGATGAGGAAGCAGCGCACGCCGGTTGCCGCCATGCGGGCCAGATCGTCGTGCGTGCGCAAGCCGCTCTCGCTCACCAGCAGCCGGTCGGCCGGCACCCGCGGCGCCAGCGCTTCCGTCGTCGCGAGGTCGACCGCCAGCGTCTTGAGGTTGCGGTTGTTGATGCCGATCACGGGTGCGCCGAGCGCAAGCGCGCGCTCCAGCTCATCCTCGTCATGCACCTCGGTCAGCACGTCCATGGCGAAATCGGCCGCCGTCGCCATCAGCTCCCGGGCGACCGCGTCCTCAACCGCAGCGAGGATGATGAGGATGCAGTCGGCGCCGAGCGCGCGCGCCTCTGCCACCTGGTAGGGATCGAGCATGAAGTCCTTGCGCAGCACCGGCAGCGCGACTTCAGCGCGGGCGGCGCCGAGGTAGGCATCATCGCCTTGGAAGTAGCGCGGCTCGGTCAGCACCGAAAGGCAGGCGGCGCCGCCCTCCGCGTAGGCGCGCGCGAGTGCCGGCGGATCGAAATCGGCCCGGATCAGGCCGCCGGAAGGGGACGCCTTCTTGAGCTCGGCGATCAGGCCGAAGCCGCCATCGGCCGCAGCTTGGCGCAAGGTTGCGGCGAACGGGCGCGGGGCTGGCGCCGCCTGGGCCTCGGCTGCAACGGCAACGAACGGGCGCGCCCGCATGCGCTCGCTCAAGTCCGCGCGGCGGTCGGCGCAGATGCGGGCAAGGATGCCGGTCATCGGCCGGGTCGCCTCCGTTCTATTGGGTCGTGCCGACGGCATCCGACAGGCCGGCGATCTCGACCAGCCGCTTGAGCGCTTGGCGGGCGCGGCCCTGATCGATGCTCTCGGCAGCGAGCGCGACGCCGTCTTTCAGCTTTTCGCAGCGGCCGGCAACGATGAGCGCGGCGGCGGCGTTGAACAGCGTGACATCACGCAACGGTCCCGCCTCTCCGCTCAAGACCCGCACCATCGCCGCCGCATTGGTCACGCGGTCGCCGCCCTTCAGGTCCCGCGCTGCGGCGCGCGGCAAGCCGGCGTCCTCCGGTTTCACTTCGAAGGTCTGCACGCGGCCGCCGGCGAGCTCGGCAACAAAGGTCGGCCCTGTCGTCGTCAGTTCATCGAGGCCGTCGGCGCCGTGCACGACCCAGGCCCGCTCGCTGCCGAGCGCGCCCAGCACCTCCGCCATCGGCACGATCCACTCCCGCGCGAAGGCGCCGGTAAACTGGCGCTTGACGCCGGCCGGATTGCTCAAGGGCCCTAACAGGTTGAAAATAGTGCGGAAGCCGAGCTCGACCCTGGGCCCGCCGACGTGGCGCATGGCGCTGTGGTGGCGCGGCGCCATCAGGAAGCCGATGCCGGCCTCGCGGATGGCCTGCTCGATCAGCGCGATCGGCGCATCGAGGTTGACGCCGAGTTCGGCCAGGACGTCCGCCGCGCCGCACTTGGACGACAGCGCGCGGTTGCCGTGCTTGGCCACCGGCACGCCGGCGCCGGCGACGACCAGCGCCGCGGCGGTCGAGATGTTGAAGGTGCCGGCCGCATCGCCACCGGTGCCGACGATATCGATCGCGCCCTCGGGCGCCCGCACCGGCAGCACCTTGGCGCGCATGACCCGCACGGCGCCGGTGATCTCGGCGACCGTCTCGCCACGGACCCGCAACGCCATCAGGAAGGCGCCAATCTGCGCCGGCGTCGCCTCGCCGGACATGATGATCGAGAACGCCTCTTCGGCCTCGTCGGCGGTAAACGTCTGGCCAGTGGCGGCCTTGGCAAGCAGAGGCTTCAGGGCAGTCAAGGGTTCGCTCACGCGCGTGCTCCTCGGCCAGTCGCGACGGTCAGGAAGTTCCGCAGCAAGGTGTGGCCGTGCTCGGTCGCAATGCTTTCAGGGTGGAACTGGACGCCGAAGATCGGCCGCTCGCGGTGCTCGAGGCCCTGGATGACGCCGTCCTCGCTGGTCGCGGTGACCTGCAAGCAGTCGGGCAGGCTGTCGGCCGCCACCATCAGCGAGTGGTAGCGGGTTGCGGCAAACGGGCTGGGCAGGCCGGCGAAGATCCCGCGTTGGCCGTGGCTGATGCGGCTGATCTTGCCGTGCATCGGCTTCGGTGCCCGCACGACGGCGCCGCCGAACGCCTGGCCGATGCTCTGATGGCCGAGGCAGACGCCGAGGATGGGCAGCTCGTGCGGTGCGTGCGCGATCAGCTCCAGGCAGATGCCGGCCCGGTCCGGATCGCACGGCCCCGGCGACAGGATGACGGCTTGCGGATCGAGTGCCAGCGCCGCCTCGGTCGAGAGGCTGTCGTTGCGATAAACGGTTGTCTCCGCGCCGAGCTCACCAAGATAATGGTAGAGGTTGTAGGTGAAGCTGTCGTAGTTATCGATCAGAAGGAACATGAGTAAGCGCAATCCGTCCGCTCCCGAACCGCGCAGGCGCCGGCCGCGTGCGTGCGGAGCGGGTCAGAACATGCCGGCCGGGCGCGGTAGCGTCAAGTCGCGGGCTCTGTTTGCGGCTCTGGGCTTGCTGCTGGCGGGCGGTTGCGTGCCTTCCGAGCGCAGCGCGCTGCCGATCGCTGAGGATCGTGCTGCGGCGGTCACCCTCGATTATGACTACGTGTCGCCGACCGCGGCGATGTTGGCGCCGCAGCCGCCGCGCCCGCCGTTGGACCTCAAGGTGACGAAGAAGGCGATCCGCCATGGGCCGCGTGCGGCGCGGCCCGCGATCGAAACCCCGCAGCCGCAGGCACCGGCATCGCTCGAAACCAATCGCATCGAAGGTGACGCGCGCTTTGTCCGCGGCCGCCTCGATACGATCGATTCGACCACGCGCAGCCTGAGTGACCCGCGGGGTGCGTGGCCGGAATCGAAGGCGGATCAGCGGCCGGGCTCGCCCGCGGTCGATGAGGCCGGCCGGCTTCGGCTTGAACTCGAACGGCGCGCCCTGCAACAAAAGGCGCGTGATCTTGAGCGGCTTGGGGACCGGCCGGGCGGGTCAGGCTACGGCGCCAGCCCGCTTGAGACGCAGGTCGAGCGGCTGCGCCACGGACCGCGCTGGTAGACCGGCGCCGGTTCGATGACACGGATAGCAGGAGGCTTGCGGCGATGACGACGATCTACAGGGTTGACGGCATGACCTGCCAGGGCTGTGCGCGCGCGGTCACCAACGCCATCAAGGAGGCCGTGCCGGATGCGGACGTCGCGATCGATCTCGCCGGCGGCCGGGTGACG
Organism: Candidatus Defluviicoccus seviourii; assembly: GCA_900609035.2. Taxonomy (GTDB): domain Bacteria; phylum Pseudomonadota; class Alphaproteobacteria; order Rhodospirillales; family Defluviicoccaceae; genus Defluviicoccus; species Defluviicoccus seviourii. Next base: position 127,315 of record UXAT02000045.1, on the reverse strand, counting down.
GTCGCCGGGCCAGCCGACGAAGCGCGCATCCGCGCCGCGATCGAGGCGGCAGGCTTCGAGTACCGCGGCACTGCCCCTGCGGCCTGACGGCGCCGCTTCAAGCAACGGCACGCGCCGTCAGGTAAAGGCGGCCGCCTCTTCCGCGGCGCGCAGCAGTGCACGCGCCTTGTTGCGGCTCTCCTGATACTCGGCCTCCGGATCGCTGTCGGCGACGACGCCGCCGCCGGCCTGCACGTAGAGGACGCCATCCTTGATGATGCCGGTCCTGAGCGCGATGCAGGTGTCGAGCTGGCCGTTGGCGCCGATGTAGCCGATGCAGCCGCCGTAAAGGCTGCGCCGTTCCGTCTCCAGTTCGTCGATGATCTCCATCGCCCGGACCTTCGGCGCGCCGGAGACGGTTCCGGCTGGAAAGCCCGCGATCAGCGCATCGATGCAATCAAAGCGCGGATCGAGCGCTCCTTCGACATTGGAGACGATGTGCATCACGTGCGAATAGCGCTCGATCACCATCTTCTCGGTGACCCGCACGCTGCCGACAGCGGCGACGCGGCCGACATCGTTGCGGCCCAAATCGAGCAGCATCAGGTGCTCGGCGCACTCCTTGGGGTCGGCGAGCAGCTCTTCGGCGAGCGCTTGGTCCTCGGCTGGGTCGGTTCCGCGCCGCCTGGTGCCGGCGATCGGCCGGATGGTGACCTTGCCGTCGCGGACCCGGACCATGATCTCCGGGCTGGAGCCGACCACGGAATAGCCGTCGAAGGCGAAATAGAACAGGAACGGGGACGGATTGAGCCGGCGCAGCGCCCGATAGAGGGCGAACGGCGGCAGAGTGAACGGCACCCGGAAGCGCTGCGACGGCACCACCTGAAAGATGTCGCCGGCCAGAATGTACTCCTTCGCCCGCTCGACCATGGCGCGGTAGGCCGCGGGCGTGATGTTCGATTCCGGCTCCGCGAGCGGGAGCCGCTCACGCATCGGTGCGCGTCGGTGCGGCAGGCTGCGGTCGAACTCGGCCACACAGCCGGCCAGCCTTTCGAGCGCCCGTGACCAGGCGTCGGCTGCCGGCACGGCAGGATCAGGCCACACCGGCGTGATCACGGTGACCTTGTCGGTGATCGAATCGAACACCGCCATAATGGTCGGGCGCAGGAGCACGCCGTCCGGGATGCCGAGGATGTCCGGATTGGCATCGGGCAGCCGCTCCATCAGGCGGACCATGTCATAGCCGAGGTAGCCGACCAGGCAGACCGCCATCGGCGGCAGGCCTTCCGGCAGCTTCACTCGGCAGCGAGCGACCAGGTGGCGCAGCGAGGCAAGCGCGCCCTCCTTCTCGCCAACCGGGCAGGGCCGGAAATCGGTTGCGCCGTTCGCGCCGGCAGTCCCGATCGTGGCCGCGTTGCCGGAGCAGCGCCAGACCAGGTCGGGCCGCAGGCCGATGAACGAATAGCGGCCGCGGAAAGCGCCGCCCTCGACCGATTCGAGCAGGAACGCGTTCGGCCGGCCTTCGGCGAGTTTGAGGAAGGCCGAGACCGGCGTTTCCAGATCGGCGACGAGGGTCGTCCAGACGACCTGCGCTTCGCCTTGGCGGTAACCGGCTTCAAACGCCGGAAAGTCAGGCTGAGCCTGCATGGCGTGCCGCTCGCTCCCCTTAGAACTGGCTCTCGATCGCGGCCTGGTTGACCGAGACCGGGTAGCGCTGCCGGAGCGCGCCAACGAATTGCTGCACGAGGTCACTGCGCATCGCCTGCGTCAGGCGTTGCTTCTCGCGATCGCGCCCGCTCGGATCGGCCGCCGGGTCGGCAGCACGGATGTCGCCGAGCTGGCCGACCAGAAAGCCGTCCGGCCCGCGGACGACGAACGCTTCCCCCGCCTTCGCCGCGAACAGGGCGCTGACGAAGGCTTGCGGCAGCGTGCTGGCTTCGGCCTGGCGGTCGCGACCGATCGCCGGCACTTCGGTTTCCTTGACGCCGGCTTCGGCGGCGAGGCGGGCCAGGGGCTGCCCCTGGCGGGCGCGCTCGGCCAGTGTGTCAGCCTTTGCCTTCGCCAGCGCGACTCGCTTTTCCGCACGCCAAGCTTCGGCAACTTCTGTCTTCACCGTTTCGAACGGCTTCACCGCGCTTGGACGCACGTGATTGACATGAACGACGAAATAGGTGTTGTCGGCGGCTTCGACCAGCAGGCTGGTTCCGTTCTCTGCCGTCACGAATGCCGTCGCGACCAGCTCCGACGGCAGGTCGGGGATGGGCTTGCCGTTCTCGTCGGCGCCGCTGCTGTCGAGACTGGGGATCGTGCGCACGCGAAGGTTCAGTTCGGCCGCCGCGTCTTCCAGTGTGCTGCCACGGCCGAGCGCGTCGTCAAGTCGGTTGGCGGCGCGGATCAACTCGTCGGCAGCCTTCTCCTTTGCTAACTCGGCGCGCAACCGCGGTGCCACCGTCTCGAACGATGCGGCCTGAGCGGGCTCGATCGCGCTCAAGCGCACGACATGCCAGCCGAGCGGGGTCTCGATCGGCTGACTGGCGCCTCCGGGCTGCAGGGCAAACACGGCGTCGGCCAGCGCCTCCGGCAGGTCGGCCCTGGCGACGGCCTCGACCGCCAGATCGCCCGCCTTTTCGCCCAAGAGCTCCTTGGCAAGCGCAGCAAAGTCGGCCCCTTCCGCGAGGCGCTTGGCAGTGCTGCTGGCTGTGGCCTGGTCGTCGAACACCATCTGCAGGAAGCTCCGCCGCTCCGGCGTCGAGAACTCGTCGATCCGCTCCTGAAAGGCGGCCCGCACGGCGTCATCGGAAACGGCGGCGTCGGCCGCGACCTGCTCGGCAGTGAGGATGAGCGCGCTTACCTCCCGCAGCTCAGGCGTCGTGAAGCGGTCCTTCTGCTCCTCGTGCAGGGTGCGCAAGGCCGCCTCGTCGGCTGCGCCCACGTCCTGATCCGAAAAAGCCGCGAACGGGATGAGAATGGACCGCGCGGTGCGCCGCTCACCCCGGTAGCGGAACACGAGGTCTGCCGTGCCTGCCGGCACGCCGGGAACGGCGGCGATGCTGCCGATCAGCTGTTCGCGGCTCAGGTCAGAGCGCAGAATGGCAACGTAGCGTTCCTCATTCAGGTTGTTGACGCTCAACGTGTCGCGAAACGCGTCGGCGTCGAATTGGCCCATCGCGTTGTGAAAGCGCTTGTTGGCGGCGATCGCGCTGCGCACCAGCTTGTCGTCGATGACGATGCCCAAGTCCGCGGCCGCCTGGTCGAGCAGGGTCTGGCCGATCAGTTGATCCATCGCCGAGGCTGGAAGGCCAAGCGCGCGCGCCTGTTCGCGATCGATCGGCTGACCGAGCGAGGCGCTGAAGCTGCGGAGCGTGCGATCATAGACTTCGGCGAATTCCTGCGCGGAGATCGTTGCGTCGCCGACCTTGGCAATCCAGTCGCGACCGCGCGCGGGGGAGAACACGTCGGCAATACCCCACATCACGAAGCTCAACACCAACACCAGGAACAACAACTTGACGATCAGCGACGATGCGCGGTTGCGGATGGCTTCGAGCATGAGGACCGTTGGCTAAAGGGGGCGCAGGGAACCCGTTGGCTTTCCGGGGGACGCGAGAGTTCCCCCTTTTGAGATGCCCGATGATAGGAATGGCGGCCAAGAGGCGCAAGTGCCGGGCTCCCGCGGTGTTGTCATCGGCCGCGGGAGCTAAAGGTTGGACCCTCAGAACGCGTGTGCTAAAGAGACGCCCGCCCGCGGATGCGCATCACCCAGATTTCAGGAGGAGACAATGGCGCGACGGAAACTGATCGCCGGTAATTGGAAGATGAATTGCCTCAAAGCCGACGGTGTCGCCCTGGCAAAGGCGGTGGCGAGCCGTTACAAGGCCGCGGGCCAGCCGCGCTACGATATGCTCATGTGCCCGCCGTTCGTGCTCATTCCCGCGATCGTCGAGGCGGCGGCCGGCAGCGGCGTCGCGGTCGGCGCCCAGGACTGCCACGCGCAGGAGAAGGGCGCACACACCGGCGATACCAGCGCCTGGATGCTCAAGGATGCCGGTTGCGGTTACGTGATTGTCGGCCATTCCGAGCGCCGGACCAACCACGCCGAGACCGATGAGATCGTCAAGGCGAAGGCCGCGGCCGGGCTCGCCGCCGGGCTGAAGGTGATCATCTGCATTGGCGAGACGCTCGCCGAGCGTGATGCCGGCCAGACCCTCGATGTCAATCGGCGGCAGCTGCACGGCTCGTTGCCGGATGCGGCGACGCCCGCCAACACCGTGATCGCCTATGAGCCGGTATGGGCGATCGGCACCGGCCGCACGGCGTCGCCCGAGCAGGCGCAAGAGGTGCACGCCATGATCCGCGCCGAGCTTACCGGCCGGTACGGTGCCGCGGCCGCGCAGGAGTATCGCATCCTCTACGGCGGCTCGATGAACGCGAAGAACGCCGCGGAGCTGTTGGCGCAGACGGACATCGACGGCGGCCTGATCGGCGGCGCGGCGTTGAAGGTCGACGATTTCATGGCGGTCGGGGAAGGCTCGCCCAAGTAAACAGCCATTCTTTGAACGCGCGGTCATGATCACCGTTATCCTGGTTATCCATCTCGTCGTCGCGATTGCCCTTGTCGCGGTTGTGTTGCTGCAGCGCAGCGAAGGCGGTGGCCTGGGCATCGGCGGCGGCGGGATGGGGGGCTTCCTCACCGGCCGCAGCGCCGCCAACCTTTTGACGCGCACGACCGCCATCTTGGCGGCGGTGTTCATCGTGACCAGCCTCGTGCTGGCGAATCTGTCAGGTGCCGCGCGGGCGCCAAAATCGATTCTGCAGGAAATGCCGGCAGCGGAGTCGGTTCCGGCGGACAAGCCGACGGAACCGACCGCGCCGCTGGCGCGCTGAGAGCAGCAAAGTGGTCGCGATTCAGCCGCTCGGCTGGCCGCGCTCCGTCACGTCCCGTCTCACGACGCGACAACGCGGGAGGCTGTTCCTTAAGCCGGCAGATGTTGCTATACCGTGCCTCCCATGACGCGGTTCATTTTCATCACCGGCGGCGTGGTCTCCTCCCTTGGCAAAGGACTGACTGCAGCGGCGCTGGGAGCGCTCCTTCAAGCGCGCGGCTTTCGCGTGCGCTTGCGCAAGTTCGACCCCTACATCAACGTCGATCCGGGCACCATGAGCCCCTACCAGCATGGTGAGGTGTTCGTGACCGACGACGGCGCGGAAACCGACCTCGACCTCGGGCATTATGAGCGCTTCACGGGCGTTCCGGCGCGGCGCAGCGACAGCGTCACCACGGGGCGGATCTACTCCGAGGTTATTGCCCGCGAACGGCAAGGCGACTACCTCGGCGCGACCATTCAGGTCATTCCGCACATCACGGATGCGATCAAGGAATTCATCCTGCGCGACCTCACGGATGAGGATTTCGTCCTGTGCGAGATCGGCGGCACCGTCGGCGACATCGAGGGGCTGCCGTTCCTGGAAGCCATCCGCCAGATCGGCAACGAGCTGGGCCGCGAGCGGGTGCTGTACATCCACATGACGCTGGTGCCGCACTTAGGCGCGGTTGGCGAACTCAAGACCAAGCCGACCCAGCATTCGGTCAAGGAACTGTTGAGTCTCGGTATCCAGCCGGACGTCCTGATCTGTCGCGCCGATCGGCCGCTGCCTGAGGGCGCGCGCCGCAAGATCGCGCTGTTCTGCAACGTGCGTTACGAGGCGGTGGTCCCGGCTGAGGACGTGCAGACGATCTACGCCGTGCCGCTGCGCTACCATGAGCAGGGCCTTGACGAGGAAGTCTGCCGCCATTTCGCCCTCGATCCGCCGTCACCGCAATTGGACCGCTGGCGCGCGATTGTCAGCCGCGTATTGAAGCCCGAAGGCGAGGTGACGATCGCGATCGTCGGCAAGTACACCGGCTTGATCGATGCGTACAAATCGCTGGTCGAGGCCCTGACACACGGCGGTATCGCCAACAACGTCGGCGTCCGTCTCGACTGGCTCGATGCCGAGCAGTTCGATAATGGCGGCGGCATCGAGCATCTTGCCAGCGCCGACGGCATCTTGATCCCCGGCGGCTTCGGCGAGCGCGGCGCCCAAGGCAAGATTGAAGCGGCGCGTTATGCCCGCGAAGCCAAGATCCCCTACTTCGGCATCTGCTTCGGCATGCAGATGGCCGTTGTCGAGGCGGCGCGCAATCTCGCCGGCATTCCCGGCGCCGGTTCGACCGAATTCGGTCCCTGCCCAGCGCCGGTTGTAGGCCTGATGACCGAGTGGATGCGTGGTGAGTTCCGAGAGCGGCGTCAGGCCGGCGGCGACTTGGGCGGCACGATGCGGCTTGGCGAGTTCGAGTGCGTGTTGAAGCCCAATACGCGGGCGCGGGCGATTTTCGGCGTCGACCGGGTGAGTGAGCGCCATCGCCACCGCTACGAGGTCAACAACAACTACCTCGGCACGCTCGAGCGTTGCGGCCTCGTTTTCTCCGGCATGTCGCCCGACGGGCTGTTGCCCGAAGTGGTCGAGATCGCCGATCATCCGTGGTTTATCGGCGTTCAGTTCCATCCCGAGCTCAAGTCGCGGCCGTTCGAGCCGCACCCGCTGTTTGCAGCCTTCATCCGCGCGGCGATCGAGCAGTCGCGCCTGGTGTGAGCGGGCCAGGGTAGGAGCTGGGGCTGGAGCGAGGGTCGACTCCGCCATCGCCGGCCGACAAGCCGGCCAAAAGCGTTCGAGAGGAGGGTAGGGTGATGCAAGGCAAGCAGGGCGCGCGGCACGTTCAGGTCGACGGGATTACCATCGGCAACGATGTGCCGCTGGCGCTCATTGCCGGCCCGTGCGTGATGGAGAGCCGGGCGCATGCGCTGGAGACGGCGCAGGCCTTGAAGGAAATGGCGCGTACGCTGGGTGTCGGCCTGATCTACAAGACCTCGTTCGACAAGGCGAACCGCACCAGCCTGGAGGGGCAGCGCGGCGTCGGCATGGCGGCCGGCCTGCCGGTGTTCCAGGAAATCCGGCAAACCTTGGGCCTGCCGGTCATTACCGACGTGCACGAGCCGGACCAGTGCGCGGCCGTTGCCGAAGCGGTCGATGTGCTGCAGATCCCGGCGTTTCTGTGCCGGCAGACGGACCTCCTGGTCGCCGCGGCTCGCACGGGCAAGGCGATCAACGTCAAGAAGGGGCAGTTCCTCGCGCCCTGGGACATGGTGAACGTCGTCAACAAGATCCGCGCTTGCGGCAACGACCAGGTGATGCTGTGCGAGCGCGGCGCCAGCTTCGGCTACAACACGCTGGTGAGCGACATGCGTTCGCTGCCGATCCTGGCGCGGACCGGCTGCCCGGTCGTGTTTGACGTCACCCATTCGGTGCAGCAGCCGGGCGGCCTCGGCGGCGCGTCGGGCGGCCAGCGCGAGTTCGCGCCGGTGCTGGCGCGCGCGGCCGTCTCGGTCGGCGTCGCGGCCGTCTTCATCGAGACCCACCCTGATCCCGACAAGGCGCCGAGCGACGGGCCGAACATGATTCCGACAAAGGACTTGCCGGCACTGGTGACGCTGCTGATGGAGATCGACCGCGTCGCCAAGGCCCATCCCGTCGCGATTTGAAGGGCGCGTTTGTTCCGTCGCGGTGTCACGTGTGGTAAACTGCACCGTTATGGCTAGGCGCATTACCGATCTGACGGCCGCCGAACTCGACGTGCTCGCGCGCGACGCGTGGGCGCATGAGGCGGAATCGAGTCTGCAGCAGGGCCTGCCTGTCACTTACATGGAAGACGGGAACATCTGTCGGCGGTGGCCGGATGGTCGATGTGAGTGCATCGCTACCAAGGTTGCTACGAAGGATGAGGCGGGGAGTGCGCGACCGCCGGACGACGATCAGCGCGACGCGATGAATGCCGCGATGCCACTCGGCGAGCCTATGTCGAAGCCGAAGTGGTGGCACTCGCGGTCGGTCGGCAACTGCCCTGCCGCGATTACCCATAGTGGGTCTGTGTCGAAGCCCACTGTCGTAACGGTCATAGCACCGTCGGGCGGGCGGCGACGGCGCGACAAGGCAAACACTGCGGACGATTAGTGTCCGCGCATGGGCGCAACGGGGGAGCAGCCGACCCTTCTCGTCATCGCAGGGCCTAACGGCTCAGGCAAGTCTACGCTGCGCCGGTGGCTGGAAGCGCAGGGTATTGCGCTTCCGGATCACATCGATCCCGACGAGATCGCGAGCGGCCTTGATGGCGACGACGCCAGGCGAACGCGCGAGGCGCAGCGGATTGCCGACGAACGGCGAGCCCGTTTTGTGTCCGAGGCTCGGTCGTTCTCCTTCGAGACCGTGCTGTCGCATCCGTCCAAGATCGCGTTCATGCGCGAGGCGCAGGCCGCCGGCTATTACATCATCCTCTACTACGTCGCCATCGCCGATCCCCTCGTGAATGTCGCCCGTGTCGCCGACCGGGTGGCCAAAGGCGGACACGACGTGCCAGAGGAGAAAATTCGCGCACGCTATCAGCGCTCGATGTCTCTGCTGGCAGAGGCGGCTCGCGCTGCCGATCGCGTGTACGTGTTCGACAACTCGGGCTGCGGCGGCGAGAGACGTCTCTGTGTAGCGATTGAAGAGGGGCGCTTGCCCACCTTGGAGCCTAATCAGCCCGGCTGGGTTCGCAAATTCCTCATCGAGCCGCTGACGACTGAAGCGGCGCCGTGAGCGCCTGCGCCTCGCGCGCCCTTGCCACGCTGGGAGGCTAAGGGGTAAGAGAGCCGGTGGGGCTACGCAGGTACCGCCGCGCGCAACGCCGCGGCTTGAGACCAAATCGAATTTTTTCCGAGGGGAGAGGAGTTTCTCTGTAATGAGCGAAATCATCGATGTAAAGGCGCGCGAGATCCTTGACAGCCGCGGCAATCCGACGGTCGAGGTCGATGTCACCCTGGAGAGTGGCGCCATGGGCCGCGCCGCCGTTCCGTCGGGTGCATCCACGGGCGCGCACGAGGCTGTCGAGCTGCGCGACGGCGACAAGAGCCGTTACGGCGGCAAGGGCGTGACGAAGGCGGTGGCATCGGTCAATGGCGAGATCTTCGAGGCGATCTCAGGCATGGAAGCGACCGACCAGATCAAGATCGACCAGGCGATGATCGATCTCGACGGCACCGCCAACAAGGGGCGGTTGGGCGCCAATGCCATCCTCGGCGTCAGCATGGCGGTGGCGAAGGCGGCCGCGGAGGAGTCCGATCTGCCGCTCTACCGCTACATCGGCGGCACCCAAGCCCGCCTGCTGCCGGTTCCGATGATGAACATCGTCAACGGCGGCGCGCATGCCGACAACCCGATCGACATCCAGGAATTCATGATCATGCCGGTCGGCGCGGCGACGGTGGCGGACGCCATCCGCATGGGTTCCGAGGTCTTCCAGGCCTTGAAGAAGGGCTTGAAGGACGGCGGCCACAACACCAACGTTGGTGACGAGGGCGGCTTCGCGCCGAACCTCAAGAGCGCCGATGAGGCGTTGAGCTTCATCATGAAGGCCATCTCGGCCGCCGGCTACAAGCCGGGCGATGATGTCATGCTGGCGCTTGACTGTGCTTCGACCGAGTATTTCAAGGACGGCAAGTACAATCTGGCCGGCGAAGGCAAGCTGCTCGACGCCGCCGGCAACTGCCGTTACCTCGCCGATCTGTGCAGCCGCTACCCGATCGTCTCGATCGAGGACGGCATGTCCGAGGACGACTGGGACGGCTGGAAGATGCTGACCGAGGAGCTGGGCGGCAAGGTGCAGCTGGTCGGTGACGATCTGTTCGTCACCAACCCGGTGCGGCTTGCGGACGGCATCGCACGCGGCATCGCGAATTCGATCCTGGTCAAGGTCAACCAGATCGGCTCGTTGAGCGAGACGCTCGAAGCGGTCGAGATGGCACACAAGGCCCGCTACACGGCCGTGATCTCGCACCGTTCCGGCGAGACCGAGGACTCAACGATCGCCGATATCGCGGTTGCGACCAACGCCGGCCAGATCAAGACCGGCTCGCTCAGCCGTTCGGACCGGATCGCCAAGTACAATCAGCTGATCCGGATCGAGGAAGACCTGGGCTCGGCAGCGCGCTTTGCCGGCCGGTTGGCGCTGAAGCAGCAGCGCTAGGGCAGACGGGTCTAACCTATGATCCTTACGTGCCGTCATGCGCGGGCTTGGCCCGCGCATCCACGACTTACTTTCGGGCGCAATAGGCGTGGATGGCCGGCCTGCGCCGGCCATGACGACAGAGGGTTGGGTGAATTGTCTGCTGGAGTCGGAACCCCAGCGCTGCGAGGCGATCGGGCGTTGCATGCCCGAGCACGCTTGTCGCTGGGGACCATGTTGATCCGCATGCACGTTCGGCACAAACAGAACGCAAGCTCTGTTTGTGCCGACGGGCGTCATCCGCCCGCGAGCGGGCCTGTCATGGGTCTGCTCGTTCGGCGGCGCTGACGTAGGGCGCTCCTGGCCAGACACATTATGTTGGGTGTCTTGCTTCTTGTTCTCGCTTATATGGTAGACCTGTGGTAGCTTATCTCGAAAGCGGCGAGAGCGCAGGGCGCTGGCAGGCAAGGGCGCTGCCGGCTGCGCTCGGGGCGAGGTGGCAGCAGGCGATGGGCTTCTTGTATGCGCTGAAGATACGTGCGCGGCATGTGATCTGGCCGGCCGTCGGCGTCTGCGGGCTCGGCTACATGGCGTACCATATCGTGCAGGGCGACCGCGGCTTGTTGGCGTGGAAGGTCTTTCGCGAGCAGATCGCGATCGCCCGGGCGAGCCTGGCCGAGAGTGAGGCGGAGCGCAGGACGTTGGACGAGCGGGTGCGCCTCCTGGATCCCGATGCACTCGATCGCGATATGCTCGATGAATGGGCGCGGCGGCGCCTCAACTTCGGCGCCCGCGATGAGATCGTGATCTTGACTGAACCGACGGGGCCGCGCGAGACGTCTGCTCGCAGCAGCGCTGACGCTGGCGCCACGCACCGGTAGGCACTGCCGCCTTAAGCCCGCCGGCCGCGCCAGGCCACCTCGGCCGTTCCCCCGGCGCTTGTAATTAAGTCGCGTCAGCAATAATCTTCGATGGCATCTGCCTGTGAGCAAGTGCTTCGGCAGAGCGGAGCCGCCCCCGCGCGTGTCGGGGGGCAACTCAACGACCAGTCGTGAAGGGACGTTCCATGGCGACGGAAACCAAGCCGGCGGAAACCAAGTCGGCGGAAACCAAGTCGGCGGCCGGGGAGGAAGCCGGTACCCAGGCGAAAACGGCAACCGCGCAGGCGATCGAGCCGCGTGAGCTGTTGGGGTACTACGAGCAGATGCTGCTCATTCGCCGCTTTGAGGAGAAGGCCGGCCAGCTCTATGGCATGGGACTGATTCAAGGCTTCTGCCACCTCTACATTGGCCAAGAGGCGGTCGTCGTCGGCCTGCAAGCGACGGCCAAGGAGCAAGACACCGTCATCACCACCTACCGCGATCATGGCCATATGCTCGCCTGCGGGATGGACGCCAAGGGTGTGATGGCCGAGCTGACCGGGCGCCGCGGCGGCTATTCCAAGGGCAAGGGCGGCTCGATGCACATGTTCAGCCGCGAGAAGCGCTTCTACGGCGGCCACGGTATCGTCGGCGCTTCGGTGCCTTTGGGTGCTGGCCTGGCCTTCGCCCACCGCTACACGGGCGATGGCGGCATCAACTACTGCTACTATGGGGACGGCGCCGCCAACCAGGGCCAGGTTTATGAGGCTTACAACATGGCGGCGTTGTGGAAGCTTCCCATCATCTTCATCATCGAGAACAACCGCTACGCCATGGGCACCGCGATCGAGCGGGCGTCCGCCAAGACCGATTTCTACCGTCGCGGCGATGCGTTCGGCATTCCGGGCATGATCGTCGACGGCATGAATGTCTTGGATGTCAAGGCAGCGGGCGAGGAGGTCGCGGCCAAGGTGCGCGCCGGCGAGGGGCCGTATGTCATGGAACTGCAGACCTATCGCTACCGCGGCCACTCGATGTCCGACCCTGCGAAGTACCGCACCAAGGAAGAGGTGAGCGAGGTCCGCAAGACCAGCGATCCGATCGAGCGGCTGCGGGCGCTGATCCTGGACGGCGGCTATTCCGACGAGGGTGCCCTCAAGGAGATCGATCGCAAGGTAAAGGCGATCGTCAACGAATCGGCCGAGTTCGCCCAGACCGATCCCGAACCGGATCCTTCCGAGCTCTACACGGACATTCTGATCGAGGCTTAACAACGCGGGCGGCGGGACAATCGCCTGCCACGGGAGGGCTTTCATGCCTGTTGAAGTGCTGATGCCGGCGCTGTCGCCAACGATGACCGAGGGCAAGCTGGCCAAATGGCTGAAGAACGAAGGGGATACGGTCAAGTCGGGTGAAGTCCTGGCGGAGATCGAAACCGACAAGGCGACGATGGAGGTCGAGGCCGTCGACGAAGGGGTCGTCGGTCGGATCCTGATTGCCGCCGGCAGCGAGCATGTCGCCGTGAACACGCCGATCGCGGTCCTGTTGCTGGAAGGGGAAGGCGCTGAGGCACTCGCGGCGCCACCGGCTCGTCCAGCACCCGAAGCAGCGCCTCAGGCCGCGCCAGCGGCGCCGGTTCCGGCTGCGGCGCCGGCAGTGGCGGTGGCGGTCGCGGAGCCCGAGTACACCGGCCCGACCACGACGCAGACGGTGCGAGAGGCCTTGCGCGATGCAATGGCCGAGGAAATGCGGCGCGATCCATCCGTGTTCCTGATGGGCGAGGAAGTTGCGCAGTACCAGGGCGCCTACAAGGTGAGCCAGGGTCTCTTGGATGAGTTCGGACCGAAGCGGGTCGTCGATACGCCGATCACCGAGATGGGGTTCGCTGGCCTTGGTGTCGGCGCCGCTTTTGCGGGCTTAAGGCCGATCGTCGAGTTCATGACCTTCAACTTCGCGATGCAGGCGATCGACCACATCATCAACTCCGCCGCCAAGACCCTCTATATGGCCGGCGGCCAGCTCGGTGCGCCAATCGTCTTTCGCGGTGCCAACGGCGCCGCCGCCCGCGTCGGGGCGCAGCATTCGCAATGCTATGCCTCATGGTATGCCCACTGTCCGGGCCTGAAGGTGGTGGCGCCCTACTCCGGCGCTGATGCCAAGGGCCTCCTCAAGAGTGCGATCCGCGACCCGAACCCCGTCATCGTGCTGGAGAACGAGCTGATGTACGGGCAAAGCTTCGAGGTGCCTTCGGATCCGGAGTACCTGATCCCGTTTGGCAAGGCCAAAATCGAGCGCGTTGGCCAGCATGTCACCATCGTCGCCTTCTCGCGCATGGTGCGCTTGGCGCTGGAGGCGGCCGAGACATTGGCGGGCGAGGGAATCGAGGCAGAGGTGATCAACCTGCGCTCGCTCCGGCCGCTTGACGAAGCGACGCTCGTCACCTCGGTGATGAAGACCAACCGTATTGTCAGCGTCGAGGAGGGCTGGCCGATCTGCGGCATCGGCTCGGAGATCGCGGCATTGATGATGGATCAGGCGTTCGATTACCTCGATGCCCCGGTGCATCGGGTTACCGGCGCGGACGTGCCGTTACCGTACGCCGCCAATCTCGAGCGTCTCGCCCTGCCGCAGGCGGAGACGATCGTAGCCGCCGCCAAGAGCGTCTGTTACCGCTAGCCCGGGAGCCTTGCGCCATGCCGATCGAAGTGCTGATGCCGGCGCTCTCGCCGACGATGACCGAGGGCAAGCTTGCACGCTGGCTGAAAAGTGAAGGCGAGACGGTCAATTCCGGCGACGTGATTGCCGAGATCGAAACCGACAAGGCGACGATGGAGGTCGAGGCGGTCGACGAGGGGGTGCTCGGCAAGATCCTCGTTGCCGAGGGCTCAGAGCATGTCGCCGTCAATACGCCGATCGCGATGATCCTCGTCGAGGGGGAGGATGCGAAGGCGCTCACTGCCGGCACTCCCGCGCCGGCCAAAGCGGCCGCTCCAGCGCCTGCAGCACCTGCTGCGGCTCCGGCAGCACCTCCTTCGCCGTCGCCTGCGGCCCCCGCCCAGGCTGCCGGCGCGCGGATCTTCGCGAGCCCGCTGGCGAAGCGGATGGCGGCCGAGGCCGGCCTCGATCTCGCCGCCATCAAGGGCTCCGGACCGCGCGGCCGGATCATCAAGGCCGATGTCGAAGCGGCGAAACAGGCGCCGCCCGCGGCCAAACCGGCAGCGGCGCCCCAGGCTGCGAAACCGGCGCCCGCAGCGGCGCCAGCGGCGGCGCCCCAGCCGTTCGAGACGCCTTATGTCGAGGTCGCCAACAGCACGATGCGCAAGGTGATCGCGCGCCGCTTGAGCGATTCCAAGCGCGACATCCCGCACTATTACCTCACCATCGAGTGCAACATCGATCCGCTGTTGGAACTGCGCGACAAGCTCAACGCGCGCACTGGGGAGGGGCCAGCGGCGTTCAAGCTCAGCGTCAACGACTTCGTCATCCGCGCCGTGGCGCTGGCGCTGCGGGCCTACCCCGATGCCAACTGTAGCTGGACCGATGAGGCCATCCGCTTCTACCAGACGGTCGACGTCGCCGTCGCCGTGGCGGCCCCGAACGGCCTGATCACGCCGATCGTGCGCAAAGCCGATGCCAAGGGGCTGGCGGCGATCTCGAACGAGATCAAGCACTTGGCTGGCCGCGCTCGGGAGAGCAAGCTGATGCCGGAGGAGTACGTCGGCGGCGGCTTCACCGTCTCCAACCTCGGTATGTACGGCATCAAGGAGTTTGCCGCCATCATCAACCCGCCGCAGTCGTGCCTGCTCGCGGTCGGTGCCGCCGAGAAGCGGCCGATCGTCAAGGACGGCGCGCTCGCGATCGGGACCATGATGAGCTGCACGCTCTCAGCCGACCATCGCTCCGTCGATGGCGCCAAGGGTGCGAGCTTCCTGAAAGTGTTCAAGGGTCTGATCGAGGACCCGTTGACGATGCTGTTGTGAGAACGGCCGTGGCAGACACATCCTTCGATCTCATTGTTGTCGGCGGCGGGCCCGGTGGCTACGTCGCCGCCATCCGCGCTGCCCAGTTGGGCCTGAAGACGGCGCTGGTCGAGGAGCAGCACTTGGGCGGCATCTGCCTGAACTGGGGCTGCATTCCGACCAAGGCGCTTCTTCGCACGGCCGAGGTCTACGACGCGATCAAGCACGCGAGCGCCTTCGGCCTCACGGTCAAGGAGGCCAGCTTCGACCTTGCGAAGGTGGTCGAGCGCTCGCGCAAGATCGCGGGGCAGCTCAACCAGGGCGTGGCGCATCTGCTGCGCAAGAACAAGGTCACCGTGTTCGATGGCCGCGGCCGCCTGGCCGGCGCCGGCACGCTCAATTGCACCAAGAATGGCACGACGACGGCGCTGAAGGCCAAGCACATCATCCTTGCGACCGGCGCCCGTGCGCGCAGCCTGCCCGGCCTGGAGCCGGACGGCAAGCTGATCTGGACCTACAAGGAAGCCATGGTGCCGGCGGCGATGCCGAAGTCGTTGCTGGTGGTGGGCTCGGGCGCGATCGGCATCGAGTTCGCGAGCTTCTACCGCACCTTGGGCGCGGAAGTGACGGTGGTCGAAATCCTCGATCGCATCCTACCCGTGGAGGACGAGGAGATTTCGGCCTTCGCCCGCAAAGCGTTTGAAAAGCAGGGCATCGCGATTCACACCGGCACTTCGGTCAAGGGGCTGACCAAGACCGGCGACAAGGTCCGGGCTTCGCTGGAGGGCGGCGGCAAGAAGTCGGAGGTCGAGGCCGAGCGCGTGATCCTCGCGGTTGGCATCGTCGGCAACGTCGAGGACCTGGGCCTCGAAGGGACCAAGGTCAAGGTCGACAGGGCGCACATCGTCATCGACGAGTGGTGCCGCACCGGCGAGCCGGGCGTGTACGCGATCGGCGATGTCGCCGGCCCGCCGTGGCTGGCGCACAAGGCGAGCCACGAGGGGGTGCTGTGTGTCGAGAAGATCGCGGGCGTCAAAGGCGTGCATCCGCTCGATGTCAGCCGCATCCCCGGCTGCACCTACAGCCGGCCGCAGGTGGCGAGCGTCGGCCTGACCGAAAAGGCGGCGCGTGATCGTGGCTACGCCATCAAGGTTGGCCGCTTCCCCTTCATCGGCAACGGCAAGGCGATCGCGCTCGGCGAGCCGGAAGGGATGGTCAAGACCGTGTTCGACGAGAAGACCGGCGAGCTCCTGGGCGCGCACATGGTGGGTGCGGAAGTGACCGAGCTGATCCAGGGTTACGGCATCGCGCGGACGCTGGAGACCACCGAGGCCGAACTCATGGCGACCGTGTTCCCGCACCCAACGCTGTCGGAGATGATGCACGAATCGGTGCTCGATGCCTTCGGCCGCGCGGTGCATTTCTGATGCGCCCGCCCGCCGCGGCGCACTTCCTTGAACGGTCCCGGCGCGGATGACATATGGCCACATATGACGACTGATTCCCCCGTTCGCCATCCGGAGAAGGCGCACCGGCCAGAGAACCCGTCGCCGCGCAAGCCGGCCTGGATCCGGGTCAAGGCGCCAACCTCGCAAGGCTTTGGCGAAACACGCCGTTTGATGCGCGCGCACAACCTGCACACCGTCTGCGAGGAGGCGGCGTGCCCGAACATCGGCGAGTGCTGGGCCCGCAAGCACGCGACTTTCATGATTTTGGGCGACATTTGCACCCGCGCCTGTGCGTTTTGTAACGTTGCCACCGGCAAGCCCGGCGCGGTCAACGCGCACGAGCCGGAGAGCGTCGCTTCGAGCATCGTCACCATGGGCTTGAAGCACGCGGTCATTACATCCGTCGATCGCGACGATCTTGCCGATGGTGGCGCGGCGCAATTCGTCGCCTGCATCGAGCGGGTCCGCGCCGCCTCGCCCACGACCACGATCGAGGTGCTGACGCCCGATTTCCGCAACAAGCCGGGAGCGCTTGAGAGCGTTGCCGCGGCTGGCCCGGACGTGTTCAACCACAACCTTGAGACCGTGCCGCGGCTTTATCCGACCATCCGGCCCGGCGCCCGCTACTACCACTCATTGCGCTGCCTGGAGCGCGCCAAGGAGGTGCGGCCAGGGCTGTTCACCAAGTCGGGGATCATGGTCGGCCTCGGCGAAACGCGGGGCGAGATCCTGCAGGTCATGGACGACCTGGTCTGTGCCGGCGTCGATTTCCTCACCATCGGCCAGTATCTGCAGCCGACGCCGCGCCACGCCGCAGTCGACCGTTTCGTGACGCCCGAGGAATTCGAGGAGTACCGGCAGATCGGAGCCGCGAAAAGGTTTCTGATGATCGCGTCGTCGCCGCTGACGCGGTCGTCCTACCATGCCGACCGTGACTTCGAGGACTTGCGGCGCGCCCGCCAGCAGCAGCTCCAACAGGCTTAACGGGCGAAAGACGCTTCCGGAGCATGCCGACCCACGCCGAGACGCGGACCGTCCCCTTCACCCCGGAGCAGATGTTCGACCTGGTGGCGGATGTCGAGCGCTACCCTGAGTTCCTGCCCTGGTGCGTGGCCTGCCGCATCCGCCGCTGGGAGACGCCGCAGCGGCTGGTCGCCGATCTTGTCATTGGCTTCAAGATGATCCGCGAGCGGTTCACGTCGCGCGTCGAGCTGTCGCGCCCCAACCGGATCGACGTCGCCTACTACGACGGCCCGTTCCGCTACCTCACCAACCATTGGACCTTTGCTGCCAACGCCGAAGGCCACTGTGTCATTGATTTCTATATCGATTTCGAGTTCCGCTCGCGTACGCTGCAGAAGATGATGGGCAAGCTGTTCAACGAGGCGGTGCAGCGGATGGTGAACGCCTTTGAACGGCGCGCGGTGACTCTTTACGCCGGCGACGCGCTGCAAGGTTCCGCGCCTACAGGCAGGCCCGCAGCAGTTCAAACGCACGCGTCACCGTTGCCTGGCGCACCGCCTGGCGATCGCCGCTGAAAAGACTGCGCGCGTGCCGGGTCGGCTGGTCGCGGCCGGCGGTGGCGAAATGGACCAGGCCCACCGGCCGTCCGGCGCTGCCGCCGCCGGGGCCGGCAATGCCGGTCACCGCGACGCAGAGATCGACCTTGGAGCGGGCCAGCCCCCCCTCGGCCATGGCCCGTGCGGTCTCTTCGCTCACAGCGCCGAAGCGGGCGAGGCACTCCGGCGTGACACCAAGCAGGTCTATCTTTGCCTGGTTGGCATAGGCCACCAATCCGCGCTCGAAAACATCCGAGGAGCCGGCGATATCCGTCAGGCAGGCCGCGATCAGGCCGCCGGTGCACGACTCCGCCGTAGCAAGGCGCAAGCCTCGGCTTCGGCACCGCTCAAGGATCTCGATTGCCAGCTCGATCTGTGCTGCGGGAAACATCGGCTGCCCTCAGACGCCGAGCAGGTCTGGCAAGGCGCCAAGCGTCGTGATCTCGCGTTCCGGTTTGCCCGGCAGCAGATCGAAGGTGGTATTGGCGCGGTTGATCCAGACGACGCGAAAACCGAAGTGCGCCGCCGCCGAGGCATCCCACGTGTTGGCGGACAGGAAGCAGATGCGGTTGGCGGGGCATTGCAGCCGCTCGGTCGCCAAGCGGTAGACGCTAGGATGCGGCTTATATGCGTGGACCTCGTCGACCGAGATCAGCCAATCGAGCTGCCGGTGCAGGCCTGAGTTGCTGACCGCGGCGGTCAGCATGCTGGCCGAGCCGTTGGACAGAACGGCGGTCTTGAGCCCGGTGGCGCGCAGCCGGCTGACCGCATCCGTGGCGTCCGCGTACGCTTCCAGCGTCAAATACGCGGCCATGAGGCGGCTGCGTAGCAGGGGGTCGGTCGTCCCGGTGGCGGCCATCGCGTAGTCGAGGCTCTCGCCGGTGACGTGCCAGAAGTCGATGTAGTCGCCGCGCAGGCTGCGCAGCCAGCTGTATTCAAGCTGTTTGGCACGCCACAAGGCAAGCAGCGCGTCTTTTCGCTCGCCAAGACCTTTGCTGCATCGCTCGGCGGCACTGCGGACGTCGAACAGCGTCCCATACGCGTCGAAGACGCATGCGTCCAGATTGTCACGGTGCAATGGTGCGGCCACGGTCTCCTCCCTCGTTCCTTATTTTCGTTGTGCCCCCCTTGTTGGCCGGCACGGCGGTTGCGAGCGCTATCAGCGCACGAGATCGCTCGCAAGTGCGGGCGGGACCACCCATCCGCCGAGGATGGCGCGGTAAACCTGGAGGTTCTCCATCGTCCGCTGAACGTAATTCCGGGTCTCCGAGAGCGGAATCTTCTCAATCCAGTCGACGGCTTCTTCGACGCTCACCCGCGGATCACCGATCTCGTCGAGCCAGCGGCTCGCGCGCGCCGGCCCGGCGTTGTAGCCGGCAACCGCCAGCACGTAGGACCCGGAAAAGCGCCCGAGCAGGGACGCGAGGTACGATTGACCGAGGTTGACGTTGTATTCCGGATCCTGCGTCAACGCGGACGGCGAAAAGCTGACGTTGAGCTTGGACGCGACCTGGCGCGCGGTCGCCGGCATCAGCTGCATCAGGCCCCGGGCGCCGGCGCTGCTGACCGCTCCGACGTCGAAGCCGCTCTCCTGCCGGATGACGGCAAGGATAAGCGCGTCCTCGACCGAGTCCTGATAGCCGTTGAAGGTGCGCGGCACGCTTACAACCGGATAGCCGCTCGCGACCAGGAGATGGCCGTCGCGGATGGCCCGGCGCGAGACGAGGACGGCCAGGTCCCCGCGGCTCAAGCCCTCTGCGAACGAGGCGACGGCTTGGCGCCAGCCCGGCGTATCCTTGATTTCGACGAGGCGGATGAGGAACGAGCGCAGGCTGTCTTGTTCCCCCAACGCGGCCAGCAGGCGTGCGGCGCGGGCCAGCTCGTGGTCCGCGAGCGCCTGTCGCTCGGCCGCGCCCGGCTGCGGATCGGGCGGCAGCGGCTTGCCGGCGCCGGGCTCAATCTGGTTCTGGGCCAGCTGACCGTAGAAGACACTCTGATGCTCGGCTGCCTTGCGATACCACTCCGTGGCGGTGCTGCCGCGGCCCATGACCGTTGCCGCGCGACCGGCCCAGTACCCGGCGCGGGCAAGGCTGACCGGATAGCGGACGTTGTCGTACAGGCTCGTGAAGTGCCCGAACGCGGTGCGCGGGTCGTTGAGGAAACGCAGCGCGAGCCAGCCCGCGAGCCACTCGGCATCGACGTACTCGCTCCCGTTTGTCAGTCCGTGCGGTCGCACAAGCGCGTAAGCTTCGTCGTAAGAGCCCTGATTGCGGGCATCGCGGGCGAGTGCTGCCCGCTCAGTCCACCACAGTTCGGCATATCCGCCGTTGGAGGGATAGTTGGCGAGCAGGCGCCGTGCCTCCGACTGCGGGCCCTGCTTTCGGTACCAGCGGACCATCTCATAGCGCAGGCCGGGATCGTCCTGGAGCCGTGCCGGGACGCTGTCGAACGCCGCGTAGGGGCTGATCCTGAGCCGGCGTAGCCCGATCCGGGCGTTGGCCAGGGCGCGCGTGTCGGCGTCGACCTCGTTCAGCAGCCGTTCCGCGGCGGCGATGTTGCCTTGCCATAGCAGGCGATCGAGCCGCTGGCGATGCGCCTCGCTATCAAGCGCCCAGCCGAAGCCGGACAACAACGCGCGCTCGTCCGCCGGCGGAATATCGCTCTCGATCCAGGCCTTGCGTGCCACCTCCGCGGCTTCAGCGTCGCGGCCAACCGCCTGTAAGGCCTCGACGTAGCGAACCCGGCCGGTACCGCTGACGGGCGGAAAACGCCCGAACCAGGCGACGGTCTCGTCGGCCATCGTGCCGACGGTGATCGCCTCCTCAGCCCGCTGGCGCATTTGCTTCTGCTCCGGCCAGTCCGGATTCTCGCTCACGAAGCGGGCGATCTCGGAGAAGCTCGCGGCACCATCAGATCGGGTGATGCAGGTCCACATGGCTACCTTGACCGCGACCGGTTCCGTGATCCCGCTCGCAAGGCTCGAAGCCTCCCAGCAGCGGCCACTGCGCGCGGCGGCGAGAGCTTGGCGGCCGAGCGAATAGTCGTCACCGGCGAAGCCAGCCGCCCGCGCGGGAGCCGCTGCCAGAAGTGCGGCCATGATCGACACCGCCGCGGCGGCGACACGGCAGATATCGCGTTTCGGTCGGCTGGGATTAACCATCGGTCCATTCCTGGGCATGGGGCTGCGCAAGGTCATCGGTCCGTGACGGGTTGATGCTGAAAGGGTGCTGTAATGGCGGGGCGTGCGCAAGCTCTTCGAAGCGTGCTTGGCAAGCGACCGCATCGGGCGATATGGTCCGCGCCGACCGCGGGCAGAGAAGGAACGCAAAGACATGTTGCAAGGCTCGATCGTAGCGCTGATTACCCCATTTCGCGATGGGGCGTTCGACGAGGCGGCCTACCGCGCGTTGATCGAGTGGCATCTGCAGGAAGGCACCGATGGCTTCGTGCCCTGCGGGACGACGGGCGAATCGTCGACATTGAGCCACGCCGAGCACCTGCGCGTTGTCCAGTTGTGTGTCGAAACCGTACGCGGGCGGGCGCCGGTGATCGCCGGCACGGGATCCAACGCGACGGCGGAAGCGATCGCTCTGACCTGCCAAGCGAAGGAACTCGGCGCCGACGCTGCGCTCGTCGTCACGCCCTACTACAACAAGCCGACCCAGGAGGGACTCTACCAGCACTTTAAGGCCATCCACGATGCAGCCGGTCTGCCACTGATCATTTACAACATTCCCGCTCGCTGCGTCATCGACATGAGCGTCGAGACGATGGCCAGGCTTGCCAAGCTGCCGAATGTGGTAGGGGTGAAGGATGCAACCCAGGATTTGGTGCGTCCGATCAAGACGCGGCTCGCGATCGGCGCGCAATTTCGCCAGTTGTCGGGCGAGGACGGCACGGCGCTGCCGTTTCTCGCCGCTGGCGGACACGGCTGCATCTCCGTTACCGCCAATGTCGCGCCGCGGCTGTGTGCCGAGATGCAGGCGGCTTGGCGGGCGGGCGATGTCGCCACGGCGGCAGCGATCAACGATCGCTTGATGCCACTGCATACGGGACTGTTCTGCGAGACGAATCCGACACCGGCGAAGTATGCGCTCAGTGTCCTCGGCAAGTGCGGTCCAGACGTGCGGCTGCCGCTGGTGGCACTGAGCGATGCCGGCCGCGAGACGGTCCGGCGCGCGATGGCGGCCGTGGGCTTGGTCGGCTGAAGACGGGCGTCGCTCGGGCATCATGGCGAGTCGAGATGATGAGCGTGCCAAAGCGCAGCGCACCGTCGCGCAGAATCGCCGCGCCCGGCATGACTACTTCATCGAGGAAACGCTCGAAGCCGGGATCGTCCTGCAGGGCTCGGAGGTCAAGTCCTTACGCCGTGGCCACGTGTCCCTGAACGAGGCCTACGCGGGTGAGAAGGGCGGCGAGCTGTTCCTGTTCAACGCCCATATCGCGCCTTATGCGGCGGCGATGACGTTCGGTCACGAAGCGAAACGCCCGCGCAAGCTCTTGTTGCACACGCGCCAGATCAACAAGCTCACCGGCGCCATTCAGCGCGCCGGGATGACCCTGGTCCCGCTCGCGATCTATTTCAACGACCGCGGCATTGCCAAGGTGTCGCTCGGCCTTGCCCGCGGCAAACGCAAGGTCGACGTGCGCGAAGCGGTGAAGGCGCGCGAATGGCAGCGGCAGAAGTCGCGGCTGTTGCATAGCCGCCGCGGCAGCGACGATTAGAGCGCTCAGGCCCGGATTTCGGGGGTGCCGGCGCGCCGGCTAGGGTTGAAGCACCTGCGCCAGTGCCGCCTCGAACATGGCCGCGGTCAGCCGGCCGGTGTTGGTGTTCTGGCGTGAGCAGTGGTAGCTGTCGATCAGGCGCCGGCCATCGGGTAGCAGGTGCCGTGCGCCGTGACTGAAGCGCCAGGCCGAAGCGGGCAATCCGAGCGCGGCGAGACAGGCGCCATGGGCGACCGTGCCCAGCGCCACGAGGGTGTGCAGCCGGGGCAGGGCAGCGATCTCGGCGGCGAGGAAGTGGCCGCAGGTGCGGACTTCTTCCGGCGTCGGCCGGTTGGCGGGGGGGACGCAGCGGACCGCGTTGGTAATGCGGCAACGCTCCAGGCGGAGGCCGTCATCGCGCGCCCGGCCGTAGTCGCCCGCTGCCAGGCCGAGCTTGATGAGCGTCTGGTAGAGGAGTTCGCCGGCATGATCGCCGGTGAACGGCCGGCCGGTGCGGTTGGCGCCCTTCAGTCCCGGCGCCAGCCCGACGATCAGCACTTCCGCGTTTAAGTCGCCGAACGCGGCAACCGGAGCATTGTGCCAGCCGGGGAAGCGGGCGCGCGCATCGGCCCGGAACGACGCCAGCCGTGGGCACAGCGTGCAGTCGGGCGCAGGCATCAGCACAGGTGGTGCACCAGCCACGGGCTAAGGCGCCGTCACGAAGCCTTAGACGTCGGGCAGCGTCGCTTCGGGCGGCGATGCCAGCGGCGACCCTTGCCGGTCCTCCCGGCTTTGCGGCACACGGCAGATCAGCGGCTGCAGGTCCTGCAGCTCGATGAAGTTGTCGGCCTGGCGGCGCAGTTCGTCGGCAACCATCGGCGGCTGCGAGCGGATCGTGCTGACCACGGTGACGCGCACGCCCTTCCGCTGCACGGCTTCGACCAGGCGACGAAAATCGCCGTCGCCGGAGAACAGGACGACGTGGTTGAGATGCGGCGCCATCTCCATGACATCGATCGCCAGTTCGATGTCCATGTTGCCTTTGATCTTGCGACGGCCCGAGGAGTCGGTGAACTCCTTGGTTGGCTTCGTCACCATTGTATAGCCGTTGTAATCGAGCCAGTCGATCAGCGGCCGGATCGGCGTGTATTCCTGATCCTCAACCAGAGCCGTATAATAGAACGCGCGGATGAGCTGCCCTTTTGATGCAAATAGTTCAAGAAGGCGCTTGTAATCTATGTCGAACGCGAGCGCGCGTGCCGCCGCATACAAGTTCGATCCATCGATGAACAGCCCAATTCGTTCTTGCGGATAAAACACGAGTGATCCTTGTTTCGATGAAAATGCGCGGACTGCGCGCGTCTCAAATCCATGGGGGTTGTCTGAGTAGAACATTGTCGTTTAGGTAATCGATGCGTCGCACCGTCGCAAGCACCTCGGAGCACGGATAATGCGCGTTTTCATCGGCATCGGCGGCAACGTTGCGGACCCGTTCTGGGGGCCGCCAGTGGCGGTCCTGACCGCGGCGACCGAGGCCCTCGGCGGCCATGGCATCGCGCTGCTTGGCCGCTCGCGCTGGTACCTAAGCGCCGCGGTGCCGCCCTCGGACCAGGCGCCTTGCACCAATGCTGTGCTTGAGGTCGCTCCCGATCGGGAGCCGGAGGTGCTGCTCCAGGCCCTGCATGCCGTCGAGGCGGCGTTCGGCCGTCAGCGCGGCGTCGCCAATGCCGCGCGCATTCTGGACCTCGACCTCGTCGCTTTCGGCGACCTGGTGCGGACGGATGCGGACGGCCTGCAACTGCCGCATCCACGCATGCACCAGCGCGCCTTCGTGCTGAAGCCGCTGGCGGAACTGGCGCCGGATTGGCGGCATCCGGTGAGCGGGAGGGGAATCGCCGAGCTCCTGGCCGCGGTGCCGGCCGAACAGTGGGCGGTTCCGGTTGAGGACTCGGTGGCGGACGCCCCCGGTTAAGCGCTTGCTTCGGGGGCGGGCAAAACCCTACATTTACGTTGGTCGGCGGCAGGGTCGGTTGCGCCGGCCGTGAGGTTCTTGCGGAGGCGATCGGATGGCGCGTGTTACCGTTGAAGACTGTGTCCTTAAGGTTCCAAATCGGTTCGAACTGGTGCTGCTGGCGGCGCAACGCTCGCGCAACCTCGGCGCTGGCGCGCCGTTGTCCCTCGATCGGGACAACGATAAGAATCCGGTTGTCGCCTTGCGCGAGATCGCCGAGGGCACGGTTGAGCTGGGCGAACTCGAAAGCGGCCTGATCCGCGGCCTGCAGAAGGTCGTCGAGATCGAGGAGCCTGAAGGCGAAGACGCCGAACTGGCGGCGATCGGGCTTGGCGCCGAGCTTGCGGAGGCGGCGGAGCGGGACGAGATCCTGGCGGACGTCCTGCAGGTTGTCGAGGAAGATGAGCTTGAGGTGGCTGACGCCGACCTCGACGACGAAGCCGAACCGGATGAGGCGAACGAGCAGGACAGGGACGGAGTCTGAAGCGTGGGGGGGTGCGCTGCGGCAGCGGTGGTGCCGTGAGGGGCCGTCATGATCCGGCAGTTCGAGCTGGTCGATCGCGTCAAATCCTACGACCCCGAGGTTGACGAGGACTTTCTCAACCGCGCCTACGTCTTCACGATGCGCAAGCACGGCACCCAGCAGCGTGCCAACGGCGATCCCTACTTCGTGCATCCGCTCGAGGTTGCGGGCATCCTCACACGCTACAAGCTCGACATGACGACGATCGTGACGGCGCTCCTGCACGACACGATCGAGGATACCGATGCAACGCTGGATGAACTGCGTACCCAGTTCGGCGACGAGATCAGCTGTCTCGTCGACGGCGTAACCAAGCTCAACCGCCTCGATCTGCAGTCCGAGCACTCCAAGCAGGCGGAGAACCTTCGCAAGTTCGTCCTCGCGATGTCGGAGGACATCCGCGTCTTGATCGTCAAGCTTGCCGACCGGCTGCACAACATGCGCACGCTGTCCTATCTCGCCGATCCGCAGAAGCGGCGGCGGATCGCGAGCGAGACGATGGACATCTATGCCCCGCTTGCCGAACGCATCGGCATGCAGGAGATGAAGAACGAGCTTGAGGATCTGGCGTTCACGGAACTGAACGCATACGCGCGCGACTCCGTCCTGGCGCGGCTCAGCTTCCTCAAGGACCAAGGCGGCGACCTTGTCCGGCGCATCATCGAGCGGCTGCGGTCGACCCTGCGCAGCAGCGGCCTCGATGCCGAAGTCTATGGAAGAGAGAAAACGCCGTACTCGATCTTCCAGAAAATGCAGCGCGACAACTTGAGCTTTGAGCAGTTGTGCGACATCATGGCCTTTCGGGTCATTGTCGAAACGGTCGATGATTGCTACCGTGCTCTGGGAATTATTCATGGAGCCTATCCGGTAATCCCCGGCCGCTTCCGCGATTACATCTCGACGCCGAAGGCGAACGGGTATCGCTCGCTGCATACGAGCGTGCTTGGACCGGAACGCCAGCGCATTGAGGTGCAAATCCGCACCCGCGAAATGCATGACGTCGCCGACAACGGCGTGGCCGCGCACTGGAGCTACAAGCAGGGCATCGACATCGCCAACGGCCACCACTACCGGTGGCTGCGCGACCTGCTCGACATCCTGGAGCACGCAGGGGGGCCGGAAGAGTTCCTCGAGCACACCAAGCTCGACATGTTCCAGGATGAGGTGTTCTGCTTCACGCCGAAGGGCGACCTCATCAATCTGCCACGCGGGGCGACCGCAGTGGACTTCGCGTATTCTGTGCATTCTGACATCGGCGATCATTGCGTCGGCGCCAAGATCAACGGCCGCCTGATGCCGCTGCGGACGCTGCTGAAGAACGGCGATCAGGTCGAGATCGTCACCTCGAAGGCACAGACGCCGTCGCCCACCTGGGAACGCTTCGTCGTTACCGGCAAGGCGCGGGCGCGCATTCGCCGCTTCGTCCGCCTGCGCGAGCGTGAGCAATATTGCCAGCTCGGCCGCGCGATCCTGGAGCGCGCATTCAAGGAGGAGGACTACCAGTTCTCCGAGAAGGCGGTGGAAAACGTCTTGCGCGATTTCAAGCAGACCTCGGTTGAGGACTTGTGCGCGCAGGTTGGGGCGGGGCACGTCACCGGCAGCGCGGTGGTGCAGGCCGTTTATCCGGCGACAAAAAAGAAGCGCTTAAGCTTTTACCAGAAGGTCGTCCCGCTCTCGCGCGCCAAGCGTCGGTCCGCCAGCAAGACGGCCGGCGTGCCGGTCAAGGGCCTGATCCCGGGCATGGCGGTCCACTTCGCCGGCTGCTGTCATCCGCTCCCCGGCGACCGCATCGTCGGCGTGGTGACGACCGGCAAGGGCGTGACCATCCACACCATCGATTGCGAAAGCCTGGAGGTGTTTGCCGATACGCCGGAACGCTGGATCGACGTGTCGTGGGAAGTCGACGACGATCTGGCGCCGCTGCATGTCGGCCGGATCCAGGTGACCGTCGTTAACGAACCGGGTGCGTTGGGAACGCTGACGACGGTCATTGCCCGGAACGGCGGCAATATCACCAACCTGAAGATCACCAATCGCAGCCTGCAGTTCTTCGATATCATCGTCGATATCGAGGTGCGGGATCTCAAGCACCTGACCGATATCCTCGCGGCCCTGCGGGCGGCGCCTTCGGTCAGTGCCGCAGACCGCGCCCGCGGTTAGCGGTTCAAACGTCCGCTGTCGAACAGCAAGGGACCGACGCGATGACTAAGCGCCACCTGCGTCTCGGGGTGAACATCGATCACGTGGCAACCATCCGCAACGCCCGCGGCGGCGGCCATCCCGATCCCGTGCGGGCCGCGGACCTCGCCGTGCGCGCCGGCGCCGACGGCATCACCGCGCACCTGCGCGAGGACCGGCGGCATATCTCGGATGACGATATCGCCGCCCTGGTTGAGACGATCCCGGCACCGATCAATCTCGAAATGGCGGCAACCGACGAGATGGTGGCGATCGCCGTCCGCCATCGGCCCGATGCCGTCTGCATCGTTCCCGAGCGGCGCGAGGAACGGACCACCGAGGGCGGCATCGATGTCGTTGCGAGCCGTGACCGGTTGGCTTCGGTGGTGCGCGTGCTGAAGCAAGCGGGCATCGAGGTGACAATGTTCATCGAGCCGGCACCGGCGCAGATCGAGGCGGCGAGCGCGATCGAGGCATTCGCTGTGGAGTTGCACACAGGCGCCTACTGCAACGCCATTGCGGGCGAGCGCGAGCGCCGCCGCAACGAGATCGCCGCCGCAGCGGCGCTGGCCGAGCGGTTGGGGCTCGAGTGCCATGCCGGTCACGGCCTCACCTACGAGACGGTCGGTCCGATCGCAGCGATCCCGCAGATCGTCGAGCTCAACATCGGTCATTTCCTCATTGGTGAGGCCATCTTCTGTGGCCTCGAGGCGAGCATGCAGCGCATGCGCGCCGTGATGGACGAATGGCGGCGGGTCGCAGTGCCAGCGCTGCAATCATGATCCTCGGCGTCGGTACCGACCTTCTCGACATCCGCCGGATCGAACGGACGCTGGAGCGCTTTGCCGGGCGCTTCCTCGAACGCGTGTTCACGCTGCAGGAACAGGCCCGCTGCGAGGGGCATATCAATCGTTGCGCCCGTTACGCGCAGCGCTACGCGGCGAAGGAAGCCTGTGCCAAGGCGCTTGGTACGGGGTTCCGCCAAGGGGTTGCCTGGCGCGACATTGAGGTCGTGGTCCTGCCGTCAGGAAAGCCGCTCATCCGCTTGCAGGCCGGAGCGCTCGCTCGCTTGGCCGCGATGACACCCGCCGGCATGGTGGCCAAACTTGACGTTTCCCTCACCGACGAGTACCCGCTGGCACACGCGATCGTCCTCATTTGGGCCGAAAGCGCAACGGCGCAGCCCCGTGCAATCCCTTGACACGGCGTGCGTGTCGATGGCTCTATGCGGCGACGCCGCAATCGCTTGGCGTTGCTGCATGGGCAGCAGCCAAACGGTTCTTTTAGGTAAATATCCAAGCGATCATGACACAAACTAAAGCTCACGGCTTGTGGGAACTGTTCAAGACTATCTTTTACGCGGTCTTGATCGCTCTCGTGGTGAGAACTTTCGCTTATGAGCCGTTCAGCATCCCGTCCGGCTCGATGATTCCGACACTGCTGGTTGGTGACTACCTGTTTGTGTCTAAGTTCTCGTACGGTTACAGCCGCTATTCGCTACCGCTCGGCCTGCCGCTGATCCCGGGCCGGCTGCTCGCGAGTGAGCCAGCACGCGGCGACGTTGTCGTCTTCAAGCTGCCGACCGACAACAAGACCGACTACATCAAGCGCATCATCGGCCTGCCCGGCGACCGCGTGCAAGTCATTGACGGCATTCTGCACATCAACGGGGCCCCGGTCCAAAGGGAGCCCGACGGCGATTTTGTGGTCAGCAACGGCCTCGGGATGACGCAAGCCTACAACCGCTACATCGAGACGCTGCCCAACGACCGCAGGCACCAGATCATCGAGCTCTCGGATACCGGGCCGTTTGACAATACCGGCGCCTATGTCGTCCCCGCGGGCCACTTCTTCGTCATGGGCGACAACCGCGACAGCTCGCGTGACAGCCGCTTCCTGTCGGAAGTTGGCTTCGTGCCGATGGCGAACCTGATCGGCCGGGCGGAATTCATCTTCTTCTCCGTCAACGGCGATGCGCTGCGCTTCTGGGAATGGCCGCGCACTTTGAGGGTAAACCGCTTCTTCAAAGCGATCCGATGAGCCTGCCCAGCGGCCCCGCTGACGACAATCTGACGCGGCTGCAACAAGACGTGGATTACTGCTTCGGCAATCGAGCATTGCTTGGCCAGGCGCTGGTCCATGCGAGTTACCGCGGCAGTGCCGACTCCAACGAACGGCTTGAGTTCCTGGGCGATCGGGTGTTGGGCCTCGCGATCGCGCACCTCCTGCATGAGCGCTATCCGGCCGAAGCGGTTGGCAGCGTTGCCCGCCGGCACGCGGCGCTCGTGCGCCGCGAGGCGTTGAGCGAGGTTGCCCGCCGCATTGGTCTGCCGAAGTTGCTGCGCATGTCGCGGGGCGAGGAGGAAACCGGCGGCCGCGACAACCCCGGCCTGCTCGCCGATGCGTGTGAAGCCCTGATCGCGGCCATTTACCTCGACGGCGGTTTGGATGCGGCGCTGTTGTTCGTGAGGCGTCAGTGGCAGTCGATGATCGAGGGTCATGTGACGGCGCCCAAGGACGCCAAGACGGCCCTGCAGGAGTGGGTGCAGGGGCGTGGCCTGCCGCCGCCGGTGTACCGCGAGGTCGGCCGCGACGGGCCGGCGCATGGGCCGACGTTCGTGGTCGAAGTGGTTGTGCCGAATATTCCGCCCGTGCGTGGCAGTGGCGCCTCCAAACGCGTTGCCGAACAGGCGGCAGCGGAGCGTGCGCTGTCCTTTTTGCAGGACACGGGGGCCTTGCAGGACTCAGGGGCGGTCCCATCGTGAGTGGCGCGGGCGAGGCTACGCGCGGACACGCTGCGCCGGACGGTCCGCCGGGGGAAAGCCGTTGCGGCTTCGTCGCAATTGTCGGCGCGCCCAACGTCGGCAAGTCGACGCTGGTCAACCGGCTGGTCGGCAGCAAGGTTTCGATCGTCTCGCCGAAGGTGCAGACCACCCGCAGCCGCATCCTTGGCATTGTCCTGCGTGGCAGCTGCCAGATCATCCTGGTCGATAATCCCGGCTTCTTTCAGCCACGCTCGCGGCTCGATGCGGCGATGGTCAACACCGCCTGGCGCAGCATGGGCGATGCCGATGTCATCGCGCTGCTGCTCGACAGCAATCGCGGCATCGATGCCGCAGCCACAGAGGTGGCGCAGTGGCTGAAGCAAGCCGGACGCACGGGGATTGCCGTCCTCAACAAGGTCGATGCAGTGGCGAAGCCGTCACTGTTGAGCCTTGCGGCCGAGTTGCAGGCGATGGCCGTGTTTGAGCCGATCCTCATGGTTTCGGCACTGCATGGCGACGGCGTCGACGACTTAGCCGACTATCTGGTGCAGCAATTGCCGGGGGGGCCGTGGCTGTTCCCGGCCGATGAGGTTTCCGATGCGCCGATCTCCTTCCTCGCGGCCGAAATCACCCGCGAGAAGCTGTTCTGGCAGCTGCAGCAGGAGGTGCCGTATGCGTGCGCGGTGCGAACCGAGCTCTGTCAGGAACGGGCGGACGGCAGCCTGCGCATCGAACAGACCATTATTGTCGAGCGGTCAGGCCAGAAGGGCATTCTGATCGGCAAGGGCGGCCAGCAGCTGCGCCGCATCGGCGAAGCGGCGCGCCAGGACCTGGCGCACCTTCTTGACCGGCCGGTGCACCTGTTCTTGCGTGTTCAGGTCCGCGAGAAATGGCGCGAGTCACCGTTGAGCCAGCAATGGCACCGCTTGGAGCCGCCGAAGCCATAAGCCCGCGCTGCCGCCGAGCCGGCAGCAGCCACGGGGCTTCGATCGGGGCATCTGCGGCTTCAGATCGCGACCGCGCTGCCGTTCAGTTGCTGAATGGCGTCGTTAAGGGCCGCGTCCTCGCTGTCGAACGGGCGTTCGGCATCGGTCAGAGGCAGGCCATGCTCATCAATCTGGCGCCAGATCCAATAGGCACCAGCATTCGAAATCTGAACCCGCGCATAGATGCGCCGAAAGAAGCCACGGCGGCACGGATGCGGTTCAGTAATCATGATGTCGTGAACAGCCACGGTTGTAACCCTCTCGCGCTCCGAGACAATATGCTCTCGCTACGATCTGCACCTGTATGCTCAATGACCCCTGCTTCTAGCACACTTCGCGACCGCGGAAAACACGTCAGTAGGCCCGTTTTTTGGGCATACAGCATTTAAACATATGTTTCTTAATGGGTTGATAAGCGAGAGCGTACAGCTCTCTGAGAAACGTCCGTTAACATTATGTAAATAAATTGTAAAAAAACTGTTAAGGCAATTTTGCCAGCCCCCTATGCGCACACAATGAGCAGGCATCGCCGAGCAACCCGATGGAATGGAGCGACGACGGCATCGTCCTGGCGGCCCGGCCACACGGTGAAGGCTCAGCGGTCCTGAGCCTCCTGACCCGCGTGCACGGCCGCCATCCGGGCCTTGTTCGTGGTGCTTCGGGCGGGCTGCGGCGCGGCTTCCTGCAGCCCGGCGCCACCGTGAGCGCGTGCTGGCGCAGCCGCTTGGCCGACGCGCTTGGCTCCTACACGTGCGAACTCAAGACCGCGGTTTCCGCCACCGTCCTTGCCGACCGGGCGCGGCTCGATGCGCTCGCTGCAGCCTGTGCGGTGCTGGAAACCACCCTGCCGGAGCGGGAGCCGATGAGCGCAGTGTTCCTCACCGCCGAATCGTTGCTGGCGGTGTTGGCGCTCGCCGAGAGCTGGGCTGCGGATTACGTCCGCTGGGAACTCGCCCTGCTGGCAGAACTGGGCTACGGACTTGACCTTACGCAGTGCGCGGTGACCGGTGCCACCGCGGATCTCGCCTACGTCTCCCCGCGCACGGGCCGCGCGGTGACGCGCGCGGTCGGCGCGCCCTATCGACCCAAACTGCTCGCCCTGCCGCCGTTTCTGACCGCATCAGGGGCAGCGGCAACGGCCGCCGAGATCGGCCAGGGGATGGCGTTGGCTGGCTATTTCCTTGAGCGCTACGTCTATGGCGTGCGTCATCAAGGGGTGCCGGCCGCGCGAAGGCGTCTGGCCGAGCGATTTCCCGCGGCGGACGGAGGCGGAGCGAATGCGGCGAGCGAGGAGTGAAGCGGTCTCTTGCCAAGACGGCCGTTGTGCGGAACCCTGGCCGCAGCATAGACCGATTTGCGCGAGCCCATGAGTGGAAGTCATTCAGGCGACCCCGAAACCGCTGCCGGCATCCGTGATGTCCCGCTCGCGAGTGCGCTGTCCGAGCGCTACCTCACTTACGCGCTGTCGACCATCGTCGCCCGCTCGCTGCCGGACGCGCGCGACGGCCTAAAGCCGGTGCACCGGCGGCTGCTTTATGCGATGCGCCAGCTCAAGCTCGATCCCGCCGCCGGGTTCAAGAAGTGCGCCCGCGTGGTCGGCGATGTCATCGGCAAATACCATCCGCACGGCGATGTGGCGGTCTACGATGCGATGGTGCGCCTGGCGCAGGACTTCGCACTGCGCTACCCGCTGGTCGACGGCCACGGCAACTTCGGCAACATCGATGGCGATGGCGCCGCCGCCATGCGCTACACCGAAGCCCGGCTGACGGCCGTGGCGGAGGCGATGCTCGACGGCATCGACGAGGAGACGGTCGACTTCCGCCCCACCTACGACGGTGAGGAAGAAGAGCCGATCGTCCTGCCGGCGGCCTTTCCCAATCTCCTTGCGAACGGCGCGACCGGCATTGCCGTCGGCATGGCAACCAGCATCCCGCCGCATAACGTCGGCGAGCTGTGCCTGGCGCTTAAACATCTGATCCGCCATCCCGAAGCGTCGGTCGAGGATCTGCTCGCGTTCGTGCCGGGGCCTGATTTCCCCACCGGTGGCATCGTCGCCGAGCCGTACGAAGCGATCCGGGACGCGTACGCCACGGGCCGTGGCAACCTGCGCTTGAGCGCCCGCTGGCACCACGAACGCGACGGCGGCGAGAACCGGATCGTCATCACCGAGATTCCCTATCAGGTCCAAAAGAGCCGGCTGATCGAGCAGATCGCAGCCCTCGTGACCGGGGCCGAGCGGCTTGCCGCCGTTGCCGACGTGCGTGACCAATCGACCGAAAACGTTCGCCTCGTCGTCCTGCTCAAGGACCGGAAGGGCGAACCGGGGCCGGTGATGGCGGAGCTGCTTCGCTTGACCGATCTCGAAGTGCGCATCGGCCTCAACATGAATGTGCTGGTCGACGGCCGGACGCCGCGGCTTTCCGGTCTGCGCGAGCTGTTGCGTATCTTCCTCGACCACCGTTTCGAGGTCTTGCGCCGGCGCACCAGCTTCCGGCTCAAGCAGACAGAGGCGCGGTTGGAGATCGTGGTCGGGCTGTTGCTGGCGCTGGCCGACCTCGACACCGTGATCCGCATTATCCGCGAGGAGGACGAACCGAAGGCGGCCCTGATGGCGCACTTCCGGATCAGCGACGTCCAGGCCGAGGCAATCCTCAACATGCGGCTGCGGCAGCTGCGGCGGCTGAATGAGATCGAGCTGAAGGCGGAGCGGCGGACGCTCAAAGCCACCCGCGCCGAGCTCATGGCGCTGTTGGCCGACGACAACCGCGCCTGGGCAACCATTGAGGACGAACTCACGCAGACCGCGGCCCGCTTCGCCGGCGACGCTCCGAACGGGGCCCGGCGGACCACGATCGGTCTCACCCCTGAGAGCGCACTCAGCGCGGCTGCGACCGAAGTCGTGCGGGCGGACGCGAGGCCCTGCACCGTTGTCTGTTCCGAACGCGGCTGGCTGCGGGTGATCGAGGGGAGCGCCGTCAGCCCCGACGACATCCGCTACAAGGAGGGCGACGGCCCGCGCCTGGTGCTGAACACGCGCCGCGATGACCGCCTGCTGATCGCCGGCTCGAACGGGCGCTTCTACACGCTTCCCGTCGATCGCCTGCCGCGCGACCGCGGCTTCGGCCGGCCGCTCAGGCTGATGATCGATCTTGCCGACGATCACGACGTGATTGCTGTGTTCGTCAGCGAACCCGAGAGCCGCCTGCTGCTGGCATCGGCGCAGGGCCGCGGGTTTGTGGCCGATATGGCGTCGCTCGTCGGCCAAACGCGGGCCGGCAAGGCGGTGCTGACGCTCGATAGCGAGACCGAGCGTCTGTTCAAGTGCGCGCTCATTGCGCCCAGCGACGATACCGTCGCCGTGATCGGCAGCAACCGCCGCCTTTTGCTGTTCCCACTGGCCGAAATGCCGGTGTTGACCCGCGGCAAGGGCGTCATCTTGCAGCGCTACCGGGATGCGACGCTGGCCGACATCCGGACTTTCACGTATGCGGAGGGCCTGCCACTGCGCTCAGGGCGCCTCCTGCGTGGCGATGCGCACCTGCGCGGCTGCCTCGGCCGGCGTGGCCAGACGGGGCAGCCGGCCCCGAAGGGCTTCCCCGCGGCGCCCCTGTTCTGACGCGCCTCGCCCGCCGCGCGCCTGCTCTGCCGCTTGCGTTTAAGCGTGCGAGGCGAAGTGGCCCATGGTCTCCGGATCGGCGGGGTCGAGCGGCTGCCAACCGTCCGGTGTGTACGCTTCGAGCGGCTGGAACCGGGCCTTGTAGGCCATTTTCTGGCACTCGGCGATCCAGAAGCCCAAGTAGACGTGCGGCAGACCGGCGCGGCGCGCCTGCTCGATGAGGGTGAGAATGATGAAGGAGCCGAGACTGCGGCGCGCCAGCCGCGGGTCGAAGAAGCTGTAGACGGCTGACAATCCGTCGCTCATCCGGTCGGTCAGGCAGACGCCGACCAGATGCCCCGCCGGGGTCCGAATCTCGAGTAGGTAGGTATCGACCGGCGTTTCCTCGATCAGCGCCTGGTAGTCGTAGAAGGTCATCCGCGCCATTTCGCCGTCGCCGTGGCGGTCACGCTCGTACTCGCGGAACAGCACGAAATGTTCGGATGTGGCGATCGGCGGCGTGTTCGTCGCGACCAGCTCCGCGTTGCGCTGCAAGATGCGGCGATGGGCGCGCTTGGCGACAAAGTCCGGGACGCAGACCCGGACTGCGGCGCATGCCGAGCAATCGCGGCAGATCGGGATATACGCGAGACCATGGCTGCGGCGGAAGCCGGCCTGCGACAGGACGTCGTGGATGACGCCCGCCTGGCGGCCTGACAGCTCGGTCACCAGCCGCCGTTCGGTGCGGCCAGCAAGGTAGGGACACGGCAAGGGCGCCGTTGCGAAGAAGTAGCGCACATGCGGCATCGCCTGATGCTTCACGTTCCGAGCCCTTACGGATACGCCCTTGGTCAAGGGAAGATTATCACCGTTTCCTGAGCGTGAAAACGCCCGCTTGAGGGTGGGCCAGCGCCGCCGCCGGCGGCGGCACGGCTCATGCGGCGGGCGGTGCCGTGCGCAGCAAGAGCACCGAGAGGCGGCGGTTGCCGGGCGCCTTCGGGTCCTGCGGGAACAGGGGATCGGTCGCTGCCATGCCGACAATGCGGGAGAATCGTTCCTCGCCGACGCCCAGCTGCAACAGGGCGCGCCGCGCCGCATTGGCTCGATCGGCCGAAAGCTCCCAGTTGGTGTAGCCACTGGAACCGGTGAACGGCGTCGCATCCGTATGGCCTGCGATCTCCACCGGCTGCGGCATCTGCATGATGACCTTGGCGACCAGCTCCAGCAGCCGTTCGGTGTGGACATGCATGACCGAAGAGCCGCGCGGGAACATCGCCAGGCCTTCCTGGTCGATGATCTGGATCCGCAAGCCATCCGGCGTTTCATCGATCAGGAGGCTGTTGACGAGCCGCTTCAGCTCCGGATTGGCCTCGATCGCCTGACGGATCGAGCTTTCCGCCCCTTCGAACTGAGCCTTCTCGCGCTTCTCGGCGTCGGCCCGGGCAAGGGCTGCGGCGTTGGCAGCTTCTGCCGCGGCCGGGTCCTCGTCTGCGTTGGCTTCCGGCGGAACAGCCTTCTTGCCGACGCTGGAACGGGCGCCACGCGGGGCCGGCTGGTCGCCGCGCTCCGAACCGCGCACCTCGTTATCCTCGTCGCTGTCCGGCTGATCGAACTGGGCGAAGGTGTGATGGCGTTTTTCGACGGCGTTGAACACGCCCTTGGCGTCGACCGTGCGGCCCTGCAGCAGTCCGCCGCCGCCGCTGGTCGATTTCTGCGTCGA
This sequence comes from Candidatus Defluviicoccus seviourii, assembly GCA_900609035.2. Lineage (GTDB taxonomy): Bacteria > Pseudomonadota > Alphaproteobacteria > Rhodospirillales > Defluviicoccaceae > Defluviicoccus > Defluviicoccus seviourii. The sequence goes on along the minus strand of UXAT02000045.1, from coordinate 90,947 downwards.
GATCGGCGCGAAATAGTCGGAGATGCCTTCGAGCTGCTCCTGCGAAACCGCGTTCAGGAGCCACAGCAGCAGAAAGAACGCCATCATCGCGGTGACGAAGTCGGCATAGGCGACCTTCCACGCGCCGCCGTGCGCGGCGTGCCCGCCCTTCTTGATGCGCTTGATGATGACCATTGCCCGTGTCGCCCGAAAACCGTGCCTACACCTGAATGTTCTGGATTGCCTGGTCCATCTCGGCGAAGCTCGGCCGCAGCTTGCCGTGCAGCGTCTTGCGTGCCAGTTCTATCGAAACCTGCGGTGCGTAGCCTTGCGTATGCGCGACCAAGCCGATCTTGATGCACTCCAGGAAATGCGTTTCCTCCTCGAACTTCGCTTCAAGGGAGCGCGCGATCGGGGAGACGACGCCATAAGCCGCAAGGACGCCGGTGAAGGTACCGACCAGAGCCGCGCCGATGAGGTGGCCCAGGACCTCCGGCGGCTCGGTGATCGCCCCCATGGTGTGGATGACGCCCAGCACGGCGGCGACGATGCCGAGCGCCGGCAGGCCATCGGCAACGTTCTGCAGGGCGCCAGCGATCGCGTGGTGGCCATGGCGATGGGAATCGAGCTCGACGTCCATCACCGCTTCCAGTTCGTGCGACTTGCTCGAGCCCAAGGTCAGCAGGCGCAGGTAGTCGCACAGGAACTCGACCGCGTGATGGTTCTTGAGGAAGCCAGGGTACTTCTGAAAGACGGGACTCTCCGCCGGCCGGTCGACGTGGCTCTCAAGCGCCAGATCGCCTTTGCTGCGGGCGACCTTGAAAACCGAGTAGAGCACGCTCAACAGCTCGACGTAGCTGGCCTTGCCGTGCTTGGAGCCGGTGAGCAGCTTGCCAAACGATTTCGCGGTGCCGACCAGCACCTCCATCGGATTGCCGACGATGAACGCACCGATGGCGGAGCCGAAGATGATGATGAACTCGAACGGCTGGAACAGGACGCCCAGATGGCCGCCAGCAGCGAGGTAGCCGCCGACGACGCTGCCGAGAACGACCAACATGCCGACTGCAAACAGCATGGTCGGAACTTCGTCTCCCTTGACGGAACGAGATAGCCTCTCTTAGGTACTCGCCTTGAGGGCGAGTGCGTGATGCAGCATAAAGTAGCACTTTAGTCGCGCCAACGCAACTATAACGAGTTGTTAACAAGAATGAACGAAATCCAAATGAGCGCCAGCGTCGCGCGCCCGCTCCCGGAGTGCCTGACATGACTGAGACCCAAACCGACTTCCGCCTGGCCCTCAGCCGTTTCGCCTCCGGTGTCTGTGTCGTGACGGCGACTGATCCTGGCGGCCGAGCCTATGGCGTCACGATCAGCTCGTTCTGTTCGCTGTCGCTTGATCCGCCGCTGGTGCTGTTCTGCATCGGCAAGAAGACGTCGGGACTGGAGGCCTGCGCCGGTGGCGCCGCATTCGCAGTCAACGTCCTTTCCGAACAGCAATTGCACCTCTCGGACGTGTTCGCGCGCAAGGAGCACGACAAATTCGCGGACGTCGCCTTTACGATCGGTGGCAACGGCTGCCGCATCCTCGAAGGCTGCCTCGCCACGCTCGAATGCAGCCGGGTCGAGACCTACGAGGGTGGTGACCACCTGATCGTCGTCGGCCGCGTCGATCAGATGGCATACGCCGATGGCGGTTTGCCGTTGTTGCGCTTCACCGGCCGCTACCGGCGCATCGGCGGCGAGCTTTAGCGCGCTGGTCGCAGCGGGGGCTCTAACGAAGGACCTGAGCGCATGCCGATGATGGAGCGCAGTTTCCTCGGTCTGGGCACGCATGGTTTCCACCTCGTCGCCTACACGGAGTGGGGTGTTTCTGCGAACGAGCGGGTCGTCGTCTGCGTGCACGGCTTGACCCGCAGTGGTCGCGATTTCGACTGGATCGCCGAAGCGCTGGAGAGCGACTTCCGCGTTGCCTGCCCGGATCTGCCCGGCGCCGGTCGCAGCCACTGGCTCGCCCAAGCCGCCGAGTATGGTTTTGCGCGCTATTTGAGCGATCTCGCGGCGCTCATCGCCCGCCTGGGCGTCGATACGGTCGACGTGATTGGCACTTCGCTTGGCGGCGTCCTTGGCATGATGCTGGCGGCGCAACCGAACACGCCGATCCGCAGGCTGGTCCTCAATGACATCGGCGCCTTTGTCCCGAAGGCCGGCGTGCAGCGGATCAGCGGCGAGGTCGGCAGCGAGCGCGCCTTTGCCAGCATCGAAGCCCTGGAAGCGCACCTGCGGGTCGCTCTCGGTCCCTCGGGGCCGCTGACGGAAGCGCAGTGGCGCCACCTCGCCGAACACGGCAGCCGCTTCGATGCAGCGACGTCAACATGGCAGCTGAACTACGACCCGAAGCTTGCGCATCCGCTCCGTGAGGGCGAACAGGCCGATTTCGATCTCTGGTCGGTCTGGGAACGGGTCGGCTGCCCGGTCCTGGTCCTGCGCGGCGCCGAGTCGGACCTCCTCCTCAAGGAAACGGCGGAGGAGATGCTGACCCGCGGGCCCGAAGCCGAACTGATCGAGTTTCCCGGCATCGGTCACGCGCCGATGTTGATGGACAGCCTGCAGATCGAGGCCGTCCGCACGTGGCTGCTCGCCTGAAGCCGCAGCCGGCGCGGGGGATCAGGCTCAAGCCTCCGGCAGCGGAAAGAAGGCGTCGTCGCCCTCGACCTTGGCGAAGCGGCCGGCGGCCCAGTCGGCCTTCGCCTGCTCGATCCGCTCCAAACGGCTGGAGACGAAATTCCACCACAGGTGCCGCGGCCCGTCGAACGGCGCGCCGCCAATAACGATGGTCCGCGCCTCGCTCTCGGCTCGGAGCTCGACCGGCACGCCCGCCTGCAGGGCGATCAAGTGGCCGCTGCCAAAGCGGGTGCCGGCGATCGTAATCGTGCCGGCGACGGGGTAGAGCGCGCGGTCTTCGTGTTCGGCCTCGATCGTGAGCGTGGCGCCGGCGTCAAGCGTCGCATCGGCGCACAGCGTCGGGGAATAGACGCGGACCGGCGAGCGCTCGCCCCAGCCGTTGCCTGCAATCAGCGCCACGCGGCAGCCTGCGCGGCTCCACACCGGCAGATCGTGGGCGGGGACGTGCTGGAACGACGCCGGTACTTCCTCGTGCGGGCGGGGAAGCGCCAGCCACATCTGGATGCCGTGCAGGGTGGAACCGGCGGCGCGTACGTCTGGCGGCGTGCGCTCGGAATGGGCCACGCCAGCGCCGGCCGTCATCCAGTTGACCGCGCCGGGGTGGATGCGCTCCACCGAACCCAAGCTGTCGCGGTGAAGGATCTCGCCCGCGATCAGCCAAGTCAGCGTCGACAGGCCGATGTGCGGATGCGGGCGGACGTCGATGCCTTGGCCAGCCGGAAACGCCACCGGACCCATCTCGTCGAGAAAAACGAATGGACCGACCGCCTTCAGCGCGCGGTTGGGCAGGGCGCGGCGGACCACGAGGCCGCCCAAGTCACTGGGCCGCGGGCGGATGACCGCCTTGATCGCCGGCGCATCGCCCTGGAGGGTTGCTTTGTCCGTCGCATCGGTGGCCGCCATTTCGTCTCCTCGCGTCGGTGCCAAACAAGCCGGCGGCGCGTTGTCCGCACCTCATGGAGATGTGGCGTCCCGGTTGCTCGGCATCCACCATGGTGAACCTGGTTAACGTTTCCTCCATCCCCCGTGCGGTAGCCTCGCCGCCACCAAGCTGCGCTTCGCGCAGGCGCAACGGAGGCAGGAATGCAGGCGAGCAGGGTCGACGGGCACACTGGCGGCGAGCAGGCTGGCAGCGGCGGGGGAGCAGGCGTGGCGGAAGCCGCGACGTTCGTAACGTTCATGATCGGCGGCCAGGCATTCGGCGTGCCGGTGCTCGTGGTTCAAGATATTCTCTTGCCCGATCGTATCGCGCCGATCCCGCTGGCTCACCCGGCGGTGCGCGGCTCGATCAATGTGCGGGGCAAGATCGTGACCGTCGTTGACGTGCGCGCCCGGCTCGGGTTGCCGGCCGGCGAAAGCGGCGAGCGTCGCATGGGGGTCACGGTGGAAAACCAGGGCGAGCTCTATGCGCTTCTGGTCGATCGTGTCGGCGATGTCCTGGCGATGCCGGCCAGCCGCTTCCAGGAGAAGCCTTCAAGCCTCTCCGCGGCGTGGGCCGAGGTCGCGACCGGCATCTACCGCCAGAATGACGGGCTCCTGGTTACACTCGACGTGCAACGGCTGTTGACGCTGAACTGAACCGCACTGGATTTTCGCACCGCCCCCTTCGCCCAATGCGAAGGCGGCGCTCAGTGCTCGGAACTCTGTGCTCGTTGAACCGCCAACTCATCCAGCTCTTTCTGGATGTTCTTGAGGCGTCCTCGCAGCTCTTCAATCTGGGTTTCCGCTGTCGGGGCGTCGGGCGTCTCGCTCTTTCCCGAGTTTGGCGCGTCTTCCGCGAAGAATGGGGTGAACATCCGCATGGCGCGCTCGAAAAGCGCCATCTGCTGTTTGCTCATGTCCTCGAAGCGCCCGAACGGCATAAGGCCGTCAAACGTATCCCGCATCCCATCGCGCATGTTCTGCTGATTGATGGCGAAGGCATGCATGACCTGTTCGAGGTAGCGGGGGACGAGGACTTGCAGGCTATCCCCATAAAAACTGATCAAATGGCGCAGAAAGCTGACCGGAAGCAGGCTGTGTCCCTTCGCTTCCTCCTCGACAATAATGTGCGTCAGAACCGAACGGGTGATGTCTTCGCCAGTTTTTGCGTCGTAAACGATAAATTCCGCACCCGTTTTGACCAGTTGAGAAAGATAGTCCAGCGTCACGTAGCAACTGGTGGCCGTATTATACAACCTCCGGTTGGCGTACTTCTTGATCGTGATGGCGCCAGTCTTGGCGCCTCGCCGCTGCTCGTTCTCGGACGGTTGGTCCATCGCTTGTCGTCTCTGGGCCATATAACTGGAACATGATTTCGCCGAACAGTATCCTGCAAAACTTATTGCAATGCAATATCGGCGCTGTGTTATCGAGCAGGAACCGGGGCTTGGCCTTGCCGGTCGACGGAGGGGGGACTACACTCGCGCAATCGGCGTTCGGCCGATTGCGCCGGCGCACCAATCACCGGACCATCGAGCAGGGGAGAAAAAGGGATGAAAGAGCTGCAAGGCTACTGCTTCGAAGACCTCAAGGAAGGCATGACCGCAATTTTCGGCAAGACCATCACTGAGTCCGACATCTACACCTTCGCGGGTGTCTCCGGTGATACCAACCCGGTCCACTTGAACGAGGAATACGCCAAGTCGACGATGTTCAAGGGCCGGATCGCGCATGGAATGATCGGCGCATCGTTCATTTCCGCAGTTCTCGGCACCAAGCTGCCGGGGCCGGGCTGCATCTACGTCTCGCAATCGCTCAAGTTCCGCGCACCGGTGCGGATCGGCGATACGCTGATGGCGCGGGTCACCATCAAGCGCCTGATTGCCGACAAGAAGTTCGCTGAGTGCGAAACGGTCTGCACAATCGGCGACAAGAAGGTCATCGAGGGCGAAGCGATCGTGATGGTGCCCTCGCGCGCCTAGGCCGCGTTCGGGGCCGGCCTCGGGGGTCAGGATCCCCATCACCGGCAGCCGGTCGCGCGGAATGCCCTGCCGCAAATGGGGCGATCGCGCGATCGGGCCGGTGCCGTGCGTCCGGGAGAAAGCTCTTGACCGCGGGGAACGGCTTGCCGCACCTATCTGCCATGCCGGCCATGCGTTTGTTCCGTCACTACGAAAACCTGCCGTCCGACGTGCGCGGCGCAGCGGTGGCGGTCGGCAATTTCGACGGCGTCCACCTTGGCCACCGGGCCGTGATCGGCGAGGCAGGGCGGATCGCGCGTGCCAACGGCTTGCCGTGGGTCGTGCTCACCTTCGAACCGCATCCGCGCACGCTGTTCTTTCCCGACGATCCTCCTTTCCGTTTGACACCGGCGGACGTCAAGGCGCGTGTCATCTCGACGCTGGGGCCGGATGCGCTCGTCATCGTTCCGTTCGACCGGACTTTTTCGCAGTTGAGTGCGCGCGCGTTCGTGGAAGCGGTCATCGTCCGTGGCCTCGCCGCCCGGCACGTGATCTGTGGCCACGACTTCGCCTTCGGCCACCACCGCAAGGGGACGCCAGAGCTCTTGCTCTGGCTTGGCGATGAACTCGGTTTCGGCTTCACCTGCGTGCAGGAAGTGCGTGACGGCGACAGCGAAACCTACTCCTCGACCCGGATCCGGGCAGCGCTGCGAGCCGGCGATATCGCGACCTGTACCCGCCTGATGGGCCGGCCGTTCGAAATCGAAGGGGTGGTCGAGTCCGGCGACCAACGCGGCCGCAGCATCGGCTTCCCCACCGCCAACATTGGCCTCGGCAGCTATGTGCGGCCGGCGAAAGGCGTCTATGCAGTCCGCGCTGCCCGCGCCGATTCACCGGTGCCGGCTTGGATCGACGGCATTGCCAACATCGGCCGGCGGCCGACGTTCGACGGCGATGAGGTTTTGCTCGAGGCGCACCTGTTCGATTGCCAGCCGGATCTCTACGGCTGCACGCTCAGGGTCCAGCTGATCGCCTTCCTCCGCCACGAGCGCAAGTTCGAAGGCATCGAGGCCCTCAAGCGCCAGATCGAGACCGATGTCGTTGCCGCCCGGAGGGTGCTGACCGGTGCGGCGGTGGACTTTGCGCCGGCGCGGACCGGCAGCACATGACTTGAAACAGAAGCAAATCCCTGTGAACTACAAATCGACGATCTTCCTGCCCCGGACCGACTTCCCGATGAAGGCGAACCTGCCCAAGCGCGAGCCCGAAATGCTCGCCCGCTGGCAGGACTCGGACCTCTACGGGCGGCTGCGCCGGCAATCCGCCGGCCGGGAGAAGTTCATCCTGCACGACGGGCCGCCGTACGCCAACGGCCACCTCCACATCGGCCACGCGCTGAACAAGATCCTCAAGGACGTCATCAACCGCTCGCAGCAGATGCTGGGCAAGGACGCGCCTTACGTGCCCGGCTGGGACTGCCACGGGCTGCCGATCGAGTGGAAGATCGAGGAACGCTACCGCGAGGGCGGGCGCAACAAGGACGCCGTCCCGGTCGTCGAGTTCCGGCGCGAATGCCGCGAGTTTGCGCAAACCTGGATCGATATCCAGCGCGAGGAGTTCCGGCGTTTAGGGATCGAGGGCGACTGGGCGCAACCGTATTCGACGATGACGTTCGCGGCTGAGGCTGCGATCGTGCGCGAACTCGGCCGCTTCCTGATGAGCGGCGCGCTCTTCCGCGGCGCCAAGCCGGTCTTGTGGTCGGTGGTCGAGCGGACCGCGCTGGCGGAAGCGGAAGTCGAGTATCACGACCACACCTCGACCACCATCTTCGTCGCTTTTCCGGTCGTCACGCCGGCGTGCGCGCTGCTCGCTGACGCCTCGGTCGTGATCTGGACGACAACACCCTGGACGATCCCCGGCAACCGGGCGATCGCCTACGGCGACGACGTCCCCTATGGCGTATTCGAGGTGACCGACCCCGGTGCGTGCGCTGCGGCCGTGGCCGGCACCCGCGTGGTCGTTGCCGAGGCGCTGGCAGCGCGGCTGCAGGCGGAAGCGCGCATCGGCGCTTGGTCGTGCCTCGGCACGCTGCCGGGCAGCGCGCTTGCCGGCACGGTCTGCCGCCATCCCCTGGCCGGCCGCGGCTACGATTTCGAAGTGCCGTTGCTGCCGGCTCATTTCGTCGACATCGAGACCGGATCGGGGTTCGTCCACATCGCCCCCAGCCACGGCGCCGACGACTGGGAACTGGGCCAGCGGCACGGCTTGCCCGTTCCCGACCTGGTCGGCGGCGACGGCATCTTTCTCGATCACGTGCCTCTGTTCGCCGGCCGCACGGTATTGACGCCGGCCGGCAAGGACGGGGATGCGAACGGTGCCGTGCTCGCAGCGCTCGGCGAGGCGAAAGCCCTGCTCGCGACCGGCAAGCTCGTCCACAGCTATCCGCACTCCTGGCGCTCGAAGGCGCCGCTGATCTTCCGCAACACGCCGCAATGGTTCATCAGCATGGAGCGGACCGGCCTGCGCGAGAGCGCGCTGGCGGCGGTCGACGCCACCCGTTTCGTGCCGAAAACGGGACAAAACCGCCTGCGCGGGATGATCGAGACCCGGCCCGACTGGTGCATCTCGCGCCAGCGCGCCTGGGGGGTGCCGATCGCCGTCTTTGTCGAGAAGAAGACCGGTGCGCCGCTGCGCGATGCCGCCGTCATGGAGCGCATCGTCGCTGCCTTCGCGGCTGAAGGCGCCGACGCGTGGTTTGCGTCTGATCCCTCCCGTTTCTTAGGGCCCGAGCACGATCCGGCCGACTACGAGCAGGTCACCGACATCCTCGACGTCTGGTTCGATTCTGGCTGCACACATAGCTTCGTCCTTGAACAGCGGGGCGATCTCGCCTGGCCAGCCAGCCTTTACCTGGAGGGCAGCGACCAGCACCGGGGCTGGTTCCATTCCTCGCTCCTGGAATCGTGCGGCACGCGCGGCCGCGCACCCTACGATGCGGTTTTGACGCACGGCTTCGTGATGGCCGAAGACGGCCAGAAGATGTCGAAATCGCTCGGCAACGTCGTCTCGCCGCAGGACGTGATCGAGAGCCATGGTGCCGACGTGCTTCGGCTGTGGGTGCTGGCGTCGGACTATTCCTCCGATTTGCGGATCGGCCCGGAAATCCTGAAGCAGCAGGCTGACATCTACCGCCGCATCCGCAACACCTTGCGGTTCCTGCTCGGTAACCTGGACGATTTCGAGGAATGGGAGCGGCTCTCCTACGCAGAATTGCCGGAGCTTGAGCGCTGGGTCCTGCACCGGCTGACCGAGCTTGATGCCGCGCTGCGCCAAGCGTGCAATGACTTGCTGTTTCACCCGCTGTTCGCCGAACTGCATGCCTTTTGCACGGTCGACTTGTCCGCCCTCTACTTCGATGTCCGCAAGGACAGCCTCTATTGCGACGCGGCCGACTCGTTGCGCCGACGCGCGGCCCGCACGGTCCTCGAACGCATCTTTGACTGCCTGACCGCGTGGTTGGCGCCGTTCCTCTGCTTTACCGCCGAGGAGGCCTGGCTGGCGCGGCCGGGCGGCGGTGACGGCGCCAGCGTGCATGAGCGCCTGTTCCCGGTTCTGCCGCAGGATTGGCGCGACGATGCGCTGGCCGGCAAATGGGAGATCGTCAGGCGCCTGCGCCGGGTGGTGACCGGGGCGATCGAGGTTGAGCGTGCGGCGAACCGCCTGGGCGCCAGCCTGCAGGCGCACCCGGTGATCTACGCCAATGAGGAGTTCAGGCAAGCCGCCCAGGGCATCGATCTGGCCGAACTGTGCATCACCTCGGCGGTCGAACTGACGGACGCGCCGGCACCGGAGAACGCCTATCGGCTCCCCGATGTCGAGGGTGTGGCCGTCGTCGTTCAGCGCGCGCGGGGGGAGAAGTGCGAGCGATGCTGGCAGGTTCTGCCCGAGGTCGGCACCATTGCGGACGTGCCGGGCGTGTGCGGGCGGTGTGCGGACGCCGTGCGCCGCCACCTTGCTGCGGCCGAATAGGAGCGGCACCAGTGTCGAAGCGGGCGTTGGGCGCGCCGGCGCGGCTGGGATTTCTGAGCGCGCTGGCCGTCCTCGTTCTCGATCAGCTGACCAAGTGGTGGATTCTCACCATCGTCATGCAGCCCCCGCGCGTGATCGAAATCACGCCGTTCTTCAATCTTGTCCTGGGCTGGAATAGGGGCATCAGCTTCGGCCTGTTCGGTGGTGATGGCGCACTCAATGCCTGGGTGTTGCCTGTGCTGGCGGCTGCCATCGCCATGCTGGTGACGTACTGGCTCCTGCGGGCAGGGACGCCTTTGATTGGCCTTAGCCTCGGCCTGATCATCGGCGGCGCCATCGGCAATATCCTCGACCGGCTGCGGCTGGGCGCGGTCGTGGATTTCCTCGATTTCCACGCCTTTGGCTTCCATTGGCCGGCATTCAACGTCGCCGACTCTGGCATTACCGTCGGAGCCGCGTTGATGATCATGAGCTCCTTGTTCGGCGACAAGGAGCAGCGTACAAGAATCAAGAAAAGCGCAGAGGAAGGGAAATGAACACGGTGCGCGGAATGCGTCTCTTGCTTGGTATCGCCATGGCGGCAACTCTCACCGCGTGTGAGAACACGAAGAGCTTGCTGGGTCAAAGCAAACGATCCCCGGATGAGTACGCCGTCTATTCCCGGGTGCCGCTAAGCATGCCGCCCGAATACGGTATGCGGCCGCCGGGTTCGGCCGGGCCGGTTGCTGGCCAGCCGGGATCGCCAACCAGCGAGGCGAGGGACGTCCTGCTCGGGCGCGAGCCGGGTAGGCGGGTCGCGGCGACGCCATCGGTTGGAGCTGATGGACTTTCAGGCGGCACGATGGCGCTGCTTGAGCGTACCGGTGGTCTCAACGCCGACCCCGCCATCCGCACCCGGATCAATCGCGAAACGACGGTCCTTGCCGAAGTCGATCAGAGCTTTACCGACCGCCTGATGTTCTGGCGCACGCCCACGGAGTACGGCACGGTCGTCGATCCGAATGAGGAAGCGAAGCGCATCCGCGAGAATCAGGCCCTCGGCAAGCCGGTTACGGACGGGCGGACGCCGACGATTGCGCGGCGCAAGCGGGCGCTGCTCGAGGGTATCTTTAACTGAGTGACGGCGCCCACGCGCACCTCATCGGCTGAGCGCGGCCCCTGGTGCCTCGATCGCTGCAGCCTTACCTGTTGAGGGGACTCTTCATCGGTTCGAGGGACCGTTCGTGACAGCAAACAGTTCGCGTGGTGCGCCCGTGGGCTCGCGCATCGGCTATGCGCTGATCCTCGCCGTGGCGCTGCTTGGGCCGCTTGTGCGGCCGCCCGTGGCGCAAGCCGCCGTGTTCAGCCCGGAAACCTTCACGCTTGCCAACGGCCTGCAGGTGGTCGTGGTGCCGAACCGGCGCGCACCGGTCGTGAGCCACATGGTGTGGTACAAGGTTGGTGCCGCCGATGAGCCGGCCGGCCAGTCCGGCCTCGCCCATCTGCTCGAACACCTGATGTTCAAGGGCACCCCCACCGTCCCGGATGGCGCGTTCTCGCAGGAGGTGGCCCGCAACGGCGGCGAGGACAACGCGTTCACGAGCTACGATTACACGGCCTATTTTCAGAACATCGCCAAGGATCGCCTCGGTTTGGTGATGGAGCTGGAGGCCGACCGCATGCGCAACTTGACGCTCTCCGACGCGCAGGTCGCGGGCGAGATCAACGTCGTTCTGGAGGAGCGGCACCAACGCGTCGATAACAACCCCGCGGCGCTGCTGGGCGAACGGACCTCGGCGTTGGTGTTCCTCAACAGCCCCTACCGGCGGCCGGTGATCGGCTGGGAGCATGAAATCCGTGGGCTCACGCGCTCGCAGCTGCTGGCCTTTTACCGCCAGTGGTATCACCCGGGGAATGCGATCGTGGTTGTTGCCGGCGACGTCAGCGTTGACGAGGTTCGGCCGCTGGCGGAGCGCATTTACGGAGTGATTCCTGCCGCTGCTGCGGCCGAGCGCCCGCTGATCGGCGAACCGCCGCCGCTTACGGCGCGGCGGGTGCGCTTGGAAGATTCCCGCGTCGCCCAGCCGGCCTGGAGCCGCCACTATCTGGCCCCCAGCGCACGCTCGGGCGACGGGCGGCAGGTCGCAGCACTGGAAGTCCTCGCGGCTGTGCTTGGCGACGGCGCAACAAGCCGGCTCTACCGTTCCCTCGTTGTCGATGGCGGACCCGCCGTCTCTGCCGCTGCCATGTATGACCCGACCCTGCGCGGACCGTCGCGCTTTACGATCAGCGCCAGCCCGCGGCCGGACGTAGCGCTGAGCACAATCGAAACTGCCGTCGAGGCAGTCGTGAGGGCAACTCGTGACGGCGACCTCGCGGCCGAAGACATCGAGCGGGCCAAGAAGCGCTTGATCGCCGAGGCAGTCTACGCACGGGACTCGCTTTCCCACGGCGCGCATGCGCTGGGCGAAGCACTCAGCGTCGGTCTGCCGATCGCTTACGTCGAGGAATGGCCGCAGGCGATCGCGGCTGTCAGCCGGGACGAGGTCATTGCTGCCGCCCGCGCCGTCCTTGATGACGCGCACGCCGTCACCGCGCTTCTGCCGGCATCCGGGCGTGAAAACGGCGAACGGGATCAGGCGGCGCGGACCACGGGGGGAGCACAATGAGCGGGCTGCTCCGAACGCTTTCGCTGCTGATTGGTTTCTTGTTCATCGGCACGTTCATCGGCACGGTGCCTGCGGCCGCGGCAACCGACGTTCAGCGCATTGCCAGCGGCGGCCTGGAAGCCTGGCTGGTGGAGGACCACGCGACGCCGGTCGTCTCGTTGAGCCTCGCGTTCCGTGGCGGCGCTGCCCTCGATCCGCCGGGCAAGGAAGGCTTGGCCCAGCTCGCGAGCAGCATGCTCGACGAAGGGGCGGGCGATCTCGACTCCCAATCCTTCCAACGCCGGCTCGATGATCTGGCCATTGAGCTCGGTTTCCAGGTTGATCGCGATGCCTTCTACGGCCACCTGCGAACGCTCGCCGAGAACCGCGACGACGCCTTCGCCCTCTTGCGCCTGGCGCTCAGCCGCCCGCGCTTCGATGCCGAGCCGATGGAGCGCATGCGCAACCAGCTCCAGGCACACCTGCGTCGCGCCGAAGAAGACCCGCGCACACGCGCCCAGCGCCGCCTGTTTGCCGCCGTATTCCCCGGGCATCCCTATGGCCGCCCGGTCGAGGGGACGCACGACAGCCTTGCAGCGGTCACAGCCGATGACCTGCGCGGTTTTGTGGCGCGACGCTTGAGCCGCGATGCGCTCGTCCTCGGTGTTGTTGGCGATATCACGGCCACTGATGTCAAGGCGCTGCTCGACGCGCTGGCGCGCGATCTGCCGGTGGCGGGAGACCGGCCCGCGATTGCTGATGTCGTCGCGGCAGTCGTGCCGGAGACCGTTGTGACCATGCCGGCCCGCCAAGCTGCGGTCGTCTTTGCGCAGCCGGGCCTCAAGCGGAACGATCCCGATTTCATCGCTCTCACGGTAGTCAACCAGGTTCTCGGCGGCTCGGGCCTCACTGCGCGCCTGTTCGAGGAAGTGCGTGAGAAGCGGGGCCTCGCCTACGGCATCTACACAACGCCGCTGCCATTTGATCATAGCGCGCTGATCCTGGGCGCGGCCGGTACCGCGAACGAACGGGTTGGCGAAACGGTCGCGGTGATTCGCGACGAATGGCGGCGGCTCGCCCGTGAGGGCTTGACCGAGACCGAGCTCGCAGATGCAAAACGCTACCTGACCGGATCCTACCCGTTGCGCTTTACCGCCAGCGGTTCAATCGCGGAGATGCTGGTCGCTATTCAGCTCGAAAGCTTGGGCGTCGATTACATCAGCCGCCGCAACGGCTTGATCGAGGCCGTGACGTTGGCGGATGCGAACCGGGTGGCTACCCGGCTGTTCGATGCCGATCGCCTGAGTGTGGTCATCGCCGGCGGCCTCTGAGCTTTTTCCGCAACAGCGCTGCATGGATGTGGGTACGGCCCTGTTGGGGACTGCGCAATGCTCGACTTTGCTGCTATTTCTTATCGAGTGTAACGCCAATCACAGCGTGGCCGCGTGCGGTCGCGTATCAAGGGTGCGGATGGGCGGCGTTACGCCGTTTTGCGGGTGGTAGAGGTGAGCCGTGAACAAGGCCTCTTGCAAACAGCTGTTGACGGAATTCGTGTTGCCGCTCGTGTTTATCAGTCTCTTTTTCGGCGTGGCCGCAGCTTGGCCATTCGACTGGTTGACCGAACCTACGGCAGCAACCAAGACGGTGCCGGAGACCAAGCAGGACGTGAAGCGACCCGCGAGCGGGAAAGAGGACCGTGCACTCGCCGGCGGCGTACCGACAGTCGGCGCCGGCCTCAGCGAGCCAGGCGTCATCACGCGCTGACGGCGTAGTTCCAAACCCAAGCGCCGAACACGCGGCGTTACTGGCTGGATTGGGCGGCGGCGGTGCTCCGCGTAAGCGGTCTAGATTGCCCTCACACAGCATTGGCGATAACGGTACTGGGCCTGAACGCGGGCGACGCCGGCTTGGCGCAGCTTTTATCGCGAGGGGACCCCGGGCGCGCCGGCTGGATCGTCCGGGCCTGCAGCAGGGCGCTCCGGCGTAACGGCCGCTGCCGTCGCCGCCGCCACCTGCGGATGCCTGCCCCGATGGCGCCTCTTGAGGTGCCGCCGACTTGTGCGCTCGCGCTCGTGGTGGCTGAGCCGATGGGCGCGGACGGCTTCCGCGGCCGCTAAGACCCCCAGTGCCACGAAGGCAGCCTTGCCGAACAGAAGCGTTGCGCTGACCTGCTGGTGCAGAAGCGCCCCCGTCGCCATGCCGAGGAACACCGTTGACGGCATCGCCGTGCGCGGCTCGGTTGTTTGGCGAACGCCAAACAGGAGGATGGCGCCCACCATCGCCACAAAGACGGCGAGTGTTACGATGCCGCCCTCCGCCCACATCTCCAGGATCAGATTGTGGGCGAAGGCCTCCTCGTTGACGCGCTCCACTGTTGCCATCTTAACGCCGTTCAGGCCGACGCCCAGGATGGGTTGCTCGCGGATCAAATCCCATACCACGCCCAAGATATGTTCGCGGCTCTCCGAGAGGTCGCCGGTGACCTCATTGGCCTGCGTTGGCAGGATGTTGTTGGCGATCGAGAGCACAAAATGGCGCAAGCGGTCGTTAACCGTTTCTGGCTCGAGGGTCGCCACGAACTCGCCGATGCCGACGATCGTTCCGCCGACGACGACCAGGACGGCGAGTGCACCGCCAAATCCGAGCAGCAATGATCGGCTGGCCACCCGCCGCCAGACTCGATAAGCCAGAAACAGGACCGTCGCTCCGATCACCGAGACGAAAATGCCGCGTGTCCCGTTCGAGTTGGCAGCGTAGATCAGGCCAGCAAAGGCGGCGGCCGAGAGGAGCCAGTCGAGGATGCGCAGCGTCCGTGTCGGCCATTGCCTTTCCGAGAGCATCCAGAACACGGTGAGGCACAAGGCGGTGCTTAACGTCAGGCCGAAGCCGACGGGATTGCCGTCGCCGATCGACGTCCGTTCCAGGTGGCCGTCGATCGTCGGCTCGGCGACGGTCGAGAATAGGAGGGCCTGGACGACAAAAGAGATGACGAACAGGATCATAAACTTCTTGTATGACTCCGTCCGACCGAAGAACGCACGTGGTGCCAAGTATAGACCGGCAATCGCGATCGCGAAGGTCGACGCTTGGGCCGGGCCTATCGCCGGATCCGACGAGCGCAAGACCATCATCAAGAAGCAGGCCGAAAACAGCGCGAACAAGATGTCGACTGCGTGCAGGTGCAGGCGCTTCTTGATCACCAGGTGGATGACGGCGAAAGCCGGCGTCAGCGTGATCAGAAGCGCGCCAATCCACTCGTTGCCGCCGAAGTATGACTCGTAGTTGTAGGAGTGGAGGGAGAGCGCGCAAATGAGAGCGGGCTGAAAGAGTCCCAGCACCACACTCGCCACTGCAAAACAGAGAAAAACAGGTTCCATCGCGAATGTTCAGTCGACAACAAGGCCTCTGATACGCACCGACAGATCGGCGTCCTCTCGATGCGCGCAGAGGACCGGAAAGCCCGATGCCACCGAGGGCCGCAATCGAGCCCTTATAACGTATAGCCCTTGGCAGTTTTGCCGCAATCGTAACCGGAGTTGCTGTCGCTGTAACCGGCCATCTGGCCCCCTTCAAGAACAGGAGCCGATGTCGGGATGGCGGAACTGCTTCGCAAGCGCCAAGCTCTGCCGCTGATAGGACGAGCCGATAGGCGTACCGTAGAGCTTATCAGGCGTTTCCGTCATCCGCTCGTAGACGAGCCGCCCCACCAACTGCCCGTCGCGCAAGACGAACGGCACCTCGAAAGACCGGATCTCAAGGACGGCGCGTGAGCCTGCGCCGCCGGTCGCAGCGAAGCCAAAGCCCGGATCGAAGAAGCCTGCGTAATGGACGCGAAATTCCCCGACGCGGGTATCGTAGGCGCGCATCTCGGCCGCGTGATCGGGCGGCACGGTTACCGCTTCCTTGGACGCGAGAATGTAGAAGTCGCCGGGGTTCAGCACGACGGCGCCGTCGGTGTCTGCTCGAACGGGCTCCCAAAAGTCGCGCACTTCGTAATGGTCGATAAGGTTCAGGTCGATCAGACCGGTATGGTGCCGGGCTCGCCAGCCGACGATGCCGCCGCCGATCCCGTTCGAGAGATCGACCGTGACCGCGATCCCCTGGTCGATGTCAGCCGCGCCTTCGACGGCATCGACGACGCGAACCTCCCGCTGCAGCCGTTTCAGCATGCTATCGCCCGTTTCGGCCGAACCCCGCCGCAACCGCAGCTGGCTGAGCCGGCTGCCGCGGCGGACGACGATGGAAAAGGTGCGCGGGCTGATCTCGGCGTAAAGCGGACCGCGGTAGCCGGCGGGGACTTGGTCGAACACCGCGCCGTGATCCGCGATCAGGCGGGTAAAGACATCAAGGCGTCCGGTCGAGCTCTTGGGATTGGCAAAGCCCGAGAGCCGGCCCTTGAGGTTCAGGCTTTCCATCAACGGCACGATGTAAACGCAGCCCTTCTCCAGCACCGCGCCGCCGCCGAGCTCGAAGCGGTGCATCCCGAACTCGTCGATGCGTTGCAGGACGGTGGCGCCACCTCCGGGCAGGAAGCTCGCGCGTACCCGATGCGCCACCGCATCGAGGCGAAGGTCAAGGCTTGCCGGCTGAATCTGATCCTCGCCAATGGGCTCGGCGCCGGTGATCGCGCCGGCCGCCACCAGGTCCCGGATCTCCTGCGACGGCAGAAGGCCGCTGTTGCGGGCCGTCAATGGTCTCCGGTCCGCTTCCGCTGCCGCCGGCTGCGGCGCTTGCGCGTCGTCGCGCGTCCCCATCGATCCTCCCTGCCAGCAGAAACCAAGAAGCGAGACCGGCTGGCACCGTGATTTAGCCAAACGTCCTAACAGCAAGCCACGTTGCCGGCAATCGCGACCCGCCATGCGTCGCTTGCGCAGCGGAAGCCCTTGGCCCTGGCGGTGGCGAGGGAGTAAAGTCCGCCGCTGCGAACCGCAGCCACCCCAGCCTTTGAGGAAGCACGCTTGTGAGTGTCGCGACCAAACCGAAGCGCATCACCTGTCCCCAGATCCGCGCGATGAAGGGGAACACGCCGGTCGTCTGCCTGACCGCCTACACCTCGCTGACCGCAGTCCTGCTCGACGACAACGTCGACCTGCTGCTGGTCGGGGACTCCCTCGGTATGGTGCTTTACGGCATGGAAAGCACGCTCGGCGTCACGCTCGACATGATGATCGCCCACGGCAAGGCGGTCATGCGCGGCTCGCGCAGGGCTTGCGTGATCGTCGACATGCCGTTCGGCAGCTACCAGGAGTCGAAGGAGGATGCGTTTCGCAATGCTGCCCGCGTCATGAAGGAGGTCGGCTGTGCCGGCGTCAAGCTCGAGGGCGGCACGGAGATGGAAGACACCATTCGCTTCCTTGCCGAACGCGGTATTCCGGTTCTCGGCCACATCGGCCTCCTGCCGCAGTCGGTCAATACCGCGGGCGGCTTTCGCTCGCTTGGCCGCGGCGAGAAGGAGGCGGCCGATATCATTGCCGACGGTCAAGCCGTCGCCGATGCGGGCGCTTTTGCCACCGTCATCGAAGGGACGGTCGAGCCGGTCGCGGCACAGATCACCGAAGCGCTGCCGATCCCGACCATCGGCATCGGCGCCTCGCCGGCCTGCGACGGCCAGATTCTGGTGACCGAGGACATGGTCGGCCTGTTTTCTGAGTTCAAGCCGAAGTTCGTTCGCCGCTATGCCGAGTTGGGCCGGGGCATTGCCGAGGCCGGCAAGGCCTACGCCGATGACGTGCGCGCGCGGCGCTTTCCCACGCTCGAACACTGCTTCGGGACCCGGCAGCCGGCGAAGGAGCCGAGCAGCGGTGGCTGAGGTGCGGGACATCGCGCAAACGACAAGGGGACGGGGACGGCCATGATCGTCATTCGCTCCATCGCCCATCTGCGGGAGCAGCGCGAGGCTTGGCGCAAGGCCGGGGAGATGGTGGGTCTGGTGCCGACAATGGGCGCCCTGCACACCGGCCATCTGTCGTTGGTCGAACGCGCCCAGGCGTACTCGACGCTGACGCTGGTCACGCTGTTTGTTAACCCGACCCAGTTCGCGCCAGGCGAGGATTTCGATCGCTATCCCCGCGATGAGGCGGGCGACCTGGCCAAGCTGGAAGCCGCCGGCGTCGCGGCCGTGTTCGCGCCCGAAGTCGCGGAGATGTATCCTGGGGGGAGCCTGACCCGCGTCAGCGTGCCGCAACTGGGCGATGTGTTGGAGGGTGAATTCCGCCCTGGCTTCTTCACCGGCGTTGCCACCGTCGTCGCCAAGCTCCTGATCCTCGTTCAGCCCGATGTCGCCCTGTTCGGCGAGAAGGATTACCAGCAGCTCCTGGTCATCCGCCGTCTCGCGGCCGATCTGCATCTTCCGCTCACGATCGAGGCCGGACGGACGATCCGGGAGCCGGACGGCCTCGCGCTCTCCTCGCGCAACGCCTACCTCTCGGCCGATGAACGGCGGATCGCGCCCTCACTCTACCGCGTCATCAGCCGGCTCGCCGCCGATGTCGCGGCCGGTGCCGATAGCGCCCAGCGGGCCGAAGCGGCGATGGCGGACCTCACGGCCGCCGGCTTCAGCCGGGTCGATTATGTCAGCGTCCGCGATGGCGAAACGTTACAGCCTTGGACCGACCGCAGGCGACGCGGCCGGGTGCTGGCGGCGGCTTGGCTGGGACGGACGCGGCTGATCGACAACGTGCCGGTGCCGGACCTGCCGGCTTAGGCGATCTGCGGGGTCTCTTCCGCGCTCGGGCCGGCGCTCACGCGCTCGGCGGCTTGGGCCGGGTCGCGGTCCCAGGGAAATCGACGCAAACGCTCTGGGCGATCGCTCTCACGAAACCGTCGACGAATGGCCGGCCGGCTTGACGCAGGACGCTCCAGCGCGCGCCTCCGCCACACGTGCACTGGCACAAACAGAGCGTACCTCCTGTTTGTGCCGAAAGTGCACGCGATTCAAAATGTTGTGCAGCGACAACCTTGCTCGGGGGTGAATCGCCCGATTGGGTCGCTGCGCTATCCGCGGCGCGAGCCAGCACGACAGCACCCCCAACCCCCGCGTTCATGACCGCTAACCCATTGTCCGACAAATAGAGTCGGACATTTCCCGCTTGACAACTAGGGGAATCCAGAGTGATAATGAAAATGATAATCAATCGTAACACCAAACCATACGGCCCTGCTCATGACCCCCTCCGACCTCTCCCTTCTCCTCGTCCTCGGTTCGGCTGACAGTGGCCCTGCCACGGTCATGGAAATTGTCGCCATCGCCCGCTACATCGCGCCCACGGATTGGCAGCCAACCGGAGATGTCATTCGGCTCGCCGTCGACCGCGCTCACCAGGAAGGGCTGCTCGCGCCCGGCGAACCAACGGTTGCCGGTCTAGCGACGTGGGAGACGACGGCATCCGGCCGATTGCAGATCTGTCGGCTGCTGCGCAAGCCGTGCCCGCCGACACAAGGCGGCTTCACGCGCGCCTGCATGAGCGCCAAGGTCTGCCTGCTCAACTACTTGCCGCAGCTCGAGCGGCGCGGCCAGGTTCAGGCCCTTGCGCACCTGTTCCAGGAAGCCATTCGGTCTCTGAAGCGCCTCGATGCCTCGTCGCCGTTCGTAGCCGGCCCCGCGCTGCAGGACGCGCGCGGCGAACTGCTGCGGCTTGAATCCGAACTGGCCTGGCTCGAAGGCGCCAGGGCGTGGGAAGCGATGCCACGCGCAGCCGAATGACCCTGACTCAATGGAGGAAATCAAGACGATGATCATCTGGCGCAATCTTGACCCGCGACTGCTGGGCCAGCTCTTGGTGGCGGCAGCCGAATCGCTCGCCCACCGGCACGGTTCTCTGCGTAAGCAACCGTCGGTCAGGCCCCCCTTTCGTGGCAACACCGCGCTTGGTGGCCCGGCGCCGCTCTGCCGCCGCCGCAGCCATCCCTGACACCCGCGCCAGGATCGCAGCCGTTACACCTTTCCTTCCTCAACCTATAATCGGAGAAGCCGACATGCCGCTAACCAGCGCCGAAAAAGACCAGGCGATCGCCATCCTCAACAAGATTATGGAGGCCGAGCTCGCAGGCGTCGTCCGCTATACGCACTATTCACTGATGGTGTTCGGGTTTGGACGGATCCCGATCGTCAAGTGGCTGCGGGAGCAGGCTGCGGAAGGGCTCCTTCACGCCGATCAGGCCGGCGAGCTGGTGACGCACCTTGGCGGGCATCCGTCGCTCGGTATCGGCGATCTCCTGGAGACGCACAAGCACGACATAGGCGATATCTTGAGGGAATCGCTGGCTCACGAGGATTACGCCCGCGGCCTGTACGAGGAGCTCCTCGGCTGCGTTGCCGATCGCTCGATCATGCTCGAGGAGTACGCGCGGACGATGATCGCCGAGGAGGAGCAGCATGCCGGCGAGGTCGACAAGATGCTGCGCGAACCGGGAACGCTCAAAGCGTTCGGCAATGGGTGATCGCACTGCGATCGCGTCAACAAGCCGGTGAGTTCCCCTGGGGGAGGGGGACTTTGGAACCTCCTGAAGACCGCGTGCGCCTGGCGGCCCTGCAATGGGGCTGCCCGGCCGGGGGAATGTTCACGTGCTCGACGGCTTGGCCGGATCGCGGTCCCAGGGGAAGTCGATCCAGACGTCCTGGGCGACCTCACGCACGAAGCTGTCGACGAAAGACCGGCCCGCCGGCTTGACGTAGAGGGTCGCATAGTGGGCGCGGGGCAGCATCCGCCGCGCCGCCTCGGCGGTGGCGCCGGAATCGGCGACGTCGTCAATGAGGAGCCAGCCGGCACCGTCACCAAGTGCGGCTGGCGCCGCTTTGAGAACCGAGATGGGCCCCTTGACGCGGCCGTCGTAGCTGGCAAGGCAGATCGTTTCGACGCTGCGGATGTCGAGCACACGGGCGATGACGGCGGCCGGCACCAACCCGCCGCGGCTGATGGCGCAGATCCCGGCCCAGGGCCCGAGCGGCTTCAGACGCAGCCCGAGGTCGGTCGCCTCGCGGTGCATCTCGTGCCAGGAGGTGGAGTGAACCTTGTTCGCCGCCGCCAGCCCGCCCATGTTTCCCTCCGCCAATCGGATCAATGCCGCGCTGCCGATCCCCTTTACCATGCCTCGCGGCCGGCTTCGAGCCCGCTTGCGCTGTCGCCTCATGCTTGCGGGCAGCCCCTGCATTGGAGTAGTGTCGTCCCTCCTGCCGCCGCAGCGGTCATGCTGCGGCCATGCCAATGCGCCCGTAGCTCAATGGATAGAGCATCTGACTACGGATCAGAAGGTTAGGGGTTCGAGTCCTCTCGGGCGCGCCAAGGAACACAGTGGGGTAGTGGGAAAGGCCGCATATCGCGGGCTGCTTTGGCCATCCCGCGGATGAGATCGTCGCTTCCGAAGCGCTCGGTTGCTTCGCTCAGCCGCCACCTGCTTCGCACCACTTCAGGCTAAGCCTGCGCCAGGCCAGTCGTCGCTCGTGCCGGCGCGCGACTCGCTATAACCCGTTGACGCTAACCCGCCCCTACAGCCGCTGCCCGCAGGTGCTCTACCAAGCGCTGCGCTGGCACAGGCAAGGTACTGAGCCGTCTGACACAGATCGACAAACGTCGCATCGCCCACGGCTCACTTAGCTTCGCGACCTCAATCCGCATGCTGCGACGGTAGCGCCGCGCCGAAACTTCGGGAACAATCCCGACGCCGGCGCCGCTCTCGACCAGCCGACAGATGGCCTCGAAGCTGGTCACACGCGCCCGGACGTTCAAGGTTGCGCCGAGTTGTGCGGCATGGCGAGCGATATGCCGCTGAAGCGCGCTTTCGCGAGGCAGACCGATAAAGGCGCGGTCGATAAGCTCCGTCAACGCGAGCGGTCGCTTTCGCCCGATGGTATCCGCTTGCGGCACGACCAGGACGAGGACGTCATCCCGAAAGGGGAACTGCTCGATCGTGTCGGGCAAGGCGGCCGCTGAGGCGATCCCCACATCGGCTGCCCCTGATCCGAGCGCAGCAGCGATGTCGGCGCTCTCACGCTCCTCCACGTCGAGACTAATCGTCGGGTTGGAGGCCAAGAAGCGGGCGAGCACTTTCGGCAAATGCTCGCTGAGCGCCGCCGTGTTCGAGAGCAGCCGCACGCTGCCCGATAGCCCGCGTGCGAAAGAGCTGAGATCGCCCCGCATCCGCTCGACCTGCTGCGTGATGAGCCGTGCGTGCTCGACGAGGTTCTGACCTGCCGGCGATAACGACACTCCGCGGCGATCGCGCAGCAAGAGCGGAACGCCGAGCGTCGCCTCCATCCCCCGAATGCGCGCGCTTGCGGAGGCCAAGGCAAGGTTCGACCGCTCGGCCCCATGGGTGATGCTGCGCGCCTCGGCGACATGCAAGAAGAGCCGCAGGTCGGCCAGATCGAAACGCATGCAACGCCTCCTGACTTCGGATAATCCGAAGTCTATCTTCGAAACCTCCGCATTGCGAGAGGCGCAGGGATCGATCACGCTCGGCTCCATGCTCGATCCAATTCTCATGTTCGTCGGCGCCGTGTTCGCGGTCGCAGGTGTTGTGAAGGGCGTGATCGGACTCGGTCTGCCAACGATCTCAATGGGCTTGTTGGCTATCGTCATGCCGCCCGTCCACGCGGCGGCCATCCTTCTCCTGCCTTCGCTCGTCACGAACGTGTGGCAGATGGTGGCCGGCCCCGCACTCGGTGCCGTGGTCCGGCGACTTTGGCCAATGATGCTGGCTGTCTGTTTCGGCACGTGGTCCGGCCTCGGCCTGATGACGGGTGCAGCCGCACCGTTCGGAACCGCGCTTCTCGGCGTCGCCTTGACGCTTTACGCACTGACCGGATTGGCCGCGTTCCGGCTCTCTGTTCCCAATCGTTGGGAGCCGATCCTTTCGCCAATGGTCGGGGCTATCACCGGCCTGATTACTGCGGCGACCGGCGTCTTCGTGATACCCGCTGTGCCTTATCTTCAGGCGATCGGATTGGAAAAGGAGGAGCTTGTTCAGGCTTTGGGGTTGTCCTTCACCGTCTCGACCCTCGCCCTTGCGGTGAATGTCGGCGTGGAAGGAGGACTTCAGCCCTCGATAGCACTTGATACGATCGCCGCGCTGGCGCTCGCTTGCGCCGGAACGTGGGTTGGGCAGACGGTCCGCCTGCGCATGTCGCCGGCAGCGTTCCGGAGATGGTTCTTCGCCGGTCTGCTCGCGCTGGGGACTTACCTGATAGCCCGATCGGTCGGATGACGGCCGAGTGATCCGGAAGGACGTTCAAGTCTCCAATCGCGTCGGTGAACAGGCGGACCGCTCCGGCGAGCCCGCGCCGATGATGAGGTGCTCCTCGCCGATCCAGATCGGCGACCGCGCCAAGTCGACGAACCTCCGCTCGTCCTCCAGGAGCCGGCGGCTCGCCGCTCGTGCCTCAGGGTCGCGGCCGAGCGCCGCCAGAGCCGCCGCGCTCTCGTACCAGATCTCCGCGACACCATCGTAAGGTTCCGCCGATCCGCGGAATGCGCGGAGCTTGTCGAGCAGCGGTCCGGCCGCGGTGTGTGTTTGGACGTAGCGGACGATGCGCAGAGCGTCCTGGTGCGCCCGCACGAGCGGCCCGTGAACGTCGAGCCAATAGCGCCGGAATTCCTCCGGCGTAAGCGTCGGCAGCCGTTTCAGGCAATAAATCAGCTTCATGTCTTATCTCCGGGCCCATGCGCGCGCTCACGCCCCATCCGTGAGAAGGCCCGCCTGCGCTGCCGAGCCGTCCGCGGGACTGTCGCTCCTTCCGCCGCGAAGCCATGGGATAGAGCGTAGCAGGCCGCGCAACATCCGGATAATCTATTATCAGGATCAATAGGCATCGAAAAAACTGATGAAGTTTCACCACCTCCTTGTCTTCGTCACGGTCGTCGAGCGTGGGGGCGTCGTGGCCGCCGCGCGGCACCTGCACGTCTCGCAGCCAGCGGTCTCAGCAGCCCTGCGCGCCCTTGAAGACGAACTGGGGGAGCCGCTGTTTCATCGGCCCGGCGGCGGAAGGCGGCTAGTGCCGACCGCCAAGGCGCTTCATTTCCATGGCCGAGCCGCAGAGATCCTGGGGCGATGCGAGACCGCGCGTGCCGAGTTTCGCGCCGCCAGCGAGAACAAGCTGCCGCGCCTGCGTTTGGGCGTGATGCCGACCATCGCCGGCCGCGACGTCGTCGCCGTCACGGCGGCCCTGACGCGGGGCGAGCCGGGCTGGAGCCTCCACCTGCGTGAGGCCGACAGCGCGGATCTTGCGGACCGTCTGCGGCGGGGCCGCCTCGAGGGCGCCTGGACCGCGGTCGAGGAGGACGCCGCGAACGCACGAGTCCTGTGGCGCGAGGACTTCGTTGCCCTCGTCGCGCCCGGACACCGTTTGGCGCGGCATCGCTCCTCGGGCGTTGGCGTGCGTGACCTCGATGGTGAGCGGATGGTGCTGCGCGCAGCCTGCGAGCTGCGGGGCGGGCAGCTCCGTGCGGCGGGCATTGCGTTGCGCGCCGCCGCGCGCGCCGCACGAGACGAACTCGCGCTACGCTTAGTAGCAGCCGGCGTAGGGATCGCCATCGCGCCCCGCAGCCTCGCTACCGCGGAGGTGGTCGCTGTGCCGGTCGCCGATCTCGGACTGCGGCGCTCGATCGGCCTCGCTTGGCGTTCGGACGCTCCCGCTCACCTAATCTCCGCAGTGCTCGACGCCGTCGCCGAACAGGCATACGCCGTTGGACGCTCCGACTCGGTTGGGGTGCGGCCTCCGCCGTAGAACGACCCGCCGGCTTCTCAGGCGAACGCGGATGCCCTTGCGTCTGAGCTCTCCGCAAAAAACAAAACCGCGACGCCGGTCCGATTGCTCGGGCCGGACGCCGCGGTTGATGTAAGGCCCCCCTTTTCGGGCCGGCAGCCGGCCAAGCCGGCGGCTGCCGATTGGGAGCAAGTTACTTGCGCAGCGACTTATCGAACATCCGCTGCGAACGCTCGGCAGCGGCGTTCGCCGCATTCGCTGCCTGCTCGGCCTTCGCCGCGGCTGCGTTCGCCGCCTGGGCTGCCCTGGCCGACTCGGCGCGGGTAGCGCGCGACTCTTCCTTCAGCGAGGCGACGTCTGACTGCAGGGTGCGGACGTCCGACTGAAGCTTATCAACATCGCTCGAGCTGGCACAGCCGGCAACGGCGAGGGTAGCGGCCACCATCACGGCCGGAAGCATCTTGCGAGAAACCATGGTCATCGGTTTGGATCCCTCCACGAGGACAACGTGGATCAATATGAGAGGAAGCACGGCTGAGAGCCGCGGCTACCGATGTGTTTAGCCAACTGTCGCGATCGAAATCAAGAGGGTTGGCGCCGACCGCGATCCGTCTTGCCCCCAAACCGGCTTTAAGGCTCGATCTCGATCGGCGTGCCGAGGTCGACTGCGGCCCAGATCTCGTCCATTTCGTGGTTGCTGACAGCGATACAACCGTCGGTCCAGTCGCTGGCAGCGTCGTGGTTGCGGCGACGCTGGTTCGGCTGGCCATGGATCATCACCAGCCCGCCCGCCGGCGCCCCGTACTGCCGCGCTCGCGCGCGATCCTCGTAACTCGGGTATGAGATTTTGAGCGCGCGGTAGAATCGGCTGCCGGCGTTGCGGGCGTCGATGGTGTAGGTGCCCTCGGGCGTGCGGCTGTCACCTTGGAAGTACTTAGGGCCCACGGGATTACCGCCGAGCGCAACCTTGTAGCTCGCGATCACCGCATCGTCGCGCAGCAAGTAAAGCCGCCGTTCCGCCTTCTTGACGAGAATCCGGTCCGCCTTCCAATACGCTTCCGCCGCCGCCCAGCGCGGCGACGATCCGATGCTGCCTGCCGCGAGCAAGCCGGCGAGCAAGACAACACTCAACCAACGCTTGTTCTTCACGTCTCTCGAAACCCCTGTCTTGGTCAAGTTCATTCCGGTCAAGTCTCTTCCGGCGGCTGTGGACGGTCGGCCAGCAGCGGGTCCAGATAGGTAAGGCAACCCTCCAGGCTCGACAGCCGTGTATACGCACTGTCCGGAATGTGGATGCCGAGGACCTTCTCCAGGTGCAGCATCAAGTTGAGGTAGTCGACCGAATCGAAGTCGATCTGATCGTGAAAGCTGACCTCCGGGTCGAGCTTCTCGATCTCCACCTCGGGCGCAATTTCCAACAGCGCCGTGCACACGATCTGCCGCAGGACGTCCTCATTCATCGCGGTCCCCAGTTTTCGCAGCCGGTTGCAATTGTCAAGTGGATTGCACGGAGGGCGGTTCGGTCGCATCGGGCTCAGCGCCGTCTGCCGCGTCGCTCGCCGAGAGATCGCCCAAAGGCAGGCCAAGTTCGTGCGCGCGCAGCACGCGCCGCATGATCTTGCCGCTCTTGGTGTGTGGCAGGCTGTCGGCAAAGGCCAGCTCGCGCGGCGCCAGCGCCGGACCCAGCCGTTTGCGGGCGTGGCCGATGAGCTGGCGGCGCAGCGAATCGCTGGCTTCGAAACCGGGCTTCAAGGTCACGAACGCCTTCGTCACCTCGCCGCTGACCGCGTGCGGTTTGCCGATGACGCCCGCCTCGGCAACGGCAGGATGGGCCAACAGCGCGCTCTCAATCTCGAACGGACCGATCAGGTGGCCGGCCGACTTGATCACCTCGTCGGCGCGGCCGAGAAAGCGGAAGGCACCGCCCGCGTCCCTGCGGACGAGGTCACCGGTGAGGTAAAGGCCGTCGCAGAAGGCCTGGGCGTAGCGCTCCGGTTCGTCGTGGTAGTCACGGAACATCGAAGGCCAACTTGGAATCAGCGCCAGTTCGCCGCTGACGTCGGCTCCCTCGATTCGGTCCAGGTGCAGCGTACCGCCCTCTTCGCGGCGGCGGACGACATGTGCCTCGACGCCCGGCAGCGGCCGTCCCATCGCGCCGGGGATGACGTCGCGGCCGGGCAGGTTGGCAATCATGATGGCGCCGGTCTCGGTTTGCCACCAGGTGTCGTGGATCGGCACGCCCAGGGTTGCGCGCGCCCATTGCACCGCGTCCGCGTGCAGCGGTTCGCCGACGCTGGCAACAACACGCAGCGAGCGCAGATTGAAGCGCGCCGCGAGCTCTGGGCCGGCCCGCATCAGCATCCGAATCGCCGTTGGAGAGGTGTACAGCACGCTCACCTGCTCCTGCTCGATGATGCGGTACCAGCGCTCGGCATCGAACTCGCCCTGATCGACGATGCTGGTCACGCCGCACACCAGTGGCGCGATCAGGCCGTAGGAAACGCCGGTCACCCAGCCGGGATCGGCGGTGCACCAGTAGACATCGCCCGGGGCAAGGGCGAGCGCCAGCCGGGCGGTCGCATAATGGCCGATCACGGCCCGGTGAACATGCACGGCCGCCTTCGGCGCGCCAGTGGTGCCGCTGGTAAAATGGATCAGCGCCGGCTCGTCCGGATGGGTCGGCGCGATCGCATAGCCATCGCGCGCCGCTCCCAACAGGCGGGCGAACGAGAGGCTGCCGGGGACCAGCGCGCCCAGCGACAGGACATGGCGCAGCGACGGGATGGCGTGCCGGTTCTGCGCCACCTTGCGCTGATAGAGCGTGTCCTCGGCGACCAGCACCTTGACCCCGGCCTTCAACAGCCGCACGCGAATAGGCTCCGGCCCGAAGCTGGCGAACAGCACCGAAAAGACAGCGCGCGCCTTGAGTGCGCCGAGCGCGGCGATGTAGAGCTCGGGCGTTCTCGGCGCCAGCGCGAACACCCGGTCCCCCGGCCGCACGCCAAGGCCGATCAGGACATTGGCGAACGCGCTCGATTGCTTGCTCAATTCGGCGTAGGTGAAGGCGCGCACGACTCCCCGGCGGTCAACGAACCGCAAGGCATCGCGCTCGCCGGCACCGCGGGCGACGTGGCGGTCGACCGCCTCATGGGCAATGTTGAGGCCAAGGTCGCCGGGCAGTCCGTCCAGGTCCTGCGCCGCGGTCCGCCAGAAGTCGGTTTTCGGCTCCATCGTATCCCGTCTAAACTTGTCCCAGCACGGTCATCTGACGCCCGATCCGAATGGCGCCCACCCTTCTGGCGGCGCTCAAGGGGAGCATCCGATCGTCAGGCGCCGACCAACCGGAGCATCAACTGATGAGCATCCGCAATCTTGACTGTCTCTTCAAGCCCCGAGCGGTGGCTTTGTTCGGTGCCAGCAAGGAGAGGGGGACGATCGGCGCGGTGCTCTCGCGCAACCTGCTCAACTCCGGCTTCGAGGGGCCGGTGATGCCGGTCAATCCGCGGCATGCCGCGATCGAGGGTGTGCTCGCCTATCCGGATGCGGCGGCGCTGCCACTGGTGCCGGACCTGGCTGTGATCGCGACCCCGCCCGCGAGTGTGCCGGACCTGATCGGCGCGCTGGCGGCGCGCGGGACGCGGGCGGCGGTGGTCATCTCGGCGGGCTTCGGTGAACGGGGTGATGCGGATGGCTTGGCGCTTCGCCAAGCCATGCTGGACGCGGCCCGGCCACATACGCTGCGCATCTGCGGCCCCAACTGCTTGGGTGTCATGGTGCCGGCGGTCGGTCTCAATGCCGGCTTCGCCCACACCCGGGCGCGGCCGGGCCGGCTCGCCTTCGTTGCCCAATCGGGCGCCATCGTCACCTCCGTGCTCGACTGGGCGAGCGCGCGCGGCATCGGTTTCACCCATTTCGTTTCGCTGGGCGACATGTCCGATGTCGATTTCGGTGACATGCTGGACTACTTGGCAGGGGAGGGCGATGTCCGCGGTATCCTCCTCTACATCGAGGCGATTACCAACGCCCGCAAGTTCATGTCGGCGGCGCGCGCGGCGGCTCGGCTCAAGCCGGTCATCGTCGTCAAGGCAGGCCGCTATCCGGCGAGCGCCCAAGCGGTTGCGTCGCACACGGGAGCGCTGGCCGGCCACGATGCAGTTTATGACGCAGCGTTCCGCCGCGCCGGCATGCTGCGTGTCGATGACATCGGCGGTCTGTTCGGCGCCGTCGAGACCCTCGGCATGGGCCCGCCTGGCAAGGGCGACCGGCTTACCGTCCTTACCAACGGCGGCGGTCTCGGCATCATGGCGCTCGATGCCCTGTTCGCGCATGGCGGCTCGCTCGCCCAACTGTCGCCGGAAACGGTCGCGCGCCTCGATGCGGTCCTGCCGCCGACCTGGTCACGCGGCAATCCCGTCGACATCATCGGCGATGCGTCGGCCGAGCGCTATCGGAAGGCGCTCGCCGTCCTGCTGGAAGATCCGAACGCGGACGCCATTTTGGTCCTGAAGTGCCCGACCGCGGTCTCGGCCGGCGACAATGTCGCAGCGGCGGTTATCACTGAACTTAAGGAGCGGCGCGCCCGCGTGTTTACCTGCTGGCTGGGCGAGGAGGACGCGCGCAAGCCGCGCGAGATGTTCGGTGCGGCGCGCATCCCGACCTATTACACGCCGGAGCGCGCCGTGCATGCGTTCATGGACTTGGTCGATTACAGGCGCAACCAGGAGGCCTTGACCCAGACGCCGCCGTCGGTGCCTGAGGATTTCGAACCGGACGTCGCGAGCGCCCGCGCCACCATCAAGGCCGCGCTCGACGCCGGGCGGGAGTGGCTGAGCGAGCCGGAGGCGAAGGCGGTGCTGGCCGCCTACGGCGTTCCCGTTGTTGCGCCGAAGATTGCAGCGACCCCGCAAGCGGCGGCGGCAGCGGCGGCAGCGCTGGCCGGCCCGGTGGTGTTGAAGATCTTGTCGCCTGACATCACGCATAAGTCCGATGTCGGCGGCGTCGTGCTCGATCTGCGCGCGCCCACGGCCGTGCGCGAGGCAGCGGAAGCGATGCTGGAGCGGGTCGGCCACGCGCTTCCCCAGGCGCGCATCGACGGCTTCACTGTCCAGCCGATGGTCGAGCGGCCGGACGCCTTCGAACTCCTGGTCGGCCTCACCGAGGACCCGGACTTTGGTCCCGTGGTCCTGTTCGGCCACGGCGGCACGGCGGCTGAAGTCATCGCCGACCGGGCGATCGCGCTGCCGCCGCTCAACATGCACCTCGCCCGTGCGGCGATGGCGCGCACCCGCGTCCATAAGCTGCTCAAGGGCTTCCGCGGCCGACCGGCGGCGGCGCTCGACGACGTCGCGCTGACCCTGATCAAGGTTGCGCAGATGGCGATCGATTCGGCCGATATCATTGAGGTCGACATCAACCCCTTGCTCGCCGACGAGTTTGGCGTCCTCGCGCTCGATGCGCGCATCCGCGTGCGGCGGAGCGATGCTCCGCCGGCCCGCCGGTTGGCCATCCGCCCCTATCCGAAGGAGCTCGAGGAAACCGTCTCGCTGCCGGACGGGCGCAGTTTCGTGTTGCGTCCGGTCCTGCCGGAGGATGAACCGGCGTTCGTCGGCTTGTTCTCGAAGCTGACACAAGAAGATATCCGCATGCGCTTCTTTGCGCCCAAGCGGTCCTTGACGCACGAGTCGGCGGCGCGGATGACGCAGATTGATTATGACCGCGAAATGGCCCTGGTGCTGGCGCAGCCGGGACTTGCGGGCCGCGCCGAAATCTTCGGCGTCGTCAACATTTCCGCAGATCCGGACGGCGAGCGAGCGGAATACGCAATCCTGATCCGCAGCGACATGTGCGGCCTGGGTTTAGGCCCGCTCCTGATGCGACGAATCATCGACTATGCCCGCCAGCGCGGCATTCGCGAGATCTGCGGCGACGTGCTGCGCGAGAACAAGCCGATGCTGAAGGTCTGCGAGTTGTTCAACTTCACGCGCACACCGAAACCCGGCGACCTCGGGGTCATCGAGGTGCGCCTCGTGCTGTAACGGTGCCGGCCTGCTCGCTCAGGCCTCGGCCGCTTCCAGTTTGATGGCACGCAGGCCGCGCGCATCCTCCTTGATCTGAAATGCGATCCGTTGCCCCTCGGTCAGCCGGCCGATTCCCGATCGCTCAACCTCGGAGACATGCACGAAGGCATCTTTCTCGGCTTCATCGAGGCGGATGAAGCCATACCCCTTGGTAGCGTTGAACCACTTTACCGTTCCCGTCGCCATATCAACCCCCGTTCCCGCTTATTGGGCTTGAGCCAACCCATCGGCCGCGCCATTTCTGCGCACGACCTTCTCAAGCCAAGCATATCAGGTCAAACGAAAAAACCCCTCGGGGCAGGGGGGCGCCTAGAGCCCGGAAAGGTGCGGCTTTTTTTTTGACAGTGGGTCGCAACAGCACTATGGTTCCGAGCCTTGCGTTGGTAAACATCGCCATTCAGTGGCGGCGGGACGACGGGACCGACTCAGCCGCCGCAATCAAGAAGAAACGGGAAGCGTGAGGACTTCGCGACAAGCCAGGATTGGCTCCCTTCCGCTGGATTGAACTTCAGTTCTGCGGCTGCCGGGGATGTGTGTTATCTGGCGCGAGAGTGATTGGGATCAGACGCCGCACGGCGGCGCGACACGACGGATTGTGAGGGAAGACATGTCGCTCGATGCCAAGTTGCGCAGCCAGTTGCAGGAGCGCAAATCGAAAATCGAGGCCGGTGGCGGCAAGAAGAAAATCTCTGACCGCCACGAGAAAGGTCTATTGAGTGCGCGCGAGCGTCTTGCTGCGCTCTTTCAGCCGGACACTTTCCAGGAGTATGGAGCCTACATCCGTCATACCTGCACGAACTTTGATATGGCGGAGAAAGAGATTGTTGCCGACGGCGTGATTTCCGGCAGCGGCTTCGTCGATGGCCGGCAGGTGGCTGCGTTCAGCCAGGACTTCACGGTTGTTGGCGGCACGCTTGGCAAGATGCACGCGCGCAAGATCTGCTGGGCGCAGGAATTCGCACTCAAGCATGGCACGCCGCTGGTGGGTTTCAAGGATTCCGGTGGCGCCCGCATTCAAGAGGGCGTCGACGCGCTGTCGGGCTACGGTGACGTCTTCTACCGTAATGTCGCTGCCTCCGGCGTCGTGCCGCAGATCGCGATCATTGCCGGGCCGTGCGCGGGTGGCGCCTCCTATTCGCCGGCGCTGATGGATTTCCTCATCATGACGCGCCACAACGCGCACATGTTCATCACCGGGCCGCAGGTGATCAAGGCGGTGTCGGGCCGCGAGGTCGGCATGGCCGACGTCGGTGGCGCCGATATGCATGCGAGCGTCAGCGGCAATGTCCATTTCGTCGCCGAGGACGACCGCGGCGCGATCGCGATCGCGCGCAAGCTGTTGAGTCTCCTGCCGAGCAATAATACCGAGGACCCGCCGCACCAGCCGCAGGCACAGCTGCAACTCGGTCCCGACCGCGCGATGGACGCCCTCGTCCAGTCGGATCCGTCGGAGCCGATGGATATGCTCGCGATCATCCGCCAGGTCGTTGACGGCGGTGACCTGCTGGAGGTGCATGCGACGTTTGCGCCCAACATGATCGTCGGCTTTGGCCGCATCCAGGGCACCGTCGTCGGCATTCTCGCCAACAACTCGATGCAAAAGGCGGGCTGCCTTGACATCGACTCCTCGGACAAGGGTGCCCGCTTCATCCGCTTCTGCAACGCTTTCAATATTCCAATCGTGACCTTCGTCGATGTGCCGGGCTTCCTGCCCGGTATCGAGCAGGAGCGCGGCGGCATCATCCGCCATGGCGCCAAGATGCTGTTTGCATACTGCAGCGCGACCGTGCCGAAGATCACCCTTGTCTGCCGCAAGGCCTACGGCGGCGCTTATCTCGCCATGTGCAGCCAGGAACTGGGTGCAGACATGATCTTCGCGTGGCCCACCGCTGAAATCGCGGTGATGGGCGCGGAAGGGGCCGTGAACATCCTTTACTCGAAGGAACTGAAGGAAATCAGCGACCCGGCCGAGCAGAAGGCGCGCCGTCAGCAGTTCATTCAGGAGTATCGGTCCCAGTTTGCCTCGCCCTACCTCGCGGCCTCCAGGGGCTACGTCACCGATATCATCGAGCCGGAAATGACGCGTTCGGTGCTGTCGTTGGCGCTGCGCAAGCTGCTGGACAAGCGCGAGGTACGGCCGCCAAAGAAGCACGGGCTGATTCCGCTTTAAGGTCGGGGACGGACGGAACGGAACCGCGGACCACCGACAAGGAACAAGGCCATGGAACACAGCATGTTCGACGCCGCCCTCAACCAGGCGATCTTTTCCTACGTCCTGATGGCGGTCATCGCCAGCATTACGGCCATCATCATCCGCGGCATTGTCTACGTGCTGCAGGCATCACAGAAGAAGCACGCCCCGGCACCGGCGACGCCAGTGCTTGTTGCCGTCAATCCAGAGCAAGACGAAGGGGCCGTGGTGGCTGCAGCGATTGCAGCGGCGGTGTACACGGTCCTGGGCGCGCACCGTCTGGTGTACATCGGCGAGGCGCGCCGCGGCTATGGCTGGACTTCCGATGTCAGATCACGGCACAGGGACTCGCATACGCCACGCGTTTGACGCTGACAGCTTTGAAGGATCGTTCTCTCAAGGGGTTTCGCCATGCTTAGACACTTGCGCATTACCGTCGACGGAAAGCCTTACGATGTCGTCGTTGAAGACATGACCGAGAGCGGCGGCTCGCTCTATCCCGCGCCCGGCGTCATGCCGCCCGTGACGGCCCCTGCCGCGTCTGCCCCGGCAGCACCGGTGGCGGCGCCGCGCGCACCCGTTGCCGCCGGCGGCTCAAACGATCGGACCGCACCGTTGGGCGGGACGATTCAAGAAATCGTCGCCAAGGTCGGCGACGTGGTCAAGACCGGCGACAAGGTGATCGTCATCGAAGCGATGAAGATGAAGACCTCCGTCACCGCGCACAAGGACGGCACTGTCTCGTCCATTGCCGTCAAGGTCGGCGACGCTGTCGAGTCCGGTCAGGTGCTCTTGACCATCGCTTAAGGCCGTCACGCACCCGAAGCAAAGCCGAAAGGCCCTCTACGATGATCGACATCGATCCGCTGCAGCTTTTCCAAGGCCTCGCCACGTTGGCGGCGTCCGAGCCGAAGATTTTCTATGGCCGGATCTTCCTCATTCTCCTCGGCTTCCTGCTCATTTACCTGGGCCATAAGGGTGTGCTTGAGGCGCTGCTGATGGTGCCGATGGGGCTCGGCATGGCGACGGTGAACGCAGGCGTGCTCTTCTTCGAAGGCAACAGGATGGGGACGCTGTTCCTGGAGCCGCTTGCGAGTACGACCGACGAAGTGGTGAATATCCTGCAGATCGACTGGCTGCAGCCGATTTACACATTGATGTTCTCCAACGGTCTCATCGCATGCTTGGTTTTCCTTGGCATCGGTTCGTTGTTGGACGTCGGCTACGTGATGGCGCGGCCCTTCACTAGCATGTTCCTCGCCATTTGTGGTGAACTCGGAACCCTGATCACCTTTCCGCTGGGTGTGCTCATGGGGCTGCCAATCAACGAGGCGGCGGCGACCTCGACCATTGGCGGCGCCGACGGACCAATGGTGCTGTTTACCTCGCTGGTGTTGGCGCGCGATATCTTCGTGCCCATTACGGTCGTGGGCTACCTGTACCTGGGGCTCACCTACGGCGGCTATCCGTATCTGATCAAGCTCCTGGTGCCGCCGAAGATCCGCGGGCTGGCGATGCCGATGAAGAAGACGCATCCCATCACGCCGGGCGAGAAGATGGTATTCGCCATCGTTGCCTGCGTTACCTTGTCGCTGCTATTCCCGGTTGCGGCACCGTTGTTCCTGTCGGTCTTCATCGGTGTCATTGTTCGCGAGAGTGGCCTTACGTACTTCTACGACCTGTTCAGCACTCAGGTGCTCTACGGAGCGACCTTTTTCCTGGGACTTGTTCTGGGCGTACTGTGCGAAGCGAACACCATCCTTAACCCGAAAGTCCTCATTCTGCTGATCGTCGGCATCCTCGCGCTGATCTTCTCGGCGATCGGCGGGCTGATCGGCGGCTACGTTCTCTACTTCGCGACCGGCAAGAAGTATAATCCGGTGATCGGCATCGCTGCGGTCTCCTGCGTGCCGACGACCGCAAAGGTCGCTCAGAAGGAAGCCTCATACTGCAACCCGGACGCGATCATCCTTCCGCACGCGTTGGGTGCTAACATCTGCGGCGTCATCACGTCGGCGATCTTTGCTGCCGTCTTGGTGACCGTTGTCAGGGCGACGGGTGCCAGCTGAGGAATCTTCAGGGACGGGATGGCTGCGGCGGCTCAAACGGCTGCCGCGGCCATTCTATTGGGTGGTCGGTGGCGGGATCGGGGCGGCGGGCGCATTGACGGCTCGTATCGTTGCCGACGCGGCGCCGGAAGGAATGCGGATACCGATCTGGCTCACCGGCGGCGCGCTGATATTTGTCGGGCTAGCCGTCGTCTCGTTCGGCACGCGCGCCTGGCTGGGCGACGACCAGCCGCCCACTCCGTAAGCGCCCGAACGTCCTCCCTCGGTCAGTGAACAGTTGGGGGAACAGCGGCCTCGACCGCGCGCCATAGGCCGCGGAACAGACGGTCCTCGGTCGCTGCAAACGCCGGCACGCGGCCTTTCATGTCCTCACCGAGTTGGGTTAAGCGCTCCACCATCTGCGGCAGATGGTGCTCCTCCTCGGCGAGCAGGCTCTTGAGCGACACCGCCGGCGCCTCCGCATTCAAGACCTGGTGATAGATCTCGTAGGCCCAGATTGCGCGCAGCTCGATGATCAGCGAGACGAACAGGTATGGGGCGTCGCTGTGCTGGCTGCCTGCGAGCGAACGGCCAATCGCGGCGTCAAGGCGGCCGAAGTACATCTGCGCCGGCCCGGCGGCAATCGTCGTCTCCGCTGAGTAGTCAAGCTGCCGGCCGGCAATTTTTTCCGCCTGGCGCTTGAAGAAAAACGCGTGCCGCGCTTCCTCGCACAGGTGCTTCAGAACCTCGCACCCCAGCGGCCCCTTGGTCTGGCTGGTCATGATCTTGCGGCTGCCGATGTGCTCCATCATCGAGAGCGTGTTGAGGAATCGGGCGTGCTGAGCTGGCTGCCGGCATAACGCGGTGAGCACATTTCGCACCGGCGCGACGAGATCGGCGCTGCGCTGTTCAATCTCTGAGAGTGACCAGGGGTCTTCAAACGCTGACGAGGGTGAGCGCTTCGCTGATGGCATCGTAGACGGCATTGAGTTCGTCCCGCGTTATGCAATAGGGGGGCAGTACGTATACAACGTTGCCAAGGGGGCGCAACAGGACGTCGC
Source organism: Candidatus Defluviicoccus seviourii (assembly GCA_900609035.2). Taxonomy (GTDB): domain Bacteria; phylum Pseudomonadota; class Alphaproteobacteria; order Rhodospirillales; family Defluviicoccaceae; genus Defluviicoccus; species Defluviicoccus seviourii. Next base: position 54,668 of record UXAT02000045.1, on the reverse strand, counting down.
GCTCAAGGAAGAAGCGGTAGAGGCGGGGGCCGAGCTCGGCGAAATAGCCGGCCGCAGGGACGCACAGTTCGATGGCCGCGATCGTCCCGGTCTGGCGGGTTTCGACCACCTCCGGCCGGGCATGCAAACCTTCGAGCCGCTTCCGATGCTGAGCCGCGATCGCCTCTATGTGAGCGAAAACCGGCTCGTCCTGCCAGATGTCGAGGCTCGCGAGAGCTGCCGCACACGCGATCGGGTTGCCGGTGTACGAGCTCGAATGGAAGAACATCTTTGCGCGGTCGACTGTATAGAAGGCATCGTAAATGGCCTTGGTCGCGAGCGTCACGCCCATGGGCAGGAAACCGCCGGTCAGGCCCTTCGAAAGGCACATCAAATCGGGCGCGACGCCGGCCTGCTCGCAGGCAAAGAAGGTGCCGGTGCGGCCGAAGCCGGTCATCACCTCATCTGCGATCAGCAGCACGCCGTGCTGGCGGCAGAGATCTGCCAGCGCCTTAAGCACCCAAGGCGGATACATGCGCATGCCGCCGGCGCCGAGCACGAGCGGCTCGACGATCAGGGCAGCAACAGTGCCGCCGTTCTGGCGCAGGAGTTCTGTGAAGGCCTCGATCGTCGCCTGTTCGGCGCCGGCGCGCGGAAACGGCAGCCGCTCGACCTCGAACAGCATTGGCCAGTATGGCTCGGTGAACAGGCCGCGCTCGCCGCAGGCCATGGCGCCGAAGGTATCGCCGTGGTAGCCGTCCTCTAGCGCGACGATGCGTGTGCGCCGTTCGCCGCGGTGATGCCAGAAGCCGACGGCCATCTTGACCGCGACCTCGACCGCGGTTGATCCGGAGTCGGAGAGGAAGGCAACCGCGAGTCCCTTTGGCGCGCGGGCCAGCAGGCGGCGAGCCAAGGTCTCGGCGGGTGCGTGGGTGAAGCCCGCGAAGATTACCTGCTCCAGCGTGGCCGCTTGATCGGCGATCGCAGCGGCAATACGCGGGTGGCCGTGGCCGTGCAGGGTGACCCACCAGGATGCGATTGCATCGATGATGCGGCGGCCGTCGGGCGTGATCAGCCGCGCACCCTCGCCGCGCGCGATCAGGGTCGGGGGCGGTGCCACCGCGTGCTGGGTAAACGGGTGCCAGATTGGGCTCTGGGCGTCAGGCATTGGCGGAAGCCAGGAAATCGGCAGCCACGAAGTTGGCGGCAAAGGCGGACTTGAGGCTTGCCGGATCAAGGGATGGAAGCCGCGGCAGGCGCCCGAGCCGCTTTACGCCGGCGAAGTCGATGATGGTGCGCTCCGTATCCGCCATTGCGTCGCCAATGAAGGCGATGCCGACGATCGGGATCGCGCGACGCTTCAGCGCTTCGATGCTCAAGAGTGAGTGGTTGATGGTGCCAAGCGCCGTGCGCGCACACAGCACCACCGGTGCCCGCCAACGGCCGATGAGATCGATCACGAGGTGTTCACGCGTCAGCGGCACCATCAGCCCGCCTGCGCCTTCGATGATCAGCGGACCCGGCCCGGGCGAGGGGGGGAGCCGCGTCAGCGCCTCGAAGTCGATCGTGATTCCGTCGAGTTCGGCGGCGCGGTGCGGTGAGAGCGGCTGGCTCAGCACGTAGCGTTCGGCCGGCAGCCGCTCCTCGCCAAGCCCGGTCAGGCGGCGCACTGTCTCGCGGTCGGTGCCGCCTTGAGTGCCCGCCTGAACCGGCTTCCAGTAACTGCCGCCGAGCGCTTCGCAGAGCGCCGCCGCGAACACCGTCTTGCCGATGTCGGTATCGGTGCCGGTGATGACGATGGCGCTGTTCACGTCGCGGCCTCGTTCTCGTTGAGCAGCTCAGTAGTCGTGGGCCAGGATCTCGTCGGCGCGGCGGATCAGCTCGCGACCGTAATCGGTCCAGATACCCTGGCCCCAGTACCGGTAGCAGCTGGTCTCCGCCGTCATCAGGTGGAACAGCGCCTTGCGGAAGCGTGTCTCGTCGGTCTTGAGCTTCTTCTGTTTCAGCACGAGCTCGTTGAAGCGTGACGACAGTTTCTCCATCGGCCCCAGGATGTTTTCGTAGCCGTGCACCCACGAGAGGTTGTTGGTCCAGCTGCCGCCTTCCATGTGGAAGCGGCCGTCCTCCTGCTTGCACTGAGCGATCGCCTTCTCCAGCGCCTCCGGGCCATCGCCAGGCTTCATCTTCTGCCACAGACGGTGCTGGAAGATCGGCTGCAGGGCCGGGAAATCCTTGGTCTTGATGCCGGCAGCGGTGAGATGCTCCAGGTACTCGGTCACGTTCATCATCGGCGTCGCCGAATGGGAGGCTTCGCGGACGGCGTCGCAATACTTGCCGGGAAACTCGTTCATCATCACGCCGCCGTTCTCGCCGTCGGCGATCTGGGTGACCAGTGGCGGGACGGACTTGCCCGCAAGCTCCCAGCGATCGAGGCTCTTTGCCTCATAGTAGGGCTGCATCTGCGCCACCAGCTTGGTGTCGGAGCCCTGCGTCTTGATGATCGCGATGATTTCCGCCGTCTCGCCGGTCGAGCTGGTGCAGACGAGCCGATGCGGCAGGTGCTTCTTCTCCGGGCCGTGGCCGTTGGCCGGTTGCTCGACCGTGTGCTCCTGCACCAGCACCCAGCGGAAGCCGCAGTCTCGCAGCGTCTTGACGAAGGCATAGGCGACGTCCGGGTGATTGGGCAGCGCCATCTCCGAGGGTGAGAAGCCCTGGACGCGGCCGACGGCATCCAAGCCGAAGATCGCCGCGAAGTGATGCTGCCAGGCCTTGACGTGCCAGGCGAAGTCCTGCACCGGCGTCGACGGCGCAACCGCGTGCCCCCATGGGCAGCCGAGCCACTCGACACAGTGCCAGATCGCCGGATCGCAGGTGACGCGTTTCAGCGAATCGATGACGTCGTGGCAGCCCATCTGGCGCAGGCCATGCAGGAGCGTGCCGGAGTATTCGAGCATCGCCCGCGGTTGCTTGCCCTCACCCAGCAGTTGCGGCACGAATTCGCCGATGCGCTTGTAGCACCAGGCGAACACCGGCGCGTTGTGATTGTCGCCGATGTGCTGGTTGTCCATCATGTGCTTGAGGTTGCTGATCACCTCCGCCGTGTGCAGATCGCCGCCGCCGGCCGGGATCAGCGGCTGGTGCATGTGCAGGGCGATCGCGAACGCCGAATGGATCGAGCCGAAGTCGATGTTGCTCGCCGGCCGATAGAGTTCCTTCTTGGCCGCCGCCTTGACCGCGGCTTCGATGTCTTTTTCCCGGCCGGCGATGTTGGGGATGCCGTCGATGTATTCGGGCAAGGCGTTCATGACGTCTTGGGCTCCTTGAACTTTGTGAAACGAACGTGCGGGCTGGCCAATAACCATCGGCGGGGAATGCCGGCCGCGCGGATTGAAGCAAGGCTGTTCCCGCGCTTCAAGGCGATAAATCCGAGGGTTGTTCTACCCGGGCCTGCAAGGCTCTGATGCGGGAGCCCGGCCTCAAGCGAACACGCGATAGTCGATCTCGGGGAAAATCGTGTCCATTGCCTCCAAGGCCGCGAGCTTGGCCGGATCAATGCTGCCGGCCTCGATGCCGTCGGCGAGCCAGTGGAAACGGGCGAGATGGTCGCGGATGCGGCCGTAGGCGTAGTCGACGGCGGTACCGGTCTTCATGATGAAGGGCCAGTCGGACGACTGCGCCAACAGGAGCGCGCGCGCCGCCTGATTGAGCGCCCGATGCGGCAGCGAGCCGGGCACAGGCGTATCCGCGCGGCCGGCCAGCGCCTGCATGCGGGCGGCGGCGTCGTGCAGGTGGCGGTAGATCCAGTCGTTGCCGCGGTTGAGCCAGAAGGTGCTGTAGCCGCGGTCGCCCCAGCTGGAAGCCGAAGGCGTCGCCCGCTGCGGGTCGGGATGGCGGGCGAGATAGTCGGACGGCGTGACGAGGTCGACGACCGTCTGGTCATAGACGAGCTTGCGGATGAACAGATCGAGGAAGCGCGGCCCCTCGAACCACCAGTGGCCGAACAACTCGGCATCATAGAGCGCGACCACCAGCGGCGGGCGGTCCATGACCGGGCGGAATCGCTCTGCCGTCTCGATCTGCCGGCGCAGGAAATCAGCCGCATGCGCGTCGGCGCGGGCATCGGCGAGCGCTGGTTCGTAGATCTCCTTCTGATCGGATGCGCCGGTGATGCGGTGGTACTTGAAGCCGGTGAAGACGCGGGTCTGGCCGTCGAGGATGAACGGGCGGATGTACTCGAAATCGAGGTCGAAGCCGATATCGCGGAAGAAATCGCGGTACCACGGATCACCCGGGTAGCCGGCTTCAGCGCTCCACACCTGGCGCGAGGAAGCGGGATCGCGGCCGAACGCACACACGCCGTTCTCGCACTGGATCGGCGCAAGATAACCATGCCGTGGCCGGACGCTGGCGTTGAGGATCGCGTGCGTATCGCTGAAGAAGTACCGACCGCCGGCTTCCGCTACCGCCTCCTCGACCCCAGGATAGTAGCCGCATTCGGCCAGCCAGAAGCCCGGGGGCGGCCGGCCGAAAGCGCTGGCGTAGGCTTCCGCGCCGACCTTGAGCTGGGCACGGACCGCGTTTGGCTGTGTCTTCAGGATTGGCAGGAAGCCATGTGTGGCGTTGGCGGTGATGAGCTCCAGGACACCTAAGTCCTGCAACCGGGCGAATGCCGCGATCAGATCGCGGCCGTAGCGGCCGACGTACCAGTCTTCGGTTTCGTAAAGCAGGCGCCGGTAAAAGCGCGCGACCTCCGTCAGCTTCGGGGTGCCGTGGTTGCGCAGGATCTCCTTGTCGCCCAGGCGCGACAGCTTGCCGAGGTGGGCGAGGTAGCGCTCCTGCAGGAAAGGATCGGCTAGCATGGCCAACAGCGGCGGCGACAGCGAGACGGTCACCCGGAATTTGACGCCGTCGGCGACCAGCCCTTCGAACACCCGCAGCAGCGGGATGTAGGTGTCCGTAATCGCCTCGAACAGCCAGGATTCCTCGAAGAAGGAAGGGTATTCCGGATGGCGGACGAAAGGCAGGTGCGCGTGCAGGACGAGTGCGATGGAGCCCGTCGCCATCAGCTGTGTCCCTCCAGATCGCTGGCTTCTTCGCTCGCGAACAGCGCCGTCAGCACCGTCGGGTCGTTCGGCAGGATCCGGCGCAGGGCAAACGTGCCGTCGGGGCGCACGCGGATGTCCTTGCCGAACAGCTGGAGCGTGCGGCCTGGCTGGATGCGGCCGTGGATGTACAGCTCGGCTGTCACTTCGAGTTCGACATCATTGCCACCCCGGCCGAGCACGAAGCTCGAAAGCGGCAGAATTTCCTCAAGCGCGAACGGCTGGGCGGCACCCTCATCAGCGGTCTCGGTGGCCGCCTCAATCGCTATCTCAGTCGCAGTCCCAGTCACTGTCTCGGTGGCGCCGGATGCTGTCTCCGGCGCCAAGACAGGCTCCGGCGGAGAAACCGGCTCTGGCGGTGAAATCTGCTCCGGCGCTGAAAACGGCGTTGGCGTTGAAAATGGCTCGGGCTCGGCTGTCTCCACTTGTGCGGCAGGCGCGGCTGCTGCCGACGCTGTTGCCGCAGGCCTCGATACCGGGAGAGTCGTCTCGGGTGGCGCAGTCGCAACCGCAGCCGCCTGCTCGGGCGATACGGCGACGGCGGCGGCTTGCAGCGGCGAGGGACCAACCGGCGGCAGTGTGGCGACATTCGAGCGCGCAAACGCGATCAGCGTTCCGTCGCCACGCTTGATTCCCAAGGTGGCCTGCCAACGCCGTGCCCCGGCCTCGATGTCGATGTAGCTGCGGCTCTGCAGGCCGGAGACGGCGACGTCAAAAGCGCGGCACTCAGCCTCAGCTTCGTCGACCGGTGCTGTATCGACGTCGGTGGCTTCAAGATGCAGCACCAGCGGCGCCGTGGCGCCGGCAGCGCCGAGCATGGCGCGGGTGTCCTGGACGAGGGCGAGCGGCAGGCTCCAAAAGGCGTGCAGGACGCGCGGATCAACGTCGATCAAGACCAACTCGGGGCCCTCGATCTGGCGCGGGAACCACGCCCGTACCTCGTCAGCGACCTGCTGCAGGAATTCAGGTGCAGGCGGCCCTTCCGCCGCGTGCGGCACGCCGGGCTCTCGACGATCGCCGTTCCCCCCGTCAGCGCCCGGGCTCCCGGCGCCTGATAGACGCGTCTCACCTGTGGCAGTGCTGTCCACGCCGACCGTCCCCTTGCCGATCGTGCGCGGACGGGTCACCGGCGCGCACGTCGTGCTTGTTGTCGGCACAGTCTATAGGCAAAGGGGCGCCGTGGCCAACCCGCGCTCTGGGGGAGTTCCCTGAAAAATGGTACCCCGGCGACGGCTTTCTCGCGGGTTGGCTGCCGCGGTCACCCTTCTCAGAAGATTCCTGCCACGGTACGCGTCGTGCCCGTCTTCAAGTAGGGCAGGGCGTCGGCAAACTCCAGGTTGGCCTGGTTGGCCGAACTCATGACGCGGGTCTGGTAGCGCTTCATATTGGTGGTCTCATCCGCGGTGACGTTGCGGGTGCCGCTCCGCCCCTGCGTCAGCTGCTGCTGAGTGTGCTCGCGGACGGCCACCTTGGAGCGTTCGGAAACCTGGACGTCGGTGATGATGGCGTAGGTCGTATCTTTGACCACGGCGTCGGCCACCGTCGCTACGGCACCGCCGACCACGCCGCCAATGAGGCCACCGGTCCAACTCTGCGAGGCCGCACCGCCAATCGCCGCGCCCGCCGCCGACGAACCCCATACACTGCCGTAGCCACCGTGGAAAGCGGCCTCGGCCGCGCTCGGATCCATCTTGCCGACCTGCAGCACATTGACTTGCAGCCAATAGTTGGCGCGCTCAGGATCATCGATCACCTGGTACCCTTTGCTCTCGATGGCGTTACGAACCTCCGGGGCCAAGTCGAGCTCAGTGTAATCGGAACTGTTGCGCACTTGAACGTAAATGGTTCGCTGGGCCGGCCCGACGGGATCGAGGAAGATGGTGTCGGTCATCTTGTTCTGAACGTCGAGATCGCGTTTCGCAATTGCGGTGTGCGTTGCAGCACAACCGGCAACGCTGAGCGCAATAACCAGCACGGCGACGGGGAGGAATTGACGCATGCGTGAGTCCCTGATTTACAGAACCATGAAGTTCTACATCTATAGCAGGTAAAATAACACCCCGCAAGCCGGCTGATGTTTGCATCGCCTGAGGGCGCCCGCTTGCGGATCGCTTAGCGCCCGAAACAGTGCCCCCGGTTGCGCTTTCACCATTGCGCCCGAGGGTTCAAGCGCGCTAGCGTTCTGTTGCGGGTGCGAACTGACAAACAAGGGCGAGGGGAGGCAAGCGATGCGGGACATCTTCCATGCACTGGTGCTCAACATGCATCAGCCACCCAGCAATCTGGACGATCTGCTCGCGACCAACGCATGGGAAGCGAAGGAGATCCTGTTCGCTTACGACCGCATGCCCCGCATGCTGTGGGGGTACGAGGATGTCGCGCGGGTTCACTTGTCCCTGTCCGGTACGCTCCTGGAGACTCTCTCGCATCCAGACTTCCAGAAGCGGGTGTATGGCATTGTCGACTGCGGAACGATGCTGTGGTTCCTGCAGAACCAGCGCATTTTTGATATTCTCGGCACCGGCTACTACCATCCCGTGTTCGCGCTGACCCCGGAAGCCGATTGGGATGAGCAGATCGGCCGTTGGCAGGCGATCGGCCGACACATCTTCTGGCGCTCGCACTTCGCAGGCTTCTGGCCGCCGGAGATGGCGTTCGATGAGCGGATGATCCCGCACTTGAAGAAGGCCGGCTATCGGTACGTCTTCGTCGATTCCGAATACGTTCGCCCCATCGAGTCAATGAGTTGGCAGGAGCTGCGATACCGGCCGCACATTTGCGAATACGGTGGCGCAGAGATCGTCGTTGTCGTCCGCGACCGCGAGTTGTCGGCGGCGCAGCTTTCGGGCATGGACTACGGCTGGTTCTACCACGAATTGCACGAACGGACGAAGTTTTGCGACTTCCCACCGCTGGTCACTACCGCGACCGATGGCGATAACGGCGGCTGGTTCCGCAACGTCAATCCGAAGTCCAATTTCTGGAGCTATTTCTACACCGCCGCGCTCGACGACATCCGCGCCGGCCACTCATCCCTGCGGCCGATTTTCATCACCGAGTACCTCGATCGCTTCGGTGCCCATGGTCGGGTCCGGATCGAACGCGGTGCCTGGGATACCGGCGACCACCATGGCTGGGACTTTACCCAATGGCAGGGTGGCGAGGCGCAACGCGATACGATGGCGCGCGTGCAAGAGGTCAGCGCCGATTTTCATCGCCTGGCAGCCGCGGCGTCCCGGTTCAAGGACACCGATCCTGAGGTCCGCCGGCTGCTCGACACCGCGCACTGGCACCTGCTGCGTGCCGAGACGAGCTGCAACTTCTTCTGGGGTGATGCGTGGTTGTACAAGACGCACAAGGATCTGGACGCCGCCGCCTGGCATCTCGGCGAGGCGCGCCCGTTCCTGAAAGAGGCCCTGGTGGAGGCATCGGTGCCGGCCGAAGAGGCCGTTGCCCCGTCGCTGCCGCCGGCCGAGACCGCCGGTGTTGAAACTACCGCCGGTGTTGATGCTAAGGAACCGCCCCCGGCGTGATCGGATCGCGCCGCTGCGCCTACTTGCAGCGAACTTGGCCGCCGTGCCTACTTGCAGCGAACCTGTTCGTAGACATTGAGGTAGTGGGTGCCCGACTGCGCCCAGGAATAATCCATCGCCATCGCGTTGGTGACGAGGCGGCGGAACTCCTTCGGGTAGTTGTACCACAAGCCGATCGAGCGGCTGAGCGCCGACTCAATCGCGGGAAAGTCGGCATCGTGGAAGACATAGCCGCAGCGGAGTTCCGGCGGCTTGTCCGAATGATCGCGGTCGAACACGGTGTCTACCAGGCCGCCGACGGCGCGCACGACCGGCACGCTGCCGTAACGCATGGCCAGCATCTGCGTTAAGCCGCATGGCTCGAACAAGCTCGGCACGATCATCAGGTCGGAGCCGGCGTAAATCAGGTGCGCGAGTTGTTCGTTGAAGCCGATCTCCAGATGGCAATCGGCATTCTCGTTCAAATAGTGCTTCAAGTGCCAGAAGTGATTGTTGATGCCGCGGTCGCCACCGGTGCCGAGCAACACGAACTGCGCCCCCTTCTCCAGCGCGTGGAACAGCGCGTGCTGGATGAGATGGACACCTTTCTGCGCATCGAGGCGGCCAACGTAGGCGACGATCGGCTTGAACTCCTTGCGCAGCCACAGCCGCTCGCGCAGCGCGTCCTTGTTGGCGTACTTGCCCTCGACGTTCCAGACGTTGAAGTGCGACGGGATGAAACGATCGGTTTCCGGGTTCCAGAGGTCGTAATCGACGCCGTTCAGAATGCCGCCGAACTTGTAGTGATGGATCGCGAGCGTCTGGCCGAGCCCATAGCCCTGATCGGTAAAGCGTGCCTCCCAGGAGTGGTGTGGTGAGACGGTGACCACGTAGTTCGAGTAAACAATGCCGCCCTTCATGAGGTTGATGGCGGTGTGATTGAAGTTGTCCAGGAGCCGGTCGTAATGGAAAAAGTATTCTGGCCGGCACAGGCCGGTTCCCCACAGCACGGCCTCGCCGGTCACGCCCTGGTGCTTGAAGTTGTGAATCGTGTAGACGACGCGCTGCCGATCCATGCCGAGGCGCGCGTAGATTTCGTACAGGAGCACCGGCACGAGGCCCGTCTGCCAGTCATGGCAGTGAATGATATCGGGGCGCTTGTCGAACTTCAGCATGAACTCCATGGTCGCCTTGCTAAAGAAAGCAAAGCGCATCGGATCGTCATGGAAACCGTAGAAGGAACCGCGCTGGAAGAAGTTATCCTGCGAATGCGGCTCGATGAAGAAGCACTTGCGGCCGTGGACGAAGCCAAACCAGACTGAGCAGTTGACCGAGGATCCGTGCCAGGGAACGCTGAGATTATCGGCGATCTTATGCAGACCCCAGATCTCGTCGTACCACATGCAGTCATACTTGGGCAGGACGATCTCGACGGCGTGCCCGCGTATCTCAAGCTCGCGACTAAGACCGAAAACCACATCAGCGAGGCCGCCAACCTTGGCAACCGGCGCGAGCTCAGAGGAAACCATGACAATGAACATGAGAAACCGTGTCTTGACGTGGTTAGGCGTTAATTTTCGCCGAGGGGCAGGGGGAACCCTGTTCCCCGGCAACCGTTGCAAGAGCCGTCCTCGCGCCGCCGCAGCCCGTTTACGAAGGCGCTCGCCTGAACCTGCACCGATGTTGCTGCAGTGCACCCAGACGATCGACGTTCATAACCTTTTTGGCGACGCGAGAAAAGCTCTGTTGCGAAATGCACACGCGGACGTTGGGGCGGGGCGCGATGCAGGCGCCCCGCCCGTTCCGCGGTGGCAACGCGCCCGCTTCAGGCCTTGCGGTTGGGTTTCGCCGCTGTCGCCGTGACGTCGACGGCCTGCACCTTCCAGATGTCGCGCGCATATTCGGCGATCGTTCGATCAGAGCTGAAGCGGCCGGTGCGGGCGATATTGAGAAGCGCCATGCGGCTCCAACTTTGCTGGTCGCGGTAGGCTCGGTCGACGCGTTCCTGCGCCGTCATGAAGCTGCGCAGGTCGGCAAGGTTCATGTAATAGTCGCCGTGCTCCAAGAGATTGGCGACGATGGGGCGAAACACGCCGGGTTCGGTCAGGCTGAAGAAGTCGTTGCGGATCAGGTCGATCGCGCGGCGGATATCGTCATCCTGCTCATAGATGCGATAGGCATTGTAACTCGGCCGCGACTGCTCGACCTCTTCGGCGGTCAGGCCGAAGATGAAGATGTTGTCGTCGCCAACTTCTTCCTTGATCTCGATATTGGCGCCATCGAGCGTCCCGATCGTGAGCGCGCCGTTCATGGCGAACTTCATGTTGCCGGTTCCCGACGCTTCCATCCCGGCGGTCGAGATCTGCACGCTGACGTCCGCCGCCGGCATGATCTTTTCCGCCAGCGACACCCGATAATCGGGGATGAAGACGACCTTGATGCGGCCGTTGATCGCGGGATCGTAGTTGATGACGCCGGCGATCTGGTGGATGAGCTTGATGATCAGTTTCGCCATCTGGTAGGCGGGCGCCGCCTTGCCGCCGAAAATGAACGTGTGCGGCACGACGTCGAGCGACGGATCCCGCTTCAGGCGCTCATAGAGCGAAACGATGTAGAGGCACTGCAGCAGCTGGCGCTTGTACTCGTGGATTCGCTTGACCTGAACCTGGAAAACCGAATCGGGCGCGACGTCGATGTCGAGCTCGTTCTTGATGAAATCCGCCAGCGCCGCCTTATTCGCCTGCTTGATGGTGTGGATCTGTTTGCAGAACGCAGCATCGCCGGCAAACGCCTCGAGCTTGCGCAGCTGGTCGAGGTCGGTGATCCAGCCGTCGCCGATCTTTTCGCGGATCAGCGATGAGAGTTTCGGATTCGCCTTCAACAGCCAGCGCCGTGGGGTGACGCCGTTGGTCTTATTGTTGAAACGCTCCGGATAGAGGTCCGAGAAGTCGCGCATCAGGCCTTCGCGCAACAAGCGGCTGTGGATCGCGGCGACGCCGTTGGTCGACCGGCTGCCGACAACGGCCAGATGCGCCATCCGCACCGCCTTCTCCGGCTCCTCCTGGATCAGGCTCATCCGCCGCAGACGGTCGAGATCGGTCGGGTAGCGCGTCGCCACCTTGCGGATGAAGCGGCTGTTAATCTCGTAGATGATCTGCAGGTGGCGCGGCAGCAGTCGCTCGAACATGCTGACCGGCCATTTCTCGAGCGCTTCCGGCAACAACGTGTGGTTGGTATAGCCGGTCGAATTCTGCGTCAGCTCCCACGCCATATCCCAGTCGAGATCCTCCTTGTCCATCAACAACCGCATCAGCTCCGCGACCGCGAGCGCCGGATGCGTGTCATTCATGTGAATGAAGACCTTATCGGGGAAGGAGAGCCAGTTGTCGTTGTCGGTCTTGAAGCGGCGGATGATGTCCTGCACCGAGCACGAGACGAAGAAGTACTGCTGGCGCAGTCGCAGCTCGCGGCCCGCATAGACGGAGTCGTTCGGATACAAGACCTTGGTCAGGTTCTCCGCCATCACCTTGTCTTCGACCGCTTCGACATAGGAACCGCGGCTGAAGTCGGTGAAATGGAACTCGTCTGCGGCGCGCGCCGACCACAACCGTAGGTTATTCACGTTGTAGGCGCCGTAGCCGACGATCGGCGTATCAAAGGCCATGCCGACGATCGGCCGCGTGCCGACCCAGTTCCAGTGTGTGACGCCGTTGACCGTGCGCGGCTCGGCGCGCCCCTCGAAGTTGACGATGAAGGACAGCTCCGGGTGCGGCACCTCCCACGGGTTGCCGAAGCGCAGCCAGTTGTCCGGCTCCTCGATCTGGTAGCCATTCTCGATGTACTGCTTGAATACGCCGTAGTCGTAGCGAATGCCGTAGCCGATGCCCGGCAGGCGCAAGGTCGCCATTGAATCAAGGAAGCAGGCGGCGAGTCGTCCGAGGCCACCATTGCCAAGCGCGGCGTCGACCTCGACGTCGCGCAACTGATCCCAGTCAAGGCCAAGGCGGCGCATCGCCTCGCGGCATTTGTCCTCAAGCAGCAGATTGATGACGTTGTTGCCCATCGCACGACCAATCAAGAACTCAAGCGAAAGATAGCAAATCCGCTTGACCTTCTCGCGATGGTAAGCCTGCTGCGTATGAATCCAGCGACCAACCAGGCGGTCGCGTACTGCCAGCGCCAGCGCCTGGTAACGATCCTGATCAGTAGCTGAGTATTCGTCCTTTGCAAGCGTGCATGTCAGGTGAAAATAGAAGCTCTTGACCAAGTCGTCGACGTCCATGCCGATTTGATCGGCAACCAGGACTGCCGAGTCCTTTGGATCGGGCGCAGACTTGGCCGTTGCCTCCGCTTTTGCCATAGAAACTCTCCCTGTTTTGGTTTAACATCGAAAACGTTTATTGAGCGAACACCAGCCGGACTCGCCTGAATTGCGCAACTCCTCCCTCGGGCGGTGCGCGCAACACACGTGCGCGCCCGTTGACCGCGACCACGCGCCTCCTTGGCATCCGACCACCATAGCCGCAAACATGGATCGGCTCAAAGAGTCGGTTTTTGCGGCCGGGACCAGCCGTATGGGCCATGGCACGGCTCGGCACGCATACTTCGGGCCAACGGTCTTCACAACCAGCGCGCTTCCGGGCTAAAAGCAGACGACTGTCGTACGGGCCTTAGCCGGCGGGATGCCTTAGGCACCGCAGGCGGAGGTGTCGTCGGACGTACGGCTGTCAGTGCGGCCGTCTTGGCTCGCCTTGTTCTGTCCTGGCGCCGACCGGTGGCGACCGCGGTCGAAAGATAACCGAGATTAGGGTGCGATTGATGGCGATTAAGGGACGATCAGGCGGAGGGGCAGGCAACAAGGCGGGCACTAAGGCAGGTGCTGAAGCGAGCACGAGCAGCGCCAGCAAGAGTCCGGCCGGACCGGCCACTGCCGCCGGTAACGCGGTGTCCTCGCCGGCGCCAGCAGCGCTTGCGCCAGTGGCTCCGGCGCCAGCCGTTTCGGCGCCGACGGTTCCGGCCTCACCGGCGGTTGCCGCGCCGAAAGTGGCTGCGCCATCGTCGAGCGCGCCCGCGATGAAGGCTCCGCCTGCGCCCGCTTCGACTAGCCCCAAGCCCGAATCGAAGCCTGCACCCGCGGCCGAAGCCACACCCGGGCCCAAGCTTGAAGCCAAGCCTGCGGCACCTGCACCGGCGCCGCGGGTCGAAGCGGCCGGCCCGGCCAGGGCGGCGCCACAGGCCGCGCAGAAACCGCTTCCAGCCGCATCACCGGCTCCGGCGGTGGCGCCGACAGCTCCTGCTGCGAAGGCAGCACCAGTGCCGACCCCGCCTGCGCCATCGGTTCCGGCTGCGACCACAGCACCGACCTCTGCTGCGAAGGCTGCGCCAGCGCCAGCACCGACTCCGCCTGCACCGGCTTCGGCTGCACCGGCCGCACCCAAGCTGCCGCCCCTGTCGCCGGCCGAATTGGCGCCCGACGGTGACGTTGCCGCCATCCTTTCGGCCGACCACCGCGATCCGTTTTCCTTCCTCGGTCTGCACAGCCTGCAGCCCAGCGGCCGGCTCGTGCTGCGCGCCTTTCTGCCGCAGGCAAAGAGCGTTGCGGTCGTGGATCGGGCAACTGGCGAGGTGGTGGCCACTCTTGAGCGGGTGCGCGAAGAAGGGCTGTTCGCCGCCGCCATCGATGGCCGTTCGGCACCCTTTGCCTATCGCCTGCGCCTCGAGACCGCGAACGGCCGCATCGACATCGACGACCCCTACCGCTTCCCGCCGGTCCTGTCCGATGAGGACGTCCAGCTTCTGGCCGAGGGCGATCATTTCCGCAGCTACGACATGCTCGGCGCTCACCCCCTGACGCTCGATGGTGTTGCCGGCCTCGCCTTCGCCGTCTGGGCACCGAACGCGGTGCGGGTCAGCGTGATCGCCAGCTTCAACGATTGGGACGGCCGCCGGCATGGCATGCGGCTCCGGCATGACTGCGGCGTTTGGGAGATCTTCATCCCCGGTGTTGGTGCGGGCGAGCTCTACAAGTACGAGATCAAGACTCCGACCGGCGTCCGCCTGCCCGACAAGTGCGACCCGTATGCCTTTTTCGTCGAGCCGTCACCGGGATCGGCGGCGATTGCCTGCGATCTCAGCCGCCATGCCTGGCGTGACAGGGAGTGGATGCAAAAGCGCAGCACGGAGGATCCGCGCCGGCGCCCGATCTCCGTGTACCAGCTGCATATCGGCTCCTGGCGGCGCAGACCCGAGGACGGCAACCGGCCGCTCACCTATCGTGAGCTGGCCGACGAGGCGGTGGGCTACCTCGACTACATGGCCTTCACGCATGTCGAACTGCTGCCCATCAACGAGTTCGATTTCGATGCCTCGCTCGGCTTCCAGCCGTTCGTTCCCTATGCCCCGACCAGCCGTTGGGGCACGCCGGCCGACCTCCAATATTTTGTCGACCGCTGCCACCAGGTCGGCATCGGCGTCATCCTCGACTGGGTCCCGAACCACTTCTCGGACGATCCACACGGCCTGCGCAGCTTCGATGGCACGCACCTCTACGAACACCCGGATCCGCAGCGCCGCAAGCATCCGGCGACCAACACGCTCAACTACGATTACGGCCGGCGGGAGGTCAGCAACTACCTGATCAGCAATGCGCTGTTCTGGATGGAGCATTATCACATCGACGGCCTGTGCGTGTCGTCGCTGCCGGCGATGCTTTATCTTGACTATGGCCGCCATCGCGGCGAGTGGACCGCCAACCGGTTCGGCGGTCACGAAAACCTGGAAGCGGTCGATTTCCTGCGCCGGCTGAACGAAAAGGCCTACGAACGCTATAAGGGCATCTTCACGATCGGCGAGGACAACTCGGGCTGGCAGCGGCTGTCACACCCGACTTTCCTGGGCGGCCTTGGCTTCGGCTTTCGGTGGAACCTGGACTGGAAGCGCGACACGCTCCGCTACATGTCGCGCAACCCCGTGCATCGGAAGTACTACCACGACGAACTGATCCACGGCGCCACCAAGGTGTTCGACGAGAACGCCATCCTCCCGCTATCCTACACCGATGTCGCCTATGGCCGCGGCTCGATGCTGCACAAGATGCCGGGCGACCGTTGGCAACGGTTCGCCAATCTTCGCGCCTACTACGGCTTTTTCTATGGCCATCCCGGCAAGAAGCTCTTGTTCATGGGCGATGAGTTCGCTCAGGAACGCGAATGGAATTCTGACATCAGCCTCGACTGGCACGTCGCCGGCGAGCCCCTGCATGGTGGCATTCAGAGCCTGGTGCGCGATCTCAACCACCTCTACCGGTCGGCGAAGGCGCTCCATGAGCTCGACTGCGAGGCGGACGGGTTCTCCTGGATCGATTGCAACGATGCCGATCAGGGCGTGGTGTCGTTCGTGCGCCAATCCCGCGACGGAAGCGGTACCGTCGTCGTCGTCGCCCACTTTACGCCGGTGGCACGGCGAAACTATCGCGTCGGCGTGCCGGTACCGGGCTTCTATGCCGAACGCGTCAATACCGATTCCGAGAAGTACGGTGGTGCCAACATCGGCAATGAGGGCGGCGTGACAACGGTCGACGAGCCGATGCATGGTCGCCCGTACGCGCTGTCGCTGACGTTGCCGCCGTTGGCGACCGTGATCCTCGAGCACGTCGGGGAGAGGCCTTAGCGCTGGCACGGGACGAATCAAAGGCGGCTCCGACCGGCTGCACATAAAGAGAGAGCCTTGGCTGGCGAAACGCGCTAAACTGCCGGCAACAAGCGGGCCGCCCAATGAGCGCGGCGCCGGCCTGGGGCTGGCGCCGGAACGAGAGCGCCCGTCAAGCTGGGAGGAGTAGGATGCACGAACTCTCGCTTTGCGAGAGCCTGCTCGGCGTCCTTTCGAGTGAAGCGCAGGCACGTCACTTCAGGCGCGTCAAGGCCGTGCGGCTTGAGCTCGGCGCCTTTTCGTGTGTCGCGCCAGACGCGCTTGATTTCTGCTTTACCGTCGTCACCCGCGGCACGCTGGCGGAAAATGCCCGGCTCGATGTCGTGCGCCTCACCGGTCAGGCGTGGTGCCTCAACTGTGGCGAAACCGTCTGCATCGCCGAGCGCTATGCGCCATGCCCGCAGTGCGGCACCTACGAACTGCAAATCAGCGGCGGCGACGAGATGCGGGTTACTGAACTCGAGGTGGAGTGATGTGTACGGTCTGCGGATGCGGCATCGGACCGGATCGGGCTGCGACAGCAGAGGCGGGTGGGGCCGCCGAACCGGCAGGCACAGCGGCCGATGCCCACCGCCACTCGCATGCGCACGACCATGGCCACTCGCATGCGCATGACCATGGGCACGACCATAGTCACCCGCATACGCACGACCATCACCACGACCACGACGACCATCACCACGCGCACGGGCACGCGCACGGCCACGTTCATCCCCATCAGCCGGCAGCGGGCGAGACGCTCGACTATTCCCAAAGCCCGGTTGGACTCGCGGAAGTGAAGGGCGGCGCCGGCCGCCTGATCCGGCTCGAGCGCGACCTGCTGGAAGCAAACAGCCGGCTCGCGGCCGCGAACCGCGAAGCGTTCAAACGCCGCAACATCTTTGCCCTCAACCTCGTTTCCTCGCCGGGGTCGGGCAAGACGACGCTGCTGGTCAAGACCATCTTGGACCTGCGCGGGCAGCGGCCGCTGGCGGTGATCGAAGGCGACCAGCAGACGAGCATGGATGCCGAGCGGATCCGCGCCACCGGCGTGCGCGCGCTGCAGATCAACACCGGCGCGATGTGCCATCTCGACGCGCGCATGATCGGCGATGCCTATCAGCGGCTTTCACCGGCTGAGAATTCGCTGCTGTTCATTGAGAACGTTGGCAATCTCGTCTGCCCCGCCGGCTTCGATCTGGGCGAGGCGCACAAGGTGGTGCTGCTGTCGGTCACCGAGGGCGAAGAAAAGCCGCTCAAGTACCCGGCCATGTTCTACTCCGCCGATCTCCTGCTGCTGACCAAGGTCGACCTGCTGGCGCATGTGGCGTTCGACGTCGAGCGCTGCCTCACCTACGCGCGCCAGGTCAATCCGGGGATCGACGCGATTGCCGTCTCGGCGACCCGCGGCGACGGTTTGGCCGAGTGGTACCAATGGCTTGAGCGGCGGCACGCCTGGTTTGCGCTGCGCACCATCCCGGCGACCCTGCCCGGTGTCTAGCGCCATGGCGATGGCGTGCGCAGCGCCGCTGTCCGACACGATCGCGGCCGTGATCGCCCTGCCGCGGCCGGTGCCAGCGGTCCTGGGAGTCGGCGCCTTTCTCAAGAACACGCTGTGCCTGGCGGACGGCTCCCAAGCGCTCGTGACCGCCGACTTCGGCGATCTCGCGACCGTGCCGGCGGTGCTCGCGTTCGAGGCCGCAGCGGAAGCGCTGTTGGCACGGAACCGCGCGCGGGTCACACAGGTTGCCCACGATCTGCATCCGAACTTCCATTCCACCCGCTACGCGGTCGCCCTGGCCGAGCGGCTCGGCGTCGAGGCCACCGCCGTTCAGCATCACCACGCCCACGTGGCGGCGGTGATGGCGGAGCATGGGTGCGAGACGCCGGTGCTGGGCTTGAGCCTCGACGGCTTCGGCCTCGGCCCCGATCGCGATTCCTGGGGCGGCGAGCTGTTGCGCGTCGACGCCGATGGCTGCCGGCGCGTGGGGCACTTGGCCCTGTTGCCGCAGCCGGGCGGTGACCGGGCGGCGCGGGAACCGTGGCGGATGGGTGCGGCAGCCTTGCACGCCCTGGGACGGAGCGCGGAAATCAGCACCCGCTATGCCGCTTTGCCGGGCGCCGGTGTCGTCGCCCAGATGCTGGCACGCAGCGTCAACTGCCCGCCAACGTCGAGCTGCGGGCGGCTGTTCGATGCCGCCTGCGGCCTCTTGGGCATCAAGCCGATCGCGACTTTCGAAGGCGAGGCGCCGATGGCGCTTGAGCGGCTGGTGCGCAGGCCCCGGGCGGAGCCTTCCGGCTGGCAGCTGGCCGACGGGGTACTCGACTTCAAGCCACTGTTGGCGCGGCTGGTCGATCTGCCGGCTGAGGACGGCGCCGACATTTTTCACGGCACACTGGTAGCCGGGATGGCGGCATGGGTGGCCGAGGCAGCCGCGGCGACCGGCATTCGTCGCGTCGTGCTCTCCGGCGGCTGCTTCTTCAACCGCGTCCTGACCCAAGGTCTGGTTGCGGCGCTCCACGAACGTGACATCGAAGCTCTGCGACCGATTCAACTGTCGCCGGGCGACGGTGCGATCAGCCTCGGTCAGGCGTGGGTGGCGGCGATGGCGAAAGGATAGCGGTATGTGTCTTGCGGTACCGGCACGGATCACGGCGTTGCTGGATGACGGCCTTGCGCGGGCGGAAGTCGGCGGCATTACCAAGGTCGTCAACCTCTGCCTCGTCGATGACGTCAAGGTCGGCGACTACGTTATCCTCCACGTCGGCTTCGCGCTGTCGCGGCTGGAACCGGAGGAGGCGCAAGCGACGCTCGCCCTGTTCGCGGAGGCCGGCATGCTCGATCCGGCTGAGGCCGAGGAAGCCGTGCCGTGAGCACCGTCCGCTTCATCGATGAGTTCCGCGACCGTACGCTGGCTGCCCGCCTCGCCGAGGGGATTGCCGCTGCCGCCGATACCGGGCGCACCTACCAACTGATGGAGTTCTGCGGCGGCCATACCCACGCCATCTTTCGCTACGGCGTTCAGGACCTCTTGCCCGCCAACGTGAAGATGGTGCACGGGCCGGGCTGCCCGGTCTGTGTCCTGCCGATGGGCCGCATCGACCACGCGTTGCAGCTCGCGCGCGAGCACGGCGTCATCCTCCTGACTTACGGCGATCTGATGCGCGTGCCGGGGCCGGAACGGATGACGCTCCTGAAGGCCAAGGCCGAGGGCGCGGATGTGCGCATGGTTTACTCTGCCATGGATGCACTCGCCTGCGCGCGCGCCAACCCCGGCCGCGAGGTGGTGTTCTTTGCGATCGGCTTCGAGACGACCACGCCGCCGACGGCGATCGTGCTCAGGCAGGCGAAAGCAGAGGCTTTGAGCAACTTCAGTGTCCATTGCAATCACGTGCTCACGCCGCCTGCGATCACGAGCATCCTGGCAAGTGCCTCCGACCAGGAATCAGCGGAGGCGCCACGGCTCGATGGCTTCGTCGGCCCGGCGCACGTGAGCGCGGTGATCGGCTACCGGCCGTTCGAGGCATTCGTGCGCGACCACGGCCGTCCGGTGGTGATCGCCGGCTTCGAGCCGTTGGACGTCATGCAGGCAATCTTGATGCTGGTCCGCCAGCTCAATGACGGCCGCTGCGAGGTCGAGAACGAGTACACCCGCGTCGTCACCCGCGACGGCAACCTCAAGGCGCAGGCGCTGATGGCCGACGTGTTCGAACTGCGCGACAGCTTCGAGTGGCGGGGCCTGGGATGGCTGGAGCGGAGCGCACTGCAGATCCGCTCCCCTTACGCCGCGTTCGATGCCGAGAAGCGCTTCCCGCTCAAGTCCGCGGCGATTGCCGACAACAAGGCGTGCGAGTGCGGGGCGGTGTTGCGTGGCGTCCGCGAACCGGTCGAGTGCAAGCTGTTCGCGACCGTCTGCACGCCGGAGAATCCGATCGGCTCGTGCATGGTCTCCTCCGAGGGGGCATGCGCGGCCTACTACACCTTTGGCCGTGCCCGACCCACTATGGCCCCCGCCTTGGCCGACGCGAGCTAGGGCGATGAGCGACGAGCGCAGGCGGATGGCTGGCGGGCTTGACTACCGGCACGGCCGCATCGAGCTCTGGCACGGCTCCGGCGGTCGCGCCATGGCACAGTTGATCGAGGAACTGTTCGAGACCAGCTTCGACAATCCGTTTCTCGCCCGCCGCAACGATCAGGCCTGCTTCGAGGTCGGCGCCGGCCGCCTCGTCATGACTACCGACGGCTTCGTCATCGCGCCGCTGTTCTTTCCTGGCGGCGACATCGGCTGCTTGGCCGTGCATGGGACAGTCAACGACATCGCCATGGCAGGCGCGCGGCCACTCTATCTTGCCGTTGCGATGATCATCGAGGAGGGCTTTCCCCTTGCGGATCTGAAGGCGATCGTCGCCTCGATGGCGGCGGCGGCCAAGGCGGCGGGCGTCGCGATCGTCACTGGCGACACCAAGGTGGTCGAGCGCGGCAAGGGCGATGGCATTTTCATCACCACCACCGGTGTTGGCGTCGTGCCGGCGGGCGTCGAGATCTCGGCGGAGCGGGCGCGCCCCGGCGATGCGGTGCTGCTGAGTGGGTCGATCGGCGATCACGGCGTGGCGGTGCTGTCCAAGCGCGAGAGCCTTGCCTTCGAGACCGAGCTCCTTTCCGATTGCGCCTCGTTGCATGATCTGGTCGCCCGCATGGTCGAGGCCGTACCGGGCATCCACGCCATGCGCGATCCGACCCGCGGCGGGTTGGCGGCCCTCCTGAACGAGATCGCGCAGCAATCGGGGGTCGGCATCGCCTTGAACGAGGATGCGATTCCGGTTGCGCCCGCGGTGCGCGGCGCTTGCGAGCTCCTGGGCCTTGATCCGCTCTATGTTGCCAACGAGGGCAAGCTGGTCGCGTTCTGTGCCGCCGAAGATGCCGACCGCCTGCTCGCCGTTATGCGGGCGCACCCGTTGGGCCGCGACGCGGCGCGGATCGGTACGGTGGTTGAGGACAGCCGCCGCTTCGTGCAGATGCAAACCGGCTTCGGCGGCCACCGCATCGTCGATTGGCTGGCCGGTGATCAATTGCCGCGCATCTGCTGAAGGGCTTTGCGCTCACCGATAAGATCGGCGTACATATCGCGGGTGCAGCATTCCTCACCGCTCCCATTCGGAGGCCGCGGCATGACGCTCATCCTTACCGAGTTCAACGACGGCGTCGGTACGCTGACGATGAACGATCCGGCGAAGCGCAACGCGTTGAGCCGCGCCCTGACCGCGGATGCCGCGGCGGCGCTCGCGAGCTTCAAGGAGCAGGGCGTGCGTGCCGTCATCATCCGGGCAGCACGAGGAACCAAGGTCTGGTCCGCCGGCTACGACATCACCGAGCTTGGCGATGTCGAGATCGACGCGCTCGGTTCGAGCGACGGCATTCGCACCCTGGCCCGTGGGGTCGAGGCGTTTCCGGCGCCGGTGATTGCGCTTCTCGAAGGTGGCGTGTTCGGCGCGGCGTGCGAACTGGCGATGGTCTCGGACCTGATTGTCGCGACCCCCAATGTCAGTTTCACCATCACGCCGGCCAAGCTCGGCCTCGTCTACAACGTCTCCGGCCTGATCGCCTTGACCCGGCGCTTGCCGATCGGGATCGTCAAGGAGATGGCGTTTACCGCCCAGCCGGTCAGCGCCGAGCGGGCGCACGCGCTCGGCATCATCAACCATATCGTCGCCGCTGATGAAATCGAACGGTTCACGTTTGATCTTGCCGCCCGGATCGCCGCCCTGGCGCCGCTCGCGATTGCGACCATGAAGGAGGAGCTGCGGATCCTTGCCGATGTCGTGGCCTTGAGCCCGCGCACGGTTGAGGAGATGCAGCGGCTGAGGCGGCGGGTGTGGGCGAGTGCCGATTACCGTGAAGGCATTACCGCCTTTCGCGAGCGGAGGAGCCCAGTTTTCCGGGGCGAATGACCGGCGCGGACCTTGCCGACCCGTGCGATGAGGTCTGCGACAGGAGGGTGTGCGATGCATCTGGAATTGATCTGCCATCGGCCCGAGGGCACGGTGCAACGACCGCCGTTGTTGTTCGTGCACGGTGCCTACGCCGGCGCCTGGGTGTGGGAGCCGCACTTCCTGCCGTATTTCGCAGCGCAAGGGTACACCTCTTACGCGTTGAGCCTGCGTGGCCACGGCGAGAGCGAAGGCGGGGAGCAACGGCTGCTGACGCGGCTCAAGCACTACGTTGCCGACGTCGAAGCGGCGGTGGCGCGGATCGGCACGCCGCCGGTGCTGATCGGCCATTCGATGGGCGGCGTCGTGGTGCAGAAGTACATGCACCGCAACCCGGTGCCGGGTGTGGTGCTGATGTCTTCCGGGCCGCCGTACGGCCTGTTCGGCTGCTGGCTCAACATGGTGCTGACACAGCCCCTGCTGTTGGCGGAACTCACCGCCGTGCAGATGATGGGGCCGACCGCGCCAGTCGATATCGAAAACATCCGCCGCTGGCTGTTCTCCGACGATACGCCGGCCGAGGTGCTGTACCGGATGGTACCGCGGATGGTGCCGGAATCGCCGCTGGTCGTGCTTGATATGTGGGGCTTGAGCCTGCCGCCGTCGCGCGCGCCGGGCAACATGCCGATGCTGGTGGTGGGCGCCGAACGGGACGCCTTCATCCATCCAGGCGCGGTCATGGCGACGGCGTGGACGTACCGCACCGAACCAACCATCTTCCCCGACGTTGGCCACGCGATGATGCTCGATCATCATTGGGAGATGGTTGCCGAGCGGATCGCGCAGTGGCTGGAGGCGACGCTGCCGCGCCTGCGCGCGGGCGCTCTTCCGGTCGCCGCTGCCTGATCGTGGGTCCGCAGAACGGTCTTGGGCGGCTAGTCCGGTAAAGGGGAGCTGCAAGCGATGACCCTGGAGGTACTGACGCGGGCGCCGGCTGGTCCGGCGCATCCGGTGCCGGTCCTGTTCATCCACGGCGCCTACTCGTGTGCGGCGCTGTGGCAACCCTTCTTCCTGCCTTTCTTTGCCGAGCGTGGGTACTCAGCGCATGCATTGAGCCTGCGTGGTCACGGCGGCAGCGACGGCCGCGAGGCGCTGAAACAGACGCGGCTCAAGGATTACGTCGATGATGTGCTCGATGTCGCCCGGCGCCTGCCGGCAATGCCGGTGCTGATCGGCCATTCGATGGGCGGCATGGTGGTGCAGAAGGTTCTGGAAACGGGTGCCACGGTGCCAGCGGCGGTGCTGATGGCGTCGCCGCCACCGCACGGCATTCTCGCCGGCATGCTGGGGGCGATGATCTTCAATCCCCTGCTGGCGTGGCAGATGAGCGCGATGCAGCGGTTGGGTCCGCAGGCGGCGACACTCGAAGGCGCCAAGCGGGCGCTCTTTCGCTCCGACACCCCTGATGACTACATCCGCAGCGTCCTGCCGCCGGCGGAAGCCGAGTCGGACGCGGTGATGCTCGACATGATGGGGCGCGACCTGCCGCCGTCGCGACCGCGCCGGGATGTGCCGGTCCTCGTTCTCGGCGGGGAGAGCGACACCTGCGTCACCTCTGCGTCTGTGGTGGTGACCGCGCAAGCCTTCGGCACCAAGGCGGAGATCTACCCGGCGATGCCGCACGCCATGATGCTCGATCCCGAATGGCAGAAGGTGGCCGAGCGGATCGCCACTTGGCTCGCGGGCGTGCTGCCGGCGGCGTAGATCGCCGAGGCGCTCAGTCGGCTACGAACGGATTGGTTTGCCGCTCGTTGCCGAAGGTCGACATCGGCCCGTGCCCGGGCAGGAAGCTTACGTCGTCGCCGAGCGGCCACAATTGCTCGCGGATGGAGCGGATCAAGGTGTCATAGTCGCCGCCAGGCAGATCGGTGCGGCCGATCGAGCCGGCGAACAGGACATCACCGACGATCGCGAGCCGCGATGGCGCATGGAAGAAGGCGATGTGGCCCGGCGTATGGCCGGGGCAGTGGCGGATGTCGAGTGTAAGCCGGCCGACACTGACCTGATCGCCATCGTCGAGCCAGCGATCGGGCGTGCAGGCCGGCGACGGGGCGCAGCCGAACATCAACGATTGCTGAGGGATGGCGTTGATCAGGAAGGCATCGGCGTGGTGCGGTCCCTCGATCGGCACGCCGTACTTTTGCGCCATCTCAGCGGCGCCGCCGGCGTGGTCGAGGTGGCCATGCGTTAACAGCACCTTCTGCAGCTGTACCCCGGCCTTGGTAATTGCCGCAGCAATCCGCTCGACGTCGCCGCCGGGATCAATGACGGCGGCCTCAAGCGTCTCCGTGCACCACAGGAGCGAGCAGTTCTGAACGAACGGCGTGACTGGAATCACCGCCAGTTTGAGGGCAGGCGTTGTCATGGCGTGGACCTTCGGGGTCTGGAATTGGCGGCGACTGCGGCATTCAGAATAGTGGGCAGAATAGCGGGCGAACCGGGTCGGTACCAGAGCTAGTCGAGGCAGCGCTGCAGCCTCATAAAGAACGCCACCCGTCGATCGCCGGTGGTTCGCAAACCGGCTGCGGACGGTTACACTTCTCAGGCATAGGCGCGCCCATCGGGCGCAGCGGGACATCGGGCAGCAAGGGGAGAGAAGAATGAGCACGCAAGGTCAGGACCGTCTTGGCGAACTGAAGCGGGAAATCGATCACGCGATGAGCGCACTGCCGAAGATCGAAACGAGCGCTCTGAGCAATCTGATGTGCCGGATCTCGGACCTGCAGTCGCGCTTTCTGGGTACCGAAGCACGGACGCTGGCCGATCTTGAGATCCGACTCGGCATGATCCGGGAGATTGTGGCCGGTCTCGGCGAGCCGGGTTTCCTCCTTCATCTTGTTGACGCCGCAATGAAAGATGTTCGCAGTCTTCAAGGCCAACAAAGCCCGGATAGCGTGCAATGAAACAAAGCAACTGGTCTTAATACGGGAAAATAACAGAGACAGAAAAGCCACCATTCCGGTCCTATAACAAACGAAGCGAGCATCTCTAACCAGAATTCTCTCACGCCGCGATAGAATGAGGGCAGTGGACTGCCAATATAGCTCCAACGTGGAAAGGCAACGAACGTCAGTCAGACTGCTGTCAAACAAGGGGTTTTATTCATCGACTCATTGCATGTCATAGCTCTATTCTGCTTATCATTCTCATTTCAGTGCCGCCATTGCCTAATTTTGGCCACATTGCGCTGTTTAGTGTGCTGCCATATCCCGACGACGGGTACGGGAATCGAGGCCTTCTGGGGCTCCGGTTCGGTACTCGGGTGGATCAACAAGGCCTCGCTCAAGAGGAGGTCCGCTAGGGATGATCGTCGGTGGTCGGGTGCGCAAGCAGCGGCCGCCAAGAGGTAGCACTTGAAGGAGGGATTCTGAACGATGGCGACAATTCCCACAGAGGCTGCAGATTACTTGGTCTTTACTGCGGCTTCCGAACACGCCAAAGGAAAAGGCGGAAACGACACGATCAAGGCCGGCGGCGGCAGCGATACGGTATGGGGCGGCAACGGCAACGACCTGCTCTACGGCGAAGCCGGCAACGATAAGATGTACGGCGACGCCGGCAACGACACGGTGTACGGCGGCTCCGGCAACGATTGGATTCTCGTGGATTCGGGCAGCGACCGGGTCTATGGCGAGGACGGCAATGACCACATCCGTGTCATTGGTGGGGGCAGCCAAACGGTTGATGGTGGTGCCGGCAACGACTACCTTTGGGCGAAAACCGACACAGCCGCGACTCGCACCTACACCGGCGGCAGTGGCGCTGACTTCTTTGAAATCAGCACGTTAACCTATGGCAACCTAGGGGGTGGCCACGGTATCAAGCCGTTGGGGAAGGTGGTTCTTACGGATTTCAACCCCAGCCAGGGTGACGTGTTGTCTCTCGTGTACATCCACGACACGTTGTGGGGGCGGGGGTCCTTGTACTATGACAAGGCCAACCACACCCTCCACCTCAAGGGCTTCGCCGGCAGCGGCCATGGCGAGTATGGTCAGATCGTCTTCCCGGCCGGGCTGAGCGAGAAAGATATTGCCAGTCACCTGTTGATTGACTTCGGCGACGCGGTCGGTCAGCACTCGGTCCTCGTTTAGGACAAACGTCGTTTTGACGCGCGTTTGATTGCCGGAGTGAAACCGGCAAGATAAAATCGGGGGTTTCGTCGTCTAGGCCAGTCGGTTGTGCTGACTTGAGGCGAGGAAACGGCGAAAAGTTCCAGGAGCGGTCCGGGTTATCCCGGGCCGCTCGTCTTTATTTTGGGGTGTGAAGGATGCTGAGCAGGGGTGAACGCCGCCGCTTCACTTTGGGCGTGGCGACACTGCTTGGCTTCCGGCGCGGGTTCTTTATCCCCTGTCGCTTCGCAGCCGCGGCGCCAACCGGCAACGACGACCGCTCCTATCCCCCGCTAAAGCCAGTCTTCGCCGCCGCGCGCGGCCGGTTCGAAGCCTGGATCGCCCGCGTCGAAGGATATGCCGATGCGTTGCAGGCCCTTAAGGGGCCGCCGCCTTCGCCGCGCTGGGATCAGGACTGGTTTCCCGGCCTCGATGCCGCGATTGCGTACACCATCATCCGCACCTTACGTCCGACCCGGTTGGTCGAGGTCGGCGCTGGCCATTCCACCCGGTTCTTCGTCCGCGCCGCCGCCGATGCTGGCTATCTGCTGGCGCTGACAGCGATTGATCCGGCACCGCGCGCCGATGTCGGTTCTGCCGGCGTCCGTCTGATGCGAACGAGTGTGCAAGAGTCCGGCGAGGCGCCGTTCGCGGCACTTGAGCCGGGCGATGTGCTGAGCATCGATTCCAGCCACGTGCTGATGCCAGGCTCAGACGTCGATATCCTGGTGAACCGCATCCTGCCGCTTCTGCCGCCGGGCGCGATCGTGCACATTCACGACATCTTCCTGCCCGATCCGTACCCCGCTGCGTGGGCTTGGCGCGGCTACAACGAGCAGCAAGGCGTCGCCGCTTTGTTGCAGGGTTCGGCGTGGCGGATCCTGTGGGCCAGCCACTTCGTTCGCACGGCATGCGCAGAGCTCCTGGTGAACTCCGTCGTCAACCGGCTGCCGCTCAAGCCGGGCGCCTGTGAGGCCAGCCTGTGGCTGGAAAAGCGCTCGCTGCCATCGACGGAGTAGGGCACTCGCTGGCTGCCGCGCTTGCGTCCCCGCACCGAACCTGCTTTAGTGCCGGCCCTCCTTGCCGGACGGGTGTGCCGGCTATGCCGCGGATGGCGCGCGGCTGAGACAATCCGAAAGGGGACGAGACATCGTGCCGTACTACGAGACCATTTTTATTGCCCGCCAGGACATCTCGACGCCGCAGGCCGAGGCCCTGGCTGACCAGTTCACCAAAGTCATCGAGGAATTGGGCGGCAGCGTGCCGCGGCGGGAATACTGGGGCTTGCGCTCGCTCGCCTACCGTATTCGCAAGAACCGCAAGGGGCACTACATGCTGCTCAACATCGAGGCGCCAGCGACCGCGATGGTCGAGGTGGAGCGGCAAATGGGCATCAACGAAGACATCATTCGCTACCTGACGATTCGCGCCGATAAGCTCTTGAGCGGGCCCAGTGCGATGATGCAGGCGCGGACCGCGCGCGGGGATGAGCGTGGCGGGCGCGGCGATTTCCGTGGCGGGCGCGGAGAGCGCGGCCGCTTCGGCGAGGGCCGCTTTGGCGAGAGCCGTTTCGGCGACAATCGCGGCGAGGGCCGGAGCTACGAAGGGCGCGGCGAGGGGCGTGGCTACGAGGGGCGGCGTCGCGATGAGGAAGGTGGACCCGCGCGAGAGGCTGCCGTTGGCGCCGGCGGGGAAACGGGAGGTGAAGCATGAGCACGCGTCGGCCGTTCTTCCGTCGCCGCAAGAGTTGTCCGTTCTCGGGGCCGAACGCTCCGGAGATCGACTATAAGGACATCAAGCTCCTGCAGCGCTTCGTCTCCGAACGCGGCAAGATCGTGCCCAGCCGCATCACCGCGGTTTCGGCCGGCAAGCAGCGGCTGCTGGCCCGCGCGATCAAGCGCGCCCGCTACCTGGCGCTGTTGCCTTACGTCCTCAAGTAGCGGTCGGGGCGGGTCCGCCCTGTTCGTGGCGGGAGGAACGGATGGGCAAGAATACCTTACTGGCGGTCGGGGGCGGCGGCTTGAGCGCGGCCGCGTCCCTGATGGCGTTGCTCGGCTCGCCGTTTGGTGTTGTCGCCGCCTATGTCGCGCCCCTGCCCATCCTTCTCGTCGGCTTGGCACTCGGCAGCAACGCTGCCGGCATAGCGGCTTCGGCCGGCCTCGTGGTTGTCGCTGTCGTGGCGGGCGGTGTTGCTGCCGGCGTCTATAGCGGCATGCACGCCCTGCCGTCCTGGCTTGTGGTGCACCAGGCGCTGTTGCGTCGGCCGGTAACCGCCTCTGGCGCTGGCGATGGCTGGTATCCCATCGGCCTCCTGGTGGCGGTGATGACGCTGCTGGGCGCTTTCGTCAGCTCTTCCACCGCGCTTGCCGGCGGTGATGGCGACGGCATCGAGGCGGCGATCACGTCGATCCTCGAAGGGGTGATGGAGATCGCGGCGCCGGGCTTCGATGTTGAACAGCGGCAGATGCTCGTTGGCTCGCTGGCGCCGGTGTTCGTTGGCTTCTCGGCGCTGACGTGGCTGGCGATGATCCTGTTGAACGCGGTTGCAGCGCAGGCGATCCTGACGCGCCGCGGCGTTGCGATCCGGCCGACACCCAAGTGGTCGGCGCTGAGCCTGCCCGACTGGCTCGGCTGGGTGCTGGCGGCGGTGGCCGCGATCGGGCTTCTTGCCAGCGGTGATGCAGGTTACCTTGCCCGCAATGCCGCGCTGGTGCTGAGCGCACCTTACTTCCTCTTGGGGCTCGCCATTGTGCATGGGGTGGCCCAGCGCGGTCGCTCGCCGGGGTTGGTCTTGGTGTTGTTCTATATGCTGCTGGGGGTGTTTTTCGCGCTGGCGGCCGCCGTCGTCGCCTTGATCGGAATGATCTCCGCATGGAGCGGCTGGCGTCCTGCCGATGGTGGTGCGTCGGGTGGCACTGCGGGCGGGGCGGCTGGGAATTCGCGACTGGATTGAGCTGGAGTCGATGATGGAACTGATCCTGTTGGAGCGTATCGAGAAGCTGGGCAAGATGGGCGAGGTCGTGCGGGTGCGACCCGGCTACGCCCGCAACTACCTGTTGCCGCAGAAGAAGGCCGTTCGGGCCACGGAGGAGAACCGCAAGCAGTTCGAGGAGCAGCGGGCACACCTGGAGGCGCTCAATGCCGAGCGGCGGACGGAGGCGGAAGGACTGGCCGGACCGCTGCAGGGGGTCTCGATCGTCCTGATCCGCCAGTCGGGGGAAGCGGGCCAACTCTACGGTTCGGTCAGTACGAGCGATATCGCCGATGCGGTGTCCGAGGCCGGCGTCAAGATCCGCCGCCAGCAGGTGCTCCTCAATGCACCGATCAAGGCCGTGGGGCTTTATGAGGTGCCGATCGCGCTGCATCCGGAGGTGAGCGTCACCATCAAGGTCAGCGTTGCCCGTTCGCGTGACGAGGCGGAGACGCAGCTCAAGACCGGCACAACGGCGCTCTCGCCGGCGGCTGCTGCCGCCGCTGAGGAAGCGCGCGAAGCTGAGGAGGCCGCCGCTGCCGCTGCTGCGGCAGCTGCCGAAGAGGTGGGGGAAGAAGCCTAACCCCTTCTCCGCTATTGGTGTTTTCACGCCTTATCCACAGCAAGCGCGGAAACTGTCCCCCGGTTCCACAGGGGTGGGGGGTGCCGCCGGGCGCGGTTTTCAGGCAAACTCCGTCGTAACGAAACAGGGGCCGCGCGCAAAGGTCCCGTACGGGGTTTCCGTCTTGCGATGAACACGACGACGCTCACTATCGGCGCGCCTGAGATCCGCATACCCGGCCTGCGCCGGCCGCCGCACAACGTCGAGGCGGAGGCGGCGCTGTTGGGTGCCATCCTGGTCAACAATCGCGCCTACGAGCGGATTGCCGATTACCTGCGGCCCGAGCACTTCGCGATTGCCGAACACCGCCTGATCTTCGAGGCCTGCCAACGGCTGATCGATCGCAGCCAGGTCGCTGACCCGGTGACGCTCAAGGCCTATTTTGAGCAGGGCGAGCGCTTGAGCGATGTTGGTGGCGCCGCCTATCTGTTCCGGCTCGCTGAAGCGGCGGTCTCTGTCATCGACGCCGCCCACTACGGCCGCCTCGTCCACGATCTGGCGTTGCGCCGCGAACTGATCACGCTTGGCGAGGACGTCGTTAACCGCGCCTACCAAGCCGAGATCGAGGAAACCGCATTCCTGCAGATCGAAGGTGCCGAACAGCGGCTGTACGACCTCGCGACAGCCGGCACGCTTGAGAGCGGGTTTGAGACGTTCGAGACGGCGATGACACGCGCCCTGCGGCAAGCGGAGGCCGCGCACAAGCGCCAGGGGCTGCTGAGCGGCGTGCCATCCGGTTTTCGCGATCTCGATGAAAAGCTGGGCGGCCTGCACCCCTCGGATCTGCTTATCCTTGCCGGACGGCCGTCGATGGGCAAGACCGCGCTTGCCACCAACATAGCCTTTCATGCCGCCCGTGCTTGTCGGCTCGTCAAGAGGCCTGACGGCGGGACGATCGCCGAGGACGGCGCCGTGGTCGGCTTCTTCTCGCTCGAAATGTCGCGTGAACAGCTTGCCACGCGCATCCTCGCCGAGCAGACCGGCGTCTCGTCTGAGAAGATCCGCCGCGGCCAGGTGACGTCCGACAAGTTCCCGGACCTTGTCCATGCGGCGCAAGAGTTGCAGCGGCTGCCGTTCTTTATCGACGATACGCCGGCGCTCTCGATCAGCGCCATGCGCACGCGCGCCCGGCGAATGAAGCGCCGGCATCACCTCGGCATGATCGTCGTCGATTACCTGCAGCTGATCGCGCCATCGGCGGCAAACCGGTACGAAAACCGCGTGCAGGAACTCTCCGAAATCACCCGCGGGCTGAAAGCCTTGGCGAAGGAGTTGAACGTCCCGATCCTGGCGCTGTCCCAGCTCTCGCGCGCCGTCGAGCAGCGGGAGGACAAGCGGCCGCAGCTTGCGGATCTGCGCGAGTCCGGCACGATCGAGCAGGACGCCGACGTGGTGATGTTCATCTTTCGCGAGGAGTATTACGTCCAACGCCAGCAGCCGAACGCGCATGCCGCCGATCGCGACGGCATCGAGAAGTACGAGGCCTGGCAGCGGCGGCTGGAAACGGTTGCCAACAAGGCGGAGGTGCTAATTGCCAAGCAGCGGCACGGTCCCACCGGCAACGTGCCGCTGATCTTCGACGCCGCGGTGACCGCCTTCCGCGATGCCGAAATCACGCACGTCGACGACCGTTAGGGCCGTCCGTGGCTCCTGTTGCTGATCATGCTGCGGCGGTCCTGACCATCGATCTCGGCGCCGTGGTTGCCAACTGGCAGCTGTTGCGCGAGCGACTGCGCCCCGGTGCCAGCCTCGGTGCGGCGGTGAAGGCCAACGCCTACGGCCTCGGTGCGCGGGAGGTTACCGCCGCCCTTGCGGCAGCCGGCTGTCGCTCCTTCTTCGTCGCCACGATCGAGGAGGGGATCGAAGTCCGGGCCGTGCTTGCCGGCGCCTCCGAAGCGGCCGTCCCCGCGACGGCCGCTATCTATGTCCTCAACGGGCTATTGCCGGGGGCGGATGAGGCCCTCATCGCGCACGGGTTGACGCCGGTCCTGAATTCGCTCGGCGACATCGAAGCCTGGTCTGCGGTTGCCCGCCGCCGCGAGGCCCGCCTGCCGGCGGCACTCCATATCGATACCGGCATGGCGCGCCTGGGTCTGCCGGCGGACGAGCTTGCCTGTTTGGTCCAAGATCCCGACCGGCTCGCAGGCGTCGCACCCGTGCTGGTGATGAGTCATCTGGCCTGCGCCGACCAGCCGGAGCACCCTTTGAATGAGGGGCAGCGCCAAGCCTTCGCTGAGGCGTTCGATGCGCTGGCGCCGGTGCTCGCACCAGCGCGGCCGCAAGCGTCGCTCGCGAACTCGGCCGGCATCTTCCTCGGGTCTTCGTACCACTTCGATCTCGCCCGTCCCGGTGCCGCGCTCTATGGTGTTCAGCCGCTTGCCGGTGGGCCAAATCCAATGCGGCCGGTGGTCACCTTGCGCGCCCGGATCCTGCAGGTGCGGACCGTCGCGCCGCCAAAGACGGTCGGCTACGGCGCCACTTACGCCGTTGCGCAGCCGAGCCGCATTGCGACTGTTGCCGTCGGCTATGCGGATGGCTACCTTCGCAGCCTCAGCAATCGTGGCCGCGCCACCGTCGGCGCCTTCGAGGTGCCACTTGTCGGGCGGGTGTCCATGGACTTGATCACCGTCGATGTCTCGGCCGTGCCGGCGGAGATTGCTTGCCCGGGGGCCTTTGTCGAGCTGATCGGTGCCGCCAAGACGGTCGATGCCGTGGCTGCGCGTGCGGGCACCATCGGCTATGAGATCCTGACGGCGCTGGGATCGCGCTACGCCCGCGTCTACCGCGCCGCGGACGCGCCGCAGCGATGAATACGCTCCAGCTTGTCGGCGCCTTCGCGCTGTCGTTCTTTGCCGTCGTCGGGCGCCTGACCCTGTTCGGGGTGGAGGCGCTGAGCCACTGCCTGCGGCCGCCGTTCTACCTCCGCAGCATCGGCCGGCAACTGATCGACATCGGCTACTACTCGCTGCCGGTGGTCGGACTCACAGCGATCTTCACCGGCATGGTGCTGGCGCTGCAGAGCTACGTCGGGTTTGCCCGCTTTTCCGCCGAAGGCGCGATCGCCAACGTCGTCGTCGTCTCGATCACACGCGAACTCGGTCCCGTACTGGCGGGGCTGATGGTCGCGGGTCGTATCGGCGCGGCGATGGCAGCCGAGATCGGCACGATGCGGGTTACGGAGCAGCTCGACGCGTTGACGACGCTCTCGACCAACCCGATGAAGTATCTGGTGGCGCCGCGTCTGATCGCAGGCGTAATCGTGCTGCCGCTCCTTGTGATCATCGCCAATATCATCGGCATTTTCGGCGGCTTCATCGTTGCCGTTTACAAGCTCGGCTTCAACCCGGCCAACTATCTGCAGAACACCTTTGAGGCCTTGCATGTTGACGATGTGGTTTCCGGCCTCGTCAAGGCGGCGGTGTTCGGCTTCATTATCAGCCTGATGGGTTGTTATCATGGCTACACGTCGCGCGGCGGCGCGCAAGGGGTTGGTCAGGCGACAACGAGCGCCGTCGTCTCCGCCTCGATCCTGATCTTGTGCTTTGACTACGTCCTCACCGAACTCTTCTTCGCAAAATGAACGCAGCGTTGCCGAAGATCAGCATCCGCGGCCTGTGCAAGGCCTTTGGCCGCAAGGTCGTCCTTGACGGCATCGATCTCGACCTAGGATCAGGCGAGTCGGTGGTCGTGATCGGCGGTTCCGGGTCCGGTAAGTCGGTGCTGCTGAAGTGCGTCCTGGGCTTGATGGAGCCGGACGCCGGTAGCATCCTCATCGACGGTGTCGAGACCGTCGGCCTGCGCGGGGAACCGCGCGACGAAATCGGTCGCAAGTTCGGCATGCTTTTCCAGGGCGCTGCTCTCTTCGACAGCCTGCCAGTGTGGGAGAACGTCACGTTCGGCCTTCTGGCCCAGCAAAAGATCCGCCGGCACGACGCACGCGGCATCGCCGTCGCCAAGCTTGCCCAGGTCGGTCTCGGCGCGGACGTCTGCGACCTGGCCCCTTCGGAGCTCTCGGGCGGCATGCAAAAGCGCGTCGCGTTGGCGCGCGCGATCGCTGCCGATCCCGAGATCATCTTCTTTGATGAACCCACGACTGGGCTCGATCCGATCATGGCGGACGTCATCAACTCGCTGATCGTCAAGACTACCCGCGAGGTCGGGGCGTCAGCGCTTTCGATCACTCACGACATGGCGAGTGCGCGCAAGATTGCGCACCGCATCGCCATGCTCTACCAAGGCGCGATCATCTGGGCCGGGCCGGTGGCGGACGTCGATGCTTCCGGCGACCCCCGCGTCGATCAGTTCATTCACGGCCGCGCCGAAGGACCGATCCAGATGGCGGTTCGGGCTTAAGCCGGGCGCTGCCGGGCAAGGGTAGGGGATGGCTCGACCGACGAAGAGCTACGTATGCCAGCAGTGTGGCAGCGTCCAGCCGAAGTGGAGCGGCCGCTGCGACGACTGCGGGGCGTGGAACGCGTTGGTCGAGGAAGTGAGCGAGATCGGTGCCGGGGGCGCGTTAGAGCGCAGCGGCGGGGCGCCCGGACGGCGGATTGAGCTGATTGCGCTCGACGGCCCGCTGAAGCCAATCGACCGCCTGGAGAGCGGCATCGGTGAGCTTGACCGGGTGACCGGCGGCGGTCTGGTGCCTGGCAGTGCGCTCCTGATCGGCGGCGATCCTGGCATCGGCAAGTCGACCCTGCTACTGCAGGCTGCCGCCGCGCTCGCGACCCAGGTGCGGTGCATCTACATTTCGGGTGAGGAAGCGGTCGATCAGCTGCGGATGCGCGCCGACCGGCTGGGCGTGCGCACGGCGCCGGTGGGGCTGGCGTCGGCAACCTCGGTGCGTGACATCGCGGCGACGTTGGAGAGCGACGGGCCGGTCGATGTCGTGGTCGTCGACTCGGTGCAGACGCTTTTCCTCGACGCGCTCGAATCGGCCCCCGGAACGGTGGCCCAGGTGCGCGCGTCGTCGCAGGCCCTGATCACCCTTGCCAAGCGGCGTGGCTTCGTCATCTTCCTGGTTGGCCACGTGACCAAGGAGGGAATGATCGCCGGCCCGCGTGTGCTGGAGCACATGGTCGATACCGTCCTTTACTTCGAGGGTGAGCGCGGTCATCAGTTCCGCATCTTAAGGGCGGTCAAGAACCGCTTCGGCCCGACCGACGAGATCGGTGTCTTCGAGATGACGGATGCCGGCTTGAAAGAAGTGGTCAATCCTTCGGCGCTTTTTCTGGCTGAGCGCGAGCGCAACGTCCCCGGCAGTGCCGTATTCGCAGGCATCGAGGGGACGCGCCCGGTTCTGGTCGAGATCCAGGCCTTGATTGCGCCGTCCTCGTTCGCGACGCCACGCCGCGCCGTCGTTGGCTGGGATAGCGGCCGCTTGGCGATGATCCTCGCCGTGCTCGAAGCCCGCTGCGGCTTGGTGCTGGGCGCGGTCGATGTTTTTCTCAACGTCGCCGGAGGCCTGCGGATCAGCGAGCCGGCTGCCGATCTCGCGGTAGCGGCGGCGCTGGTATCGGCTGCGACGGGGCGGCCCCTTGACGCCGGGACCGTCGTCTTCGGCGAGGTCGGCCTCGGCGGCGAAGTGCGGGCAGTCGCCCGTGCCGGTGTGCGCCTCAAGGAGGCCGCCAAGCTCGGCTTTGCCTCGGCGATCGTGCCCGGCCGGCGCGTCGGTGCCGAGGGGCGTGATCTGACGTTGACTGAGATTTCCCACTTGGCCGAACTGGTGGCGCTCGTTCGCGCCGACACCGGTGCGGCCCCCTCTCGGCGGAGGACCGAACGTGTCTGATTTCCCGCTCACCGTTGCCGATGGCGCTGTCCTGGCGGTCCTCGTGCTGTCAGGCCTGTTGGCTTTCGCACGCGGTTTCGTGCAGGAGGTGCTCTCGGTCGCCGCCTGGATCGGCGCCATCATTGCCGTGGTATTCGTTCTGCCGCTGGTCCGTCCGCTCGCGCAACAGGTGATCGATCAGCCGTTGGTGGCCGATATCGCCGCCGGCGGGGCGATCTTCCTCGTTGCCCTGATCGCGCTGTCGATCCTGACCGGCATGATCGCAAGGCGGGTCAAGTCGAGCCAGCTTAACGCCGTCGACCGCTCGCTCGGCTTCCTGTTCGGTGTCGCGCGCGGGGGGCTCGTGATCTGCCTTGCCTACCTCGCGGTCAGCTGGCTGGTGCCGCCGCAGGATCATCCGGGCTGGCTGCGTGAGGCACGCAGCCTGCCGCTGGTCGAAAGTGGTGCCGCTTGGCTGAAGGAAGTCGTCAGCCGTTACACCGGAACGGTTGAGCAGCACGCCGACCCTGCCCGGGAGCACTTAAGGAAAGTACTTGAAACCGAGCGCTTGGCGCGCGACATGATGTCTCCGGAGCCGAAGAGCTCGAGCCTGCGGGACGCCATGCCGGAACAAGGGTATGGACAACGGGAGCGCAGGGAGCTTGAGCGACTGATCGGCACTGAGCGCCCGACCGACCGGTCAGGGCAATGATCGGACGGGACATCCGGACGGTGGAAACGACGCCAGCGTCCTTAGACGACGACCGCTTCCGCGAGGAATGCGGCGTATTTGGCGTGTTCGGTCACCCCGACGCAGCCGCGACGACGGCGCTCGGCCTGCACGCGCTTCAGCATCGCGGACAAGAAGCGGTTGGCGTTGTCAGCTGCGACGGCGAGCACTTCCATAGCCACCGTGCGCTTGGCCTTGTCGGCGACAACTTCGGTGCCCGCGCGGTAATCCAGCGCCTCAAAGGTCCGATCGCCGTCGGCCATGTCCGCTATTCCACCACCGGCGAAGGGGCGTTGCGCAACGTGCAGCCCTTCTTTGCCGATTTCGCGTTCGGCGGCATGACCATCGCGCACAACGGCAATCTCACCAATGCGCTCGCCATCCGCCGCGAGCTTGTCCGCCGCGGCTCGATCTTTCACACCACGACCGACACCGAAACCATTATCCATCTGGTCGCGACGAGTTCCTATTCGACCGTCGTCGACCGGCTGGTCGATGCCTTGCGCCAGATCGAAGGGGCGTATTCGCTGGTCGCTGTGACGCGCCGCAAACTGATCGGCATGCGTGATCCGCACGGCGTCCGCCCGCTCGTACTCGGCCGCCTCGACGGCGCCTGGGTCTTGAGCTCGGAGTCGTGTGCGCTCGATATCATCGGCGCGACCTTCGTGCGGGATATCGAGCCGGGCGAGTTGGTGGTCATCGATGACGACGGCCTGCGCAGCATCAAGCCGTTCGCCAAGGTGCCGCGGCGGTTTTGCATTTTCGAGTACATTTACTTTGCGCGGCCGGATTCAACCCTGGAAGGCATCAATGTCTACGAGGCGCGCAAACGGATCGGTGCCGAACTTGCGGTGGAGGCACCGGTCGATGCCGATCTGATCGTGCCGGTCCCGGACTCCGGCGTTCCGGCGGCGATCGGTTTCGCCGAGGCATCCGGTATCCCGTTTGAGCTCGGCATCATCCGTAACCACTATATCGGCCGGACCTTCATCGAGCCGTCGCAGCAGATCCGCCTTCTCGGCGTACGCCTGAAGCATAACGCCAATGCCGCGCGGCTGAAGGGCAAACGCGTGGTTCTGGTCGACGATTCAATTGTCCGCGGTACAACCTCGGTCAAGATCGTGGAGATGGTGCGGCATGCCGGCGCCAGCGAAGTCCACCTGCGGATATCGAGCCCGCCGACGACGCATTCGTGTTTCTACGGCATCGATACGCCAGAGCGTTCCGAGCTGTTGGCGGCGAACCGAAATCTTGAAGACATGGTTCGCTACATCGGCGTTGATTCTCTTTCGTATATTTCGATCGATGGTTTGTATCGGGCGCTAGGCGAGCCCGGGCGCGCGGTTCTCCGACCGCAGTACTGCGATGCCTGTTTTACCGGCGACTATCCGATCCGGCTGACCGACTATCAGGAACCGCCGGCGGAGCGCCAGCTCTCGCTTCTCGAGGGGGAACAGACGTCGCGATGGCGTCGCAGCAGTCAAACCTAAAAGTGCAGGCGCCGCTCGGTCGGTTGGTCGATCGGGTGGCGCTGATCACCGGCGCGAGCCGCGGCATCGGCCGTGCCGTTGCGCTGGCCTTTCGCCGGGAAGGGGCACTGCTCACGCTCGTAAGTCGCAGTCGTGAGGAGATCGGGCGTGTTGCCGAAGACATGGCCGGTTCGGGTGCAGAGCCGCTGATCCTTGCCCGCGACCTTAGGGATGTTGCCGCAATCGAGGAAATTCGGGCTGCGATCCTGATGCGCTGGGGACGGCTCGACATTCTGGTTGGCAATGCCGCCGATCTCGGGCCGCTCGCACGCGTGGCCGAGCTGCCGCAGGCGGCATGGGATCAGGTGATCGCGCTTAACCTGACTGCCAACTACCGCCTGATCCGCGCGTTTGATGACCTTCTGCGTGCCTCGGATGCCGGCCGTGCCATCTTCGTCACATCTGCCATCAGTCGCGGCAAGACGCTCCGCGGCGCTTACGCCGCCAGCAAGGCGGGCCTGGCGTGGCTCATCGCGGCCTACGCCGCTGAGGTGGCGGACAGTCGCCTCAGAGTCAACCTGGTTGACCCCGGTCCGACGCGCACTGCCATGCGCGCGCGTGCGGTGCCGGGCGAGGATCCGGCGACGCTGCGCCCACCCGATGCCGTCGTCGAAGCCTTTATCCGTTTGGCCGCAGCGGACTGCACCGAGAACGGCGTCACCGTGCTGGCTTGAACGCGGTTTCGCCCGCTCAGAACTGGAAATAGATGAAAGGGAGCGCTCCGCCCGGCACCAGCGCCAGGGCGAACGCGGATGCCGTCCCTAAGCCGCCGTAGAATGCTGGCCACGAAACGCTCTCAATCCGCTTGACGATGCCGTACTTCTGATCTGCCCACTGCGAAGCCATCAGCAAGATGACCGCGATCCAAGGCACGCCAAGCGGCAATTGCTCCGTGCCCGGCGAGCGAAGGGTGACGAAGGCGTACGTGATGTCGAGTGCCGCCGGCAATGTCGCCGCACGGAAGAAGATCCAGGCGATGCACACCCAATAGAACGTCAGCAGGCCGCTGAAAAAGCGTGACAGCAGACGGACGTCGCCGACTGCCGGCCGCAGCGCTGCCCATTCACGCCGGACGATCAGCGCCAGACCGTGCATGAACCCCCAGACGATGAAGTTGTAGGATGCGCCATGCCACAGGCCGCCGAGGATCATCGTCAGCATCAGGTTGCGGTCGCGCCGACGTGGACCATGGCGGTTGCCGCCGAGCGGGATGTAGAGATAGTCGCGCAGCCAGGTCGACAGGCTGATATGCCAGCGCCGCCAGAACTCGGTGATGTTGGCCGAGAGATAAGGTGCGCGGAAGTTGATGACGAGATGATAGCCCAAAAGGCCGGCCGCAGCAATTGCCATGTCCGAATAGCCGGAGAAGTCGCAGTAGATCTGCATGGCATAAAAAATCACAGCGGAGAAAATCGAAAAAGCATCGAAGGTTTCCGGGTCGGCAAAAACCCGCTCGACGTAAGGTGCGAGGCCATCCGCGATGCAGGCTTTCTTGATGAAGCCGATCGCGAACAAAAGGAGAGAGCCACGCAGGTTGACGTCTGCGAAGAACCGCCGGCGGGTGAGTTGTGGCAGGAAGTCGGCGGCGCGCACGATCGGTCCCGCAACCAACTGCGGGAAGAAAGCGATGTAGAGCGAGACGTCGATGAAGCTCTTCTCTGCCGGGATGTCTTTTCGGTAGACATCGAAGAAATAGCTCATCGCCTGAAACGTGAAGAAGCTGATGCCAACCGGTAGTACCACCTGCAGGGTGACCGGTGAAACCGTTGCGCCGAAGAGAGCCGCGAACTCAGTCAGTGATGTTGCAAAAAAGTTGAAGTATTTGAAGAAGAATAAGACCGAGAGATTAGCGAAAATGCTGACCGGCAAGATCCATGCCTGTGCAGCACCTGTTTTGTGCTGGCGCTCGACGATGAGAGCCATCACGTAGTTGAAGGCCGAGCAGCCAATCATCAGGAACAGAAATCGCCAGTCCCAGGCGCCGTAAAAGACATAACTGGCGGCAAGGAGCCAGACTTTCCGCCAGTTATGACTGGTCAGAAGCCAATACACCGAGGCTGTAACGAGAAAAAAGACGAAGAAAATCGGATCTACGAACAGCATGGCGGTGGCAGGTTCTCTGGGGCTATTGCTTGATTGCGCGGCAGAGATCGCGGCCAATCATTTCACTTGCCAGCCGTGCGCCGACAGAGGTGAAATGATAGGCATCAAACCATAGGTCTCTATCAAAAAATTCTGGGTATTGAGTGATCTTGTTGTAATCGAGGACCAGTGCTGTATCGACCTGCTTCGAGATAACGGTGTTGATGGCTTGCACCGTCGTCTCGGGCCGCTCCTGCGGCAGCACAAGGATTGCTGGCTTGACGCCACTTTCGGCGATTTCCGCCAAGCGCTGGGCCAGATGCGCCCCGCGCTTCTCAGCCCTCGGGTCGGCAGGATACGCTCCCTTGAGGTCCTGCTCCTGACGGTCGCGGACAATCCACTGCTCGTCCTCGACGAAACTGCGGCGGCGCACCTCGAACGAAGCGTCGGTTTCCGCTTTGAGGGCGAGATAGCCATGGTTATCCAGGAACCCTTTGTCGTAGAGGCCGGCGCTATCGGGACCGACCTTCGGGAGCAGGCCTGCGAGGTGGCTGACGCCGGAGTACTCCCGCACGTAGCCGATGCCCAAATAAATAAGACGATAAAGAGTATCACGCGCAGACTCGGGATAACTCAGGAGGCTATCGAGAAAGACTGGCAAACTTTGAATATTGTAAAAATAGCGAACACGATCACTGAGGTAATTCGCATCATCAGCCTTGCCGATCGAGGGTAGAACGTCCTCGGTAACAATCACTTTCAACGCCGGGGACCGGTCTGAAAGAATTTTGTCGAGGACATAATCCCTCTCGACGCTGAACATGCCTTCAACGCCAAAATTATAAGTGGTTTCGTTGCAGCCACTTTCCCGCATGGCCTCGTCGACGGCTTCGGGTATGATCGTGCGGTAGATGCGGCTGGTGCCGAGAAAAACCACCGAATAGCGATCGCGGTTGGCGGCGTAGTATTGCAGCTTGTCCCACAGCACTTCGACCTGCGGCTGGCCCTTAATGGCGCGCGCAGTGACGGAGATTGTCACCGCCGTGACCACGAAAGCCATCAGCGCCAAGGCAAGCGAACGAAAGCGGATGCGGCGGATCAGCAGAAGCAGGCGAATGAGCGTACGGCCGACAAGGCTTGGTCGGCGCCGCGTCGCCTTCCGGGGGATGAAGTAGCGGATGACGCTCACGCCCAGGCTGTCGCGCCGGCGCCGCGGCATGGCGCGCTCCGTTTGGCCGGCCGCGGCAGCCTGTGCCATCGATGTCGGCGCGCCGTCGCTAGGGTTGGGTCGCATGGAGGGGAGATCTTTGTGGTTGTGGGCTGTTGCGCGGGCTGCATCGTGCTGGAAAGCATTCATAATGGCAACCCAGTAAATGCGCGAACGTTATGGTCGATATTGGGGTAGTATTACAGCGCCCCCCTCCCGTCCTGCCTGAATCTTGGCAGGAACGGCACCAACCTTTATGCGGGATCTACCAGCAGTCCGCAGTCCATCAAACTATCAGCGGAACTCTTAATAAGGGTAAAGTCGAGGCCAGACCGTTTGGCGATATCGAGCAGCGAGCGCTCACCGTCCGACTGGTTGAGGAGCCATAGCATGGCCTCTTCGCGGTTGCTCACGCCAGTCCCGCCGGTCGAGCGGAACAGTCCGCGCTTGCCCAGCCGCGGCTCGCCCTTCGGGCACGTGTTGACGAGCTTCCGATCGGCGTCAACCACCTCGAGAATGCGCATGAGCAGTGCGTAGGCGCCTTCCAACTGTTCCTTGGAGATGAAGGAAAGGGTATCGGCAGAGGTGTGGTATTGCGGGTAGCAGCCGTACGGCGTGCGCGAAAGGCGGCCCATCGGCAGATTGAAGCCCGGTGAGCAGAACTGACGCTCGTCGTAGCCGTAGGGGCTGAAATCAACGATGTTGGCCTTGGGCCCGTCAGTGCGTTCGAGCAGATATTCGACGATATGATCGATTGGCGCGTCACCGCGGCGGCTGCGCTTGTAGGTAAAGGGTCCCGGATCGCCGAAGCCGGTCAGGACGAGACCATGGCGGACACGGGACACCGTATCCTCGTTGCGGCTGAGCCACGTCAGCGAGCCGATCGTCCCTGGTGCGAAGACGAAGCGATAGGTGTATCGGCGCGGCCGCTGTGCGAGCGCCTGGGCGACGAGCGTCGCGAGTGCCATGCCCGAGCAGTTGTCGTTGCACAGGGACGGATGGCAGGTGTGCGTGAACAGCAGCACCTCATCTGTGGTCGCACCCGGCAGAACGCACTCGGCGTAGGTCAGCGCGCCGTCCGTGAGGCTCGAATCGACCACAACTTCATAGGACCCCGGCTTGAGGCTCTCCAGCGTGCGATGCGAAAGGCAGAAGCCCCACGTCTCCTTCCAATAGGTGGTGCGGTAAGGGATCCAGTCCGGCCGATCGGGGAGCGTGTGCAGGTGCGGCCGGAGATCTTCGAGGTCGAGCGTTGCGCGTACCGGTACGCTGTAGCCGACGACGTGGATATTATGCTCGCGGTAATCGACGATCCTGCGCCCGCTCGCATCCTTGATGTAGGCGTCGCGGATCGTCCATTCTTTCGGCACCTCCCAGTCATAGACCGGGCTACCCGAGGGTACCTCGCTCAGCGTAAGCGGAATCAATTCGCCGAGGATCGCAAGTGTCTCGCGAACGCCTCGGCCGGTCAGGCTGCGTGGCAGGGGATAAAGCCTGGCGATCAGCGCCATCAGCGCGTCGCCGACAGCCGCAGAGGAGTCCTCAATCGCCGTGACGGGCGAAACAGCGGGGGAGACCATGGCCTTAGCGGTATCCTCTAGTCGCCGCTGTAATCCGTCCCAGCACGGCATTTCGGCGCGGCGGGGCGAAGCAGCTGGTGTTTCAAACGGCGGCCGAACACGAACGCTTTCGGGCTCACAAATGCGACCGCGTCGGCGCAAAACGTGATCAGGTTGTTGCCGGCGCCCCACCACTTGAGCAGGCTCGCGTAGGCATTCCTGCGTTCCCGCCAGTCCTGCAGGTGCCGGTGTACCATCCGCACGTAGTCGCGATAGACCATCAGGTGGCCGAACCGGTTCCAGTGCCCGCCTTTGCTGTCGTGATAGGCGGCCCAAGCCGCCCGCACGACGGCGCTGGTGGCGCGTTTCTGATGCTCGCGATTGGCGATCAAGGGTTCATCAATTTGCAGAAACCGGCCAAGCAAAGCGAGTTCGGCAATGATGACCTTGTCCGAATTGTAGTATGCCGCCATCGGTTCAATGCGTTCAAAAGCACTGCGGCGGATCAGGGCAAAGAGTTCCGAATTGCGATGCGACTTCAAGATGCAGACCGCAAACCGCTCCGATGGCCGTTCTGACACGCGCGCGGCGATCAGGTCGCTGTCGTAGATCCTGATCTGTTCGCCCTTGTCGTCGATGACCTGGACGAGGGAACTGCACAGCGCCGCTTCGCTATCGGCATCAAGTGCGGCGACCGCTTTGGCAAGGAAGGTCGGCGCAATGCGATCGTCATGCGCCAGCCACTTGAAGTATGTCGTGGGCGAGCAAAGACGGTAAACGAGATCGTAGTTGCACGCGGCGCCACGGTTGTAGGCGCTCCGGTGGTAGCGGATCCTGAAATCGCGCTCCGCGTAGGCGCGACACACGGATTCCGTCGCGTCCGTCGAGGCGTTGTCGGAAATGACGAGCTCAAAGTCCTCGAACGTCTGCGCAAGGACCGATTCGATCGCGTCGGCGATATAGTTCTGCCCGTTGAAAACGGGTATACCAATCGCCACACGCGGGGGGGAGGCGAGGGTCAATGCGACTTCCTATAGCGTTTCTTGTTCAAGGCCCTGTTGCCACAACTTATACGCGTTTGGCGCCGCTGGTTCAAGCAGCAATATCCGGGAGCGGGCGGATAGCGCCCAAGCCGCGAACCTAATTCGCCACGCTTGAGCCAAAGGCCACCGCGGAAACGGCGCCATGCATCGCGCCGCGCCTGGGATCGGTGCATCCGCTCGCCGACCCGGTTCGTTCGCGCCATCGCTGGGGCGTGATACCGCCGTGGTCGATCTGCCGTCAACCGCTGCGGCGCGGGCTCGTGCAGCGACCCAAACGGGCGATTCACGCCCGAGCAAGGTTGTCGCTGCACAACATATTGAATCGCGTGCACTTTCGACACAA
This sequence comes from Candidatus Defluviicoccus seviourii, assembly GCA_900609035.2. GTDB lineage: Bacteria > Pseudomonadota > Alphaproteobacteria > Rhodospirillales > Defluviicoccaceae > Defluviicoccus > Defluviicoccus seviourii. Next base: position 10,439 of record UXAT02000045.1, on the reverse strand, counting down.
GCAGGATGTAGGCTCTGTTTGTGCCAGTGTACGAGCGTCAATCGGCTTGCAGCCGATGCGCGGAGACGGCATACCCGATCCAGCCGATCCGGCGGCTCCCGCCCGCGACCGGTGCGTTCCGCTGATCGAGGCGCTGCCGATGACTTCCAAAACTCAAACATCCGCTACCCAGCCACCGGTCGCTTCTAGCCTGCTCAGGGGCCGGATTGCCCTCGTCACCGGAGCTTCGCGCGGGATCGGCCGTGCGGTGGCGCTCGCCTTTGCCCGTGAAGGCGCGGAGCTCATCGTCGTCGGCCGCACGCAAGGGGCGCTGGAGGAACTCGACGATGCGTTGCGCGCGGAAGGCCGCCAGGCATCGCTGGTGGCGGGCGACTTGGCCGATGGAACACTCGTTGACCGGATTGGCGCTGCTATCTTTGCCCGCTGGGGCCGACTTGACGTCCTCGTAGGAAATGCCGCCATACTGGGGGTCCTCGGTCCCTTGGGCCATACGGAGCCCGCGGTTTTCGAGCGTGTGATCGCTGTCAATCTGATTGCCAACTGGCGCCTGATGAGGTCGTGCGATCCGCTTTTGCGGGCGTCCGACGCCGGGCGAGCGATCTTCGTGACCTCAGATGTCGCGCCCGGCCGTGCCTACTGGGGCGCTTACGCCGCGAGTAAGGCCGGCCTTGAGGCGATGATCCGCACATATGCCGGGGAGATGGCGAAAACGGATGTGCGCGCCAATCTGATCGATCCCGGTCCGACGCGCACGCGGCTGCGCGCGACGGCCTTTCCCGGCGAGGATCCTGAAACGCTCAAGCCGGCCGACGATCCAAGGCTAATCGAGGCCTTCATCGCTCTGGCACTGCCGGCATGCCGGCGCAACGGCGAGATCGTGCAGATCGACTGAGCTCAACCGTCGTCAGAGGATGAAATCCGAGGCCACGTAGTCCTCGGGGGCGTAGGCCGAGCCGTCGCGGGAAAGGATCTCCATCTCAGTCGATGAATCGGCATCGGTGTTGAAGAGGATCAGGGTATCGACTCCTCCGGCCTGCACCCTTATCTGGCCGGGACCGGTGAAGTCCGCAGTGCCGATAAAGACAAACGCCTGGTTGCCCGAAACCGTGGTGTCAGCATCAATCGCGGAAACGTCGATCACATCCGCAACGAAATCGCCTGGGCTCTCGAAGTAGATCTGGTCGCGGTTGCTGGATCCAGCTTTTGATTGCGCCGTGCTCGTGTAGACCAAGGTATCGTAGCCAACGCCACCGTCCAGTGTGTCTCGGCCGGTATGGCCGTAGAGAGTGTCGTTTCCGCTGTCGCCGACCAATGAATCGTTGCTTGAGTATCCGAACAGGTAGTCGTTGCCGTCGCCACCAATGAGCGTATCATAGCTATAATAGCCGTACAGAGTATCGTTTCCGGAACCGCCGTAAACGAGATCGTTCCCGGCATCCCCGTTGATCCTGTCGTTACCGGCCCCACCGTCGATCGTGTCGTTGCCATTGCCGCCGGTGATTGTGTCGTTGCCGTCCGCCGTCACGACGCCCGGGTTGCGGCCCCAGATTGTGTCGTCGCCGTCGCCACCTTCGAGCAGATCGGCGCCGCTTCCACCCTCCATGGTGTCGTTGCCGGCATTGCCGCGGATAATGTTGTTTGCGGTGTTGCCGCGAATCACATCGTCTGCCGAGCCTCCGAAGGCATTTTCGATCGTCACGCCGAGCGCGATGTTCAGTGTCTTGGCGTTCTCGCCTCCGGCTGTGTCGTAGGCCGGGCCGAGCTTGCTCCAGACGCCGGCGGTGAGGTTGATCTCGGCTTCGCTCGATTGGTTCGACCAGTCGATCGCGTCTGTCCCGCCGCCATCCCAGATCGTCTCCAGGATCTGCTCACCAGCGCCCCACTGGTAGGTCGTATTGCCGGCGTTGGTCGCCATGTTGGCACCGTAGAGATGCTGCAGGGCGGCAATGTCGTAAATGCCGGGCGTGCTCGGAAAGAACGTATTGGTATAAGGGCTGCCGATCGTCTGATTGATGTATGAGCGGTAGCTCATCACCGTGTTGCCGAGGTAGTCAAGGTTGACAGCCAGCACGACGCCCGAGCCGTCGGTGTCATGCGGGTGCTTGAGCCCCAGCGCGTGGCCGATCTCATGCATCAAGCCGAGCAACGAGTAGCTGCCGTCGGCGGTGCTGTCGAAGTAGCTGTTGCGTCCCAGCCAGACATCGCCACCTTCGGCAGAACCGGTGGGATAGTAGGCCCAGGCCGTCGAGGGCAACGAGCTTGAGGCGAAACGCATGTCGCCGACGACGGTGCTGCTCTCCGCCACCTCGACAAATGTCACGTTGGCAACAGCGCTCCAGGCGTTGAGCGCCTTGCGGGCAACCTCCATCTGCGTCCCGTTCAGCGGCTGGAAGCCGTAGCTTGGCTCGCCGCTGCCGTAGCCGGTGCGCCACAGGACGCCGGACTGGGCGAAACTATAAGTGACGGTGACCGCTTGGCCGACCGCGCCGCTGCCCCACTTCGATCCCCCCAAGAGCGCATTGGTCGTTGCAGTGCCGGAGTTCGCAACAGTCGACCACGGGCCGTAATCGGCTGGGGCGACCGAACTCGGCTGGGGTGCCGCGGCAGGGCTGGAGACCGCATGCGCGCGAAGAAAGCTCTCGGCTGACAGGTTCATCGGGTCCGGTCCCTCGTGCTGTCGGGCAGCAGAGTCGCCGGAGGACACGCTGCGCCGCGAGTGAGAATGACTATCGGCTGAGCCGATCGCCGGAGCAGATCAATTAAGTCTGTCTTCGAATCCGGCGCGGAGCGATGCTGCGAAGCAGTATCAACGCGAATACTTCGCGACGACCACCCCTGACGCCCACATATTAATTGCAGATGGCGCAAAAGCGAAAATATTTATTTGTCTACTTATTTGGCAACGCCACAAATTAATTTGCAGGCATTGTCGCGAAAATTTGACTTACTTTGGGTGGAGGAATGCGGGCTGGTCGGGAGCGCTGCCGGACTTGGTCCCGGCTCGCGGTCCGGCCGTGGTGACTGGTGCACCACGGCCGGCCATGGAGGCGAGGGACTGCATTTGTCGTCTAAGCACGCGCGTGGGAAGGAGGCACGCGTGTGCGGGGGGCTCGGCTCACACGAGCAGGAAGTCCGCGGCGCCTAAGGCTGCAGGGTCGATGCCGTGCACCAGAGCGATCGATGCGTTCGTTGCGGAGTCGGTGATGAGGGTGTCGCTGCCGCTTTCGACGAGGCTCAGGTCCTCGAAGCGGAGATCGGCGAGGCCGAAGCGGTCAATACCCAGCTCGAAGTCGAGGATGACGTCCGTACCGGCATTGGCACGCAGGACGAACACATCGGTGCCGCCGTCACTGCCGTCGAGGGTGTCATTGCCCGTACCACCGTCCAGCCGGTTGTCGGTGCCGCCGACGACGGTGATGCTGTCGTTGCCGGAGCCGCCAAGGATCACGGAGCGAACGACGGAGTCAGCAGCGAACAGCGATGGTGCGGTTGCCACGATCACGTCATTACCGGAACCGGCATCGACCGTGTTGGTGACCGTTGACCAGGTGGAGGCGGCGCCTACAGTGGTGAAAATCGTGTCGTTGCCGGATCCGCCGAAAACGATGCTCTCCGCCGTGGTTTGTTCGCCCTCGGCGAGGAGGGTCACGTGGATGGTGTCGTCGCCGGAGCCGCCGGTCGTCGTGCAGCTGGCCCGAGATCCGCCAATGGTGCCGGTGGTCAGGGTGGCGGTGATCAGATCATTGCCACTGCCGCCGTCGATTTCGGCTTTCGCCTCGGCAAACGCGCCGTAGCTCCACTGTTTGGCGCCGGAACTCGTCAACGAGACGGTAATCTGATCGTCGCCGATGCCGCCACTCACCGTTGCGCTTGTCAGGGAGTAGGCGTCTGGCCCTTCGAGCTCAGCGTAAGCGTCCGCCTTGAGGTCGGCCTCGATGACGTCGTTGCCCGCCCTCCCCGTAAGAAAAGTCTCAAGCACAGCTTGGGCACCGACGTCGAACAAGTTCAGGATGCCGTGCTGCTGCAGCGTGTCATTGCCGGCGCCACCGTCAAGCGTATCGTTGCCTTCGCCGCCCTCAAGGAAGTCGTTGCCGTCGCCGCCGAACAGCCCGTCATTGCCGCTGTTTCCATACAGGCTATCGTTGCCGGAGCTGCCGCGGAGGATGTCATCGCCGGAATTGCCGTACAGCTTGTCGTTGCCGCTGCCGCCGGAGATGGTATCGTTGCCGTCGCCGCCATAAAGCCTGTCACTCCCGGCATCACCGAAAAGCTGGTCGTCGTCGGCGCCGCCGTACAGGGTGTCGTTGCCGTCGCCGCCATAAAGCAGGTCATCTCCGGCATCGCCGTAGATCTTGTCGTTGCCCTTGCCTCCGTTTGCCTGGTCGTCCCCGTAATAGAGGCGGATCAGATCAGCCAGGTCAGTGCCCGGAATGGTGTCGTCGTCTGTGCTGCCGATGATCACGTTCACGTAAACAGTCCCTATTTTTGCCCACGATACCGGCTGAAAGGCTCGAAAGAGCGGTGCCGGAAACGATGGCTGTTGCCTCCAAACTGAGGACAATTTTTACGGGAACTTTTACGATTTTTAAATACCCACGCGGGTATATTCTCGCTAAGGTAGCAAGACGGTCACCGCAATAGCGGGTCAAATTCCTCAGATGGGGCAGGGAGCCGCCGGCGAGCGTGCGGTACCTTGGCTCTGCGCGTGGGCGTTGCCGGCGGCGTTCCTTGATTGACGCTTGCTCGCACGTGTCTTAGTTTTCCGGACACAGGGAAAACCGGGTACGCTCAAGTCGAAACCGACTGGCGGCGGGAACCGCCGGGGCAATTCCTGGCAAAACGCACGCGGACGAACGAACACCAGACCCAGCCACGCGGGAAATCCATGACCGACCAGCAGCTGAATTTCACGCAAGAGTTCAAGAAGCCAACGCCTGAGGAGTGGAAAGCCGAGGTTGAGCGGGCGCTCAAGGGGGCGCCGTTTGACAAGAAGATGCTGACCCGGACCTATGAGGGAATCACGCTTCGGCCGCTCTATACGAGCCACGACTGGCCGTCGGCTTGGGATCCGTCAGGGTTTCCGGGAGCGATGCCCTTCACACGCGGCGGCACCGCGGCCGGCAGCCGGCTGAACGATTGGGATGTCCGGCAAGTTTACAGCCATCCCTGCCCAGTGAAGGGGAACGCGACAATCCTGCACGAGCTGAACTGCGGCGTCCGTTCGCTCATGCTGAAGTTCGATCAGGCTGCCCAGGCCGGGCTCGATGGCGATGCGCCAGGCGCGGCGGAGCTGGCCGGGGCCGGCGGCATCATGCTCTACTCGGTCGATGACCTGGATCGGCTGCTGACCGACGTCGACCTCCGTCTGGTGCCGATCTCGCTTGCGGCAGGCGGACAGTCACTTGCTGCCGCCGCACTCTTGGCCGCCTTGTGGCGCCGCCGTGGTGTCGGCGCCGGCGATGCGAAGGGGGCTTTCAATGCCGATCCCCTCGGGGCGCTGGCGGCCGGCGGATCGTTGCCGGCATCGCTCGCGGACGCGCTGGCACAGATGGCAGCGCTCGCCCGGTACACGCAGGCCACCTACGCGCAGGTGAGCGCGGTTGGGGTGAACACCACCGCCTATCACGATGCCGGCGCAACCGAGACGCAGGATCTGGGTATCCTGCTCGCCACTGCGGTTGCCTATCTGAAGGCGATGACGGCCGCCGGCCTCACCGTCGATCAGGCCTGCCGGCAGATCGCGTTTACCGTCGCCGTACCGTGCGATCAGTTCCTCGGCATCGCCAAGTTGCGCGCGGCGCGCAAGCTGTGGGCACGGGTTGCCGAGGCGTGCGGTGCGTCCGAGCCGGCGCGGGCGATGCGCCTGACGGCGGTTTCGGCCTCGCGCATGATGACGACGCGCGACGCCTGGGTGAACATGCTGCGCACGACGGTCGCCTGCTTCGCCGCTGCCGTTGGCGGCGCCGATGCGGTCGTCGTCCAGCCTTTCAACGCGGCGCTAGGGGTGCCGGACGAACTGGGACTGCGGGTCGCCCGCAATACCCATATCGTTCTCGCCGAAGAGTCGAACATCGCCAAGGTGATCGATCCGGCCGGCGGCTCCTGGTATGTCGAGAGCCGGACCGACGAGATGGCGCGTGCCGCCTGGAACGAGTTCCAGGGCATCGAGAAGGCGGGCGGTATCGCCCAGGTCCTGACCGACGGCACGCTTGCCGCGGCCATCGCCAAGGCGTGGAGCGAGCGCGAAGCCGGCGTCGCCAAGCGGCGCGATCCGGTTACCGGCGTCAGCGAGTTCCCCAACATCGGCGAGGCGCCGGTGGCAACCGAGGAAGTCGATGTCGCGGCTGCCAAGGCGGCCGCAGGCGAGCGGCTGCGGGCGACGCGGGCGAAGAATGCGGGCCCGAAGGTCGAAGCCCTGGCAAAGGCCGGCGCGGCCGAGCGGCCGGCAGCGGCAGTCGTCGCGGCCGAGGCGGGGGCGACGATCGCGCAAATGGCGCAAGCGCTGGGCGGCACGCCTGTAAAACTGACCGCGCTGCCACAGCACCGCTACGGCGAGGCGTTCGAGGCGTTGCGCGCCGCAAGCGATGCCTATCGGGCGCGGACCGGCGTCCAGCCGAGCATCTTCCTCGCCAACCTGGGTGCAATCGCCCAGCACACGGCGCGGGCGACGTTCGCCAAGAACCTCTTTGAGACTGCCGGCATTGCAGCGCTCCCCAGTGAGGGCTTTACGGATGCCGCCGCTTGCGCCGATGCGTTCAAGGCGTCGGGTGCCCGCGTCGCCATCCTTTGCTCGGCCGATCCGATCTACGAGCAGATGGCAACTGCGGTTGCGGGAGCCTTGAAGGGGGCTGGCTGCGAATACCTGTTCCTCGCCGGACAACCCGGCGACAAACGGGACCTTTATACCGGCGCCGGCATTGACGACTTCATCTTTATGGGCGCCGACGTTCTGAAAATCACCGGTTCCATCCTCGCCCGCTTGGGAGTGATCGCGCGATGACGACTTTCCCCGATTTCAGCCAAGTCCCGTTGATGCCCGGCAACCAGCCGCCGGCCGCTGGCGACGGCCTTGCCGCATGGGCCAAGCGGTTCAAGGCCGAGACCGGCCGCGCGCCCGAGGAGATGATGTGGGAGACGCCGGAAGGCATCGCCGTCAAGCCGTTCTATTCAGCCAAGGATCTGGAGGGCTTGGACCACCTGGATACGGCGCCCGGTCTGCCGCCGTACCTGCGCGGGCCGTACTCCTCGATGTACGTCAACCAGCCGTGGACGATCCGCCAGTACGCCGGCTTCTCGACCGCCAAGGACTCCAATGCGTTCTACCGCCGCAATCTTGCTGCCGGGCAGAAGGGCCTTTCGGTTGCGTTCGACCTGGCCACCCACCGCGGCTACGATTCCGATAATCCACGCGTCGTCGGCGACGTCGGCATGGCGGGCGTGGCGATCGATTCCATCTACGACATGCGCGAGCTGTTCGACGGCATCCCGCTCGACCAGATGACCGTATCGATGACGATGAACGGCGCGGTGCTGCCCATCCTCGCCAATTACATCGTCGCTGCCGAGGAGCAGGGCGTCAAACAGGCGCAGCTGGCCGGGACCATTCAGAACGACATTCTGAAGGAGTTCATGGTCCGCAACACCTACATCTACCCGCCCGAAGCCTCGATGCGGATCATCTCCGACATCTTCGCGCACTGCTCGCGGAACATGCCGAAGTTCAACTCGATCTCGATTTCCGGCTACCACATGCAGGAAGCGGGAGCGACCGCCGATCTCGAGATGGCCTACACCCTGGCCGACGGCGTCGAGTACGCACGGGCCGGTTTGAAGGCCGGGCTGACGATCGACCAGTTCGCGCCGCGGCTCTCTTTCTTCTGGGCGATCGGCATGAACTTCTTCATGGAAGTCGCCAAGATGCGCGCCGCTCGCATGCTGTGGGCGAAGCTGATCAAGCAGTTCGAGCCGAAAAACACCAAGTCGTTGGCGCTGCGCACCCATTCGCAGACCTCTGGCTGGAGCCTGACGGCGCAGGACGTCTACAACAACGTGGTACGGACCTGCGTCGAGGCGATGGCTTCGACGCAAGGCCATACCCAGTCGCTGCACACCAACTCCCTCGACGAGGCGTTGGCGCTGCCAACCGACTTCTCCGCCCGCATCGCCCGCAACACCCAGCTGTTCCTGCAGCAGGAAAGCGGCACCACCCAGGTCATCGACCCGTGGGGCGGCAGCTACTACGTCGAACGGCTGACGCGCGCGTTGGCCGAGACGGCGTGGGGCCACATACAGGAGGTCGAGCAGCAGGGCGGCATGGCGAAGGCCATCGAGGCCGGCATTCCCAAGCTGCGGATCGAGGAGGCGGCCGCCCGCACCCAGGCGCGCATCGACTCCGGCCGGCAGACGGTGGTCGGCGTCAACAAGTTCCTGTTGACCGAAAAGGAAGACGTGCCGGTCCTCAAGGTCGACAACACCGAGGTGCGCCGGCAGCAGATCGAAAAGCTGCAGCGCTTGCGCGCCGAGCGTGATCCGGCCGTAGCGACGGCCAAGCTCGAAGCGCTTACGCGCTGCGCTGATGCGGGCGAAGGCAACCTGCTCGCCTTGGCCGTCGACGCTGCCCGCGCCAAGTGCACGGTCGGCGAGATCTCCGATGCCCTGGAAAAGGTCTGGGGCCGGCACAAGGCGGAGATCAAGAAGATCTCCGGCGTCTATCGGGCCGAGGTTGGGGAGCGTTCCAACGTGATTAGCAAGGTACAGAAGGCAGTTGAGCTGTTCGAAGCCAACGACGGCCGCAGACCGCGCATCCTGATCGCCAAGATGGGCCAGGATGGCCACGACCGTGGCCAGAAGGTCATCGCGAGTGCGTTTGCCGATCTCGGCTTCGACGTTGACATCGGCCCGCTGTTCCAGACACCCGGGGAAGCGGCCCGTCAGGCGGTCGAGAACGACGTCCATATCGTCGGCGCCAGCTCGCTGGCCGCAGGGCACCTGACGCTGGTGCCGGAGCTGAAGTCGGAACTGAAGAAGCTGGGGCGCGAGGACATCCTGATCGTCGTCGGCGGCGTCATCCCGCCGCAGGACTACGATGCGCTCTATGCTGCCGGCGCGGCGGCCATTTTCCCGCCCGGCACCATCATCAGCGAGGCGGCCCTTGCCCTGTTGGGCACGCTCAACAAGCGGCTGGGTTACACCAGCGAGGCAGCTTAGCAGCGATGGACGTCCGGGATGGCGCCGGCCTCGCGGCGCCGCGCGCGGGATTGACGATCGACGACTACGTCGCGGGCGTTCGCGCGCACGACCGCGCCATCCTCGGGCGCACCATCACCATGATCGAGAGCCGGAGCCCCAGGCACCGGCGCCTCGCTCAGGACATCTTGGTGCGCCTGCTTCCCTACGCCGGCGGGGCGCACCGCATCGGCATTACCGGCGTGCCGGGCGCTGGCAAGAGTACGTTCATCGAGGGCTTCGGCCTCGAACTCGTCAAGCGTGGCCACCGTGTCGCGGTGCTGGCTGTCGATCCGTCAAGCCCCGTTTCCGGCGGCAGTATTCTCGGCGACAAGACGCGGATGACAGAGCTGACCCAGCGCGAGGAAGCCTTCGTCCGGCCGTCGCCTTCGGGCGGCACGCTGGGCGGGGTCGCCCGCACCACCCGGCAGACCATCGTCGCATGTGAGGCGGCCGGCTACGACGTGATCCTGATCGAGACGGTGGGAACGGGCCAGTCGGAAGTCACGGTCTCCGAGATGACTGACTTCTTTCTCGTCCTGATGCTGCCGGGCGCAGGCGATGAGTTGCAGGGCATCAAGAAGGGGGTGCTCGAGATCGCCGACATGATCGTCGTCAACAAGGCCGACGGCGACAACGAGATCCGCGCCAAGCAAGCCGCCATCCACTACCGCAACGCCTTGCATATCGTCGCCCCGCGCAGCGAGAACTGGTCGCCGCCGGTCCTCATGTGCTCGTCCCTGAAGGGCGTCGGGCTCGATGCGGTTTGGGACAAGCTGTGCGAGCACAAGGAGAAGCTGAGCGCTTCCGGCGAGTTTCAGGCGAAGCGGCAGAAGCAGCGGCTGAAGTGGATGTGGCAGCTGGTCCAGGACCGGCTGATGACCGATCTGCGCTCGCACCCGAAGGTCGTCGAATGCATCCCGCAGATCGAGCGCGACCTGCTCGCCGGCCGCCTTACGGCGACGCTGGCAGCCGACGAGATCCTCAACACCTTCGAGGGCGGTTCCCGCGAGCCTGGCTGAGAGTGGGCCGGCTGAGATCAGGCCGGCTGCTGTGAAGACCGCTGCGGCGTGAAATCGTTGGCGCGCGTGATGCGGGCCTAGAGCGGGGTCGGTTTAGGCGGAATCGGATTTAGGGGATTCCCTGTGGGGCGAAGATCTGATTCAAGATGGGTGCTGGAGAAGGAGGCCAGCATGGATGGCGAAGCCCTATTC
>UXAT02000044.1 GCA_900609035.2 Candidatus Defluviicoccus seviourii | reverse complement strand
AGTCGAACGACAACGGGAAAAAACCCGAAAGGCCAGGCTCGTCCCATCAGCCAGCTCGCATCGAAAACCCAGCGCCCAGCCGGCGTCATGAATAAGACGGGTTAGGAGCCGGCCGTGCCGGCGGGCGCCGGTATACGTTTGGCCGCGGTCTTGTGATCCGCTCTCGTACCCTTTGGGGCGTCAATCGCCCGTATGAAGCGCCGCCCTAGCGGCGGTTGTCGGGGACGGGCAGCCCTCCCTTGGCCAAGCCGTCGATGAAGGTGTCGATCAACGAGTCCTCGAAATTCCAGACCTGGAAGTCGCGAACGGCGGTTGCGGCATAATCGGGGAACAATGCCAATAGGTCCGCACGCGCCGCCTCAGCTTCGGCGGCGTTACCGAGCTCGCCGTTGATCATTACTCCCAAGACATGCGTCCAATAGAGTTCCGGCAGGTGGAGCCGTCTCCACTCGCGCAGGGCGCCTGCGTAGTCACCTCGCCGGTAGGCATCGAACGCCAAGGGAAGCAGGTACCAGTCCGGGTGCCATGGGTTCAGCTCCATTGCCTCGCGCACCAGCGCTATCCCTTCCTCCCACGCACCACTGTAGGCAAGTCTCGTCCCGAACGAGGCCAGATGCTCACCGTTGTTTGGGTTGAGCATGATGGCTTTCTCGCCACTGCTGCGAAACAAGGCCAAGTCGCCCGAGAAGAACGCGACCGCCGACAGCGCAAGGCGGGCCGCGGCGCAGTCCGGGTCGAGCGTGATCGCCCGTCGGGCGGCTTCCTTCGCGCGGATCATCGGCGGCGGCTCGGCGCGGTAGTTGAAATGCCAGCGGTACTCGTCGATGTAGAAATATGCAAGATACGCCCAGGCGAGGGCGAATTCCGGCTCGTGCTCGACCGCCTTCTCGAGGCACTTCCGTCCGCGCCAGTGGTTGTCTTGCGAAATGTTTGCCCAGTAGTGGAGCGCCCACAGGAGGCAGTCGTAGCTATTCAGACTCTTCGCCCGATACCGTGGCAGGCCTTCCATCTCAGAGCGGCTCAGTACACCGTACGGCTCGCCGATCGCGGCCGCTATCTGCCGTGCGATATCGTCTTGAATGTCGATCAGGCTGCCAACGTCCAAGTGGCGCTCGTAACTCCCGGCCCAAACATACTCATCTGTCTCGACGTTGAGGACGCGCACAGTCGCCCAAACGCGCTCCTGATCGCGGTGGGTGCTGCCCTCAATGGCGTAACGCGCCCCGACCGCACGGGCTGCGGCGAGCTCGACCCCGCCGGTTGCTTGGGATTCCTTATCGTGCGGCACCTTGAGCACGCGCAGGATGCGAAAACGAGTAAGGCGCTCAATGATCCCTTCCGTAATTCCGGAACTGAAGTGCGTGTCTTCGGGATCAGAGGATTGGCTGCGAAATGTCGCAACCACGATCGTCGGTTTGCGCCGTTCGGCAGCAACGGTAGACGCTGGGTCCCACGCCAATGGTGGTGCCGCCGGCCGGCCCCACAGCCCCCACAGGGCAAGGACCATTGCGCAGAGACCCAACCCCAGCCCGGTGAACCCCGCCGCAGGCCATAGCCGCGGCCGGCGTCGCTGGGGGGGTAGCGGTGGCGGCTCCGGCTGCGCCTCCTCCTCCGCGGGCGCGGCGAAAGTGAAACGCGGAACATAGGATCCGGGCAGCAACTCGATGCGGACCGGATCGGTGCTGCCGTCGCTCAAGTAGAATTGCTGTAGCCGCCGGCGCAGCCGGCTCGCCTCGACACGCACGATGGAATCCGCCTGCGGATCGAACGAGGCTGGGCGGTTGTAAGAAGTGGTCTCGGATTTTGAGACCACGGGCTTGAGTGGAAGCTGATACCGTTTCGTCGTGGCAGACGGAGCGGACG
>UXAT02000043.1 GCA_900609035.2 Candidatus Defluviicoccus seviourii | reverse complement strand
AGCGACGCAGGTGTCGTTGCCGGCACCGCCGCGAATGGTGTCGTCGCCGGCGAGGCCGAGCAGGGAGTCGTTGCCGCCGGTGCCGTTGAGGGCGTCGTTGCCGGAGGTGCCGGAGACGGTGGTGCCGGAGACGATGGTGCCACCATCGTCGTTGCGGATGGTGCCCTGTGCCACGGCTTGGGCGATGGTGCCGGCAGACGGGTTCGACAACGTGACCGTGAACGGTTCGTCGTTCTCGACGGTCGTATCGCCGGCGACGTTGACGGTGAGCGTGGTCGAGGTTTTGTTGGCGGCGAAGCTGATGGTACCTGAGGGCAGCGCACCGCCGAAGTCGGCGCCGTTCGCCGCGGCCGAGGTGACCGCATAATGAAGCGTGGCTGCTTGGCTCACATCGCCGGAACGGCTGACGGTAAAGGTGAAGGCGGTCTGGCCCGCATTGCCTTCCGCCTTGTCCGCCGCTGCCGCCGAAATGGCGTAGACGGCGAGCGCTGTCGGCGGGTTTGGATCGGGAGTAGATCCAGGGTTCAATACGTTGGGAAAGACTTTGACAAGAGCATCTTTCCATTTTCCCGCGATTGTTGCGTAGCCAGCATCGTTGGGATGCAGGCCGTTATCTGGGTATTCATACGTTCTCCCAGCCGCATTCGTCCGATACTCAACATATCCCGTCATTGAAATCGCGGATTCCGCGATGCCTTTCGGGTTACCAGTGCTGTAGTTGGTCATGTTGACGAGGTGAACGTGGTCACCCCAGGTTGGGACGTTGTCGATGATCCACTTGTTCCAATCGGCGGTGGCGTGCACGATTGAACCCTGCGCGGCCCCATTTATGCCTTTGCGCGCAACGTCGCTACCATCTATTTTATTTTCCCAGTTGTCCGGCAGCGGTGCCCTCACGCTCCAAGGCACTGAATTAGTTTGTGGCGGTATCGTCGAGACAAACACCTCGATACTGCTATCTTTAGCATGGATGGAGTCAACGATGTTTTTTATTTTTGTAACATCGAAACTACTTATTTTGTTAAAAGCCCAATTATATACGTCGTTGCTGCCTGTCATCAAAAGCACAGCTTGCGGATGGTTGTTTTCTATTGGACCGTTTACAGGCTTAATTTTGTCGTAAATATAACTGACAGACTTGCCGGGATAGCCTTGGTGTTGCTTGTCGATACCCATACTGCTGGGCCCATCAAGCGGATTAGCATCAGTCGTGATTTCATTTTTATCGACGTTCTGATCGCCGACGAAGTCGATCTGGTCTCCGAGCGCCGCTTTTAAGTCATCGCGCCAGCCGCCGACGACATCGGGTCTGTTTTGTTCCTCCAGCGTGCCATTCGGAATGGCCTCGTCTATCGCCCCTCGGTAGCCGTAGGCAATTGAATCGCCGAGCGGCATGATTTTCAGTGCCATCGTCCCCTCCTCCGAGATCGCGTTTGCTCAAGGGCCAGCCCCGCGCGCTCGTTGCGCGGGCGAAGGGCCGAGACCCGATCATTTCACGAAAACGAATCAACGTTTTCGCGCCCCTTACGGGGTTGCGTCGCCACGCTTGTGGAAGTATGCGGTGGCGGGCATCTCGGGTTCATAGGGTAGCGGCTCAGGCGGCTAGATCAAGGTTTTGTCAGGCAGAAGCGACGTGAAGGCTCTGCCAGCCGCCGACCTTGCACGAAGCAATCTGCCCCGTTCGGACCGGTCTCGAGGAGGAACTCGGGGCGATCGGTGTCGAAACGCACCGGCACGTCGAACTCGAAATCGGCGCTGATGAAGGCGCCACTGGCCGGCGCGGGCGCTCTCTCGCTCGCTGCGTCTATGCTCCAGGTTCGCTTGTGCAGGAAACCGGATTACCGGTCTAACCCGTCTTATTCATGACGCCGGCTGGGCGCTGGGTTTTCGATGCGAGCTGGCTGATGGGACGAGCCTGGCCTTTCGGGTTTTTTCCCGTTGTCGTTCGACT
>UXAT02000042.1 GCA_900609035.2 Candidatus Defluviicoccus seviourii | reverse complement strand
AACCGACTCCTACGCCACATCAACCGCTTACGCTACATCCGCCAGCCCCCGACAAGGGGCGTCGTGAATAAGACGGGCTAGCCTAATCTGCCGAATGCGTTCCGCCGGATATACCTTGTGTTAGCTACAAAGCGCGTGATTCGGTATTGCTGGTGCACGTAGAGAAGGGATATAGTTGAATGCTGCTCTCGCCAGACGCAGACAGCGGATGGAGGGCCGTGGGGGAAGGGGGACAAATCCATGTTAGGCTTCCGACATGTTGCTGGAGTTTTGGGACTGGCGCTTGCCTCCTGCTCTGGCGTCGATGAGCTTAATTACTTCTACCCAGATAATACTGTAATAGACAAGGGGGTTGTTACGGAAACAAAGCGAGTTTCTCTAGCAAAAACACTTTATGTTGCGCCAAATGGGAAGGTTCTTTGTGAAGAAGATATTGATTCTATGACTTGTGTACCGTATATATTGGCGCGGCACGGTAAAAAGGATTTGGACTCTGCTAGGCTAGTTGAGGTCGACAGCGGTCAATTCAAAGACGAGCTACGAAAGAACTATTATGTGCTTGTAGAGGCCCCTAACAGGACAAAGACACGGATATGGGTCGATAAAGGCACGCATGATGCTGTAGCTATAGGTCAAAAGCTAGGTAAGCAGCAGTAAAAGCCGTGTTCTCCGTCTACGAATGTGCCATCCATGCAATCCATTTTGTAGATCGACTGCGTTTCGTCCACGAACTGTTGGTAGAATTCGTGGATTCCAGCACAACCACAAGGCGGAATTGCAGACAATGGTAGCGATCGCGCCATGCTCATCGCGCTACCTGCAATGAACGGCTCGGATCTCAGAACCCGTAGCCTGCATTAACGCAGCGCGTAGGGCAGAGTATCTGTAGCGTAACCTGCCGAATGCGCTCCGCAGTATTCATCCATCGCATTACGCCTGTCGGCCAAGCCGACCTACGTGGGTTGCTGAAAGCCCAGGCTGAACGCGACTTCGCCGTTGGACCGCCGAAGGGGCACCGATGCGGCGCATAATGCTCCGCGTGAGAGCGACCCGACACCGTTCATCGGCGCGCCAACCCCAATTGTTCGGCGACGGCCGAAAGACGTTTGTCGCCAGTCCAAAGGGATGATCCGGGGGTCAACTGCGTGGACGCCAGAAGATGGACGTCAACGTAGCCGATGCCGAGTCCCGCCAGAGCGTGCCGCTCGATGAAATGCAGAACTTCCTGGTCGGTTGCCGCATGCACCCGCGGCAAGTCTTGCAGACAAGCCAGAATTGCCTGGCGATTGCGCAAATTGCCGAGCGCCAGTTCGCCAATCACGAATGGATGCACCAGAACGCGACCGGACTCGAGCAGGCCTGAGAGGACCTTGTCGCCAACCCGAAGATGATCGACCCAAACCGAGGTATCGACGAGGATCAAGCGGGTTCGGGCCGCCGCCGTGGTGCGTTCGCGAGGTCCGGCTCGCTGCCGCCCATGAGTGCCAGCCGACGCGCGCTCTCCCGCTCGATCAATGCCTTAAGCGCTTCCCGGATGAGGGCGGACTTCTCTTTGAGGCCAGTGAAAGCCTGCGCTTTCGCCAGAAGCTCGTCGTCGAGGGCAATGCTTGTCCGCACAACAGGTTTCCTTTGCGCTATAGGTACGATGATAGCATCGCTTGATGCACTGAACCAGCGCGTGTCCCCCGGTTTCCCCATTCATCCGTCGGACTACGCCTGTCGGCCAATCCCACCTTGTAATAGCGACTTCCCCTATTGTGATCGTGTTCCGAAGGGAGCGCCCGGCCCTGGGTGGCCACCCAGGGCCGGGCGGCTGGCGACGGATCGGATCCGACCTGAGCCGTCGCGGGCTCTTGCGTAGCATGATCGCGCCAGCCTCTTCATCGGACCCGGATGGTTGCTCGAACGAAAGGTTCGATTTCACAAGGCGGGGTCAAACGAAGATGGTCAAGGATATCATGCGGACGGCCGGCATCGATACCGGCAAGGACAGGCTCGACGTCGCCATCCACGCCGGCGGTGATCCGTTCGCGGTCGAGAACACGCCCGCCGGCTGGCAGAGCCTCGCCGCCCGGCTCAGCCAGGAAGGCGTCCAGCGGGTCGGCATCGAGGCCAGCGGCAGCTACGAACGCGGCATCGCCCGGCACCTGCAGGCAGCCGGCTTCACGGTCGTCGTCCTCCAGCCATTGCAGGTGCGCGCCTTCGCTAGAGCGGTTTCTGAGCGGTGGGAATCGTTGGGGATTCACAAGGGGGTACGAATCTGATTCAAGATGCTGGCTGGGC
>UXAT02000041.1 GCA_900609035.2 Candidatus Defluviicoccus seviourii | reverse complement strand
AGTCGAACGACAACGGGAAAAAACCCGAAAGGCCAGGCTCGTCCCATCAGCCAGCTCGCATCGAAAACCCAGCGCCCAGCCGGCGTCATGAATAAGACGGGTTAGTGGGTCTCCCCAAGCGCGCGATCACGGCCCGCTGGCCCGCCAGCAGGTGTCAGCCCCGCGCAGCGTTCAGGCGCTCGCCGCGACCTTGACCTTGCCGGCGACGATCTGCGGCGGTTCTGGCTGCAGCTCGGCCGCGTTCGCCTGCAGCCATGTCGCCGCCTTGTCATTGGACTCAAGGGCCATCGCCTCGGTCGAAAAGATGCTGACCGTCGCCATCGTCCCGTCGCCGCCATCGACCGCATAGTAGGCGATGAAGCCCGGCGTCCGCCGCAACAGCGGCACGAAGCTCTCCTCGATCTTGCGGCAGACCTCGCTGACCGAGCGGACTTGGCTATAACGGCGAACACTGATGTACACTTCCGGTTCCTCCTTCCGCTTCTGTAACTGCCCCTTGCCGCGGAGTCTTTCGTTGCGTTTGAGTACGGCAGTTTGGCGCACGAAACAAGCGGCAAGCGGCGGCGCGAACGCTACCACCGAAGCGCGACTCTGTCGCAACCGCAATTAGAAAAATGTCTTGCCTAACCCAGGAGGGGGTAGTATCGGTTAGGTTGGTGTGGGTTGGGAGCGTTGCCAACCCACCGGGGGACTAAGGGGGGGGGCAATGCGCGTTTTCCGTACAATTCCCATCATTTTTCTCACCGCGGTTGTCGGCTGTGCCCAGTTCGACTCCGGTCGGCCGTTCGATGAAGCCAAGGCCGACGACATCCGCATCGGCAAGACCACCAAGCGCGAGGTCCGCGAGATGCTGGGCCCGCCGCACACGTCCGGGCTGACGCCGATGGCAGGCATGGCGCCCGGCATGCAGACGATGCCGATGGCACCGATGCAGGGCGTTCCCGGCCCGATGGGCGGCGAGAAGGACACCGAGTACTGGACCTATCAGTACACCAAGGGTGACGCCTCGATTACCGGGCCATTCACCGGTGGCGGCGGCAGCAGGGGCGTGAGCCTGCAGATCACGTTCAAGAAGGACGTGGTCGACGACTGCATCATCACCAACACCGAGACCAGCCGAAGTCTACTTATCGTTCCCTATTACTCATCGGGCAGCAACGCCGGCACGACCCATCAGCGCCGCTGCGGGGACAAAAGCTCGCATTAGTAACAGAGACAGCACTAAGCTTGGATCTCGCGCACGAGAGACTCGTGAAACCAAGGGAGGAGGACTTTAACATGGATGAGCAAACCATCTTTTCGGCGGGGGACATACTCGTTACGCCCACCAGGTTCAAGGTGCCAGGACAGACCTATGCGATGAGCGGCATAACGTCCGTCAAGTCTGTTACCAAAAGGCCAACAATAGGGCCTCTTTTATTGGCAGCTTGGGGGGTGATAATGATCGTTGCCAATCAAGATGCTAATGCTATTGCTCTTGCAGTAGCCATAATCATTGGCGCGGCAGCCTGGCTATTTCTCGGGGCAAAGAGCGTGGTTGCGCTGAGTAGTGCAAGCGGCGAAGTCAAGGCGCTTGTTAGTCGAGATACTAAGCTGGTTGACGACATAGTCGAAGCCCTAAATGAGGCAATCATCAAGAGGGGGTAGCGACGAAAATGCTCGCAGCACGGGGTAGACTGTCGACAGCCCGCGAAGCCATTTTTGTCGTCGTTGGGCTCCTTTGCTGGCTCGGGGTTTCCTCGTCGAAAGCTGATGAACTGATTGACGACAAGGTTATCCAGAAAGTTCTAAGGGACGATCCGTGTCCAGTGGAATCCGAGATCGAAGGTCCGCCACAGATTATCGGCTTCAAAGGCGAGACTGAGCGCGACATGTTCCGCCTGAAGAGGATCGCGGGCGGCAATCTTCAAGGCGAGTTCTGTGTCATTGAGAGTCTACGTTTCGCGCCGCCCACCCAGTCGCTCTCAGTGCTTTATCGTCGCGATAAAGGTCCTTGGCGGAAGGTCGAAGAAGGCCTCGCCATGGAAGTCCTGGAAACCCGGACCAACGGGTATCCGGACATCAGGCGCCTTGAGTATCCCCCTGGCGCGCTATCAAGAGCAGAAAGGACATGGTCGTACTTTTCCTGGGATGGGACCAAGTATCGAAAGAAATCGCGGGTTAAGAAGAAATCCTAGCTTCAAACACGCCCGCGCGCCCGGAGAGTCCGGCGCCGATCTACGACTCGACCTGAACGCTCTTAACGTCCGTTTGTAACAGTCATTTTGCCGCCAAGACATCTTTCTGCGAAGGGGGATCATGAGCAAGAAGCGCGGAACCGGTATGCGAATCCTTGCTGGCAGCATGGCTGGAGTGCTGCTGCTTACCAGCTGCGCCAGCGCGCCGCCGCCGCAAACCGCAGCGTCCGTCGAGCCCGGTCGGCCGTTCACCGCTGAAGAAGAGCGGATGCGGACCCAGGCGGCCGACTACAACCGCACCATCGCCGAAGGCATTGCCGTTGGCGCTGCGGCTGGCGCGGGTGCTGGGGCACTTGCGGGGCTTGCCGCCTGCCGTGGCAAGCTCGACTGCATGCTCATCGGAATGGCGATCGGCGCGGTGCTGGGGGCTGGACTAGGAGGATTCGGCGGCAAGTACTACGCCGACAAGAAGGAACGCTACGTCAACGAAGAGCAGCGGCTTGATGCCATAACTGTCGATTTCCGAAATAACAACACCAAACTCGAAGACGAAATTGCCAACATCCGCCTCGTCACGCTCGACAATAAGAAGCGCATCGAGGCGGTGAAGCGTGATTTGGCCGCGCAACGGATGTCGGCGGAGCAGGCGCGCAAGGAACTCGCGACCATCGACAGCAACCGGACCTTCCTGCAAACGCGCGTCGATGAGCTGAAGAAGCTGCGCAACGACTTCCGCGAGGTGGCGCAACAAGCGCGCGCCGACAGTGGCAACAACCCACGCGTCGCGCAGATGGATAGCGAAATCAATGCGATGGAACGGCAGATCACGCGCTTGCAGGGCGAACTCGACGCGCTGAGCTCGCGCCGAGCGAGCGTCGTCGGCTAGCAACGCCGATCAGACAGCGCTGCTGGCGGGCAGCACCGAGAGTGGGAGGGGTCTAAGACATGCGAAACGACAAGAAGGCCGCGCGAGCCGCAACGGCCGGCCGGTGGCTGAGCGCAGGGCTGCTGGCGTTGGCGGTCGCCGGGTGCGCGGGCTACCAGAAAGAACAGCTTCACCAGAAGTACGCCGGTGCGTCAGTCGCCGACAAGAAGATCGTCTCCAAGACGCGCTATGAGCCGATCCGGATCGTCTCCTATGTGCTGCCGAATGGCCAGATCATCTGCGAAGGAGAATATGGCGAGATACGAGTCAGCTGCGCCATGCAGAAGGCGCAGATCGAGAAGAAATACAACATAAAGGTCCGGGAGTTCGTGCGCGACTCCGGCCAGACCAGGCCGGTGCAATACGATGAACACTACTTGGTGTTGAAGCATCCGGATGGCACTGTAAGCACGCAACAGGTGAGCGAAGCGCAATTCAGCCAGTCCCTCATCGGCGAACGCTTGGGTCTCAGCTCGACCGATCCAGCCGCCCGTCGCGCCGCGTTGACGACGGAGATCGCCGGCGCGGAAACGGACCTGGCAACGACGGCCGCCCAGGTGGAGGCGAAAGAGGCCGAGAAGGAGCGGGCCATGCGCGGCTTGGCAGCTTCGAAGCGGCCGGCAAAGGGTAGCAACAAGGGAGGTTCTGCCGTTGCTCAAAGCGCTGAAACCGAGCTCACGCGCTTAACCCGTCTTATTCACGACGCCCCTTGTCGGGGGCTGGCGGATGTAGCGTAAGCGGTTGATGTGGCGTAGGAGTCGGTT
>UXAT02000040.1 GCA_900609035.2 Candidatus Defluviicoccus seviourii | reverse complement strand
GCGATCGGGAGTTAGCGGAGCTGTATGCGAAGATCGGCCGGTTGACGGTGGAGCGGGATTTTTTGTCGGGGAGGTCCACCTGAAAGCCTATGCCGACGGCCGTGAAGCGCGGGCCGGGATCGGCGCTTGGATCGCCTTCTACAACGATCTCCGCCCGCACCAGGCGCTGGGCTATCGGACGCCCATGGAGATTTGGCGCGGCGACCGGGACTCGGCTGTGGACATGCCGCCGCGCTTGGACAACGCTGACGCGTTGCCCACATGCCCACAGCCGCAACAACAACAGCAACCCATTCTTATGTTATCGAAAGAGGAGACGGTGCCGGCCTCCACCTAAGCAGCCCCATCCGGTGGTCTCAGGAACCGGGACCGCCTCTCGAGCAACCATCCGGGTCCGATGAAGTGGCTGGCGCGATCATCCCGCGCAAGAGATCGGCGTCGGAACTCTTCTCCAGAAGGCTCTGAAGGCTCATCATGGGATCGGTCATCGTGATCGTCCTTTGGTTCGAGTTGAGTGTTGCAACCCAACCCTAACCGGACATCGCGATGACCCCCGCTGTGGATAACCCGCCCGCCTGCGCCAGACTCGGGACGGTCGCTCCGGCGGGCGGGTTACCCACAGCTCCTACACCACGCCTCGGGAGTACGTCATGCCAAGCTGACGATTGCTTGTTGGTGAAAGTCCAATCCGGCCAAAGCCGTAGCGGGCAGGCCGGGACCGAGTCTTGCGGGCGTCGCGGCGACGCGGGGTCTGAAGTGTAGACAGGGGCCGTGCAGGGTGCGGGATAGAGCCTCGAAAGGTGGAAGGTCGCGGAGGCCGAGCTGCTTCCCTACCAGCGAAGGCCGCATGTGCATCGTCGATAGGCGAGACGATGTCGCTCCGCCGGGGTCGAAGGCCGGGCCATGCACGGAAGGCAAGCGTCGGAACATGAGAGGCCCGACCGGGTCCGCCGGATTGGTCTCCGGCGGGGGGCATCCGCAAGGCACTGCCGGAGCGGACGCCCGAGCCGAGGTCGGGAGTCGGACTGGTTCATAGTACCGATGACGCCGTCGAAGGAAACGAGACGTGCGGAGGGAAGGGGCCAGCCCGAAGGGAGCCCGCTCGAGGAGGCGTGGGTCCGGACACAGAGCCGGGTCGCCGTGCCGCCCAACCTCGACCGGGTGAACGCAGCGGCTCGACGAGCCGTCCATACCCGGTTCACCGCCCTGCTGCACCATGTCGACCGGGCCGCCCTGGAACGGGCGTTCCGGCGTCAGCGGCGGCAGGCCAGCGCGGGAGTCGACGGGATGACGGTGGCGGTGTGCGAGCAGGATCTGGAGGCAAATCTCCAGGACCTGTGCGCGCGCCTCCACACCGGCCGCTACCGGCCGCAACCGGTCCGGCGGGTCTACATCCCGAAGGCCGATGGCGGACAGCGGCCGCTCGGCGTGCCGACCCTGGAAGACAAGATCGTCCAGGGCGCCGTCGCCGAAGTGCTGAGCGCCATCTACGAGATCGACTTCCTCGGGTTCTCCTACGGCTTCCGGTCGGGGCGCAGCCCGCACATGGCTCTTGATGCGCTGCACACGGCGATCATGAGCCAGCGCGTGACCTGGGTGCTCGATGCCGACATCCGCAGCTTCTTCGACTCGGTAGACCACGAGTGGCTGCTGCGGATGCTGGCGCACAGGATTGCCGATCCCCGCATCCTCCGGCTCATCGAGTTGTGGCTGCGGGCCGGCGTCCTGGAGAGCGACGTGTGGCACGAGACGGACAGGGGAACGCCGCAAGGAGCGGGCATCAGCCCGCTCCTCGCCAACGTCTTCCTGCACTACGTCCTCGATCTCTGGGTCCATCAGTGGCGCCGGCGTCATGCCTGCGGTCGTGTCGTGATCGTGCGCTACGCCGACGACTTCGTGATGGGTTTTGAGAAAGAGACGGACGCGCGGGAGATGCTGTCCGCCCTCACCGAGCGCCTGGCCGGCTTCGGCTTGGCGCTGCATGAGGACAAGACGCGCCTGATCGAGTTCGGCCGCCTGCCGGCCCTGGCTCGACGCAAGCGCGGCGAGCGGCATCCGGAAACCTTCGCCTTCCTCGGTTTCACCCACTACTGCGGGTGGACACGGGACGGCCGGTTCATGGTGAAGCACAAGACGCAGAGCCGGCGCCTGACGCGAAAGCTGAAGGCGCTGCGCCAGGAGGCATGGCGGCTGATCCACGCCCCGCTGGCCCAGCAACACCGCTGGTATGTCAGCGTGCTGCTGGGCCACTACGGCTACTACGGCCGGCCGCACAACTACCCGGCACTCAGCGGCTTCCGCCAACTCGTCCGGCGACTTTGGCTCTGCTGCCTGCGGCGGCGCAGCCAGAAGAGCCGGCGGATGGGGTGGGACGAGTTCGAGGCCCTGACGGCGCGCTTCCCCCTTCCACCACCTCGGATCACCCGCCCATGGACGACGCGCCCAGCATGCCGCGGGTGACCTTCGGGAAGAGCCGGGTGCGGGAAATCCGCACGCCCGGATCTGTGAGGGCGAAAGCCGAATGGCTGAGCTACTCGACCGTCACCGCGGCGCGGGCCTGGGTGTGTTCGTTACTGGCGGCAAATGCAGGGATTGTCTATAAACACGAGACTTCAGTCGGCCCGCGCACGTCACTTGTGGCCGCGTGAAGCGCCCGTAGCTCAGCCGGATAGAGCACAGGATTCCTAATCCTGGGGTCGTGGGTTCGAGTCCCGCCGGGCGCACCAACAAAAACAATGAGTTAACGGCCTCTCAGGGAGCGTAGCAGACGGAAAAATGGCCCCGGGGTAACGCAGGGGTTACACCAAGCGGCAGCGCCACCCCGTCGCCAGCAGCCGCCAGTGCAGCGCCCGCACGGCCGCCGCGAAGCCCTGGCCGGCAGCCCACACCCCCCACCAACGTGGCGAAGCCCCGAGTACCCGCGCCATGGCCGTCAACTCCTTGTCCCGTGGCCGGTTTCCCGGCCGCAACAAGAAGCGAGGATGGGGTTACTCTGCGTCCTCGCGTTCGACCGCAACCTTGCGGGGATGAGGGACGGTCTCGGCTTCTGTCGGCAGTGCCGGCTCCAGCTTCGGCCGGCCCAAGAGGTGCCCCTCGCGCCGGAACAGGCCCAAGCCGAGATGACAGCCGAAGCCCAGCGCCATCGGCCCGCGGACGGAGAGATCGAAGCGGATCCGCCACAGCGTGCCCGGATGCCCGCTTGCCCCCTTTGTCGTGCCGCCGCTCAAGCGCTCGGTCGCGAACATCTCGGGGCTCACCCAGCCGCCCCTCACCCGCACCGCCGCCAGCGGCTCGATCGCGCTGGGCTCGGGATACTCACGCTGCCGCAGCTCCCGGCGCAGCGCATCCTCCGCCCCGAGCTTCGGCTTCAGGTGTACGTTCGGCACATAAGGTGTCACCGAGCGCCACACCCGGCCCGAGCCGAGCAGGTGACCGGGTGTCGCCGCCATTTCCGCCCTGCCCAGCCAGTCCGCCGAGGGCGAGAACGGTGCCAGCACCCCGTCCTCGCCCGCTGCCGGCCGGACCAGCGCCAGCGCCCAGCGCCAGGCCTTATCGAGGCCAGCCGGCGCATGCAGCACGACATGATCGATCACGCCGTCGCCGTCGGCATCCTCGGCCAGGTAGAACGGGTGCTGATGACCCTGGCGCGGCCCTTCCGGGCCATGCGGGTTGAGCGCATCGGGCAGGTGACCCAGGGCTTCGGCAACCGTGCCCATCACCGCGTCCTGGAACCGCTCGCCCACGATCAGCGCCCAGGTCACCGACGGCAGCTCGGCGCCGGTCAGAAACCAGCGCAGGGTCGTAGGAGCCCGGAGTGCCGCCAGTCGCGCCGTTTCAGCTCCGCCATCGCCCCTGTCCATCCCCGTGCCCCCCCCCCGTGGGGCGGGGAGGGGGGCGCGGCGGCGGGCGGCCGCCGGGGGGCCGGGGCGAGCCCGCCGCGGAGGGG
>UXAT02000039.1:0-2500 GCA_900609035.2 Candidatus Defluviicoccus seviourii | reverse complement strand
CCGAAAGCCCAAGGTTTCCTGCGCAACGTTCATCGGCGCAGGGTGAGTCGGCCCCTAAGGCGAGGCAGAGATGCGTAGTCGATGGGAAACAGGTCAATATTCCTGTACCGATTCTAGATGCGATGTGGGGACGGAGAAGGTTAGGTCAGCCATCTGTTGGAATAGGTGGTTTAAGCGTGTAGGTGTGCCCCTTAGGCAAATCCGGGGGGCTTAGCTGAGGCGTGATGACGAGCTCTCTTTGAGAGCGAAGTGATTGATACCCTGCTTCCAGGAAAAGCCACTAAGCTTCAGTCTAGAATTGACCGTACCGCAAACCGACACAGGTGGGCAGGTAGAAGATACTAAGGCGCTTGAGAGAACTCAGGAGAAGGAACTCGGCAAATTGATACCGTAACTTCGGGAGAAGGTATGCCTCGGTAGCTTGTAGGAGTACATCCGAAGGGCGAAGAGGCCGCAGAGAATCGGTGGCTGCGACTGTTTATTAAAAACACAGCACTCT
Source organism: Candidatus Defluviicoccus seviourii (assembly GCA_900609035.2). Lineage (GTDB taxonomy): Bacteria > Pseudomonadota > Alphaproteobacteria > Rhodospirillales > Defluviicoccaceae > Defluviicoccus > Defluviicoccus seviourii. The sequence goes on along the minus strand of UXAT02000039.1, from coordinate 2,001 downwards.
GCAAACACGAAAGTGGACGTATAGGGTGTGACGCCTGCCCGGTGCCGGAAGGTTAAGTGATGGGGTGCAAGCTCTTGATCGAAGCCCCGGTAAACGGCGGCCGTAACTATAACGGTCCTAAGGTAGCGAAATTCCTTGTCGGGTAAGTTCCGACCTGCACGAATGGCGTAACGATGGCCACACTGTCTCCTCCTGAGACTCAGCGAAGTTGAAGTGTTTGTGAAGATGCAATCTACCCGCGGCTAGACGGAAAGACCCCATGAACCTTTACTGTAGCTTTGCATTGGACTTTGACGGGACTTGTGTAGGATAGGTGGGAGGCGATGAGACCGGGACGCTAGTTCCGGTGGAGCCGTCCTTGAAATACCACCCTGGTGTCGTTGAGGTTCTAACCTAGGTCCATCATCTGGATCGGGGACCGTGCATGGTAGGCAGTTTGACTGGGGCGGTCTCCTCCCAAAAGGTAACGGAGGAGTACGAAGGTCTTCTAGGTACGGTCGGACATCGTACTGATAGTGCAATGGCAAAAGAAGGCTTGACTGCGAGACCGACAAGTCGAGCAGGTGCGAAAGCAGGTCATAGTGATCCGGTGGTTCTGTATGGAAGGGCCATCGCTCAACGGATAAAAGGTACTCTGGGGATAACAGGCTGATTCCGCCCAAGAGTTCACATCGACGGCGGAGTTTGGCACCTCGATGTCGGCTCATCACATCCTGGGGCTGTAGCCGGTCCCAAGGGTATGGCTGTTCGCCATTTAAAGTGGTACGTGAGCTGGGTTTAAAACGTCGTGAGACAGTTTGGTCCCTATCTGCCGTGGGCGCTGGATATTTGAGGGGGCCTGCTCCTAGTACGAGAGGACCGGAGTGGACGAATCTCTGGTGTACCGGTTGTGACGCCAGTCGCATCGCCGGGTAGCTAAATTCGGAAGAGATAACCGCTGAAAGCATCTAAGCGGGAAACTCGCCTCAAGATGAGATATCCCTGGGAACTTGATTCCCCTAAAGGGTCGTTGAAGACCACGACGTTGATAGGCTGGGTGTGGAAGCGCAGTAATGCGTTAAGCTAACCAGTACTAATTGCCCGTGAGGCTTGATCCTATAACCTTGCAATACAGCAAGGCGAACTGCGCAAACAATACAATCACACACCAACAACACACTTCTTCCCTTTGACGTTCATGAGGACACACAAACCTCCGAACGGTACAAGTTATAGTCTGACGACCATAGCGTCTTGGAACCACTCCTTCCCATCCCGAACAGGACAGTGAAACGGGACCGCGCCAATGATAGTGCACTCGCGTGCGTGAAAGTAGGTCATCGTCAGACTTACCCCATCAAACCCCCTGCGCTTAAACAGCGACAGGGGGTTTCACTTTTAAAGAGCCATCTATGCTCTCGACAGACTATGGCTAGGCCAGGTTGTATTGACCGTAAGCCTCCGGCCAACTCATCTTCCCTCAGCGCCTTAGCTCGCTAAACATAGTGTCCACTAGCGCTAGAAGTGGACACTTCCATGACCATCACGCAGCAGCCCCGCCGTACCCGTCGCACCCACTCCGAAGCGTTCAAGCGATCATTGATCGAAGCCTGCGGCGAGCCAGGCGCCTCGGTCGCCGGGGTGGCCCTGGCCAACGGGATCAACGCCAACCAACTGCGGCGCTGGATGCGCGAGCGGGGCATCGAGCCGCCCGAGTTGTCCTGCCTGCCTTTACGCCCAGCGGCGTCCGAGGCCATTGGCGGCTTCGTCCCGGTGCAACTTACCCAGAGCACCCATGCGCCCATCCGCATGGAACTGCCCAAAGGCGCGGCGACCGTCACGGTTGAGTGGCCCGCCTCGTCGGCTGCTGCCTGTGGCGTCTGGCTGCGCGAGTGGCTCGGATGATCCGGGTCGCAGCGCTATGGCGGTCGGTGGGGCCCCTCGACATGCGTGCCGGCATGGACACGATCCTCGCCCAGGTGGTGCGGGTCTTTGGCGAAGCGCGCCCCCATCACGCCTACC
>UXAT02000038.1 GCA_900609035.2 Candidatus Defluviicoccus seviourii | reverse complement strand
AACCGACTCCTACGCCACATCAACCGCTTACGCTACATCCGCCAGCCCCCGACAAGGGGCGTCGTGAATAAGACGGGCTAGTCGTCGCCGCCGCCCTTGTGCGCCTTTTCGAACCATTCATGTTCGTCGTGCCAATCCTCGATCACCTCGGCCAACTGCTTACCTTCGAAAGCCGGTGTTGCCCCAGGGCGCGGCATGCCGAGGATGATATTGTGGACGTTGGCAAAGGGCTCTCCGATCCTCATTCCGCGGTTATCGATGGCGAACTCGTGGATTGACTTGGCATGCTGCGACCCACGCATCTTGATCACCGAGATGCCGCGCCGGAGGTCTGCGCCGATTTCGACATAGCGCAGGAGGATGATCGCGTCGGTAATTGTGGAAATGTGCGCCTCGGTGATCGAGTCGCCGCCTGAGAGGCGTGGGGTGGCGCTGGTAAACAGCGTGCAAAGTTCGTTCTGGCGCGCATAGGACGTAAGCCCGATCACGAACTCCCGGAAATAGCGGACTGCACCGATACGCTCCAGGGCCGAAAGGCTGTCGATGACCAGACGGGTTGGCTTGAAGGCCTCGATCTCGCGCTGAATCATCAACAGGTGATCCTCAAGCCCCATCGCTTCCGGGTATTGGCAGACAACCCGTAACAGGTCCCAGCTTTCCCACTTCTCGAAATCCATGCCCCAGGATTGCGCATTGCGAAGCAACTGCGCCCGCGATTCCTCATAGGCGAGCATCAGGACGCGTTCGCCCTTGCTGCACCCGTCGGCCGCGAAAATCCCGGCGAGCAGCGTCTTGCCGGCACCGGTAGGGCCACTGACGATGGCCAAAGCGTCACGGAACAAGCCGCCGCCCAGCATCTCGTCGAGTCTATCGTTGCCGATGCTGACCCGCTTCGACGAGGACGGCTGCGTCAACTCGCGCGCCGACAGAGGCAGGATGCTGATGCCGCCGCGGCTGATCGTGAACGGAAATTCCCCTGTGTGGTGAGCGTCGCCGCGCATCTTCACGACCTGAATCGTCCGCCGGACTTTTTCGGCCCTGAGAACATTGCGCAGAACGATAATATTGTCGGAGACGAACTCTTCGACGCCGTATCGCGATATGGGTCCGTATTCGCTCAAACGCTCAGCCGTAATGATGGACGTAACTTGGAGCTCACGCAAGACATGGATAAGGCGAAAGAGCTCGCGGCGCACGGTGCTGGCATCCGCGAATTGTTGGAAGAGTGAACCGACCGAATCGATTACAACTGTTTCAGCGCCGCTGTCTTGCACGATGTGACGGACCTGGGCGATGAGACCTTCCAGATCGTAGGAGCCGGCCTCTTGAACTGGAACCGGCACCGGCGAGAGATCAATGATGATCAGTTTGCCGCTGCGGACGAGGGGGTCCGTGTCCCATCCCATCCGTTTGATGTTGCGAACGATCTCGGTGGCTGGCTCTTCCATCGTGAAAAGCAGGGCCGTCCGATCGTAAACGGCTGCACTTCGATAGGCGACTTCCATCGACAACAGCGTCTTGCCGGAGCCGGAACTCCCGCATAGCAACGTCGGCCGGCCTTTCGGCAGTCCCCCCATCGTGACGAGCTCGAAGCCTTCGACGCCGGTCGGAACCTTCTCCTGCGGCTCCAGATGGAGCAGGTGCTCAACGTTCCGGCTCATGGAGTGCGGCTTTCCTTTCGCTGTTGGGGAGCGGCGTCACCAAAAGCCGCGCGACCGACGAGCGAACATTAGGGAGCCGGTGCCTGACCGACAATGTTTTCTTAGCGGTGAGCGGTATTGAACTGCCGGCGTTGCGCGCAAGGCCTGCCGCAACGAGGTCCGCCGAAGCGGCGTTCAAGGAACACCGGCTCCGGCGGCCCCGCAGGCGGTTAAACAGCCGCAAGAGAGTGCACCGTCACGTGCTGGCGCGCGTTGGACTTCGCTTCCGGCTCGCCGCAAGGGGGCCTTATGCCTGCGGCTCAAGCGTTCCCCTCAAAGCGATGCGTACGTCGCCGGCGAACCAATCCGCAGGACCTTTGACGGAACGCTGCGAGCCTCTTCTCTTGAGTGTTACGGCCTGCCTCTATCACGCCTTCAGCGAGGCCATATCGATGACGAAGCGGTATTTCACGTCACCCTTGACCGTGCGGTCATAGGCCGCGTTTACGTCCTTGATCGTGATGGTCTCGATGTCGCAGGTAATGTTGTGCTCGCCGCAGAAATCGAGCATCTCCTGCGTCTCTGGCAAACCGCCGATCAATGACCCGGCCATCGAGCGCCGCTGGAAAATGAGGGGGATGCCGCTGACGTTGGTCAGCGGTTCGACCGCTCCCACGATCACCATCGTGGCGTCGCGCTTCAGGAGCGCCATGTAGGGATCGACGTCGTGGCCGACGGGGATCGTGTTGAGCAGGAAGTCGAAGCTGTTCTGCGCGGCTTCCATGGCTGCGGCGTCCTTTGACAAGAGAACCTCATCCGCGCCGAGCTTTCTGGCGTCCTCGCCCTTCTTCGGTGAGGTGGTGATCATCACCACATGCGCGCCCATGGCATGGGCGAACTTCACGCCCATATGCCCGAGGCCGCCAAGGCCGATGACCCCGACCTTCTGTCCCGGCCCGACCTTCCAATGCCGGAGCGGCGAATAGGTGGTAATCCCGGCGCAGAGCAGCGGCGCGGCGGCTGCGAGATCGAGGTTGTTCGGTATGCGCAGGACGAAGCGCTCATCGACCGTGATTTTGTCGGAATAGCCGCCAAAGGTCATTTTGTGCGGGGTGCCGCCGATCTTGTCCTCGCCGCCATAGGTGCCGGTGAAACCGTTCTCGCAATACTGCTCCAACCCGTCGCTGCACGAGGTGCAGTGGCGGCAGCTATCAACCAGGCAGCCGACGCCGACCAGATCACCCGCTTTGTACTTGCTGACCTCCTTGCCTACGGCAGCCACGCGCCCGACGATTTCATGTCCGGGCACAAAGGGGTATTGTGTCCAGCCCCATTCGTTGCGGGCGAAGTGGATGTCCGAGTGGCAAATGCCACAATAAAGAATGTCGATCACCACGTCTTGTGGTCGCGGATCGCGGCGCTCGAAGGTGAACGGTGCAAGCTCGTCCGTGGGGGAATGGGTGGCGTAGCCTTGAACAGCAATGGTCATGTTCTTCTCCTGTTGTTGATGATTGTCTCCTCAGAGACCGGTCATTTTCTCTAGTTTTTCCGGATAGCGCGCACCTTCGACCTTGATCTCCGATGCAGCCCGGTCGATTTCGCTGAGATCGTCTGGAGTAAGTTGGATGGAAACCGCGCCGATGTTTTCCTCCAGTCTGTGCAGCTTGGTCGTGCCAGGGATCGGCACGATCCAGGGCTTCTGCGCCAGCAGCCATGCGAGCGCGATCTGCGCCGGCGTCGCCTTCTTCCGTTCCGCGACCTTGCCGAGCAGATCGACAAGGACCTGGTTGGCCTTACGGGCCTCCGGCGTGAAGCGAGGCAAGGTGCTGCGGAAGTCGGAGCTGTCGAAGGGTGCAGTTTCATCGAGCTTGCCCGTGAGAAAACCCCTACCCAGAGGGCTATAGGGAACAAGGCCGATCCCGAGTTCATCCAGAGCAGGCAGCACCTCATCTTCAAGACGCCGCCACCACAAGGAGTATTCGCTCTGGAGAGTGGTGACCGGCAGAACGGCGTGGGCGCGGCGGATGGTCTGAACTCCGGCTTCGGACAGACCGAAGTGTTTGACCTTGCCCTCCTGGATCAGTTCCTTCACCGCACCCGCCACGTCCTCGATCGGCACGTCCGGGTCGACACGGTGCTGGTAGAAGAGATCGATCGTGTCGATCTTGAGCCGCTTGAGAGAGGCCTCAGCCACCGCATTGATGTGCTCCGGGCGGCTGTTCAGACCCGGCAAGCCCTTCATGGCGCGGTGATCGCGCTTCGGATCGAGGTCGAAGCCGAACTTGGTGGCAATCACCACCTGATCGCGCAGAGGCGAAAGCGCCTCGCCCACGAGTTCCTCGTTGATATAGGGGCCGTAAACCTCCGCGGTATCGAAGAATGTGACGCCCCGTTCCACGGCTGCGCGGAGAAGCGCGATCATCTCTTGCCGGTCCTTTGGCGGCCCATAGAAAAAGCTCATTCCCATGCAGCCGAGACCAAGAGCCGAGACTTCCAGTCCACTGTTCCCTAACTTACGTTTCTGCATCGACCTGCTCCTTTGCTCGTTGATGCTTTGAGCCGCCAAGAGTTCCGGAATGCCGGACGCGGCACCTCGCCCAACCCGAAGTGCACGCCAGCGCTTCAGTTCAACCGCATCGGCCTTCGAAACCCGAATTTCGCGCTGGCCTCCCTGGAGAGTGCCCCGTTAATGGCGGGAGCCTCGTCGCGACGCTGTTTCCATTGCCACTTTCAAACTAGCGGCCTTGCGGCAAAGCACGGTAGATCAATCCTGCCGAATTCTTGCCTGATTGTCCGATATGCCGGATCAGGGTTGTTGCGGCAGGCTTGGGCAGGTATGTCTATGAAGACACAAACCGGAAGAAAGATATGAAAAACCCTGACGTTAGGCAGGACTCGGGAAGCGGGGATCTGGGCCTTGCGCGAGGAGCCCTGGCGCAGAGCATTGCCCGATGGGCCGATGGTGGCGAGCAGCACAGCACAGCCATCCCGGGATTGTCATTGTTCCGGCGCGAAGAACGGAGCGAACCGATCAGCGGCCTCTATGAACCAAGCATCTGCCTGGTTGCCCAAGGGGCCAAACGCGTGCTGCTTGGGGACGACACTTATGTCTATGACGCGAACCACTATCTGATCACGTCCGTGCACCTGCCCACGATCGTGCAGATTATCGAAGCGAACCGGGACAGGCCTTACCTGGGGCTCAGACTGACATTCGATTTGCGCGCGGTATCGCAACTGATGGCCGACAGCAATCTGCCCGCACCGCGCGCGCAACAATCGAGCCGCGGCATGGCGACCGGCGTGGTGACCTCAGCGCTGCTCAATGCCTTCACGCGCCTGATCGACTTGCTCTCCGAACAGCAGGACATTCCAATTCTCGCCCCGGTGATCCAGCGCGAAATCATTTATCGCCTGTTGGTGGGCGATCAAGGCGCTCGGCTGCGCCAGATTGCTTCGGCGGGGAGCCAGAGCCATCAGATCGCGCGGGTCATCAACTGGCTGAAGGACAACTTCACCGAGCCGCTCCGTGTCGATGATCTTGCGACGCAGGCGGGCATGAGCAGTTCGACGTTTCATCACCACTTCCGGTCGATGACCGCTCTGAGCCCGTTACAGTACCAGAAGCAGCTCCGGCTCCAGGAAGCCAGGCGTTTGATGCTGACCGAGCACCTCGACGCCGCAGCGGCGGCGTTTCAGGTTGGCTACGAGAGCCCGTCGCAGTTCAGCCGCGAATACAGCCGCGAGTTTGGTGCGCCACCGTTACGTGACATCGCGAACTTGCGGCAAATGGCGGCACTGGAAACTGTATAAGAAACGGAAACACTAGAAATATAACAATTAGGTAGGCAACGAGGGAAAGTCCTACCGGGGCAGGCCCGTCGCTTCTTGTCAGGAGTTGGTGGCGCGGCCGCCACGGAAGGACACATCCTGGTCGTCATGCGTCGCCAAAGATCGTCTGGCTAGCCCGTCTTATTCACGACGCCCCTTGTCGGGGGCTGGCGGATGTAGCGTAAGCGGTTGATGTGGCGTAGGAGTCGGTT
>UXAT02000037.1 GCA_900609035.2 Candidatus Defluviicoccus seviourii | reverse complement strand
GAATAGGGCTTCGCCATCCATGCTGGCCTCCTTCTCCAGCACCCATCTTGAATCAGATCTTCGCCCCACAGGGAATCCCCTAAATCCGATTCCGCCTAAACCGACCCCGCTCTAGGCCGGACCGCTGAAAACGGGCGCGGCCGGATGCAGCCGGCCTGTTGAAAACGAGTGCAGCGACCCAGTCGGGCGATTAACGCCCGAGCAAGGTTGTCGCTGCACAACACATTGAATCGCGTGCACTTTCGGCACAAACAGGATGTAGGCTCTGTTTGTGCCGGTGCACTACCGCGCCCGGATTGCGTCCGGCCCGCGCTCGACCAGCAGCTGGGTCAGCTGCGTCATCTGCTCGTGAAGGCGGGCGAGACCCGCATGCGGCGTGATGGACTCTTCATCCATGTAGAGGGCGCGGTTGATCTCGATCTGCAGCGTGTGCCGGCCTTCGGCCGGCCGGCCGTAATGGCTCGTGATATAGCCGCCGGCATAGGGGATGTTCCGCCGCACCGAATAGCCAAGAGCGGTGAGGAAGCTCTCGACAAGCTGCGTGAGCAGGGGAGCACACGAGGTGCCGAAGCGATCGCCAAGCACGAAGTCGGCTCGGCGCAGGCCGGCATCGGCGTCGCAGATCCCGGCAACCGACGGCATCGAATGGCAGTCGATCAGCAGATAGCAGCCGTATCGGGCATGGGCCTGCCGCAGAAGGACGTCGAGCGCGGAGTGGAACGGGAAATAGTTCTGCTCCAGGCGCTGGACGATCAGCGGAAAGTCGAGCTTGCTGGCGTAAATGGCATCGCCGCTCGCCACCACCCGCGGGACCGTCCCGAGGCCGGCGCGAACGCGCAGCGAGGTCGTGTTGACGTAGGCGGGCAGCGGCTGCACGAACATCGCCGGGTCGAGTTCGTAGGCCTCCCGATTGGGATCGACGTAAACGCGCGGGAAATGGGCCTTGAGAAAGCTGGCGCCAGAGTGCGGGACGGCAGCAAAAATCTCATCGACGAAGGCATCCTCCGAGCGCCGCAGCGTCATGAGGTCAAGCTGCACCGAATCGATAAACTCGGGTAGGTATTTCCTGCCGCTGTGCGCCGACGAGAAAACGAGAGGCGAGGCCGCATCAGAAAACGCTTCAATAGGCGGCAACCCAGCGGGGTCACTGACAGGAGAAACGGAGGCCAATTATTCTATCTTCACGCCAATCGTGTTGCCATATGCTGCTCAGGCTGTCGCCTTAATTCCAACCTCGCATCCAACATCCATCCACGCGGTTGGCGGCGCCAGCAAGACCGCTCAACTCATGGACCGTTCGGCCGCCGCGTGCAAGGGGCTAATTGCCAAGGCGGATCCGTGTGCTAATATCCGCGGCCAAGGGCGGGCGCGTAGCTCAGCGGGAGAGCACTACGTTGACATCGTAGGGGTCACAGGTTCGATCCCTGTCGCGCCCACCACCCTTTGCCCGATGCGCGCCGGTCCCGCCGGCGAATTTCTGCTCCGCCCAGCGGTTCCTTAACGTGATGTTAACGGCACTCGGTCTCAATAGCCGGGCCGGTGCCGGCCGCAAAGGACCCCCTCCCCCGCGGGCGGCGGCGGTTTGAACCGCCCGCAAGGGGACCCGTAATGGCCTATGAACAAATGATCCTGCCGGAGCCGTTCAGCCCGCAGACCGGTGAGGCAGCATCAACACCGGCTGCGGCGGCTGATGCGAGGCTCGGCATCTACCGCGCCGGCATGCTCTATATCGCGGCCGACCTGGAGCGCGTCGCCCGATTCGCGCCGCCGGCCCAGGCGATCCAGGTGCTGGCGCTCAGCCGCTTGGTCGCGACGCTCGGCCGCAGCCAGGAGACACTGCCCGCCGACGCCGACTAGACCGGCCCAAGACGGGCCGCCGGGCGCGGCTGCGCCGTCCGCATTCGCACCCATGGCGGACCGGCCGCCGTCGGCTATACTGCCACCGCATCCGCCTGCGCCCGGCTCCTCGGGAAGGCACAAGCTCGATCGGTGTGCATTCCCATGAACCACGCCCTTCGCGTCGCCATCGTCGCATCGGCGCATGACGAGGCCCAATCCGCTGCCGTACGGATGAAGGCCGCCTACCCCACCGTAGCGCCCGAAGAGGCCGAGGTGATCGTCGCCCTGGGCGGCGACGGCTTCATGCTGGAAACGCTGCACCGCCACATGCAGCGCCATGTCCCCATCTTCGGCATGAACCGGGGCTCCGTCGGCTTCCTCATGAACACGTTCGAAGAGGCCGGCTTGATGGAACGGCTGCAGCGCGCCGAAGCCATCAAACTCAACCCGTTGCTGATGAGCGCGCACGATCGCGCCGGCCAGGTGCATCAGGCACACGCCATCAACGAGGTCTCGCTCTTGCGCGAAACCCGCTACGCCGCGAAGCTGCGCCTCGCGATCGACGGCATCGTCCGCATGCAGGAGATGATCTGCGACGGTGTTCTGGTCGCGACACCGGCCGGCAGCACCGCCTACAACTTCTCCGTCAACGGCCCGATCCTGCCTTTGAACGCCCGCGTGCTGGCACTGACGCCGATCAGCGTCTTTCGGCCGCGTCATTGGCGGGGCGCGATCCTGCCGCATGATGTCCAGGTCCGGGTCGAGGTACTCTTCCCGGAAACGCGGCCGGTGAGCGCGGTCGCCGACTATACCGAGGTGCGCTCCGTCGTCCGGGTCGAGATCCGCGAGGACCGGGCGGTCGCGCTGACGCTGCTGTTTGATCCGGAGCACAACCTTGAGGAACGGATCGTCAAGGAGCAGTTCCTGCTTTGACGGCGTTCCCCCGGGGTCGAGCCGGGCGGCCGAACCTTCGCTCAGCGGCTGTCGACGCCAACCGCCGCACTGACGGAAGCGAAGCCGTCACGTTCGAGGAGATCCCGGAGCGCCCGCAGGCAGCGCGGAATCAGCGCCGGCCCCTGGTAGACCAGCGCGGTGTAAAGCTGCACGAGCGAGGCGCCGGCGCGGATCTTGGCGTAGGCGTCGGCCCCGGACGCAACGCCGCCGACGCCGATCAGCGGGATCGTGCCCCCGGTTAACCGGTAGAGTGCGGCCAACACGGCGGTCGAACGATGGAATAGCGGCCGCCCGCTCAACCCCCCGGCCTCATCGCGATAGCGCGGGTCAAGATCCTGGGGCCGCTCGATGGTGGTGTTCGTGGCGATGATGCCGTCAACGCCGACCTCAAGCGCCACGGCTGCGATCTCGGCGAGCGCGTCGGCATCCAGGTCCGGCGCGATCTTGATCAGCAGTGGCGTCATCAAGAGCGGCGTCCGGGCCGCCGCCTCGCTGCGCGCCTCCTGCACGGCCTGCCACAACCGCCGCATCTGCTCGCCCGCCTGCAGGGCCCGCAAGCCCGGCGTATTCGGCGAGGATACGTTGATCACCAGGTAATCGACGCAGCCGGCGAGGGTGCGAACCCCTTGCGCGCAGTCGGCGAGCGGATCGGGGCTGTCGCGATTGGGCCCGACGTTGGCACCGATCGGGCAGCCGCCGCGCGGCAAGGCGCTCAGGCGGGCGGCGACGACGGCCAGGCCGTCATTGTTGAAGCCTAAGCGATTGATCAGCGCCTCTTGCTGCTCCAGGCGATACACCCGCGGCCGCGGGTTGCCGGCTTGCGGCTTAGGCGTGATGGTGCCGGTCTCGACGAAGCCAAGGCCTAAGCGCCTGAGGCCGGCCACGGCTTGCGCGTTCTTATCGAAGCCCGCCGCTACGCCAAGCGGGTTGGCAAAATCGAGGCCCCATACCTGCGAGTGCAGCGATGGTGCGTCGACCGGGCATGCGGGCGGCACGAGCCCGAGCCGGAGTGCCGCGATGGCGAGCGCGTGCGCGCGCTCAGGCTCAACCTGCCGCAGGACCGGCCACACGAACGGATAGAAATCGATCACACGCCTCTCCGCGCCCACGTCAGCGGGGCATTGCCGCCAGGATAGCCCACAGCACTCGACGATTGTACCCTGGCGTCGAAAACCTTTAGGGTGCACTCAAGCCGCTGGATGGGACGCTCCCTTTTGTCGGACGATGCTGCCGTTCTGTTCGCTAACGATGCCTTCTATACGGCGATTGCCGGGCGCGATTTCGCGGCCATGGAGCGGCTGTGGTCGGAACGGCCGGCGGTATCCTGCATCCATCCCGGTTGGCCGCCGATCGCCAGCCGCCAGGAGGTCATGGAGAGCTGGCACGCCATCCTGACCGGCCAGCACGCGCCCGAGATCGTCTGGCGGAATGCGCGCGCCTACCTTCTGGGCGAGACGGCTTACGTCATTTGCTACGAGATCCTCAAAGGCACGACGCTGGTCGCGACCAACGTGTTCGTGCGCGAAGCGGGCCAGTGGCGGATGGCGCATCACCAGGCCGGGGCCGCACCGCCGGTCTCGCTCCCGGACGACACGCCGGCCCGATTGCAGTAGCCGCGCAGAGTCCTCGCCGGCACACCTGTCAACACGGTTGACTGCTCGCGCGCTCGTGCCCGGGCGCGGCGCGATGCGGCAATGGCGGTTTGAGGAGCGCGCACGCCGCATCGAAAAATGGCGCTATCCGGCTCCGGCCAGAACGTGGCCCGTTAATGTTTCAACAACTTAGCCATCTTAAGCTGCCGGCGCTGGTGCACCGGCATAAACACAACATGCACCATGTTTCAACCAGAGGTGTACGCTACTCAAGATCTTGTGTGGCGATAAGCGTGTTCGGGCGTAAGTCGCCCGACTTGGTCGCCGTACGACTGGATCCGCCTGCTTCACGCGCAGCAAGAAAATACTTTTGGCGTCAGGAAACTAATCATGAAAATTCTAAATAGACTATCGATTACACGAAAGATATCGCTCGCTTTCGTCATCGCCACGTTCCCGCTTTTCCTTCTCCTTTACCTACTGATCAGCGAAAAACTGATCGCCATCGACTTCGCGCGCAACGAAATCCGCGGCACCGAGGTCATCCGCCATGCCCAGGAGACGATGCTCGCGGTTGCCTGGCTGCGGCTTGAAAGCGAGCCGTCCGCTACGCTCGCAACCATCGCTGCCGCAACGGCCGAACTCGCCAACAGCGTTGGCGGCGGCAACGCAGATCTCCTCGACGCCGATCTGGCACAAGCTTCTCTCAACAAACTCCGCGATCTCGGGCGAGCGGCTGCGCCGTCGGCAGTCGATCAGGCCGTCGCCGCGATGGTAACGCTCATCGCCGATGTCGCCGATCGCTCCAACCTGACCCTCGATCCCGACCTCGACAGCTACTACACGATGGACGCGGTCACCGTCACGATTCCGACGATCGTCGACAAGGCGACGCAGCTGGCGGCGATGATGGGAACCGGAGGCGGCAGCGCCGGTCCGCGTTCGGCCAATGATCTGGCGGCGGTGATGATGACGGTCGGAGGTCTTCGCGACGGCATCAACCGCCTCATCATCGATCGCGACAAGGCCATTGCAGGCAATCCGGATGGTTCCCTTCGCAGCGCGACTGCGACCAGCTACGAGGCCGCGCTTAAGGCTACGACCGATCTTGCCTCACTCGCTGATCAGGCGATCAACCAAAACGAGAGCGCAGGCGCCAACGGCACGCGCACGGGGCAGCAAGCCGGCAACGTTGTCGACCGCACCGCGACCCTGTGGAGAACGGCGAACGATCAGCTGATCCAGCTCCTTGAGCGGCGGATCGACGGCTTCCATGCCGGTATGCGCAACGCACTTGGCATGACGGCGGTGCTCATCGCGCTGACCGCAGGCGTGCTGCTGGTCATCATGCGCTCGATCTCCCGTCCGATCACCCTGCTGACCGAGCGGATGGGCCAGCTCGCGCACAATGACCTCACTGTCGAAATCGTCGGCGGCGCGCGCCGGGACGAAATCGGGGCGATGGCGCGAGCGGTGCAGGTGTTCAAGGACAACGCGCTCGACCGCGCGCGGCTGGAAGAGGCGCAGGTAGCCGAGCGCCAGGCCAAGGAGCGGCGGCAGAAGGCGGTCGACGCGCTGATCCGGGGCTTCAGCGAGAGCATGGCCGGCAGCCTCGGCGCCGTAAGCGAACAGTCGCAGCAAATGCTGAGCACGGCGGGCAAGGTGTCGCAGGCGGCGGCGAACGCCAGGCGCGAGGTCGGCGAGACCAACCGGGCGGCAGCGGCGAGCACAGCGGCGGTCGGCGCGGTGGCAGCGGCGACGGAGGAGTTGTCGACATCGATTGACCAGATTGGCACCCAGGTGGTGCGTAGTGCCGACGAGGCCGGTGAGGCAGCGCGCGACGCAGCGGTGTCGCGCTCGCGGGTCGCGGCGCTGGTGGAGAACTCCCAGCGCATCGGCCAGATCGTCGGCCTGATCACGGACATCGCCGCCAAGACCAATCTCTTGGCGTTGAACGCGACAATCGAAGCGGCGCGCGCCGGCGAGGCGGGCCGTGGCTTCGCGGTGGTGGCAGGCGAGGTGAAGACGCTCGCCAATCAGACCGCTAAAGCCACCGAAGAGATCGTCCAACAGGTCTCCGAGATCCAGGGAGCAACCCGCGATACCGCCACCGTCATCGAAGGCGTGGCCAGCCGCATCGACGCGATCACCAGGATTGCGGAAGCCGTCGCCGCCGGCGTCCATCAGCAAGGCGCGGCGACGCGCGAGATCGCCGAGCGCGCGCAGGAGGTCGCCGCCAGCACCGCGCAGGTGACCGGCAGCATCGCCGAGGTCGAGAACGCCGCTGCCGTCTCCGACGGCGCATCGGCCGAGGTGACCGAAGCCGCCACCGCCTTGAGCCAGGAGGCGGCGGACCTGCGCCGCGAGATCGAACATTTCCTTACCGCGGTGCGCAGCGCCGAGGACCAGCGCCGCTTCGAGCGGATCAACGTCGACCTGGCCGTCACCGTCCACATCGGCGGCGCTTCGGTGAGCGATCGCATGCGTAACATTTCGGCTGGTGGGGCCCTCCTGGCCCAGCGTCACCCGCTCGCCCCCGGCGCCGCCCTTGACCTCGACATCGCCGGCTTCGGGTCCCCGATCCGGGCCAAGGTCGCAGGCACCAGCGCGTACGGCACGCACCTGCAGTTCCCGCTGGAGCCGGCGCATATCCAGCGCGTCGAGGCCTTCATACGCCCCTTGCGCGCCGCTGCCGCTTGAGCGGCGGCTGCCGCATGGTCAAGCACGCTCGCGGGCGGTATCGTGCTGCAGAGCGCGTCAAACGGAGAGTGCCGGGTGAAATACATCATCGTCCGCACGCCCAACGGCGAGGCCCCGGTGGTCTTTCCGCGCGCCTTCCTCCACCGCTACGTGGCCAGCCTGTTCGCACCAATGGAGGTGACCGCAGCGGGCTTCGTTACGATGGCCGAAGGCCGTCTCCGCTGCTATGGGAAGAGCGCTGGTCTCCGGCTACCGTCTCGGCCGGAACTCGACTCGGCCCTCGTCAATGCCGGCCTCGACGGCGCCCAAACCTCCCCCTGGACCGAACCGCCGGCCGACCCCCCGGCCGAACCTTAATGGTTGCAAGGCGAGCTGGCCCGAGCGATCGCGTGCGAGGTGATCTTCTGGAACACGCTCGACCCGTCGATCATCGAGGGCAGGCGCGAGACCCGCCTCGACGCCTACCGGAACGTGCGTGACAAGCTGTTCGCCCGTATCCGCCGCGCAGTTCGACCCGGCGATGATGGCGGGGCTGTGAGCGGGCGCGGCCCGGATCGTACGCGGTTACGTCCCGTGTCCCCCCGCCGTTATGGGCGCCATCCCCTTCTCGTCGTACGCAGACGCATGCAGGGGGCCAGGTTTCGCCTGGAAACCGCGCTACGCGTTGGGGTGGACGGCCCCGCGGCATCTGGTGCCAAGGTTCGCTGTCAAAGTGAACAGGAGCCGTCCATGAA
>UXAT02000036.1 GCA_900609035.2 Candidatus Defluviicoccus seviourii | reverse complement strand
AGTCGAACGACAACGGGAAAAAACCCGAAAGGCCAGGCTCGTCCCATCAGCCAGCTCGCATCGAAAACCCAGCGCCCAGCCGGCGTCATGAATAAGACGGGTTAGACGCCAGCGTCAGAATTCCGGCCAGGTCGCTCGCAAGGTGCAAGCGAGGCTCAGTCCGTCGCCAGCCTTCGACGGTATTGGACTCAAAAACCAACCAGCTTTCGCCAATTCCACGGCAACCAGCCCACCCCATCAGTTCGGATTTTAAGTCACTGTACACGCGTCGACACTACATAATGGATCATGATGACACCGTGGGATTCACCAGCGACCGCCCGATCGCGGCAGGAACGGGACCGATGATCGATAGAAGCACCGGTAACGCCGATCGCGGCCTGGATTTGCCGGTGGATCGAAGCAACAGCCTGGAGATTTTGCTGTCGTGTGCCCGGCCGGGTCAGGAGCGCACGGGTGCCCTGTCAGAGGCCGGCGGCGATGTCGATTGGGATTACCTGTTGCGGCTAGCCAACCGCCACAAGCTTGTTCCGGTCTTAAGCGATGCGGCGCGGCGCCGGCGGATCGCCGAGCTACCGCAGCCGATGCGCACGACGCTTCGTCAGCACGCTGAGGGGAACGCCCAGCGTAACGCGCTCCTCGCAGACGAGCTGCTGCGTGTCCTGGGACTGTTGGCAGAAAACGAGATCCGCGCGTTCCCGATGAAGGGGCCGGCCTTCGCGACTGCCCTTCACGGCAGCCTGACGCTGCGCCAGTTTTCCGATCTTGACCTTCTCGTCGCGCCCGAGGATGCGGCCCGAGCCCGCGCCGTGCTGGAGGCAGGGGGGTTTCGCGACCGAAACCAGAGGCCCACGGCCTTCTACCGGCATTTCGATCTCGTCAGTTCCGATGGGCTCGTTCAGATCGACTTGCAGTGGGCGTTGGCGAACAAGGGGAGCGGTGTTCGGCTGGTTTTGGATGAGCTTTGGCAGCGGCGCCAAACGAGCCAGATGCTCAACAAACCGGTACCGCTCTTCGGCTGGGAAGACATGCTGCAGCTGTTGAGTTACTACTGCGGCAAGGAAATGCCGTTTGTGTATCTAACCTACCTTAGCGATATCGCTGCCCTGATCGAAAAACAGCCTGACCTCGATTGGCAAGAAGTTCTGGAGCAGGCACAACGGCGGCGGATCCTAAGGGTCGTTCTGTTCGCTCTTGTCCTTGCCGACGCACTTTGGCCGTTAAGCCTGCCTGAAACCGTGCGGGGCGCCATCGAGGCCGACAAAGGCCTGCCCCGCCTCGTCGATCGCGCGCAGCGGCGGATGTTCGTTGAGGTCAATGGACAAATCGGCCGCAACCCAACCTTCGCGGAAAAAGCGCTTCTCCATCCGCGCTTGCGCGAACACCTCATCGACGGACTGCGCCCGTTGCTGTTCGCCCCCATCTTTGCCGATGGAATGCAGCCGGTGCGGACCGCTGGCAAGCGGATGTTGCGCCTGTTGCGCGCCTCTTAAGGGCCTGTTGCTAAAGCGGTCGCGATGACCGCAGGCGACGCGCGGTGGCAATAGATCTCGCTCACCCCCGCGGCGCGCAGATCGGGCTCCTCGATGACAACTCCATCGATAGTCACCCAGGCGTGACTACGCAGCCGGTCGCCCTGCCGCCGGCCGTCCTCGATCACGAAATGAATTCTCAAGTCGCGGCCCGGTGCGTCAACGAAACGGTAAAGCGTCATCGCCCGCATGAAACACGTGTTGTAGGGGGCGAGCCAGGGCAGGCGGAACCACGGTCTCCGAAGCCTGATGATGCGCTCGACGGAGGCGGCAGGATCAGCGGCCGAGGGCCGCGGCAGTTGCCGGACCTCATCCAGGAAATCCGGTAACTCCGAACGCTTCAAGCGACGTGGCACCTGCCACATGAACCAGCCGATCGCGCATACCAAGGCCAGATCGCCTGGGGTGCGGAACTTCCGTCTCCAACGCTCAAACATGGCGCACCGAGGATACGACGTCAGGCATCGTCTCGCTCCAGGACTGACGCGCGTTACGACTCCAAAAGACCGCAGTGAAGCCGAGGCGCTGCGCCAAGCTTTTCACGGCTTGGCCGCGGCGCAGCAGCCACGCATCGTTCTTGCCGGGGATGATCGCCATCGCAAGTTGGCCCGCCAACTCGCCCCAAGCTTTCAGCTCCTGGCTGCCGGACCAGGGCGTTTCGTCGCGATGGCACAGCATGAACTGTGCAAGGCCCCGGCCATAGCCCCTTTGCTGCCGGAAATAGCCGGCCCAGCTGTCGCGATGCTTGTGGAGCACGACCGCCCGCGGAACGAAAGGAAATGCGCCAGCCGGTGGGCGAACGCGCGCGTGCAAATCGCACGCATCGTAAGCGCAGTAACGCTCGTCAAAGCCGCCGGCTGCAAGCAGTTTGGAGCGCCGATAGAGTACATTGCAGGTAGGTGCGAACGGCCACTTCGGGTGACTGAGATGGCGTTCGGCATCGAGCCCGCCCGCCAAATCGACGAAGCGGGCCGCCTGAGCGTTGGAATTGAGCCCGACCGTCCGCCCCGCCGCACCGACAAAGCCGCCGCTGTCAGCTCGTGCCGAGACGGCACGCAACAGTTCCTCCAACCAGCGCCGCGAGGGGACGCAGTCGGCATCCGTGAACGCCACCCATGTGCCGCGCGCGATCGCTATCCCGGCGTTGCGCGCCGCCGGAGCGCCGCGGTTGTCTTGCCGGATCAAGTCAATAGCGAACGGCTTGGCCGCTGCGACCGTAGCGTCGCTGGAGCCGTCATCGACAACGATGACCTGATAATCGGTCGCCGGAAGGGACTGGCCCTTCAACGCCGAGAGACATCGTGGCAAATCGTCGGCGGCGTTGTAGGCCGGAATGACAACACTCACGAGCGGGTTCATGGTCGCGGCCGGAACTCTCCTGATTGATACAACTGATAGAAACCCCGCCACCACCACCAGGTCCAAAGCCTGTGATAAGTCGCGAACTCGAGGTCGTCATGACTGCCGGCACCGACAGCCTTCTTGCATAGCTCCCACAGGGGGGTGAGGCCGCGGCGTATCAAAACGTTGATGACTGCCCTGGTCTTGGCTCCGTCCCAACGCACGGTCTCGGGATGATGGCGGTACATCCACGCGGCGCCCTGACCGTACATCCACGCTTGATTACGCAGCTCATCGTCGGTGCTGCGATCATGGTGCATGACAAGGGCGCTCGGCGCGAAAACCATGCGCATAGCCGGGTAACGCTGCAAGAGCCGGTGGCAGAACTCGACATCCTCGGCGGTGATCATGTCTTCGTTCCAGCCGCCAGCGGCGACGGCTGGCTCACGGCGGAACGCGATGTTCTGTGACGGGATGAAGGGAAAGATCGGCCGTTCGATAAAACTCTCCGGTTCCGAACGCCCGCACCGGGCCGTGTAACGCTGCGCCGGGGTGGTCGGCGGAAAGCTGATCGTCTTGCCGCCGACCAGCAAAACGTCCGCCTCAGCAAACGGCTTGACGAGTTCAGCCAGCCAGTGGCGGGTCGGTACCGCATCGGCGTCGACGTGACAGACGATGTCGCCTTTGGCCCCAGCAAGACCCCGGTTGCGGGCGGCCGAAGGGCCGCGCCGCTCCTCGCGCAAGACCGTCACTCCGTGCTGCTCGGCAATGGCTCCGGTCGCATCGGTGGACGCATTATTGACAACGATGATCTCGGCAACGCGGCTGGCGAGCGACTGCCGCTTTACGGCCGCGAGTGTCTGACCGATCGTAGACGCCGCGTTGTAAGCCGGGATGACGACGGAGAGGGAGGGGCGGTCTGTCAATGCAGAACCTCCTCCAGGGCCTCCAGCCGGTCCGGATGACGATAGACCTCCTGCCCGACAGTGACCTTCAATCCCTTGACGGTACTTGCCGTTGCCGCCAGGACCTTCAAAATCTGCGCCGCCTGATTACGGTCCTTAGGCACGACGGTCTGGCGCAACAACGTGGGCAGCACTTCCTCTTTCGGCATCGGCGCGACCCGAATGTCGCTGATCGCACTCGATCGCTCGATAGCGAGCACGTGCGTCGGCACACCCTCGAATGCGGCCGCTCCCGGCCAGATCGCCTCGATGCGCACCTTGCGCTTCTCGGTCCATGCCGAGTAGCGGGGGAGCCGCGAGATATCCCCGATCTCAGGGAACCAAGTCTCTGTGCGCGGATGCAGGTTGAAGTTGTGGATCAGCGCTGAGAGGCGCGAGACGCCCTGGCCGTCAATCACCAGCAGCAGCTTGTCATCGCCAAGCGTCTGCCAGCCGCGCCGGATAAGCGAAGCCGTGAGCGTCGTCTTGCCGCCCCCCGAGGTCGCGCACAAGAGGGCGCACGTTCCATTGCGGCTAATCGACCCGGCGTGCAACGCAACCTTGTTCAGATCACGCCAAGCCGCCACCAGGACAAGTCCCACGAGGTCCTCGACATCCTCGGGAACCGTTTCGCCGGAGTGACTTTGCTGCGGAACCGAAAGCGTCCAGTTGATCCGCTCAGCGTCAGAGACTACGGAAGCGCCGGAGCGACAGGTTGCGCTTAACCCGCTCTCGCTGCGGTCGACATGCATGCGGCCGCAGGTCAGGTAGTTCCCGGTCAGCATTGGCGCCGGTTGGTCGCTCCATACTACGGAGATTTTCACCCGACGGCCGATAGACTTCCAAACAACAGTGTAAAGATTGAGAGTTTCAGCGACTTTATCGTAAAGGGCCGCAGACGGAGCCGCTATATCGACCGCGACAGGGCCACAACAGAAGGAGCCAAACTCCATCAGTTTCACGACTTGCGAAACAGCCGCTATTCGGCCAGTGGCAAGCTCGGATCGAAGGCGCTGGCCATGATCCGTTGCAGCGGCTCGCGCTGTTTCTCGATCGTTGGGCTTACCCACGGCCCTTCAAGAGTGAGCGTGTCGTCGCAGGCACCGGAACCGGCTTCCTCGACCAGATCATCAGATGCAAGCGCGGACAGGAAGCTGTCAACCGCGTCGCAGTCGTTCGCTGGCATGCCCCAGCGGGCACAGCAATCGAGCACCTCGGCGTGACTAGCTCCCCCCTCGAGCAACAACAGAATTGCGCCGCCTGAGCGGTTCACGCTGTAGAAATACTTTGTCTGTAGGTCCAGTAGCACGGACCCCTCATCGACCAAGGTCGATACAACGTCTGCGCGCAGAGCAATTCGCTCGGGAACCCGGAGAGCTTTTGTGGCCATGCAATTCCCCTAGGAAGGATATGTTTGGCTGAGCCACAACTTGTAGTGTTAATTTTACTGGATGTCAATCACAAAAATGTCACGCTAGTGACACGATGTTATGGGATGTTCCCTTAGGCTTAAGGGGAGCAGGCAGCGGCAAAGCGTGTGGCCGGGCGTGACGTGGCCGAGAAAACGCGCTCCATAGCCCGAGGGTCCGTTAGCGATCGGATGATGCTGAAGCGACGCTTAACCGCTGGTACGATTTGGTCGTTCGTAGAAGCCTGGACGTACCGGCTCTGCCATCTTGCCGTGTTTGTCCTCCTTGCCCGACTGTTGGCCCCGGCTGATTTTGGCCTCGCCAGTCTCGCAATGGTGGCCGTCATGTTGGCCCAGTCGCTGTTCGTTTCCGGCGGCTGCAGCGAATTTCTGATCCAAAAGCGTGACATCCAGCCGGTCGATATCGGCACCGTTTTCTGGCTTCAGCTATCGGTTGCAACCGTTGCCATGCTCTTGTGCATGGTGCTGGCTCCAATCATCAGCCCGGCCCTCGGCTACCCCGATCTGGTTCCGCTGATCTCGTGGTTCGCGGCGTTGTTGCCGCTGAGCGCCCTGGCGGCTGTCCCCGATGCTCTGTTGCGCCGTTCGTTTGCGTTCCGGACCCTGGCGTTGCGGTCGACTCTTGCTGTCGTGGTCGGCGGCGCCTGCGGTATCGGCCTTGCGTTGAGCGGTTTTGGCGTCTGGTCGCTGGTGGCCTTTCAATTGACCCATAAGGCTGTCGAGGTCTTGGTTTTGTGGTGCTCGCAGCCGCTCCTGCCTCTCCGGCACACCAGTTCCGCAGTGCTTCGGGAAGCTGTCGGTTTTGGCGCTTATTCCTCGGTATCGCGACTTCTCCAGTCGATCGAGCAATTGATCGTCCGCGCCACCGCCAGTCTAATCGCGGGAGTGAATGCGGTCGGCTACCTGCACTTGGGCCGAAGCATCCTCGACGAAATCACCCACCTCCTGATCAATCCTTTCAGCCGGGTGGCAATGCCGGCTTTCGCGGCAATGAAGGATCAACCCCAACGGCTCCAGGCGGTGCTGCGGTTGACGACGGAGACCTCCGCGCTGATTGCATTTCCATGCTTTCTAGGCCTTTCCGTGACGGCGCCTGCGTGGGTCCCGGTGGTGTTCGGCAGCCACTGGATGAATGCCGTTGAGGTTGTCCAGATCCTTGCCATTGCTGGTCTCACCTACCCCATCGGCAATCTTGACGTGGCCTTGTTGCGGGGCCTCGGGCGGGTGCGGCTGGAAGCAAAACTCAGCTTTGCCGCCACACTGCTGCTGGTTGCTCTCGTGCTGCCGCTCACCCCCTTCGGAGCCGAAGGCATCGCCTGCGCCGTTGTGGTCCGAAACCTCATCTTTGCCCCCATCCGCTTCGCTGTCGTTGCCCGCTACGCCGCCATGGACCGGCGCGGCGAGGCAATTGCCGCCGCACGGCTATTCCTTCTTGCCATCGTCATGGCGGCGGTCGTCGCCGCTTGGCAGCGCATCGCAGCTCCTGACCTGGCGGACGCAGCGCTCCTCGCGACCTCGGTTGGCATCGGCGTCGTGACATACGCAACCCTGCTCGCGGTTTTTGCACGACGATCACTGACGGAGCTGTGGCGCGTCGCTCGCTCTCGTCCGTCAAGCGCGATACCGGAGACTGCATCGGCCACGCCGCCGCTTGCCTCCCCCCGCTAAGCGACACGTGGCTAAAGGGAAGCCCTCTCAGCATGCGCGATTTCAAGACCAACCTGGCACTGCTTGGCGCCGCAGTTCGTCGCCGCCAAGAGCGATGGTTTTACCGCCACACCATGCATCTGCCAGCGTCCCCCGCGACCGAGGTGGCGCTGCCGATCACGACGCCGGCAGCCGCCCTTGCTGCCATTGAGCGAATTCTCGCCCGTGCCTTCCTTCCTTTCTGGACAACCAAGTGCGCTCCTGACGCTGGGGAAGGCTATCGCCTCAACCACGACATCCTCGGCCGGTGGATGGGCCGCCGCCCACAGCGAACGGTTGCTCAGGCTCGAACGCTCTGGTTCTTCGCGATGATGGCTTCGTCCGGTGATGACCCTGCGCGCGACCGAGCGCTCGCTCAACCCGGCGCCGACTTCCTCCTGCATCGGTTATGGGATCATCGATACGGCGGCCTTTTCTGGGAAGTGCGGCCGCGGAGTGGGCTCCCCTCGGACAGCCGCAAACACCTCTTCGCCCACGCGTTCGCGCTGTTTGCCTTATCCGAGTACGCCCTCGCCAGCGGTGATGGCGTAGCCGCCCGCGCTGCCGATGCGACGTTTGAGGTCATGGAAACTCGGTTCCATGACCCGGCGGACGGCGGCTATCGCGAAGTCTTCCATGAGGACTGGCGCGAAATTGCCGATGACCGACCGGGTTTGCTCGGTGTGGCGCCTGATATAAAACTGCGTAATACGCACATGCACGTGCTCGAAGCGCTCAGCGTCTATTATTCTCTGCGCCCCGACGCTTTGGTCCGGCAACGGCTCTTGGAACTCTTGAACATTCTGGCAGTGGTTGCCATTCGGCCAGACTTTCCGACGGGTTCCGAAGAGCATCGGCGCAACTGGCAGCCGCTTTACGATGACCAATCGGCTGTTTCGTCGTATGGCCATGACCTCGAATACATCCACGTCGCGCTGCAGGCGGCCGATGCGCTTGGCGACGGTCAAGCACCGCCGCTAGAGCTTTTTGCAGGGCTGTTCGACCACGCCGTCAGCTACGGTTACGATCACGAGCGGGGCGGGTTCTTTGCCACCGGCAGGCCCGGCACCTCCGCCTCGGATTGCTCAAAGATTTGGTGGGTTCAGGCGGAAACACTTCTTGCTGCATTGGTGATGTTCCGTCGAACTGGCGAGTCCCGTTACTGGCATTTATTCTGCCGAACGCTCGAATGGATTGTGTGCTGGCAAACCGACTGGGAGAGGCGGTCCCGGTTCCTGAGACCACCGGATGGGGCTGCTTAGGTGGAGGCCGGCACCGTCTCCTCTTTCGATAACATAAGAATGGGTTGCTGTTGTTGTTGCGGCTGTGGGCATGTGGGCAACGCGTCAGCGTTGTCCAAGCGCGGCGGCATGTCCACAGCCGA
>UXAT02000035.1 GCA_900609035.2 Candidatus Defluviicoccus seviourii | reverse complement strand
ACACCTTCGCCTGGAGCGATTCCAAAACCGGACAGATCACGCGCTACAAACCCCGGACAGATCCCGCGCTTACTACATAACCGGACGCTCCGGGTTGGGGGCGGCCGGCGATCGTGTTAGCCTCTTTGTGTTCAGCGCGGCGGAGCGGACGAGCGAGGCGGCCGATGGCAGCGGATATGGCAGTGCACTGCGACAGCTTCGAGGTCGCGCTCCAGGCGGGCCCGGACATCGCCGAGATCACTGGCGCGATCGGCCGGATCGTCGCGGAGGCAGGCGTGCGCGAGGGCAGTGCCCACGTCTGTGCCCTTGGCTCGACCGCGTCGATCACCACGATCGAGTATGAGCCGGGCGCGGTCGAGGACTTGAAGCGGGCGATCGAGCGCCTGGCGCCACCCAACCAGAGCTATGCGCACGAGATGACCTGGCATGACGGCAACGGCCACAGCCATGTCCAGGCGGCGCTGCTTGGCCCGTCGATCGTGGTGCCGATTCGCAACGGCGCGCTTCGGCTCGGCACCTGGCAGCAGGTGATTCTGATCAATCACGACATCCATCGCCGCAGGCGCACGGTCGAGGTGACCGTCATCGGCCGCGCTTAAGCCCTCAACGGACGTCGATTACCGCGCTGTCGCTGCGGCCGTCGGCATCGAGGACGGTGATGCGGACCGCACCGGCGCGCTCCGGCAGCCATTCCGCCTCGCGTGTGGCGGCGCCGGTCACGATCGGCCGGCCGTCGATCAGCCAGCTCAGTGGCCGCCGCCCGCCGGCGGCGACAAGGCCGAGCGGCACCCGCTCGCCGGAGCGCTCGATCGAGCTGCGCGCGACCGGATAGACCAGCCGGAGACGGTGCGGGTCGTGAATGCGAATGCCCTCGCCGGCGGGCGTGCTTTCCAGCCGGCGCAGAAGGGCGGGCAGGCCGTCGCTGGGCCCGGTGGCCACGACGGGTGAACGGATCGCCGGCAACAGGTCGAATACCTTCTGCACCAGGGGCGCCGCCGCATCGCGGCCCAGGCGATCCGGGCTTGGGCTGCCGTCCGCCCGCCCGGCCCAGACACCGACGGTGAATTCGCGCGAGACGCCGAATGCCCAGGCATCGCGGAAGCCGTAGCTGGTACCGGTCTTGAGCGCGATGGCGCCCCGGCTCGAGCGGGCGGCAGCGGGGACGACCCCCGGCGGTGGCGCCGCTTCGGTGAGAATGACAAGGACATCGGCGGCCGCGTCGGCCGACATCAGCCGCACCGGTGTCGTCCCTGGCGCGCCGGCCGTGGTGCGGAGCGGCCGGACAAGGCCGCCATTGGCGAGACCGGCATAGAGCATCGTCACATCTTCGAGCGTCGTTCCGACCCCGCCCAGGGCGAGCGGCAGGCCAGGCCGAGACCGATCGCTGGCCGCGGCCTTGGGAAAGTGTAAGGCGACGCCTGAGCGCTCAAGCGACGCGGTAACGCGGGCCGGCCCGAGGCGATCGAGGATCAGGACCGCCGGCACGTTGAGCGAGCGCTGCAAGGCCTCTGCCGCCGTCAACTCGCCATGGAAGGCCTGATCGAAGTTTTTCGGGGCATAGTCGCCAAAGCGCATCGAGACATCGGCGATCAGCGTGCGCGGCCTGAGGATCCCGGCATCAAAGGCGAGGCCATAGAGGAACGGCTTGAGCGTCGAGCCGGGCGAGCGGATTGCCCGGGTCATGTCGATGGCCCCCAGACGCCCGGCATCGCCGTAGTCGGCCGAGCCGACGGTGGCCACGATGGCAGCGGTCTTGTTGTCGACGACCATCAGCGCGAGGCTGCCTGGCGCTGGCAGGGAAGCGGCTTCGTCCTTAGCCAAGTCTTCGAGAGCCCGCTGCAGGCCGCCGTCAACCGTGGTGCGGATCAGCGATGCCATGGGCTGTTGCCGCTTGAGCCGCTCGGCCAGGTGCGGCGCCAGCAGCGGCCAGGCGAGCCGCTGGGTTGGAACCTCCTCAGCCAGGGCCTCGGCGACGGCGGGGGCATTCAGCAGGTCCGCGTCCCGGCTCTGCTGCAGCACCCGATCGCGCGCCGTCCGCGCCGCTTGCAACCAGCGGTCGGGCCGCAGCCGCGACGGCGCCTGTGGCAGGGCGACGAGGAGTGCGGCCTCAGCAGCGGTCAGTTCGCGCGGCTCCTTGCCCAGCCAGGCGCGGGCGCCGGCGCGCACGCCTTCGAGGTTGCCGCCGAACGGTGCCAGCGTCAGGTACATGCCAAGGATGGCATCCTTGTCGTAGCGCCGCTCAAGCTGCAGGGCGCGGAAGGCCTCGACCAGCTTGGCACGCAGCGTCCGCGGCTTCGGGTCGAGCAGGCGGGCAACTTGCATCGTCAGTGTCGAGGCGCCGGAGACGACGCGGCCGGCCGTGAGGTTCTGCCATGCGGCGCGGGCCACGGCGAGCGGATCGACGCCTCCGTGCCGATAGAAGCGGCGGTCCTCCCGCTCCAGCAGCAGCCGGAGATAGAGCGGCTCGACGTCGCTGACTGCGGCCGGCAGCCGAAAGGCACCGGCACGGTTCAGGAAGATGCGCAGCGCCCGGCCGTCGCGGTCGAGGACCTCGGTCGAGACGTCGGCCAGGCGGTCGAGCGGCGGCGGCAGGAGCCTGTCGGCGGCCCACAGGCCGGCGGCGGCGCTGATGCCGATGACAGCCGCGACCAGCGCCGCCTTAAGCGCCGTTCGCCTCCGTGCCGCGGCGGCCGCCGGCATTCACTGCGCCGGTTGAACGGTGATCCGGCCGCCGGCCTGGCGGGCGAAGTAGCGCGGCCGGTACATGTCCTCCAGCACGGCGCCGGGCAGGTCGTAGGTGCCGGGCGTGACGGCGCGCACGACGTAGGCGAGGCGGAAGGTTGGCGCGTCCGGCGTCAGGTCGACGGCGGCGGCGTAACGGTCATCGCGTGCCTCATAGGCTTTGGGCTCGCTGAGCGTGCCCAGCCAGGGCAGCGTTTCGGCCGCCTCCACGCCCAACCGCGGATTCTCGATCTCCCAACCGGCCGGCAGCGGGTGCGTCAGCAGCGCCTGATGGCTGAGCTTGGTCGCGACCTCGCCCTCCAGCACGACGACCAGCACATCGTTCTGGCGCACGGTGTCGAGGTTGGCGGGCTCGCCGTTCCGGCGGAAAAACTGCCTCTTGACCTTGAGGCCCTCGCGCGCGGCCGGTTGCGGCTCCTTTGGCACGCCTGCCAGGGCGGTGGTGTGCCAGATCGCTCCCGCACCGTCGTTTGTGATCTTGACGCCGTTTGCGAGCTCGTTTGCGGTCGGCGACAGGAAGATCGGATCGCCCGTGCGCGCCGGCGTGCCGGTAATCGCAAGCTTGAGCGGCGCCGGGCCGGCCATCAGCGTCCGTGCCGCCAGGACCAGCCACGCTTGCTCCTGGGTGTTGGTGGCGCGCACACTGAGTGCGTCCGCCGGCAGCCGGTCGATCAACGCCGGGGCGCTATCGCCAAGCCGTTCGACCTCGCCCAGGAGCGTAATGATGGCTGCCGCATCGCGCACCGTGGAGCCGTAGTCGGCTTGCCAGAAGTCGCGGGCAGGGTTGCCAAGCGCGCGCTCGACGGCGGCTTCAGCCCGCGGGCCATCGCCCAGGCGCACCAGCGCTGCCGCAATCTGGGCGCGGGCCAGGGGCGTCGGCAGGCGGTCGCGGAAGGTGTCTTGGAAGTAGCGGATCGAGCCAGGCGTCGCGACGCCGGCAAGTGCTAGGACATGCAGGGCGTAGGCACGGCTGGCGAGGTCCTGGGGTTCGCTGCCGCCATCGACGGCGTGGCGATGCAGCCAGCGCAAACCCGCCTCGAACGGTGCGGCCGGCACGGCATGGCCTTCGCCACGCGCCCGGGTGAGGAATTCGAGCGCGTATGCCGTTAGCCAGGGTTCCTCCGGACCGCGCCCGCTCCACAGCCCGAAGGCGCCATCGTAGCGCTGCTTATCCAGAACCTCGGCGATCGCGCTGTCCACCCGCGACGCCAGCGTCGCCGCCGCGGTGCGCTCGCGGCCCAAGGCCAGATCGACGTCATCGACGACGAGCAGCGGCAGCGCACGGCTGACGATCTGCTCCAGGCAGCCGTTCGGATAGCGCTGCAGCGCCGCCAAAAGCCCTGCGACATCGAACGGCGGCTTGGTGCTGAAGCCCAAGCGGACCGAAGCGGCGCCGGGGACATAGCCCTGGATCAACTGCGCCGTCGCCACGACTTCGGCACCGGGCTCGAGCTTTCTTGTTGCAAATGTCGTCATCGGTGCCTGGGCGGGCCGCACCGTCAGTGCCAGTTCGCGCGTCAAAGCGATGTCTGCAGGGCCTGTCACCGCGAGTTTGACGCTGCCGCGGCCGGCTTCACTGGCCTTGATGGTGGACTGCAGGCTGATGCGCTGGCCGGGTGTCAGCGAAAGTGTGCGAACGTCGTCAGAAGTCGTCACCGCGCCCTGACCCTGCAGCGCAACGCGGTAGGTGCCCTCCGGCGCCTCGACCGCGTGCAGCGACACGCTTACCCGGCTCTCGTCACCCGGTGCCAGGAAACGCGGCAGCGCCATCTCGGCGACCAGCGGATCGCGCACAACCAAGGGTGCAGACGCCGAGCCGACGCGGCTGCGGTCGAACGCCACCGCCATCAAGCGCAGTGAACCATTGAAATCCGGCAGAGTTAAGGCGATGCGGGCGACGCCGTTGGCGTCCGCCTTTACCGGTCCCTGGAACAAGGAGACGATGGTGAGCGGCACGTCGGGCAGGCTGACGCCCAATCCGCCGGCATCGCCGCCCTGGCGCAGCGCGCCCATCGGCCCGGAGACGGCATCGATCAACCGCTGGTAGTCGTCGCGGATATCGAGGCCAAGCCGGCGCTTGCCGAGGAAGTGTTGAACCGGGTCCGGCGCGCGATAACCGGTCAACTGCAGAATGCCCTCATCGACGGCCGCCAGCATGACGAAGGCGTCCTGAACCGGCTTGCCATCGCTGTCGGTGAGCTTGAGCGGCACGTCGATCGTCTGTCGCGGCCGGACCTTCTCCGGCGCGGACAGGGCCACGCTGAGCGATCGCGGTGCCAGATCGGTCGCGAGCCAGGCAAGCCCGATGGCGCGGACAGGCAAATGCTCCCGGTCGGCCAAGGGCGGCCGATACACGCTTGCGATGACGTAGGCACCGCTACCCCAGGCGGCGGTCACCGGCAGATCGACGGTGACACCCTCGCTCGGGACGCTGACGGTGCGGGTGTCGAGGATGCGGTCGGTCGCCACCGTGACCAGGGCCTCGCCGGGAAATGGCGACGCGATCCGTACATGCGCGGTCTCGCCCGGGCGATAGGAGGCTTTATCGGTGCTGACATCGAGCTTGTCCGGCGTGTCGTCGGCCGCGGCCGCGGTGTGCCAGCCGACGGTGAAGCGGGCCGATGAGGCGATCAGGCTGCCCGGGGCAGACACTTCCAAACGGTAGCGGCCGAAGCTAAGCGGGCCGACGGCCAGCTCGGTCGGCTTGAGCGCCGCGGCTGCGATCGCGCCTTTGCGGATGCTGCGGCTTCGAACCGATGTCCGGTACTTGTATACCCCTTCCTGTACGTACCACTGATAGTTGATGTCCTCGGCAAACAACTCGAACGAGAGGCCCTGCTTGTCGATCGGTTTGCCGTCGCTATCGACCGCGAGCAGATCGAAGGCGGCTTCCGCGCCCTCCGGCAAGCGGTCGTCGCTGAAGCGGGGGCGAATGCCGAGCGCGAAGCCTTGAGTGCGGATCGGCACTGTCAGCACCTGGCGCGACGGCCGGCCGCCGGGCTCGAAGATCGCGACCCGCACATCAGCCTTGAGCGGCCGAGTCGTATCTGGCACCGGCGGCAGCTTGAGCGCCGCCTTCACGGTGCCGCTGGCATCGGTTGCGGCGAGCGCGATCGTTTCGGTGCGGGCCGTCACGCTCTCCTGGGCGAGGCCGAAGCGAAAGCCCTTGTGCTGCGGGTAGGGGGCTGGATCGGCATCGATGACGACGTCCGCGCTCCCTTCGAGCCCGCTCGCCGGCGGACCGTAGAGGAAGCGGCTGCGCACCGTGAGTTCGAATGGCGTGCCGGGGGTTATGAGCGGGGCCGAGCCGCTGAGCTCGACCGCCAGACGTTCGGGAACGAACTCCTCGACCTGGAACTCCAGGCGGCCGACCGGCTGGGCTTCCGGATCGGTGAACGCCTGCACGCTCCAGGTGCCGAGCGGCGCCGATGGCGTGAGCGGCAGGGTGAGGACATGGGCGCCCGGTGCTGCTGCCGGCACCACGCTCGCGTGAAACGTCGTGCCATTCGGGCGCAAGACTTTGAGCGTCAGTGGGACGCCATCGATCGCTTCGCTGGCGTTATCGCGCATGAGGGCCGTGATGTGGACCACCTCGGCGGGCCGGTAGACGCCGCGCTCGCTGAACAGGTAGGCATCGACCGGTCCCGGTGGCACCCGGCCGCCGACGCCGCGGTCGCTCAGGTCGAACGCCGGTTCGGTGAGATTGAGGGCGGCGAAGTCGGCATCGGCGCCATAGGCCATCACCAGTGCCGGCTGGCTGCCGCCGCGGGTTCCGGCCGCGATGGCGGGAAAGCGGGCCCGGCCGCCGGCGTCGCTCGTCATCCGCACGAGCTCGGCGTTGTTGCGGGCGACCAGCGCCACGGTGACGCCCGGCAGCGGCTTTGCGGTGCTGAGCGAGCGGACGAACACGCTCAAACCATCCGCACCTTGCATCGCCGTCAACGCCAGATCGGAAATCATCAGCCAGCGGGTCGCCGCTGTGTATGGAACCTCGGCGTCCGGTATGTCCGCCGGGCGCGCGGTGACGACGTAAAGGCCAGGCAGCGGGTTGGGGAGCAGGTCCTTGACCGGGATGGCGGTGACCACGGACTTGTTGCGCTCGTTGCCGACCGCCATCCGGCCCTGCCACACCAGCTCGCCCGCGGTTTCCGCGATCTCGCCGGCATCGTAGCGGCTGAGGGCGGCCATCAGCGCACCCTGAGCCAACTGCGGCGCCAGATTGCGGTCGTTGATACGGTGCAGTGCGAGTTCGACTGCATCGAGGTTGACCGTCGTCAACGGTACGCCTTGCGGACCGAAGCGCGGCAGGACGAAGGCGTTACCGCGAAAGGCCGCCGCCGGCTTGCGGTCGCCAACGGTGAGCTTGTGTGTCTCTGTCTGGCGCAGGATCAAGCCGTCCTGGCCGGGCAAGCCCTCGCGTAACGTCACTTGAGCAGAGCTGCCATGGCTGAGGCCGGTCAGGCACAGCGTGTCATCGGAAGCTTCCGCACTCACGGCAACCTCAGGGACGACGCGCACGTAGTCCTCGAAGTGGATTGCGGGTGATGGGGCGAGCGGGGTGGCGAAGGTGAAGCAAACGCGGGGCTGATCGCTCTCGGTGTCAACGCGGATTGTGCGCAGGTCGAGCCCGACCGCAAGCCGCAGGGCAGCGATGCGGGCGCGCAAGCTTTCATCCGCCGGCCGCTCGGCGGCCGCCTCGGAAAGCGCCTGCAGCGCCAGCTTGGGCTGGGCGAGATAGCGCTCGAACAGGTCGGCCATGCGAACGAGCGCAGCTTGGCGCTGATCCGCGGCGAACGAGCTCGAATAGGCAAGCCAAGCCGCCTGCAGGGCTCGCTGCGGATTGGCGGGCGCGACCTTGGTCCAGATCTCGCTCAACCTGAGCCACAGGGCCGCCGAGTCCGTGTCGCTGCCTTGTGCGATCGCTTCCTCGGAGCGGCGGAGTGCGTCCTCGAAGCGACCGGCGTCGTATGCCCGGCGGGCGGCACTCGCCGCGGCGGCGGCCGCCTCGGGGCTGGGCTGCGGCGGGCGCTTCTGCATTACAGCCGAACGGTAGGTTGCGGCATCGGCGCTGAGACCGGGCGGCTGAAAGGCGGGCGCGGCCGCGGGCAGGACGATAATGAGGACGAGGATCAGAAGGAGGCGAAGGTGCGGCATGGGTCCAGACGCTGGGACGCCCCGGGCCGCCACCGTTCCGCGGCGAGGGAAAAAGCAATGGTGCCGGCGCCAGGACTTGAACCCGGAACCTACCGCTTACAAGGCGGTTGCTCTGCCGTTGAGCTACGCCGGCGCTACGGTGATAAGAATAGCTTAGAGCCAGCGGCGGACGGAAGCCCTGTAGGCGCGAAAACGCTCCCCGAATCGCTCCTCGAGGTGGGCTTCCTCGCGCCGGATGAAGCGGCGATCGATCGCGATCACGAACGCGGGCAGAACCAGGCCCGGGCTCAAGCTGCCGAGCCACAGCCAGAAGCCTCCGAGCAGCAGGACGATGCCAAGGTAGATCGGGTTGCGGGAGAACCGGTACGGTCCGGAGGTGACCAGCACCGAGGCTTGCTCGTAAGGCTCAAGCGGCGTTCCGGCGCGGATGAAGCCCGCAGCGGCCCACAGCGTCAGCAACAGGCCGGCGGTCGTCGGTACGAGCGCCATCCAATGCCAAGGGGGGTTGATGAAGTCGGCAATCGGCATGAAGCGGTCCAGGAACGCCATGGTGAGCCCGGCGATCAGCGCGAATGTTGGCGGCAGAACGAGGGTTGGCGGCATCGGGCTTATGCCGGGTTCTCAGAGGCGGCGGCGGAGCCTTCCTGGCTGCGTACCGCGAACAGGGCGATCGCGGCGGCGACCGAGACATTCAGGCTCTCGACCGCCGGCGCGATCGGGATGCAGGCAAGCCGTTCGCAGCACTCCTTGGTCAAGCGTCTCAGGCCTGCGCCCTCGGCACCGATGACAAGGGCGATACGCTTCGGCAACGCTTGCGCGGTGATCGGCCGCTCGGCTGCACTGTCGAGGCCGAGGCAGAGAAAATCGGCCGCGGCCAGCGCACGCAAAGCGCGGGCGATATTGACGACACGAACCATCGGTACCGTTTCCAACGCGCCGGATGCCGCTTTGGCGAGCACGCCGGACTCGATCGGAGCGTGCCGGTCCTGCACCACGACGGCCGCCGCGGCGAAGGCGGCGGCTGAACGCAGCACGGCACCAACGTTGCGCGGGTCGCTCGCCTGGTCAAGGACAACGACCAGCGCTTCGGCCGGGGGCGCATGGTGGGCCAAGAGATCGTCCAGCGCCGGCGCCGACAGTGGCGTCACGGCGACGGCAAGGCCTTGATGCACCGCGCCCTCCGGCAAGAAGGCGGACAGCACCGGGCGATCGACAATCTCGACCGCGGGGCGCGCTACGCCTGAGCGGTCGGATGCTGCTGCGAGCAGCGGTGCGCTCTCGCCTTGAGCCAACATGCGCAGCACGCGCCGGCGCGGGTTTGCGGCCGCGGCCAGCGCCGCGTGGCGGCCGTAGATCCAGGTGCCTGGTGAGGGCTCGGCGCGCGCCTGCTTCGCTGGCGGCGTGCCCCGCAGCGGAGGACCGGAGCGTTGCTGCGCGCGCGGATCGCGGGCGGACTGGGGTTTGCGCGGCGGGCGCCGTGGTGGCTTGCGTTCGGGCACAGGGCTGTTTACCTTGTTCGGGTTGGGGATGCGAGGACAGACGTTGGCGCGGGCACGGGGCGGTGCCGGCGACCGGGCGGCTTTGTGTTTTCCCAATCGTTGGCGATTGACAAGCGAGAGCAAAAGCAATATTGGCAGGCGCTCGTCTTGCCGGTTCGCCGATGAATGCAGCGGCGGTCCGGAGGGGTGCCCGAGCGGCTAAAGGGGACGGTCTGTAAAACCGTTGGCGCACGCCTACGTAGGTTCGAATCCTACCCCCTCCACCATTTCGGTGTGAAAGGGCTGCCGGGAACACTGGCGTTTCGATGCGGGTGTAGCTCAGTGGTAGAGCGGGAGCCTTCCAAGCTTCATACGAGGGTTCGATTCCCTTCACCCGCTCCAGGTCGGCCACTCCGGCCAAGGCACGTTGCAGGGCTGCGCGAACGGCATTGCAGTCACGTCTGAGACGGATTTGAAGGCACCTCCGAGCGAGAAAGAGAACAAGCCATGGCGAAGGCGAAGTTTGAGCGGACGAAGCCGCATTGCAATGTTGGGACGATTGGTCACGTTGATCACGGCA
>UXAT02000034.1 GCA_900609035.2 Candidatus Defluviicoccus seviourii | reverse complement strand
AACCGACTCCTACGCCACATCAACCGCTTACGCTACATCCGCCAGCCCCCGACAAGGGGCGTCGTGAATAAGACGGGCTAACATATTGATCTGGCGGTTCGATGCTAACGGACGGGATTCATCCGTTAGCATCGAACCGCTAGCCGCACTTTGAGTAATCGCAACTTGTGCAGGTATCGCAGCCTTCCTGGCGGATCAGCGCCAGCTGACCGCATTTCGGGCACTGACGGAAGCGGCTGTTGGCGCCGTCACCGACCGCCTTGCGCACGGCCTCAGCTGCAGGGGCGGGACCGCCGCGCGCCGGCATGAAGCCGATCGCGACCATGTGGCGCTCGATCACCTCGCCGATCGCCGCCAGCAGCGACGGCACATAGCGGCCGCCCATCCACTGGCCGCCGCGCGGGTCGAACACCGCCTTCAGTTCCTCGACCACGAACGAGACATCGCCGCCGCGGCGGAACACGGCGGAGATCATCCGCGTCAGCGCCACCGTCCAGGCATAGTGCTCCATGTTCTTGGAATTGATGAACACCTCGAACGGCCGTCTGCGGCCATCCTGGACGATATCGTTCAGCGTGATGTAGATCGCGTGGTCGCTCTCCGGCCAGCGTACCTTGTAGGTTTGGCCGGGAAGAGCCTCCGGCCGGTCGAGCGGCCGGAACATTTGCACGATGGCGCCTGAGTCGCCCAAGTCCTTCGGCCGCGGTGCAGGCGGCGGCGCGTCGAGCGGCAACTCGGGTTGCGCCGGTGCCTCGCGTGAGGGACGGACCTCCAGCACCGCGCCGGTCACGTCGTTCGGCCGGTAGGTGGTGCAGCCCTTGCAGCCGAGCGCGTAGGCTTGCACGTAAACGTCCTTGAAGTCGTCGAAAGAGATGCTTTCCGGGCAGTTGATGGTCTTGGAGATCGAGGAATCGACGTATTTCTGCACCGCTGCCTGCATGATCAGGTGGTCGTGCGGACTTAAACTCTGGGCGTCGACGAAATAGTCCGGCAGCGGCGCACCGTCGCCGTGCAGGCGGCGAAACAGGCGGTAGGCGTAGTCGGTCACTTCCTCCTCGCGACGGCTGCCGTCCGGCTGCAAGACATGGCGGACGTAGCGGAAGCTGAACACCGGCTCCAGGCCGGATGAGACGTTGTCGGCAAACAGCGAGATGGTCCCGGTCGGAGCGACCGAGGTCAGCAGCGCGTTGCGAATGCCGTTCTTGGCAATGGCGTCGCGCACGTCCGCGGGCAGAGCCTGCACTGTCGGGCCGGCGAGATAGCGCTCGCGATCGAACAGCGGGAAGGGATCCTTTTCCGCCGCGAGGGCAGCTGAGCTCAAGTAGGCAGCGCGCATGATCACGTGTAGCCAGCGCTCGGTCAACTGCACCGCCTGCTGGCCGCCGTAGCGCGCCGAGCAGAGGATCAACGCGTCGGCGAGGCCGGTAATGCCGAGGCCGATGCGGCGCTTGGCGTGGGCCTCGTGCTCGTGCTGCGTTAAGGGGTAGCCGGAAATCTCGATGACGTTATCGAGCATGCGCACAGCCGTGGCGACCAGGTCCGCAAGCTTCGTCTCGTCGATGCCGGCATCCGGTTCGAACGGCCGCTCGACCAGCCGGGCGAGATTGATCGAGCCCAGCAGGCAGGTGCCGTAGGGCGGCAATGGCTGCTCGCCGCACGGATTGGTGGCGTGGATGGTCTCGCAGTAGGCGAGGTTGTTGCGCTCATTGATGCGGTCGATGAAGATCACGCCCGGCTCAGCATAGGCGTAGGTGGCGCGCATGATCCGGTCCCACAGGTCGCGCGCCCGCACGCTCTTGTAGACCACGCCGCCGAAGCTCAGCTCCCACGACCCGTCCTCGCGCACCGCCGTCATGAAGGCGTCGGTGATGAGCACCGAAAGGTTGAACATGCGCAGCCGGCCGGGCTCGCTCTTGGCAGCGATGAACGCTTCGATGTCCGGGTGATTGCAGCGCATGACCGCCATCATGGCGCCGCGCCGCGAACCCGCGCTCATGATCGTCCGGCACATCGCGTCCCAGACGTCCATGAACGACAGCGGCCCCGACGCATCGGCGCCGACGCCCTTGACCGGCGCGCCTTTGGGCCGGAGCGTCGAGAAGTCGTAGCCGATGCCGCCACCCTGCTGCATCGTCAGCGCCGC
The DNA here is from genome assembly GCA_900609035.2 of Candidatus Defluviicoccus seviourii. Classification (GTDB taxonomy): domain Bacteria; phylum Pseudomonadota; class Alphaproteobacteria; order Rhodospirillales; family Defluviicoccaceae; genus Defluviicoccus; species Defluviicoccus seviourii. The sequence continues at coordinate 199,068 of UXAT02000034.1, read as the reverse complement.
TTCCTTCAAGTTCTCGAAGATGCCGGCCATGTCGTCCGGGATGTCGCCCATGACGAAGCAGTTGAACAAGGTCACCCGCCGGTCGGCGCCGGCACCGGAAATGATGCGGCCCGCGGGCAGAAACTTGAAGTTCTCCATCGCCTTGAAGAACGCTTCTTCCCAGACCTCCGGCTCGGCCTCGGGGCGTGCCAGGGCGCGGGAGACCCGGCGCCAGGTGTCAGCCACGGTGCGGTCGGCGATCCGACCGTCCGCCGTCTTCAGCCGGTACTTCATATCCCAGATTTGTTGAGAGACGGGGGCGATCTGCGTCATCGCGCGCTTAGCCTCGCGTTTGCTGGAAGGCGTCGTTGTTGCCGTTCAGGAGCAGCCTATAGACGCAGCGGTCCCACGTCAATGTTCACGTTATGTTTTAGTTCCGCCTTGCCGCTGTGCTCAAGCCCGGACCAGCGTTGGCGGGTCGTCGTCTGTGCCGGAGAAGGCGACCACGCCGACGGTGACGTTGTCGGTTGCCGCACGTTTGAGCGCCAAGTCGACAAGCCCCGCGGCGGCGGAGCTCCAGCCGGAGGCGATCATGGCGGCGATTTCGGCATCGGTGACCACCTTGGTGAGGCCGTCGCTGCACAGCAAGAACACGTCGTTTGCGGCGAGCGGCTCGACGCGCTGCTCCAGCTCTACATGCTCCTCGGTGCCGACGGCGCGGGTGATGATGTTGGCGTAGCGCGGATCGGCTTCGTCGTCGGTTGTCAGCAGGCCCAGCGCAATCATCTCCTCCGTGCGGCTGTGGTCCCGGGTCAGGCGCGTCAGCGTGCCATCGCGGAAGCGGTAAACCCGGCTGTCACCGGCCCACAGGCAGACTGCCGTCTGACCGGAGAGGATCAGCACGGCGACCGTACTCCCCGTCAGCCGCCCTTGCAGGCGCTGTTCGGACAGGCTGCGGATGTGACGGTTCGCGGCCGCCATTTGCTCCTGCACCTGGGCGATCATGTTCGCAGGGGCGGTGGCCGGCTGCACTGCGTCGAGCGCGTCGATGACGAGCCGGCTGGCGAGGTTGCCGGCTTCATGCCCTCCCATACCGTCGGCGACCGCCCACAGGCCGAGATCGGGCGCCTCCAGGTACGCATCCTCGTTCAGCGAACGGACGCTGCCGCGGTGGCTGACGAAGTGAGACGTGCAGGCCGGAACGACGGTGCCGGTCATGGGCCGCATTCCAGCGCGATCGATTTCGCATCCGGTGCCGCCGCAGCATCTCCCGGCGCAGCCGGCTCAGGACGCAGGTTGGTCAGGAACGCTGCGAACTCGTCTTCGCGCGGCAAACCGCGGTAGAGCCGCATGATCGGCTCGATCGCATCGGAGCCTTGCGTCCACCACAGGCTTACGGCGCCGAAGCGCTCACCGGCCAAGTCGTCAAGCAGGCCGGGATAGATCTCTTCCGGCCCACAATCCTCAGCATCGGCGGCGAGAGGCCACGACCGCAGAAGCGTACCTGCGCCGTCCTGCGCTATCGAAGCGCCCAGCGGTGGCGCGACCGTGGGTGGTCCGATGACTTCCAAGCGGTCTGCGAGCGTGTCCGGTTCGAGCCGTTCCGCAAGGGCGGCTAGTGCGAGCTCCTCCAGCGCTGCGAACCAGGGAGCGGCCGTGGCAACCGCGAATGGCCGGCAGTCATCGGCAAGGACGCTCCCGAGCGTCAGGGGGAAGTGCCGATTGACGGCATCGACGCTTGGCACCAGCACGCCTGCCACCGGAGAAGGGCCACACACGCCGGGGCTGAGCGCAAAGCACCAGAGCGGGCTGGTCAGGTAGGCATCGAGCCAGGCCGGGCCGAGATCGCTGCGGCTGCGGGCGAGCGCCGAACCGAGCCAGCCATCCCAGGGTCCGAGGAACGTTGCCGGCAGGCGGCGGCGGACGAAATCCGCCCGCGCCGGGATCTTGCCGAAAACACCGGGAACTGCGTTGGGCGCGGTCATCCTCACAGCCGATCAGGGCAGTGGAACTGGTCGAGCTCCGGCAAGGCGAACGGGTTGATGACGCTGTAGGCGCGGAGCTCGAACTGGGCCTGGTAACCCTGCACGCCGAGGGTGACCCGGAAACGATCGACGTCGCTTCCTCTCAGCACCTGCGCCGCGTCGAGGAGGTGGAAGAACGCCCACGGCCCGCCCTTCGACAGCGTCAGCGTCTGGCCGATCTGTTCGATCGGTGTGAAGGTCACCCGCGCGCCGCTGCCGGCCGCGGGCGGCCACTGCAGTCGGCGCGGCTGGCGCGGGCCATGCTGATGGAGGATCCGCTGATCGCCGATTTCGAGCACTACCTGGCGGGCGCGGTTGTCGAGCGTCAGCGGTTCGACCTCGAAGGCGACGCCGAACGGGCCGCTGCCGCCGGCGAAGAAAGCCTCGCGGATGCGGGCCGCCTGCTCGAACAGCCGCAGAGCACTGGCTGAGAGGCCGATCTCACCCGCTGGTCCCGGACGCCAGCGCCAGGGCCGCACGGACGTATCGGCGAACGGCAATACGTGCTCCTGGGCGAACTTGTCGATCAGGCCGTTCGGACCGAGAACGCGCACGAAATCGTCCAAATTGACATCTGCGGTTGCCGAACGTACGAGCGGATAGCGGCCGGCCAATGCCGCCTGGCATTGCGGCGCGACCCCGGTCGACCACGCATCCTGAACCTGCTTCTTGGCACCGGCGACCGCCGGCTTGACGGTGGAGCCTTCAGTCGTCGTCACCAAGCTCAACAGCCAGCCCTTGAGCGGCTCCGGTTGCGGGCTGGCGAGGTTGCGGATCCGCACCGCCTCCGCCCGGCCGCGCGCAATGCGCTCGGCGGAGCGGTCAGTCGGACCGGGCGCCTGCGCGCGCGCCTGCAGTTCCGACAAAAGAAACTCGTGCAACCCATTGAGCTGGGCGAGAATACCGTCAATCCGTGGCGGTGCAGAGCCTTCGGTCTTGACCAGGTCATAGAGCGCTGCGAACTGGCGATCGACACGCTCGGCCGGATCGGCTGCCGCTGGTGCCGGGCCCTGACCGCCGCTGCCCGGCCGGATCCAGCGTTCGATGCGGTCTTGGATCCGCTTCAGTTCGCCCGGCGCGGCATCACCGACGGCCGCGGCCAGTGCGCGGGCGAGGCCGGTCTGCGCCGCGATCGCACCGAGCACGCTCTTGACGGCTGAGTCCGGCTGGGCGAAGGCGCGAACCATGTCCGCCAGTTGCTCGGTGTTGTGGACCGGCGCCAAGCCCAGATCCCGAATGAAGGCATCCCAGACGCGGATGTAGTCGGCGAAGTAGAGCTCCTCGACATTGCGCTCAAGGTCCGCCCGCTCATCGGCGCCCTTGAGGCGGGCATACTCCGGCCCCAGCACCCACGTGTCCTCGACGACCTCGCCGACAAGGACGGACCGCTGGCGGATGAAGGCGTCCTTGTAGCCCTCGATCGTGAAGAGGCGCGCGATTCCTTCCGTCAGCGGCTTGCCGGAGCGGCGGGCAAAGAAGCGCTGGTGTTCGGGTGGGACCGCGGTGGCGAGCGTCCAGCCGTTGGTACGCTCCGCACCTTGCTCGGTGCGCAACTGCGTGTACACACGCGATGCGAGCGGCAGCTGCAGCAAGGCCTGCCGCGCCTGGGCGATCAGCGCCGCATTGCCGGCCGGCGGCGGATTGAGCTCCTCTTCGAACAAGACCTGAACGTGGCCGTCCAGGTCTTCGCGCAGCGCTGCGTTCGCCGCTCCTGGGAGGATGCTGCCCCAGTCGCGTGCGAGCCAGGCGCGCAGGAGGTCCGCGTCCCGCTGCTCCGGCGTGACGACCATCAGGTAAGCCTTGAGTGCCTGATAGAGGTAATCGGTGCGCTCAAGGCTGCCTGCGATCTGCTGTTCCATCCGTCCCATCAGCCGCGGCAGGAGCAGCAGGTTGAGCGCTTGCCGGTACGCCGTTTCGGCTGCATTGCCGAGCTTTTCGGTCTGGTCCAGGCCGACGCCCAATGTGAATGGCAAGCCTCGGTGCCGCTCGGCGTAACCCCCTGGCAGGTCCCGCAAAGCGTTGAGTGCGGCCAGCGTGCCTTCCATCCCGGCGCGGCCGTAAAGGGCATCCCCGTTGGTCGACTTGACCTCGTCGGCAGCCTGATCGGCCTCGGCGACCCAGGCCCGGTTGCCGCTGTAGCTCAAGAACAGAAAGCCGATCAGGGCGAGCGTCAGGACGCCGGCACCGGCGTAGGCCGCCCAGGACAGTGGTGCGCGGTGCCGCTCGAACCAACTGGTCGAGGTGACGAGCGCGGCCTCCTTGAACACGACGTCGCGCAGGAGCCGCGTCAGGAAGAAGCTGATGCCGCGGCCGCTGAAGGAGGCGATCGCCTGCCGCTCCAGGCCGAAACTGGCGGCAACGGCTCCCAGCACGCGATCGATGGGGCTGCCCTCCTGCGTCGCGCTGGTGAGGTAAATGCCGCGCAGGAAGCTGGGTTCCTCCAGCTTCGAGGGCTGAAACGCTTCGGTGAGGAACGCCTCGATCGGCGCTTTCAAGAGCGCCATCTGCTGCGGGAACGACAAGATCATGCCGCGCTCGCCGATGTCGCGCGCGTCTTCCATCCGCACCAGCTGGCGCGCCGTCAACCGCTCCATCAGCTGATCGTAGGCCGGTGGGAACGCCGCCAGCACCTGCGCCGGAGAGCTGGACTCCGCGGCGCTGAAGGTGGTGCCCCACACCTGGGAGCGCTCCTCGGCGGACATGGTGCCGAAGAACTCGCGGAAGCCGGCAACCAGATCGCACTTGGTCAGGATGACATAGACCGGCACCCTGAGCTTGAGGCTGCCGTAGACTTCCCGGATCCGCCGACGCACCGCCTGGGCATGCTGCTGGCGGGCGCCAGCGTCGCGCGCGATCAGCTCGGTGATGCTGAAGGCGACGATCACGCCGTCGACGGGGCGGCGCGGCCGATGCTTGCGCAACAGATCGAGGAAGCCCTGCCAGGCCGCCCGATCGACCGTCTCGTCACTGTCTTGGGTCGTGTAGCGGCCGGCGGTATCGATCAGCACCGCCTCGTCGGTAAAGAACCAGTCGCAGTTGCGGGTGCCGCCGATGCCGCGCACCGCAGCCTTGCCGAAGCTCTCAGCCAGCGGGAAGGTGAGTCCCGAATTGACGAGTGCGGTGGTTTTGCCCGAACCCGGCGGGCCGATCATGAGGTACCAAGGCAGCTGGTAGAGCTGGCGACGGCTGCGGCCGCCGCCGAGCTTGGTTGTCTTCAGCGTTGCCAGCGCTTCGCGGAAACGCTCGGCCAGGCTTTCCTGCTCCTCGCGCGCCGCTACCGCTTGCGGGTCCTCCACGGCCGGCGCTTTGGTGAGCTGGTCGAGCATCTTCGCGTTGTTGCGCCGCTGGCGAACAACGACCACCGCCTGATACGTGAGCCACACCAGCACGATGACGGCGATGGTGATCCAGCGTGCCGTTTCCGTTGCCAGCGGGACGTGACCGGCAAAGGCGAACGCCGGACCGAACACCCAGATCAGGACCGCGAGCAGCAGCAGGCCGAGGATGGAGATGGTCCATCGATTGACGATCCAGCCGAAAACCTTTCTCAGCACCTGCACATTCTCCGGTCCCGGCGGTTGCGCCGGCTTCAGTTCGTTCGGGTCACGGGGATGTGGATCTCGACGCGCCGATTGAGCGCGCGGCCTTGTTCGGTGGCATTGTCGGCGATCGGTACGCTATCGGCACGGCCTTCCGTCCTGAGCCGGCCTGGGTTACCGAGCGAGGGCGCCAGCACCGCCGCGACCGCCTCGGCGCGCGCCTTCGACAGCTGGAAGTTCGAGGGAAAGCGGACGGTACGGATCGGGATCGGGTCGGTATGCCCGGAGACCGTTACCGGCATCGTGTAGCCGGCGAGAAAGGTGCCGATCTTGGCCAGCACCGGGCGCACGTCCGGGGCGACTTCAGCGCCGCCGGAAGGGAACAGGCCCTGGCTCGCGAAGACGATATCGGCCGCCGTGCCGCGGTCGCGGACCGAGACGATGCCGCGGCTGATCTCGGCAGCCAAGTGCGCCTTGAGCTTCGTGACCAGCGTCGGCTCCGCTGCTGGCGGCGATGCAGCGATGGCGGCGGGGGCCGGTGGCACCAGCGTGCCGATCTTGGCGTAGACCAGATCAGAGGCCTCGTTGAGGCGGAAGCTGAAAACGAAATAGGCGATCAGTACCAGCGCCGCGGCGGCAGCCCCGATCACCCAGAACGGCACGAAGCGGGAGACCGCCGGCCGCCGGTCCTCTACGCCACGCCAGCGCGATGACAGCTCGGGCCCGGTCTCGCCGCGCTGCTGGCGGATCAGGGCCAGGGTTTCGGTGCGGATGCGGCCCAGGCGGTTGAGGCCATCGTCTTGCAGCCGATAGCGGCCCTGAAAGCCCAAGCTCAAGCAGACGTAGAGGACTTCCAGCAGGTCGAGGCTGTTCTTCGGGTATTCCCGCGCCTCCTTGAGGAAGCGAAAGAAGGTCTCCCCGGCCGACTGCTCCTTGTAGAAGGTGATCAGGAGGCCCTGCCGGCTCCACAGACTGTCGAGCCCCCAGGGCGTGCTCAGCACAGTCTCGTCGATCAGCGCGCACAGCGCATAGCTTGCCTGCGCTGCCATCTTGGGCTCGACGCCGGCCGCGCGCGCCTCGGTATCGAAGCGGCGGATCGCCTCGATCACGTCGTGGCGCAGGGCGGGCACATCATCGTGGCGGCGCGTTTCCCGCAGTTGGCGGACGAGGGCTATGAGGGGGGCTGCCGCACGCAGGAGCGGGTTGCTGCCGGTCCCCTCGGGCAGCGGCTCCCCACTCCGAGCCGGTGCCGGCATGAGCGGCGGTGGCGGTGGTGCCGGACCGGCGGCAGCACCGCCACGGCGGCGCCCACCCGGCGTCGGGATGAACACCGTGCGGTCGGCGTCAGGCGGGGTGCGGAATGGGTCGTCCTCGTCCTGCATGGCCTTACCGCTTGATCGCCCACAGGGTCAGCGCAAGGTTGGGGAAGGTGCCGGCCACGTGCAGGGTAAGCACCCCTGACTGGTCGATCGCCCGCCATAGCTCGTGGTTCTTGTCGATCTCGAAGTAGGACGCGCCAGCGTGGTAGGGGACCTGACGCGGCGCCGTCGGCCGGGCCCGGACCGGCACGCCGGGAAGGGCGAGATTGACCAGCTCGCGGATCTTCTCGACCGGGCCGATCTTGCTCTGGTCGCGAAAGGCACGCACCAGCTGCTCCGGGTCCATATCGGCGCTGACCTCGAGGATGAACGCCGCGCTGTCCAAGAGGCTGCGGTCCTCGATGATCGCCCGGCGGATGCCGAAGCGGAGTTCCTCCAGCGAGATGGCGGTCGCCGTCGGCTCCATGACCAGCGTGAGCGAGCGGACGATCGCGTCCTCGACCGGCTTGAAGCTGGTGATCAGGTTCTCGTGCCGATAGCCGGGCATTGCTTCCGGCCGCTTCGTCTCCTCCGTGAAGGTGGCGAGTTCGCCGGCGATCGCCAGGAGATCACGATAGAGCTGCTCCGGATGCGCTCCACCCGCCTCGGCCAGGTGGCGGACGACCGGCTGCAGCCGATTGACGACCTGCAGCAGCAGGAAATCCGCGGTCTCGGACACGCCGCCGCGGCCGCCGGTCGATACGCGCGCCGCCAGCGCCTCGGCGCGCTGGCGCATCAGTCCCTCGATCTGGCGGAGGAAGCCCGTGAGCTGTGCGCTCGCCGTGTAATCGATGCAGCTCGGGATGAAGGCATCGTCGAGAACGATCCGGCCGTCCTGCTCGCGAACCTCGACAATGCGCGCCACGGGAATGCCGAGCCAGCCGGGCGCCGGCTCGGAAGCGAGCCTGAGGCCTAAGCGCATGCGGCCGATCGCGATCTCCGCCTTGCTGCCGAGGCTGTCCTGGCCGATGTCGTAAACGCTGATCTCGCGCGCCTGGTAGCGGCCGAGCTGGCCCGCGGCGGAGACGATCTCGGCGGCAGCGCCGGCTTCCGTCTCGATCGGTGCCGCCAGCAGCACGATCTGATCGCGGACATCCTTGTTCAGGCGCAGCGGCGGCGGCGGATCCTGATCCTCCGGCACGTTGAACAGCGTTCCGTCCGGCATGATACCGCGGCAGCTTGGCACCGCCAGCTGGCCGCTCTCCAGGAGCGCGCGATCGATCTCAAGGCGCGACACCCCCCACGCGTAAGGCCGCTGAGCCAGGAGCGAAAGGGCAACGAGATGCTCAAGGCAGCGGTCTTGCTGCTGGAAGTGCTGCGGTCGGAGAAACATCCCCTCCGACCAAATGACCTTGTTGTGCCATGGCATCGCTAGGCGCGCCCTGCGCGTTGTCGCCGCGCATGTCTCATGCGTTGCGGCCGCCGGCACCCGGTCTTGGCAAAGAGCTGTTGTTCTCGCATCCGTCCCTCACTGGCCGGGGCAGCGCCTGCACTCGTTACTTACGGCGCTAGCCCTTCTTTTTCGGCTTTTCCTGCGGTTCCTCCGCCGGCTTGATCACGATGTCGCGCGGACCCAGCTCGATCGTCACCTTCGTCGTCTTGTTTTGCGGCACCGGCAACAGCGCCCGCCATGTCGCCCGGTCGATCTCCTGATAGGCGGCGACAAGGCCGAGGAAGCGCACCTCGTCCTCCAGCTCCCGGCTCAGGGGCTGTGTCTCGCCCGGCCGCAGCACGAGCTCCGAGCGCTTGATCAGGTCGCCTCCCAGGATCGCGGTATCATTCTCATGCAGCTGGAAAAAGTCGGCATTCGCAAACGCCGTCTCGGCGCGCAGCGTGTAAACGCGCAGAAACAACGGCGCTGGGATTCCGCGCATGTCGGGGTTCAAGTCTTTCGCGGCGACGATCTTGGCCTCGACGCGGGTCGGCGGGGGTGGCGGAGGCGGCGGCTTGTCCCCGCCGCAACCGTGCGCACCGGCCAGGAGCACTCCCAGCGCGGTCATGGTGAACGCCCGCCGGGTGAGCTCGCTGCCTCTTCCAGCATTCCCGCGGCTCTGCGGCGCCGCCATCGTTCCCTCCGATCACCTTATTCGGGCTTGTTTGGCGCCCGTTTCTGATGCTGTTCGTAGGCGTGGCCAAATACGCGGCTGAACAAGCTATTGTAGCCAGTCTCGGCATCCTCCGCGATGGTCTCGTAGAGTTGCAGGAAGGCGTCCCAGCAACGTGCCTTCTTCGAGGACAGAAGCGCGCCTAAGCCGGCGTCGTCACCAAGCCGCTGCTCGATCGCCTTCGGATCGAGGCGGCGCAGGAGGTCGAGCCATGTCTCCTGCATCGCCGCCAGCACGGCGAGTTGATGGCCCTTGATGTCCGCGAAAGCCTCCTCGACCGCAGCGACCGCAGGCAGGTAGCCGCGCTCACTGCCGGTCAACAGCATCTTGACCGTGTCGTCGACGCCGAGCGTGAACTTGAGCGGATTGTTCTCGGTGGGGCGGAACTCGGTCGCCGCCGCCCCCATTTCGCGCTTCAGCGCGCGGCGGGTCTCAAGGACGGCGATCACGCCCGCGATGGCGGTGCGCAGGATCGCGCCGGTCTCACGCAGCATGCGTTCCGGATCGGCGATCCCGGGCAGTGTACCCGCAGGATCGAGGCCGGCGCCCTCCAGGAAGGCCGTCACCAGCGCGGCGCTGCCCGCCGCGCGCTGTGGGGGAGGCGGTGAGTCGATCGCAGCGGGCTGTGGCGCTGCCGTCTCGACGGCATTCTCCTCCCGGCCGATCGCCGGCAGCGGCGGAGGTGGCTTCGCTGCGGGAATGGGGGCCGGTACCGGCGCGAGCTTCGGCCCTGCGCGGCCAAGATCCCAATCCTCGGGGATGACGTCCGCCGCCGGCTCTGCGACGACCGGCGCTTCGGGAAGCACTTCGGGAATTGGCGCGGTCTGTGCGGGCCGCGGTGGTGCGGGCTTCGGCGGAACGAATGCGGCATCGATCGGCGCGCCGCGGTCGAGATCGGTGAGCGGCTGCGGCCTGGCCTTCGCCGCCGGGCCAGGACCGAACAGCGAAGCGTCATCGGGGATGGCGGGCGGCATGGTCCGGCCGCCGGCCGCCGCCGGCCCCTGCAGCCGTGGCCCATGGTCCGGCCCATCGAACAGATGCTGGGCGCTGGTCAGCGGTGCTTCCATGCCCGGCTCAAGCGCAGCTTCCCCACCGCCCTCGGCCACGCTGCCAGTCGCGGGGAGGTCGCGCCGGGCCGGCTGGTCGATCGCGACGTCGAGTTCGTAATCGCCGATGCGGATCCGGTCGCCGTGGTGCAGCTTGCAGCGTTGGTCACGCCCGACCGGCTGATCGGAGGCGTTGATGAACACGCCGTTGACGCTGTGGTCGCTGACATGAAAGGTGCCGCCGCTGCCTTCGATGACGCAGTGCCGCTTGGAGATCACCCGCCCGGGATCGGGCAGGATCCAGTCATTGCCGGCGGCGCGGCCGATGCTCAACCGTCCGCTGGTGACCACCCGCGATGTCGGTACGCCCGCTGCCACCGGGTGGGCGCTGGTGAGCGTCAGGGTCAAGGACACAGGCTTCGGGCCTCACCTCACGCTGTCAAGTGACCCAACCCCAGGCCGATGCCGCCGCACGGGGCGAGGATGGTTCCAGGCGAAAAAGCCTTCGTGCCGAGCAGGCTAGCACAGTCGCTTCGGCTTGCAACGCCCCTGCAGCCGCTCGCGGACCAGTTCGGAAACTCGCGCGTTCGCGGGTGTTCACGCTGCACCCTTGGCGGCGGTGACCACCAAGCCCGCGACATCGTCGTCGCACTCCCGGCGCAGGGTCTCGGTGTCGATCATCCCCACCACCAGTCCGGCTGCGTCCAGCGCGGCGCGCAAGTACGTCTCGGAGTGGTTGTAGCGGCCGTGTGGTGCGAGGTGGTAGCCGTGCTCGCCCGCCGCAGCATTGCCCTTCTCGAGGCTGAAAACAAAGGCGCCGCCCCGCTTGAGCGCCTGGGCGGCAGCGGCGAAGACATCTTCGAGACGTCCGAAATAACAGAGTGCATCGGCAGAGCAGATCAGATCGAACTCGGAATCTTTCGTGCCGAGATACGCGGTCAGTTCGGCTTCGACGAGCGCGTCGTAAAGGTTGCGTGCTTTCGCCTTGAGCAGCATTTTCGGCGACAGGTCGACGCCAACCAGCCGGCACGCGTACGGGCGCAAATGCTGCGCGCACAGCCCGGTGCCGCAGCCGGCGTCAAGAACCGTGAGCGTGCCAGTTGGGGTCGGGAAGAGCTTGGCAACGCGGGCCTGTACCAGCTCGGGCGCCCTGTAATTGATGTTCTGTAGCACCTGATCGAAACTGGCGGCAAAGTCGTCAAACAATTCCCGGATGTAGGAGTCGGTGGCCCGCTCGGGAATGTTCTTACCGCTGTAGGCAGCCAGAAGATGCCGGGCCGACGGATTGTCGGCATCGAAGGCGAGCCACTGCTCCAGCACTTTGACCGCTTCGTCGCGTTGATCCAAGTAATAGAGCGTCGTGATCAGGTACTTATACGCGTCCCGATCGTAGGGATGCACCGCAATGGCACGGCGATAGGCATCGATCGCGGCGACGTAGTTCTTTTGCGTGCGGTACGCGTTGCCGAGATTTTGCAGGATGCTCGGGTTCTCGGGGCTGAGCTCAAGGGCTTTGAGCAGCGTCTCGACCGCGGCATCAGCCTCGCCTAAGCCCCTGAGGGCGACGCCCAGGTTATTGTAGGCGCCGATGTGGCGCGGATTGAGCTCGATCGCCTTAACGTAGCAATCGCGCGCCTTTGCGTGCTCGCCCTGCTCCTTGTAAACGTTGCCGAGATTGCTGTGGGCATCGGCGTAATGCGGCGCCACGGCGAGTGCGGCCTCGATGAGGCGGATTGCCGCCTCGGAGTCGCCCGTCTGATGCTTGAGCACGCCCAGGAAGTGAAGCGCGTCGGCGTTTGCAGGGTCGCAGGCAAGAACGGCCTGGAGTGCAGCCTCGGCGGCTGTAAAGTCCTCCCGCCGCAGCCGCTGGACCGCGAGCCCGACGGCTTCGTCCGGTGCGACGGCGAGGGTGATCGGCAGCGCTGCTGCCGCCGCGGCGGTCGCGCCAGGGTGTTCCGCGGTCTCATCCATTGCTGCGACTACCCCATCCCTCATCGGCAGGACCGGCGGCGGTCCGTCCTGATCCCCGCGAAGCGAGCGCGAAGCATGGAACGGCGGCGATTCTGTTGTCAATCGGCGGCTTCTCCTGATAGCTTTTCGTCTTAACGAATGATCAGTGGCAACTCGGCTTGAACTGAGGACCTATTTCGGCCACTGGCTAGGGAGTGCACCGAGACGGAGGGGCTTGAGGGGGATGGCGGCAACGATCCCGATCGACGAACTCCTGGCGGACATCACGGCCGACAATCCGTGCGGTGCCGATCTTGAGTACGATCCGGAGTTTGGTGCGCTGGCGCGCGACGCGCGGCCCGTGCCGGAACAGGTGATGGGTGATGCGGTCGTACCGGCGCGGGAGCCGGATTGGCCCGCGGTCCGTCGGCGCGCGTTTGACCTCTTCAGCCGCACCAAGGACTTGCGCGTCGGCGTTCTGCTCACCCGCGCCCTTCTCAACAGTGATGGATTTGCGGGGCTGCGCGATGGCTTGACGGTCCTTGTGCGCCTGGTCGCTGAGCGCTGGGACGGCGTGCACCCGCACCTTGATCCCGACGACAACCTCGATCCAACGACGCGGGTCAACATTCTGGCCACGCTTTGCGACAAGGAAACGTTCCTCAAGGATTTACGCACGGCGCCGCTATTTACCTCGCGGGCGTTCGGACCGATCCGCTATCGCGACGTTCTGGTCGCCTCGGGGACCCTGAAAGTGGCCGCGGAGGAGGGGCAGGCACCGGCCCTCGATCTCGCCCAGATCACGGCCGCTTCTCGCGATGCCGATGCCGATGCGGTCGTCGCTACGGCAGATGCTGTGCGGACGGCGACGGCCGAAGCGGCCTCGCTCGAAACAAACCTGACCGCGCAGGTTGGCGTCCAGCATGCGGCAAGCTTTGCGCCATTGACGCAAGAACTGGCGGCGATCGCGAAGTATATGGACGAACGATTGGCGGCGCTTGGCCTCGGCGCCGCGGTGGCAACGGGCGCATCGCCGTCGCCCGCTCCTGCCGGGGATGCGGCCGGCGGCACTACGCCGGCCGCGGGTGACCGGCCCCCGGCGGCGAGCGGGGAAATTACCTCGCGCGAGGACGTGGTTCGTCTGCTCGATCGGATCTGTGCCTACTACGCGAGCCACGAGCCGGCGAGCCCGGTGCCGATCCTGCTGCAGCGCGCCAAGCGATTGGTGCCGCTGCAGTTCGTCGACATCATTCGCGATCTGGCGCCGGACGCGCTTGCCGCCATCGACGTTTTTCGCGGCGCTGACACGCCCGACGAAACCGGGTAGAATGCGAATGCGAGGCAGGGCAAAAAGTCGGACAAGACGATGCCGAGCGCGGCGGCCCTCTGGGAAGCGCGCAGCAAGGGAGGAGTGATCGATGGCCAAGGCCAGCAGTCAAAAGTTCATCGCGCGCAATCGGGCTCCGCGGGTTCAGATCGAATACGACGTCGAACTGTACGGCGCCGAGAAGAAGGTGCAGATCCCGTTCGTCATGGGGGTGCTTGCCGACCTCTCGGGCAAGCCCGCCGAAGCGCTGCCGGCGGTGGTCGACCGCAAATTCCTTGAGATCGATGTCGACAACTTCGATGACCGGCTGAAAGCGATGAAGCCGCGGGTCGCGTTCCGGGTGCCGAATACACTCACCGGCGAGGGCGAGCTCAGCGTCGACATTACGTTCGAGAGCATGGACGACTTCTCGCCAGCTGCCGTGGCCCGCAAGGTTGACGCGCTCAACAAGCTTCTGGAGACGCGCAACCAGCTCGCCAACCTGCTGACGTACATGGACGGCAAGGGCGGGGCGGAGGAACTGATCGCCCGCGCCATGCAGGATCCGGCGCTCATGCAGGCCCTGGTCGCGGCGCCGAAGCCGGCCGAAACCGAGCCGGCGAAGGAGTAGCGAGCATGGCCGACGCGCAGACCGGGGCAACAGCCCAACCTGAAACCCAGGTTCTGACCACCGACGAATTTTCGCAGCTCCTGCAGAAGGAGTTCCGGCCGCAATCCGATCGCGCCAAGGAGGCGGTGGCGGAAGCGGTGCAGACACTGGCCCAGCAGGTCCTCGCCGATACCTCGATCGTCTCGACCGACGCCGTGCGCACCATCGAGGCGCTGATCGCCGGCATCGACAAGAAGCTGACCGATCAGGTCAACGCCGTCCTGCATCACCGCGACTTCCAGGCGCTGGAAGGCGCGTGGCGAGGTCTTCACTACCTCGTCAACAATACCGAAACGGACGAGATGCTGAAGATCCGCGTGATGAACATCTCGAAGAAGGACCTGCACAAGACCGTCAAGAAATTCAAGGGGACGGCGTGGGACCAGAGCCCGATCTTCAAGAAGGTTTATGAGTCGGAATACGGCACCTTCGGCGGTGAGCCGTTCGGTTGCCTGGTTGGCGACTATTACTTTGACCACTCGCCGCCGGATGTCGAGCTCCTGGGCGAGATGGCGCAGGTCAGCGCCGCGGCGCATACGCCGTTCATCGCTGGTGCGTCACCGGCCATCATGCAGATGGAAAGCTGGCAGGAACTGGCGAACCCGCGCGATCTGACGAAGATTTTTCAGACGCCAGAGTATGCGCCGTGGAAGTCCCTGCGTGAGGCGGACGATTCGCGCTACATCGGCCTTGCCATGCCGCGCTTCCTCGCCCGCTACCCCTATGGCGCCAAGACCGATCCGGTCGAGGAGTTCGATTTCGAGGAGGACACCGAAGGCGCCGATCACAACAAGTATTGCTGGTCCAACTCGGCCTACGCGATGGCGACCAACATCACCCGCGCGTTCAAGTATTTCGGCTGGTGCTCGCGCATCCGCGGCGTCGAATCCGGCGGCGCGGTCGAAGGGCTGCCGGTGCACACCTTCCCGACCGACGATGGCGGCGTCGATATGAAGTGCCCGACCGAAATCGCGATCACCGACCGGCGCGAGGCGGAGCTGGCAAAGAACGGCTTCATGCCGCTTCTGCACAAGAAGAACACTGATTTTGCCGCTTTCATCGGCGCCCAGTCGCTGCAGAAGCCGTTCGAGTACGACGATCCGGATGCGACCGCGAATGCGAACCTCTCGGCGCGGCTGCCGTACCTGTTCGCGATCTGCCGCTTTGCCCATTACTTGAAGTGCATCGTCCGCGACAAGGTTGGTTCGTTCAAGGAACGGGACGACATGCAGCGGTTCCTGCAGAAGTGGATCATGCAGTACGTCGACGGCAATCCGCAGACGTCGAGCGAGGAAACGAAGGCGCGGCGGCCGCTGGCGGCGGCCGAGGTCGTCGTCGAGGAAGTGGAGGGTAATCCCGGCTACTATACGTCTAAGTTCTATTTGAGGCCGCACTACCAGCTTGAAGGCTTGACGGTCTCGCTCCGGCTTGTCTCCAAGTTGCCATCAGTGAAGGGGGGCTAACAAGAACGGCCGGCCCAAGCAAATAGCCCAGGATCGGCGACGTAAAGCCTGCGGTAACGAATTGATCGGAGGAGGCAGTCATGGCCGTTGATATGTTCTTGAAAATGCCGCCGCTTAAAGGGGAATCCCGCGACAAGAAGCACGGCGAAGAAGTTGATGTCCTCGCGTGGAGCTGGGGGTGCAGCAATTCCGGCTCGGCGCACGTCGGCGGCGGTGCCGGTTCGGGGAAGGTCGCTGTCAGTGACCTGACGGTCCATAAGTACGTCGACAGTTCCAGCACGGATCTGCTGCTTGCCTGCTGCAACGGCACGCATTTCGACGAGGCGCTTTTGACCGTGCGCAAGTCCGGTGGCAAGGCTCCGGTCGAATACATCAAGATCACCATGAACGAAGTGCTGATCACCAACATCCAATCCGGCGGCAGCGGCACCGATGACCGTTTGCGGGAGAGCTGTTCGCTCAACTTCGCCAAGGTGAAGGTGGAATACACCGGCCAGGATGAAAAAGGTGCTGCGGGCGCGACGATGACCATGGAGTGGGACATCGCCGGCAACGCTTGAGGCCGGATCAGCCGGCGGGGCGTACGTTCGCAAGCAAGGACCGGTCGGCCCATCGCCATCGGCAGCTGCGCCGCGCGGAACAACAAAGCGGCGGCGAGCCGCAGCCGTGCTGCGCGTTTGGGGGCTGGTGGATCCGTCTTCGGGGAGGAGGCAAGCGATGCGCGCGGAAGAGCACCTGAAGGCGGGCGAACTCGACGCGGCGTTGGGCAGTTTGCAAGACGAGATCCGGCGCCAGCCCGCCAACGTCAAGTATCGCGTGTTCTTGTTTCAGTTGCTCGCCGTGCTCGGGCAATGGGAACGCGCACTCAACCAGCTCAAGGTGATCGGCGAGCTCGACGCGACGGCGTTGCCGATGGTGCACACCTATCGGGAGGCGCTCCGCTGCGAAATGCTGCGCGCGCGCGTGTTCGCCGGCAAGGCCTCGCCGGTTGTCTTCGGCGAGCCGACCCGGTGGCTGGCGCTGCTGATCGAAGCGTTGCGTCTTTCCGCCGTCGGCGATCACGAGAAGGCGCTGCCCTTGCGGGATGAGGCATTCGAGCTCGCGCCGGCAACCGCCGGCACGCTCGACGGGGTGGCGTTCGAATGGATCGCCGACGCCGATGCGCGGCTGGGGCCGGTGCTCGAAGCGATCATGAACGGCGGCTATTATTGGGTGCCGTTCAAGCGGATCCGGGCGATCCGCATCGCGCCGCCAGAGGACCTGCGCGACATGGTCTGGGCGGCAGCCGAACTCGATTGGCCGAACGGCGGTACGGCCGTTGCCCTGGTGCCGTCGCGCTATGCCGGTTCCGAGAACGCCGCAGATAGGGCGCTGAGCCTCTCCCGCAGTACGATCTGGCAGGAGCCGACGGCAGGCGTGTTCACCGGCCTGGGGCAACGCATCTTAGCGACGGATGCCGGCGAATACCCGCTGCTCGAAATCCGCGAGATCTCTCTGGCGACGGCTGCGCCGGCCGATGCCGGCGCCAATCCCGCGACCGAACCTTCCGCCGGAGCGCCCTAAAGCATGGCGGAGCTGACGCCAAAGGAACGCCTGCAGCCGGCCCTGCTCGATCGGTTGCGCGACGATGAGCCGGACAAGACCCAAGAGGCCCGCGAGCAACGGGTGCTTTCGATGCGCCAGCTGCGGGAGTCGGTGTTGCGCGACCTGCAGTGGCTGCTCAACACCGGCAACCTGGCGGCAACGGGCGAGCTTGATCACTATCCGTTGATGGCGCGGTCGGTCCTGAATTACGGCATCGCCGATCTGAGCGGCGCGACGGCGATTGCCATGCGTGGCAAGCTCGAAGGGATGATCCGCCAGGCAATCCTCGATTTCGAGCCGCGGATTCTCAAGGACTCGGTGCGGGTGCGGGTCGTCGAGGCCGACCAGATGAACCGGAACGCGGTCAACATCGAGATCCAGGGCGAGCTCTGGGGTCAGCCGCTGCCGACGATGCTGTTCCTGCGCTCCGAGATCGACTTCGAAACCGGGGACGTGACGGTGCAGGATACCGGCCCGATCGCATCACGCTGATGGACCCGCGCTTACGCGACTATTACGAGCGGGAACTGCGGCATCTGGCCGAGATGTGCGGCGAGTTCGCGCGCGCCTTCCCCAAGATCGCCGGCCGCTTGAGCCTGGAAGGCTTCATCAAGGAGTTCCAGTGCCCGGACCCCTACGTCGAGCGGCTGCTCGAAGGGTTCGCCTACATGGCGGCCCGGGTCCAGCTCAAGGTGGATGCGGAATATCCGCGCTTTACCGAGGCGCTCCTGAACATGGTCTACCCGGACTACCTAACGCCCATTCCTTCCGTGGGCGTGGTGCAGATCCATCCAGACCTGACGCAGGGCAGCCTGAACGATGGGATCAGCGTCGCCCGTGGCACGGCGCTGCGCGGCCTGCTCGGCAAGGAGGAGCAGACGGCGTGCGAATACCGAACCGCCCATGCGGTGACGCTGTGGCCGGTCCGGCTCGAAGCTGCTGCTTATCTGCCGTCGGCGGCGGCGCTGGGGGCACTTGGCGTCCCGTCTGCCGAACGCGCGAAAGCCGGTCTGCACCTGCGGCTCAAGGCGACCGCCGGTGCGGCGTTCGACGCCCTCGCTCTCAACGATCTCGTTCTCTACCTGCGCGGCAACGATCAGGTGGCGATGCGCCTCTATGAGCAGATGATGGCCAATGCGGTGGCGGTCCTCTGCCGGGACGGTGGCGGCGGAGCCCAGCCGTGGCTTCTGCTGCGCCAGGCGCAAGTCCGGCCGTCCGGCTTTAGCGACGGTGAGGCGCTCTTGCCGCAAGGCCCCCGCTCGTTCCAGGGCTACCGCCTGCTCAAGGAATATTTCGCCTTCCCCGACCGCTTCTTGTTCGCTTCGATCGCTGGAATCAACGCCGGCCTGCGCCGGTGCCCTTCGGACACCTGCGAACTCATGGTGTTGTTCGATGCGAGCGCCGCATTCCTGCGCGAGGCGATCGAAGCCTCCCGCCTGGCGCTGTTCTGTACGCCAGCCATCAACCTGTTCAGCCGCCGCGCCGATCGCATCCAGCTCACCGATCAGACCAACGACTACCACCTCGTCGCCGATCGCGCCCGGCCAATGGATTACGAGGTCTATTCCGTCACTTCCCTGCACGGCTTTGGTGCCGGTACCGAGCCCGAGGTTGAGTTCCAGCCGTTCTACGCCTGCACGGAAGCGGCCCGGCACAAGGGCGAAGGCGCGTTCTACACCGTGCACCGGGCTCCGCGCGTCCTGTCGTCACGGCAGCGGCAGCAGGGGCCGCGTTCGAGCTACGTCGGTACGGAAGTGTTCCTTGGCCTGGTTGACGCGAGCGAGGCGCCCTACCGGTCGAGCGTACGGCAGTTGGGCGTGGGCGTGCTTTGTACCAATCGGGATCTGCCGTTGCAGATGCCGGTCGGCATCGGCCGCACCGATCTGACCTGGGAAGTGGCGGCGCCGATCCTCGCGATCCGCTTCTTGGCGGGACCGACCGAGCCGCGGCCGGCGACGGCGTTCAAGGAAACCGCATGGAAGCTGGTCAGCCACCTGGCCCTCAACTATCTCTCGCTCGCCGACGAAAGCGCGGAGGAAGGCGCCAAGGCCCTGCGCGAGCTGTTGAGCCTTTATGCCGCCTTCGGCGATCGCACCGTCGGCGCACAGGTGGAGGGCGTCCGCTCCATCGCCGCCAAGCCGGTGCATCGCCGGCTGCCCATCCCCGGCCCGGTCGCGTTCGGCCGCGGCCTGCAGATCGCGCTCGAGCTCGATGAGGGCGCGTTTGCCGGCACCGGCGTTTACCTCCTCGGTGCGGTGCTGGAACAGTTCTTCGCGCGTTACGTCTCCATCAATGCCTTTACCGAGTGCGTGCTCTCCACGCCCACTCGCGGCGAGATCAAGCGATGGCCAGCCCGGATCGGTCAGCGGCACCTGCTCTGAGCCTCTTCGATCGTCTTGAGGAGGCGCCGCACAGCTTCGACTTCTTTCAGGCGCTGCGCCGCCTGGAATGCGCCTATCCGGACCGCAAGCGGATCGGCTGTGCGGCGCGCCCTGCCGATGAGCCGGTCCGGCTTGGCCAGGACCCGGCGCTTACCTTCGCGCCTTCGACCCTTTCCTCCTTTAGCCGGTCGGCCAAGGCCGGTACGCCGCGGCTCGGCGGCTACTTCTTTGGCCTGTTCGGTCCCAACGGGCCGCTGCCGCTGCACCTGACGGACTACGCGCAGGAGCGCTTGAGCCGGCGCGACGCGACCTTCGCCCGCTTCCTCGACGTGTTCCATCATCGGATGCTGGTGCTGTTCTACCGCGCCTGGGCGCAGAGCCGGCCGCAGGTCAGCTACGACCGCCCCAATGAGGACTGGTTCGGCCGCTATCTCGCCTCCCTGTTCGGCCACGGCATGGCCTCACTCTGCAACCGCGATGCCCTGCCCGATCAGGCGCGCCTCTATTACGCCGGCCTCCTTGCCGGTCAGAGCCGCCATCCGGCCGGCCTGCAGGAGATGATCCGCGACTACTTTGGCGTGGCGGCGCAGATCGAGGAATTCATCGGCGGCTGGCTTGCGCTGCCGCCTGAATCGCGCTGCCGGCTGGGCGAAACAGCGGACACCGGCAGCCTCGGCGTCAGCGCCATTGCAGGTGCGAGCGTGTGGAGCGGCCAGCATCGCTTCCGCATCGTGCTGGGTGCCTTGAGCCTTGCCGACTACGAGCGTTTCCTGCCCGGCCAAGCGAGCCTTGCGCGCCTGAGCGCGATGGTGCGCAGCTACGTCGGCGATGCGCTGAGCTGGGAGGTGATGCTGGTCTTGAAGCGCGACGAGGTGCCGCCGCTGGCGCTTGACGGGCGCGCGCGCTTAGGGCTTGTCGCCTGGCTGCCGGCCAAGCGGCTCGACCGCGATCCCTGCGATCTGGTGTTCGAACCCATGGTCATGGCCGAATAACGAAAACCGAATAACGGGAGGAGATCCAATGCCGGAAATCAGCCGCGCCGTCCTGTTCGGCAAGCTCAATCCGGTCGCCTACAAGGCGATCGAGGGAGCCACGGTGTTCTGCAAGCTGCGCGGCAACCCCTACGTCGAGCTTGTCCACTGGTTCAACCAGATCCTGCAGCTGCAGGATTCGGACCTGCACCGGATCATCCGCCACTTCGGCCTGGAGCCGGCGCGCCTGGCGCAGGACTTCACGCAAGCGCTCGACCGGCTGCCGCGCGGCGCGACGTCGATCTCGGATCTGTCCTCCCATGTCGAGGAGGCGGTCGAGCGGGGCTGGGTCTATGCGACCTTGCAGTTCGGCGAGTCGCAGGTTCGCAGCGGCCACCTGGTCTATGGTGTCGTCAAGACACCCAGTCTGCGCAACACGCTTTATGCCATCTCGCGCGAATTCGTGAAGGTTGGTGCGGACGCGCTGGGCGAGGGCTTTGCCAAGATCGTCGCCGGTTCGCCGGAGGACAGGCTCCAGGCCTACGACGGCTCGCAACTCGCCGCTGCAGCGCCGGGTGAGGCGAGCGGGGCGCTGGCGCCGGCGGCGATGGGAAAACAGGAGGCGCTCGCGCGTTATTCGGTCGACCTCACCGAGCGGGCTCGAAAGGGCGAACTCGACCCGATCGTCGGCCGTGACGACGAAATCCGCCAGATCATGGATATTCTGATGCGCAGGCGGCAGAACAACCCGATCGTTACCGGCGAGGCGGGCGTTGGCAAGACGGCGGTGGTGGAAGGCTTCGCGCTCCGGATCGCCAGCGGCGACGTGCCGCCGCCGTTGAAAGACTGCAGCGTACGCACGCTTGATGTCGGGCTGCTGCAGGCCGGCGCCTCGATGAAAGGCGAGTTCGAGAACCGGCTGCGTCAGGTCATCGACGAGGTGCAGGCGTCACCGAAGCCGATCATCCTCTTCATCGACGAGGCGCATACTCTGATCGGCGCCGGCGGTGCCGCCGGGACCGGCGATGCCGCCAACCTGCTGAAGCCCGCGCTCGCGCGCGGCACCTTGCGCACGATCGGCGCGACAACGTGGCTCGAGTACAAGAAGTACATCGAGAAGGACCCGGCGCTGACCCGCCGCTTCCAGCCGGTCCCGGTCGAGGAACCGAGCGAGGAGAAGGCGGTGCTGATGCTGCGCGGCGTCGCTGCGACGCTTGAAAAGCATCACAAGGTCCAGCTCCTGGACGCCGCGATTGAAGCGGCGGTCAAGCTTTCGCACCGCTACATTCCGGCGCGCCAACTGCCCGACAAGGCGGTGAGCCTGTTGGATACCGCCTGTGCGCGCGTCGCCATCAGCCTGCACGCCGTACCGGCGGCCGTGGAGGATTGCCGCCGGTGCATCGAGGCGCTCGATACCGAACTCGAAATCTTGGGCCGCGAGCGCGCGATCGGCATCGAGACGGCGGCCAAGGAGGCCGATGCGACCGCCAAGCGCGAGGCTGAGCGGCAACGACTCACCGAGCTAGAGGGGCGCTGGGAGCAAGAGAAAGCCCTGGTCGAGCGCATCCTTGGCTTGCGGGCACGGCTGCGCGCCGGCGGCGGCACGATCGAGGCGACCGGCAGCACGCTCGAACAAAAGGCTGCGGACGCTGCCGCGGACACACCTCAACCGGTGCCGGCCGGCGGGGCAGGGGAGACGCCGCTATCGGCTGAGGAGCGCGCCGCCCTGCTTGCCGAGCTCAAGGGGCTGCAAAGCGAGCTTGCCGCACTGCAGGGCGAAACGCCCTTGATGCTGGTAAGCGTGGATGAGCAGGCGGTTGCCAAGGTGGTTGAGGATTGGACCGGCATCCCCGTCGGCCGCATGGTCAAGGACGAGATCCAATCGATCCTCGCCCTCGAACAGACGCTCGGCAAACGCATCGTCGGCCAGGATCACGCGCTCGCGATCATCGCCCGGCGGATGCAGACCTCGCGCGCCGGGCTGGAGAACCCGAACAAGCCGATCGGCGTCTTCATGCTGTGCGGGCCGTCCGGCGTCGGCAAGACCGAAACCGCGCTTGCGCTTGCCGAGTCGCTCTACGGCGGCGAGCAGAACCTGATCACCATCAACATGAGCGAATTCCAGGAAGCGCACACGGTCTCGACGCTGAAAGGTTCGCCGCCGGGCTATGTCGGCTATGGCGAGGGCGGCGTGCTCACGGAAGCGGTGCGCCGGCGGCCCTATTCGGTGGTCCTGCTCGATGAGGTCGAAAAGGCGCACGCGGACGTGCACGAGATCTTCTTCCAGGTCTTTGACAAGGGGATGATGGACGACGCCGAGGGCCGCCGCATCGACTTCAAGAACGCCGTGATCCTGCTCACCACCAACGTCGGCACCGATCTGATCATGAGCATGTGCAAGGATCCGGAACTAAAGCCTTCGGCCGAGGGGCTCGGCGAAGCGCTGCGGGCGCCTTTGCTCAAGGTGTTCCCGCCGGCGCTCCTGGGGCGGCTGATCGTCATTCCGTACTACCCCTTGGATGACGCGATGATCGGCATGATCGCGCGCCTGCAGTTGGGGCGCATTGAGCGGCGCATTGCCGAGCGCCACGGCGTGCCGTTCAGCTATGACGCGGAAGCGGTCAAGCTGATCGCCAGCCGCTGCACCGAGCTTGAGAGCGGCGGCCGGATGATCGATGCCATCCTCACCAACACGGTGCTGCCGGCGCTCTCGGGCGAATTCCTGACCCGCATGCTGGACGGACGGCCGATCGCCCGCGTGCACTTAGGCGTCGAGGGGGTGGAGTTCCGCTATTCCTTCGAGTGAGGGGTTTCTTGAGTGCGGGGCCGTGCGCACCCCTCGAAAAACCCCGTCGTTGCGAGGAGCGAGAGCGACGAAGCAATCCAGACATCGTAATGCATAATGAGATCTGGATTGCTTCCCGCGTCGCTTGCACTCGCGGTCGCAATGACGGTCGTACGGTTCCTATGCAGCCGACGACCACCCCGTCCGCCGGTTACAAGAGGAAGCTCGATGCCGAAAGCGTGCCGGAGAAATTGACAAGAGCAAAGCAGAGGCGTTCGCATTTCAACCGGACTTTGGGCGGGAGCCAAGCGTGCGCAGCGCGGCACTGCCGCATTTGAGTCCGCAAGCATGCAACACCTTCCTGCATTCTTGGATGCGGAGTGGCCATGCCCCCGAATGCAGTCCTATCGCTGGCGCCTCTTTTTGTTTATAACATCCACGCGAAATAACGAGATCGGAACGGGCGACGAAGTGCGCCGAGATCCGCTTGCGGGACAGCAAGCGTTTGCAAGCGGCGGGAATCGCGCGGGAATCCGGTTGAGCGGCGGGTGGGCGCGGCTGATCCGGGGTCGTACTGCCCTGCAGTGGTTGCGCGGCAGCTTGAGGTGCCTTCGGTTCGGGTGGAAGGCGCGCAGGTGCCTCGGAAGGGTCGGTACGAAAGGGGGCGGCATGGCGTATCTCGCGAGCGGCTTGGTCAGCCTTCTGGTCACGTTTGCGGTGATGCCGTCATTGGCGCGGTTGGCGGTTCAGCTTGGGATCGTCGATCACCCGAGTGCCCGCAAACGGCACGCGCGGCCGACGCCGTTGTGCGGTGGCATCGCCATGGCCTGTGGCGCAGGTCTGTCGCTCTTGCTGTGGGCTCCCTCGGAGGAGCGGACGCTGCAGTGCTTGACAGCCGGACTGCTTGTCTTTGTCGTCGGCGTTTATGATGACTGCCGCGGGTTGCATTTCTGCTGGCGGCTGTTATCTCAGGTGGTGGCGGCGACCTTGATCGTCCAGGCTGGCTTGACGATCGAGCATGTGCCGCTCCTGCGCAGCCATCCGGGGTTCGACTGGCTGGCGTTGCCGCTAACCCTCCTCTTCATCGTCGGCGTAACCAATGCGGTCAATCTGTTGGACGGCCTCGATGGGCTGGCCGGCGGCTGCATGCTGCTCTCGTTCCTTGCGATCGCCGTGATTGCTCCCACCGCCGATGCGGCGCTAACGACACTGGTGGCTGCGGTGGCGATTGGTGCCCTGTTCGGTTTCTTGCGCTTCAACACCTACCGGGCGATGGTGTTCATGGGCGATGCCGGCAGCACATTATTGGGTTTCGCGCTGGCCGTTGCCGGGATTTTGCTGGTTCGCGAGGGCAACGGTACGGTCAGCCCGATCTTGCTGCTGCCGCTGATCGGCCTGCCGGTTGTTGACACCACGCAAGTGGTTATCGTCCGCCTGCTGCGCGGCGGGTCGCCGTTTGCGGCCGACCGGAGCCACCTGCATCACCGTCTTCTCGGCCTAGGCCTGCGTCACCGGGAGGTGGTGCTCGTCCTCTATGCCGTGCAGGCGCTGCTGATTGGCACGGCGCTGATCCTGCGTGATGCACCGGAACGAACGGTGTTACTGGTTTTCACTGTTCAGGCCGTCCTCGCCGTCCTTGCCATCCAGGTTCCGACGCTCTTGGGGTGGCGCTACCGGACTGCAACGGACGTCCAAGCCGAGGATGAACGCGAAGAGGCCGGCGGCTTCGTGGCAGCCTCTGGGGTGGAGCGGCGCAATCAGTGGCTGCGCCGGCTGGACTGGCTGCCGCCGTTCAGCTCCGCCCTTATCCGCATTGCGGTTGTCGTCTTTATACTCCTCGGTTCGATCATACCCGGAGAGGTGCCGCCGGCGCTTGCGGTTGCAGCGCTGCTTGCCGCTCTGCTTGTGCTGCTGGAGGACAGGGGCATGGTCGCAGGCGGCCTTGCGATGTCGCGGCTAGGCGCATTTGCGGCCGCCCTGATGGCGTGCCAGCTGATGATGCAGGGCTACCCGCCGCTCGCCCGCATGCCGTCTGGGTGGCTGCTTTTCGGCTTCGGCATCGCCTTGATGAGCGTGCTCACGATCGCGGTCCGGGTTACCCGCCGCCAGGTCTTCCCGCTTTCGAACCAGGACGCTCTGGCCGTCCTGGCTGCGCTGACGGTTGTTGGCGGCGTACTCGGAGGCGTCGTCCCGCCGGCATTGGGCGGGCCGGTCATCGCATTGACGGCGCTGTTCTACGGCTGCGAGTTCGTATTCGTCCGCGATCCGGGCCAGTTGCGCCTGGTTCGCTTGGCAACCGTCGTAAGTCTGATCATCGTTGGCACGCGGGGCTTCCTGACCTGACCGTGAGCCAGAGAGTCTTTGCTTAGAGCCTTTCGCCAGATGGGCCGGTGCCGGCTTCGAGCATTGCCAACAAGTACTGGCCATAGCTCGATTTTTCGAGGCCGCGCGCAAGATTGGCGAACTGCTGGGTGTCGATAAAGCCCATGCGCCAGGCGACCTCCTCGACGCAGGCGATCTTGAGGCCCTGCCGCGCCTCGACGACGGCGACGAAATTGACCGCGTCGAGCAATGCCTTCGGCGTGCCGGTATCGAGCCAGGCGGCGCCGCGGCCGAGAATCTCGACCTTGAGGCGGCCTTCGTCAAGGTAGCGTCGGTTGAGGTCAGTGATCTCCAGCTCGCCGCGTGCGGACGGCTTCAGCGCGCGGGCGAAAGCGACCGCATCCCGATCGTAGAAATAAAGGCCGGCGACGGCCAGGCGCGAGCGCGGTTGCGAGGGTTTTTCCTCAAGGCTCACCGGTCGCAGCGCCCGATCGAGTTCGACCACGCCGTAGCGCTCCGGGTCGCTGACGGGGTAGGCGAAGATGGTCGCCCCCTCGCGGCGCGTCGCGACGTCCTGCAGGCGTTTCGCCAAGCCCTGGCCGAAAAAGATGTTGTCGCCAAGGATCAAGGCGACGCTCTCATCGCCGATGAATTCGGACCCGATAATCAGGGCGTCGGCCAGGCCGCGCGGGCTGGCCTGGGTTGCATAGGAAAGACGCAGGCCCCATTGCTTGCCGTCGCCCAACAAGCGGCGAAAACTTTCGGCGTCGGTGAGCGTCGTGATGATGAGAATGTCGCGAATCCCGGCCAGCATCAGCACGGAGAGCGGGTAGTAGATCATCGGCTTGTCGTAGACCGGCAGCAGCTGCTTGCTGACGACGAGCGTCGCCGGGTGCAGCCGCGTGCCGTGGCCACCGGCAAGGATGATGCCTTTACGCGTGCGCGCGGCGGAGGGCGAGGGCGTTTCCATGGCGGCTCAGCGCGAAGCCGAGGCTGCCGGAGCACGCCACAGCGGGTTGGCGTCGAAGCAGCCATCGTCGCCGACCGCCGTCACAGGGGCGCGCTGGCGCATCCGGGCGCACCACTCGGTGTTCTGCAGATACCAGGCAACGGTCTCGGCCAGGGCATTGCGGAAATCGCTCCGTGGCCGCCAGCCAAGCTCGGCGCGGATCTTCGCCGCATCGATGGCGTAGCGCTTGTCGTGACCGGGACGATCGGCAACGAAGCGGATCAGGTTTCCATGCGGCCGGTAGGGCGAGGCCGGAAGTTGCTGGTCCAGGATCGCGCAGACCGCCTGCGCCATCGCGAGTGTGCTGAGTTCGGTGCCGGCGCCGATGTCGTAGGTCTCGCCCGGCTGGCCGTTCTTGAGAACGGTCAACAGGGCGTCGACGTGATCGCCGACGAACAGCCAGTCGCGAACGTTGTCGCCGGTCCCATAGACCGGCAACGGCTGGCCGCGGACGGCATTGAAGACGAGGACCGGAATGAGCTTTTCCGGATGCTGGAAGGGACCGAAATTGTTCGAGCAATGGGTGGTCAGGACCGGCAAGCCATAGGTGTGGTGCCACGCCCGCACAAGATGGTCCGAAGCCGCCTTGCTTGCCGAATAGGGTGAGTTGGGCCGGATCTGCGAGGTTTCGGTGAAGGTGCCGGTCGGCCCGAGACTGCCGTAGACTTCGTCGGTCGAGACGTGCAGGAAGCGGAACCGGGAGCGAGCCAAATCATCGAGGGCACTCCAGTACGCCCGCGCGGCCTCAAGCAGAACGTAGGTGCCGTTGACGTTGGTTCGCACGAAGGGCCAAGGCGTGCCGATCGAGCGGTCGACGTGGGTTTCCGCCGCCAGATGAAGGATGGCATCCGGCCGGTACCGCTCGAACAGCGGGCCAATTTCCTCCGCCTGGCAGATATCGATGCGTTCAAAGCTGTGCCGCGGGTGGCCCGTGACCGCGGCCAGCGTCTCACTGCTGGACGCGTAGGTCAGCTGATCGACGGTCATGACCGAAGCCGGCGTTGCATCGATCAGCTTGCGAACGACGGCGGAGCCGATGAAGCCGGCGCCGCCGGTCACGATGACGCGGCTGTGGCGAAAGTCCTCTGGCATCTGGGCCCCTATTCGAACTCCAGTTTCTTGACCGCCTCCCCCGCCACGGTGCAGGTCCCGCGGTCGCCCTGGTAGGTCTCCCAGTGCACGACTGCGCTGTCGCGATCCTTCTGCTCGACGTCAAGAATATCGATATCATCGGCTCGCTTGCCCACTTCGCGCGCAACCGCGCGAATGCAGACATCCTCGGGCGTTGTCCGGAACGCCTTTTGGCCGGGCGGTTCGCGTTCGAGCGTCCACGACAAGACGTTGGCATTGAGGACGTCGCAACGGCCCTCCGTCTCTTGCCGGACCTGCCACCGCACGGCGACGCGTTCTGGCCGCTTGCGGTTGGCGGTAACGGCCGCGATCTGGACCTCGTTCGGAAGGACAGACAACCGCGACGCCGTCTCCGCCCGGCATGCGCGGATCGCGTCGTCGTAAGCGCCGGCGGTTGCGGGCGTGGGTAGAAGAGATGCCGCGAGCAGAAACGACCAGAGCAGCGGTGCGGCCAGCCTCGGCAATGGGGAGAGCCGCATCGTCAACTGCGGTAGTAGCGCGAATAGGCGCGCATGTAGGCGTTGGGCTTGCTATAGGAGTAACCGGCGTAGTCCCGCATCTTGACGACGTTCAAGATGATGCCACGGATGTTGGCGCCAACCTCACGCAGTTGCCGGACGCCCTTCAGCACGTCCTCCCGCCCGGTGTCGTTCCAGCGCACGATCATCGCGGTGCTGTCGACGTGACGACAGACGAGCAGCGCATCGGAGACGACAAGGACCGGCGGCGTATCCACCACAATCAGGTCGAAGTGTTCGCTAAGCTTGGCAAACAGGGAGCTAAGCCCATCGCCCGCCAGCAGGTTGGCCGGAGCGGACTTCTTGCTGCCCGACGGAATGACGCACAGCGTTGCGCCCTTTTCGGCGTGGAGGACGTCTTGCAATGACGCTTGCCGGAGCAAGAGGTCACTCAAACCCGGCTTGTCACCGAGGCCAAAGATCTTGGCAATCTGTGGCCGCCGCAGGTCAGCATCGATGATGGCAACACGCAGCCCCTGATCGGCGACGGCGCGCGCAAAGCAGGCGGCGACGGTCGATTTGCCCTCGCCCGGATAGGCGGAAGTGATCAGGATCGACTTGGGCGGCGTCCCCGACGGGTCCATCAGCAACGACGTGTGCACTGAGCGCATCGCCTCGGCAAAGTGCGACGACGGATGCTTGACGATCGCCCGTGTCAGCGATGCGCCCGAGCGCCGCCGACCCATGGACGGGATGACGCCTACCACCCGCAACCCCGTCGCTTCCTCGACGTCGCTCTCGGTGCGGACAGCGGAATTGACGCGCTCGAGGAATAAGACGAGGGCAGAGCCGAGCATCAGGGCTCCCAGCGCAGCGACCAGAAGGATCAGCTGCTTCTTGGGCCATGAAGGGGTGACCGGCGGTTCGGCGTAGGCAATGATCCGTGAGTCTGGCTCCTGCAGCGCCTGACGAGCGGCAATCTGCTTGGTCTGGCTCATGAACTGCTCAAGGATCTGCTGGTTCGCTTCGGCCTCGCGCGCAAGCTCGTTGAGCCGGATCTGGCGCGAGTTTTGGTCCGCCGTTTTCCGTTCGAACTGTTTGACCGCGGTCTCAAGCGCGCTCTCGCGTGCCCGGGCGCGCGCGACTTCGTTGCGCATTCCGGCGATGATCCGCGCAATCTCCTTCTTGATGTTGGTGCGGATCTCGACAAGTTCGTTCTCGGCGGCGATCAGGCGAGGGTGACGGGGGCCATAATCGCTCTGCAGATCGGCAACCCGCTGGGTGGCACGGGTCTCCTGGGCGCGCAACTGAGCGACGACGTTGCTGCTGATCACTTCCGGCACATCTTCCTGACCGCGCGATCGCGACGCCTCCGCTTCGCGCAGTTTGGCCTCCAGGTGCGTCCGGTCGGCGCGCGCGTCGATCAGCTCCGAGTTGGTCTTCGTCAATTGCTGCGTGTCGAGGCGTTGGACCCGGCCGAAGTCATCTTGGGTTTCGAAAAGGCCGGTGGCGCGACGGTAATCCTCCACCGCGCGTTCGGATGCGGCGACCGCTGTCTTGAGCTCGGCGAGGCGCTGTTCAAGCCACTTCGAGGTCCGCCGTCGTTGCGCCAGCTTATTGTCAAGGTGGTCAACGAGATAGTACTCGCTGACCGCATTCGCGATCTCCGCCGCCCGCACGGGATTCTTCGCCGTCATCGATACCGTGATCACGCGCGATTGTCCCTCTCGAACGGCGCTCAAGTTTTTCGAGAACGCATCGATCACCTTGGATCGGATGCGTGCATCCGGGTCGATCCCGGTCTCGACTTCGGTGTCGCCGCCAATGCCGAAAGTTCGTTCGAGATAGGCGCGGGCTTGCGCCGTCCACGCGGCAACATTGATGAAGGAGGGTGTTGCCAGTTCAGCATTAAACTCTGGGATCTCGATCAGGTTCAGGCGGTCGACCAGTCGTGCCGCAAGTTGTCGCGAAGTGATGATCTGGATCTCGCTTTCGATCGATTCGCGATCGACGAGCATCCCGGGCATGGTCGGGGTCTGTTCCTCAAGGAAGCGTGCGCTGCGCGGGTCGACCAAAATCTTGGCCTCTGCGGTGTAGCGCGGCGGCATCTGGAGGACGATGAACGTCGTTGCCAGGACGACGGCAACGAGGATGGCCAGCACCAACCGCCAACGGCGCTTGATGTGCCCGAGGCTGCGGATGACGTCATCTCGCTGGCCGACGAACATCGACATCGTCCAATCCGGGGCCGTTGAACGGCCTCTCTCGGTCTGAATGTTCATCGGCATACCTGTCGCATTCTGTTCCTTTACCGCGCCTGGCCGTATTGATGCACGCGGACGTTCAAATGGCCCATCAGCTTGCCAAGACCGCGGCTCAGCATCATGAGCGCGCGCGTACGGGCCGTTCGCAGCGGCAGTGCGGCAATGAGGAACGCAAGGCTCACCACGATCACGCCTGCGGTCTTGGCCAGACGGACGGTCTCGGCAAGGAGGCCCGGGGCAAACATGCGCTGAACGGTGACATTGAGGCTGCCGGCCCTGAACTGGCGTTGGCGCAGCCAGCTGAGCGACATCCGATCGGCCGGCACTTGTTCATAAACGACAGCCTTCGCTGCCCAGTGCATCCGGCAGCCGCGACGATCAAGCACCCGGAAAAACACCAGATCCTCGCCCCCCGTCGTTGCAAAGCGTGGATCGAAGGGTGCCGGCGCCAAGTCGCGGAAGCACGCGGCGCGAACGAGCATGTTGCCGCCCGCGAACGGTACGAACCGCGCTCCGTCGGCAAGCTTGAAGTGCGCGCCGTAATAATCTGCAAGTGGTTCCCAGGAAGCCTGGTCGGCAGTGAACACCGGTAGAACCGGACCGCAGACGACGTCGGCATCAAAGCGCTGTTGGATGGCCATCATTTCCCCCAACCAAGCGGATTCCGCCCATTCGTCATCGTCAAGCATGGCAATAAAGTCGGGATTCTGGCGTAACGCTTCCCGAACGGCGCGATTGCGGGCGTAGGAGATGCCGCGCTCTCCTTCCGCGACGCACGCAAGCGGCCAGCGGTACCCCCGAGCCATACGTTCACAAACGCGTACCCCCTCCGATGCTTCGTCATTGTCGACGACGATGACGCTGAGCGAGCCGGCAAAATCGATCGCGGCGACACTGTTCAGCAGCCGCTCAAGCCCCTCTGGGCGCCGACAGGTGCAGATGCCGAGAACGATCTGCGTCATATCACCTCGAACTCACGGTCGCTATCCCGGATCCGTGGCAGAATTCGGGCTGAACATGACGGTTGATGCCCCGGAACGAGGGGGGTGCATGCGCCGGAACCCCAGCAGAGGGGCATATTCGGCAAGAGATCGGATGATCGAGGTCCGCTGCGGAAGCGACTGCCCTTGGCGCGCCTGAGCGGCGGCAGAGGGTTCTTGTGGCAGTCCATCCTGTCAACGGGGCAGCCCCCCCCCGGTCCGCTTGGCCGTCACTCGCGCGCCGGAAGCGCACATCCGCTGATCAACGGTTGCCGAACCCTGACCGGCTCGGAAACCGACGGCCATGACAGAGCCCGGTCTGTTGCCAGCGCCAATCCACACAGTGCGGATGAGAGGTTCAAGCGGCGCACCGCTTCAGTAAGCGTTCTTGCTGAGCCAAACGCCAAATACGGTTTGAAACAGGATCCTGATATCGAGCCATAGCGACCAGTTCTCGATGTACCAGACGTCGAACGCGACCCGACTCTGCATGCTCTCAAGTGTCGTCTCGCCGCGCAACCCGTTGACCTGGGCCCAGCCGGTAATGCCGGGCTTAACCTTGTGCCGGGCCTCGTAATTCTCGATCGTTTTCGCGAACGTCATATTGAGTTCGGCGACATGCGGACGCGGACCGACGAGCGACATGGTGCCCTGGAGGACATTCCAGAGCTGCGGCAACTCGTCAAGGCTGCTGCGGCGGAGTAAACGGCCAATGCGCGTGACCCGCGGATCATTGCGCTGGGCCTGGCGAAAGGCGGCGTGGACGCCATCGTCTGGACGCATCGTCCTGAACTTGTAAACGATGATCTCCTCGTTGTTGAAGCCGTAGCGCTTCTGACGAAAGATCACCGGGCCGGGGCTGTCGAAACGGATCAGGGCCGCAACCACGAGCATCAATGGCATGGCACACAAGAGCGCGATGGTGCCGAGGATCCTGTCCTCAAGCACCTTAATGATCCCGCGCACTCCATCGAAGGGCGGTGCCGTGATTTCAACCGTTCCCCAGGTCGAGGAGTCGGCCTTGCGGATGGCCGGCAGGCGGTGGGTGACCAGATCGTCGCTGAGCGAAATGTGGACCGGCAACGCTTGCAGATTGGCGACGAGCGAAGCAATTCGCGCGTCGGCCGACCACGGCAGCGCAATGACGACGTGGTGGACAATGCCCCGGCGTACCATGTCGGTCAGTTGTTCGAGGTGGCCGAGCACCGGAATACCGGCGACCGAATCATGCACGCGCGTCGCCCGGTCGTCGAAGACGCCAACCACCGTAGGGGCGAACGCCTCTTCTGCAGCATAACGGGCGATCAGTTTACCCGCCTGCGCCGTTGCGCCGACAATGGCCACGTTTCGCTGCAGTACACCCTTGCGCGCGAGCGATTTCATCACGCCCTTTGCGACCGAGCGACTGCAGATGAGAAACGCGAGAATCAGCGTCTGCGAGGAGAAAAACCAGACCCGCGACAACTGGTCTGTCAGCTTGGCGGCGAACGCGACGGTGATGAGGATCAGGGTCAGCGCGGCGAACACGTAAACCATTTGGCCGAAGCGTTTCGGCCACGAGGTGATGAACGAGACGGAGTAGGAGCCAAACCAAACGAGCGACAGCATGGTCAGGCCGAGCTGCAGACCACTGATCACGACATAGGGCGCAAGATCGGTCGCGCGGCCGCTCACATAGGCGTGCAGCATGAAACTGGACGCCCCAACGACAGCGAAGGCATCCGCGATCGCAAGCATGAAACAAATAAACTTGGGATCCGAGAACAGGCCTCTGCGGCGTGCCAGCGGCGGCCCGCCAGCCGCAGTCGAGGATGATTCAAAACCGGGGCCGAGCAGTGCGTCCGCCATCCGTTCCGCTCCCGCAGGTAGCGGGTGCGCCCCGGAAGCTGTCTGCGCTACCTTGTGCCTGTGCATCTCTGATGTCGCCCGTGGCTCTTCGTTCGCTTAGATGGAAACCTGGTCGCACCCAGCGACCTTATCGCCCCGGGCGGCCGCCTTGCCGAGGCAAGGCAAAAGGCGGTGCACAGTGCGGTCCAACGTGGGTTGTCTGTCCTGACACCACTGCCGTGCCAGCATACGGTCGATGACCTCCGCGCGCCGGTGACGACTATGGAGCAGACTTCTCGTCATTTGCGGCCCTGCGGGGATCGGTTGCTGTCTGATTCAATCTGAAGCGGCAGCGCGGCTCCCACCTGCCATGCGCGCCACGAGAAATCCGTGTCTTGGCACGCTCGACAGGATAGCAGCGGCGAAAAGGAAGCGGAACCCCTTATCAGGGCAACCGTCGGAAGCAATCGTAGGATGTGGCTATTTCGCAATGAACGCTCGGTCGGCGGCGCGGCGCCAAGCGAACCGCGCATCGGGGAACCGGTCATGGCCTCTCCGACGTTCACGCTCACCTTCGGCTGCGCTGCCTTGTGGCGCCGCGGCGGGGTGCAATCCCCAAATCCGGCGAGGGATACCGCCTCGCGCGGCAACCGCGGCTCATCCAGACTGCGCCGAGGCCCAGACTCAATGGCCGTCATTAAACCCCCCGCCCTTTGGCGTTCAGCTCTAAGAATACCATCGATGGCGGTAAAGACCAATGCAAATTCGCCACTTGCAAGTCTTGGTGCCAGAATTGCCCGACGTCCCGGCTCGCTTGCGCCAGCCGCGGTCGCGGATTAGACGGCGAGAAACGTGCGGCTGATCGTTTGATCGCTCCCGAACTCGGCCATCGTCCCCTCGAAGCGGATTCGCCCTTTCTCGATAATGGAGACGCGGTCACCGATCGCGCGGGCGAGATGGAGGTTCTGCTCCGACAAAAGGATGCTAAGCCCTTGTTGCTTCAGGGTCAGGATGGCCTTGCCCAGTTGCTCGACGATCAAGGGCGCCAGGCCTTCCGACGGTTCATCCAGCATGAGGGCTGCCGGGTTGCCCATCAGCGTGCGCGCGATGGTCAGCATCTGTTGCTCCCCGCCGGAAATCTCCCCGGCCGGGCGGTCGCTGAGCTCGGCAAGATTGGGGAACAGGTGGAACAGGCTTTTTTCAGTCCATGCAGGCGCACCGGAGCGCGGCGGTTGGCGGCCGACAAGGAGATTCTCGGCAACGGTGAGTTCGGTAAAGATACGGCGGTCCTCCGGCACGTATCCGAGTCCGGCGCGGGCGATTTGGGCGGTCGGTGCATAGGTGATGTCGCGGCCGTCCAAGACGACCCGTCCCGAGCGCTGTTCGACCAGCCCGACGATACTCTTCAGCGTTGTCGATTTGCCGGCGCCGTTGCGGCCCAGGAGCGCCACCACCTCGCCTCGCTCCAGCTTGAGACTGACGTCGAACAGGATCTGGGCGCGGCCACAGAAGGCGCAGAGCTTGTGGACTTCCAATCTCATGCGGGCGATCCGGAAGGGACCGGCGCGCCGGCCGAGCCGAGGTAGATCTCCTGGACGGACGGATCAGCGCGCACCGCGGCCGGAACTCCCGCGGCGACCAGCCGGCCGCGGTTGAGGACAATGATCCGGCTCGCGTGCGCGAAAACGACGTCCATGTCATGCTCGGTGAACAACACGCTGATTCCACGCTCGCGGACAATTGAGGACGTCAGCCGCATCAGCTCGATCCGCTCGGCCGGCGCCATGCCGGCGGTCGGTTCGTCCATCAAGAGCAGTTTCGGTGCATTGGCGAGGGCGACGGCCAACTCAAGCCGCTTCAAGTCACCGTAGGCGAGCACGCTGCATGCCCGGTCGGCCTGGTCCAGCATGCCGACGCGCGACAACAGCTCAAGTGCCTCGTCGACGTAAAGGTGCGAGGCCTTGGGCCAGAGGGCGCCAATTCGTCTGCGCCCCGAAATGAGCGCCATCTGCACGTTCTCGACGACCGTCATCGATTGGAAGACGGCCGTGATCTGGAACGTCCGACCGACTCCCAAGCGCCAGATCCGCCGCGGTGGCAGGCCGACCAGGTCGTGGTCGAACAGCCGCACGCGACCGCGGTCGGGCTTGAGCTGGCCGCCGACAAGGTTGAAGCAGGTGCTCTTGCCGGCGCCGTTGGGACCGATCATCGCCAGAAGTTCGCCGGCGTTGACGGAAAAACTGACGTCGTCGACCGCCGTCACGCCGCCGAAACGCTTGCTCAGGCCTTCAACGCTCAAGACCGGCGTCACGAGTTGTTCCGCCTTTGCATGAGCAAGGTATCGAGCCGCGTTCCGAAGAAGCCGACGATGCCTTGCGGAAAGGCGACGACCAGGCCGATGATGATGACGCCGATGACGAGCCGCCAATAGTCGGTGTAGCTCGCGAGCACGATCTGCAGCAGCTTGTAGACGAGCGCGCCGACGATCGGGCCGTTCAGCCGCTGAATGCCGCCCAGCAGCACCATGACGAGGCCATCGACCGAGACAGGCACCGCGAGCACGTCTGGAAACACGCTGCCTTTGAGGAAGGCATAGAGTGTTCCGGCGACGCCTGCGAACGCGCCGGCAACCGCGAAGCCAAACCACTGCACCTGCCGGCGGTCGATGCCGATCGCCTCGGCCCGCAGCACCGAATCGCGGCAGGCGCGCAAGCCGAAGCCGAAGGGGGCGAAGATGATCCGCCGCAAGATCACCAGCGCCAGCGTCGTCACGGCGAGCGTCAGGTAGAAGAACACGATCGGCGATGCGGCCCAGGCCGCGGGCCAGACGCCGAGGATACCGTTGTCGCCACCGGTCACCCCATACCACTGAAAGGCAACCGACCACGCGATCTGGGCAAATGCCAGCGTGAGCATGGCGAGGTAAACGCCTGACAAGCGGACGCAGAACCAGCCGATCACCAGCGCACCGAGGGCGGCAAGCCCGATGCCGGCCAGGAACGCAAGCTCCATCGGCGCGCCGGCGTGCTTGATCATCAAGGCCGCCCCATACGCGCCGAGGCCGAAGGATGCCGCGTGGCCGAACGAGACCATGCCGGAAATGCCCATCAGGAACTGCAGGCTGATCGCGAACAGCACGAAAATCATGATCTCGGTCGCGACGCTCAGCACATAGGCATCGGCGACCACGGGCAAGACCGCGAGCCCGAGCACGCCTGCGAAGACCCAGTTGCGCGCGGCCTCCGATTGCGGCGTGATCGGCGGTTCCGCCACTCCGGAGGCGGCGCGGATGGCAAACTCAGGTCGGCCGAGAAGGCCGGTCGGTCGAATGACCAGCACGACCGCCATGACCAGGAACACCAGGACCAGGGTTACCTCGGGGAAGATGACGATGCCAAACGCGTTCAACTCGGCGAGGATGATGGAGGCCAGGAAGGCTCCGGTGACGCTGCCAAGCCCACCGATGACGACGACGACGAACGCCTCGACGATGATCTCCAGGTCCATCGTGTGATGCACCGCCTCACGCGGCAACTGGACGGCGCCGCCCAAGCCGGCGAGGAACGCGCCCAGCACGAACACCGACGTGAACAGCCAGCGCTCGTTGACGCCCAGGGCCGCCGCCATCTCGCGGTCTTGCGTGGCGGCACGGACCAGAATGCCCCAGCGGGTCCGCCGGAACAGGAGAAAGAGCGCTCCGAGCACGATCGGTCCCAGCGCGATCAGGAACAGGTCGTAGCGCGGGAACTGGTGACCGAGGAGGCTGACGGCGCCCTCCAGGCCCGGCGCGCGGGGGCCGATGCGGTCTTCCGGTCCCCACACCAGCAGCACCAGATCCTGGACGATCAGGACGACGCCAAAGGTCGCCAGCAGCTGGAACAGCTCGGGCGCCTGGTAGATGCGCCGCAGTAATGTGACTTCGAGCAGGCCGCCCAGCACCGCCACCGCGATTGCGGCAGCGACGATCCCTGGCCAGAAGCCGAAGGCGGGGCCGAACACGCCCTCGACCAGCGTGAACGCAAGGTACGCGCCCAGCATGTAGAACGAGCCGTGCGCGAAATTGACGATGCGGGTGACGCCGAAGATGATCGAGAGACCGGCCGAAACCAGGAACAGGTCCGCGGCGCTCGCAAGCCCGTTCAGGAACTGGATGACGACGAACGCCACGGACTGACCCTCAAGTCGCCGCTTGGGCGACGCATCTTTGCCGCAGGCCGTCTTAGCGGGCTGGTCGCAGCTTCGCTACCTCCGCGGCACCAGGAAGGTAGGCGGCGCCATCGGCATAGCGCCAGTTGACCATGACCCCCTTGCCATCCCGGAGCGCAGTGCGTCCGACATATGCGCCGAGCGTCGACTGATGATCGAGGCTGCGGTACATGATTTCGTCAAACGGCGTTTCCAGTGTCACGCCCTTGGCAGCTTCGACCATCAACTCGGTATCGACCTTGCCGGCGCGGGTGATGATGGCGGCGACCGATTTCATCGCCGCATAACCGACGACGGAGCCCAAGCGCGGATAGTCGCTGAAGCGCGCCTGGTAGGCGGCAAGGAACGCCTGATGGCGTGGCGTATCGATCTCGTACCAAGGATAGCCGGTCACGATCCAACCGATCGGCGCTTCCGCTGCCAGCGGATCCAGGTACTCCGGCTCGCCGGTCAAGAGGCTCACGACCTCACGGTCTTTGAACAAGCCGCGCGTCTGGCCCTCGCGCACGAACTTGGTGAGATCGGCGGCGAAGGTGACGTTGAAGATCGCCTCCGGCTTGGCTTCGGCCAGCACCTGGACCGTCGGGCCCGGGTCGAGCTTGCCGAGCGCCGGCCATTGCTCCGCCACCCACTCGATATCGGGCCGCCGTGCGGCCATCAGCCGTTTGAACGCGGCTACGGCTGACTGCCCGTACTCGTAATTCGGCGCGATACTGGCCCAGCGCTTGGCCTTCAGCTTTGCTGCTTCCTCCGCCAGCATGCCGGCCTGCATCGACACGTTGGGCCGCAGCCGGAAGGTGTAGCGATTGCCCTTCTCCCACGTGAGCGCATCGCTCAAGGGCTCGGCGGCAACGAACAGGACCTTCTTCTGGTTCGCGAAATCGGCGACGGCAAGACCGACGTGGGAGAAGAAGGTGCCGACCAGTAGCGCCACCTTTTCGCGGCTTAAGAGCTCGTTCGCCGCCGTCACCGCGTCGCCCGGCTTGCCGCCATCGTCGCGCGAGATCACCTCCAGCGGCCGGCCGAGGACGCCACCGGCGGCATTGATCTCCTCGACAGCGAGCTGCCAGCCATTGCGGTAGGGCAGGGTGAAGGCCGGCAGGCCGGAGTAGCTGTTGATCTCACCGATGCGGATCGGCTCGGCGGCGGCACTCCAGCGCGAGCCGCCGGCGGTCATGGCAAGCGTCGCCGCGCCGGCGGTGAGAAAGTCTCTGCGCGTAAGCATGCTTAGGGTCCCCGTTTGCTGTGTCCCGCTGGCGGTGCGACGGCCGTTTATGGCTTTGCTCATCGCAGGCCGTCCTCGCCCTTGATCTCCGCGACCGTCAGGCCACCGACCCGTGCCAGCGGCCGGCCGGAGTCGGTCAGTACGACCGCAACCAGTATTTCGCCAGCCCGCGGTGCGTCGGCGACCCGCACCTCCATGGCATCGAAGTGGCTGCGTACGAAGGCTGCGTCCTTGTGGCCCAAGGGCACGTCGATTGCGGTGCCGATGCCGCCGACCTTTTTCGCTGACGGCACGAGGGCAGCGCCCTTCTGGACTGCCTTGCGCAGCGGCGCGCCGAGCCTCGGGTGCAGGATCGCTGCGGCATGTTCCAGTTCGCCCGCTTCGCCGACGATTGCGGCCTTGCCATAGCTCTCGACCCGTTCCGGTGCGATGCCAAGGGCGGCAACGGCGCGCTCACCGAGGAGGCCGCCCAGTTCCTCGCCGATGGCCGTCAGCGGTTCAAGGTCCTCGGTAAAGCGGCCGGCAAGCGGGTTTTCGATGACGGCGACCGCGGCTGCCTTGCGGGTCGCAGGCGCAATCTCGCGGCCGCCTTCGCGCCGCGTTTCCTCGACCCACGTTATCAGCTTGCGGATCTTCGCGCTCGCCACCGGATCGTCCTCCTCGCCAAAGGGCCCCTACGCGGCATCCTCCGCGTTCAGGCCGTCCCTCCCGGCCGCCCTTGGGTTAGCACCGGAAGCGGTGCGCCGACAAGCCGCTGCCGGCCGCGCAAGTGCAAGTAGGCCGCCGCAATCAGGCCGTTCTCGAGCATCTCCGCCGCGACGGCCTGGCCGGCGTCGAGCGCGTCTTCGATCTCGGCAGGCGTCAACATTCCGACCGCGGTGACGACCGGCAGCGCGCCCAGGTCCGTGTCCTCGTCGATGGTATTGGCGGCTTTGCGGTCGATTGCGGGGCTATCGATGTTGACCGCATTGGCGATGAGCGTGGCGGCAGCATCGGCTTCGGCGCCGGAGCGGGCAAGCACGGTGACGGTATCGGCAATGCCAAGCGAAAGGCTGCGCCCCCCTTTCCCGCTTGTCGCAACGCCGCGGATCGGGCTTGCGGCGGTGACTGTTGCCACGGCAGCGACATGCGGCTCGGCGAGGGCAGGGACGACGCCGATCTCGAAGCGGCGGCCAGGGCCGAGATGAAGCGCGATGTCACCGCCGTTGTTGACATAGGCGCGCGTTAGGCGGCGGCCGTCAACCATCGCTGTCAGGACATGATCGGCGACCGCACCGGCGACCGCCGCCATCGGCGTGATGAAACGGGCCGCATGCGGTTGGCACGCGGCGACCATGAGCCGCGCCACCGTTCCGCTCACGTCGATCGGTTCGGCGCCGACCGGGCGCCGGAGCAGGCCGAGTTCATCAACGAGGCCGCCCAATACAGGGACGAGGGCCGCCCAGGCCTGGCGGTAGGCGGCCGCAACCTCTTCCCGTGTGCCATCAGCCGCGATGATGAGATCGATCGGCCCATGCTGGAGATGCAGCCGCCGGCCGTCCGCCAGCAGCGACGCTTGGACGGTCCCGTTCATGGCGTCTTCTTGCGGGCAAAATGGCTCTGCGTGAACGGCCAGGGATTGTCCGCGCTCCAGTCGACCGCGTTCATGCGGCTGTCGGTGCGAATGCTGTCCAGCCGGGTGACGTGCTCAACGTGGCCGCCCAGGGCGGTATAGTCATCGAACCGCATGGTGAACTCGATCGGCGCGACCAGTGCCGGCGTTGGCACCGAGCCGAACGCATGCTGCGGCATGCGACAGATATCGACCATGAAGGTAATGCCGCCACCGGGCCAAACATAGGCGGGCGCGCCGCCGCAGGAGACGTAGACCAGCGAATCCCTGACCGAGCGGGTGAGGTGAACCGGGTTGCGGGTGACGCCGGCACGCAAGGAGCCGCCGGCGCCGCCCATGAACACAACCGAGCACAGCGCCGGCTCGCAATTCTCGCTGATCAGCTGCACCGTCGCTGCAAGTGCGGCCGGCATTGGCGCAGGCAGCGGCGTCAGCCTCTCATCGAGGACGAAAAAGGCCGCTTCCTCGCCGGTCGTGCTGACCATGAGCAGGCTTTGTCCAGGCCGGGCCACCTTGGCATCAAAGGGACCCAAGATCGCAAGTGGATCAGTGATGTCGGTCCCGCCCCAGCCTTGGCCGGGCTCGGCGACGCGAAAATAGCGCCCAGGCGTCGAGCGCCGGCCGCGAACGTAGACCCCGGTTGGCCGCATGCCAAGCGCCTTACCAGCCTCATGCTCGCTCAAGACGCCAGTGATATGGTCATCGACAACGACGACGTCATCCACCAGGTCCTTCCATGCCGGTGCAAACATGCCGATCGTCGCCGAGCCGCAACCGACGCGCATCCGTTCCTCGCGCTCGCCGTCGATCACCGGCGGCTGACCGGCGGCAATACTGA
This sequence comes from Candidatus Defluviicoccus seviourii, assembly GCA_900609035.2. Lineage (GTDB taxonomy): Bacteria > Pseudomonadota > Alphaproteobacteria > Rhodospirillales > Defluviicoccaceae > Defluviicoccus > Defluviicoccus seviourii. The sequence goes on along the minus strand of UXAT02000034.1, from coordinate 158,035 downwards.
GGCTGGAACCGCCGTCGACGGTCAGTTCGACACGCTCGCGATTGCAAAGCGCCAAGAGCGTGTTGCAGGTCACCACACCCTCGCGCTTGGAGCCGCCGGTGAGGTGGCGGACGCCACCCAGCGAGAGCATCTGCGAGCCGTATTCCGCCGTGGTCACGTGGCCGACCGGCTCGCCTTCGCAACGCACGAAGGCCATTTCCGGGCCGATGTGGCGGTCGGTGTCGATCTTCACCTTGGCGCCGCAGTAGCTGAAGATTCCCTCGGTAACCACGGTCACCATGTCGACGCCTGCGTGCTCGCTGGCGACGATGAACGGTGCCGGTTTGTAGTCCGGATAGGTTGTCCCGGCGCCGATACCGGTGAGGAAGCTGTGCTCCTCGTGCAGAAGGCCGCCTTCCCACCCATCCTTCTGCAGGAACGGCACCAGCGGTCCGTCGCGTTCGGCCACGCGGCGCGCGACGACGATTGGATCGACGCGGGTGAGTATGCCTTCGATGTTGGCATAGCGGTCGCAAGAACCGGCTGCCCCCAGCTTGATCCGGCAGCGCACCGGACACGCATCGCAGACGATGCGATCGACGGACTCAGCCTTGGACATCGCTGGCTTTCGCACCGCGCGCGCGGGCGGCTGCGATCGCGGCACGCACCCGGTCGGGCGTTGCCGGCACGCGGGTGATGGTGACACCGGTCGCGTCGCGGATCGCGTTCAGGATCGCGGCCGGCGTCGCGATCATCGCCGGCTCGCCAACGCCCTTGGCTCCATAGGGTCCGAGCGGCTCCGGATCCTCGATCAGGAACGTCTCGATCGGCGGCACGTCGCCCACGGTCGGGATCAGGTAGTCGTGCAGGTTCGTGTTGCGCCCGGGAATGTACTCTTCCATCAACGCCATGCCGATCCCTTGCGCGATGCCGCCCTCGATCTGGCCTTCGACCAGGGCAGGGTTGACGGCGCGGCCGACATCGTGGGCGGCTGCGACCTTGAGAACCTGCACGGTGCCGAGTTCGCAATCAACCAACACTTCCGCCATCTGGGCGCCGAAGGCATAGGTGGCATAGGGAACGCCCTGGCCGTCGGCATCGAGCGGCGACGTCGGCGGATCGAACGTGGCTTCGGCTGCGAGAACGACGCCGTTCGTGTCCGCGGGCAGGCGCGCCAGATCGACTTGCCGTACGTCGGCTCCGTCGACAAAGCTCAACGTCGTTCCGGTGAGCTCAAGCCGCGCCCTCTCGCCGGCGTTCGCGAGCCGCAGGATTTGCCGGCGCAGATCGGTGGCGGCGGCGAAGATGGCGCGGCCGGAGACGAAGGTCTGCCGCGAGGCCGACGTCTTGCCGGCATCAGGCGTCAGCGAAGTGTCCGCACCCACCAGCGTCAGGACGTCAAGCGGGAGCCCTAGTGTTTCGGCGCAGATCTGGGCAAGCACGGTGCTGGATCCCTGGCCAATGTCGACCGCGCCTTGATACAGCACAACCCGCCCATCCGCAGTGACCGCGACACGCATGGTCGAAGGGTTGGGGAGCGCGGTATTGCCGCAGCCGTACCACATGCAGGCAACGCCGACGCCGCGGCGCGTGATCCCGTTGCCGGCATTGTGCGCCTGCGCCGCTGCCCGCGCTGCCTGCCAGGGAGCTTGCAGCGCCACCAGGCAATCGGCCATGCCGACACTCGCCGTCAGCAGCTGACCGGTCGCCGTGCGGTCGCCAGCCCGGAGCGCGTTCTTGAGCCGGAATTCCAGCCGGTCGATGCCGAGCCGGTCGGCCAGCGCGTCCATCAGGCTCTCGGTTGCGAACGCGGCCTGCGGCGTGCCGAAGCCGCGGAAGGCGCCCGAGGGCGCGTTGTTGGTGAGGATTGCGCGCGTCTGCGCCAGCACCGACCCGACGGCGTAGGGGCCGCTGCAATGGATGGGCACCCGCGTGGCCACGGTCGGCCCCCACGAGGAATAGGCGCCGGTATCGAAATCGCCCGCGAAGTCGATCGCCTGCAGCAGGCCTTCATTATTGGCGGCAAGGCGCACGTGCATCCGCCCCGGATGGCGCTTGGTGGTGCTCGCCATCGATTCGGGCCGCGTGTAGGCGCAGCGCACCGGGCGGTCGAGCAGCCAGGCGGCGATTGCGAGGTAGGGCTGGACCGCCATGTCGAGCTTGCCGCCGAAACCGCCGCCGCAGGCGGTTGGGACCAGGCGTACCTTCTCGGGCGGGAGCGCGAGGATGCGCGCCGTTTCATCGCGATCCATGTGCGGTGTCTGGGTCGAGACGAAAAGCTCGAGCGTGTCGCCGTTGCGGTGCGCGAAGCCCGCCTCCGGCTCGATGTAGGCATGCTCGACGAAAGACGTCTCGAAGCGGCCCTCGACGGTTGCGGCAGCGTTGGCGAATGCGGCCTCGATGTCGCCGCGGCGGACGAAGCCGCCGGTCAGGATGTTCCCTGGCCGGTCGCGGTGCAGGAGGGGGGCAGCGGCCTGGGTGGCAGCGTCCATGTCGGCAAGCGGCGGCAGCGGCTCCCAGCGCACGGGGAAATCGGCCGCGTCGAAGCCGGCAACGGTTGTTTCGTCACCGATGATTGCCGCGATCGCCTCGCCGGCAAAACGCACCTGCTCAACCGCGAACACCGGCTGGTCACGAAAGGCCGGGATCACGCCATGCTCGTTGGCGCCGGGCACGTCGGCTGCGGTCAGAACACGCACGATGCCGGGGTAGCGGGCCAGTAACGGCGCCAGCGGGGCGATCGTGAACCGGGCGGACGCATGCGGCGCGCGGATCAGCTTGAGCCACAGCGCATCGGCAGGTGCAAGGTCGTCGCCGAACGCCTCGCTGCCCGTTACCTTGCCGCCACCATCGACACGCGGTACGCGGGCGCCGACGAGCGCTGTGGCTGCCTTGCCTTGAGCCTCAGCCGGGAAGCGGTGCGCGTTGAGGACCGCCTCGATGATCTTGCGATAGCCGGTGCAGCGGCAAAGGACGCCGCCAAGCGCATCCTGCACTGCAGCCTCGCTCGGCGCCGGATCGCGTTCAAGCAAGGCCGTGGCCGCCAGCAGCATGCCTGGCGTGCAGATGCCGCACTGGGCGGCGCCGTAATGGAGGAAGGCCTGCTGCAGGCGGTTAAGCGTGCCATTCGCCAGGCCCTCGACCGTGCGCACATCGCGGCCCTGTGCCTGGGCCGCAGGCGTCAGGCAGGCACAAACGGCGTGGCCGTCGATCAGCACCGTACACGCGCCGCAGTCGCCGGCATCGCAGCCGACCTTGGTGCCCTTGAGGTCCAAGTCCTCGCGCAGCACCTGAGACAACCGGCGCATCGGCGGCACCGAAACGCGCACGGCGCGGCCGTTCAGCGTGAACGTGAGGTCGTCCGAGGCGGTCACGGCGCGCCTGTGCCGAAGCTTGAGAGGGCGCGGCGGACAAGGGTCAGCGCCGCCTCGCGCCGGTAATCGGCGCTCGCCCGCACGTCGGTGATCGGCGCCAGCGGATGCAGATGCTCCGGCCGGACGATCGCGCGCAGGCGGTCGCCCGCGCAGGGCGTGCCGATAAGCGCCGCCTCGAGCGCGGGCAGCCGGCATGCCACCGGTGAGCAAGCCCCGACGGCGATCGCAGCCGCCGCCACGCTGCCGTCGGCTGCGACCTCAAGGCGCGCCGCGACCATGACGATCGAGATCACCTGGTAGGCCCGCGCGCCCAATTTGAGGAACGTCGCGCGGCCGCCGCACGCGCTCTTTGGTACGCGGATGGCAGTAAGGATCTCATCTGCGCGTAGCGCCGTCTGCCGGTTGCCGAGGATGAATTCGGCGAGGGCTAAGCGACGGGTCCCGGTGAGTGCGCACAGTTCGACCTCCGCATCGAGGATCAGCAGCGCCGGCACGCCATCGGCAGCAGGCGAGGCATTGCACAGGTTGCCACCCAGCGTGCCTGCGTTCTGGATCTGCACACCGCCGATCTGCCGGGCTGCACTTTGCAATGCGTGGAAAGCGGGCGGCAGCGTAGCCTCAGCCACGTCTGCCCAGGTCGTGAGCGCACCGATACGCCAGTGGTCGTTCTCCTCGCGGATGCCGCGCGCGTCCCGTATCCGGGTCAGATCGAGGACCGGCTCCACGACCATTTTCCCGACATGGGCGGGAAGGACGTCGGTGCAGCCGGCGACAATGAGCCGCGGGCCATCCGCCAGGTGTTGCAACGCTGCCGCGATCGAGGTGGGGCGCAGGTACGGCGCCGCCACGGCCGGCGGCCCCTGATGCGGGGGGTGCGATGCGCTGTCAACCACGCCCTTGGACACGTTTACTCTACTGTTGGCGACGCGAGCCCGCCTCGCCGTCCCCTTATGATTAAGGGGAGGCGTCGGAAGGCGTCCAAGTCACGTTTTGTTACCGAAGGTTTCCCGTCGTTACGGCAGCCTCTCGCGGCGCGCGGGCGGAATCAATAGCCGCGCAGCGCGATGCCTACCAGTTCGCTCAAGGTGGGATGGGCGCCGAAGGTCTCGCTCAGATCTTCGATCGACAACCCCTTGGCGACAGCGAACGCCACCGGCGCCAGGATCTCGGCGGCTCGGTCGCCAAAGGCCGCGCCACCCAGCACCCGGCCGTCGTCCGGTTTGGCCAGCAGCTTGACGAAGCCGTCCGCTGTCTCGCCGAGACGAGCCTTGAGCGCGGCGCCGTAGTCGGCACGAAAGACGCCGACCGGCCGATCAAGTTCGGCGGCGGCACTTTCGGTGAGGCCGACCTGCGCCGCCTGCGGCAGGGTGTAGGTCGTCTCGATCACCGCATGCGGGCGGAATGGTGCCGCAGGCGCGCCGACGGCGTGGCGCGCGGCTGCACGCGCTCTCGCCATGCCGCAGTTTGCCGTGTAGGGCGGGCCGGCGGCATCGCCGACGGCATAGATGTTGGTCTTGCTGCTGCGGCAATGGGCATCGACCGAGACGCCTGCGGGTGTATGGACGATGCCCGCGGCGGCGAGGCCGAGATCGGCCAGGTCTGCCCGCCGGCCGATGGCAATGAAGGCGTGCGAACCTGCGAGCGACGTCCCGTCCTGCAGCGCAATGCGCACGCCGTCGTCCACAGCCGCTGCCGATGCCACTGGCGCGCTCTTGACCATCTCGATGCCACGCGCGGCAAGCGACTGCTCCAAAGCCGTAGCGATCTCGGGATCGAACGTCGGCAGCATTTGCGCCTGGTCCGTGAGCCACGTGACGGCGCAGCCGGCGCAGCGGAAGAAGTAGGCGAACTCGGCACCGGTGATGCCGCCGCCGATGACAATCATGTGGCGCGGCCAATCCGCGAGCGTCCCGATCAGGCGTGGCGCCAGGATGCGCTTGCCGTCCGGTTTGAGAGTGGGCAGAAAAACCGGCACCGAGCCGGTAGCGATGATCGCCCGGTCGAAAGTGACGACCTCGCTCTCGCCGCCGTCGCGCTGGACGGTGAGCCTGTCCGGCGCCGCAAAGCTGGCATTGCCTCTGACCAATCGCACCTTGCGATCAAGCAGGAGCTGTACCTGATGCGCGCTCCAGGTGCTGCAGGCCGCTTCGATGCGCTTGCGCATCCGCGCCAGATCGAGGCGCGGCAGATCGGCAATGAGGCCGAGGGCTTCCTGGTGGCGGGCATCATCGAGGTGATCTGCGGCGATCAGGCAGACCTTGCTCGGCACGAGGCTGGACCAAGTCGCGCGGCCGCCCACGGCTTCGGCGCTGATCAGCGTGACGGAGGCGCCGTGGGCGGCGGCTTCCAGGGCGGCGACAACCCCTGAAGGGCCGCCGCCGATGACGGCAATGGTCGGCATCGGATCCTTGATCTCGTTGCGCCGGTCGCCCACTGCGGGCCGGCCTGATGACGTTGACTATCGACGCCCCCTCGCGCGCGTTTCAACCGTTTTCTCATCCTCTCGGCGCGGGCGAAACTTTTGTCGTGATTCCCGTATTGGAGCGCGCTAGATCACAGCGAGTGCGAGGGAACGGGGCGAGGAGCGCGATGGAAAGGCCGTACGAGGTTCTCGACCGTCCAGAGGTCTTGAGTGTCCTGTTTTATCCTCGAAGGGACGTAGGGGTTCCCCAGATCACTCCAGGCGTCCATACCGTGCGCATACCCGTCGCATCCGGCGTAGCCGTCGGCGGCAAGATCTTTGCCGGCCGCAAAGGAGCGCCCATCATCCTTTATTTCCACGGCAACGGGGAGATTGCTTCCGACTACGACATGATTGCAGAAGCCTACCTCCGGCTCGGCCTTTCCCTGTTTGTTGTTGACTACCGTGGTTATGGCACCAGCGACGGTGCGCCGACCGCGAGCGCTCTCATCGCCGATGCCTGGGAGTGCTTCGAAAAGGTGCCAGAGATCCTGGCCGAGCGGAAAATCGAGGCGGGCGATCTGTACGTCATGGGCCGTTCCCTCGGCAGCGCGGCCGCGCTCGAGATTGCGAGCCGGGCACCAGAACGGATTGCCGGCCTTATCATCGAGAGCGGCTTCGCATACACCTTCGCCCTGATCGAGCGGATCGGCTTCCTGCAGCTCCCAGATGCGTTCGAAAACAAGGACGGTTTCGGCAACCTGGACAAGATTGCAAGGATCAAGCTGCGCACGCTGATCATCCACGGTGAGCGTGATTGGCTGATCCCGATCACCGATGCCGAAGCGCTCTATGACGCGTGCGCCGCCGAGGACAAGACGTTCCTGCGCGTCCCCGCCGCCGGGCACAACGATCTGATGCAGGTGGGCTTCAAGGCCTATTTCGAGTCCATCGCGGCCTTCTGCGGCACCTCAACTCCACCGCGCGTGTAGCTTGCATCCCAGACTGCCGCGCCCGCCGCTGGCGTGAGAGGCGGCAAAGGCTATAGTCGCCGCCATGACCAGTCCCGCTCGTGCCGCCGCGCGAACACGGCTGCCGGCCGCGCCGGCGCTCGCTGCTGGCGTCCGTGAGGCCGCGTGGCTGCCGGCTGAAGGCGCCGCCGAACACTTGAGCCTTGCAGAGGCAGCCCGCCGGGTTGCCGCCGGCAGCGCCCCTTTCGTATGCCATGCGGGTGCTGTCGCGAGGCGTCTCAAGCTTTCGCGCGTACGGGCCTTCGATGTGTTGGAGCTGTTCGCTTTCGTGCGGCCGGCTCGATTCTGTGTCCCGTCGCCGCGCGGTCTTGCCGCCGCCCTGCTCCTGCCAGAGCCGACCACCCTGGCGGAAGAGGCCTCGGCGCTGATCGCCATTGCTCAAGCGCTGTTGGCCGAACTGACGGCATCGCCACGACCGGATGCCGAAGCCGTGGCGCGGGCGATGGTGCAGGGCGGTTGGGCGTGGGCGGAAGCGGTCTTGACTGCCCTCGGTGCGGAAACGGCCTTCGCCGGCAGCCGGTCAGTCGAGGGCTTGCGGGTCTGGCGCCGGCTTGCCGATTTCGAGGAAGTGCCGTCACCGCCACCCGCTGACAGTTGGCCGGTGGAGCCGGTCGAAGCGCGCGCACGCCTGGTCCAGCTTCTGGGCGCAAAAGCGGAGCCGCGGCCGCAGCAGATGCAGTACGCCTCCGGCGTGGCCGGCGCCTTTTCTCCGCGCGAACGGGTCGGCGAACCGCATGTTGTTCTCGCGGAGGCGGGCACAGGGATCGGCAAGACGCTGGGCTACATCGCGCCGGCCACCTTATGGGCGCGCAAGAACCGGGCGAGCGTCTGGATCAGCACCTTCACCCGCAATCTACAGCGCCAGCTCGATCGGGAGCTCGATCGCGCCTATCCGCGCCGCGCCGACAAGGCCGCCAACGTGGTCGTGCGCAAGGGCCGCGAGAACCTGTTCTGTCTCCTGAACTACGAAGAGGCAGTGAACACGCTCGCCGGCCGGCTGGAAGCAACCGACGCGACGGCGCTCGGCCTCGTTGCCCGCTGGGCGTTGGCAACGCGTGACGGCGACATGATTGGCGGCGATTTTCCCGCCTGGCTCGCCGATCTGCTCGGCCCCCGGCTGACGATTAACCTCACCGATACCCGCGGCGAATGCATCTACAGCGCCTGTCCGCACTACCGCCGCTGTTTCATTGAACGCGCCATCCGCAGGGCGCGCAGCGCCGAGATCGTGGTGGCGAACCATGCGTTGGTGATGGTGCACGCGGCGCGCGGGGCCGACGATGGCGGTCTGCCGACGCGCTACGTGTTCGACGAGGCGCACCATCTGTTTGAGGCCGCGGACAGCGCGTTCTCGATTGCGTTGAGCGGCCTTGAAACGGCTGAACTGAGGCGCTGGCTGCGGGGCGCTGAAGGGGCGGGGCGCTCACGGCGGCGCGGGCTGCAGGAGCGGGTCGAAGGCCTGTTCTTCGACATCCCCGCGGCACTCGAAGCCTTGCGCGTCCTCTCCCAAGCGGCGGCAGCGCTGCCGGGTCCCGGCTGGCGGCAGCGATTGGTTGCTGGGAACCGGATTGGCCCGAGCGAGGACCTGCTCGCCCTGGTTCGGACCCAAGTGCTTGCCCGCAACCCCGACGCCGAAACGGCCTACAGCTTGGAAGCGGCGCTGCGGCCGCCGGTGGCGGGACTGATCGAGGCCGGCCACGCGCTCGATCAGGCGTTGATGCTGTTTGCCGCACCGCTGCAGGTCCTCGTTCGCGCGCTCAGCGAGCGGCTCGATGCGGAAGCGGCGACCCTCGACGGCGAAACAAAGCGGCGGATCGAGGGCGTCCGGCGGAGCCTTCTCCGCCGTGCTTGCGAGCCGATCGCCGGCTGGCGCTCGGTCCTGCAGACGCTCGGGGCAGAGACGCCGGACGATTTTGTCGACTGGCTGCAGGTCGAGCGCATTGACGGTCGGGAGATCGATGTCGGGCTGTACCGGCATTGGCTTGATCCGACGCGGCCTCTGGCGGCGGCGGTGCTGGCGCCCTCACACGGCGCCGTCATCACGTCAGCGACCTTGCGCGATGGCACTGGCGATGAGGAGGGCGACTGGGCGTGGGCGCAAGCGCGCACCGGTGTCGGCCACATCGCGGTCTCGCCGGTGCTCTCGGCCCTGGCCTCACCGTTCGATTACGGCCAGCAGGCGCGCATTCTGATTGTGACCGATGTCAGCCGGGATGAGATGCGCCAAGTGGCGGCGGCGTATCGGGAATTGTTCCTGGCTGCCGGCGGCGGCGGGCTTGGGCTGTTCACCGCCATCAGCCGGCTGCGCACGGTTTACGATGGCATCGCCGGCGCCCTCGAGGACGCGGGCATTCGCCTGCTCGCCCAGCACGTCGATGCGCTCGATCTGGGCTCGCTGGTCGATATCTTCCGTGCCGAAGAGACGTCGTGCCTCCTGGGCACCGATGCCGTCCGCGACGGAATCGACGTTCCGGGCCGCGCGCTGCGGCTGATCGTGTTCGACCGCGTGCCATGGCCGCGGCCGACGGTCCTGCACCGGGCCAGACGCCAAGCCTTCGGCGGCCGCAGCTACGACGAAGCCCTGGTGCGGGCGCGCTTGAAGCAGGCGTTCGGCCGCCTCATTCGCGGCGCCGACGACCGCGGCGTCTTCGTCATGCTCGACCGCGGCCTGCCGTCGCGACTGTTAACGGCGTTTCCGCCCGAGGTTCCAATCCAAAGGCTGGGGCTCAAGGAAGCCATCGCCGAAACACGGGCGACGCTTGCCAGCCCGGCACCGTGAGGGCCGTAAGGATAATGCACCTTCGGCCGCTGCGCGCGGCGGGCTTGACGGCTGCTATCGGCAAACCCTAAGGGTGCTGCGCGTGCCGATGGCGTTGCCGGCGGCGGCGATTGAGGCAACGAAGGCGGCTTGTAGCGACGAGAAGGGGTGCGCATGGTCAGTCATCACGCAGCTCTCATCTACACGATGGTGCTGGTCTCAGCAGCCGATCGCAACATGACCGACGCGGAACTGCACCAGATCGGCGAAATCATCACCGGTCTGCCGATCTTCCGCGACTACAACAACCAAAGCCTTTCGTCGACGACCGCCTCTTGTGCCGAGCTGCTCGATGACGAAAACGGCCTCGACAAGGCGCTCGAACTAATCGGTGCTGCCTTGCCCGAACGGTTGCGGGAAACGGCCTATGCGCTCGCGTGCGACGTCGCTGCGGCCGACGGCCGGGTTGTGGTCGAAGAATCCCGCATGCTGGAACTGATCCGCGATCGGCTCGATATCGACAGCCTCATCGCGGCTGCCATCGAGCGCGGCGCGCGGGCCCGCTTCGCAACGCTCTGACGGCCGTGGCGAGCGTGGTCGGCGCGGTCGTAGGACCGCAGTCGCTGCCGCCTGCTGCGCCATAACCCAGTGCACTGGCACAAACAGAGCGTACATCCTGTTTGTGCCGAAAGTGCACGCGATTCAATATGTTGTGCAGCGACAACCTTGCTTGGGCGCGAGTCGCCCGATTGGGTCGCTGCACCAGCAGCGCACGTCCACCTGACGGAGTTTCTTATAGCCTTGCGGCTGAGTAAGAATTACTATCATTTTTAACAAGCCGGCGGATGCGCCAACAGGAGTGCCGCCGAGCTAACACGAATACCGTGACAGGGGAGGAGGGCGGCGGTGACCAAGGCAACCGTGTACAGCGGTGACACGCTCAGCCTGAGCGGACGTTCAATCAAGATCGGCGTTGCCGCCGGTGCCAATAACCCGGTGGTGTTGCTAGCACTCGCCGACGGCAGCGCCCGCGGACCGGTCCTCACGGCAGGGCGGACGAAAATCTACCACTCAAAGCACGATCTGGTTGAACTTGGGAACATGGGTGACTGCGACCTGGAGGTCGAGTTCCCTGCGCCCGGTATTGGCGATCCCCGCTTTGAAGAAGATATCTAAGCGCTAGCCAGGGCTTGACCGGCCGCCACTCTCTCCAAAGCCGTCGTTCGGGCCTGCAAGGAGCAGATTGCATGCCGCATGCCGAAGAGCATTTCACCGAAGAGCACGCCACGGACAGCGAGGAACACCGAGAAGAGCTGGAGCGGGTCAGCAAGGACGAGCGTGACCGCGCCCGCACGACCCTGCGCCAAGCGATGACGGATATCGTCAACAGCAACAAGACGCTGGTGAAGAGCATCGAGAACTTGACGGCGCGCATGAACAACCTCGATGCCAAGGAAGCGCTGAAAGCGAAAGTCTCGGAGCATCCGGGCGTCGTCACCAAGGATCCGGCCACCGGAAAGAACGAGCTAGCGACGAAGGAAAAGAAGGTCGGCAAGGTTCTGGAGAACGCGGACGCCAACAATAACGACAACAGCAACGGTGCGGCGAAGGAGGCGAAGCTGGGCAAGACGGCTGCCTTCTGCGCCATCGTGACCGCGCTGGGTCCATACATGCTGAACATCTTCCAGCTTTTTCGCGACGCGATGGCCGGCAAGGACATCACGAGCGGCCTGCTTGATGCCGCCGACAGCGCGCTGATCATGTCGCTGGTGAACAAGTGGCAGAACGAGACCGACCAGGAATACTGGGACGATTTCGCCAATTTCTTCCAGGCACACACGGTCGCCAAGGATGTCGCCGGAGCGGCCGCAGGCGCGGCGCCGACGCGACCCGATCCGACCTCGGCGGACCTGGTGCTGATCTTGCACTATTCCTCGATCCTCAATCCGGTGCCGTTGACAAGCGGCTTTACCTGGGCAACCGCCAAAGAGAAGGCGGACAAGGTCGATGAACTGACCAAGCTGTATACGGCCGACATCGCCGGAAAGGTCAACTTCGTCAAGAGCCTGGCCAACATCAAGGTCCGCGGCAACACCGTCCCGCGCGGCGTTCAGGCCAATCTTGGTGAAATCGCCGTCGCCAACGCGATTACCTGACGGCGGAACCCAACGCCGGGGAAAAAGAGGGGCTGCCCAATGACTGCCAACGCGTTGAAGACATCGCTTTCGGCGCTGGAAACGATCTCCTTCATCCTGCCCGGTCCTTGGGGGCCGATTGCGAGCGCGGCATTGAACGTGTTTGGAACGCTGATCGATCCAGAGCAACCGGATCCCAATAAGCCGGTTCTGGACGCAATCAACGCCGGGTTTGCCGACTTGAAAGGCTTTCTGACGTCGCAAAAAATCGACGAAGCAAGCGATTACGTCAAGACGATGGAGAAGTGGCTTGCCTCGACGGGAGACTTGAAAACGCTCGATACAAACACGTCTACCCTTCAAAAGGTGATCGATGCTGTCAAGTCGCTCAGCACGATCGAAATTCCGGCGAATGCCGTCGAGACGGCGATTTCTGCGGTTGAAGCAACGCTGAAAAATGCGGACACGAAATCACAGAACTACATGGATCTGGCGCAGGCAGCGATATCGACACTGATCGGGCTGCGCGTCTCGCAAGCGTCATGTTTGAACTATCGCGTGCTGTTACAGCAGAAACTTGTATGTAGTCTCCAGAATAGCGATCGCGATGAAGACAAAAAGAATCTCTTTGGTGCGATGCAGGATCTGCAGTCGTATTTTGATTTCCTTTGCACAACAATTAAAGACTATCTGGCCGAAAAGGGTGTTCTCAATGATTTCGAGGCGAAATGCGATGATGTCAGGGATAAACTTGTCAACCGCATCGGGTCGGTGACCTACGAAGGAAGCGAGCCAACCTGGCCGTGGGACAGTGCCGAGTCTGATGGTTACTATTATCAGGACAACTGCGCTGTTCCGATACGCTACGACGAGCTGAAAAACCAGTGGGACACCGTTCTCGTTAGCGGGGCGATGGGAGACTTCACCACCAGATGGGAGAAGAAGACGGACCGCAAGCATGAAGTGGAGCAGTTGCGCGCAAACAGAATTGTGGCTCTGAAGAAGCAATGCGACGACTTCAAGCAGGATGCGCTGAAGATCCTGCAGACGGCGAAAGACAAGGCCGCTTCCGGCGTTGATGGCCAGCCGGCGCCGGCCTCGACCAAACCCACGGTCGAGCAGAAGCAAACCGAGTGGAACAACGCCTGGAAATTCACCGCCAAGTGGATCCGCTATTCGGTTCAGTTTCAGGGGACGACCATCACGACGGTTGCATCACCGTCGTCGGATTGGCTGAAGTGTGATTGGTCCTCGGACACCTGCCCGGAGGTGACGCTGCCGGACGATCCGTCAGGGTACGCCATCGGCCGCATCGTGCTGCGCGAAGTCGCCGATGATCAGACCGGGCACAATAGCACGACCTACGCCATCCCGCTGCCAAACATGACGACGAAGACTCTGGTCGATCTTTGCCCGGTCAACGACGACGATATCTGTCCCACGGCGCTGATCGCGCCGGTCATTCGCTGGTGCAACTACGATTCCAAGAAGGGAGATCCGAAGCGGACTTGGCCGGAGCCCTATCGGGTTCGCTACCGCTACAAATATACGAACAAGAAAGGCAAGTCGCTCGAGTGGAGCCCGTGGAGCGTGCCTTTTGACCGAAAATCCGCGGACTTCAACAACGATGGTTACTACAACGCGAATTACTATTCGGCGCAAATGTTGGTGCCGCCCGTTCCCAACTGCGACTTCGTGCTGCAGCGGAAGTTCAAAGATGAAGATCCGAAAGCGATCAAGGCACGGGTTGCTGCCGCGGGCAATGGCCTTGTCTATCTTTGCGACGATGAAGGACCATGAGTTCGAGGTGATGCTGTAATTGTAGTAATGGGAAGGGAGAGGACATGTCGGCAACTGTTCAAATCGTTCTGAAGCCGTCCGTGTTTGCAGGGAGCGGAAAGGAGGGTGATTTCGCCTGGATGATCGAGCAACCGCAGTACGCGCAGGCGCTTTTCGTCTTCAATGACAACGAAAGCCAGTTCCTCGCCTATATGGATGGCATCAGCGTCGGCGGCGGCAATGCCGTCATCCGTCCCTATCAGGGTGCGGGCGCGAGGGCAGCGGGTGTGCCGACCGGTCCGGGCTACGACGCGCTCACGACCGGGAACAAGGCGATCATCGATCGGGCGCTCGCGCGTGTGAGCTCGCTGATCAAGAGCGGCAGGTACACCATGCTCGTCTACAGCGCTGACGAGACCGATCCGTCGCTCCTCGGCCATGGCATCTTCGATGTCGGCGAGGACGTCCGCCGCTACATTGTGGCCGAATTGAAAACAATCGCCTCATCAGCAGCGTAGGGGGTCGTCATGGCGCAGAACACCAATCAACCAGCACCGTTCGATCAATCACTGCCGTATACCATCCATTTTCTCGATGGCTCGACGCGGCTTGTGACCGACGGCTCCGACCCGGAGCCCATCATCTTTGCCACTGCCTCGCGTTATACGCTCGGGCCAGGCCAGCATGTGTATGTCACCGGATGAATTCTCCCTGAAACCGCCGCAAGGCGGGAGGTACTGAGCCATGGTCGATCTGAAGGTCAGCATGATCATGTCGCTGATCGTCGATCGCTTCGCCTGCGACGGCGGGATTGCCCAAAACCTCGCGACACAGATCTTCAATGCCAAACCGCAGATGTCGAACGCCCAGATCACCAACCTCTTGGCGCGGCAGTTCAACGTCACAGGTGCCGGCGTGCTGTTTCTTTCCGACGAAACCAGCAAGGATATCGAGAACGTCCTGAACGCGTGAGCGCTCACCCGCCGTTCGCCGATTGGCAAGAAGAACGTCATTGCGAGCGAAGCGAAGCAATCCAGCTCTTATAACACATTGAAATATATCGATTGCTTCGTCGCTATCGCGCCTCGCAATGACGCGTCTCAGGCGTGCGTCAACGCTCGCTTGCAGTGCGCGATCCAGCGTCGCGTCAGCTTCTCCTGCACCGCGTTCTGCATAAGCCGGGCGCGAAGCGCGCCGAAGTCGACATGGTCGAGGAGCTGGTCCTGGCAGAAGCAGGAAAACACCACTGAGCGCTCGCCGGTGACCGGGTCCACGTGCGGCTGCAGGCACTGGGCGCAGATCTCCTTCATCATGCATTGCATCGGCGAGTTGATGCTGCCGACACCGATATGGTCGGCCTTGAGGTAGGGTTTCAGGACCCCGTGGCGTGCCCGTGCTACGGCCGCCATCATCGCGTCGCTCCCGACGACGAAGATCCGATCGACGTCCGAGAGCGGGATGCCGTCGCCCAGCCTGCCCTCAGCATAGGCCTGCATTGCCTGCACGACATTGCCAACAAAGGCCTTGTCCTGCGGTCTTCGGGCATCCAATCCGGGCGCCTCGTCGCAGCACCAGACGACAACGTCGGAATCGGCCTCGATCAGGTGCGGGTGAAAGCGGTCTTCGGGCTTGCGATAGGCGGCGAAGAACAGGATCCGGCAGCCGGCGGCGTGAAAGGCGGTCTTCATCGACAGCAGTTCAGCGTTGCCGACGCCGCCGCCGGCGAGCAGCACCGTCTCGTTGTGCTCGGTCTCGGTTACCGCACCGGTCGGACCCATCAGAACGATCCGCTCGCCGGCCTTGAGCAGCGGCAACAGGCTGGTCGAGCCGCCCATATCAAGCGCGATCAGGGAAATCAGGCCCTCCTCCCGGTCGATCATGGCTCCCGTAAGGGCCACCGCCTCCATCGCCAGCGTGGTGCCGTTCGCGCGCGGCGCATTGGCCTCGAAATTCTGGACGCGGAAGAACTGGCCAGGACCGTACGCGTGGGCCGCAAAAGGTGCGCGGACAGTGATCTCGTGGGCGGTCGTCGTCAGCGGCTTGACGGCGATAACGGTCGGGCGCAGCGCGTCGTTCAACTGCGCCGCCAAGGCGTCCGGCGCGACCGGCTCCGGTGCTCGCCGACGCAGGGCGCGGTCCACGACCGGATAGCCCTGTTTGGCACTCGCGAGCGCCTTCACCACATTGCCGGCGTAGGAGGGGTGGAGGTCACCGAAAAAACTCATCGCCCGGCCGTCGGCATGGAACTGCATCAGCACGTGCGGTGTCGCCGGCTTCGTCGAGCGCTCCGGCTTCGCCGCTGCGCCAGTCTCGTCCACGGCAGCGAAATACTTGCCGTCGAGCGCGGCGAAACCCGGGTGCTCGCGTGCGAGCACGGTGTTGGGCTGTGTGCCGGCGGCAACGAGGATCGTGCGTGCGGGCAGCTCGACCTCGTCACCGGAGGGCTCTGGCCGGCCGCTGTCGCCGATCCGCTGGCGGGCGAGGCGAAAGGCCCTCACGTGGCCGAAATCATCGAGCAGGATCTCCTTCGGCGCCAAGAGCTCGGCAAAACGAACGCCCTGTTCGAGCGCCTTGATGATTTCCTCGTGGTTCAGCGTGTAGCTCGGTGCATCGACCATCCGCCGCCGATAGGCAATGGTCGAGCCGCCCCAGGCGTTCAGCAGCGGGATGAACGCGGGCGGCCGCCCCTCCCGCCTGGCCGCCTCCCGTTCCTCGCCGAGTGCCTGCGCATGCGCGAGGAACTCGTCCGCGATCACCTTGTCTTCCGCCGTCCACGTCGCACGGACCGCCTCGCTCCCTTCCGCTTCGACAAGGATCTCATAGCGCTGGCGGAACTTCTCGACCTGGCGGACATAGTAGGTGAGGGCTTCGGTGGCGGTGTCGATCGCCGTTAGCCCGCCGCCGACGACGACGATCGGCAGCCGGATCTGCAGATTGGCGACAGAGCCGAGCTTGGCCGCACCGGTCAGCTGCAGCGCCATCAGGAAGTCGGACGCCTGGCGGACGCCGCGGGCGAGTTCGTTCGGGATGCCAAGCAGGGTTGGCTTGCCGGCGCCGGCGGCGAGCGCGATGTGGTCAAAGCCCATCGCGAACGCGGACTCGGCCGTGATTGCGCTGCCAAAGCGGGTGCCGCCGAGCATGGTCAGCCGCTGCCGCCGTTCCAGGAGCAGGCGGATTACTTTCAGGAAGTTTTTGTCCCAGCGGACGGTGATGCCGTATTCGGCGACGCCGCCGAAGCCAGCCATGACGCGGTCGTCGAGGTCCTCGTACAGCTCGCCGACATCGCGGATCGGGCGGAACGGCACCCGGTGGCCAAGCTGGTCGACGCCGGAGAGTTCGGCCGGCAGCGGCTCGATCTTGGCACCATCGACCGCTGTCACCGCGTGCCCGGCGTTCATCAGGTGATGGGCGAGACTGAAACCGGCCGGGCCAAGGCCCACCACCAGGACCTTGTAGCCGGAAGCGGGAAGTGGCAGCGGACGTCGCACGTTCAAGGGATTCCAGCGCGTCAGCAGGCTGTAGATTTCGAAGCCCCACGGCAGCGCCAGCACGTCCTTCAACACACGCGTTTCGACCTGGGGAATATTGACCGGGTCCTGCTTCTGGTAGATGCAGGCCTTCATGCAGTCGTTGCAGATGCGATGGCCGGTGGCGGCCAGCATCGGATTGTCGATACAGGCGATTGCGAGGGCGGCAATGACGAGGCCCTCGTTCTTCGCCTCGTGCATCTCCGAGATCTTCTCCTCCAGCGGGCAGCCGGGGATGGTGACGCCCAACGGGTTCTTGGTGTAGGCGCCGGTCTTCTTGTCCTTCAGGCCCTTGGAGCAGGAATCGCGGCCCTGGTGGTGGCAGAGGATGCAGTAGCTGCTCTCGCTCAAGGCGCCGGCGAGATCGGTGCCTTGATCGGTCAGTGCGAACCCGTCGCGGGCGAGCGTGTGGTGTGCGGCAGTCACTGCAGCCGGTGCGCCGGAGAGATCGATTGTCGCTTGCGGGACAAGCGATTGGTGCTCAACCTTGCCGGGGACCCGGAACAACACGTCGTCCGGGTAGAGCCGACGGCCGGCGGGACTCAGCACCACCCAGGCGGCGTAGCGGCTGGCGAGATCGAGATCTGCCTTGTTAGCTGCCTCGTCCTCCATCCAGGCGAGGACCGCCGTCGCAAAGGACAGGGAGTCGAGGGGACGGCCCAAGCGTGCGGCCAGGGATTTTGCCAGTGCCGGGCCGTCGAATGTTGCGGCTTCCTCGGCCGTAAACGCCTTGGCCGCGCGCCGCTGCACGAACAGCCGCCGGCAGGTATAGAGCGGCGCCAGCTGGTGGTGGCGGTCGGCCGCTGCCTTCAGCTCTGGTTCAATCCCGAACAGCCGGGCGACGAAGGCGTCGAGGTGCGGTGCCAGGGCCAGCAGCAGCTCGGACTCGGGCGCAGCGGCCAGTGAATTAGGCGCCGCCCGCGCCGCCGTCAAGGATGCCGCAAGCGCTTGGTCCGCGCTATCGAGGAAGCGGAGGAAGGCTCGATCGAGCTTGGCCAGCCCCTCGTCGTCATAAAGATCGGCAAAGTCGAGCGCGTCTTCGAGCAGGAGCGGGGGCGCGGTTTCCGTCATCGGGCAAAGCCTCATCGTCAGCAACTGAGCGCCGTGTGGCCGGCGCGCGGATTGTCGGCTCCGCGATCGGGGGCGGGCTGTCGTCAGTGGCGATGAGGTTTAGGGCCTTTCGGCGCCGCCGTCATGTCCTTAGCGCGCCCTCAAGGCGTCGTCGGCAGCGGCTCCCAGTGCTCGAACCGTGCCGCCTGGCCACAGTAGTCGCCGCTCTCGCTCTTGAGGTTCCAGACGATCGCGTCACGGATGAGAAAGCGGCGGCCGGTGCGCGAGATGCGGACGCCGGCATAGTCGTCAATGAAGCCGTGGTCGCGGACGCGCGCTAGCAAGCGGGCGCGTTCGGCCTGGTTGATCGGTTCCGCCGACAGCCGCGACGGCAGCGCAATCAGCTCCGGCCAGGTTAGCTCGAACACGCGGAGCGCGCAGCGATTGCCATAAGTGAACAGCGGATCGGCATCTGTTCCGTGCGACAGGATCGCGAACGGTGCTTCAAACAGCCAACGGCCGGCATCAGCTGCCGACACCTCCGGGTCGATCAGCGGCTGGCCGGTGACACGCAGATAGCTTGCGGCAAGCAGAGCCGTGTGGCCGCCGAGGAAGCCGTTCGCCGCGCTCGGCCCGTCAAGAAAGGGCGCTCCGGTCGTGCGAGTGTCGCCTGCGGTCATGGCCGTTCCTGGTAAAGAGGACGGCCGCGCAGGTGCGGGCCGCCGGCGACAACGTCAGTTGGTCTTGGCGAGTTCCTCGTAGTCGATCGTTTGCGCAAACGCGATCAGGTCGTCCCGCGAGATCCGGTTGCCAGTGATCTTGACCAGAAAGCGCTGGCCGACGGCGATCGACAGTTCGCCGTCGGTCCCGTTCGGCTCAATCTGCACGATGGCGCGCTGGCCCTTGATCGTTTGCAGCTTGGCGTTGCCTTGCAGCATCGCCGGATTGCCGAACATCATCATCAGCCCCTGCAGCATCGGTGCGTCGCCAATGATCTGAACCGTAATCCGGGAGTCGAGTTTCGTGTACGCGCGCTCGACGGACGTCCCGCCGCCGAACATCGAGGTTGCTGCCACCTCCTTCTTGGCGCCCGTCCAGCCGGCGACCGGCTCCGGCAGCAAGGTCTCCAGCCGTCCGCCTTTGAGCTGGCGGACGAGCTGGGCGGCGTAATCAAGTTGACCGGCGGCTGTCGTATACTCGCCCGCTTCATAGGCGCGCAGAGCTTCCGCCATCGCATCCTTGACGTCGTCGGCGCGGGCGGTACCGGTGAGCCAGAGGAGCGCCAGGGCAAAAAGAACCCTCGCCGGCCAGGGGCGTCTCATCTGCATCATCAATCTCCGTATTCGGTGCTGAAGGTGACGTCCCGCTTGCTCTCCTTACATGCTCCTCCGGTATTTGCCGCCGACCTCGAACAGGGCTTCGCTGATCTGACCCAGGGACAGCACCCGCACGGCATCGATCAGCACCGCGAACAAGTTGCCGCCTTCCACCGCCGTTTCCTTGAGGCGTCGCGTCATCGCCTCGACTTGGGAGCTGCCGCGCTCCTGGAATGCGCGCAGGCGGTCGAGCTGGTTCTGCTTTTCCTCCTCTGTCGAGCGCGCCAGTTCCGGCGTCACCAGCGTCGTTCCGTGCGGATTGAGGAACGTATTGACGCCGATGATCGGATATGAGCCGTCGTGCTTCTTGCGCTCGTAGTAAAGCGACTCCTCCTGGATGCGG
This sequence comes from Candidatus Defluviicoccus seviourii, assembly GCA_900609035.2. Taxonomy (GTDB): domain Bacteria; phylum Pseudomonadota; class Alphaproteobacteria; order Rhodospirillales; family Defluviicoccaceae; genus Defluviicoccus; species Defluviicoccus seviourii. The sequence continues at coordinate 138,282 of UXAT02000034.1, read as the reverse complement.
CCGCGCTGATAGCCGGTTTCCATGGCGCCCAGGACGCCGCCGCGCTCCGAAATCCGCTCGAACTCCTTCAGCACTGCCTCCTCGACGAGGTCAGTGAGTTCCTCGATGATGAACGAGCCCTGATTGGGGTTCTCGTTCTTCGCCAATCCCCACTCGCGATTGATGATGAGCTGGATCGCGAGCGCGCGGCGCGAACTCTCCTCGGTCGGCGTCGTGATCGCCTCGTCGTAGGCATTGGTGTGCAGGCTGTTGGTGTTGTCGTAGGTCGCGATCAAGGCCTGCAGCGTGGTGCGGACGTCGTTGAAGTCGTACTCCTGCGCATGCAGCGACCGCCCCGAGGTCTGCGTGTGGTACTTCAGCTTCTGCGAGCGTTCGTTGGCTCCGTACTTGAAGCGCAGTGCGGTCGACCAGATCCTCCGGGCGACCCGGCCCATGACCGAGTATTCCGGTTCCATGCCGGCGGAGAAGAAGAACGACAGGTTCGGCGCGAAGTCATCGATGTGCATTCCGCGCGCCAGATACGCCTCGACATACGTAAAACCGTTGGCAAGCGTGAATGCCAGCTGGCTGATCGGGTTAGCGCCGGCTTCGGCAATATGATAGCCTGAGATCGAGACCGAATAGAAATTGCGCACCTGATGGTGGACAAAGTATTCCTGAATATCGGCCATCATCTTGAGCGCGAATTCGGTTGAGAAGATGCAGGTATTCTGCCCCTGATCCTCCTTCAAGATGTCGGCCTGAACGGTGCCGCGGACGTTCTGCAGCACCCAGGTCCGAATCTTGAGCGCCTCTTCTTCCGTTGGCTTGCGCCCGTTCTCCGATTCGAAGCGGCCGATCTGCTGGTCGATGGCGGCATTGAAGAACATCGCCAGGATCGACGGTGCCGGGCCGTTGATGGTCATCGACACCGAAGTCGTCGGATCGCACAGATCGAATCCGCTGTAGAGTTCCTTGATGTCGTCGAGCGTTGCGATCGAGACGCCGGAATTGCCGATCTTGCCGTAGATGTCCGGCCGCTCGTTGGGGTCGAAGCCGTAAAGGGTGACGGAATCGAACGCGGTCGACAGCCGTTTAGCGGCCGAGTCGCGCGAGAGGTACTTGAAACGCCGGTTGGTGCGGAAGGGGTCACCTTCGCCGGCGAACATCCGGGTCGGGTCCTCGCCCTCACGCTTGAAGGCGAACACGCCGGCGGTGTAGGGGAACGCGCCCGGCACGTTCTCGCGCAGGAGCCAGCTCAGGAGTTCGCCGTCATCCTCGTAGCGGGGGAGTGCCACCTTGGGGATGCGCAAACCCGATAGCGAGGTGTGCGCGAGGGCGGTGCGCGTTTCCTTGTCTCGCATCCGCACGACGTACTCATCGCCCGTGTAGGCCTTGACCACCGTCGGCCACATTTCGAGGAGCTTGCGGCAGCGCGGGTCGAGTTCACTTTCCTTTGCGGCCACGAGGTCATCAACGGCGGCCGCGCTGCGGCCCGATGCCGCCAGCAGCTCCTTGGTCTTGCGCGCGGCTTGGCGCTCGCGGGCAATGCGCACCTGATGCGCGATGGCGCGATGATAGGTGCGCACGGTATCGGCGATTTCAGCCAGGTAGCGCCGGCGCGCCGCCGGTACGATCCCGGCGCCGGCGTCGGAAGCGCGCTCGGTCACCTGCGGTGCCGTGGTTTCCCAGCGGCCCAGGCTCTTGTTGTTGAACTGCCCGATCAGGTCACGGTGAATGGCGGTGACGCCGCGGTCGTTGAAGCGGGCGGCGATGGTGCCGAACACGGGCATCTCTTCAAGCGGCGTCATGAAGGCCTCGCGGTTGCGCTGCAACTGCTTGGCGACGTCGCGCAACGCATCCTGGGCGCCCTGGCGGTCGAACTTGTTGATGGCGACGAAGTCGGCGAAGTCGAGCATGTCGATCTTCTCCAACTGCGACGCGGCGCCGTATTCGGGCGTCATGACATAGAGGGAGAGGTCGACAAAGGGCACGATGCCGGCGTCACCCTGGCCGATGCCGGGCGTCTCGACGATGACGAGCTGGAAGCCGGCCGCCTTGCAGGCAGCGATCATGTCGGTGAGCGCCGCAGGGACCTCCTGGCCGGTATCCCTGGTCGCGATCGAGCGCATGTAGACGTTCGGGGCCTCGATCGCGTTCATCCGGATGCGGTCGCCCAACAGGGCGCCGCCGGTCTTGCGTCGCGACGGGTCGATGGCGATGATCGCGATCCGCGGTTCGTTCGTGTACATGCGGAAGCGGCGGATCAGCTCATCCGTGAGCGAGGATTTGCCGGCGCCGCCGGTGCCGGTGATGCCGAGCACGGGAACGACAGCGCGCCGGTGGGCCAGCGCATACAGCTCCTCCCGGCGGGAATCGTCCAGCGCGCCGTCTTGGAGCGCAGTGATTACGCGCGCAAGGTCGCGGGTGTTGCCCTGCGAGAGGGCTTGGAAATCGCTGGGCAGGTTGGCGGAGAGCGAAAAGTCGCACCGCGCCATCATGTCCTCGATCATGCCCTGCAGGCCCATATGGCGGCCGTCTTCCGGCGTGTAGATGCGTGCCACGCCGTAGGCATGCAGTTCCGCGACTTCCTCGGGCACGATCACGCCGCCGCCGCCACCGAAAACCTTGATCTCGTGGCCGCCACGCTCGCGCAGGAGGTCGAGCATGTACTTGAAGAACTCCATGTGCCCGCCCTGATACGAGCTGAGCGCGATGCCCTGGACATCCTCCTGCAGGGCTGCGGTCACGATCTCGTCGACGGCGCGGTTATGGCCGAGATGGATGACCTCGGCGCCGGCCGACTGCAGAACGCGGCGAACGATGTTGATGGCGGCGTCGTGACCGTCGAACAGGCTGGCGGCGGTGACAAAGCGGATCGGATTGCTGCGCCCGCTTCTTGCTTCCGCTGGCGCGGCCTGCTGTCCGGTTTGCAGGTTCACCTTCTTTTCGAGCACAACAACATCATCAGGCACAGCGACCTCCGAGACCCATTGATTCTTCTTGCCTGCAAAGGCTCTAATATAAAGCTACGACCGTGCGCCGTCCGGCGCAATGCCCGGTGTTCGCAAGTGCACCCATCAGCGGGCTTGGCCGCGGCACGGCGAGCACAGTATATCCGCGGCCGGTGCCGGTATGAAAGGGTGGTCGCGGCTGGCGGGACATCCGGCAGCAGGCGTGCCCGCCTCAAGAACAGGGATGAGAAAATGTTGACCGAAGAACAAACAATGATCCGGGACATGGCGCGCGCGTTTGCACGCGAGGAGTTGGCACCGCATGCGGCCGAGTGGGACCGCACGCATACCTTTCCCGCCGATGCGATCCGCAAGATGGGCGAACTCGGCCTGCTCGGCATGGTCGTCCCCGATGAATGGGACGGCGCCGGTGCCGATAGCATTGCCTACGCGCTCGCGCTTGAAGAGATCGCGGCCGGTGACGGGGCCTGCTCGACGATCATGAGCGTGCACAATTCGGTCGCCTGCATGCCGATCTACAAGTTCGGCAGCACGGAGCAGAAGGAGAAGTTCCTGCGGCCGATGGCGCGCGGGGAATGGTTGGGCGCGTTCTGCCTGACCGAACCGCAGGCCGGATCGGACGCGGCCAACCTGCGCACCCGCGCCCAGCGCGACGGCGACGGCTACGTGCTCAACGGTGTCAAGCAGTTCATTACGTCTGGCAAGACGGCGCAGATTGCCATCGCCTTCGCGGTGACCGACCCCGCGCTCGGCAAGCGCGGCATCACGGCCTTCATCGTGCCGACCGATACGCCAGGCTACATTGTCAGCCGCGTTGAGGAGAAGATGGGCCAGCGTGCCTCGGATACGGCGCAGATTACGTTCGAGGACATGCGGCTTTCAGCCGAGCATCGCCTGGGCGAAGAGGGCCAGGGCTATCGAATTGCGCTCAGCAACCTCGAAGGCGGGCGGATCGGCATCGCCTCGCAGTCGGTCGGCATGGCGCGTGCGGCCTACGAGGCGGCACTCGCTTATGCGCGCGAGCGGGAGACCTTCGGCAAGCCGATCATCGCCCACCAGTCGGTCGCGTTCCGCTTGGCCGACATGGCAACCCAGATCGATGCGGCGCACCTACTCGTGATGCGCGCTGCGGAGCTGCGGGATGGAGGGCTGCCCTGCCTCAAGGAGGCGTCGATGGCGAAGCTGTTTGCCTCGGAAATGGCCGAACGCGTGTGTTCGACCGCAATCCAGATCTTCGGCGGCTACGGCTACGTTACCGACTTCCCGGTCGAGCGGATCTTCCGCGACGTCCGCGTCTCGCAGATCTACGAGGGCACATCCGACGTGCAGCGCTTGGTGATCAGCCGCGCCATCGCCGCCGATTGAGCGCTCCGGTCGGCGCGGCTTCAGGCCACCGCCGCCCGGCGTGGGTGCTGGTCGCGCGCCGTCCAGGCGGTGCCGACAATCGATTCGAGGTCGGGGTACTGCGGCACCCAGCCGAGTTCGCGGCGTATCCGGGCGGCCGTCAGCACGATGGCGGGCGGCTCGCCGGCCACCGCTGCCGCAGCACGAGCGGGGATTGTGGCACCGGTCATGCGGCGCACGGTACCCAGCACCTCGTGCACGGAGTAGCCGCGGTCGAGGCTGACGTTGAAGCGATGACTGCCGCTCTCAAGCGCTTCGAGGGCAGACACATGGGCGGCCGCCAGGTCGCAGACGTGGATGTAATCGCGCACGAGCGTCCCGTCCGCAGTCGGGTAGCTCGTGCCGGGGATATCGACGTAGAGGCGCCTGCCTTCAGCAACGGCGAGCGCGCGCGCGACCAGGCCGGTTTCGGGCTCGAAGGCCATGCCGGCAAACCGGCCGGGATGAAAGCCGACAGCGGCGCCGTAGCGAAGGCAGGTCCAGGCGAGACCATGCAGCGCCTGCGCCCGCGCCAGCAACTCCTCGATCAGGTGGTTGGCTTCGCCGGCGCTGGTCGTCGTCTCGATCGCTTCGTCTTCATCGATTGGCAGCCGGCACGGATGGCCGAAAATCGCGCCATCGGCGGAGAGGATGAAGCGGCGGACGTCGTGCTCGCAGGCGGTGCCGATGAGGCCGATCATGGCGGCCACCGGATCGCCGATACGTCCGAAACCGGCCGCACGGCGGTCGCTCGTTTCGGCGGCCGGAGCGTAGATGACCCCATCGAAGCGGTGGGCGGCAAACACCGCGTGCAGGGCCGCGCGGTCGCCAAGCGTGCCATTGACAACCGCGACGCCGTCGACGGCCGCTGCTCCGCCCGATGCCGCTAGGTCATCGAAGATAACGGGGCAATGTCCGCGCTCCTTCAGCGCCGCTGCGATGTGGCTACCGAGATGGCTTGTTCCGCCGGTGACGAGGACGGTCTTGGACATCAGCGTGGACTCCGGGTTCGGGCGATCGGGGCTTGGAGCAGGTTTGAAAGCGGCATTCTCGACGGAAGGGGAGTCTGACAGCGCATCTCAGACGGGGGCGAGCTCGCGCGCCCGCAGGAGAGCGTTGTAAAGGGCCAGGTGGCGGTCGACGGCCTCGGCTAGGGAGGGGAGCGGTGGAATGGCAGCGGAAAGCCGCTCCCACAGACCGTTCTCGCTGGCGGCACGGCGCATCGTGCGGGCCAGATCGCCTGCATCGCCGCGCTGGAACAACAGACCGTTGATGCCATCGCGCACCATTTCCTGCACCGCATCCGTATCCGCGGCGATGACGGGGCGCCCGGTTTGGAAGGCTTCGAGAATAATGGCAGAGGCATCCGCTGGCTTGAGCGTTGGTACCAGAACCCAGTCAACGCTGGCCATCAACGCCGGCAATTCGTCGCGCCGGCAGGGGCCGGGGTACGACGCGACCGATGCGGCCTGCGCGACACCGGCCATGAACTGGTCCGCAAAATCGCCGGCTTCGGGCTGGGTGAGCGCGTGGAAGCGCAGGGCCGCCTCTGAGCCCTGCTCCTTGAGCAGGTGCGCTGCCCCTAATGCGCACATGAGGCCGCTGTCGGGCGCAATGGGGGCAAAGATGCCGAAGCTGCGCCGTGGCTGGTCAGCACGCGGAGGAACTGCCGGCGGGCGATCGGCGAGACCGTAAGGGATCGTCTGCACCTTGCCGCGCGGCGCGCCCCAGGCAAGCAGCCGTTCGCGCAGGGACCGGCTCGGCGTCACAAAGCGATCGACGAGCGAAACCAGATTGCGGACATGCAGCTCGCGAGCGACGAGATCGGCGGACGACGCGTCCTTCAGGCAGCGGCGGCAGGCATCGAGGCTGGCGCCGGCGCAAGGCGCTCCGGCGGTGGTCACCATCTGGCCGTCGTTGGCGCAGATGAGATCGTGATCGGAGAGGGTGGCGACAATGCGGGCCTGGGGCCGGATGCGCCGGACCACGACCAGCGCCTCCAGCCCGAGCCGGCGGAAGTTGTGGAAGTGGATGATGTGTGGGCGGAATTGCGCCAGAAGGTCGGCAAACACCTTGAGTGCGGCGCTGCCATCGCGCGCGGCTAACATCACGGGATCGAAATCGCCCACCGGCAGGAGCGCCTCATCCGCCGAGCGGCCGATGCCCTGCAAGCGGACCTCGCCGCTCGGAGTTCGGGCAGACGCGCTTGTGCAGGCGAGCAGCATCGGTTCAAGCTCGCCCTGCTCCCGCAGCGCCTGGTACAGGTCGTGCGCTCCCCACGACGCTTCACTGGGGTCGAGCGCCGGGTGGCCATTGCAAACAAACAGGACGCGCAGCGGGCTCATGCGTGGACCTTCAGACGGCTTGGGCGGCGACCGTCGGTTCCCTCGTCGGCAGCGGCGGGCTCATCGCCCCGGTCATCGCCGAGATCGACCTGGCCTTGCCAACGGCGGGTGAGGCGGCGCCGGTCGAGGAGCAAGGGCAGGCCGTTTTCGGCCTCGCTCAGGCTGTTTCCGTCGCCAAGTGCAAATACGATCACGTCGGCGGCATGCCAGACGGCAGCGCCGGTGCTGCGGACCTTGAAGCACAGATCGGCATCGGCGTAGGTCTGGCACAGGTAATCATCACTGAAGCCGCCCACATCCTCGAACAAGGTGCGCTGTGTCATCAGGCAGGCTGATGAGACTACCGGCACCGGCCCAGCACCAGCGGCGCCGGCAAAGTCACGCGGGAAGCCGGCCAGGCGCGGCTGCACGGCCCAGGCGCCGCGCTCGTCGAGCGAGAGGTCTGCGCCCGCGTGCGCGAGCGAATGGTCCTCGAACAAGATCCGGGCGCCGGCGAGGCCGCACTGTCGGCGGGAACTGAGCGTGGTCTTGAGCTTTGCGATCCAGCCGCGCTCCTCTGGCACGCTGTCGGTGCCGCAAAACGTGAGAAGCGGTGCACGCGCGACGCTTGCGCCAGCGTTGAGTGCCTCGGCGGGCCGGCATGGCCGGGATGGCACGACGACGCGGGCTCCCTGCCCGTAGCCGGCCAACAGATCGCGCAACGACGCCTCAACCCGCCACCAGGTGCGGGGATCGGCAGCGGTGAAGATGACCTCGACATCGGCCATCGACGGGTCGATGGCAAACTGGCCGGCGCGGCAGCGAAGGACGCGGGTACGTTCGGTGAGCGGGATGATCAGGCTCACCGTTGGCTTGGCTGGCCCGCCGCGAAAATCGACCGAGTCCCAGGTGAGCGGGATCCGGCCTGCCTCGCCGGCGAAGGCCTCGATCGCCGGCTCGATGCACGTGCCGAGCGCTGCGTCAGTCGCCTGCGCCGGTGCAAGCATGCCAAGAATGAGGTCGTGGGCCTCCTGGGCGTCGACCGCCGACGGGCCATCGGCGAAGGTGAGGCGTGTGCCCGATTTGAGCCGCAACGCCAGCCGACATGGCGCCGCGGCCGGTGCCGGCCGGTCGTACGCAAAGAAAGCAGCGAATCGGCGCTCATCCAACGGGTGGTCGGCTGCGCCCTGATTGCCTTTGCCGCATTCTGGCGGCGGACAATGGACCAACTGGTCGAGCGGAACGAACGTTCGGACGCCGTCGCGTTCGGCCTCGATCCCGGCAACGAGGCGATACCGATCACGCATCCAGCCGCTCGCGAACACCCCGGCCTCGCTGCCGAAGATCCAGGTCGTCCCGGCCGCGACTGGCTGCGCCGGGTCGGTCACACTGAACCCGCCGCCGGCAAGGCAAAGCCACATCTCGCGCAATAGCGCGGCTGCGTCCTCGTTGCCGGCGCTCAGACCCGCCAAACATTCGACAACGTAGCGGCGCAACGGTTTGTCGTCGCCATCGCGGCTGCTGAGCCAATCGCCCGCTGTCGGCAAGCCCGCCCGCGTGGTCCGTGAACGGGTGAGCATCATGCCGTTGTCGGCGAACGCAATCACCCGTAAGTCGGCGCTGGCGGCTGCCGCGGGCAGAAAGAGAGCCAGGGTTGCATGCGGCTGGTTGCTGCCGCCGCCAATCCGGGCCGGCGCGAATGGTGCTGGCGTGACCATGGCGCCGCTGAGGACATACGCGCGGATCGGGGCTTTCAACTCCGACGGAACCTCGCACGTGGCGAGCAGGTAGCGGTCAAGGAGAAGGCAGCGGCCGGACAGGCCTTGTTCGAGCGTGCCCAGATCGTCGAGCAGTGTGTTGCACAGCGCGACGAAGGTGGGATCGCGGCCGAGCCTGAATGTCGGAGCGCACACTTCGAAAAGGAAGCGGGCCAAGGCTTCCGCGCCGTCGGCGGCTGTTCCGTCAAGGAGGGCGAGGGGATCGAGCCACGCTGCCGCCAGCGTCGTGTCCGCTTCGGTGTCGCCGGCCGACGTCCCCCCATCTAGCCCTTCGGCACTGGCCGCGATCGGCGCGCCGGTTTCGTCGCACACGGTGATCGCGGCGCCAGCGCCGATCCTGCAGCCGGGAACGAGGCTTACCAGGTTGCGTGAGCAGCCGTCGTCGAGAGGAAGCTCGGCCAGGCAAAACGGGGGCATCACCAGGGCGTCGCCGATGCGAACGCCAAGATGCTCCGCTTCCGGCGCCGGCGCGCCATCCCAGGACAGGAGAAGGACGCCATTCCCCAGCGCCCAATAGCGAAGTGGCGCAGTCGCTGCCATCACAGATCCAGCATCCGTGAGCGATGTGCCATCGGGCTTGTGGACACTTGTTGAGCGGGAAGGCAATAGACTATCCACTGAAGAAATGCTCACGTATGGCACGCGTTGGTGTGAATGTCCCAGTGCTGGAAGATCTTATACATGGGAACGCACACGTCGTCGAAACAAACAATTGCGTGTAATTTAGAGAGAAACAATTATGGACAGCCGCGGAGCTGTGCCGGGGCGGACAGCGGCGCATGCTGACCGGCGGAGCTGCCTCCGCACTGCCAGTGGCATCCCGCTGCACCAAAAAAGTGCCTCATCGCAAAACCTTCCGTGTTCGCGCTGCGAAGAAGTAGGGTAAGAAGCGAGGCACTGTAGGTGAAAGCGCTGATGGACAGCCTGAACGATAAGCCGTTTGCGCAATCTGAAATGCTGGCGGACGGGGGCGGGGCACCGGCAGACGGTGGCCTTCGCATCAAGTTCTCGGACCCGGATGTCACTGCCGCAGGTGAGCCGCGGGCGGGCGTCCCGCTGCTGCGGTTGGAGACGCTCTGGTTCAATACCGGAACGCTGTGCAATCTGACCTGCGATAACTGCTACATTGAATCAAGCCCGCGCAACGACCGCCTGGCTTACTTGAGGCGCAGCGACGTCCGGGTATTTCTCGACGAGGCGGCGCGCCGGGATCCGCCGCCAGCCGAGATCGGCTTCACCGGCGGTGAGCCGTTCATGAACCCCGATATCCTGGGCATGCTGGAAGATGTGCTGCAGGCGGGCTACCGCGCCTTGGTGCTGACCAACGCGATGAAGCCCATGCAGCGGCTGAAGGAACCATTGCTCGGTCTGCATCGGCGCCATGGCGAGCGGCTGGCGCTGCGCGTGTCGCTCGATCATTACGCGGCTGCGGGTCACGAGCGGCTGCGCGGGGAGCGGGCCTGGCAGCCGACCATCGACGGGCTTAGATGGCTGTGCGGGCACGGCTTCAACGTCAGCATCGCCGGCCGAACGATTTGGAAGGAGAGCCCGGCGCAGCTGCGTGCCGGCTTCCGTGCCTTGTTCGAAACGCTGCGGATTGACGTTGATGCCGCCGATCCCACCCGTCTCGTGCTGTTCCCTGAGATGGAAGCGGACGCAGACGTCCCCGAAATCACGGAGCGCTGCTGGGCGATCCTCGGCAAGACTCCCGCCTCGGTGATGTGCGCCACCTCGCGCATGGTGATCAAGCGCAGGGGTGCTGATGGACCAAGCGTGGTCGCCTGCACGCTGCTGCCCTACGACGAAGCCTTTGAACTCGGCGCAACCCTGGCCGAGGCCGGTCGCACGGTGAAGCTCAACCACCGCCACTGCGCCCGCTTCTGCGTGCTGGGTGGCGCTTCGTGCAGTGCGGGGGAATGAGCGGATGCGGCGGTTGGCCGTCGTTGTCGCCCTGACGCTGGTCGGCCTGCCATCTCTCGCAGGGGTGACGGAGTATTCGGTTCAGGATATCGCCGGCTGGGAGCGCGAGCGCTTCAAGGGCGAAACGACCTATGAGGTGGATGGCGAGGGGTTGAAGGCCCGCTGCGGCAACAGCGCCTCCGGGCTCTTCCTGCGCCAGACCATCGATCTGCGCGCGACCCCGATCGTTGAGTGGTCGTGGCGGGTCGAGCACGTATACGATGGCACGGTCGACGAGAAGACAAAGGGCGGCGATGACTTTCCAGCCCGGCTCTACGTCGTCAAGGATGGCGGCATCGCCGTCTGGCGGACGCGGGCGATCAACTATGTCTGGGCGAGCAAGATGCCGGTCGGCGCCGACTGGCCCAATCCGTTCGCATCGCAAGCGCACATGGTGGCGCTGCGCTCAGGCCCGCCGGCCGCGCCGGGCGCGTGGGTCCATGAGCGGCGCAATATTCGCGAGGATTTCAAGCGCTTCCATGGTCGCGACCTTGAAACGATCGATGCCGTGGCGATCATGAGCGACTGCGATAATCGCGGTGGAACCGCCGAGGCCTGGTACGGCCCGGTGCGGTTTCTTTCCGAATAGGGAGCCGGGGCCATGATCCGCGCGATTTCGGCCGACATCTGCGTGATCGGGGCTGGATCGGCGGGACTGTCGGTCGCGGCCGGCGCAGCGCAGATGGGTGCGCGCACGGTCCTGATCGAGGCGGCGCGGATGGGCGGTGACTGCCTGAACACCGGCTGCGTGCCGTCAAAGGCGCTGCTGGCCGCTGCCAAAGCGGCTGCGAACATCCGTCATGCCGGCCGCTTCGGGGTGCAGGCGGGGGAACCGCAGGTCGATTTCGCGGCCGTCAACCGCCACGTCCATGACGTGATTGCGCAGATCGCGCCGCATGACTCGGTTGAACGCTTCACCGGGCTCGGGTGCACGGTCATTCAAGCGCGCGCCCGCTTCGTCGATGAACGCACGGTTGAAACCGGGGAGCAGCGCATCCGCGCCCGCCGATTTGTTATCGCGACCGGCAGCCGTGCCGCCGTGCCGCCGATCCCGGGGCTTGCCGACCTTCCCTTTTTCACCAACGAGAACATCTTCGAAAACAAGGCGTTGCCCGAGCACCTGATCGTCATCGGCGGTGGACCGATCGGTTGCGAAATGGCGCAAGCGCACCGGCGGCTGGGGGCGAAGGTGAGCGTGCTCGACCTTGCGACCATCCTGCCCAAGGACGATCCGGACCTGGTCGCGATCGTCCGCCAGGCTTTGCGTGCCGACGGCATCACCATCGAGGAAGGAGCCAAGATCCTCAAGCTCGAGCGACGCGACGGTGGTGTGGCCGTCGTGGTGGCCGACGGTGAAGGTGAGCGGGACATTGCCGGCTCGCACCTGTTGGTCGCCGCCGGCCGAAGGCCCAATGTCGAGGATCTGGGCCTGGAGGCGGCCGGTGTGCAGTACAGCCCCAAGGGCATCGCAGTCGATCAGCGGCTGCGCACCAGCAACCGCCGCATCTTTGCCGCGGGCGACGTTGCCGGCAGCTATCAGTTCACGCATCTGGCCGGCTATCATGCCGGCATCGTCCTGCGCAACGCGCTGTTCCGCCTGCCGGCAAAGGTGGACATCGGCGCCCTGCCATGGGTGACCTACACCGATCCGGAGCTTGCCCACGTCGGCTTGACGGAGGCGCAGGCGCACGCCGAGGGAATGGATGATGTCCGCGTCTTGACGTCCCCCTTTGCCGAGAACGACCGGGCGCGGACGGAGCGGGCGACCGAGGGATTGATCAAGGTGGTCGTTTCCAAACGCGGCCAGGTCCTGGGCGCCGGCATTGTCGGCGCCCATGCGGGCGAGCTGATCCTGCCCTGGGTACTGGCGGTCGGTCAGCGCATGAAGATCGGCGCGCTTGCGGGCGTAATCGCTCCCTACCCAACCTTGAGCGAGATCAGCAAGCGGGCCGCCGGCAGTTACTACACGCCGACCTTGTTCAGTCCGCGCACGCGCAGGCTCGTCCGGATGCTGAGGTGGTTGGGATGAGCACCGCGGCGCGGCTGAAACGCTGGCTGCCGTTGGCGCTGCTCGGCAGCGTAATCGCGGGCAGTTTTGCCTTCGGCCTCAATGACTACCTCAACCTGGAGACCCTGCGCGAGAACCGGGCGGCGCTGAAGGCGCTGGTCGAGACACACGCGACCGTCGCTATCATCGGCTTTGTCCTCGTCTACGCAGTCGTTGTCGCGACCTCGCTGCCGGGGGCGACCGTGATGACGCTTGCCGGCGGATTCCTGTTCGGGACCTGGCTCGGCAGTGTCCTCAACGTTGTCGGCGCGACCGCAGGCGCAACGCTCTTGTTCCTGGTTGCACGCTCGGCCGTGGGCGATGGATTGCGCGCGCGCGCCGGTCCATTTGTGAAGCGGATGGAGGAGGGATTCCGCCGCGACGCCTTCAACTACCTTCTGTTCTTGCGCCTGGTGCCGGTTTTTCCGTTCTGGGTGGTCAACCTGGTGCCCGCCTTCCTCGGCATGCGTCTGATTCCGTATGTGATCGCGACGCTGATCGGCATTATTCCCGGCGGCGTCGTCTACACGGCGTTCGGGGCGGGTTTGGGCGATCTGTTCGACGCCGGTGCCGAGGCGAACCTCAAGGACGTGTTCACGCCGACGATTATTCTCGCCCTGGTCGGGCTCGGCGTTCTCGCGCTGGTGCCGATTGCCGTGCGCCGTTGGCGCGAACGCACGCGGCCGCCGGTCGATACGGTCTGACCGGCCTGGTCCAGACCCGGGTGCCGTCCGCTTGTCCGAACGACATCAGGCCGGTAGGGTGGCCGCGTCTCTGCCATCGCTGAAGCGGTCCCGTACCCATGGATATTCGCGCCGGTTTTGTCGAAGCTATCGGCAACACACCTCTGATCCGCCTTCGCCGAGCCTCGGAGGTGACAGGCTGCGAAATCCTCGGCAAGGCCGAGTTCTTGAACCCCGGTGGCTCGGTCAAGGACCGTGCTGCGCTTGCGATCGTGCGCGATGCCGAGCGCCGCGGCCAGCTCAAGCCGGGCGGCGTCATCGTCGAAGGGACTGCCGGCAACACCGGTATCGGCCTGGCGCTGGTCGGCAATGCGCTCGGTTACCGCACCGTGATCGTCATCCCCGACACTCAGAGCCAGGAAAAGAAGGACATGCTGCGCTTAAGCGGGGCGGATGTGCGCGAGGTCCCGGCGGTGCCCTACAGCAATCCGGACAACTACGTCAAAGTGTCCGGCCGGCTGGCAGCCGAGATGGCGGCTGCCGAACCCAACGGCGCCATCTGGGCCAACCAGTTCGATAACGTCGCTAACCGCGAGGGCCATCGGACGACGACCGGGCCGGAGATCTGGCGCCAGACCGAAGGCCGGGTCGATGGCTTCATCTGCGCGGTCGGCACCGGCGGTACGCTCGCCGGCGTCGGCATGTTCTTGAAGCAGCAGAAGCCCGAGGTCGTGATCGCCCTCGCCGATCCGATGGGCGCCGCGCTTTACAGCTACTACACGAGGGGTGAGCTCAAGGCCGAGGGAACCTCGATCACGGAAGGGATCGGCCAGGGCCGCATCACCGCCAACCTCGAAGGGGCGCCGGTCGATCGCGCCTACCAGATCGCGGACGAGGAAGCGCTGCCGATCGTCTTCGACCTGCTGCAGCACGAGGGTTTGTGTCTCGGCGGCTCCTCAGGCATCAACGTCGCGGGCGCCATCCGGCTCGCGCGCGATCTGGGGCCGGGGCACGTTATCGTCACAATCTTGTGCGATTTCGGCACCCGCTATCAGAGCAAGCTGTTCAATCCCGCCTTCTTGCGCGAAAAGGGCCTGCCGCTACCGGCATGGCTTAAGGAGAGGGGGCTGAAGTAGAGAGGAAGGATGGCGGATCTACGTGAACAAGCCCTGGTCTCGACCGCTCGGCTAGCCCATGCGCTCGGGCGGACGGATATCAAGATTCTGGATGGCAGCTTTCACATACCGGGCAGCGGTCGCGACTCGCGCGCCGAGTATGCGCGCTGCCACATCGAGGGTGCACAGTTCTTCGATATCGATGGTATCTGCGATCGGTCGTCGCCGCTGCCGCACATGCTGCCCGGTGCGGATGCCTTCGCGGAGACGATCGGCCGGATGGGCATCGGCTCGAACGATCACGTGATCGTCTACGATGCACCGGGATCGTGTGCGGCGCCCAGGGTGTGGTGGACCTTCCGGGTGTTCGGCCATGACCGCGTCGCTGTGCTGGACGGCGGACTGGCAAAATGGCAGGCCGAGGGCCGCGCCGTGACCAACGCGCCGACGATGCACCCGCGCGCCACCTTCCGTGCGACGTTTCGGCCGCATCTGGTGCGCTCAGCCGCCAATCTCATCGCCAATCTGAAGGAGGGAGCCAATCTCGAGAACCGGCGCGAGCAGGTGGTCGATAACCGCGGCCCCGGCCGCTTCGCCGGATTGGAGCCGGAGCCGCGCCCAGTACGCCGGCTGGGCCATATCCCCGGCAGCCGCAATATCCCGTTCTTCGCCTTCATCGATGCCGAGCGCTACGGCACCTGGCGTGACAATGCTGCGCTGGCGCGTGCCTTCGCCGATGCCGGGGTCGATCTCGCCGGGCCACTGGTCGGCTCCTGCGGCTCTGGCGTGACCGCGGCGACGACTGCGTTCGCCGCCTTCCTCTTGGGCCGTGATGATGTCGCTGTCTACGACGGCTCTTGGGCGGAGTGGGGCAATCGCGACGACACGCCGATCGAACGGGACGCCGCATGACCGCCAAGGACACGCTCCTCGTCCAGGTCGGCCGCGAACCGCACGCCAATCACGGTGTCGTCAATCCGCCCGTCTACCGCGCCTCGACGATCCTCTATCCGACGCTCGCCGACTACGAGGAAGCGGACCGCACGCCCTTTAGCGGCACCCGCTACGGCCGCCGCGGCACGCCGACGACGTTTGCGCTCGAGGAAGCCGTGGCCCGGCTGGAGGGCGGCTATCGCAGCGTCGCCGTGCCGTCCGGCCTCGCGGCGATCACGCTCACGCTGATGGCGTTTCTCAAGGCCGGCGATCACCTGTTGATGGTGGACACCGTTTACGGGCCGACGCGGCGCTTCTGCGACACGGTGCTGAAAGGCTTCGAGGTCGAGACGACGTACTACGATCCGCTGGCGGATGTCGCCCCGCTGATCCGCGCCAACACCAAGCTGATCTTTCTCGAATCGCCAGGCTCGCTGACGTTCGAGGTGCAGGACGTGGCGGCGGTCACGGCCGTGGCGAGGGTGCGCGGCATCGTGAGCGCGATCGACAACACCTGGAGTGCCGGGCTGTTCTTCAGCCCGTTCGAACATGGCATCGACGTCTCGATCCAGGCCGCGACCAAGTACATCGTCGGCCATTCGGACGTCATGATGGGCCTGATCACCGCCAATGAGGCGACCTGGCTGCGGGTCAAGCGGGCAACCGCGTTCGTCGGCACCGCGGTGTCGCCGGATGACTGCTACCTTGCCTTGCGCGGCCTGCGTACGCTCAGCGTCCGCCTGGCCCGCCATCAGGAGACGGCGCTCGCCATCGCGCGCTGGCTGGCGCGGCGCGCAGGCATTGTCCACGTCCGCCATCCGGCGTTTGCGGATTGCCCCGGCCATGCGTTCTGGCGGCGTGACTTCACCGGCTCAAACGGCCTCGTCTCCTTCGTCACCGAGCCCGCCAGCCGCGAGGGCGTGGCGGCGCTCTTGGACGGGATGCGCCTGTTCGGCCTCGGCGCCAGCTGGGGCGGCTACGAGAGCCTGATCATCCCGTTCGATCCGCAGCCGGTCCGCACCGCCACCCGCTGGCCGTACGAGGGCCCGTGCTTCCGCCTCCACTGCGGCCTTGAGGATGCGGACGAGCTGATCGAAGACCTCGACGAGGGCCTGAAGCGGCTGCAGGCGCGGGGGTAAGCTGCTGACCCGTAATGGTTGCAACGCGAGCTCCGCGCGAAACCATGTCCTGCCTCCCGAACTCCGCTGGTCTTGCAAAAAGCTGCTCCTATTGTTACATTGCGCTATCGTCGAGAGTAATGGAGTTGTTATAGATGGCCCAATCTGAAGAACGGTTTGGATATGTTGGATATTCGTTGTTTGCTCCGGAATGTAATCAATATCCTTTTGACCCTTACCTCGTAATAGAAGTTGCTAATGTGATTTCTGGAAAGGATGGCTTTCCACGTTTGTCGCCTAACCTCGTAACAGAAGGTGAGATTGACTATCATATTGAACAACGCAAGAAAGAACTTGATGCTACGGGCGAAGCGGCAAAACTGGAACTCAGAAAAGCGAAGGACAAACTCATAAGCGAATTGCAGGGGCGTAGGTCGGATTAGTCGGCAGACGTAATCGGACGGGTGCGATCTGTCGACCCGGTCCAACGCATGCGTCAGGGCCGGCGCCAACGCGTAGGTCAGAATAGCCGAAGGCGTATTCTGACGCATGCATTGGGTCGGGTCGAGAGATCCCATCCGCCGCATGCGGCGGACCACGCTAAAGCCAATCCGCCCGACGCGGGCTGTAAATTCACTATCATGTCCCCCGATTATCATGTCCCCCGATTATCCGACGGTTTTGCGGACAGATGCTTACCTTGACACGCGACGAGCCTCACCGGTCCCCACCGGCCTTTCGCCGTTCGGGATCAGGCCGGCGCCGACGAGACGCGGCAGCCTCGCCGTGGAGCTTTCTCCACCCATCCATCATCGGACCGGGGGTTCGGCATCCTGTCGCCAGAAGTCCGCGGAACAGGACGGATGAAAACACATTCGGCAGATTACGCTAAAGCTAATCTGCCCTACGCGAGCTGCCGCTCACGGTTTCGTGAGATTCCTCGTCGACAACGCCTTGTCGCCGCTGGTTGCCGAGGGCCTGCGCCAGCGAGGATCCGCTGGCAGCCTGGCCGTGGTTCTTTCTCCACCCATCCACCATTGGACCAGGGGTTCGGAATCATGTCGCCACAAGTCCCGATGGAAGGTTTCCGAGTTGCCGCCACATGCGTCAGAATAGGCCTTGGGCTATTTTGACCTCCGCGGGCTGGCGGCAATCATTGTGGAGACAGCGCCGCGGTGGATCGTGGTGAGCACGTATGGCTGAGTTTGCTTCATGGTCAAGCTACCTCGACTTTGCGTCGAGTGTTAAACGAAGGGCGAGATACGTTTTTGAGGACCACGTAGAGCAATTCCTGCGCACTGTTGTCGCAACTAGCCAAGGCCGAAAGAAACGACTCCCTGCCGGCCGCATCCTATGGAGAGCTCAGCATGGCCACGACTGGAGAACGGAGCGCTATGACGAACATGACGTTGAGAGTATGACTCCTTTTTCTCCGGAACGCATGAAGCCGTTAGTTCATGCGGCACGTGAGGGTCGCGTAAATCCGAAGGGAATACCATGTCTTTACATGGCCACGACCAAGGAGACGGCGATGTCTGAAGTGCGGCCTTGGCTCGGATCATACATATCGGTCGGGCAATTCAAAATCTTGAGAGACGTTCTGCTTGTGAATTGCTGTGCGCCATATAATTATGATCGTATTGGTTTGTTTTTTGAAGAGCCCCTACCGGAAGAACGGGAGAAAGTTGTTTGGGCCCACATCGATGAGGCGTTCTCCCAGCCTGTAAGTCAAGGAGAGTCCACCGCCGACTACGCACCAACTCAGATAATGGCGGAGTATTTTCGTGCTCACGGATATGACGGAATCGTATACAAAAGCTCTCTCGGAAGTGGTTTAAATGTCTCTCTGTTTGATACAGGTGCTGCTGGTCTTTTGAACTGTTGGCTTTACAAAGTGCAAAAAGTGTCCTTCGATTTTGTCCAAACGGAAACCCCTTACTTTATTGACAAGCACTACGAGACTAAGAATGACTAGCATAGGTCAGGAAGCCCGGGTAGATCCCATCCGGCGGATGCGGCGCCCCGCATGCGGCGGATTACGCTCCGCTCATCCGCTCTAAGCGCTCACTTCAGGCAGTCGACGCGCACGGTGATCGCGCGGCCGCGGGCGGCGATGTCCTCGGTCGCGAGCGCCCTGCCGGCGGGCTGGGTGGCGAACGGTACCCCCTGCGCTTCGAGGAAGTTGGTGGCCACGCTCGCCTTGATCGCGAAGTTGACGTTCTGCGGAATATCGCCGATCGCGCGCGCCGTCTTCAGCGCATCGAGCTTGCCGACGATCACACCGACCACGCCGCCCGACGCATCGAGGAGTGGCCCGCCGCTGTTGCCTGGCTGCACCGGCGCCGAGATCTGCAACAGCCGGCTGTCGTCGCCCAGGCCCGCGAGCGCCGTGACGTGGCCCACCGTCGCATTGCCGCTCGACGCCAGCGCACCGGCAAGCGGGAAGCCGTAGGCGAGCACGCTTTCCCCCTGGCGCAGCGGCGCGCCGGTGCGGAACTGTGCCGCCGCGAATGCGATCGCATCGGGCTTGAGCAGCGCCAGATCGTCGGCCGCGGAGGTGGCAATGACGGTGGCCCGGCTCGCCTCCCCTCCCGGGGGCTGGATCATGATCCGCCGGCAGCCCTGCACGACATGCGCGTTGCTGAGCACATGCCCCGCGGCGCTCACGAAGAAGCCGGAGCCGGAGCCCGCCACCGCCGGCTGGCGCTCCGCCCGCGGCGCTGCCCCGGCCGCGACATCCCACCGCAGCCGCTCGATAAGGGCGCCGTCAATCTCGCCGTCCTCCGGCAGGCCGCTGGCGCGCTGGTACGCCGCGACCGCGGCCTGCGTCCGTCTGCCGGCCGCGCCGTCGGCCGGCCCGGCGTCGTAGCCGAGGCGGCCGAGCAGCCGCTGCGCTTCGGCGACCAGTGCCGGATCGGGTCCCGCCGGCTGGTCCGGCGGCAACTCTGGCGCTGCAGCTGATCCGCCGCCAGCCTTCGGCCGCCAATTGCTCGAGAGCCGCTGCGCCTCGGCGATCTGGGCGCGGGTCATAGACTTGGCGATCCACTCGTCGCGAAGCTTGCCTGCGTATTCGTCCCCTCGCGCTGCGGCGAGGTTGAACCACATGTAGGCCCGCACGGAGTCCTGCGCCACGCCCTGGCCGAGGGCGTACTTGATGGCGAGGTTGGTCTGTGCTCGGGCGGGCCAGCCCTCCTCCGCCGCCAGCCGGTACCAGCGCGCCGCCTCCCGGTCATCCTTCGCCACGCCCCGGCCGTTTGCGTACATGACGCCGAGGTCGACCTGCGCCGCGGCATCGCCCTGCTCCGCCGCCAGGCGGAACCAGCGCACGGCCTCCTCCTCATCCTTCGTCACGCCCCAACCGTAGGCGTACGAGGAGCCGAGGGCGCTCTGCGCCGGGGCAAAGCCCTGCTCCGCCGCGAGGCGGTACCAGCGCACCGCCTCCCGCTCATTCTTCGCGACGCCCCGGCCGGTTTCGTACGCGACGCCGAGGTTGAACTGCGCCATGGCCAAGCCCTGCTCCGCCGCCAAGCGGAACCAGCGCACCGCCTCCCCCTCATCCTTCGCCACGCCCCGGCCGAAGGCGTACATAACGCCGAGGTTGTACTGCGCAAGGGCCAAGCCCTGCGCCGCCGCCAAGCGGAACCAGCGCGCCGCCTCCCGCTCATTCTTCGCGACACCCCGGCCGCCCTCATACATGACGCCGAGATTGTACTGCGCCTTGGCGTCGCCCCCCTCCGCCAGCGGCCGCCAGATCGCCAGCGCCGTCGCGTAGTCGCCGCGCTCGGCGGCTTCTAACGCATCCTCCAGCGGCCCCGCCGCCGCTGGCAACGGACCGGCCAAGAGCGCGAGGCCCAGCGCCGCCACGCGCGCGGCCCGCAGCCACAACCTCCCGATCATCGGTCCCTCACCCCCTTCGTCCACCGCGGGCGCCGGCCGCTGCCCGCGCAAGCGGCCGTCCCCCTTTATAGCGCGAAAGGACGCCTGGCGCGACGGCGGACCAGGGCTCCACGGCTGCGAAGGGCGGGCGCGTCCCCGTTGTGGAACGGCGCAGGCGCCGGTGATAGAGTGCGGCTATGTCTGTTCTTGCGATCGACACCTTGAAGCTGGCGCGCAAGCTGGAAGCTGGCGGCTTCACGCCGCAACAGGCAGCGGCTGCGGCGGCGGCATTCGCGGAAAGCCTCGCTGATGCGACGGCCGATATGGCGACCAAGGCGGACGTTGCCGACCTGCGGCGCGATCTCCGCGAAGCGGAGCTTCGCCTTGAAAGCAAACTTGAGGGCGTCAAGGCGGAAATCCTGAAATGGATGTTCGGCGCCATGGCGGCGCAAACGGGGCTGATCGTGGCGCTGATCAAGCTGCTGCCAGCGGCGGGGTGAGCGGCCCCTCGTTCTGTGGTGCGCCCGGAGGGACTCGAACCCCCGACCCACTGCTTAGAAGGCAGTTGCTCTATCCGCCTGAGCTACGGGCGCATCGCGTCGCCATCGTACTCGAAGCGCCGCCGACGCGCGAGCCTGAGCGCGGAGCGGTGCGAGGTTCCATACCAGTCGCTCCGGCATGCCGACCGTCCCCGCGCTCGCCAGTCTTGCGGCGACGGCGTGAATGCACAAAGCGCCCAAAACGGGTGCTTGAATTAATCTTCCGGTGCGCCATATTTGCCCCACGAGGTTTTAACTGTGGACTGAGAGGACGAAATGCCGTTCGGACCTGAGAGACGCTTCCAGGTTCACAGCACGACGATGACGCGGAGCCAGGCAGAGGCTGCGCAGATCGATGTCGGCCTGCGAAGCTACATGCTGAATGTTTACAATTACATGGCGCTGGGCGTCGCGTTCACGGGCGTCGTCTCGATGCTGGTGGCGATGAACCCGGCCTTGATGGGGGCAATCGTTGGCGGCCCATTCGTCTGGGTGCTGTTCATCGGCGTGTTGGGCCTTGGCTTTTTCGCGCCGAAGATCATCATGGGCCGCAGCACCGGCGCTGCCCAGGCGTGCTTCTGGACCTACGCCGGGTTGTGGGGTGCGTTGATTGCGCCCTACTTCTACATGTACACCCAAGGCAGCATCGCGCGCGCTTTCTTCATCACCGCGGCGGCGTTTGCCGGCATGAGCCTCTACGGCTACACGACCAAGCGTGACCTGTCGCCGATCGGCCGCTTCCTGGTGATGGCGAGCTTCGGCATCCTGATCGCGCTCGTGGTCAACATCTTCATGCAGTCGAGCGGCCTGCACTTCGTCATGTCGCTGCTGGTGCCGGTCGTCTTCGCCGGGTTGACCGCTTACGAGACGCAGCAGATCAAGAACTGGTATTACGAGGGCGATGAGGCGGTGCTCACCAAGCGGAAGGCGATCTTCGGTGCCTTCATGCTGTACGGCAGCTTCATCACCATGTTCATCTGGATCCTGCAGCTGGTCGGTGTCGCCCGCCAAGAGTAGGCAGGCCCGCAACAGGGCTAGCGCCAGTGCTCAACCCCCGGCCGGGAAATGCCCCGCCGGGGGTTTTTGCTGTTGGTGTTCTATTTCGCGGCGTTGAATTGATCGAACGCTTCGAGCGCGTAGGCGCCGTACACGGTCGAAGGGCCGCCGCCCATCATCACCGCGACGCCAATCGTTTCCATCATTTCCTCGCGGCTTGCGCCCAGCTTGACCGCGCCGCGGGTATGGAAGCCGATGCAGCCGTCGCAGCGCTGGGCGATCGAGATCGCGACGGCAATCAACTCCTTGGTCTTGGCGTCGATCGCGCCGCCCGCTTTTGCCTTGTCGGCGAGCTGGACGAAACCGGCCATTGTCTGCGGGATGCCCTTGTGCATCTCGCGCATCAGTTGGGTGAGGTGGGTGACGATCTCGGTGTAGTTCTTGCTCATCGTGATCCTTTTGGGCAGCGCGTCGGCGCGGGGTCGGTATATTAGAGGCAGCTAAATCTAACCGCCGTCGCAAGAGGAGACAAGCACCCGCGCGCGCGGATGAGGCTGGAAAACCGCAGCGGCCGTCTTCCGGTGTGGCAGCGTCTCAGGCCCTCTGTTAATGTCCGCCCCCGCGGAGCGGCAAAGCAATCACGGCCGGAAAACAAAGGGGACGCCGATCATGCCAACAATCAGCCAGACGGAAGCTTGGAAGGCGCTCGATCGTCACGAAGAGGCGATGCGCAAGGTTCACATGCGGGCGCTGTTCGAACAGGATCGTGAGCGCTTCGAGGCGTTCTCGCTGCGGGCCGGCGAGATCCTGCTCGATTATTCCAAGAACATCATCACCCACGAAACCATGAAGCTGCTGCTCGATCTGGCGCGGGTGGCTGGTTTGGAGAGCTGGCGCGAGAAGATGTTCGCCGGCGAAAAGATCAACAACACCGAAGGACGCGCGGTCCTGCACGTCGCCCTGCGCGCAGACGCGGAGACCGCGATTCGGGTCGATGGTGAGGACGTGGTTCCGGCTGTGCTTGCCGTCCGCGCGCAGATGCGCGAATTCTCGGAAGCGGTCCGTTCCGGCGCCTGGAAAGGGGCGACGGGGGAGCGCATCACGGATGTCATCAACATCGGCATCGGTGGCTCCGATCTCGGGCCCGTCATGGTCGCCGAGGCCCTGAAGCCCTACCAGCAGCCGGGCCTCAACCTGCATTTCGTCTCCAATGTCGACGGCACGCACATCGCCGAGACGCTGAAGAAGCTGAAGCCGGAGACGTCGCTGTTCATCATCGCGTCCAAGACCTTCACCACCCAGGAGACGATCGCCAACGCGACGACCGCGCGGCAGTGGCTGGTGGGCGCGCTGGGTGAGGAGGCGGTGGCGAAGCATTTCGTCGCGCTGTCGACCAATGCGAAGGAAGTCGCCCGGTTCGGCATCGACGTCGCGAACATGTTCCAGTTCTGGGATTGGGTTGGGGGTCGCTACTCCTTGTGGTCGGCGATCGGGCTCCCGATCGCGGTCGGCATCGGCTTCGAGCGCTTCGAGCAGCTCCTGGCCGGCGGCCGGGCGATGGACACCCACTTCCGCACGGCGCCCCTGGACGCCAACATGCCGGTGATCCTGGCGCTGATCGGCGTCTGGAATGCGACGTTCCTCGGCGCCGAGGCGTACGCGGTGCTGCCCTACGACCAATACCTGCACCGCCTCGCCGCCTACCTGCAGCAGGCCGATATGGAGAGCAACGGCAAGTACGTCACCCGCGACGGAGAACGGGTCGACTACACGACCGGTCCGATCCTGTTCGGCGAGCCGGGCACCAACGGCCAGCATTCGTTCTACCAGCTGATCCACCAGGGCACGCGCCTCGTGCCGTGCGATTTCATCGCGCCGGCCGAGAGCCACAATCCCATCGGCAATCACCACCAGCTTCTGCTCTCCAATTTCTTTGCTCAGCCGGAAGCGCTGATGAAGGGCAAGAGCGAGGCCGAAGCGCGCGCCGAGCTCACCCAGCAAGGCCTCAGCGGTGATGCGCTCGAAGCCCTGGTACCGCACAAGGTGTTCGAGGGGAACCGGCCGACGAACTCGATCCTGGTGCGCAAGGTCGACCCCTATACGCTCGGCATGCTGATCGCGCTCTACGAGCACAAGATCTTCTGCCAGGGCATCATCTGGCAGGTGAATTCGTTCGATCAGTGGGGCGTCGAGCTCGGCAAGCAACTGGCGAAGGTGATTTTGGCCGAGCTTGAGGGGCCGGGCGAAGTGAGCGCGCACGACAGCTCGACCAATGCGCTCATCAACGCCTACAAGGCGCTGCGAGCCGATCAGCGGTGACGATCCGCAGGCTGCCGGAAGGGGTCGTCAATCGCATCGCCGCCGGCGAGGTGATCGAACGGCCCGCCTCGGCGGCCAAGGAGCTGGTCGAGAACGCCATCGACGCCGGTGCCAGCCGCATCGATGTCGTCATCCGCGACGGCGGCCGGTCGCTGATCGCCGTCACCGATGACGGCCGCGGCATGCCGGCAGACGAACTCGCGCTTGCCGTTGAGCGCCACTGCACGTCCAAGCTCGCCGGTGACGACGACCTGACGCATATCGCAACGCTCGGCTTCCGTGGCGAGGCGCTTCCCTCCATCGCTGCCGTTGCGCGCCTGACGCTGACTAGCAGGCCTGCGGGTGCCGATACCGCCTGGAGTCTCACCGTCGAGGCTGGTCAGGCGGGCGAGCCGCAACCGGCGCAACACCCACCGGGAACCCGGGTTGAGGTGCGCGACCTGTTCTTCGCGACGCCGGCCCGGCTCAAGTTCCTGAAAACACCCGCCACTGAAACCGGCCGCATCATCGAGGCGGTGCAGCGTCTCGCCATGGCGCATCCGGAGATCGCATTCAGCGTTACCGAGGGCGCGCGCACGCTCCTCCGGCTGGCTGCCACCGCGGAGGATTCGGAGGCGGCCCGCCTGCAACGGGTGGGGCGCATCATGGGCCGGGAGTTCAGCGACAACGCAGTCGCGGTGGCGGCCGAGCGTGGCGGCTTACGGCTCACCGGTTATGCAGGGCTGCCGACGTTGAACCGGCGCCAGGCCGATCTGCAATTCCTGATCGTAAATGGACGTCCTGTGCGCGACAAAGTTCTTTATGGTGCAATAAAGGCAGCGTATAGTGGTGTTTTGGCGCCAGATAGACAGCCTTTAGCGGCAATTTTTCTCGAGATTCCGCCGGAAGAAGTGGACGTTAATGTGCACCCGATGAAAACGGAAGTCCGCTTCCGCGATGCCGGCCAGGTCCGCGGTCTGATCGTGGGCGCGCTGCGTGGCGCGATCGACCGCGATGGCAGACGGGTTGCGACGACAGCGGCGGAGCGACTCTTGAGCGCGGCAGGCAGCGAGGCGATCCCGGTCGCGCCGCTCGAACGGCCGGTCTGGGGCACGACCGGCGGCGTGCGTTCGACGAGCGCACGGCTGCCCGCTCAGGCCTCGCTCGCGCGCGCATGGGCACCGGGCGGGATGGCCGACAATGCCGTCGCCTATGAAGCCTCGCCGGCCTTGACCGCCGCGGCGGCAGACTCTGGCGGCGGCTCGGCAGCGGAAGCTCCCGGAGATGATTTTCCCTTGGGCCGGGCCTGCGGCCAAGTGCACGCCACCTACATCGTCGCCGAAACGGCCGACGGCCTCGTCATCGTCGACCAGCACGCCGCGCACGAGCGGATCCTGCACACCCGCATGCTCAACGCGCTCACGGGCGGCACGGTTGCCCGCCAGGGGCTCCTGATCCCGGAAGTGGTCGAGCTGAGCGAGGCACAGGTGACGGCGCTCACGGCGCGCGCCGACGCCTTGGAGACGCTGGGCGTGGTGCTGGAGCGGTTCGGCGCCGGAGCGGTGCTGGTGCGTGAAGTTCCCGTGGCGCTGGGCCGCGTCGATGTCCGAAAGCTCGTGGCCGACCTTGCCCAGGATCTCGCCGTGCAAGGAGACAGTCTTGCCCTGGACGAGCGCCTGCACGCGGCTGCGGCCTCGCTCGCCTGCCACGGCAGCATTCGCGCCGGCCGCAGGCTGACGCCGGCGGAGATGAACGCGCTCCTTCGCGAGATGGAGGCGGAGCCGCATTCCGGTCAGTGCAGCCACGGCCGGCCGACGCATATCACGCTGAGCCGCGCCGATATCGAACGGCTGTTCGGCCGGCGCTGAGCGGAGAAGGCAGGGCGATGATCTTCTGGGCCGTCAAGCAGCTCGTCGTGTGGTCGATCGTTTGCGTCCTCGCGGTCGTGATCTGGACCGATGAGGGCGCGATCGAGGCGCTGTTCCGGCGGGTCATGGCAACCGCAGGCAGCGGGAACACGGCGGCGGCGGAATCGACTGACGACGAAGGCGGCCGCATGCTGACCTTGCGGGCCGGCGCCGGCGGCCATTTCTGGGTCGATGCGGAAGTGAACGGCTCGACCGTGCGCTTTGTCGTCGATACCGGGGCCACCAGCGTCGTGCTGTCGGAAGAGGATGCTGAGCGCGCCGGTCTCAGGCTTTCTCCACGCGACTACACCGCCCTGCAGCGCACCGCCGGCGGGACCGTGCGCGCGGCGCCGGTGACCTTGCGCGAGGTCCGCATCGGCGCCTTGGGCCTGAGCGACGTCGAAGCCGCGGTCAACCCGGCACTTTCCGGTGTCTCGCTCCTCGGGATGACCTTTCTCAACCGCCTCGACGGCTACGAAGTGCGGGGCGATAACCTCAGGCTCTACTGGTAGCAGTTCCTCCGTCGAGCCGGCAGAAAACGATGCGGGCCGGCCCAACGGTGCGTTCGTCGACGATCCTGAACGGGGGCGGGGCCGCAAACGGCTCGGCGGTCGCGACTTCGACGACCGCGAGGGCGTCCGGCGCGAGCCAGCCGCGGGCGAGGCCTGTCAACGCCGGCACGGCGAGGCTCGCTCCGTAAGGCGGGTCGAGGAACGCAAGTGCCGCAGGCGTGCCGGCGGTCGCGGGTGGCGACGGCAGCCTGGCGGCATCGAGCTGTAGGAAGGTCACCGATCGCGATTCGCCGATCACTGCCGCATTGCGCTCAATGGCCTTTAGACCTTGTGCATCAATGTCGATGAAACAGGCGTGCCGTGCGCCGCGCGAGAGCGCTTCCAAACCGTAGGCGCCGCTGCCGGCGAAGACGTCGAGCACGGCCGCGTCGGCAAAGCCGGCCCAGCCGACGCCGTGGGCGAGAATGTCGAACACCGACTGCCGTACCCGCTCCAGCGTCGGCCGCAGCGGGAGCGAGGCCGGCGGCACGATGCGCCGGCCGCGATGCTTGCCGGCGATGATTCTCATTCCGGCAACAGCGCGCCCAGCTGCTCGCGCACAACCTTGGCCGGGATCGGCGCCACCTCGCCCACGGCCAGCGTGCCGAGCTGAAACGGCCCGAAGGCGATGCGGATCAGCCGGTTCACGGTCAGGCCCAGGTGCTCCAGGACACGCCGAATCTCCCGGTTCTTGCCCTCTTTCAGGCTAAGGGTGAGCCAGCTGTTGGCGCCCTGGACGCGATCCAGCGTCGCCTCGATCGGGCCGTAGCGAACGCCTCCAATGGTCAGCCCCTGGGCCAGCACGCTCAGCCGCTCCGGTGTGACCGCGCCGTGAGCGCGGACGCGGTAGCGCCGCGTCCAGGCGGTCGCCGGCAGTTCGAGCCGGCGGGCGAGCGCGCCGGTGTTGGTGAGCAGGAGCAAACCCTCAGACGTCAGGTCGAGCCTTCCCACCGAGACCACGCGCCCGAGCGAGGCGGGAAGCGCCTGGAACACGGTCGGCCGGCCTTGCGGGTCGCGGTGGGTGGTGACGAGGCCAGCCGGCTTGTGGTAGCGCCACATCCGTGGGCGCGCGACCTCCGGCAGCGGCTGGCCGTCGACGGTGATGCGGTCTTCGTCGCTGAGGACGAGCGCCGGCGTCAGCACCAGCGTGCCGTTGACCGTCACCCGGCCAGCGCGAATCCAGGTCTCCGCATCCCGGCGTGAGCACAGGCCGGCGCGCGCGATCCGCTTGGCGATGCGTTCGCCTTCCGCCGGAGCGCTCATGCCTGCGCCGCCCCAACGAAGGCAGCGAACAGGCGGCGATCTGCGTCGCTCAAGCCGAACTCCGGATGCCACTGCACGCCGAGGCAGAACCGGCGTTCCGGGACCTCGATGCCCTCGACGACGCCGTCCGGTGCGATGGCGTTGACGACGACGCCTGCTGGCACATCGCGTACCGCCTGATGGTGGGAACTGTTGACGGCAAGCTCGTCTGCGCCGGCAATCGCATGCAATCGTGTGCCGGTGACAAGGCGCACGCTGTGACCGGGCTGATCGCGGGGGGGCGCCTGCTCGTGCGCCAGCGCATTCGCAACCTCGTCTGGGATGTGCTGGATCAGCGACCCGCCGAGAACGACATTCAGCAGTTGCTCACCGCCGCAGATGCCCAAGAGCGGCAGATCGCGCTGTAACGCGCCTTCGATCAGCAGCGCCTCGAAGGCCGTGCGATCGTCCTTGGTGCGGACGCTCGGATGGCGCGTGCCGGCACCGAACAGGGCCGGATCGACATCGAAGTTGCCGCCGGAGACGATGACGCCTGCAAGCCGATCGAGAAAGGCGGCGGCGTGTTCAGGGAGTGGTGGCAGCAGCACCGGCAGCCCTCCGGCCTGGCTTACCGCTTCGGCGTAATTCTGGCGCAGCGCCAGCCAGGGAAAGCGGGAATAGCCGCCAGGCGGCTCCGTGTCTAAGGTAATACCGATCAGGGGTGGAGACATGACGGGGAGCAGGCTAAGGCGATGGACCGTCCGGCGCAACCGGCTGTGCTGCAAGCGATGAGCGCTCCCGGCCGCAGCGGGCCGTCGCCGATGGCAATCGCGCTCGAAGAAGCGGCCGCTGCGGCCGGGCAGGGCGAGGTTCCTGTTGGTGCGGTGATCATCGAAGGTGCAACCGGCGCTGTCATCGCGCGCGCGGGCAACCGTATGCGCGCGCTGAACGATCCCACCGCGCATGCCGAGATGCTGGTGATCCGAGCTGCGGCGGCGCGGCTGCACACGGAGCGGCTCGAAAACTGCGATCTCTATGTCACGCTGGAGCCGTGCACAATGTGCGCGGCGGCAATCGCCTTTGCGCGGGTTCGGCGCCTTGTGTTTGGCGCCTATGATCCTAAGGGCGGCGGTGTCGAGCACGGGGCCAGGTTCTTCGCACAGCCGACCTGCCACTATCGGCCGGAAGTCATCGGCGGAGTCGAGGAACAGCGCTCCCAGGCCCTGTTGCAGGCGTTCTTCCGCGCCCGCCGTCCGCCACCCTGACGGCGCCGGTGCGTTTGCCGGTGTCAGCGTTCGTTGCGCAGGAAGAGGGCGCCGATCAGGCCGATCAGCGCAACCTTGACGGCGAGCGCGCCAGCGAGCGGTGGTAACAGGCCAGATTCGCCCATCGCCAGTGACATCCGGTCGAGCGCGAGGAAACCGAAGCCGATGCCGAGGCTCAACAGAAACATCGGTCCGAACGTTCCGCTCCGGCTGTGCCAGTTGGCGAGCGAAACGACGAGGCCGATCATCAGGGCCGGCGTGATCAGCATGGTCAGGCGGTGGTACAGCCATGTCTTGGCGAGATAGGGCGGTTGCTGCCCGAAGCCGTGGTTGCCGATCAGGACTTGCATGTCGCTGATCGAGAGATCGCGGTACTTTTTCGCCAGAAGCGGCAGATACCCGATATCGATCCGGCCGGGCCAGTTCATGCCGGGCAGCGATTCGACGGCAGCGCTGCCCGTGTTGAGGACTTGGACGCCGTAAAGCGTCCACCCTTCGGCAGCCGGGTCCGCCCGTTCGGCATCGATCTGGCGCAACAGGGCGCCGTCTTTGTCCCGCTCGAAGATCGTAATGCCGAACAACTGCCCAGCCCGGCCCGACTCGCGCGGCACGCGGACGATGTTTAGATCGCTCATCAGCCAGACGGCGTCGTTGTCCTCGGCAAACACGGTATCGCGCTCGTTGCCGACGCCCCAGGCCCGCAGCGCATCGGCTGCTTTCGGCACGGCCAGGTCATCGAGCATGAACTGCGCCGCGCCGAGCGCCACCGCAACTGGGATCAGAGCGCGCGCGATGCCAAGGGAGGAGATGCCGGTACTCCACAGCGCAACCAGCTCAGCATGGCGGATCAGCAGTGCCATCGTCACCACGCCGCCCAAAAGGCACGCCATGGGCAGCATCTGTGCCAAGACGTCGGGGGTGCGCAGGCCGGCGTAGCGAGCCAAGGCCGACACTCCGCCGTTGTCGGCACGGAGCACCTGGTCGCCCTTCTCCATCAGATCGAAGGCGAGCGACAGGGCTGCCAGCGCGACCAGGACCAGCAGCAGATGGAACAGGTAGCGGGAGGTGAGGTAGCGTACAATCGCCGTCACGGCCGCCGCCTGCTCCGCTTCAGTCGCTCACCAAGCACGCTCGCGGCGCGCTCCCACCACCGCCGGCCGCCCAGTGCCGGCGTGTGCGGAACAACCAGAACGGCGCGCGCAAACAGGAGCAGGCTGCCTGTCGCGAAAACGAAGTACGGCAGCCACAGGCCGGTCAGCGGGCCAACCAGCCCGCTTTCGACCGCGTTCTTGCCGAAATCGAGCACCCGTTCGTAAGCGATCAGAATGATCAGGCCGACCGCGAAGCCAACCAGCCGGTCGCTGCGCCCACGCCCCAGGGCGAGATAAAGGCCGAGCACCGGCATCAGCGGAATCGACAGCACGCGCGCGACGCGGCTGTTGAACTCCGCGACCAGATCGCTCGCGCGCAGGCCGGCCGGCGGGTGATCCTTCTGCCGCCACAGTTCGACGATCGTCATTTCCCGCTCGTGCGCGCCGCGCGGGCGAAACATCATCGCGTGCTCTTCGTGCAGAACCGTGCGCAGCTCCCGGAAGCGAAGGGCGCTCGACTGTCCGCCCGGCTCGGCGCCGCCCACATGCCGGGAGATGCGGAGCCCCTCGAACAGGCGCAAGATCGGCGGACCGTCCTCCTCCGCCCGGATCAGGTCGCCGCCCTTCGCCGCGACTGCGCTGGCAGATTCGCCTTCGCCGTCGCTCTCATAAAGGAACACCCGGCTCAGGCTGACGCCGTCGGGCCCGATGCCCTGGATAAGGAAGGTGACGTTGCCCACCCGAGCGAACACACCGGCGCGTACCGAGGCGTGCAGGGCCGCCTTGCTCACCGCATAGACGACCTGTTGATAGGCGTATCGGGCATAGGGACGGAGGTAGCTCTCCATCACCGTGTTGATCGCCATGACCGCAATCGCAACTGCCATCGCTGGGCGCAGCTGCCGGGCCAGGCTGAGGCCCGCCGCCTGCATGGCGTCGACCTCGCCGTCACGGGTCATCTTGTTGAAGCCGAACATGACGCCGAACAACAGACTGATCGGCAGGGCGATGCTGAGGTAGTGGGGAACGAGATAGCCGATGATCTCGAACATCACCTTGATCGGTCCCGACGCGCCCAGGACGAGATCCATCAGCTGCAGAAAGCGCGAGACGAGAAAGGCGAGCAGCGCAACGCACAGCGCGATGGCGAGCGGTCTTAGGATCTGGCCGGCGATGTAGCGGTCAAACAGGGTTATCGGCATGAAGGTCGCAACATCGCTTGCACGCTCTGGGCCGCGCCCGCTTCCGCGCTAAGCGCGGGGGTCGCCTCCGCGCCAGACGCTGGCGCTGTCTAGCACGTTCGCGTCAGCCTGTCGAACCGGTGTCGGCGGCAGGCGCTGGCACAAACAAC
This sequence comes from Candidatus Defluviicoccus seviourii, assembly GCA_900609035.2. GTDB lineage: Bacteria > Pseudomonadota > Alphaproteobacteria > Rhodospirillales > Defluviicoccaceae > Defluviicoccus > Defluviicoccus seviourii. Next base: position 106,872 of record UXAT02000034.1, on the reverse strand, counting down.
CATCGGAATGGGTGTTCCGTCAGTGAGCCGCCGGCGGGCGCGCAGCGCCGGGCGCGCATGTCGAGGGACCAGCCGCCCTCGACGGCAGCGATGCGGTAGAGATGGTACTGCGCGGTGTGGTCAGGTACATCGGTGGTGGCCGACGCAGACGGCGCGCCTACGACCGGGATTTCCCGGCCGCCGGCGGTGAGGAACCCAACCTCGAAGCGATGGGTGTGCCCGTGCAGCACCAGCTCAGCGCCTTGGCGGGCGATGACGTCGCGGAACGCGGCTGCGTCGCGAAGCCGCTTGTGGCGGGCCAAGCCTTCATCAATCGGCCGATGGTGCAGCAGCACGATGCGGAAATCCCCGGCGCTGCGGGCTTCGGCGAGGAATTGGCCTAGTCGCGCCAGCTGCCGGCTGCCGAGGCTGCCCCACGCCATTCCGGGCGGCGACGGCTCTGCGGTCGTAAGGCCGATCAAGGCAACGCCATTGCGCCGGCGCAGGAACGGAAAGCCATCGGCGGGCGCGGGGTCATCGCCGCGCATATACGCTTCCCAGCGCGCGAGCGACGAGGCGGCGGCGACCCGGACGTAGGCATCATGATTGCCGGGCACGACGGAGACGCCCTCCGGCGTGCCGAGCGCGCCCAGCCAAGCGGCCGCCGCCGCGAACTCGTCCGGCAGCGCGATGTTGACGATATCGCCGGTGACGGCAATGTGATCGGGGCGTTGCGCCTGCAGATCGCGCACCAGGGTGGCGAGCAGCTCGGGCCGATAGATGTGCCGGCGCCGCAACCGCCAGGACATGAGCCCCACCAGCCGCTTGTTCGCAAACGCCGCGGCCTGCTGGCCTCCGGGCGTCGGCAGGTGCGGATCGGTGAGGTGCGCCAGGATAAACATGCTCATCCGCCCGCTGCCGGCCGGCCCGCGGCCCGCAAGCGGCGGGCTACTCGTACTCCCTGCCGTGTCCCGGCCTCAAGCCGGCTGCGGCAGTGGCGTGATTCGCCGGATCACCTCGATCGCGTCATGCCGAACGTGGTCATGGCGCATTTCATCTTCGATCTGGCTCTGGGTGACGATGCCCTTGTCCAGGCATTCGCGCAACAATCCGAAGAACAACCGTTCCTGCTCCGAATCCGGATGCCGCCAGTAGCGGGCAAACGGTCCCACCCGGCCCAATGCTCGCATCGCGATGCGGGCAATCGTTGCGTAGGCCGGGATCGGCCCGTAGGCATCGGCAGGGGTGAAATCGATCGGCAGGCCGGTCTTCCAGGGCTGGGTGCGCCGCCTGGTGTTGTGCAGCATCCGCGTTGCCGGGGTCAGGCGGTCGAAGTCGTTCCATTCCTTCTCGAACAGGCCGATGCTGCCGGCCGGCTCGCGCTTGAGCGAGATCCAGTCCATGTAGTCGAGCTTGAAGTCGAACATGGCGTTGAACTGCTCCTGGCAGCGCCAGTGTGTCAGCTTCGCGCAATCGAGCAGCATCACGCTCGACGCGAAGCAGCCGTACCAGCCCTTCGGTCCGGATCGCTTGCGGCACATGATGGCAGTGGCGCCCATATCGCGCGACAGCAGCTCCCAGACGTCGGCCACGGCAAAAATGTCCGGATCGATGACGATGGCGCGACCCTGGTAGCCCATCAGCTCCGGCGGCATGAACCGCAGCGGCGTGAACGACTGCAGGTCGCGGCTGCGCCAGGTGCGGCGGACGCCGTCGCGCATGTAGGACTGGCCTTCCCGCGCGCTCAGGAAGGCATGATCGGCACTGTTGATGATCTCAACGTCGAAGCGGTCGGCATGGTGGGAGTTGCGCTTGAGCGCGTAGGCGGCCACCAGCGCCCCCACCATCTGCTGCGGGTTGGTGTGGATGAACACGCACGGCCGGCGCGGGCCGGCAGTGGTCGCCGCCGTTTGGCCCGCTTTGGTCTCAACGATGGGTGAAGACACTGTCGATTCGCCTTTCCCGGTTTCCTTGGTCGTCGCGTCGCACTGCCAGCCTGGTTACGTCGCCGTGGCGGCGGTCTTGGTCGCGGCGGCGCCATAGCCGAACACCGGCGCCAGATGGGTCGCGATCTCGCGGTCGATCGCCTCTTGCTGTTCGGGCGTGAAGTCATCGCGGTAGCCGCCAACCTTGGCGCGGCGCACCTTGAAACTATTCGGGTTATTGCGGTCGCCCGCCAGCATCCTCCGGCCGGCGAGCCAGAACACCCGCTTGGTTTCGAGCGCGCGCATGTTCTCAACGGACGCGAAGCGAACCGCCTCTGCGAGCTCTTCGGGCGTTGCCGGCGTGCCGATGAACTCGAGGATCCTTCCCAGTGCGGCACCCGGATCGGCGCGCATATCTTCGTAGCGGACGATCAGGAGCGAGCGAAAGCGCCCGAGTTCGCGCGCCCAACCGTTCATAAAGTCAATGATTTTGCCCAAACCGCTTTCCGGGTTCATGACAAAGTCGAATAAGGTGACGTTCGGATCGAGCGGATACTTGTTAATGATCTTCTTGCGCTCAGTCATCCGGAATTTCCACTGAAAGTACTGAGAAACAGCGACATCGGCCGGATCGCGTACCATCAAAACTACTTTTTTCTGATAATAGTCTTCCTTGGTTTGATTGTGATCCGTAAAGTCCTTGAGGTAGTTGTCATGCGTGAAGAAAATCAGCGGAATCGCCTTGTTCTTGCGATGCAGATTATCGAAGGCGATGAGATGCCGTTCGGAAAGACCATGCCTGACTTGGTAGAAACGCGACATCATCACGCGCAGCCATGTCCGCCCGCTCTTGCCGAACGAGACGATCACGCTTTCGGCAAGCGACAGCTTGCGAAAGTCCTCATGACCGCGCAGCCATCGCTCGATCCGCACCTTCCTGGCGTCCGGCAGGAAGAACAGGAGGTGCATGATGATGTGCCGTAGTGTCGTTCGAAACGCGATTTCCATTCCCGCATTACCCAATGCAAAGTGGTGCCGGCAGTCCGACCCGGCCCGATATCCCCGCTGCGGCCTGACCGCCCGGCGCAAGTCGACCAGCCCTGTCTTTGATAATCCGAAACTGACGGTCTGCCAAGTCATCCGGGCGCCCGGTGCCTCAGTCGTGCAAGCATTGCCGCGCTAAAGCCACAGCGACAGCCAAAGGCAAGTCGCCTTGGCGGCTTAACAAATGTTGTTGCAGTTGTCCGCGGCTGCCGGAGAGGGCGATGAGTACATGTCGGGGTAACAAACCGAAACAAAGATTGACTTGAGGGATCGTGCCGACGCTGCGATCAAGGTTGGTGGGTGATCCTGCGACCCATTTGCGAAGGTGGCCGGTTGCGGTCGCATCGGCCGGAGATGGGCGCGGCGAAGGGTCCGGAGATCACCAGGTCCGGACGGAGACGGACGGCTCCTTGCCAGCACGGCGAAGGAGTGACGTCGAAAGGGACAGAGAATGCCGCACGGAATGGCACCGCTTGCTTGGATTACGGAGAGCCCGCGCGTTTGGGTGCTCATGGGCCACAAGGCCGGCGACAACAGCCAGGTTCTCTCACTGGCGGAGGCGCTCGGCTGGCCGTTCGAGATCAAGCGGTTCGTGTACAACCGGTTCGAGCCGCTGGCGCATGCGCTGTTCGGCGCGACGCTTAAGGGCGTCGACGCGAGCCGGTCATCGCCGCTTGGGGCACCGTGGCCGGATCTCGTCCTGACCGCCGGCCGGCGCAATGAGCCGGTTGCGCGCTGGATCAAGCAGCAGGCGCGCCCGCACGCTGTGCGCATCGTTCACGTCGGCCGCCCGTGGTCGAACCTCGATCAATTCGACTTGGTCGTTACCACGCCGCAGTACCGCCTGCCGGAACGCTCGAACGTCGTCCACAACAAGACACCGTTGCATCGGGTCACGGCGGAGCGACTCAGCGCCGATGCCGCCCTGTGGGCGCCGCGGCTGCGCGCGCTGCCACAGCCGATGATCGCCGTCGTCATCGGCGGACCGAGCGGTCCCTACAGCTTCGACCGGGAAGCCGGCCGCCGTCTCGCGGTCCAGGCCAGCGCACTGGCGCGCTCGTGCGGCGGTTCGCTCCTCGTGACGACGAGCGCGCGCACGCCAACCGCCGCAATCGACGCCTTCGTGGGTGCCGTTGATGTCCCCCATTACCTGTTCCGCTGGACAAAGGACGCCAAGGAGAATCCCTATTTTGCGTTCCTCGGTCTTGCGCATTCGATCATCGTGACCGGTGACAGCATGTCGATGCTGACCGAGGCGTGCGCGACCCGCAAACCGGTTTACATCTTCGATCTTGGCGAGGGGCGCAATGCCATGCGGCCCGACGCGCCAGCGCAACCGTTTCGCTGGGGGCCGATCGAAGCGACGCATATCAAGGCATTCCTCTACCGCCAGTTGTTGCGGTTCGGCCCAGTGCGGCTGGGGCGTGATATCCGTATCATTCATCACGACCTGATCGAGGCCAAGCGGGCGGTCTGGCTGGGCGAGCAGTTCCCTGAAGGGCCATTACCGCCCCTGGAGTGCCTTGATCACGCTGTCGCCGGGGTTCGGGCGCTGTTCCAGCTCCCGCCGCTGACGGTTCCTGCGCCGCTCACGGAGTGGCGTGAGTTGCTGCCGGCACGCCGAACCGCCTGACGGATGACGGTCAGCCGGCCCGAACGGTGCAAACCGGGCGGGCAACGCGGACGGGGCTAATGCGCACTCTGCTCGTACTTGGATCGAAGCCCGAACCGGTATTGCCACCGGCCGGAAGCTGGGACGCTCTTGCTTGCGCCAACGCGTCGGGCGCGTCGGCTGCGCGGCTGGGTTTGGCGCGGCCGGCGTTTACCGTCGTATCGACCATCCTCGCATCACGCACGACGCCATCGAATGCGATCGCCCTGGCGGCACTCAGGGGCTTGAGCACCGGTACGCTGTTCATCTATCCGCGTCGGCCCTATCGCGGCAACCGGCTGAAGCAAATCGCCAACGCCGGCCGCGTTCTGCGGGCGACGCCGTGGTTCCTGCGCCGCGAGTTGGCGCGGGTCGATTACCATTACGACCGCACCGAAGTCCGCTCGTCGGACGCGTACGCCGGGATGATTCTTGCCATGTCCGGTAACGATGGAAACTTGACGACGCTCATGCGTCGGAAGCCACCTTCGAGCGGCGTCGTTGCGGTGGCGCTCGGGCTTAGCGATCCGGCGTACACGCGGGTCGTGGTCAGCGGATTCAGCTTTCAGATCACGCACGCTTACGCCGAGAACCCGGATATTCGCCTGCGCGGCAGCGCAGAAAGCCGGCACGCCGATACCGACATAGCGGTGATTACGGCCTTGTCGCACTGCACAAAACGGCTTTATACGACTGAGCCGATCGTGAACGAACGGACCGGCGTGCCGTTGCTGGGCGAGTGACGGCTTTGGTCGGCCCGCTCTGCAGCCGACGCCGGCGCGTGGCGAAATCAAGTGGCATTGCCAGAGGTGAGTTGTGGCCACACTGAAGCGCGTTAAAAATATTTTAAAGTATGGGATCGGCGAGAAGGCGACTCAGCGCAAGCGCGCTGTAAAAAAGAAGCTGCGAGAGGCGCGATTCAAATCCGATCGCTGGCAGTCGGAGGGAGAGCTTTCGTTCCGTCGCTACGCGTCCTATGACGAGTATATTGCACATCAGGCCTCTAAACTTGATAGAGTTAGTGACCGGTTGAAGGAGAACGAGGAACTATTCTACGAGGAATTTGTTTCCCGACTGGGCTCATGTGGCCCATTGAAGGATAAGAACTCTGTTCTCTGCCTCGCGGCGCGGGTTGGCACGGAAGTGCGCGCCCTGATCACGTTGGGTCATTTTGCCGTTGGGATTGATCTTGAACCTGGGAAATCCAACGCCTACGTTCTTCCGGGCGACTTTCATAAGCTGGTGTTTGCGGATAACTCGATCGATGCGGTCTACTGCAACAGCCTCGATCACGTCTTCGATCTCGCCAAGGTGGTAGGCGAGGTGGGCCGGGTGCTGCGGCCGGGGGGAATCTTTGTCGCCGAGCTGTTTGCCGGATACGAGGAGGGCTTTACGGCCGGCGAGTACGAGGCGACGCACTGGAAGACCGTCTCTGCGATCGTCGACAAGATCAAGGAACTGGGCGCCTTCGCCGTGATCGAGGAGCGGCCGTTAGGTAAGCTCTTGCGCGGCGAGTACACGCAGGTCGTGTTTGGTAAGCCGGCGGCCTGACGACGACGGGGCAGCGCGTGGGATATTTCAACTACGATCACTTGCGATTCCGCTACGAGCCTTTTCCGATCGGATACGCTCGTCCGATCATGGATGAGAGCGTGTACAAGGAGTTGGCCTCGACCTATCCCGAGCGTGAGCGCTTCGTTTATCTGGAGAAGGTCGGGCACAAGTTTACCTTGTCCGAGCGTTTCAACCCGCGACAATACGAAGACTTCATCGCCACCACACCGGTGTGGCGGGAGTTCCATGGCTGGCTCAAGAGCGACGACTTCATCCTTGAGGTCATGCAGACGCTGAGAGCGCATCAGATCGACCTGGGCTACAAGAAGCCTCCGTCGCTGCGAAAGCGGCTGCTGCGAACGTTCAAGAGCGTCGCCGGTTGGCGGGTCGGCGTCCGCCAGGGACGACTGACGGCGCGGTTCGAATTCTCGATGCTGCCGGCCGAAGGCGGTTCGGTCATGCCGCACACCGACTCGCCGACGAAAATCGTCACCCTCATCATCTCCATGGTCGACGATTCCGAGTGGCTCCCCGAGTTCGGCGGCGGGACGGAAATCAATCGGCCGAAGAACGCGCAGATGATTTTCAACCAGCTCAATCGGCAAGCCTCGTTCGACGAGGTCGAGATGATTGACGTATTTCCCTTTACAGCCAATCAGGCCGTGGTCTTCATCAAGACGTTCAATTCATGGCACTCGGTCCGGCCGATGACGGGAGCCGGCACGGACGCGCTGCGCAAGACACTCACCATCAATATCGAGACGACTTGAGCGGGTCGCCGTCGATAGGGGAGGTCACACCGATGGTTCACAGCGTCCTCGAACGTCTCGATCCGAGCCACATTGTCCTCGATCCGCAGCCGTATATTTACTCAACGGAAGCATTGGATCCCGATTACTATGCTGAACTGGCGGCTGCCTATCCAAGCCTGGAGACCGTCGCCGGCTCTGGCCCTCTGGACAATAACCGGGCGTATCTCCGCCAAGCGCGCGAGGTGATCGATAATCCGGAGATCCCGGCCATTTGGAGGGACTTCTTCGCTTACCATACCTCCGAGACCTTCTTTCGCGAGATGATCGCTTTCTGGCGGGCGGCGCTGGATCGTGTCTACCCGAACCTCGACGCGCTTCTGGGTACACTGGTCGATCAGGCTACGATCGGTCTGCGTTCACGCGGCAAGGAGAAGGCGGCGGAGAACAAGTCCGCGGACGTGATGATGGACTGCCAGTTCGGCGTCAACAGCCCGGTCAAGGAGAAGACGGCTGTGCGCGGGCCGCATGTCGATGACACCCACAAGCTCTATGCCGGGCTACTCTATTTTCGATTACCCGAGGATAGCGTGGAGGGTGGCGATCTTGTCCTCTACCGCGCCAAGGAAGGCAGCCGCTATTTCCAAGACGGCCGCCGCGATATCGCGGAGCGCTACGTCGAGCCGTTCAGGGTTGTGCCGTATCGTGCCAATACGCTGGTCATGTACTTGAACACGCCGCGCTCGATTCATGGTGTCTCGCCGCGCGCCATCACGCCTTTGTACCGTCGCTACATCAATCTGCAGTGCGAGTGCTACCGCCTGACGGAGGGCGAGTTCTTTCCCGTGCAACGCGACGCGCTTGGGCGGATCGGCTCGGCGGTGCGCCGCACGCTCGGGCTCAGGGACGCTTGAGCGCCCAGCAGGGCGCTGCCAGGGAAGGCGTGGGGCGGCTGGCCGGGCATTGAGGGGCGGAAGGGAGAGTAGATGCGGATCAGCGCGCTCGCGGAAACAGGCCTCGGCATCAGCGAGGACCAGATCACAACCCTGTTCGCGCCCTTTGTCAGCCAGCCCTCGGGAGCCTTCGATCCGCTGTGGCGGCAGGAGATCACGCGCAGACGGCTGAAGCACCTTCGTCACGCCGCCCGCCGCTTGTTCATGGGCTGGCTGCCGGAAACGCGTCGCGACGAGGACACCGTTCGCACCGAGTACGAGCGCGGCTGGGCTGGCATCGATTATGCGCGCTACACGCTTGATGCGCCGCTCGACGGCGCCACGCCGTGGGAGTGGCGCGGCCGTCAGATGTTTGCCACCGATACCGGCGCAACGCGGGTGCGCCAATTATTCCTGATCCGGATCCTGGAGCGGCTGCGGCCGCGCTCGGTCCTTGAGGTCGGCTGCGGCAACGGAATCAATCTCCTGCTGCTGGCCGGCCGGTTCCCGCAGATCGCGTTTTCGGGGCTTGAGCTGACCGAGGCCGGCCACGCGGCGGCCGTGGCGTTCCAGCGGCACGCTGCCTTGCCGCGGGAGATGAAGGCCTACGCGCCGGAAGCGATCGAAGATCCGCAAGCGTTCAAGCGGATCGCGTTCGTGCAAGGGAATGCCGTCGCGATGCCGTTCGCCGACGGTGCGATTGACCTCGTGTACACAACTCTGGCGCTCGAACAGATGGAGCGGGTGCGGGGGGCGGCGCTCTCGGAAATTGCCCGCGTCGCTGGCCGCAATACATTCATGGTCGAGCCGTTCCGTGACGTCAACAAGGCCTTCTGGCCGCGGCTCTACGTCTACCGGCGCAACTACTTCCGCGGTGCGATCGACGACCTCGAGCACTACGGCCTGCGGCCGGTGCTGGCTACGGACGACTTTCCGCAAGAAGTGTTCTTGAAGGCCTGCGCCGTGCTGACCGAGAAAAAATCCGCTTAAGCGCTGACGGTCGCTGCCGGGTGGTGATCGTCGACGATGCCGGCTGCCAGCCGCGCCTTCCACCGGCTCAAGCGTTCGCGCTCACTCGCTGACTTGAGCTGTCCGCAGGCGGCCATGATGTCGCGCCCGCGCGGCGTCCTGAGCGGTGCCGTATAGCCTGCATCATTGAGGATGGTGGCGAAGCGCACCATCGCTTCGTTGGAGGAACACTCAAACGGCGCCCCGGGCCAGGGGTTGAAGGGGATCAGGTTGAACTTGCACGGGATGCCGGCGACCAGACGCGCAAGCGCCTTGGCATCGGCGACCGTATCGTTCACTCCCTTCAGCATCACGTACTCGAAGGTGATCCGCCGCGCATTGTCGGCTGCCGGGTAATCGCGGCACGCCTGCATCAGTTCGGCGATCGGGTACTTCCGATTAAGCGGCACCAGGACGTCGCGCAAATCGTCTGTGGCCGCGTGCAGGCTGACCGCGAGTTTCACCGCCAGCTCTTCGCCGACACGCCGGATCAGCGGCACTACGCCGGCCGTCGACAGCGTGATTCGGCGGCGCGAGATGCCGATACCCTCGGCATCCATCAGGATCGTCACCGCCGTAGCGATGTTGTCATAGTTGAACAGCGGCTCGCCCATGCCCATCAGCACGATGTTCGAGATCCAGCGCTGGTCCTGGGGCGTCGGCCACTCGCCATAGGCATCGCGGGCGATCATCACCTGGCCCACAATCTCGGCCGGGCCAAGGTTGCGGACGAAGGGTTGCGTGCCGGTGTGACAGAAGGCGCAAGTAAGCGTGCAGCCGACCTGCGACGAGATGCACAGCGCGCCGCGGTCTGCCTCCGGGATGTAGACCGTCTCGGCTTCCTTGCCGTCAGCGAACCGCAACAGCCACTTGCGCGTCTCGTCGGCTGAGCGCTGCTCGGTCACGATTTCGGGCCGGACAATCGCCGCCGACATCGCGAGCTTCTCCCGCAGCGCCTTCGACAGCGTCGTCATTTCGCTGAAGTCACGGGCGCCGCGGCAGTAGAGCCAATGCCAAACTTGGCGGGCTCGAAAGGCGGGCTCGCCGAGCGTTGCCAAGCGCGCAGTCAACTCGGCGCGCGAAAGGCCGATCAGGTTAGCGCGATCCGCCGTCATCGTTCCGTTGCCCGCCAGGGGCGTGGCTATCCCGCGTCGCATGCCTTCGAAATGGCAGCGAGTGCCGCGGTGAAACCCATCAACGAATAAGTATCCGTGGTCAGCGTGCCGCGCTGGGAAACCCCTTTAACGACCATTTCGGAGCCGCCCTTCATCGCCTCGACCATCGCCCGGTCGGCCTGAGCATCGCTGTTCCAGGCATTCTTGCCCTTGGTGAACATCTTGAAGCTGCGCCCCGCGATCGAGGCGGTTGCCTCACTGTTCGTCTTATAGTCATAACCAGTATCAACGCTGATCTCGTTAGTCACCCTGTCACCAGGCCGGTGCGAGACAAGCAGAAAGATGGGGTCACGAGCCTTATACTTTCCCTCGGCCTTCTTAGGCGCTGAAAAGATATAGCAAACCTTGCGTTTGTCGCTTCCATCGACAAACGCGGCCCAGTCACCAAACTTACCCAGGCTCTTTGGCGCCGCCAGGGCTGGTGATACCATCGCGAGAATCACGACTAGAATTAGTATCGATCGCATGGAATCCTTCACCTCTCGAACGGCTGTATAGATAAACAATGGCGCCCTTGATGCCAAGGCTAAAGGGCAACATCCGCTCCACGCCAACCGCGCGGCGGCCCTTCCGCAATGCCGGTGCCGGCCGCCATTCTCCTTGACTGGCAGGAGGTTGGGAGAAGCGGCACAGCGTTTCTCGGCCATGCAAGTTATTCCCGCTACGGCGACCCGCCGACGGCGTGAAACCCGTACTTCGGTCGTTTCAGGCTTGAGCGAGGCCGCGATTCGCCTTTTCGGAGCGACCAAAACGGTCCGCAGAGGGGAGTTGACGCCGCAGCCGCAAAGCGGAAGAAAGACGGTGTTGGCTGGGAGGTGAACCATGCGCGCGCTCGTCTGCAAGGAGTTGTCAGGAATCGACGGCCTCGCGGTCGAAGAGATCCCGATGCCGGAACCGGCGGTGGGCGAGGTTCGTATCCGCGTGCGCGCAGCCGGCGTCAACTTCGCCGACACCCTGATTGTCGCCGGCAATTACCAGGTTCGTCCTCCACTGCCTTTCTCGCCTGGGTTCGAGGTCGCTGGCGTGGTCGATGCGGTCGGTCCGGGTGTTGCCGATTTCAAGGGCGGCGAACGGGTAATGGCGGTTGCCGACTGGGGCGGCTTTGCACAAGCCGTTGTCGTCCCGCAAGGCCAGGTGTTCCGCCTGCCGGATGGGGTGGATGATGTCGTCGCGGCGGGCTTTCCGGTCGCCTATGGCACCTCGCATTTCGGGCTCAGGTTCAAGGCCGCGCTCAAGCCCGGTGAGAGCTTGCTGGTGCTGGGTGCTGCCGGCGGCGTGGGCTTGACCGCAGTCGAAACCGGCAAGCTCCTGGGGGCGCGGGTCATCGCGGCCGCGACCGGTGAGGCGAAGATGGCGATCGCGCGCGAAGCCGGCGCTGATGAGACGGTGGACGCCCGCGCTCCGGACTTCCGCGATACCATCAAGGCGCTAACCGGTGGGCGTGGCGCGGATGTCGTCTACGATCCGGTCGGCGGCCAAGCGTTCGAGCAGGCGTTGCGCTGCACGGCGCTGGGTGGCCGCATCTTGATCGTCGGGTTTGCCTCCGGTGAGGTCCCGCAGATCCCGGCCAATCTGCTGCTCGTCAAGAACATAAGCGTCATTGGTTACTACTGGGGCGCCCATCGAACGCTGGCACCCGAAGCGCTGGCCGCTTCCTTCGGAGAGCTCCTGGGCTGGCTGGCACAAGGCCAGCTGAGGCCGCATGTCTCAAAGACCTTCCCGCTTGCGGAAGGGGTTGCCGCGCTCAAGGATCTGCGCGCGCGCAAGACGACGGGCAAGGTGGTGCTCACGGTTGCCGAATGAGTGGGTGGGGTCGCTGCTAGCCGCTCTGTGGCTGCCTCAGGCCAGCGCCGGCCGCAGCGCCTGCTCGCGAATGGGTAGGTGCAGGATGGCGGCTGCAACGCCCAACACGATCGAGGCTAGCCAGATGGCATCGTAGGACCCGGTCCACGTGTAGACCACGCCGCCCAGCCACACGCCCAGGAAGCTGCCGACCTGGTGGCTGAAGAAGACCAGCCCGAACAGGGTCGAAAGGTAGCGGACGCCGAAGATCTGGCCGACCAGGCCGCTCGTCAGCGGCACGGTGCCGAGCCACAACAGACCGATCGCGGCGGCAAAGGCAAGAACGGTTGTCTCGGTTTTCGGGACCGCGAGAAAGACCGCGATGGTCAGCGCGCGCACGGCGTAAAGGGCGAAAAGGAGGCGCTTCTTTGAATAGTGGCCACCCAGCAGGCCGCAGCCCCAGGTTCCGATGATGTTGAAGAAGCCGATCAGCGCCAGCGCCATCGCGGCCAGGTCAGGCGTCAGCCCGAGGTCGGCCAGATAGGACGGCAGGTGGACGGCGATGAACACCACCTGGAAGCCGCAGACGAAGAAGCCGGCGTTCAGGTACCAGAAACCGGGATGGCGGCTGGCTTCCCGCAGCGCCGCCTGCAATCCTCCCTCGGCGAGCGGGGATGACGTGGGCCGGAATGACTCGGGCGTCGCTTCCGCGTTCGCGCCGGCAGAACTGGCGCGAACGAGAAGGAGCGCGAGCGGCGCCATTGCCAGCGCGAACCCGGCCATGACGAGAAAGGCTTGCGACCAGCCCAGCGCCGCAATCATCGCTTGGCCGACTGGCGCCATGGCGAACTGGCCGAACGACCCGCCGGCGCTCGCGAGGCCAAAGGCGGCGCTGCGGCGCTGCGGCGGCACCGCGCGGCCGATCGCGCCCAACACGACGGCAAAGCTGACGCTGCTCAGGCCCAAGCCAACGAGCAGGCCGGCCCCGGTCTGGAACATCGCATACGTTCCCGAAGACGCCATCAACACCAGCCCGCCGGTGTAGGCGAAGGTGCCGGCGAGGAGGACCTTGAGCGCACCGAAGCGGTCGGCAAGCGCGCCGGCGAAGGGCTGTGCCGCTCCCCACAGGATGTTCTGTACCGCCATCGCGAGGCCGAACTGCTCGCGGCCGATGTCGAGTGCCAGACAGACCGGGCCCATGAACAGCCCGAAGGTCTGGCGGATGCCCATCGCGAGTGTGAGGATGAGGGCGCCGCTTGCGAGCGCCAGGACCGCCCCAGTGCTAAGCCGGGGCGCGGTGAGGCGGGCGGCTGTGGTGGCTGGCGACGGAGTCATGTGTGCAGGAAGCGCAGTTGGGTGTCCTCCAGGACGGCGCAGGTCAGGCGGCCGCTGTAGAACGCGCCGGTATCGATGCCGACACGGTTGCGGGCAACAACCGGCTCCGGCGTGATCGTGTGGCCGTGCACGATCCGGCGGCCGAAATCGGTTTCGGAGTGGAGGAAGGGGCCGCGGATCCAGAGCAGGTCCTGCGGCTCCTGGCGGTCGAGTGGGCGGCCGGGCCGGACGCCGGCATGGACGAACAGATAGTCGCCTTCTTCGTGCGAGAAGGAGAGGCTGTCGAGGAAGCCGCGGTGCGTCGACGGCACGGCCTCGATCAGACAGCTGCGCAGATGCTCAAGGTCGCGCTCGCTGGTGAGTGAACGTCCGGAAACGCCGTAGCTCCACAGCGTTGCGGTGCCACCGTTGAAAAGCCACACCGGGTCGGGCGGTCCATTGAGGAAGTCGAGCATCATTCGCTCATGGTTGCCCATCAGGTACACCCGCTCGAAGCCTGCGAGCGGCTCGTTCAGCAGCATGTCGATCACTTCGAGCGAGCCGGGGCCGCGATCAACATAATCGCCGAGATAAATGACGACCGGCCGGCAATCGGGCGCAAGGCTTGCCCGATCGTCGATGATGCGCCGATGCAATTCGCGCAGCAAATCGTCGCGGCCGTGAATGTCGCCGATCGCGTAGATCCGCCGCCCCGGCGGGACGCGGGTACTCCATCCACGGGGAGGCAAACCGGTCAACTCGAACATAGGCGAGAGCATGGCGATGGTGGCAGCCGAGCGCAAGGCCGGGGCCGACGTGCGCCGGCTCTATCGCCTTGTTGCATCCTTAAACTTATGGCGCGCCGGGGAAAACGAAAGGGAAACTTAACGCCGGTGATGGAAAATTGTCCGCATCTTTCCTTGCTTGCCGCTGCCGATCGGGACCCGGGTGTTCAGCCAAGATGCCGTAGCCGTCTCAAAATATCCGCTTCGTGAGCGACGCGAGCAGAGCCTGCGCGCGTACCTGGCGATTGAAACGTTCTCCCGCGGCGCCAGCTTCGCTGTCGTTGTCCACCTGTCGCGGGTCCCAATCATCAGCCGGCAACCCAGTTTGCGGCGCTTCGCCATTGGTCTCCTGAACGGCATCAGCGTGCGCCGGGATGCCCGGCTGTTCACGCTCGCACGGGGCGACGTCGCGCTCGTCTGCCCGGAGATGCCGGTCGATGAGGTCGACACCGTCCTGAAGCGTATCGGCGACATGTTCGGCATTGGTCGCGCAGCGTTGACCGGCGACGGGCGGGAGGCGCTGTTCAGCTGGTTCGATCTTTCGCGGCCACAGGATGTTTCTGCGCTTGAGCAGTGCGCGAGCGAAGCCGAGACGGCGGTGGAGGAGGGCAACGCTACCGTGCGCCGGCCGATAACCGCGCGCGATGTCTCGATTATTGCCAAGACGCTGGAGACGCAGCCGGTCGCTCCCTTCATCCAGAGCCAACGAGCGGTGTCGCTCGCGGGTGCACAGGTTGGAACGCTCTTCTGCGAGACGTTCCTTTCGATCGGGGAGCTGCAGCGGGTTGTTGCGCCCGACATCGACCTGTTCGCAAAGCCGGCGCTGTTCCATTTCATCAGCCGCATCCTCGATCGCTGCATGTTGCGCTCGCTCGCCGCAAGCGGGCCGCAGTCAGTCAAGCCGATCAGCCTTAACCTCAACATTGGCACGCTGTTCACGCCGGAGTTCCGTCGTTTCGATCAGGTTTGGCACGGCGCTGCGCGGCCGGTGATCGAGATTCAGATTGTCGACGCACTCACGGATACCGAGGGCTTCGCGATCGCGCGAGACGACCTCAAGGCGCGTGGCTACCTGGTACTGCTCGACGGTCTGACGCCGCTGCATCTCGCCGCGATCGATGTCGGCGGCTTGCAGACCGATCTGATCAAGGTTGCCTGGTCGCGTCCGCAGATCGAGGCCCTGCGCCTGCGTGATCCGGACCTCTTGCGGCGGCGCATCGAAAAGGTGGGGCGGGATCGGATTGTGCTCGGACGGGTCGAAACAGAAGAGGCAATAGCAACCGCGGTAGGGTTCGGCGTAACGCGCTTCCAGGGCTACTACATCGATCGCCTGATGCAGGCGATCGCGGCGAAGCGGCGGCTTTGACCACCGGGAGGTGAATGTGCCAGCGAGTGCGGCGGTCGATACCCGGTCCAAAGGCGCGGATGCGCTGCTTGCGGAGTTCTTGCGCCGGCTGGAATCGCGCAAGGAGGGCCGGCTGGCGGTGCACGTCATGCTGTCGCGCCTGCGTCCTTTCAATCGGCGTGAGCATCACCTGCATGCGGCACGGGCGGGCTTTGCCCAGCTGGCCGACGAGCGCCGTGGACAGCTGTTCGTGCTTTCCAACGCGGATCTGTTCTTCTTCTTCAGCAAGGAGGTCGAGGGACTGGTCCGCTCGGAGATCATGCGGGTGCGCTTTCTGTTTACCGAGGATCCGATCGTCGCCAAGGGACCGGATGCGGACGGGTTCATCACCTGGTATACCGTCGATCGTCAGTATGATGCGCTCGTCCGGGCGGCACGCGGGGCTTCGGACAGCAATGCCGCCGTGCGTGCTGTGACTGGCCGCGATGGCGCCTGGGCCGACCTCAAGGCACGGCAAAAGGCCAGTTCCGCGTTGACGCCGGAGCTGCTTGATCGCATCGAAGCTGGCCTCGTGCAGGCGGACCTGTCGAGCCTCCTTCGCCGGCACGCCGTCTGCTCCGTTCCCAACGAGACCTCGCCGGAGCCGAGGTTCGTCGAGTGGACCGTCTGCATAAGCGACCTTGCGCAGACCATGCTGCCTCACTTTGACTTCGCCTCCGATCCGCTGTTGTTCCAGCATCTCACCGAGAGTCTCGACCGGCGCATGTTGGCGCTGTTGGCAAAGCCGGGCGGGCCACTCGACGGCGGCGACATCAGCGTCAACCTCAACGTCGCGACATTGCTCTCCGAGCATTTCTTCACCTTCGACGAAAAGCTGTTCACGGCGCGGCGTGGCTGCATCGTCATCGAACTCAAGCTTGAGGACATCGCGCAAGACCCCGAGAGCTATGAGTTCGCCCGCAAACTGGCCCAGGCAAAAGGCTACCGGTTGTGCCTTGACGGCTTGACGCTGTGGACCTTCGACCTCGTTGACCGCGGCCAGCTCGGTCTCGACTACCTGAAACTAAACTTCGATGCGTTGATGCTGGTCGAAGCCGAAGAGCGGCGGGCGTGGCTTGAAGACGCGGTTGCGCGTACGGGGCCGGCGCAACTGATCTTGAGCCGCGTCGAGAGCGCCGAGGGCGCGGCCTTCGGTCGTGCCGCTGGCGTGCAACTGTTCCAAGGCCGCCATATCGAGCGGCTGCTGGCGGAGGCACGGCAGCGGCGGCAATATGTGCGGTTGAACCGGCGCGCAAGCGGCGACACATAAGCGGAGGTGCGCGTGGGTTGCCTCCTGCTGGCACGTGCCGGCGCAACCATGCCATCCTTCGCTCAGCTCACGACAACCGCTTCGCCTTATGTCCCGTCTCACCCCTGTGCAGCCTGCCGACGCCATCGTTGCGGAGCGCCTCGTCAAGCGCTTCGGTGCGCTCACCGCCGTCGACGGGATCAGCTTCATGGTCCGCACCGGCTCGACAACCGGCCTTCTCGGTGGCAACGGCGCCGGCAAGACGACGACGCTGTCGATGCTGTTGGGCATCGTGCTGCCGAGCTCGGGCAGTGTGCATATCCTCGGCACCGACATGGTCAAGCGCCGCTATGACGTCCTGCAGCGGATGAACTTCTCGTCCCCTTACGTCGATCTGCCGCGGCGCTTGAGTGTTGCCGAGAACCTGACCGTCTATGGCTGGCTCTATGGCGTCAGCGATCTCAAGCGCCGGATCCGCCTGCTGGCCGAGGACTTGCAGCTGACAGCGTTCCTCGACCGACCGACCGGCGATCTTTCGGCGGGCCAGCGCACCCGCGTCGCGCTCGCAAAGGCGCTCCTGAACGATCCGGACGTGCTGCTGCTGGACGAGCCGACCGCTTCGCTCGATCCCGACACCGCCGACTGGGTGCGTGGCTACATCGAGACGTTCCGCGATCGTGTCAATGCGACAATCCTCATCGCCTCGCACAACATGGCCGAGGTCGAGCGCCTGTGCGATGAGGTGCTGATGCTGCGCGATGGCCGCATCGTCGATCGCGGCGCGCCGCAGGAGCTGATCGGCCGCTACGGCCGACGGACGCTGGAGGAAGTCTTTCTCGACGTCGCCCGCAACCGCCGGGTTGCCGTGCAGGCTGCTGGGAGCTGAGGGCCGATGCACGGGCGCGATCTCTTCTCCTTTCGGCGGGTCGGTGCTTTCTTGCTGCGCCACCTGTACGTACTCAAGCGATCGTGGCCGCGGCTGCTCGAACTCGCGTATTGGCCGTTCGTGCAGATGATCCTGTGGGGGTTCATCACCACGTTTCTGGTGCAGAATTCAAACTGGGTGGCGCAGGCATCGGGCGTGCTGATCAGCGCTGTCTTGTTATGGGATGTGCTGTTCCGCGCCAATCTCGGCGTTTCGGTGACCTTCCTTGAGGAGATGTGGGCCCGCAACCTGGGCCAGCTGTTCGTCAGCCCGTTGCGCGCCTACGAGCTGGTGGCGGCGCTGTGGCTGATGAGCTGCATCCGCACGGTGATCAGCGTGCTGCCGGCGGCCTTCCTGGCGGTGCCGCTGTTTGGCGTCTCGGTGTTCGCGCTCGGGCCGGTTCTCGCCGCGCTGTTCGCCAACCTGCTGTTGTTCGGCTGCAGCGTCGGCCTCGCCATCGCCGCGCTCGTACTCCGGTTCGGGCTCGGCGCCGAGAGCCTCGCTTGGGTGGCCGTGTTTGCGCTGGCGCCGTTAAGCGGCGTCTACTATCCGGTCAGCGTGCTGCCGGACTGGCTCATGCCGATCGCACTCGCGCTGCCCTCGGTGCACGTGTTCGAGGGCATGCGCGCGGTCTTGTTCGAGAATGCGCAGCGCTGGGATCTGGCCGGGCTCGCGTTCGCCCTCAACCTCGTCTACGGGCTTGCCAGCACGCTGTTCTTTTTGCGCATGGTGCGGGTTGCACGCATGCGCGGGCTGTTGTTGCAGCAAGGCGAGTGAAGCATGCTGCGGGCGCGGGCTCGCGATGGTTAGCCGTCCGGCCGATCAAGGACTTCGATCTGCTCGGGATGATCGGCCTCGATCGTGGGGCCGTTGTAGCTGTCGAGCCAGCCGCGCACGCGCACGGTCCGCCCTTCAAGCGCGAAGAGATCGAGGCCCGCCTGCTCGAAGAGTTTCAGGTCGCGGGCGGCGATGGTGATGGTGAAGTCCGTTCGCCAATCGGCGCCGAAATTCAGGTACACGTGGTTCTTGACCCGCGCCGCCTTGCGAACGGTGCCCTGGACCAGCTGGAAGGTGCCGATGTCGGCGGCGTCGATCGCATCCGCCTTGCGGATGGCGTAAAAGGGATGGCGCCAGATGCCGCGGCGGGCCGCCCGCGCTTCACGTTCGAGGGCAAACATCTCGCGTGCACGGCCACGATTGTCGGCGAAGGTATAGACGCGCGCGAAGCCGGTCCGCAGCATCTCGCCTTGCAGCCACAGGCCGTCGCTGCGCTCAAGATGCGCCAGCAGGCGGCGGTGGCGATCGACGCCCTGGCCGGTACGGATCAGGGTGACCTCACGGTTTTGCGCGATGGCGGTGAGTGCTGACCGCGCCTCATCGGCAAGCGGCCAGGTCTTGAAACCCGGCCGGGAGAGAGGCAGCTTTGGCGCCTGAATGCCGACCAGGCGCACCTCCCGCGCGCCGTCGATGGCGCGCTCAAGGACAACCGTATCGCCGTCGATGACCTCGACCACGCGTGCGCTTGGGGCCGAGGACGGCGGCGCGGCCAAGCCGGGCCAAGCCGGTGCCACCAGCGCGATCAGGGCGGCGATGCACACAAACGCGACCCGTCTGGGCCGGTAATTGGCCACAGATCCATCGCGCCGCGCTGGCCACGGCAACGAAAAAACGCTGGATCGCACCCGAGGGCAAAGGAGCACTTGCTTCTATCCGACTTTTGCAGCCTTAAATAGCACGATCACGGAGGAAGCCAAACCGGAAGCCATGGACGTCCGCCACCACCGCAGTGATCTGTTCCCGGAGATCGAGCCGTTTGCCTGCGGCCGGCTGCCGCTCGATGAGCGCCATGTCATGCATTGGGAGCAGGCGGGCAACCCGCGCGGCAAGCCGGTGTTGTTCCTCCATGGCGGCCCGGGTGCGGGCGCTTCGCCGGCGCACCGCCGTTTCTTCGACCCGCGCTTCTACCGCATCGTCATCTTCGACCAGCGCGGCTGCGGCCGCTCGACCCCCTATGGCGATCTGACCGACAATTCGACGCAGCACCTCGTGGCCGATGTCGAGGCGCTCAGGCGCCATCTCGACATCGAGCGCTGGCTCCTGTTCGGCGGCTCGTGGGGGGCGACACTCGCGCTTGCCTACGGCATCCGCTGGCCGGCGCATTGCTTGGGCTTCATCCTGCGCGGCTCCTTCCTCGGCACACGGCGGGAGACCGACTGGTTCCTGCATGGCATGGGGACCTTCTTCCCCGAAGCGGCGCGCGCCTTCTATGGCTTTCTGCCCGAAGCCGAGCACGCAGATCTGTTGACGGCGTATTACCGCCGGCTGACAGACCCGGATCCGGCGGTCCATCTGCCGGCCGCGGTGGCGTGGTGCCGCTATGAGTCCGCGTGCTCGAACCTGATCCCGCGCGAGGAGACGTCACGCTACCTGGGCGGCGAGATGGACGCGGCCGCCCTGGCGCTGGCCCGCATCGAGGCGCACTATTTCATGCATGATACGTTCCTCGCCGACGGCGAGCTTTTGGCGAACATCAGGGCCTTGAAGCGCGTTCCGGCGATTCTGGTCCATGGCCGCTACGACATGGTCTGCCCGATTGCGAGTTCGGATTCACTCGCGCGCGCCTGGCCGGGGGCACGCTTCGTTGTTGTTCCCGATGCCGGTCACTCGGCGATGGAGCCTGGCATCCGCACCGCGCTCGTGCGCGCGACCGAGTCGATGAAGACGCGGTTGGCACGAAGCGAGTAGATTGGGCCGCGTTATTGCTGCTGCACCCCAGGGCGGCGTGTAAGGGGGGGCCTCGCGCAAGGGGGCGGCGCGTAAGGGGAGGGTGGAGGCTGCCATGGGTGTCGTCATTCGTCTGCTCACGCTGTTGCTCCTCGTTGCGCCTGCCGCCGCCGGTGCGGACGAGATCGGCGCCGTCAGCACGACCTGGAAGCTGATCGGCCCCAACCACAAGATCGTCGTCGAGGCGTTCGACGACCCGGACGTGGCGAACGTCGCCTGCTGGGTGAGCCGGCCAAAAACGGGCGGCGTGTCCGGTGCAGTCGGTCTGGCGGAGGACCCGTCGGTGGCCTCGATCGCCTGCCGCCAGCGCGGGCCGATCGTGCTCAGTGACGCCTTGAAGCGCCAGCTCGTAAAGGAAACTGATGACGGCGGCGTCAAGGTGTTCAAGGAGCGCACCTCGGCGATCTTCAAGACGGTGCAGGTGACGCGGCTGTTTGATGCCGCGCGCAACACGCTCGTCTACCTGATCTGGTCCGACAAGGTGATCGAGGGCAGCCCGAACAATTCGCTCTCGGTCGTCGTCATCCAGCCGTGGGGTGCCCCGCCGCGCTGAGGCGGTTGTGGCCACTGCAAGCAATTGATGGCCGACCTTTGCCGGCCATGGTCACAGAGTGCGAATGAACGCCTCTTGGAACCGGACGACGAGCTTGGCTTGTCCTACTCGTGAGGCTGGGGCTTACTCGTGAGGCTGGGCGGGGCCCTCCTGCGCCGCTGCGGCGGCGGCACCGGTGGTGGGGACGCTGTGGATGTTGCTCGC
This sequence comes from Candidatus Defluviicoccus seviourii, assembly GCA_900609035.2. Taxonomy (GTDB): domain Bacteria; phylum Pseudomonadota; class Alphaproteobacteria; order Rhodospirillales; family Defluviicoccaceae; genus Defluviicoccus; species Defluviicoccus seviourii. Next base: position 85,875 of record UXAT02000034.1, on the reverse strand, counting down.
CCCATGCGCGGTGAGAATACGGCGCGCGGCTTCTTCACGCTCGGGCGCGTCGGCCCGCACCCACAGGATAAGGCTGCCGGCCGCAAGCGATCGGGCGAAATGATCCGTGTGCGGAGTGGCCGTCGCCTCGCCCAGGAGTTCCTTGAGTGCGAGGCCGCCGACCGTAGCGCCGATGACGCCGGCAAGCCATGCGGCCGTGGCGCCGCCGGCAAGCAGGATGGCGCCTGAGGCGACCAGTGGTCCCTCGTAGCGCAGTTCGCCGACGAGGGCAGTCAACCGGTCCTGCCAGCGCGGTTGCGTTGTGCTCGCTGCCTCCAGCGATTCGTGCGACGCCAGCACGCTCAGCTCGGCGTGCTCAAAGCCGAAGCCGAGCAGCGCCTTGATGGCGGCCTCGAACGGGCCCTGATCGGCGAACAGGCCGACGACCTCGCGACCTTGGCGTTGCGCTTGCATGCGTTCCCTCGCCTCCGTCTTGCTGCGGCGGGACCGTATCGGCGCCGGCCGGTCCGGACCATTGTCGCCGCCTCAGGTGGTTCCTTCGTCCCCGCCATGATAGGGTCCGCGGCAGAGGCGGTCGAGCCGGAGCAAGCGTGCGACAGAACGATCCCTGCGATCAAGGGAATGAAGCGCCCCAGGCTGCGGCTTGTGATGCGGCCGTCGACGCCGTGACGCCGATGATGGCGCAGTACCTCGCCGCCAAGGCCGAGCATCCCGAATGCCTGCTGTTCTACCGCATGGGCGATTTCTACGAGATGTTTTTCGAGGATGCGGTGGCGGCGGCGCAAGCGCTCGACATCACGCTCACCAAGCGCGGCCGGCATCAGGGGCAGGACATCCCGATGTGCGGCGTGCCCGCGCACAGCCATGAGGCCTACCTGCAGCGGCTGATCCGCCACGGCTTCAAGGTCGCGATCTGCGAACAGCGCGAAGACCCGGCGGACGCCCGCAAGCGCGCGGGCAAGACGCTGGTCCGGCGCGAGGTGGTCCGTGTCGTCACCGCCGGTACGGTGACCGAGGATACGCTGCTTGAGGCGCGCCGTCCCAACCATCTCGCCGCCGTCGCGGAAGCGGGTGGAGCAAGCGGTCTTGCGTGGCTCGATGTTTCGACCGGTGCACTGCAGACGCAACCGCTCACCGCGGACGAGCTGCCGGGTGCGCTCGCCCGCCTGGAGCCCAGCGAACTGTTGGCGCCGGAGACGCTCTCGGGTCAGCCAGTGCTGGCGGACTGGCGGTCGTGCCTCACGCCGTTGCCGGCCAGCCGGTTCGACAGCATCAACGCCAAGCGGCGGCTGGAGCAGCTCTTCAACGTTGGTACCCTGGAAGGGTTCGGCGCCTTCAGCCGGGCCGAGATCGCCGCCGCCGGTGCGCTCGTCGATTATGTCGCGCTAACCCAGCGCGGCCGGCTGCCGCGGCTTTCGCCGCCGGTTCGTTTTGCCGACGCGAGCCTGATGCAGATTGACGCGGCGACGCGCAGAAATCTGGAGCTGACGCGGACACAGGCCGGTTCAAGCCGGGGCAGTCTGCTCGATGTGATTGACCGGACGCTGACAGGCGCAGGCGGCCGCCTGCTGCTTGCCCGCGTGGTTGCACCCTCGGCCGATCCCGCCGAGATTGATCGCCGCCTCGATGCGGTCCAGTTCTTCGTCGAGGACGAGCAGGCGCGGACCGATCTGCGGTCGCACTTGCGCCGCTTTCCCGACCTGGAGCGGGTCTTGAGCCGGCTCAGCCTCGGCCGCGGCGGTCCGCGTGATCTTGCCGCCGTCCGCGATGGCCTGGCGCTGGTGCCGGCGTTGCGCTCGGTGCTCGCCGGTGCCGGCTTGGCAATGCCGCCCGCCTCTCTGGCGGCGACGGCGGCGCGTCTGGCCGAGCATTCCGGCCTGGTCGAGCGCTTGCGCCAAGCGCTGGTCGAGGAACCACCGGTGCTGGCGCGCGACGGCGGCTTCATCGCGGCCGGCTTTGCAAGCGCGCTCGATGATTTGCGGCACTTGCGCGACGAAGGCCGCACCCTGATCGCCGAGCTGCAGGCGCGCTACTGTGCTGAGACCGGCTTGAGTGCGCTCAAGATCCGCCACAACAATCTCCTGGGCTACTTCGTCGAGATACCGGCACGCCTCGCCGAGAAGCTGCCGGCGGCGCCGCATGGACCCTTCATCCACCGCCAGACGATGGCGAATGCGATGCGGTTCGCTACCGTCGAGCTTTCCGACCTCGAAGGTCGGATCGCGCGGGCGGCTGAACAGGCGGTGAGCCTGGAGCTTGGGCTGTTCGAGGAACTGGTCGCGACGGTAATGGGAGAGGCCGACGGGATCGCCGATGTTGCGACCGCGGTCGCGGCCCTTGATGTTGCTGCCGGCTTTGCCGAGCTCGCGGTGGTCGCCCGCTACGTCCGGCCCGCCGTCGATGACAGCCTGGCGTTCGCGATCGAGGGTGGCCGGCATCCGGTGGTCGAAACGGCGCTGCAGCGTCAAGAGGCGCAACCGTTCGTCAGCAACGAGTGTGCGCTTGAGGGCGAGCGGCGGCTGTGGCTGCTGACCGGGCCAAATATGGCCGGCAAGAGCACGTTCTTGCGCCAGAATGCGCTGATCGCCGTCCTCGCCCAGGTCGGCTCGTTCGTGCCGGCGAGCGCGGCTCGGATCGGCGTCGTCGATCGGCTGTTTTCGCGGGTCGGCGCCGCCGATGATCTGGCGCGCGGCCGCTCGACCTTCATGGTCGAGATGGTGGAGACAGCGGCGATCCTGAACCAGGCCGGGCCGCGTGCGCTCGTCATCCTGGACGAGATCGGCCGTGGCACCGCCACCTTCGACGGTCTCTCGATCGCCTGGGCCGTGATCGAGCACCTGCACGCCGTCAACCGCTGCCGCGGGCTGTTCGCGACCCACTACCATGAGCTGACGGCGCTTGCCGCCCGCCTCGATGCGCTCGCCTGTTATACGATGCGGGTCAAGGAGTGGGCTGGCGATGTGGTCTTCTTGCATGAGGTTGCCGCCGGGGCGGCCGACCGTTCGTACGGCATTCATGTGGCGCGCCTGGCTGGCCTGCCCGCGGCCGTGATCGGTCGTGCTGAGGCGGTGCTGCAAAGCCTCGAACGGGACGAACGTTCCTCGGCGATGGCGCGTCTTGCCGATGATCTGCCTTTGTTCGCCGCGGCGGCTGCCCGCTTACCGGAAGCGGCTGCGGGCGCAGGGCCGGCTCTGCCGCCGCAGGTGATCGAGATCCTAGCAACAGTTCAGCCGGATGCCTTGACACCTCGCGCGGCACTTGAAATTCTTTATCGTCTCAGGGAACTGATGGCGACGCCTGAAGGGAACGCGCCCTCGGCGGGGCGCACCATCGCCGCAAACTCACCCGTGTAAGGACACTATTAGTCAAGCTTCGCTAGAATCGTGCGGTGGCGTCTGCCCGATGCGGCCCCCATCTCCAGATGCACATCACTGAGAAGTTCCATGGACCGTATCCAGAATCGTCGCCAGATCTTCAACCGCAAGGAGGTTGTTGGAGCTCTTAAGCCGCTGTCCAACGGACCGCAGGCGGCGGCACCGCATGAGCGTGGCGAAGTCCTGAAGGTTATCAAGGATGCGCTCGCTCACGGCCGCGAGGAAATCCGTCGCCGTCTTGAGGCTGACGAGATCGACGGCAACATGGCCGTGCGCTCGCAATCGTTCCTGATCGACCAGGTCATCCGCACACTCAGCGATTTCAGCGTGACGGGCGGCCTGCCGGTGCAGCTGCGTGCAAACAGTCTCGCCATCGCTGCCACTGGCGGCTACGGCCGGGGCGAACTGGCGCCCTTTTCGGATGTCGACCTCCTGTTCCTGGTGCGCTCCACGGCTGACCGCGCGGCCGAGGCGCTGGTGGAATACCTTCTCTACATGCTGTGGGATTGCGGCCTGAAGGTTGGGCACGCGACGCGGACGCTCGATGATTGCGTCAGTCTCGCCCGCAAGGATCTGACCATCCGCACCTGCATGCTGGAGTCGCGCTACCTGTGGGGCGATGAGACGCTGTTCGCAGCCTTCGAGAATCGTTTTTTCAGCGAGGTGGTCGAGGGGACCGGGCGACAGTTCGTCGAGGACAAGTTGAGGGAGCGCGATTCGCGCCACGAGCGCACCGGCGATAGCCGCTACGTGCTCGAACCCCATATCAAGGAAGGGAAGGGCGGCCTGCGCGACCTGCAGACGCTGTTTTGGCTCGCGAAGTACCTTTATCGCGTCCGCGACATGGCAGATCTGGTCGAACGCGGCATCTTCACCCAGAGCGACCTGCGCCTGTTCCGCAAGGCCCAGGACTTCCTGTGGCGAGTGCGCTGCCATCTGCACTATGTCGCCGGCCGGCCGGAGGATCGGCTGACCTTCAATGTGCAGGAAGCCGTCGCCGATCGGCTCGGCTATACCAGCCGGGCGAGTGCGCGTGGCGTCGAACGCTTCATGAAGCACTACTTTCACGTCACCAAGACCGTGGGCGACCTGACGCGTGTGCTGTGCGCCGTGCTTGAGCACGAACAGGCGCAGGCGCGGCTGCGTTTCCGCCTGCCGTCGCTCACGTTCCTGCGTCGGCTTGCGCCCGGTTTCGTTCTCGATTCCGGTCGCCTCAACATCGATTCCGTCGATGCCTTCGAGAAGGATCCGGTGCGGATGCTGCGCTTGTTCCATGATGCGCAGCGGCTGGGCCGCGACATCCATCCGAAAGCGATGCGGCTGGCTCAGCAGAGCCTCAGCCTGATCACACCGGCGGTGCGCCAGGATGCCGAGGCGAACCGGCTGTTCATGGACATCCTGACGGCGCCGACTGACCCGGAACCGACGCTGCGGCGCCTCAATGAGGCCGGCATTTTCGGCCGCTTTATTCCCGATTTCGGCCGTGTCGTCGCGCAGATGCAATACGACATGTATCATCACTTCACGGTCGATGAGCATTCGATCCGTGCCATCGGGATCCTTGGCCGGCTGGAGCGGGGCGAGTTGATCGACGATCATCCGACCGCAAGCCGAATCATTACCGGAGTGCGTTCCCGCCGTGCGCTCTATCTCTCGGTGCTGCTGCACGACATCGCCAAAGGCCGCAACGGCGACCATTCGGTCCTGGGCGCCGAGGTTGCACTGCGGCTGGCGCCGCGCCTCGGCCTTGACGAGTGGGAGACGGAGACGGTCTCCTGGCTCGTTCGCTACCATCTCTTGATGGCGCGCACGGCCTTCAAACGCGACATCGACGATCCCGCAACCGTTGCCACGTTTGTCAGTCTCGTGCAGTCGCCGGAGTGGCTGCGGCTGCTCCTGATCCTGACCAATGTCGATATCAGGGCGGTCGGCCCCGGCGTCTGGAACAGCTGGAAGGAAGGGCTGTTGAGCGAGCTCTACTTCCGTGCCCTTGAGGACATGGAGATCACCTCCGACCAGCCGCGCCAGCGTCGCGGAAACCGGGTTGAGGCGGCGAAGCAGCGCTTGCGTGACCGGCTGGTCGGCTGGGACGAAGAGACGCTGGAAGCCTACATCCAGCGCGGCTATCCCGATTACTGGCTTGCCTTCGATACCAACGAGCACGTCCGCCATTTCGCGCTAATGGCGGACGCGGAGGCGAGCGGCGGCATCCTCAAGGTGCAAGCCGTGTTCGATCCCGTCCGTGAAGCGGTTCAGGTGACCGTCTACGCGCCGGACCATGCAGGATTGTTCGCACAGATCGCGGGCGGCATCGCGCTCGCGAGTGCGTCCATCGTCGATGCCAAAATCGTGACGCTCGCCAACAGCATGGCGCTTGACGTCCTGCATGTGCAGAGCATCAACGGTCCCTTCGACGGCGACGAAGAGCGCCTCGGCCGCCTGGTCCGCCGCATCGAAGACGCCATCTCCGGCCGCCTGCATCTGGGGCGTGCTCTTGAAGCAGCGCACCGGAGTCCGTTCATCGGCCGGGCACGCGCGTTCAAGGTTCCGCCGCGGGTGATTTTCGATAACGCCGCCAGCAACGCCTACACCGTTATCGAACTCAACGGCCGCGATCGCCCCGGTTTCCTCTACGATGTCACGTCGACGCTTACCGGTCTCGGCCTGCAGATCGGCAGTGCGCACATCTCAACCTATGGCCCCCGCGTGGTTGATGTCTTCTACGTCAAGGACGCTTTCGGCCTTAAGGTCGACCAACCCGCCAAGCTCGCCCGAATCGAGGAGCTGCTGATGCGGGCCATGGCTGGCGTCAAGCCGGACGAGCCCGCACGCGACGAGACGGCATCCGAATCCGTTCCAGCATTGACGTGAGAATGCGCCGCCCGCCCGTTTGCGGCGGTTGTGTGGGCGCCCAAGTTTTTCTTCCCCTGTAACCTGCAAACGGATTAGAGGTCGCGGATGCTGCTAATCCGCTCGATCGCCACCATCGGGGCCTACACGGCGATCAGCCGGATCCTCGGCTTCATTCGCGATGCCCTGATCGCTGCCCTTCTGGGCGCCGGCCCGATCGCCGATGCCTTTTTCGTCTCCCTGCGGTTTCCCAACATGTTCCGCGCGCTGTTTGCTGAGGGCGCGTTCTCGGCGGCGTTCGTGCCGCTGTTCGTTGCCGCCAAGGAGAGTGAAGGCGAAACGACGGCACGGGAGTTCGCAGTGCAGACCCAGAGCGTGCTGGCGACGGCGCTGCTGGTGTTCCTGATTGCGGTCGAAATCGCGATGCCGATCGTGCTGCTGGCGATTGCACCCGGCTTCCGTGGGACCGATACCTTCGATCTCGCGGCCGAGTTGTCGCGGATCACCTTCCCTTACCTGATGCTGATATCGCTGACCGCGCTCTACGGCGGCGTCCTCAATTCCTACGGTCGCTTTGCCGCGCCGGCGGCGGCGCCGATTCTGCTCAATCTTTCGATCATCGGCGCCCTGGTCGGTACCGGGTCGTTGATGCCGACGCTTGGCCATGCGCTCGCATGGGGGGTGGTGGTGGCGGGCCTCCTGCAGCTTCTGTGGCTGCTGGCCGCTCTCGGCAGGATGGGGGTCTGGCTGCCGTTGCGCCGGCCGCGGCTCTTGCCGCGGGTCAAGCTCTTGCTGCGCCGGGCGGTTCCGGTAGCGTTTGGCGCCGGCATTCACCAGGTCAACATCCTTGTCGACACGGTCCTGGCGTCGTTCTTGCCGGCAGGCTCGGTCTCCTACCTGTTTTACGCCGACCGGCTGAGCCAGTTGCCCTACGGCATCATCGCCGCCGCGGTCTCGACCGCGCTGCTGCCGATCCTGTCCAAGCAGCTCCGCACCGGCGCACCGGACGAGGCGCTCGCGAGCCAGAACCGCGCCCTTGAGTTCGCGTTTCTGCTCATGCTGCCGGCGGCAACGGCGCTCATCGTGCTGGCTGAACCGTTCATGGCACTGCTGTTTGGTCGCGGTGCCTTCGACACTGCTGCGGTCCAGGCGTCAGCCGCGGCTCTTGCCGCCTATTCCGCTGGCCTGCCGGCCTATCTCGTCGTCAAGGCGCTCACGCCGGGCTACTACGCGCGGGAGGACACGCGCACACCGGTCAAGATCGCCGGTGTGGCCGCCATCCTGCACGCGGCCTTGAGCATCGCCCTGATGATCCCGTTCGACCACGTCGGCATCGCGCTCTCGACCGCACTCGCGGCCTGGTTCAACGCTGTCGTGCTGGCGACGGCGCTCTATCGACGAGGCCATTTGCAGCCCGACGCCCGGCTGAAGCGGCGGCTGCCGCGGATCCTGCTGGCGAGCGCGGTAATGGGCTTGGGGCTGATCGCGCTCAATGAAACACTGGTCGGCTGGCTCAACCAGGGCTTTGCGCTGCGGGCCGGCGCGGTGGCGCTGATGATCGCAGCCGGCCTCGTCCTTTACGGGTTGTCGGCGCAGCTCTTGGGCGCGGCCAGCGTGCGCGATGTTCGGGCGGTGGCACGCGCCCGGCAGGAGAAGGGAGGGGAGGCGCCTTGACCGGCTCCGGGGGAGCGTCCATAAAACCGCCCGAACGGACTAGTATGGGGCGAGGATCGATCGGCGCGGAATGAAACGCATCTTTTCCGGCATCCAGCCCACCGGCAACCTGCATCTCGGCAACTATCTCGGCGCCATCCGTAATTGGGTGCGGCTGCAAGGGGAGTTCGAGTGCCTGTTCTGCGTTGTCGACCTGCACGCGATCACGGTCTGGCAGGACCCGGCGGAGCTGACCGCTAACATCCGCAAGACAGCCGCGGCGATGATCGCCTGTGGCGTCGACGCGGAACGCAACATCATTTTCAATCAGAGCCAGGTGCCGGGGCACGCGCAACTCGCCTGGATCTTCAACTGCGTCGCCCGGATGGGCTGGCTCAATCGCATGACGCAGTTCAAGGAAAAGGCGGGCAAGCACCGGGAAAACGCGTCCGTGGGCCTCTACGCCTACCCGAACCTGATGGCCGCCGACATCCTCCTCTACAAGGCGACCCACGTTCCGGTCGGCGAGGACCAGAAGCAGCATCTTGAGCTCACCCGCGACATCGCCCAGAAGTTCAATACGGACTTCGGCAAGCCGGTGTTCCCGATCGTCGAGCCGTTGATTTTCGGGCCGGCGACACGCGTGATGTCGTTGCGCGACGGCTCGAAGAAAATGAGCAAGTCGGATGCGTCCGACTACTCGCGCATCAACCTGACCGACGACGCTGACACGATCGCACTCAAGATCCGCAAGGCCAAGACCGATCCGGATCCGTTGCCCGACACGGTCGAGGGTCTGGCGGATCGGCCGGAGGCGGAGAACCTGGTCGGTATCTATGCGGCGCTTGCCGAGCTCGAGCCGGAAGCCGTCACCAGCCAGTTCGGCGGCTGGCTGTTCTCGCGTTTCAAGGAGGCTTTGGCCGAACTCGCGGTCGAACGGCTGGCGCCGGTGACGGCAGAAATGAACCGGCTGCAAGCCGATCCCAGGTATGTTGAGGCCGTGCTTGCCCGGGGGGCGGAACGTGCCAACGATCTGGCCGCGCCGGTGCTGCGCGAAGTGTACGGGGTGGTGGGCTTTCTCGGCCGCGACGGTGCCGGAGGGACCTGACGGGGGCGGTTGATCCACCGGCTCGGCACAACCATGTTTTCAGCATGACTGGATCGTGCGCGCACGCGGCGCCACGGGACGAAGAAGGGACCGCGAAGGCATGTTCATCCAAACGGAAACGACGCCCAACCCGGCGACATTGAAGTTCTTGCCCGGTTGCGCGGTCATGGAAAGCGGAACGGCAAATTTCCCGGGTCCGGAGGTGGCCGCACGTTCGCCCTTGGCGTTGAAGCTGTTCGAGGTCGATGGCGTCGCCGGAGTGTTTTTTGGCTCGGACTTCATCGCCGTCACCAAGATGTCTGACCGCGAGTGGGATGTTCTGAAGCCTGTCATCCTGAGCGCGATCATGGATCATTTCACACTCGGCGATCCGGTCATTACCGGCGATGCGGATGCGTTGGACGAAGCAGCGGCGGATGAGCAGGAGGGGGAGATCGCGGCCCGTATTCGCGAATTGATTGATACCCGCGTTCGGCCGGCGGTGGCGGTGGATGGCGGCGATATCACCTTCTGCGGCTTCGAGGACGGGATCGTCTACCTTCACATGCAGGGTGCCTGCTCGGGCTGTCCGAGTTCGACGGCGACGCTCAAGCACGGTATCGAGAACATGCTGCGCTACTACGTTCCCGAAGTGATCGAGGTACGGCCGGTCCGCTGACCGTCGCCCGGCAGCCAAAGATTGCGCAGCCTTTCGTTTCACACTTGCCGTCCCCATTCGCGGATTCCCGCATAGCGGCGACGGGGGCGATCGAGGTGGGAGATGATGAGCAAACGAACGTTCTTGATGTCCGGATTGGCGGCTCTCGGCGCTTCAGCCGCTGCTCTCGCTGGCGTGCGCAGAACGCACGCCGCAGCCGCGGGTAGCCCGGCGCAGCCCGGCCCGTTCGAGATCACACACAGCGAGGAAGAGTGGCGCAAGCTGTTGTCGCCGGAACAGTTCTACGTCCTGCGTCAGCACGGCACCGAGCGCGCTGGCACCAGCCCGCTGGACAAGGAACACCGCACGGGAACTTTCGCCTGTGCCGGCTGCGATTTGCCACTGTTTCTGTCCACGACCAAGTACGATAGCGGCACAGGCTGGCCCAGCTTCTGGGCGCCGATCGAGGGCGCGATCGGCACGTCGGAGGACCGGAGCTTCTTTGCCGTGCGGACCGAAGTCCACTGCCGCCGTTGCGGTGGTCACCTGGGGCACGTCTTCGACGATGGCCCGCCGCCGACGGGGTTGCGCTACTGCATGAACGGCGTGGCACTCGTCTTCGTGCCGGCATGAGCACGTCGCTGGCCAAGTTTCGGTGGCTGCTGGCGGGATGCACCGCAGGCTTGCTCACCATCCTCGCTGGAACAGGCTTCGGCTCAGCTGCCGATGCGCCGGCGCCGGCAACCCAGAGCGCGCGCGCAGTCTTTGCCGGAGGCTGCTTCTGGTGCATGGAGCCGCCGTTCGACGCCATCCCAGGTGTGATCGCGACGGTGTCGGGCTACACCGGCGGCATGCGCGAGAATCCCAGCTACGAGCAGGTCTCCGACGGTGGCACCGGCCATTTCGAGGCGATTGAGGTGACCTACGACCCGGCTCGCGTCAGTTATGCCCAGTTGCTGGACGTATTCTGGCGCAATGTCGATCCGCTCGACGACGGCGGCCAGTTTTGTGACCGGGGCAGCCAGTATGGCACGGCAATCTTCTACGCTAACGAAGACGAAAAGGCTGCGGCTCTCAAGTCGCGCGAGGCTGCCACGGAAAAGCTCGTGATCAAGGGGCCGATCGTGACGCCCCTCCTGCCGGCGAAAGAGTTCTATCCGGCCGAAGAATATCATCAGGATTACTACCAGAAGAACCCGCTTCGCTATAAGTACTACCGTTACGCCTGCGAACGTGATCAGCGCTTGAAGGAAGTGTGGGGCGAAGCGAAGCAGCCGTGATGGGGCGGCCGAATGGGTGAAGTGGGGGCGGGCTCCCCGTCGCGGCTCGCTGTCGGCGGTCTCGTCATTGATGGTGCCGAGATCGAGGAGCGGTTTGTCCGCAGTGGCGGGCCTGGCGGGCAGAACGTCAACAAGGTCGCGACCGCCGTTCAGCTTCGTTTCGACGTCCGCCATTCGCAGTCACTTCCCGTGGACGTTCGCGCACGCCTGGAACGCCTGGCCGGCCGGCTGGTCACCCGGGAGGGCGTGCTGGTCATCACCGCGCAGCGCTTCCGCACCCAGGAGCGCAACCGCCAGGATGCACTCGACCGGTTGATGGAGTGGATTCGGCGCGCCTTGATCGTGCCCCGCTCCCGCAGGCCGACCCGGCCCTCGGCAGCCGCAGTCCGCAATCGGCTGGAGGCAAAGCGGCGGCGCGCAACGCTGAAAGCCCGGCGCCGGGAAGGTTCCGGCGAGGAGTAGCGGGCACGACCGCAGATTGTTCTGCCGCCGTCGGCCGGTTGAATTTCAACCCCCGTTCGTGGCTTATCTCCGGTGGCCGGCCCGTGCTACCGTCGCACTTTGGCGGCAAGACGTCGGCGAGTGCGCCAACCAGCGCCTTCCCTTCGTCCCGGACAGCGGATCGGCACGGTGATGACATTGAGAACGCCGGAAATGGACGAGATGGCCCTGCGTGCTGTCCGCGTTCTGCGTGACCGGTTGGAGAAGCGCACCGCCGTCATCGGCGTCATCGGCTTGGGCTATGTTGGCCTGCCGCTGGCGCTGGCCTGCTGCAAGCCCGGCTTCACTGTCATTGGGTTCGACATCGATTCCGCCAAGGTCGAGGTGTTGAACCGTGGCGAGAGTCCGATCAAGCACATCCCGAGCGAGCCGGTGGCTTCGGCCCGGGCCGCGGGGCAGTTCGAGGCTTCGGCCGACTTCCATCGCTTGAACGAGCCGGACGCGCTGATGATCTGCGTGCCAACGCCGCTCGGTGCGCATCGGGAGCCGGATCTCGGCTTTGTTGAGGCGACGACGCGCTCGATCGCCGCCCGCCTGCGCCCCGGACAGCTTGTCATCCTCGAATCAACGACCTACCCCGGTACGACGCGCGAAGTCCTGAAGCCGATCCTGGAGGCAAGCGGACTTCAGTGCGGCATCGATTTCTTTCTGGCCTATTCGCCGGAGCGCGAGGATCCAGGCAACAGCGAATACGATACCGCGCGGATCCCCAAGATTGTGGCCGGTGATGGCGAAGCGGCGAGCGTGCTGGCGCAGACCCTCTACAATCACGTCGTCGCCCGCACCGTTCCGGTTTCCAACCTCGATACCGCCGAAGCGGTCAAGATCACCGAGAACATCTTCCGCGCCGTGAACATCGCTCTCGTCAACGAGCTGAAGATGGTCTACGCCGCCATGGGCATCGACATCTTCGAGGTCATCGACGCCGCCAAGACCAAGCCGTTCGGCTTCATGCCATTCTATCCCGGCCCCGGCCTGGGCGGCCACTGCATCCCGATCGATCCGTTTTACCTCACGTGGAAGGCGCGCGAGTTTCACATCTCGACCCGCTTTATCGAGCTGGCGGGCGAGGTCAACGCCGCCATGCCGCGTTATGTCGTCGAGCGGCTGCGCTGCGAGCTTGATTGCCGTTTCGGTAAAGGCTTGAACGGGACCCGGATCCTGATCGTCGGTGTCGCGTACAAGAAAAACGTCGATGACCTGCGCGAAAGTCCGGCGCTCGAAATCATCAAGCTCCTGGACGCCATGGGCGCCAAGATCGACTACCACGACCCGTTCTTTCCGGTGATCCCACCGACCAGGGAATACCCGGATCTTGCCGGCAAGGCCTCAGTGCCGCTCGAGCCTTACCTGATCGCCCGCTACGATGCCGCGCTCATCGTCACCGACCATTCGGGCGTCGATTACGACCAGCTGCTTGAATACGCGAAGCTGGTCGTCGACACCCGCCACGTCATCCCGCCGACCCACCCGCAAGCAGCTATTATTGCCCGCGCCTGACGTGCGTCAGCGCTTGTGCAGAAGTGGCGGAGCAGACCTTTAGGAGGTGGCTCCGGAGGAGGGATTCGAACCCCCGACCCAGCGGTTAACAGCCGCTTGCTCTACCACTGAGCTACTCCGGAATGAAGATGGAGGCGCGGACCGGATTTGAACCGGTGTACACGGCTTTGCAGGCCGCTGCGTAGCCACTCCGCCACCGCGCCCCTTAGCCGTCCTCATCGGTGCCGGCAGCAGAACTTAGACGCCACTCCTCTTACGGTCAAGCATCCGTGCGCGTGCACTAGAGCGTTGTGTTGAGGCCGAGCCAGGGCTATAAGGCGCAGCGATATCGCGCACGCACACTGGCTGCGCTTGTCTATTTTCCGTCTCAGGGCCTGCCATGGATTACGCTGCCGCCCGCGCAAAAATGGTCGCGAACCAGATTCGCACCAACCGGATCACCGATCCGGCCGTGATCGCGGCGATGGAGGCGGTGCCGCGTGAGGCCTTTCTTCCGGCGAATCTGCAAGGCATCGCCTATATCGACGAGGATGTTGCGTTGGGCGGCGGTCGCTTCCTCCTGGAGCCGCTCGTCACCGCCCAACTTTTGCAGGTCCCCGAGCTTGCTGGCGATGACGTCGTCCTCATCGTCGGTTGCGGCGTTGGCTACGATGCGGCGGTGGCGGCGCAGATTGCTGGTGCCGTCGTTGGCCTGGAAAGCGATCCCGGCCTTGCGCAGACGGCGCGGCGCGTGCTGGCGGAACAAGGTTTTAGCATGGTGACGGTCGTCGAGGGGCCGCTGGCGCAAGGATTTGCCCGCCAGGCGCCTTACGATGTCATCGTCTTCGCTGGCGCCGTTGCGGCACCGCCGGCCGCGATCACCGAGCAACTCGCTGAGGGTGGGCGCATGGTTGCCGTGATTGCCGACGGCACCGGGGTTGGCCGCGGCACCCTGTTCGTCAAGACCGGCGGCATCGTCTCGCACCGGGTCGCCTTCGATGCGGCAACGCCATTTCTGGCAGGCTTCGAACCGCAGCCACAGTTCAGCTTTTGAAATGGCCGGTGCATTTCAGGGTGGGGGTGACCGTTAAGCCACACCTTGTCACGCCTGTGCGAGAAGCTCTTGACCCTTTAACTGCAATCTGTTGGGAATTGCCTTTCAACGAGAATGACGTCAAGAGCGATCAGTGTTTCCCCGAAAACTTGAAAAAGGGGGCAATTCTTCCATGAAAGCCCAACGGTTCGGACTGGTTTGTGCTGTTGTTGCGGCGACTGTCGGGATTAACAGCCCTGTTTCAAGCGAGACGCTAACGGAAGCGTTGGCACAAGCCTATCAATACAATCCCCGCCTGATGGCGGAACGCGCCCGTCTGCGCAGTGTGGATGAGCAAGTGCCACAGGCGTTGTCGGGCTGGCGGCCGACGCTGACTGCGAGTGGCAACGCCGGCTACCGTCATATTGACCAGCAGGAAGACAAAGCGATTGACGCATCCGACAATCTCTTCAATCGCAGGGTGAATGCGACGATCGAGCAGCCGCTGTTTCGTGGTGGGCGCACGATGGCGGCGACGCGCGCTGCGGAGAACTCGGTGCGCGCCGAGCGGGCGCGACTGTGGTCGGCGGAGCAGAACATTCTTCTCAATGCGACGACAGCCTACGTTGATGTCGTTGCCGCCGCGGCCGTCGTTGAGCTGCAAATCCGCAATGAACAGCGCTTGGGCCGCCAGTTGGAGGCGACCCGTGATCGGTTCCGGGTCGGCGAGGTGACCAAGACCGACGTCTTCCAGTCGGAGGCCCGCCTTGCCCGCGCGACCGCCGAACGGATCCGTGCCGAGGGCGCCCTTGAGGCCCAGCGCGCGGTGTACAAGAACGTGGTCGGCGTCCTGCCGGGTGCGGTCAGTAAGCCTCCGGTTCCGACGCCCCTGCCGCCAACCAGGGAGGCGGCAATCTCCGGTGCCTTGGGCGGCAATCCTGACATCCTCGCCGCCGAGTTCGATGAGCGCTCGTCCATGGACGATATCGACTTCGTGCGCGGCGAACTGCTGCCGTCGGTCAGTCTGGTTGGCGAAGCCGAGCGCGAGTGGGAAGCGGCGCGGGAGGGATCCCGCTTCGACACCCTCGAGGCCTCGGTACGGATGACGGTGCCACTCTATCAAGCCGGCGGTACGTATTCGCGGCTGCGGGCGGCGAAACAGACGGCAGCCGAGCGGCGGCGCCTGATGGATCAGGCTCGACGCAATGCCGAGGAGGCGGCGAGCCAGGGCTTCACCAACGTGCAGACGGCCCGCGCTGCCACCAAGTCGTTCGTGAAGCAGGTGCAGGCGAACGAGGTCGCCCTGGAAGGCGTGAAGCGCGAAGCCGACGTCGGCGCCCGGACGGTGCTCGACATCCTCGATGCGGAGCAGGAACTGGTCGACTCGCAGGTTCGTCTGGTTCAGGCGGAGCGGGAGGAGATCGTCGCTTCGTACGAGCTTACGGCCGCGACCGGTGACTTGACGGCCGACAAGCTGCAGCTTCCGGTAGAGCACTACGATCCTGAAGCACACTACCGCGAGGTTCGCGGCAGGTGGTTTGGGGGGTCGTCGAGCGGTGACGTGAGCAGCGACTTCCGCAAACCGTGAAGACTTTCGTCACTTTTTTCCCTTATCGTACTGCGTTCAGGGCTGGCGTGCTGCCGGCCCTGATGGCGTGATAGCGGACTGAAGCGGCACTGGACAGGCACGGACGATGACGGACGACCCTCAGAAGAGCAAGGCTTCGCAGCAAGAACCGTCCATGGAAGATATCCTCGCCTCGATCCGCAGGATCCTGGCCGAGGATACGGGCGGGACGGCCGAGAAGGAGGCAGTCGCGCGCGACGTGGACGTGCAGGAGGTGCTCCCGTCGGAGCCAGACGAACCGCCGGCACCGCTGCAGCCCGAGCCCGACGCGGACGAAATGGCAGAACCAGAGCCGCCCTTCGAGATCGAAGAGCCGCACGCCGAACCCGCGGAAGCGATGTTCCAGGAGGAAGAGGTGCCGATTCAGGAACCGATCGAGGACGACGACGATCTGGTCGAAGAAGTGGATCAGGACGAGGAGGTGTTTGATCTGACGCCGAACATGAAGGCCAAACCCGAGCGCGCTCTGGTCTCGCACAATGCCGTCGACAGTGCGACGGACGTCCTATCGCAGTTGGCGCGTGCCATTCTCGACCGGCGCGATATCGCCGTTGGTTCTCGCGATGTCACGCTTGAATCGATGGTGCGGACGATGTTACGGCCGCTGCTGAAGGAGTGGCTGGACCGCAATCTGCCGTACTTGATCGAGCGGTTGGTCAAGAAAGAAATCGACCTGATGGTCAACCGCGCCGAGCGACTCGACTAAAGGCCCTATCGGCCTCATCCTGGTGACCGCAACGCCGCCGGCGGGGGACCCCGCCGGCGCTCTTGGCTTTTCATGAAACGGCATGCAACTCGAAAAAACATATCAACCGGGACGTATCGAGCAAACGTGGTATGCGGCATGGGAGCAGGCGGGCGCCTTCCGCTGCGGCCGGGTTGATGGCGCACCTTACACGATCGTCATCCCGCCGCCGAATGTGACCGGCAGCCTCCACGTCGGTCACGCGCTGAACAATACCTTGCAGGATATTCTCGTCCGTGCGGCCCGGATGCAGGGCCGCGATGTGCTGTGGCAGCCGGGAACCGATCATGCCGGCATCGCCACCCAGATGGTGGTTGAGCGGCAGCTGGGTGCGGAGGGGCTATCCCGCCATGACCTCGGCCGGCAGGGGTTCGTCGAGCGGGTCTGGAGCTGGAAGGCGACCTCCGGCGGTACAATCACCGGGCAGCTGCGCCGCCTCGGCGCATCCTGTGACTGGTCGCGCGAGCGCTTCACCATGGATGAAGGCCTGTCGCTCGCGGTGCGCAAGGTGTTTGTCGATCTCTACCGGCGCGGGCTGGTGTACCGCGACAAACGGCTGGTGAACTGGGATCCCTTCCTGCAGACCGCCATTTCCGACCTCGAAGTCGAACAGCGCGAGCAGGCGGGCCATCTGTGGACATTTCGCTATCCGATCGAGGGCGAAGCCGGCGCCTACATCGCCGTTGCGACGACGCGGCCGGAAACCATGCTGGGCGATACGGCCGTTGCCGTTCACCCTGAGGATGAGCGTTATGCCGGCCTGATCGGCCGCCGCTGCATCCTGCCGATTGTCGACAGGCCGATCCCGATCGTGGCCGACGCGCATGCCGATCCGGCCAAGGGCACCGGCGCGGTGAAGATCACGCCTGCGCATGATTTCAATGACTTCGAGGTTGGCCGGCGGCACGGCCTAGCGATGATCAACGTGCTTGATGCGCGCGCGTGCATGAACGAGGAGGTCCCGGAGCGCTACCAGGGCCTCGATCGCTACGAGGCGCGCGATGCCATCGTTGCCGAGATGCGCACCCTTGGCCTGTTCGAGAAGGTCGAGGACCATGTGCTGATGATGCCCTACGGCGATCGTTCCGGCGTCGTTATTGAGCCGTGGCTGATCGATCAGTGGTTCGTCGACGCGAAGACGCTGGCGGAACCCGCGATCCGGGCGGTCGAGGAGGGGCGTACCCGCTTCCTGCCGGAGCAGTGGACCAAGACCTACTACGACTGGATGAAGGACATCCAGCCCTGGTGCGTGTCGCGGCAGATCTGGTGGGGGCACCAGATCCCGGCCTGGTACGGACCTGACGGCACCATCTTTGTCGAAATGACCGAGGCCGATGCGCTCACCGCCGCCAAGGCGCATTACGGCACACTGCCGGCGCTGCGGCGGGATGACGACGTGCTGGACACCTGGTTCTCATCGGCGCTGTGGCCGTTTTCGACCCTGGGCTGGCCAGAGGAAACGCCAGACCTCAAACGCTACTACCCGACCGACGTGCTGGTGACCGGCTTTGACATCATCTTCTTCTGGGTTGCCCGGATGATGATGATGGGGCTGCACTGCATGGGCGAGGTGCCGTTTTCGACCGTCTACATCCATGCCCTGGTCCGCGACGAGAAGGGCCAGAAGATGTCGAAGTCGAAGGGCAATGTGATGGATCCGCTGAAGCTCATCGATGCCTACGGCGCCGATGCGCTGCGCCTCACGCTCACCGCGCAGGCGGCTCAGGGCCGCGACGTCAAGCTGTCCGAAGCGCGGGTCGAAGGCTATCGCAACTTCTGCACCAAGCTGTGGAACGCGGCCCGGTTCTGTCAGATGAACGGCGCCACCCCGGTCAAGGGGTTCCATGCGGCCGGCTGTCTGGAACCGGTCAACCGCTGGCTGGTCAGCAAGCTTGCAGCCGCTGCCGGCCGTGCCGAGGCTTCGCTTGCCGCCTATCGCTTCAACGACTATGCGAACGGGCTCTATCAGTTCACGTGGGGGACGTTCTGCGACTGGTATGTCGAGTTCGCGAAATCATTGCTGCTGGGCGGTAGTCCCTCGGCGCAGGCCGAGACGCGCGCCGTTGCCGGCTGGGCGCTCGATCAGATCCTGCATCTCCTGCATCCGGTCATCCCGTTTGTGACCGAGGAGTTGTTTCAGCGGTTGGCGGAGCGCAGGGGCGCTCTGTTGGTCACGCAGCCCTGGCCGGCGCTCGATCCGGCGCTCATCGATCCGGCCGCGGAAGGGGAACTCGACTGGGTGATCCGGCTCGTCTCCCTGGTGCGCACCATTCGCGCCGAAGTCAACGTGCCGCCGGCGGCTCGCATGGCGCTGCTGCTTAAGGCTGAGGGCGAGCGGCAGCAGCCGGACGGCACGCTTGCGCGGCGGATCGACCAATATGCCGAGGTGATCACCCAGCTGGCGCGGGTCAACCGGGTCGAGATCGCGGATGGCGAGACGCCCGCGGGCTGCGTACAGGACGACCTGGAAGGCCTCACGGTGCTGCTGCCAATCGCTGATGTCATCGACGTCGGCGCCGAGCGCGCACGCTTGGCCAAGGAGATCGCGCGCCTGGACGGCGAAATCACGCGCTTCGACAAGCGGCTCGCGAACGCGGCATTCGTTGCCAAGGCCCCGCCCGAGGTGGTTGAGACCGAGCGCGAGAAGCGGGCCGATGCGCACAGCGCTCGGGTCCGGCTTGGTGAGGCCGCGCGCCGCTTGGCCGCCGTGGGCGGCAGCACTCAGGCCTGACGGGTGATGGCAGCCATGGCGGGCGACAGTAATCGCAGCGTCGGCAAGAAAGTCCTGATCGCGCTGGCGATGGTCGTGACAGTGGCGTGGGTCGTCGCGCTCGTCGCGACCCTGGTCCCCATCATATTCTGATCAAGGCCGTGATCGGCAGGGCGGCGGCGCGCCCGCACGCGATGCCTTCGCGCACCAGCCCGTCGAGCCGTTAGCAGCTGCCCTTCTTGGCCTGACCAGGCGGGCAGAAATCGCGCTGCGGCTCCGCCGGGCCGATCACGACCTTCGGCGGTGTCACCTCGACCTTGGGGCCCTTGACCTCGGTGGTGCACGCGGCAAGCGGCAACACCGTGCAGAGCAAGAGTGCAAGCCAGATCATTCTCAACCTCATCGTGGTCGCGGCCGCAACCGCTGCGGTCGGACGCCTGATCCCGTTTTATCCATCCTGCCCGTGTCACGATTAAGGCGGCGTAAACGGGGGGTAGCCGCGCGCGCGAAGTGATTCGCGAAATGCTTCCAATTTAGACCCGATCGGGGTATTATGCCCCATCTAGGGTTTAGACATCGTCTTGCGAAACATCCTACGGGGCATCGTCAGTCAAACGAAAAGCAAGTTCAGCCCGCCGTGCTGAACGTAAAAACAATGCTTTGCCAACTTAAAAACAGACAAACCCTATTCACAGGGATGGCCTGTCAATGCTCTTCGCAAACAATGCCACGATTGCGTCTGGTTACCAAAACAACACCCTAAAAACTGCCCTTCTCGCCGCCACGATCGTTTTGATTACTCTCCGTTGCCTTGACGCTGCCAGCGCTGACGTTACCGGCGAGGCTCTGGTGATCGATGGCGATACGCTGCAAGTTGCTACCGAGCGGGTCCGCCTGCATGGCATCGACGCGCCGGAAACGAACCAAGTCTGCAGCAGCGGTGCGGTCACGTGGCCGTGCGGGCGGATGGCTGCGGACGGCCTTCTGGCCGCGATCAAGAGCCAGCCGGTTCGGTGCGTCGGCAACAAGCGCGACCGCTACGGCCGCCTGTTAGCGGTTTGTCACGCCGGGCCAGTGGACCTGAACGCCGCCATGGTGCGGGACGGTTGGGCGCTGGCCTATCGCCGTTATGCCAAGGACTACGTTCCGCAGGAAATCGAAGCACGGGCGGAAAGCCGTGGCATGTGGCGCGGATCGTTCGATGCGCCTTGGAACTGGCGCAAAGGCGAACGTACGGCAGCGGTCAGGGATTGAGATAATGTTTGATTCAGAAGAAGGCGCACTTGAGACGGTTGGTCTCAAGGTCTCCGAGGTCGCGCCCACCAATGGCCACCCGACGTACTCGGTCAAGGGCGAGACGCATCCTTTGCGACACATCCTGCGCGAGCTCGGTGGCCGCTGGGACGGAATCAACCGTGCCTGGATCTTCCGCGGCCTTGATCCGCGCGGCGCCATCGCCGACCGGGTGCGGGCGGAGCGGACGCAAGGCGGTCTTGCCGACGTCCTGTCCGTCGCGCCGGATCTCGGCAACCTCGCCAATCGTCCGCACTATTGGGGCCACCGCCAGCGGTTGCGCGACCGTTTCCTCGGCAGCAACGAGGAATCGCTGCCCGATTACGAACTGCTCGAACTGTTGCTGTTCTTCTCCATAGAGCGGATCGATACCAAGCCGCTAGCGAAAGCCTTGCTGGATCGCTTTGGCAGCCTGGCAGGCGTGCTGCACGCGGCGCCGGAGCAGTTGGCCGAGTTTGAGCGCATCAACCACCACACGATCACGCTGTTCAAGGCGGCGCGCACTTTGGCCGGCCGGATGGCACGCGAAGAGGTGACCGACCGGCCGCTCCTCGATCAGTGGGACAAGTTGGTCGCCTACTTGATGACGACGATGGCGCACCGCAAGGTCGAGCAGTTCCGCATCATCTTCCTTGACCGCCGCAACGTCCTGATCGCGGACGAAGTCCAGCATCAGGGCACGATCGACCACACGCCGGTCTATCCGCGTGAGGTCATGAAGCGCGCCCTCATGCTCGACGCTTCGGCGATTGTCATGGTCCACAATCATCCGAGCAACCACCCGGCGCCCTCAAAGCCCGACATCGAGATGACCCGCCAAGTCGGTGACGCCCTGCAGAAGGTCGGCATCGTCCTGCACGATCACATCATCGTCTCCAAGCGCGGTCACACCAGCTTCCGCCAGATGGGGCTGCTCGGACGCTAGCGCGGCGACGGCGACAAGGGATTCACAAAGCGTGTCGGTCGTGCGAAGCTGAGGACAAGGGTAAGGCTACGGGCGAAAGAGATAACGTCGAGGCAGCGTCCATCGACGTCATGACTGCCGCCGTCCTCGGGGATTCGGGACATGACACCTGAACAGCGACTGAAGGAGAAGCGCGACGAACTCTTGCGGATCGCCGCCAAGTATGGCGCTACCGATGTCCGCGTCTTCGGCTCGGTCGCGCGCGGCGAGGCCGACGAACAAAGTGACATTGATCTGCTGGTTTGCTTTGAGCCGGGGCGTAGCTTGCTCGATCATGCCGGGCTCTGGCTCGACCTGGAGGCGCTGCTCGACTGCCGGGTCGATGTCGTCAGCGAAGGCGGACTGAAACCACGGCTCAGGGACCGCGTGCTGGGCGAAGCCGTCCCCTTATGAGGGATCCTAAGGAGCGGTTACAGGATATCCTTGAAGCGGTCGGCGCCATTGAGCGCTATGCCGTAAGAGGTGCGGAAGCGTTCCGGCGTGACGAACTGGTGCAGATCTGGATCCTCCACCACCTGCTCGTGATCGGCGAAGCGGTCGCGCGGCTGGGCCGTGACTTTCACGCTCTGCATCCTCACGTGCCTTGGATCCGCATCGTCGCCATGCGCAACGTTCTCATTCACCAATATTTCGGGGTCGATTTGGATGAAGTCTGGAACACTGTTGAGGGTGACCTGCCGGTGTTCAAGCGATCCATCGAGCAACTGCTGATAGAGCTAGGGTCCGATCGGTCGTGACAGATGGGGCTGCTCGGACGCTAGTCTTATTCCGGGGTGCCGGAGCCTGACGGTTGCGGGATGGCGCGTACCCAGTCGCCGTCCGCTTCGGCTCGAATCGCGTGCGCGAACAGATCGCGCTGCAGGCAGATCGCCGGGTCGGCGGCCGGCAGGTAGGGCTTATCAGCCGCATAGAACCGCCGCGCGCTGGGGCTCGCCAGGATCTCGTTGATCGCTGCGATGTGATCGTAGCTCCCACCGCCGAGCAGGCTCTCGATGTAATCGCCACATCGCTCGTCTTCCGCTGCCGGTGTTTCGCCGTGCGTGCCCATCGCGACCAGGCTGACCACGGAAGCACCGCAGGCACGCAGATAGGCCGCCGTAGCCCGGGCATTGATAAAGGAGGCGAGCAGAACGGCGTCCGCCTTCTGGCGTGCGACCAACGCGCCTGCTACGCCGGATGTCGTCCTCAAGACGACCGTGCGCCCCGTGAAGCGGGTCGGGTCGGATCTCAGGATCAGGAGCGGCGAATTCGGCAGATCAAAACCTTCAATCGGTTCCTCGTTCCGCTCGCCGACCAGCACCGCATCGCCGCTCAAACTCAGGCAACGGGCGATGTCGGCCTCCAGAAGAAGCGCCCGTGCCTTAAGCCGGATCAACAGCGGCGCGCACGTAAAGGCACGAAAAACGTCGATGATGACGGCAACGCCGCGCGCCGCCTCGGCGCCAGACAGACACGACAGCCGTTTGATCCGCATGGTTCGGGTCCCTGCGCTGCACGAGAGCAGATGCGATCCAATTTGACACACAGCGAGAAATCTTTGAAATAGTTGCAGGAGATGAAGGAACCGGGCGCAAGGTGCCGGCGTAGCGGCAGGATCCGTCCTGATCAACGGAGGTTGGCCCTAGTCGGTTCATCGAAGGACGTGACGCGGCGCAACGCTGGACGGAAAATCGTTCTCAATGGTTCTGTGATGCCTTTCAACGTGATGCGGACAGCACGGGAGAGCGGCTTGGGCAATGGCAGTATCCGAGGCTCGAACCGGCCCGCACGGGACCAAAGCCGCAAGAATTATGCTTCGCGCCCGCTGCCGGAACCGGACGCCAACCTCTGGTTCCTGATGCGGGCGATGGTCGCGCGCGAACCGGCGCACCAGATCGCGCGACCTGGGCCTTCGGCCGTCACTGGAACGGCCGAAACGACGGGGTTCACGGTTGTCAAAGGGCAGATCATCGAGTGGTGCTGGTTTGGCCCGCCACCGGATGCGGCGCCGACGCTCGTCTTTTTGCATGAGGCGCTGGGGTGTGTCGCCGCTTGGCGTTCCTTCCCGCGCCTACTCGCAGACCGTCTCGGCTTCGGAGCCTTCGTTTACAGTCGCGCCGGGTTCGGCCGCTCCGGTCCGGGCGTGCTGCCGCTCCCGCCCGACTATCACCAGCGCGAGGCGCTCGAGTGCCTGCCTGAGTTGGTCAACCAGGCCGGCATCCGGCAGGCTGTGCTTGTCGGCCACAGCGACGGCGGGACGATGGCACTCCTGCATGCAGGCGTCATGCGCGATCCGCGCGTCCGAGCCGTGGTGACGATGGCGGCGCATGTCTTCAACGAAGACGTGACGATCCAGGGAATCGAGGCGGCGAAGCGGGAGTACCGCGACAGCTTTCGGCAGCCGTTAACTCGCTATCACGGCAACAAGGCAAGCGCGGTATTCTGGGGTTGGAGCGATATCTGGTTGAGCCCGGCCTTTCGCAGCTGGACGATCGCGCCGGCGCTCGCCGGAATCACGCAGCCGCTGCTTGCGGTGCAGGGCGAGAACGACCGTTACGGCACGATCGCTCAGGTAGACACGATCGTTGAAGGCGTCTCGGGTCCGGCCGAGCGGCTGATCATGCCCGCGTGTGGCCATGTTCCGCATCTGGAGAAAAGAGACGAGCTCCTTGATGCTGTTGCGCGCTTTGTGGGGAGCTTGGAGCTTGCTTGAAATGGACAGCGACCGGAGACGATCCGTGATCCTCAAGGGCCTGCTTTGCCTTGCCGCCGCCAGCTTGATCGCCGCATCGCCTGCGCGCGCGGCGGAACCCAAGATCTATCCAGGTGCCAAGGCGGAGGTCGTCGAGGCGAGGCCCGGCATGGGCATGCCGCCCGGAACCAAAATCCGCTTCTACACGACGGAAGCGTCGTTTGAGAAGGTGATGGCCTTCTACAAGGGACTTTATCCTGAGATCGCCATGGCCGCCCCGCCGCCGATGCTGCCTGCCGGTCAGAAGGTAGTGTGGGCTTTCTTCGGCCTTGACGGAAAGACAGATCTGACCGCATCAAAACAGTGGATGAAAATCCAGCGGCCGGCGATCATGGACGCACGGATGGAAGGCGGGGTGATGAAGTACATCGACGTGCGTGACGTCACCCTCATCCAGTTCATTGAAAGCCAATAGCTGGGTACCGGAGCTGACGTGAGCGAGGTCTTGGCGCTGCGCCATGTTCCGTTCGAGGACTTGGCCTATTTCGAGTCCATCCTTACCGAAAGAGGCTTGGGCGTTCGCTATATCGACGCGGTTACCGACGACCTGGCGGCAATCGATGCCGTTCGGCCGCCCCTACTGGTGGTGCTGGGCGGGCCGATCGGCGCCTACGAGGAGGCGGCCTATCCTTTCCTCGGTGACGAATTGCGCCTGATAGAGCATCGTCTGCGGGCGAACCGGCCGACCCTCGGCATCTGCTTGGGCGCGCAGCTGATGGCCCGCGCGCTTGGCGCCCGTGTTTATCCCGGTCCGGTCAAGGAGATCGGTTGGGCACCGCTGACGCTGACCGAGGCCGGCCGCCGGAGTCCGTTACGCTTCATTGGCGAAAGCGAAGCCGACGGTGTTGTCCTGCACTGGCACGGCGATACCTTCGACCTGCCGGACGGGGCTGTGCACCTTGCCTCGTCGGCGCTCTACGAAAACCAGGCGTTCTCGTGGGGGCAATCGGCCTTGGCCTTGCAGTTTCATGCCGAGGCTGGGGGGCGTGGGCTGGAGCGCTGGTTCGTCGGCCATGCCGCGGAAATCGGTGCGCATCCGGGTCTTTCGGTCGCTGCCTTGCGCGCCGACACCGAACGTTTCACGCCGTCGGTGACGGCAGCGGGCCAAGCGTTCTTCAGCGCCTGGCTCACCAGCGTCGGTCTGTGAAGCCGCCGCGGATCTCTTATGCTGGTCGCGCGCGCTTGCAGGTGATCTGCGAGACATCGCGCACCGCGCCGCGCGAAGCACTCGTCGTCAGTGCCGCATAGGCCTGCAGGGCAGGGGAGACGTGGCGCTTGCGGCCGGCCGGTCGCCAGGCTTGCTCACCGCGCGCTTCCATCGCCGCCCGCCTTCGGTCGAGTTCTGCATCGTCAACAGCAAGCCGGATCGAGCGCTTGGGAATGTCGATCTCGATCCGATCGCCCGGCTCGATCAGGGCGATGGCACCGCCTTCCGCCGCCTCCGGCGAGACATGGCCGATCGAAAGGCCGGAGGTTCCGCCTGAGAAGCGGCCGTCGGTCACCAGTGCGCACGCTTTGCCCAGCCCCTTCGATTTGATGTAGCTGGTGGGATACAGCATCTCCTGCATGCCAGGGCCACCGCGCGGTCCCTCGTAGCGGATGATGACGACATCGCCCGCCTGGACCTCACCGCCCAGGATCGCCACCACGGCGGCATCCTGGCTCTCATACACCTTGGCCGGGCCGGCAAATACGAGAACTGAGGGGTCAACGCCGGCGGTCTTTACGATACAGCCTTCCAGGGCGATGTTGCCGTAAAGAACGGCCAAACCGCCGTCCTGGCTGAAGGCGCGTTCGGCGCTGCGGATGCAGCCGCCGGCACGGTCGAGGTCGAGCGTATCGTAGCGGCGGTCCTGGCTGAACGGTTCGGTGGTGCGGACGCCGCCAGGGGCGGCGCGATAGAAGGTCTGCACGTCGGCGTCCGCTCCGCGTGCGACATCCCAGCGCTCCAGCGCGCCCTGCAGCGTGGCGGCGTGCACCATCGGCTGATCGCGGTGGACGAGGCCGGCGCGATCGAGCTCGCCCAGGATGGCCATGACGCCACCGGCGCGGTGAACATCCTCAAGATGCACATCCGCGGCCGAAGGTGCGACCTTGCACAGATGCGGGACCCGCCGCGACAGGCGGTCGATGTCGCGCATGGTGAAATCGACGTGCGCTTCGGCTGCCGCCGCCAACAGGTGCAACACCGTGTTGGTGGAGCCGCCCATGGCGATATCGAGCGCCATCGCGTTTTCGAAAGCGGCGAAGTTCGCGATCGAGCGCGGCAGAACGCCCTCGTCGTTCTGTTCGTAGTAGCGTCTGGCGAGGGAGACGATCAGCCGGCCCGCATCGCGCAGGAGGCGGCCACGCTCGGCATGGGTGGCGAGCACACTGCCGTTTCCGGGCAGCGCAAGGCCCAATGCCTCGGTCAGGCAGTTCATCGAGTTGGCGGTGAACATGCCGGAGCATGAGCCGCAGGTCGGGCACGCGGAGCGCTCCAGCGCTTGGGTGTCCTGCTCGGAAACGCGCTCGTCAGCGGCAGCAACCATCGCGTCGATCAGATCAACCGCGCGGGTTTCTCGCCCCTGAACGAACTTGCCAGCTTCCATCGGGCCGCCGGAGACGAACACGGTCGGGATGTTGAGGCGCAGTGTCGCCATCAGCATGCCGGGCGTGATCTTGTCGCAGTTGGAGACGCAGACCAGCGCATCGGCACAATGCGCGTTGACCATGTATTCGACGGCATCCGCGATCAACTCGCGCGACGGCAGGCTATAGAGCATGCCGTCGTGTCCCATGGCGATGCCGTCGTCGACCGCGATCGTGTTGAACTCGCGGCCGATGCCACCCGATTTGGCGATCTCTTCGGCGATGATGCGGCCGAAATCGCGCAGATGCACATGGCCGGGCACGAACTGGGTAAACGAGTTGGCAATGGCGATGATTGGTTTGCCGAAATCGCCATCGCTCATGCCGGTGGCGCGCCAGAGCGCGCGCGCGCCTGCCATGTTACGGCCATGGGTCGTCGTGCGCGAGCGGTAGTGCGGCATGGCGTGTCAGTCCTCGATCAGCCGCGAGCGGGCAGCTCTCATAACATGTCGACGATAGTAGCGGCGAACAAGCTTCAGCGACCGCCGGTCACCGCTCCCCGGCGTTAGGCTTGATGCTGCGGGGCCGCGCCCTACTTCTGCTGCAGGACTTTACCGACCTTCGTATTGTCGTTGTAAATCAAGAATGCTGCGACATCGAGCTTCTCGGCAGCGGCGACCATGCCAACGTCCTTGGCAACAAGACGCACCTGGACGTCATCGACCGATGCCGGCCCAACCTTGCCGTTGTACCGCCATCGCAGCGCCGCTGCATCGAAGGTGCCCGCCGGCACCGTCACCTTGTAAGCACCAACGTACGTCAGCGTGAGATTGAGCGTGCCCGAGTGCTCCAGATCGGTCGGGTCGTCGAGATCATAGACACTCACTTTCAGCGTCATCGTCTTTTCATCGCCCGCGTTCATGCCGGCGATCAGCAGTGGCTGGGCCGGCGAGTAGCGGGTGAGCACGCCCTTGTCGTTGTCCTGTTCGGCCACGATTGAGAGGCTCTCGCCCTTGGTCTCATGGAGAAAGACGGTTCGGTCGCCGACCGTATAGCGCCACTGGCCCGGTTTATCGCCAGCTGTGATCTGGTGCTGCTCGGTTTGGTTGTCGGTGTTGCCACCGACGACAGCGTAAGTGCGCGTTCCAGCGCTCAGCCTGGCCAAGCTTGGATCGATCGTGAACGCCGGTACCGGCTCACCGACAACGCCCGGGAGGTACTTCTCCGCATTGGCCCGCATGTCGGCAGGCAGCGGTACCACCGCGCCGACGCCCTGGGCGCGCGCGCCCTCTGGCGACGACATCAGGAACAACGATAGCAGAGCGCCGCCTAAGGCGGCTGAAGGCGAACGTTGCATCAGGCGTGACATCGAAACCTCCTCATCCAATCGCTTGTTGGTGCGTTCCTCAGGACCAGCCTACTCGGCGACGGCTTCCCATGACTTATCAGGATCGTAGGCCGTGATCGCCGCAGCAAGTCTTGCGGTATTTTCGCCCAGGTTCTTCTCGAACACCGTACCCTGGTGGCTGCACTGAAAAGTCATGATTCCGGAGCGGCCATAATCCGCCGGCCACGCCAGCAGCGCGTATCCGGCGATCATATTGCCGTTGATGACGTAATCGTACTTGCCGCCGGGTGGGGTGGCACCCTGGCTGGTCAGAATGCGATAATGGTAGCCGCGGTAGGGCTCGCCGGCCTTGCGCTGGCCGAGGTACTCTTCGGCACTCGCAGCCATGGGACCGAACGGACTAGGACCGGCGCTGGCGCTCTCCTGCCAGTAAAGCCCGTCCTGCTGACCGGGGGTGCTTGCCAGCTTCTGCGCATATTCAAGCACCTGGTCACCGTCGTGATCGGAAGCGGCATACTCGACCTGAGCCGCCAGATACGCACGGCAAAGCGCAATCGCCGCCAGTTCGTGGTTGCCGATCCGCCGGTCCGTGATCTCCTCAATGCCCGCGGCAACGTCGAAGGTCCAGCCATCGGCTCCCTTCACCAGCGGGATCGGCATCGGCCAGCCCTGGTTTCCGATCACCACGGTCATCTGGTCCGGACCGGCCGGCACGAGGCTGAGACCACGCGCAATGCCGGCGCGCAACTGCTGAAGCGCAAGCCGTGCCTCGGCCGGATCGCCACCGACAAGATCCGCCTGATGCTCCGGTCCGAACAGTGCTATCAGTCCCTGGTTGCCTTCGCTCATCACGGCGGACCGGAAGGCGTCGAGCGCCTTTTCCGGCGACGGATAGACGGTCGTGGCCGCGCGCGCATCGCATCCGCCGCCATGGAACGCGGCTGCGAAGGCAAGAACGCTGGTGACCGCCGCAGCGGCGAGACGACAACGGATCGTCGGCCGAGCTGTCTTGTTCATTGCAAGCCCTCCAAGTACCCGGTCATGTTGCTTTCACGTCGGCGGTTCTTAGCGACGCCGTTCCCTGCCACCATCGCCACCACGGCTTCGCCGGCCGCGATCGCCGTCCCGCGATGCGCGATCACCGCGGCCAACGTTGGCCATCCCGCCGCCATCACCACGCGCCTTGCGCAGGCCGCCGCCACCGTCGCGCTGGCCACCGCCAACGGACGCGGGCGTAGCCCTCGGCTTGCCGCCGCCTTGCCGGCTTTGTGCACCACGATTGGCGGCCCTACGCGTCTCGCTGCGCGGCTGCAGTGCGGCGACGCCGCCCGCAGCCTCGCGCTTTCCGTAGCCCACTGCCTTCGCGCGCTGGGGCGCCTTCGGTTGCCGTGCCGCCTGCGTCCCGCGATTGCGTTGACGCAGTTGCTCGGTCACCTGCCGCTGCGTACCGGCATTGGGGAGTCGGACATCCTTCTTCTTTGCGGCGCGCGCGGCCCCATCGCCCCGTCCCGCCGTCTGCCGCGTCGGCGCAACGCCACCCTTCTTCCAATCGCCAGCTTTCAGATCGCCGACCTGCTGCCGTGAGCGCGAGCGGTCCGTGGTGCCACGCCGGTTGCGCAGCTCATTCTGGACCCGGTCCCGGTCGTAGCGGCCGCCACCGACGACGACGGTGCTGTCCTCGATGTTGATATTGCGGCCTCCGTGTTCATCGTGGTCGTCATCGTCAAACCAGTCGTCACCGTCGGAGATGGCGTAGCCGAGCAGACCGCCAACGACCGCACCGCCTGCAAACGTCGCTGCACTCTCCCAGAAGCTGGTTTGTGGTTCGGCGTAGCTAACCATGGGCGGGCCGGTATAGGGCGACGGGGCGTAGACGGCTTCAGCCGCTGGCGCCGCTGCTGGTGCTGGGGCAGGAGCGTCCGACGTTGCTGCCGGCGCGGCCGGCTGTGCCGCGGGTGCTGCCGCCTTTTCTGGTGCCGGGATCGGCAGCTCTTCCTCAACCACCTCGGGCGGCTCGATCGCTGCCAGCAGCGCTTCAGGATCGTACTTCGGGATCGAGACGGTCTTCGGATCGGCCGGCAGGATGCGGATGATGTCCTCCTCGGCGACGACCTTCTGCTGCTTGTTGCTGACGAGGATGCCGCTGTTGTACGCCCCCCAACGAATATCCTGAATCGCGCCCTGAACGTCGTCGAGTTGATCAACGACCGCGTCGCCCACTGTCTCGGTCCAGTCGATGTACTCATTCATCTGACCGATCAGGTTGGGATAATTGAGGAGGCCAACGATGCTCTTGTCCCACTCCGGATCGGGGGTGAGCTTCGGGTCCTTCTTGCGCTTTTCCAGAAAGCGCTCGGCCTGAACGACCTGCAGCGGCTGCGTCGACGCCTGCAGGACGAGCGCCAGCACCGGATCGGGATAGAGCGCGACGGGCGCGACCAGGGAGGGGAGGTCCTCCGCTGCCGCGCTTCCGTCCGGGGTGGCTGTTTCGTTCGCCTGCGCCAGCGCGGATTGCCATCCACTTGCGATAACGGCAAGCAGTCCTAGCATCAGCGCCAGAGCCACGGCGGTCCAGCCGCGCCCCCGCCGTTGGCTCGAAGACAGCTTCGCCATTGTCGTTGCCTCCTTATCCGCGCCAGCACCTGCGGCAACCACCGCCGCTGCCCAAACGCAACGTCCTCGCGCCGAGTGAGGCTTGGCTTATTTCGTTGGCTGCGCCTTGGGCTTCGGTTTCAGCTGCACGCCACCCGCTTCAATCACTTCGATCTGCACCAGATCGCCGATCTTGAGCGTCTTCAGCTTCTGCTGGTTTTCGTAGTTGCGGACGTTGAGCGTTTTGACCTCGCCGCCGGCGTTGCGCAAGGTGACAGTGTTGTTGATGGCGTCGACAGCCGCGACTTCGGTCACCACTACCGTCCGTTCCGCTGCCGCACGACCGGGTGTCTCGCCGGGCTCTGCCTTCATGGTCGCAACTTCGCGGCGGACACCGAGCGGGGCAGATCCGGGCGGAAGCGCCTGTACGCTCACTCTCTGAAAGGCGCCCAGGATCACGATGTCGTTCTTCTTGACCTTCGTCAGATCGGCGTCGGCGGGAGCCTGCAAGGTTTCGGTCCTGCCGTCTGCCATGCGCAGCGTTACCGTGCGCGTCTTGCGATCGATGGCTTGAACCGTTGCTTCGGTCTCGGCATAGGATTCGGCAATCACCGTTTCCGGTTGTGCGGTCGCTGGCACCACTGCCGGCGCCGGCACCTCGGACTTGCTCTTGTCGTCACTGCTGCACGCGCTCAACAGGGGCAGGCTCGCCGTCAGGGCGACCGCGACCATCCGCCAACCCAAGTGCTTTGCCATTTCTCCCTCCCACGGTGATAGTGACCCGGCAGCATTACCACTCCGCCAAGTCAACAACAAGCGGGCCAAGGATTGCAAGCCAGCAGAATCCGGCGACCAGGAGTGACAGCATCACCGCGGCGCTGCCGAGATCCTTTGCCCGCTGTGAGAGTTCGTGGCGGTCGAAGGAGACGCGGTCGACCACGGCTTCGATCGCCGAGTTGAGCAGCTCGACGACAAGGACGAGCACTGCGGAGCTGACGAGGACGATCCGCTCGACGATGGTGACAGGAACAACGAGCGCGACCGGCAACAGCACCGCGAACAGCATCAATTCCTGGCGGAAAGCGGCTTCCTCGTGCCACGCTTGGCGGAAGCCGTTCAGCGAGTACTTCGCTGCCGCCCGCAGGCGCTCGAGGCCGCCGCGGCTCTTGAAGGGGCTTCGCTGTTGCATGGCCTCCCTCGTCGCTGGCCGCGGCCGTCAGTGTGGCTGAGCCGCAGTCCACCCCGCGGCCAAGCGTGCGTGCCTCCGCTCTAGCCGCCGAAGCTCCGTACCAGGCTGCCGACAACCAGGTACCAGCCGTCGACCAGCACGAAGAACACGATTTTGAACGGCAACGCAATCATGACCGGCGGCAGCATCATCATGCCCATCGACATCAGAACCGAGGCGACCACCATGTCGATGACGAGGAACGGCACGAAGATCAGGAATCCGATCTCGAAAGCCCGGCGCAGTTCGCTCACCATAAATGCGGGCACGAGTGCGCGCAGCGGCACGTCGTCTTCGGCCTCGACTGCGGGGATCCGTGCCATCTCCATGAACAGGTTCAAATCCTGGCCGCGGACATGTTGCATCATGAATGCGTGCACCGGCTTCGTTGCCCGCTCGAATGCCTCGGCTTCGTCGACCTCGCCGGCCAGGAGCGGCTTGATGCCGTCGTCATAGACCTGTTCCAGGGTCGGCATCATCACGAACAGGGTGAGAAACAGTGCAAGGCTGACCAGCACCTGATTCGGCGGCGTCTGCTGCGTGCCAAGCGCGGTGCGCACGAACGACAACACGATCACAATGCGGGTGAACGACGTCACCATCACCAGGATTGACGGCGCGAGACTGAGCACCGTCATCAGCGCCAGCAGCTGGATGATGCGCCCGGTCACCGTTGGCCCGCCGTCGCCCAGCGTGAGCGCGATCGATTGCGCGCAGGCGGGGCCGGCAAGGAGCGCGAGCGGCAGCGCCAGGAGCGCAGCACCGATGCCAATGGCGAGCGGCTTTCTCATTTCGGGGAAGCTCCGCTCGCAAGGGAGGCTGGTTGACTGTCGTTTGTGGGCAGCGCCTCGGCCCGCGCCAGCGTCGTGGCGAAGGTGTCGCGGCCGGTGCGGCTGATGCCTGCTTCGATCAGTTGCTCACCGCTGGCGCTCAAGATGACCAGATGTTCGGTCTCGTCGCGCCGCAGGAGCACCAGCCGTCGCCGGCCGTCGAGCGGCAGCACCTCGACGATGCCGAGCCGCCTCGTGCTGCTGCCACCGCGTACTCCCTGGCCGAAGCCCAAGCGGCGCGCAAGCACGGCCGCGACGCCGATCAACGCGAGCACGAACACGAGCGAGGCAGCAAACTGCAGGTACGTGGTGACGTTCATGCGGAACCTTTGCAGCTAAGGCGTCGCTGCCGCTGCCGGATGGGAGGGAAAACGCAAGCGCGGGCGGCCTCAGACCGGCATCTGCAGCCGGCGTGTTGTCCCGGTTGCTGTCGCCGGTGGGGTACCGCGACTCGCGGCAACATCCTGCCGCAAGGCATCGAGCTCACGGGCAACGAAAGCGGACTGGCGGGCAAGATCGAGGTCGCGCACGTCCACGAGGCGGAGCGCGCCATCAACGCTGGCAAAGGCCTGCTCAAGCGCTTTGAGGTCGAGTGGCGCGCCGCGTGTCGCCTTGGCGCGCGCGATCGCGATTTTGAGGGCGACCTCGCCCAGCTGGCGGGCAACCTCGGTCGTCGCTTCGTCGGTGTCGTTCATCTCTCAAGCCTCCGGTTGCGGGCGCGCGGCCTGTCCGCCGAGCGTCGCGTTGGCACGAAACAGGTAAACAAGGATCTCGGCGACTGCGGCGAAAGCCTCCGGCGGGATCTCCGCGCCGACCTCGATCGCGTCGAGCATCGCCATCAGGTCGGGATCTTCGCGCACCGGCACGTCGTTGAGCGCGGCAAGGGCGATGATCCGCTCGGCCACCTCACCGCGCCCGGCGGCGACGACCTTGGGCGCGCAGTCCTCGCCGGCACGGTAGCGGAGTGCTGCCGCCATCGGCCGGTCAGACCGGATCTTCTCTGCTGCGGGCGCTGCCGTGTCGTCGCTCAAGGTCTTCCTCGGATCTCCTGCGCGCAACCGGCTCTTGCCGTGCGCCTTAACGGATCCGAGTCTGGTCCCCTGTGATTAAGAAAAGATGAAAGCCGCTGACCCATTTGCGGCAGAGTCGTGCGCAGGTCGGACGGCGCCGGCCCGTGCCCTCAGGCGGGGTCGCGCCGGCCGCGGAAGCACTGTGCCACGAGGTAGATCTCGGCCGAGTCGGCGCGTGATGCCGGTGGCTTGGCGTGGCGGACGGTTGCGAACAGGTACTTGAGCTGTGCCAGCAGCGCTGTCTCCGCGCCACCCTGCCAGACCTTGCACACGAAGCCACCACCCTCGGCCAGGAGTTCTTCCGCAGCGGCAGCGGCCGTCTCGGCGAGTGCGATGATCCGCAAATGGTCGGCGCTGCGGTGGCCGCTCGCCTTCGGTGCCATGTCGCTCAACACGACGTCGGCCGGCCCGCCGAGGAGGGTAAGGACGCGGGCGGTCAGATCCGCATCCTCGGCATCGGCGGTCACGATCTCCGCGCCTTCGATTCCTTGCATCGGCGTCAGATCGATGGCGACGACACGGGCGCGCGGATGTTCGCCGGCGCGTGCCCGCTGCACGGCGGCCTGAGTCCAGCCGCCTGGTGCGGCGCCGAGGTCAACGACCCGCGCGCCTGGCCGCAGGATATGAAAGCGGTCGTCCAGCTCGAGAAGCTTGAACGCCGCCCGCGAGCGGTAGCCCTGCCGCTTCGCTGCGGCGACGTAGGGGTCGTTCAATTGGCGCGTGAGCCAGCGCTGCGAGGAGTCCTTGCGCCGCTTGCCGTCGCTCAAGCGGCCGCTCATGAGCCAGCCTTCGCTTCGGCCGGCCGCCGATGCGAACGCCGCGGCGGGGTGGCGTAATCGGTAACGAGCACGGGCGAAGCCTTCTCCTGCCGCTTGACGTCCGCCGTCATGATGCTTCGGATCGGGACTGCAGCCCAACGCCTTTCTCACACCGGCGGCGAGGCAGTATCGGCGTCGGCGCGCGGCGCCGGCTCGCTCAGCTGTGTGAAGTCCAGGCGCCCGCCGGTGTGCGCGATCTTGTCGGCAAGGGCGCGGATCGCCCGCACGTCGTCCTGGGTCTGCTCGAAGTGGCGCTGCAAGGCCGATGCCTTGGCGGCGAGCGCGCTGACATCGGTGCTGAGCACCTGCAGATCGGCCTGCAGCAGGCTCGCCTGCTGGCGCAGATGGACGTCGCGCAACACCGCACGCAGGGTGTTGAGCGTCGCCCACAGTGTCGTCGGCGACACGATCCACACCTTGCGCCGCCACGCCTCTTCGACGACAGCGGGGAAGCTTGCATGCAGTTCGGCATAGACCGCTTCCGACGGCAGGAACATCAGTGCCGAGTCCGCAGTCTCGCCGGGAACGATGTAGCGCTCGGCGATGTCGCGGACGTGTTTCAGCACATCGGCGGCAAACGTCCGGCCGGCGCGGACCTTGGCCGCGTCGTCGCGTGCCTCGCGCAGCGCACGGTAGCCCTCAAGCGGGAACTTGGCATCGATGGCCATCGGTCCCGGCGGGTCGGGCAGCTTAAGGAGGCAATCGACCCGGTTCCGGTTGCCGAGCGTCGCTTGCAGCGTAAACGCGCCGGGCGGCATCAGCGCACTCACCAGGTCTTGCAGCTGAACTTCGCCGAAGGCACCGCGCGCCTGTTTGTTGGCAAGGATCTCCTGCAGGCTCACCACCTGGTCTGACAGCCGGGCGATGGTGCGTTGGGCGGCATCGATGGCACCCAAGCGCTCGTGCAGACCGCGCAAGGTCTCACCGGTCCGCTGCCCGTGATCGGTAAGTGTATCGCCTAGGTGCCGGGCGAGCGCGTCCAGACGGTCGTTGACGCCGAGTTGCGTCTGCGCGAGGCGGCCTTGCAGGTTCGCCTGCTGGTCGGCAAGCCGGTCGCTGACGTCTGCGAGGCGCGCCATCTGCGCCGACAGTTCGGCCCGGGTTCGCTCGGCGCGCAGCAAGGCCAGAAACACGACGACGAACACGATGGCGAGAAACAGCCACGCGCCGGCCATGAACAGCACTGTTTCGTTCCATTGCACCGGCAACGAAATCCCCAGCATGTGCCATCCCCTTGCGTCCGGCGTCTCGATAGCACACTCTTCCGGCTTGGCGGGAGCCGGGCCTAGCCGAGGGGAAGGGCGATGTTGAGATGGCTGAGTGCTGTTATCATGGCGGGGTTTGCGGTGACAGCTGCAAGTGCCGATGAGGTTCGCCTGCCGGTGGACGCGCAGACGAACCTGGCCGCCACCGTCTACAGCAGCGGCTTCGCCTTCATCGAGGATTGGCGCCGCGCCGGCTTGGCCGCCGGCCGCAGCCGCATTGCCTTTGAGGGTGTCAGCCCACGGATGGACCCTTCGAGCGCGATGCTGTGGTTGCCGGCACCGGCGCGCGCCCTTGGCCTCACGTACGACTTCAATGTCTTGACCGCAGAGGCGCTGTTGCGCCGTGCGCTCGGCAAGGAAGTGGGCGTTGTCCGCACCCATCCCACCACCGGCGAGGAGACGGTGGAGCGGGCAACCGTGCTCGCCGTCGGGACGGGAAGCGCCATCTTGCGCTATCGCGACCGCATCGAAACCGACTTCCCCGGCCGGCTCGTTTTCACCGACGCTCCGATGGACTTGCGGGCGCAGCCGACCCTTGTTGCGACCGTCGAGACGACCGCGCCGGCCGATGCTGCGATCGGCCTGAGCTATCTGACGCAAGGCCTCGACTGGGAGGCCGACTACGCGCTTGAGGTCGATGAGGTCGCCTCCCAGTTGGCGCTGACAGGGCGCGCGCGCCTTACCAACGCAACCGGTGTCGCGCTCAAGAATGCCCGCCTTGTCCTTGTTGCCGGTGACGTTCGCCGGGTGAGAAGCTACGATATGGAGCGGGCCGCGCCCATGGCGGCTCGGATGGCGGCGGCGCCGCCACCGGAGATGGAACCCGAACCGGTTGGCGATCTGCACGCCTACGCCGTGCCCGAGACCGTCACTCTCGCCGACCAGGAGATGCGGCAGATTGGTCTGCTCTCGGCGGCGAAGGTGGCTTTCACCCGCCGCTACGTGAGTGAAAACCAGTTCAACGCGCGCTTCGGGACGGCCGGCGAGCCGCGGCCCATCCATCCACAGGTCCGCTATGCGATCGTCAACACCGCTGCAGCGGGTCTGGGCCGGCCCCTGCCGGCCGGTGTCGTCCGCCTGTACACGCGCGATCGGGCCGGTGGCTTGCGCTTTATCGGCGAGGATCGGATCAACCACACTGGTGTTGGTGACACGGTGATGCTGACGCCCGCGGAGGCTTTCGATCTCAGCGTATTGCGCCGGCAGACCGATCTGACGCGGGTCGGCGGCAAGGACAGCGGCATTGTCGAGACGAGCTGGGAAATCGACGTCCGTAACGGCAAGGCGGAGCCGGTCGTGGTCGACGTCGTCGAGATCATGCCGCCCGGCTGGCAGGTGCTGAACGAAAGTGCGCCGCACCAGCGGGAGACCGCGCGGCGCGCGGTCTGGCAGGTGGAGGTTCCCGCCGGCGGCACGACGCGGCTGAGCTACCGCGTCCGCATTTCCGCGTGACGGCCGACCGTGCGCGGATGGCCAAGCTGTCGTGCTGTCGCGGGTCGGTGCTGCGTGCTTGACGCGGTTAAGCGGCAATTCCTATCTGAAACAGTGCGAGAGAGCTTGCCGTTCTGCGAAGCGCGCGTTGCGCCAGGGGATTGCCTGCCATGACCGATCTTTCCATCATCATTGCCCCTGATCCGCGTTTGAAGCGGATCGCGCAGCCGGTCGGGCAGGTCGATCATCGCGTCCGACGCCTGATGGATGACATGCTGGATAGCATGCACC
Organism: Candidatus Defluviicoccus seviourii; assembly: GCA_900609035.2. Classification (GTDB taxonomy): domain Bacteria; phylum Pseudomonadota; class Alphaproteobacteria; order Rhodospirillales; family Defluviicoccaceae; genus Defluviicoccus; species Defluviicoccus seviourii. Next base: position 48,446 of record UXAT02000034.1, on the reverse strand, counting down.
GCGCGAACGGCATCGGGCTCGCCGCGCCACAGGTGGGCGTGCTGCAGCGGGTGATCGTCGTCGACATCTCGCCACCGCAGTCGCCGCCCGATCCGGTCTGCATGGCCGATCCGGAAATCATCTGGGAGTCGGAGGAGGCGGTGGTCGGGGAGGAGGGGTGCCTTTCCCTCCCTGAGTTCTATGCCGACGTGACGCGGCCGAAGAGTGTCTGCGTGCGCTATCTCGACCGGGCCGGGGCGCGGCGCGAACTGACCGCGGAGGGTTTGCTGGCGAAGTGCGTCCAGCACGAGATCGATCACCTGGACGGCATCTTGTTCGTTGATCACCTGTCGTCCCTGAAGCGCAACATAATCCTGCGCAAGCTTGCCAAGTCGAAGAAGCTTGCGCCCGTCTGAGCCAGCCGCACATCTGAACTGTCCGCTCGCCTGGCGCCGCCGATGAACCGCTTGGCACTCGCGTTTTTTGGCAGCGCAGCCTTCTCGGTGCCGACTCTCGCCGCTCTGTTCGAGGCCGGGCACGACGTGCGCGCCGTCTATAGCCAGCCGCCGCGCGCTGCAGGTCGCGGGCACCAGCTGACGCGATCGCCGGTGCACGTGCTTGCTGAAGAGCGCGGTGTTCCGGTCCGCACACCCACCAGCCTGAAAGACGAAGCCGAGCAGCGTCACTTCGCAGACCTCACGCTCGATGCTGCGGTCGTCGCGGCGTACGGCCTGATCCTGCCGCGTGCGATGTTGAACGCACCCAGGCTTGGTTGCCTCAATGTGCACGCTTCGCTGTTGCCGCGCTGGCGCGGCGCGGCGCCGATCCAGCGGGCGATCCTCGCTGGCGATGCCGAGACAGGGGTTACCATCATGGCGATGGAGGCGGGCCTCGATACCGGCCCGATCCTGTTATCGCACGAGGTGCCGATCACGGCCGAGACGACGGCAGCAAAGCTGCAGGATTCGCTCGCCCAGCTTGGCGCCAAAATGATGCTGGAAGCGCTCGAAGGGGTTGCGGCAGGCTCGCTTCAGCCCCGGCCGCAAGCGGATGCAGGCGTAACCTACGCCGCCAAGGTGGAGCGTGACGACGGTCGGATCGACTGGCAGCAGCCTGCGGTCGCTGTCGAGCGGATGGTGCGTGCCTTCGATCCGTGGCCGGCGGTTTGGTTCTCGTGCCGGGGCGAACGAATCCGCGTGCGCGCAGCCGCTGTGGTTGAGGCGGAAGGCCCACCTGGCACAGTGCTCGACGATGAAGCGACGGTTGCCTGCGGCTCACACGCGCTCAAGCTGCTCGTCCTGCAACGGCCGGGGAGAGCGGCAATGGGGGCAGCCGCGTTCCAGCGCGGCTTTCCGCTTCCGGCGGGCAGCAGTCTCGGCTGATCGATCAGCGCAGCGCGGCGACGGACGGCGCGTTGGTTTCGAACACGCGCACCCGCTCGATGCCCTGGCGCATTTCCGTCATCAGGAACTTGGCGCGCCGTGCCGGGCCGCCGGCGTTTTTGCTCGGGAAGCTGCGCGCCCACGCCTGGATCTTGACGGTCAGCGCGCACAGTTGGCCGCCGATGGTGGTGTGATAGCCCTTGATCAGGGTTTCGACCTTGCGAAAGCGCTCCGCCGAGACGCTTTCCCACATGTCACGCGTGTTGCGGTAGAAGCTCTCGAGCCGGCCGCTGATCGCGGCCATGGTGCCGTTGATGGTATCCTCGATCACGCGGCAGGTGGCGTTAAGCTGCGGATCGCTGCGGCCCTGCCAACTCGTGTTCAATTGGTCGAGCCATTCCAAAAAGTCGGTAATGGTCGGTTCGATCGAGTCAAGGCATTGCTTGTAATACGAAAGGGACAAAAATATATCGCCATAGTCTTCCAGAAAGCCGGGAATTTCCTCGACCTTGATGCTGAGCGTTTCCGCCATTACGGTCAGTTTTTGCAGCGCCTGCTTGACATTGGGATTCCGCAGCATGGAGACGAGCTGCTCGAAGCATTGGATCTCCAAGTCGTCGGTGCCGTAGATATTCTGGATCAGAGGGCGGGTGAAATCCCGCATGTACACGGTGAGTTCTTCCGCCTTGCGCGGTGAGAGCCGCAGCGCCTCGTTCTCGTTGACAGGAATGCCAAGTTCACGCAACTGGACGCGCAGGCTGTAGACGTCGAAGCTTGAGAGTTTCGCGAGGTTGCGCAACACCTTGAGGTCCGGATGCACCGGCATCTCCGGCCAGCCGTATTCGTGCGGCAGTGACTCGATGTTGAGATGCCCGGATCCAGTGCTCGGATCGTCGAAGAACTCGATGACGCTGTCGAGCTGTACGTTCTTGACGAGGCGGGCGCGGCGCAGCGAACTCGTGCGCAGCGGAATGATCGCGAGCGGCAGGATGTGGAGTGAATCGCGGTCGTGATCGGAGATGGGATCGTCTGCCACGTTTTGTTCCCGCTACCACATGAGGGGCCCCCAGCTGCCTCGCCAGCATAGTGTTCATGTCTTAGGATTTTGCCAACGTCGCGAGACCTGATGCCACGCTACAAGCTCATCCTCGAATATGATGGCAGCGCCTTCGTCGGCTGGCAGCGGCAGATGAACGGGCCTTCGGTGCAGGCGGCGGTGGAGGAGGCGATCAGCCGCTTCGCCGGGCATCCGGTCACGGTCATCGGCGCCGGGCGGACCGATGCCGGTGTGCATGCCGCGGGCCAGGTCGCGCATGTCGATCTCAATCGCCCGTGGTCCATGGCAACGATCCGTGGCGCGACCAATTTCCACCTCAAGCCGGCGGCGGTGGCAGTGCTTGCGGTTGCGGAGGCCGGTTCTACTTTTCACGCCCGCTTTTCGGCTTCCGCCCGCGTGTACTGCTATCGCATCCTCAACCGCGCGGCGCCGCCGGTACTCGATCGCGGCCGCGTTTGGTGGTTGCCGAAACCGCTTGATACGGACGTGATGGCGGCTGCGGCCCGCCTTCTCGTCGGCCGGCACGATTTCAGCGCCTTCCGAGCGGCGCTTTGCCAAGCCCGCTCGCCGGTCAAGACCCTGGATGCGCTTGCCGTGATCCGTGTCGGTGACGAGATCTGGCTGGAGGCGCGGGCACGCTCCTTCCTCCATAACCAGGTGCGGATCATCGCCGGCACCTTGAGGGAAGTCGGCGAGGGCAGGGTAGTGCCGGAACGGGTTGCAACCGCGCTTGCCTCGGGCCGGCGCGATCTGGCCGGACCGACGGCGCCTGCGGCCGGATTGTGTCTGATGGAAGTGCGCTATCCGCGGCCGGATGGCGAGCCGGCGTCAGTAGAGCCGGCCGGCGATCGCGCTGATGATCAGGCTCACGATGATATCGAGGACGACGATGCCGACCGCCATGAGGCTTGAGATCTCGAGCGCGCTGCGGGCGATGAACCAGATGTAGACCGTGATCGCGGCGATCGCGGTAAGCCACAACGGCTGTCCGATGTCGGGCGGTATGATGCCCGTCGTCACGAGGACCGCGATCGGCAGGATGAGCGCGTTCTGCACCACCAGCGACCAGTTGTAGGCACAGATGTAGAGATACAATCGCCCAGGCCGGTCGACCGCTTGCGCGATGTCGACCATCATGAGCGGGAAGGCGACCCAGGACAGGACGTAGGCGATCCCCTCGGCGAGCGCGAACCGCATGGGGTCAACAGGGTCTGCCGCGGCGGTGAAACGGGTTGCCAGTGTCAAGGCATAGAAGGGTGCCACCACGACGGCGGCAAAGAAGGAGCGGAAGACGCCTGCGGGCGAGGCATCAAAATAGGCCAGCGGTTGCGCATCGAAGCGCGCCAGGCGGGCCGCCGCATAGACGGACAGCACAATCTCCCGTAGCGACGGAATCATGGCGCTTGGCCGAAATAGTCTGCAAGGATGGCACGGTAGACTTGGCTCAGCGTTTCCAGATCCGCGACCGCGACGTTCTCGTCGATCTTGTGTGCGCTCGCGCCGACGAGGCCGAACTCGATCACCGGGCAAGAATCCTTGATGAAGCGGCCGTCTGACGTGCCACCCGAGGTGCTGAACTCGGGCCTGCGGTGGGTGATCCGCTCGACTGCCGCCGCTACCGTCTGGCTCAAGGCCTCGTTCCGGCACAAGAAGGGATCGCCGGACGACTCGCAGCTGAGCTCGTAGCGGCAGCCCTCGGCTTCGCACTGCCGCTCGAGCCAGGCGCTGAGGCTTGCGGCCGTATGCAGGTCGTTGTAGCGGATGTTGAAGAGCGCCCGCGCGCTGGCCGGGATGACGTTGGCAGCTGGATTGCCGACGTCGACCGAGGTGATCGTCAGCACCGAGGGTTGAAACGCCTCCGTCCCCTGATCGAGCGGCGCGCCGTCGAGCGCGGCCAGGATGCGCACCAGGTGGCGCACCGGATTGTCGGCGAGTTGCGGATAGGCAGCGTGTCCCTGGGTGCCCAACACAGTGAGTCGCGCGTTCAGGCTGCCGCGGCGACCGATCTTGATCATGTCACCGATCGCCTGCGGATTGGTCGGCTCGCCGACGAGACAGGCATCGAGGCGCTCGCCGCGCTCACCAAGCCAGTCAAGGACCCGACGCGTGCCGTTGACCGACGGACCCTCCTCGTCACCGGTGATCAGGAGGCTGATCGAACCCTCCGGCGCGCATTTTCCACCGTCGGTCAGGCGCCGCACCGCTTCGACGAAGCAGGCGATCGCGCCCTTCATGTCGGCCGCGCCGCGGCCGTAGAGCCGGCCGTCGATGACCATCCCTGCAAACGGATCGACCGACCAGGCGGTGGTGTCCCCAGGCGGGACAACATCGGTATGTCCGGCAAAGCAGAAGTTCGGGCCGCGGCTGCCGAGGCGCGCATAGAGGTTATCGACAAGCGCCCCGGCATCGCCGCCGCCGAAGGCTATGCGGTGACAGCCGAAGCCGAGCCCCAGCAGCGCGTCTTGCAGGACGTCCAGCGCGCCGGCATCAACGGGCGTTACGCTCGGGCAGCGGATGAGTGCCTGGGCGAGGCTCAGCGCGCCCGCGTCTTCAGTCCCGCAGGAGTTCATTGATCGAGGTCTTGGCACGCGTCTTCGCATCGACGCGCTTGACGATCACGGCGCAGTACAGGCCGGGGCCGGGCGTACCATCCGGAAGCGGCTTGCCAGGCATCGTGCCGGAGACGACCACCGAATACGGCGGCACTTCGCCGTAGAGGATCTGCCCACTCTCGCGGTCGACGATGCGGGTCGAGGCACCGATGAAGACGCCCATCGAAAGCACGGAACCTTCGCCGACACGCACGCCTTCCGCGACTTCCGCACGAGCGCCGATGAAGCAGTTGTCCTCGATGATGACGGGTTCAGCCTGCAGCGGCTCCAGCACGCCGCCGATGCCGGTGCCGCCGGAAATATGGCAGTTGCGGCCGATCTGTGCGCAGCTGCCGACGGTCGCCCAGGTATCGATCATCGTGCCTGCGCCGACATGGGCGCCGACATTGATGAAGCACGGCATCAGCACGGCGCCGGGCGCGACGTGGGCCGAATAGCGGACGATGCAGCCGGGCACGGCGCGAAAGCCGGCGGCGCGAAAACGGGCCTCATCCCAGCCCATGAACTTCGGCGCCACCTTGTCGAACCAGGTGCCGCCACCAGCGCTGCCGCCGATCGCCGTCAGGTCGTAGAGGCGGAACGACAAGAGCACCGCCTTCTTGAGCCATTGATTCACCTGCCAACGGCCGTCGATCTTCTCGGCGACGCGGGCGCCGCCCTGGTCAAGCAGAGCCAACGTTTGCTCGACCGCCGCGCGAATGGGGCCGGCGGTGGCAGGACTAATGCTGTCGCGCTGGTCCCAGGCGGAATTGATCGTCGTTTCGAGATCACCGGTCATGGCGTTCCGTTTTGCGATAGGATGGGAGGAGACGGCTTCAGCGACGATGCGTGAGCCACCGCTGCGAGTCAACCTTCTGTCGTCGTCGCCTCGGCGGCGCCGATCGCGGTGAGCCAGGCAATAAGGTCATCGACGATGTGATGCACGGAGGCCGCCACGTCCGCCGGGGCTGGCGGCTGGTCGGTGGTGCAGCGGACCCATACGGTCGTCATGCCGAGCGCGGCCGCGGGCGGGAGATTGCGCGCCTGGTCCTCGATCATCACGCTCTGCCGCGGGTCGATGTTGTGGCGGCGAACGAGGTTACGGTAGGTTTCCGGCTCTGGCTTCGGCCGGTAATCCGCGGCGACAATGTCGAAGACGGCCTCGAAGTGCCCGGCAATTCCCAGCCGCTCAAGCACGCGCTCGGCGTGGCGGGCCGACGCATTGGTGAAGATCAGCTTGCGTCCCGGCAGCGCTGCGAGCGCCGCACCGAGGGCCGGGCTTGGATCGAGCACGCTCAAATCGATATCGTGGACGTGGGCAAGAAAAGGCGCCGGGTCCATGGCGTGAAAATCCATCAGGCCACGGAGCGACATGCCGTAGGTGTGGAAGTACTCCTTCTGCAGCTGCCACGCAGCATCGAGATCCAGACCAAGGAACTCGGCAATGTAGGCGCGCATCCGCTGTTCGATCTGCGCAAAGAGAGCCGCAGATGGTGGGTAGAGCGTGTAATCGAGGTCGAAAACCCAGGTCTCGACGGCGCCCCACCCGGCGAAGGAATCGGCCACGGCCGTCGTTAGGTTCTGCTGCGTTTGGGGCTGGCTCATGGCGATAAGGTGGCGTCAAAAGGTGTGCCGAAGCAAGCAGCCTTCTCCATAGGGCACCCCCAGCCAGTGAAGCGAAGCGCAACCGGATATTAACCGCCTGCGGCATATTAGCTAGGGCTGCGTTCAAACCGGCACCTCAACTATCGGGCGATCATCGTGAACAGAGTTCCCTCTGCCGATCTCTCTACCGCATTGGCGTCCACCGCTCCGTCCCCCGTGTCGCCGCTTTCGGCGCTGCGGGTCGAACGCGATCGTTTCGTAGCACTCGCGTTCTCGTGGGCCGATCTCCTGTTCGAACTCGATCCGGATGGGCGGATCGTCTACGCGGCTGGCGCCGTTGAGCCTTTTCTCGGTCGTAAGAACGAGGCCCTTGTCGGCGAGTCGATCGAGAAGCTGGCTGCCCCGGCTGAGCGCGGGCTGCTGACGGAGTTGCTGGCGGGCGCGCGCAAACGGGAGCGGATCGAAGGCGTCTCTGTTCGCCTGCTCGGTGAGCGCGGGGTGACACCTCCGCTTGCGATTGCGGGTTACCAGTTGCACGACCTGAACGGCCATTTCTTCCTCGGACTGCGGTATAGCGCCGGCAAGTCCCGGACATCCGGGTTTGGCCGGCGGCCAAGGGATGAGGAAAGCGGCCTCATCGACGGCGACGGCTTTATCGACATGGTGACGAGCTACCTAGCCGAGGGTGAGTCCGACGATAGCCGGGCAATGTCGCTTCTCGTGCTGCCCCGTTTCGATGACCTTCGCTCGCGCCTGGTCGATGCGGCAGAGAAGGAGCTGCTGGTGGCAATTGGCGCGTGTTTGAAGGAGAACTCGGTCAATGGCGAGGCGGCCGCGCGCTTGGCGTCGGATCGCTTCGGCGTCATGCATGGTCCGGACACCGACGTCGATGCGTTGCGGGCACAGATCGCGACGTTGACCAAGAAAGCCGATCCCTTGAACCAGGGATCGCCGGTCGAAACCGCAACGATCGATGTTGATGCGGAAGCCATTGGTGACGAGCAGGCAATTCGCGGCGTCGTCTACACGCTGAACCGGTTCCGCAATCTCCGTTCAAGTGATCATATCCTCGATGGCCTGTCGAACAGCATCTCCGCGCTCGCCCGTCGTGCCGCCGACGACCTGTCGAGGCTGCGCGATATGATCAATCGTCAGGATTTCGAGATCCATTTTCAGCCCGTCCTCAACGTTCGCAGCGGCGCAGTCAACTATTACGAAACACTGTCGCGGGTGAGTTCCGAGTACGGCGCGCAGAGCATCTACGAGCAGGTCACGTTTGCGGAGGAAACCGGCCTGATCACGGCGTTCGATCTCGCCGTCCTCCAGAAGCTCCTGAAGTGGATGGAGAGCAATACCCCGCGCAATGCGAAAACCTGTTTCGGGATCAACGTGTCCGGCCAATCGGTCGGTTCGCTGTCCTATCTGGCGCAGGTCGACCGGCTGTTGAAGGCCAGCCCGTGGTTGCGCGGCCGGCTACTGTTCGAAATCACCGAGTCGGCGCGAATTTCCGATCCGCGCTCAACCAACGGCTTTGTCCAGCGGCTGCGGGAGCAGGGGTTCCGGGTCGCTCTCGATGACTTCGGTGCCGGTGCGGCCAACTTCGAGTATCTCGCCAATCTCGAGGTCGACATGATCAAGCTGGATGGCCACTCGGTCATCGCCGCGACCAAGGCGCGCCACGGCCGTGCCTTCGTCAAGGCGCTGGTTGCGTTCGCGCGCGAGATGAGTGTCAGCATCGCAGCGGAGATGATCGAAGACGAGACGGTGCTGGAATTCGCCCGCGACTGCGGGGTGCAGTTCGTCCAAGGCTACCTGTTCGGCAAGCCGCGCCGCGATCTCAAGGCGATCCAGGAAGGTCTGCCGAATCAGCTGTTTCCAGAGCGGTTGAAGTTCAACAACCGCGCCGCACCGCGTTGAGCGCAGGACCGCAGCCGCCGACCAAGGCCCAGCGTCAGCCGGCCCAACGCCCAGCGTCAACCGGCGCGGACGAGCGTCCCCGCCCCGTGCTCGGTGAACAGTTCGAGCAGCAACACATGCGGGACCCGGCCGTCAACAATGACGGCCGCGGCGACGCCCTTGCCGACCGCCTCCAGGCAGGTTTCCACCTTTGGAATCATGCCGCCCTGGATGGTGCCGTCGGAGATATAGCGGCGCGCTTGGCTCGCCGTCATCTCGGTGATCAGGTTTCCGTTCTTGTCGAGCACGCCCTCGATGTCGGTCAGCAGCAACAGCCGCTCGGCACTGACCGCAGCCGCGATGGCGCCGGCCGCGGTATCGGCGTTGACGTTGAGCGTCTCACCATTCTGGCCAAAGCCGATCGGCGCAATGACCGGTGTGATGTCTGAGCGCTCGTAGAACTCCAAGATGTGCGGGTTGACCTCGCTTGGCTCGCCGACGAGGCCGAGATCCAGAATCCGCTCGATGTTCGAGGACAAGTCGCGCTTGGTCCGGCGCAGGCGCTGCGCCCGCATCAGGTTGCCGTCCTTGCCGGAGAGGCCGACAGCAAAACCGCCGGCGGCATTGATCGCTGACACGATCTCCTTGTTGATCGAGCCGGCGAGGACCATCTCCACGACCTCGACAGTCTCGCGGTCGGTGACACGCAAACCATCGACGAACTCGCTCTTGATCCGCAGCCGGTCCAGCATGCGCCCGATCTGCGGTCCGCCGCCGTGGACCACCACCGGGTTGATGCCGACCTGGCGCAGGAGTACGACGTCGCGCGCGAATCCGGCCGCAAGCGCGGCGTCGCCCATCGCGTGGCCGCCGTACTTGATGACGAACGTTGCGCCGGCATAACGGCGCATGAACGGCAGCGCTTCCGAGAGGGTGCGCGCCTGCTCCAGCCACTCTTCGCGGCTCTTGGGGGGTGTCTCGGCCATGGCGGCAAATCTAAGGTGCGCTTGGCGGAATGCCAGCGAAAAGAGTCCGATCGGCTGAAACGCTCATCCGCACGACGGCTCCGCCGCTTCGGCCTGCCACTGGGAAAGGCGGGCGAGTTCTGCCCGTACTTCGGCGATCCCGGTTTCGAGGCGCGCGCTTGTCGGCAGCAGGTCCGGATGTGCGGCCGTGTGCTTGGCGAGTTGGGTGGCAACGCGCGCGAGCAAGCCCGGCAGCGTCGTTGCGGTGACCTTGTCGCACTTGGTGAGTACGACCTGGTAGGAGACGGCGGCGCGGTCGAGCAGCGCCATTACCCGCTGATCGATCTCTTTGACGCCGTGGCGGCCGTCGATCAGCACGAGGACGCGACGCAGCACCGGCCGGCCGGTCAGGTAATCCTGCACCAGCCGCGTCCAGCGGGCGACCTCGGTCTTCGGTGCCTGCGCATAGCCGTAGCCCGGCAGGTCGACCAGCATCAGCCGATCATCGAGGTTGAAGAAATTCAGTTGCCGGGTCCGGCCGGGGGTGACGGATGTCGCCGCCAGCCGTGTTCGCCCGGTCAGGACATTGATCAGACTCGATTTGCCGACGTTAGAGCGGCCGGCAAAGGCGATCTCCGGCAAGCCACCTTCAGGCAATTGGTCGCGGCCGGCGGCGCCAAGCACGAACCGGCAGGGCCGCGCGAACAACAGCCGCCCCGCCTCAAGCGCTGCCGCGTCGGCCTGTTCCCCTGGATTCGCGTCAGGAACCGGACCGCTCACCACTGCTCACGGCTTCACGCCCATGCGGCGCATGATCACCCACTGCTGGATGATCGACAAGGTGTTGTTCCAGGCCCAGTAGATGACGAGGCCGGCCGGAAAGGAGGCGAGGAAGAACGTGAAAACGAACGGCAGCAGCATGAACATCCTGGCCTGAATCGGATCGGGAGGCTGCGGGTTGAGCCGCTGCTGCAGCCACATGGTGAAGCCCATGATGAGCGGCCAAGCGCCGATGTTCAGGAAATGCGGGATGACGGTCGCGGGATCCCAGGGGATCAGGCCGAACAGGTTCCACACCGAGGTCGGATCGGGCGCTGCTAGGTCCTGAATCCAGCCGAAGAACGGCGCATGCCGCATCTCGATGGTCACGAACAGGACTTTGTAAAGCGCAAAGAACACGGGAATCTGGATCAGGACCGGTAGACAACCGGACGCGGGGTTGACCTTCTCCCGCTTGTAAAGCGCCATCATTTCCTGGTTGAAACGGGCTTTGTCGTCGCCGAAACGCTCCTTCAGCTTGGCAATTTCGGGCTGAAGTTGGCGCATCTTCGACATTGCGACATACGATTTGTTCGCAAGCGGGAAGAAGAGAAGCTTGATCGTCACCGTCAACAGAAGGATGGCTACGCCCAGGTTCCCCACCACACCGTGGATAAAAATCAGGAAATAGAACAGAGGTTTGGTCAGGAAATAAAACCAGCCGAAATCGATGGCACGGTCGAACCGATCGATCTGATACTGGTCGCGGTAGCGGTCGAGGAGCTTGACCTCTTTCGCGCCGGCAAAGATCCTCGACTCAGCGGAGACAGTAATGCCCGGTGCCAAGCTCAACGGGGCTCCGACGAAATCGACCTGGTAACGGTCTCGACCTTCGTAGGTTTCGTGAAAAAAACGCGAGGTAATGCCATCGTCGTGATTCGCTACGAGGGCACTCAGCCAATACTTGTCGGTAATGCCGACCCATCCACCTCGTGACTTCTGTTGTATGGTTCCGGCCTCTGCCAGATCCTTGTACTTAATTTCCTTCAGCGTGCCGTCGAAGACGCCAAGCGGTCCCTCATGCAGAATGTAGTAGCCGCCGGTGTGCGGTGTGCCCAGTCGTGAGATCAAGGCGTAAGGCGTAAGCGTGACATCTGTCGCGCTGCCGTTTTCGACCGTCTGGGTCACGGTAAACAGAAAGCCGTCGTCGACGGCAAAGGTGCGCTTGAAAACGAGGCCGGACGGGCTGGTCCAGGAGAGGGTCAGCGGGCTCTGCGGCGTCAACTCGTCGCCGTCGGCGCGCCATACAGTGTTGCTGTCCGGCAGTTCCCCCGCGCCAAGTGAACCGACCCAACCCACCTGGACGAAGTGGGCATCGGGGGTTGCCGGCGGTGAAAACAGAACGATCTCCGGGCTCTTGGGATCGATCGTCTCATGGTAGGTGGCCAGCGTCAGGTCGTCGAGCCGGCCGCCGGTCAATGCGATCGAGCCATGGAGGCGGGGCGTGTTGATGGGGATCCGCTGCGACTGGCCGAGCACACTGTTGCGCGTCGCCGCCGGCGACGGCGCGAGCGGCGAAGGTGCTGCCGCGGGTGCCGTCGTCGATCCGGACGTTGGGATGTTCACCCCGGCCGGCTCGGCTCCCGGTGCCGTCGTGCCAAGTGCCGTCGGCGTCGTCTCGACGGTTTCCTGCTGCGCGGGCACCGGCGGCTGAGCCGGCTTCGGATAGATCAGATCGTAGCCATACTGAAAGCCGATCAGGATCAGGACGGACAGCACGATCGCAAGGATCATGTTGCGGTTGTCGCTCATGGGAAGTGCCTCGTCCGGATCTTCAGATCAGGGCCGCTGGGGCCGGTGGCAGGGGCGGCGCGGGCTCAGCACCCTGCGCCAGCCGGGTGAGGGGGAGAGATCGGGCACCGGATCGATCCCTTCGCCACCCCAGGGGTGGCAGCGGGAGAGCCGCGTCAGGGTCAGCCAGCCGCCGCGCAGGGCGCCGTGCCGCCGGATCGCTTCCAGGCCGTAGGCAGAACACGTGGGTTCGAAGCGGCAGACCCCGGGCCACAGCGGCGACAACAGATAGCGGTAGCCGAGGATGATGCCGCAGACGAGCATGTTCAGGAGGCGCATCATGGGAAGCCCGCCCCGTCGCGCGTCGGCTCCGCTTGCGTCGTCGCGGCGCGGTAGGCGCGCAGTCGCTTGAGCGCGGTGGTGAGATCGGCCACCAGCGCCGGGAATGGTCGGCTCAACGTCGCAGCGCGGCCAATGAGCACGTAATCGCATCCCGTCATCCCATGCTGCCGCAGCACCTCGCGTGCCGCCGCGCGCAGCCGCCTTCGCACCCGGTTGCGAGCAACCGCTTTGCCGACCTTCCGGCTCGCCGTGATCCCGACCCGGCAGCTCACCGCAACCGGTTCACTGCTTCGCTCGGTGGGTTGTCGGCACACTTGAACCACAACGCCCGGCATCGCCCACGCCCGCCCGACCCGGGCGACCCGCAAATAGTCGCTCCGGCGCATCAGATGGGGAAGCGCGCAGCTCACCGGCGCGCTCAGGCCGACAGGCGCTTGCGCCCCCTGCGCCGGCGATTGGCAAGAACCTGCCGTCCGCCGACCGTCGACATCCGCTGGCGAAAGCCGTGGCGTCGCTTGCGTACGATCTTGCTTGGTTGATATGTCCGCTTCACGTGCGACGCTCCGACGTCTTGAAGTGGGCCGGTGTATACGAGGTGGGGCGGCGGCTGTCAACGCCGCGCCCCGATGCCCGGTCTAAGGTGGTGAGCGCGACCGCCCGTGCTGCGGCGGTCGGCTGCTGTCCGCGCGTCCGCTCAGAGAGTCTTCGCAAACGCCTCGATGCCTGCCGGCGTCCCGACCGAGAGGCCGCTCAAACGGCGATCAATCCGCTTGGCGAGACCGGAGAGGACTTTGCCGGCGCCGATTTCGACCAGTTCGACGACGCCCTGCATGCACATGTACAAGACGCTCTCGCGCCAGCGCACCATGCCCGTCACCTGCTGCACCAGAAGCTTGCGGATCTCCTCCGGCTCGGCCACCTCGCGGGCGGAAACGTTGGAGATCAGAGGGATCTTCGGTGCTTGCATCTGGACGTTCGCCAGAGCGTTGTCCATCACATTGGCAACCGGCGCCATCAGGGGGCAATGGAAAGGCCCGCTCACCGGCAGCAGAACGCTGCGCTTGGCACCGCGTAGACCGGCGATGTCGATCGCCCGTTGCACGGCCGTGCGGTTGCCGCTGATCACGACCTGGCCAGGTGCATTATCGTTGGCGGCGACGCAGACACTGCCGTCATAGGTGTCGCGCGTAGCCTCGGACGCAATCTCCTGCGCGAGCGTGAGCTCCACGCCCATCAGGGCCGCCATTGCGCCTTCGCCGACCGGCACCGCCGTCTGCATTGCCAGGCCGCGCGTACGCAAAAGGCGCGCTGCGTCAACAATCGTGAAGGTACCGGCAGCGGTCAGTGCGGTGTACTCACCCAGCGAATGGCCGGCAACGAACGAGCCCAGCTGCAAGAGGTCGGCGTCAAAATCCTTCTCCAACACCCGCAGGACGGCAACGCTGACGGCCATCAGGGCCGGTTGCGCATTTTCCGTCAGTGTCAGCTCCTGCTCGGGGCCATCTGCCATCAGCTGCGACAGATTCTGGCCGAGCGCGTCGTCGACCTCCTGGAACACCTGCCGGGCAGTCGGGAAGCTGGCTGCGAGCTCTGTGCCCATGCCGACGGCCTGCGAACCTTGGCCGGGAAAGACAAGCGCCCGACGTGCGGCCGCGGTTGTTTCGCTCGGTTCAATGGCTTGCGCAGCAGACTTGGCATCGAACATTGCTATCACCTACCGTCCTCTTGAAATCTTATGACGAATCTTCTGTGGGAAGCGCTAACGAGGAACTCCAAAGGATCGCTCGCGTTACTCTAGGCAGTCACTTCTGAACAACATACTACCGGCGCTGAAACCACTTGGTCCTGCGTTCGCCATGCTCCTGCCACAAACGCGGGTGGCCTTGAGATAGACGTGGATTGTGGCCGTGTGCAACAGGAAAAACGCGAATAGCCCTTCTGTCGCGCCTCCTTTACGCATTTGCACGCAGAATCCGTGCGGCGATGCAACACTACGAAAGAATGTTTCAGGCGGGGAATTCCTTCTCCGGCGCGTAGACCAGCATCACCCGTTCGGCGAGATCGAGGGCGGTCGTCAAGCCGTCGAGCACGACCGCACGGGCGCCAACCGCCTTCATGCGCGGCACCCAGGTTTCGTCGCTGGCACGCACGAAAATGGGCAGATCCGGGAAGGATGCGTGTGCAATTGCGGTGATTTGCTCGGCGGCCATGGTATCCGGAACGGCAACGACAAGTGCATTGGCGCGGTCGAGGTGCGCGGCGCGCAGGACGTCGATCCGCGCCGCGTTGCCGAAAAAGACACGCAAGCCGCGCACCCGGCTGGCTGTGACCCGCTTAGGCGTGAGATCAAGAACGAGGACCGTGACCCGTTCACCGGCAAGAAAGCGTGCCACCGCCATGCCGACCTGGCCAAAGCCGGCGATCACCACATGGCCGGCGAGTTGTCCAGTTTCTTCCTTCAGGTTGCCTAGCGTGGAGTGTTTTGCATCCTTATGCGGTGGTGAAAGAGAATCGAGCAGTGCCGCGCCAGCCGGCGTGGCTGCCATGGAGATGGCAATTGCCGCCAGCAGGATGTGGCCAAAGTCCGGTGGGAGGATTCTGGTTTGAACACTGAGCGCAAGTAATACGAACGAAAATTCACTCATCTGGCTCAGCAATCCGCCCAGCGCCAACGCATTTTGGGCCCGCTGGCCAAACACGCGGGCTAGTCCGGCGATGAGGATTGCCTTGATCGCCATCACCGACGCGACCAGTGCCAGGATGGTCGCCGCACGCGAATAGGCATGCGCGAGGTCGATTCCCATGCCGACCGTGATGAAGAACAATCCCAGCAACAGGCCACGAACGGGCTGGATGTCGGCGGTGACCTGATGCCGGTAAACGGTGTCCGCAACCAACATGCCTGCGATGAAGGCGCCTAACGCCATTGAGAGGCCGATGGTCTCGCTTACCCAGCCGACGCCGAGCACCAGAAGAAGCGTCGTTCCCATGAATACTTCCGGCGCCTGTGTGCTTGCCGCCAGCCGCAACAGGGGGCGCAGCGCCTGGCGGTCGAACACCCACACGGCGACGAGGAACAGCCCGAACTTCAACGCGAGCATGCCCAACGTTGCGCCCAGGCTGTCGGCGCTTGCACCGGCGCCACTGATGAAGACAATCAGCGGGGCCACGGCCAGATCCTGAATCAGTAGAATGGCGATCGCGGTTCGGCCGACGGGGGTGGTCAGCGTACCGCGGTCGCTCAGCAACTGGAGAACGACGGCCGTTGAGGAGAGCGTCAGCATGCCGCCCACCGCGAGCGCCGCCTCGAAGCGGAGGCCGAGCTGCCAGGCGGCCAATGCTAGCACAAGGGTCGTGCATAGCACCTGGCTGATCGCGAGTGCGTAGACGCCGCGGTGGAACAGCCTGAGCCGCCCGAAACTGAGCTCGAGGCCCACGGTGAACAGCATCAAGACGATGCCAAGCTCCGCGAATGGCTGCGTCGCCTTGACGTCGCGGATGAGGCCCAGGCCGGACGGGCCGATGATCACGCCGGCGGTCAGGTAAGCGAGGACTGCCCCAAGCTTGAAGCGTTGAAACAGCGGAACAAAAACGATCAGCGCCGCCAAAAGCACAAGAACGTCGACGATGGGGTGATCGTTGGTCATGACCTGAGCGGCGCGGCGGCGGCTACCGAAGCCCGCACGCGCGGACGCCGGGGCGGAGCGGCGGGTAATCGAAGGCCGCGTTCGACCAAGACCATCGAGGTGCATGCATGGGCAAGGCTAGTCCACTTGCAGCAGCAGCGTCTTGAGATAGGCAGTCTCCGGAAGGTGGAGGTGCTGGGGGTGGTCGGGGCCGGCGCCGCTCTCACGGATCAGCCGGCCGGTGCGGCCAGTGCGGCCGATTCCGAGCGCGACTTCACGCGCGAATGCGCTCGCTTCGACGGCGTGCGAACAGCTGGCAATAAAGAGGAAGCCGCCCGGTTCGACCACAGCGGCGGCGAGTCGGGCCAGCTTGCGGTAGCCCTTGAGAGCGCTCGGTACGTCCTTGCGCGAGCGGGCAAACGGCGGCGGATCGGCGACGACAAGGCGGAAACGGGTGCCGTCGGCGGCGAAGCGGGTTAACGCCGCAAAAGCGTCCTCGCGCGCGAAACTGCAGCGGCGATCGAGGCCGGCAGCCGTTGCCGCGCGCTTTGCGAGCATCAGCGCACTGTCGGAAGAATCGACGCCGATTACCTCGCGTGCGCCGGCAGCTGCGGCGCGGATGGCGAATCCGCCCGTATGACAAAAGACATCGAGCATTCGCTCGCCTTGCGCCAGCGGGGCGACGAAGGCACGGTTTGGCCGCTGGTCGAAATACCAGCCTGTCTTCTGCCCGGCGCAAACATCAGCATAGAAGACGAGTCCGTCCTCGATCACCTCGACCGCATCGGAAAGGTTGCCGCGGGCAACCGTTGTTTCGGCCGGCAGGCCCTCGAGTGCGCGCGCCTGAGAATCGCCGCGCAGGACGATCGCAGTCGGTGCCAGGAGGCTGTCGATCGCATCGAGAAGGAGCGGCTGCAGGCGCTCCATGCCGGCGGCGTTGGTCTGCACGACCAGGACCGACCCGAACCGGTCAACAATGAGTCCCGGCAGACCGTCCGCCTCAGCGTGCACGAGCCGGTAGTAGGGTTCGGTGTAAAATCGTTCGCGCAAGGCAAGCGCACGCTGCAGGCGGTTGGCCAGGAAGGCCTTGTCGATGTGCGCGTGCGGCTCGCGGCTCAGCAGCCGCACGGCGATCAGCGTGTGCGGGTTGAAGAAGCCAACGCCAAGCGGCTTGCCATCAACGCGGCGCAGGGTGACGAGAGTGCCGGCCTCAATGCCGGCTGCCCGGTCGATGCTGACCTCGTTGGAGTAGGCCCATGGGTGTCCGGCACTGATCCGCCGATCCTGGCCGGCCTTGAGAAAAACCGACGGTACCTGGCCGGCCTCGGCAGGCGCTGCGTCAGTTCCGAAGGTGTCAGGGTCAGTCAGCACTTAGCGCACCCTCCCGTCGCGGGTCGACCCCGCCCAAAAGCACGGGTCCGTTGCGTTGAATGCCGTGCAGTCCACTTTCGAGTTCTCGAATCTACACGCTATGGCCCCGCTGCTCAAGGGCTTGCTGCAAGGCTTGGCTGGCCGGCGACGGTTCCAGCTCGGTCGGGCCGTTGCGGTTGACGACGCGTGGCAGGTCGATCGCAGCCTGGATATCGAGCCCCCAGTCGAGCACGCCGATCAGTGTCTGGGCGACATAATCGATAATGCGGGGGCCGCCGGGCGAACCAATGGCAAGCTTCAGGCTTCCGCCTTCATCGAAGACCAGGGTCGGCGCCATCGACGAACGTGGTCGCTTGCCGGGGCCGGGGCGGTTGTTCACCGGTCGGCCGCCGACCTCGGGCGCGAAGGCGAAATCGGTCAACTGATTATTGAGGACAAAGCCAGCGGCAACGATCCTGGCGCCAAAGCTGGCTTCGATGCTGGTGGTCATCGCAACCGCATTGCCTTCAGCATCGACAACACTGAGGTGGGTGGTCGAGGTGCCATGCTCGGCGGAGAATGCGGCTGCGTCTTTGTGCGCCCGGCCGGGATCGGGCGGGCGGCCGGGCTCGGCCGCCGGCATCGCGGTGGGGCCGATAAGCCGCGAGCGGGCGGCGAGGTAGCCCCGATCCAGCAGTCCTGCGGTCGGCACGGCGACGACATCCGGGTCGGCGACATAGAGGTCGCGGTCGGCAAAGGCGAGCCGGCTCGCTTCGATGAACCAGTGCACCGCCTCCGCACTCATCGGAGCAGTTGCCGGGAGGTCGAACGGTTCGAGTAGACCAAGGATCTGCAGCGTGGCGATTCCGCCAGAGGATGGCGGCGGCATGCCGCAAATACGATTGCTGCGATAGGGGGCGCAGATCGCGGAGCGGCGCATCGCGGTGTAGCCGGCAAGGTCAGCTTCGCTCAGGGAGCCCGGATTCACCGCCTCGTGCACGGCTTTGACCATGGCAGCGGCAATCGTGCCGGTGTAAAGCGCGTCGGCGCCGTTCGCGGCCACCGCCGCAAGCGTGTCAGCGAGCGCAGGGTTGCGCAAGCGCTCGCCGGCTGTGAGGGGCATCCCGTCCGGGTGGTAGAACAGCGCGCGGGCGGCGGCGTTAGCATTAGGGCCGCGCGGGCCGGCGATGGCTTGGGCGAGCCGGGGACTGACGGTGAAGCCTCTGCGGGCTTGCGCGATTGCCGGCTCGAACAGGGATCGCCACGGCAGGTGGCCGTGGTCGCGGTGCGCCAGTTCCAACATTCGCAGCAATCCCGGCACGCCGACCGCAAGGCCGCCGGTGGAGGCTTCGGCAAAGCCGCGCGGCTGGCCGTCGGGGCCAAGGAACATCGCCGCGTGTGCGCCCGCCGGTGCCGTCTCGCGGCCGTCATAGGCGTCGATACGGCCGCTTTCGGCTTCATAATACATAAGGAAGCCGCCGCCGCCGATGCCCGATGACTGCGGCTCGACCAGGGTCAGCATCATTTGGGCTGCGATCGCGGCGTCAAGCGCGCTGCCGCCGGCGCGCAACATCGCTCGCCCGGCTTCGGCGGCAAGGGGGTGGGCGGCCACGACCATCTGCTGGATTGGTGTCGCCGCGTCCGCTGCTGGCGCTGGCTTCGAATGCCGGTCGCTATCTGAGCCGCATCCGGCGACAAGCAGCAAAATTGCCGATGCCCACACCCAACAACGCCACAAGCCGGCAAGTCGCTTGTGCGGGTTGGCCGGCGGATTCGCCGTTTTAGGGAAGGTGTGCAGGCGCACAAACTGTATCGGGCAGGGCGGACACGGGTGGTTACTGCAAGTCATTATCACTCGCGACATTGTAGCGGAAGCGAAGTCTTGGGACACTATTTGTATTCCAGGCGCGTGCCCATCGATTCTGCTCCGGCTGGCCCAGCCGGGGCCGCCGCAGGCGTTGACAGGTGTTGACCGAAGCCCTAGTATCGCAGTCTGCTAATTCTCGCCGAAGATCAAAAAACGTGCGCAATGACAACAGGTTCCCGCAACTGCACAAGCACTGGGCGGATTTGTGCCGCCGCGAGATGCGCTGCAGAAAAAGTGAGCAACGCAGGGGCTTGATGTGGGATTGGATGTCCGCAAACAGGTGGCGGGTTGTGTGATGGCAAGTATTCTTTTTGTACATGAGCAAATGAGTCGTTATGGGAGGATGTCATGACTGCAGCTGCTGCGGTCCCGCCCGCTGCGATCGCGTATGAGGATGACTGCATCCGCAAGTTTACCATTGCCACCGTCTTCTGGGGCGTTGTCGGCTTTCTCGTGGGCGTCATCATCGCGCTGCAACTGGCATTTCCGGTACTGAACCTTGATCTCCCGTGGACGACCTTCGGGCGTCTGCGCCCCGTTCACACGTCGGCGGTCATTTTCGCGTTTGGTGGCAATGCGCTGTTTGCGACGTCGCTCTACTGTGTGCAACGGACCTGTCGGGCGCGGCTGTTCGGTGGTTCTGGAATGGGCAGCTTCCTGTTCTGGGGCTTCCAGTTGGTTATCGTGATGGCGGCCTCCGGCTACGTCCTCGGCATCACTCAGTCGAAAGAGTACGCTGAGCCGGAGTGGTACGTCGATCTGTGGTTGACGGTCGTCTGGGTCGGCTACCTGATTGCCTTTGCCGGCACCATCATGAAGCGCAAGGAACCGCATATTTACGTCGCCAACTGGTTCTTCCTGGCGTTCATCCTCACGATTGCCGTCTTGCACCTTGGCAATAATGTCTCCGTCCCGGTGTCGCTGTTTGGTACCAAGAGCTACATCATCTGGGCTGGCGTCCAAGATGCGATGACGCAGTGGTGGTACGGCCACAATGCGGTCGGCTTCTTCCTTACCGCCGGCTTCCTCGGCATGATGTACTATTTCATCCCGAAGCAGGCGGAACGGCCGGTCTACTCCTATCGGCTGTCGATCGTGCACTTCTGGACCCTGATCTTCCTCTACATCTGGGCCGGCCCGCACCACCTGCACTACACGGCGCTTCCTGACTGGGCACAAACGCTCGGCATGGTGTTCTCGATCATGCTGTGGATGCCGTCGTGGGGCGGGATGATCAACGGCATCATGACGCTCTCCGGTGCCTGGGATAAGCTCCGCACCGACCCGATTCTGCGTTTCATGGTCGCGTCGGTCGCCTTTTACGGCATGAGCACGTTCGAAGGGCCGATGATGTCGATCAAGGCCGTCAACTCGCTCAGCCACTATACCGACTGGACGATCGGTCATGTGCATTCCGGTGCGCTGGGCTGGGTCGCGTTCGTCACCTTCGGCTGCGTCTACTACCTGGTACCGCGGCTGTGGAACCGGCCGCGGCTCTACAGCCTCCGCTTCGTCACCTACCACTTCTGGGTCGCGACGATCGGCATCGTTCTCTACATCACGGCGATGTGGATCTCCGGCATCATGCAGGGGCTGATGTGGCGGGCCTATGACAGCTACGGCTTCCTGCAGTACTCGTTCATCGAGACGGTGGAGGCGATGCACCCCTACTACGTGATCCGCGCCAGCGGCGGCATCTTGTTCCTGCTGGGCGCGCTGATCATGGTTTACAACCTGATAAAGACAATCAAGGGCGACATCCGGACCGAGACGGCGTTCGAACAGCCGGTCGGCGCCGCGGCGATGCGCGCCGGGGAATGAGGAGGTCCTGGCCATGCGTCACGAGATCCTTGAGAAAAACGTCATCCTGCTGTCGATCTGCATCTTGATCACGGTCTCGATCGGCGGGCTGGTGCAATTGGTGCCGCTGTTCGCGATGGAGCAGACCATCGAAAAGGTTGACGGCGTGCGGCCCTATTCGCCGCTGGAACTGGCGGGGCGCAACATCTACGTGCGGGAGGGGTGCTATACCTGCCACAGCCAGCAGGTCCGTCCCTTCCGCGATGAGGTCGAGCGTTACGGCCACTACAGCTTGGCGGCCGAGAGCATGTACGACCATCCGTTTCAGTGGGGTTCCAAGCGCTCGGGGCCGGATCTGGCCCGCGTCGGCGGCAAGTACTCGAACGAGTGGCACGCGGCGCATCTGACCAATCCGCGTAGCGTGGTGCCGGAATCCATCATGCCGCCCTATGGCTTCCTTGCCCGCCGTGATTTGAACTACGCGGACATTGCCGACCATCTGCGCACCTTGCGGATCGTGGGCGTGCCGTACACGGACGAGCAGATTGCGCAAGCCGGTGCCGACGTCGCCACCCAGGCTCAAGCCGAGCCGACCGACGATACCGATGCCCTGCTTGCTCGCTATCCGAAGGCGGTGGTTGGTGATTTCGACGGCGACCCCGAGCGCGTCACCGAAATGGATGCGCTTGTGGCCTACCTGCAGATGCTGGGCACGCTGGTCGATTTCACCAGCTACAAGCCGGAATTGGACTACCGTTAGGAGCGTGTCTTGGATCTGACGGAGCTCTACGCGACGGCGCGGTCGTTGTGGGTCGTGTGGCTGATGATCCTGTTCATCGGGATCATCTGGTGGGTCTACCGGCCGCGGAACCGCCGCCGCTTCGAAGAGGCAGCCAAGATCCCGCTTCGCGAGGACGACGGAGGAACAGATGGCAAGCAGTAAGCACGTGGATGCCCTGACCGGGCGGGAAACCACGGGCCACGAATGGGATGGCATCCGCGAACTCAACACGCCGCTGCCGAAGTGGTGGCTGTACGTCTTCTATGCCACCATCATTTGGTCGGCCGTATACATGGTCGTGTTCCCCGCGGTGCCGTGGCTGAGCGGCTACACCCGGGGTATCTGGGGCTATTCGTCGCGTGCCGATCTCAACCAGGCGATGGCGAACCTCCGTGCCGAGCGGGCCGTCTGGTACGACCAGTTCGCCCAGAAGTCGCTGCAGGAGATTGTTCAGGACGACAGGCTTCTGCAGTTCGCGCGCGCCGGCGGTGAGGTCATCTTTGCCGAGAACTGTGCCGCCTGTCACGGCACCGGCGGCGTTGGTCGGCCGGGCTATCCCGTTCTCGTCGATGACGAATGGATCTGGGGCGGCAAACTCGACGACGTGCACACGACCATCACTTATGGCATTCGCAACGCCAATGCCGATTCCCGCCAGAGCGCAATGCCGGCATTCGGCGCCGACGGCGTGCTGACGCCGCAGGAAATCGCTGCCGTCGCCGATCATGTGCTATCGCTGTCAGGCGCCGGACCGGCGAACGCGGAAGGTGCGCGGATCTACGCCGAGAATTGCAACGTCTGCCACGGCGACGTCGGCGAGGGTATTGCCGATGTTGGCGCTCCCGCGCTCAACAATCAGATCTGGTTGTTCGGGGGCGGCCGCGACGCGCTAATCGCCCAGATCACGCGTCCACGGCAGGGCGTTATGCCGGCCTGGACGGGCCGTCTGGACGACGTGCAGATCAAGCAGGTTGCCGTCTACGTGCACACGGTGCTGGGCGGTGGCCAATAGCCGAACCGCAGCGTGCCTTCGCGAGGATATCTGACGGAGGCACGCCCAGCCGCCGTTAAGCGGAGAGCGGGAGCGCAAACCGCAAGGCGGCGGGGCGACAGCGGGCGCAGAAAAAGTTGAACGAGCGATGGGCTTAGCAAAGTCGTCAGATGCGCAGGTGCCGGCCAAGGCGGCTTCCGCCCGGTCCGGCGGGGGAGTGTCGGCGCCCGTACCGGCAGAAAAGGAATCCCTCTACGCCGAACGGGAGAAGATCCATCCGCGCAAGGTCGACGGCCGCTGGCGGCGCATCAAGTGGTGGGTGGTGACCGTCCTCTTGGGCCTTTACTATATTGGCCCTTGGCTGCGGTGGAACCGCGGACCGGGCGCCCCCGATCAGGCGCTGCTGGTCGATATGCCCGGGCGGCGGGCGTACTTCTTCTGGATCGAGATCTGGCCGCAGGAGGTGTACTACCTCACCGGCCTGCTGATTATGGGCGCCGTTGGGCTGTTCCTTGTGACGGCTTGGTTCGGGCGCGTCTGGTGTGGCTTTACCTGTCCGCAGACGGTTTGGACCGACCTGTTCATGTGGGTCGAGCGTCTGGTCGAAGGCGACCGCAACGCCCGCATCCGCCTCGACAAGGCGCCGTTCAGCCTCGAAAAACTGCGGAAACGGGCCATCAAGCACTTGGCTTGGCTTGGCATTGCGTTTCTTACCGGCGGCGCCTGGATCCTCTATTTCAACGACGCCCCCTCTACCGTGCGTGCATTCTTCACCGGTGAGGCGGGGTCGGCAGTCTACGGCTTCACCGCCCTGTTCACCGCGACCACCTATCTCCTTGCCGGCTGGGCGCGCGAGCAGGTCTGCATTTACATGTGCCCATGGCCGCGCTTCCAGAGCGCGATGTTCGATGAGGATTCGCTCATCGTCACCTACGAGGCGTGGCGCGGCGAACCGCGCGGCGGCGCCCGCCATGGCCAAACATTCGAAGGCCGCGGGCACTGCGTCGATTGCGGCATGTGCTGGCAGGTCTGTCCGACCGGCGTCGACATTCGCAAGGGCCAGCAGATGGCGTGCATCGGCTGTGCGCTCTGTGTCGATGCCTGCAACACGATCATGGACCGCTTCGGTCTGCCGGGTGAGCTGATTACCTACGATTCGATCAACAACCAGCTCGCTCGCGCGCACGGCAAACCAACGCGGATCCGTCTGATCCGCGCGCGCACGATCGCCTATGCGACGGTGCTCGCCATTGTCGTCACGGGAATGATTATCTCGCTGTCGACGCGTTCGCGCCTGGAGATCAATCTGGTCGCCGATCGGCAGCCGCTCTACGTACGCCTTTCGGACGGATCGATCCGCAACGGCTATGCGCTCAAGATCCTCAACATGAAGCGCGAGGAAAAGGAGTTCCTGGTTGCAACCAACGGCCTCGGCGGCGCCGAGATCATTGTGACCGGTCTCCATCCGGAGCCGACCCCGGCGGTGACGCTCAAGGTTCCGCCGGACGAAGTCGGCGCCTTCCGTATCTTCGTCAAGGCGCCGCTGGAGGCCCTTACCGCCAAGCAGACCAGCTACGATCTGGTGCTGACCGATCTCGCGACGCGGGAAACGGTCGTCCATCGCGCCATCTTCAACGGTCCGGAGCATTAAGCGGCGATGGCGGGAGCGAAGGCATCAGGGCGTCCGCCAGGCTGGTGGTATCCGTGGATTTTCGTTGGCGGCATGCTGATCGTGGTCGCCGTCAACGCAGTCATGGCGATCGTTGCTGTAGGCACCTTTTCCGGCCTTGAGACGACCGATCACTACCGCAAGGGGTTGGCCTACCAAGACGCGCTGGACGCAACGGCCCGGCAGGCGGATCGCGGCTGGCATGTCGCGGTCGATTTTCAGCCACGCCCGGCGGGCAGCAAGAGCGCCGGCGAGGGCAACGCCCAGAGCGGCGGTGACTTGGCCCTCGTCTTTTCGGACCGGGACGGCGCGCCGCTCGACCGGCTCGAGGTTGAGGCACAGTTCACGCGGCCTACGCAAGCCGGCTTCGACCAGACTGCTGTCCTCGACAGCGAAGGCGGCGGCCGTTACCGCGCGTCGATTTCGTTCCCGATGCCGGGCCAGTGGGACCTGCGCATTCTTGCTCGCAGGGACGACGCCCACTTCCAGTCGACGCTCCGCCTGCTCGTTCCGTGACCGCTGATCGCGCGGCGGCGGCTGCTTCCGGGGCACCTGGTCGTGCGCCGGGGAGTGGGGCGGCTGCGTGCCGGCACTGCGGATCACCGCTGCCGGAGGGTGAGAATGCTGCGCAGCCTGCCGGTCCGATCGCCGATGGCTTCTGCTGCGCCGGCTGCGCGGCGGCGTACGATTTGGTGCGTGGACTTGGCCTCGAAAGCTATTACCAGCGGCGCACACTCGATCCGCACCAACGGCTGCTGATCCCGGACGAGGAGGGGAGCGCCTGCGACCTGGGCGCGTACGTCCGCGAGAGTAACGACGGGGATTGCAGCCTGTCCCTGATGGTGGAAGGCCTGCACTGTGCCGCCTGCGTCTGGCTGATTGAATCGGTCCTGAGCCGGCAGCCGGGGGTGACTTCGGCCCGCGTTAACATGACGACGCGTCGCCTGGCGCTGCAGTGGCATGGCGGGCGGGCGCGCGCAGAGGAGTTGATCGGCGCGGTTGGGCGCCTTGGCTACCGCCTCGTTCCCTTCGATGCCGGAGCGCGCCAGGGCAGCGCAGATCGAGCCGAGCGCGCCCTGCTGCGGGCGATGGCGGTGGCCGGTTTCGCGGCCGGCAACGTCATGCTGCTGTCGGTCGCCGTCTGGGCCGGCCACGCGCAGGGGATGGGACCCGCGACCCGCGGCCTGCTGCACTGGATCTCGGCCTTGATCGCGCTGCCGGCCATCGCCTACGCCGGACGCTCCTTCTTCCGCTCGGCGATCGCCGTACTGCGCCACGGCCGGACGAATATGGATGTACCGATTTCCATCGGCGTCATCCTCACCGCGGCGATGAGCCTGCATGAAACGATGCGCGGGGCCGAGCATGCCTACTTTGACTCCGCCATCGGATTGCTGTTCTTCTTGCTGATCGGCCGCTACCTCGACCGTCGTGCCCGAGGTGTGGCCTTGGCGACCGTGGAGAACGTGCTGGCGCTGGGGGCGGCGGCCGTTACCGTCGAGGAAGCTGACGGGCGCAGGCGTCGGCTGCCGCCGGCCGCGGTCGAGGTCGGGATGCGGGTTGCGGTGGCGGCGGGCGAGCGCATCGCCGTCGACGGCCAGATCGTCAGTGGCCACAGCAGCATCGATACCAGCCTGATCGATGGCGAGGCGACGCCCAAGCCGGCCGGGCCGGGCGGGTCCGTGTTCGCCGGTTGTCTCAACATCGAGAACCCGCTCGTCATCGAAGCCGCCGCCGTTGGTGAACGGACGCTGCTGGCGGAGATCGCGCGCCTGGTCGAGGCGGCGGAAAACCAGAAGAGCCGTTTCGTCGCGCTCGCCGACAAGGTATCGCGTGCCTATGCGCCGGTCGTTCACTCGGCAGCGCTGTTGACCTTCCTCGGCTGGCTGCTGCTCCTCGGGGCACCCTGGCAGCAGGCGCTGTTGAACGCGATCGCGGTGCTGATCATCACCTGTCCGTGTGCGCTGGCGCTTGCCATCCCGGTGGTTCAGGTGGTGGCGATCAGCCGTTTGCTGCGGCGAGGCGTGTTGGTGAAATCGGGCACAGCGCTAGAGCGGCTCGCAGCAGCCGAGATCATTGCCTTCGACAAGACCGGCACCTTGACAGTGGGCCGGCCCGAGCTGGCCGACGCCGGCACGGCCGAGACGTCAAGCTTGGTCCAGGCGGCAGCACTCGCAGCGCGCAGCCGGCATCCGCTCGCCCGTGCGCTGGTTCGTGCCGCGGAAGCGAGAGGGATTCTTCCCCCCATGCTTGCCGACGTGCGCGAGGTTGCGGGCCAGGGGTTGGAGGTGGCGACGGCAGCGGGACCGATCCGCTTAGGCTCGCGCGGTTTTTGCGGCGTCGCCGGGACGGAAAGCGGTCAGGCCGGCTCGGAGATCTGGTTGGCCCGCCCCGATGAAGCGCCGGTCCCGTTCGTGTTTGCCGATCAACTCCGACCGGATGCGGCCGAGGTCGTCCAGGCCCTGGCGGCTGACGGCTACCAGCTGGCGCTGCTCTCGGGCGATCGGGTGCCTGCTGTCGCTGCCGTAGCGGGTGCCGTCGGTATTGCCGATTACCGGCCGCAGTTGTCGCCGCTCGACAAAGTCGCCCACCTGCGTGCGCTGGCTGATCAGGGCCGGCGGGTGTTGATGGTCGGTGATGGCCTCAACGATGCGCCTGCGCTTGCGGTGGCGCACGTCTCGCTGTCGCCCGCGACCGCCGCTGATATCGCCCAGACTGCCGCCGACATCGTGTTCCAGGGTGATCGGCTGGAATCTGTGCGCGAAAGTCTGATCGTCGCCAAGCGCGCCCGCGTGCTCGTTATCGAGAACCTGGCACTCAGTTTGGCGTACAACACGCTGACGGTGCCGCTTGCCGTCGCCGGGATGGTGACGCCGCTCATCGCCGCGATTGCGATGTCGCTCTCCTCGCTGATCGTCATTCTCAACGCGCTGCGGCTTCACTCCGGACGGGCGCGCAAGCCGAACCGTCCTCGCTTCAGATAATGTGCACCGATAGGGTGCTTAGATGACGCGCTTCTTGCGCAGGCTCGCGATCTCGGCATCGCTGACGCCCAGGACCGACTTCAGCACCTCCTCGGTGTGCTCGCCCAGGCGCGGGCCAAGGGTTTCGATGCGGCCGGGTGTCTCTGAGAGCCGCGGGATGACGTTCGGAACGATGATGGTTTCGCCGACGTCCTCGGCATCGATCGAGACGAGATTGCGCCGCGCGTGGAACTGCCGGTCGCCGAAGATGTCGGCAATGTTGTTCAAGGGACCGGCCGGCGCATCGGCTTCGTTGCACCGCTTCAGCACCTCGTCGCGGGTCAGCGAACCGCACCAGTCGCGCACGATCTCGTTAACGTCGCTGCGGTTCTCGATGCGCGTGCGCTGCTCGCCGTAAAGCGAGGACGAGGCGAGCTCGGGCCGCCCCATGGCGTTGGTCAGGCGCGCGAACAGCTTGTCGGTGGTGCAAGCGATCGCTACCCACTTGCCGTCGTGGGTGGGGAAGTGACCGTAGGGGCAGGCGGTTTCGATATGCGGGCCGTGCCGTTCGCGCACGGTGCCGAACATCGCATAGGCTGGTGCCAGCTCATCGGTACAGCGGAACACCGTTTCGTAAAGAGCCGCGTCGATGAATTGCCCCTCGCCGGTCTGGTCGCGCCAGCGCAGCGCCATCAGCACGCCGATCGCACCATAGAGCCCGGTCATGTAGTCGGCGAGCGTTGTCGAGCCCGGCGTCACCGGCGTTCCCTTCGGCATGCCTGCGAGATAGGCCATGCCGCCCACCGCGTGGGCGATGCGCGCGAAGCCGGGCTGATCGCGGTAGGGGCCATCTTGGCCGTAGCCGGTCACCCGCAGCATGATCAGGCGCGGGTTGACCTTGCGCAGGTCTTCCCAGCCGACGCCCCAGCGTTCGAGCGTGCCGGGGCGGAAATTCTCGCACAGGACATCGGTCTTGGCGACCAGTTGGCTGAACAGATCGACCCCTTCCGGACGTCGCAGATCGATGGTCACGGACTTCTTGTTGCGCGCCTCCGAGAGCCACGTGAGCGTATCCTCACGCTTCGTCGGCGTGCCGAAGCGGCGGCAGGCGTCGCCGCCGATCGGGTGTTCCACCTTCAGCACTTCGGCACCGAACTCGCCCAGGATGGTGGCGCAGTAGGGCGCGGCGATGACGGTCGCAACATCAATCACCCGGATGCCGGCAAGCGGGCGTTCAGGCGGGCTCGGCTGGGGCATGGTTATCCTCGCTGCGGCCTTGGTGGATGCCGTTCACTCTTAAGGTCAGATCGTTTTCTGCTGGCGCAGGGCGGCGATATCCTGAGCCGATAGCTCAAGCAGTTCGCGCATGACCTCGTAGGTCGCGTCGCCCAGCGGTGGACCGAGGTTGGTGATGCGACCGGGTGTTGCCGAGAGCGTCGGCACCACCCCCGGCACGACGACCTTCATGCCCTCCGACTCCATCTCGGCCAGGTTGCGGCGCGCCTTGAAGTGCTCGTCCTCAAAGATGTCGGCGATGCTGTTCAGCTTGCCGACCGGAACTTCCTTGTCCAGGCAGCGTTGCAGCACCTCCGCGCGATCGAGCGAGCCGACCCATTCGACGACGATCTTGTTGACCTCGTCGCGGGCGGCGAGCCGCTTGCTTTGAGGCCCGAACAGGGTGTGTGAGGCGAGTTCCGGCCGCTCCAGCGCTTCCGCCAAGCGTTCGAACATCTTATCGGTCGTGCATGCGATCGCCACCCACTTGCCGTCCTTGGTGCGGAAGTGGCCGTGTGGGACGGCGACGAAGCTGCCCGAGCCCTCGCGCTCGCGGATGGTGCCGAACAGGCCATAGGCGGCCGCCATTTCGTCCATCTGCCGGAACACGGCCTCGCAAATCCCGATGTCGATAATCTGGCCGCGCCCGGTTTTCTCCTTGTGGCGCAGCGCCAGCATGATCCCGATCGCGCCGTAGAGGCTTGAAATGTAATCGCCGAGCGGTGCCGTTCCGGGCACCACCGGGGTCTCCCCAGGAAAGCCGGCAAGGTACGAGAGGCCGCCGATGGCGTGCGCGATATGCGAGAACCCCGGCCGGCGGCGGTAGGGGCCAGTCTGGCCATAGCCGGAAACGCGCAACATGACGAGGCCGGGGTTGGCTTCGTGCAGGACCGGCCAGCCGAGTCCCCACTCCTCCATCGTGCCGGGGCGGAAGTTCTCGATCAGGACATCGGACTTGCTCACCAGCTTGATGAATAGCTCGACCCCTTTCGCCTGACGGAGGTTGATGGTGACCGATTTCTTGTTGCGCGCCTCCGAGAGCCAGGCGAGCGTGGCGTCGTGGCGCTTGGTCGCGGTGCCGAAACGGCGCATCGGATCGCCGGCGATTGGGTGCTCGACCTTCAGAACCTCAGCCCCGAACTCGCCCAGGATGCAGGCGGCATAGGGACCGGCGAGGAAGGTGCCGACATCGATGACGCGCACGCCCGCCAACGGCAGGCGCTCCCGGGTGCCTTCGGCCGGCGGCGGGGCGGGCTCGTCTGCTGCAGGGCCGTCCGCTGCCGAACTGTTGGTGGTTGAGGAAGCATCGGCATGGCCTGTCTTGCGCTTGCCCGCCGCAGCCTCCTGTTCGTTCTCGCCAGCCATGGTGTGCTCCCACAAAAACGTTAGCGGGCGTCCCGCCAAAACTTTACAGTACCGCTGGCAGGCGATCCGCGGCGATTAACTCTCGCTCTTAACTTTTGTTCGGCAACAACTGTCACTTTCCAGCTAAAGAGTAACAGGCTTGCTGCCGTTGATCCAGTTCGTCCGTAAGTTCTTGGACGTCTGATCACGTCGGCAGTGCGGCAAGTGCAGACAGGGGCAGCGGGCGGGAACGCGTGGAGGAAGGCGATGGATGTCTTGCTGTGGCTGATCCCGGCGGCCGTGTTTCTTGGCCTTCTCGGGCTGATAGCCTTTTTGTGGGCGCTCAAGAGCGGTCAGTTCGATGACCTCGACGGTGCCGCGCATCGGATCTTGTTCGACGATCCGAATGACAAGCCGCGTCCGCCGCGGCAAACCGCGCACGCACCACAAGCGAGCGCGAACAGCAAGATAAGCCGGGAGGAGAAAAAGTAGGGGCTGGAATAACAGAGGCCCCACTCACCAAGAGCGGGGCCTTCAGTCACAGGCCGTCCATCGTCGAGGCGCGATGTTAGATACGCAGGCCGATTACTTGTAGTAGCCGACAGCGCACACTTGGTCGGCGACCTTGGTCACGTAGGCCACCTTCTCGACCGGCTTCTTCTCCGGATCATCGGGGCGCGGCCACATGTAGCTGACCTCGGAGATCTTTCCCGGCTGGGCCGAAGCATACACTTCAGCGCCCAGGGGCTTCGGCGGCACCGCCTTATCCATCAGGGACATCAGGCTCTTGCCAACCAGGCTCGGATGGGCAGTGAAGTTTCCGTCCGGGCCACCGCAATAGGGATAAAGGTCGCGATCCTTGAATCCGCCTTCACCCTTGGTGAACTTCTCAAGCGCCGCCGCCTTGTCCTTGGTCACTTCGGCGACCGCACGCTCAAGCATCGCTTTCGCCTCGGCCGGGGTGCCGGTGTCAGCAGCGAACGCAAGACCGGCACTCAAGACGAGCGCTGCCGGTAGGCCTAACGCAAAACGAATCATCCGCATCGTTACGTCTCCCCTCCAATTCTGTCGTTTTCGGTTTTTGACTGAGCCCAGCGCTGGAGCTTGGAGAAACTCCAACGCAACGGCCTACAACTCTTGCGGGGCAAATGCGGCAGAAATGTGGCAGGTCTCTGTTGGCGTTAGGTTTTCGCCACGACCTTCGGCTGCAGTTACGGCTGCGCTCGATTTTCTCTTGTCTGCGAACAAGGGCCGTGCAAGATCGGCGGGGTCATTTCCCGAACCCCTGACAGCAGCCTTGGCCATCTCGATGAGAAGAATTGTGGTATTTGCGCGGGTCGCAGCGCTCGCGTTTGGCAGTCTGTGCGCAACGTCGGTTCTCGCCGCGGATGCGGAGAACCGATTCGCCATCAAGGGCGCCGGCATTGCTAAGTGCTCAGCGTTTGTGCAGGCGTTCGACTCGCGCTCGAATGACGCCTATATATTTGCCGGCTGGATCACCGGATACATCACCGCGCTTAACCAGAACACACCAAAGACGTTCGACTTTGCGCCCTGGCAGTCGACCGACGTGCTGATGATTCTGTTGCGCGATCTGTGCGGCCGTAATCCTGACCAGCAAGTCTATCGTGTCGCGGGTGGCCTCGTGCAGATCATGGCCCGCGATCGGATCGAGACCTTGAGCGAGCCGGTCCAGATGGAGAATGGCGAGCATAAGGTCACGCAGCTGAAGGAAGTGGTGCGCCGGATGCAAGAGCGGCTCAAGGAGGAGGGGGTGTATAAGGGCACTGCGGACGGCAGCTACGGCGCCGGCACCCGCAAAGCTCTTGAGACATACCAGACCCAGCAGAAGCTTCCGGTTACTGGCGTTGCCGATCCGCAAACGCTGATGCGGCTGATGTATCCGGAGAAGCCAGCGAAGCCACGCTAACGGTTCTGTGGCTGCCGGAGGCTTGGCCGTGAACGCGCACGCGATCGAGCTGGTCGCGAAAGCGTTCCTCGCCGGTTTTATCGTTGCCGTTCCGGTCGGTGCCATCGGCGCAATGTGCTTGCGCCGGGCCTTTGCCGGCCGGCTGTCGGATGCCCTTGTGACCGGCTTCGGAGCTGCGGTTGCGGATGCACTCTGGGCGGCGGCGGCAATCCTGGGGTTGTCCTTGATCACCCGCTACGTCGTGGAGCACGACGGACCGGCGCGCGTGATCGGCGGGCTGGCGTTGATCGCGGTCGGTGCGAAGATGATCCACGCTCGCCGACGGCAGCTGGTTCCGCTTGCGGCCGAGGTCGCAGCACCGGCTGTGTATCGCTGGCGCGCGTGGTGCCGTGATGCGGCGACCGGCTTTGGCCTCACCATCATCAATCCGGCCACCTTTATCGGCTTTATCGCTGTCTGCGCCGGCCTTGGCCTGTTCGTGTCCAACCTCGACACGCTGATGTCGAAATGGTTCATCGTCTTCGGCGCCTTTGCCGGCTCGATGCTATGGTGGGTCATCCTGAGCCTGACCGCGTCCGCTGTCCGTCACCGGATTCCGTTGCAGGCGCTCGCCATGCTCAATGCCGGCTTGGGTATTGTGGTGGCCGTCCTGGGGGTGGTGAGCCTGCTCTCTGCCTTCGGCGCCTGAGGGTCGTTCCTGCGGCCAACCGGTAGGGGGCGGCGGTGGTCAGCGGCGGACCGGCCTGGGCAGCGGTGATTCCGGCTGGGTCAAACCCGCAAGAAGGGATTGATCAGCCGGCCGAGCCATCCTGAAAGGCGCAAAGGCGCGTCCAAAATGACGAGACAAAGGCACCCGCCGTCGGCATCCGCTACCGGCTGGTGCTCGTGGCTGGAATCAAACTCCGCATAATCGCCGCGACGGAAGTCTTCGCCGTTATCCTGATACCCTCCTGCAAGCACGAGCGTGTACTCGAGGCCGGCGTGCGAATGCCGCGGCACCGACCGTCCAGGCTTGATCCGCACCAGCGCCGTCTTCACGCCGCTTCCGCTCAGTGGCAGGCGTGCCTCTTCCAAGCTGCGGCCGATCCGATGCCAAGGCAGGGTGCTCAGGCTACAGCTCAAG
This sequence comes from Candidatus Defluviicoccus seviourii, assembly GCA_900609035.2. Classification (GTDB taxonomy): domain Bacteria; phylum Pseudomonadota; class Alphaproteobacteria; order Rhodospirillales; family Defluviicoccaceae; genus Defluviicoccus; species Defluviicoccus seviourii. The sequence goes on along the minus strand of UXAT02000034.1, from coordinate 15,360 downwards.
TAACGTTGCAACGGCCCTGGTACGACTGTCCTCGTCTCCGCATCCAGGTGCGGCGCAAGGGGCGCTGGTGGCACCGGCTCATCGAGGCGGGCGAGGACCCGGTTGAGCGCGTCGTCGCCGAGCGCAGCGGGACTTGCTTCGCTGATCATCGCGCCGCCAACGGTATTGAGACGCTCAATTTCGTCGCGGCAGCCGCGGCAGATCGACGCGTGGCAGGCAATCGCGAGGGCGACGCTTTCGCAGAGTGTCCCTGCGGAGTATGCGAGCAGAACCGCCGGATCCGGGTGGTGCGCGATCGGTACCGATTGCAGGGAAGGGTCAGTCGTGATCATGAACCGCCTCTGGCAGGGCGCCGCGCATTCGCGCCAGCGCCAGTCGGATCCTTGACTTTACGGTCCCGAGCGGAAGACCAAGCTCATCGGCAATCGTGCGATGCGACTTATCCTCGTAGAACGCTTTCTGAAGGATCAGCAGTTGTTCAGCCGGGAGGTTCCGCATTGCCTCGCGCACGGCTGAACCGTCCTGCGCGGAAGCGAGCGCGCGGTCAGCCGGCGCGGCGTCGTCCGCCGTCTCGGCCAGTTCCTCGATGTCGACCTCCGGATAGGCGTGGCGCCGGAACAAATCGATGTGCTTGTTGCGGACGATGGTAAAGACCCAGGTTGCGACGCTGGCTTTGGTGCGATCAAAGGTCTCGGCTTTCCGCCATACCGCCAGCAGCGCTTCCTGGGCTATCTCCTCTGCCGCGGCCGGGTCAACGCCGCGGCGGATTCCAAACCCCTTCACCCGGGGTGCGAAGAAGGCAAATAGCTGACTGAAGGCTTGCCGATCCTTGCGAGCGGCGATCGCCTCCATCAGTTCGCACAGGTCTTCGTTGGTCAAGCCTAGTCTCGCAACCAGCTGTTTGCTGCGCTCCGCGATGGACCCCAGCCTTCGATGGAGAGGCAGAGGCCAAAACGGTGCGCTGAGCGCAGTTGCGAACATGTCTAGCCCTTGACCATCAATAACGCCAAGGGTTACGTGCGCCTGGCGCGCGCGGATCACGCCATTCCGCAACGAAGCCGATGCTTCAGGCGCGGACGCAGTTCACGCGGAGATGGGGAAACCGGCGAAGGCGCCGAGATCGCTCAGCACCGTCCGGTCGTTGATGATGCGCGGGACCTTGTTCTGGCCGCCGAACCTGCCGCGGCTCTTCATCCAGGACGCGAAGGTGCCGGCCGGCACCGGATGGATGAGCGGCGGCCTCATGCCGTAGTCGCCGGCGCGATGGTCGGCGTAGTCGCTGTTGCGGCTGGCGAGAAAGCGATCGAGTGCTGTCGCAAAGCGTTCCAGCCGTGCCGCCTCGATCGGTCCGCCCTCGAATTCGACGATGAACAGGTGCCGCCCGGCGCTGCCTCCCATACCGTCCTCAGTGCGGGGGAACAGCGCGCCAACGGCGTAATCCGTCACCGCCGCGCCCACGTCACCGGCGGCGCTCGCAACTGCGTCCTCGATCTCCTCACCGATCAGGTGCTCGCCGAACGCAGAGAGGCTGTAGGACGTTCGCCCGGTGATCATGAGGCGCGGCGGATCGCGATCGATCAGGCGCACCGTATCGCCGATCACGTAAGCCCAAAGGCCGGCGCAGGTCGTCAGGACGAGCGCATAGTTGACGCCGGTTTCGGCCGTGCCGATCCAGTGCCGGGTCGGGTTCGGGCTGTCCAGTTCCTCGACCGGAATGAACTCATAGAACAGGCCCTGGTCGAGGACGAGGCGCAAGCCCTCGCCGTCACCGCGATCGGCAACGGCGATGAAGCCCTCGCTGGCCGGATACACCTCGCGCGTCTCCGCCCGGCTGCCGGCGAGCCAGGAGCGAAAGATCGGCCGATAGGGCGCGAAGTTGACGCCGCCGTGGACGATGAGTTCCAGGTTCGGATAGAGGGCTGCCAAGCGCCGGCCGGCTTCGGGGCGCAAGCCTGCCAGCCGTTCGAAGAACAGCAAGAGCCAGCTCGGCGTACCCCCCAGCGTGTGCAGGTCTGCCTTCAGTGAGGCCGGGGCGAGAAGCGCCGTCTTTTTTTCCCAGTCGGTCACCGTCTCGAGCGCACGCGGCGGGAAATAGAATGGCCGCACCCACAAAGGCGTCGTCTTGCCGGCGATGCCGCTCAAATCGCCGCTCCAGATGCCGGGCGCCAGCTCGTTCAGCGCCGTGCTGCCGCCCAGCATGCAGTTGCGGCCGGCGAAAATCTGGCTCTGCGGCCGGTGCTGCAGGTGAAAGGCGAACAGGTCGAGTGCCGCCCGCCGGTTCGCAGCCAGGATTGCCGTCGAGCACGGAATGTACTTTGTCACCCCCGTCGTCGTCCCTGACGTGACGGCGAAATAGGGGATCGTGCCCGGCCAGGTGCAGTTTTCCAGCCGCGGAAACGGCGGCTGCCAGTAGCGCTGCCAAAGGTCCTCGTAGCGGCGGATCGGCACCTGGCTCTGAAAGGCCTCGACGCTGGTGATCGCGCTGAAGCGGTGATCGGCGCCGAAGCGGGTGGCGCGAGCACGCTCGATCAGCCGCGCCAGCAGCCGCCGCTGGCAGGCGACCGGATCGAGCCGGGCCAGATGCCGGCGCCTCAGCACGGCATAGGCCTTCAAGAGCGGTGTTGCGTCGATCATGGCGGGGAGACGGAAGCACAGCTCACGGTATCAAGTCCATGCGCATTGGGAACTGCCGACGAACGGATTCGAGGCGCAGCGGCATCGGAATGTAGCGGCCTTCGCGCCATGCCGGGAGCTGATCCAGAAAGGTTGTGCTGTTCAGCCAGCCGTCCTGCCCGCCCAGGATGACGAAGGCATTGCTGTCAAGGTCCGAGAGGTCGGAAAGGTGCCGGGCGTTGGCGCCGTAGCGGGTGGCATGTCGCTCGTTGGTCAGGGCATGCGCCGTTTTCATCAGGGTCTCCGTGCTGCCGCCGACGCCATATTCACCGAAACGGAATCGCTCGCCGATGACGGGCAGCAGGGACAACGGATGTGCAAGCCGCAGCCGGTGCATCTCGCCCCAGTTGGCGAACGACGGGAACGCCGTGGCAGCCTCGGTTGCCGCCTTTTCCAGAAGGGGCGCCAGCAAGGCAGGGTCAGTGGCCGCGATGTCTTCGAGCAGCAGGGTCTTGCTCTGGCTGATGCTGGCAAATGCGGCGGCGTCCGTTTCGCCAACGAGCGCGCCATAGTAGGCGGACGTGAACGCGTAGCGGAACAGCTCGAAAGCGACGGCGCCGCGTGAGTCTTCATCGTAGCAGCCGTCCCACTGCCGCATTGCCGCGACGACCGTTTGCGCTGCCGCCGGCAGCCGCGCCTCCAGATCTGCTTCCCCGATCCGTGCCGCGAACAGATCGTTGAGCGCCTTCGCCGAAGGTACGCACACATCGCGCTGCGCAGCCTTGAGGTCGTTGAACTCGACCTTCTCCTTGGTTCCGATCAGGGCCGCCATCCGCTCGACGCGGTCATCGGAGGAGAAGAACGTGCCGACCCAAGGTGCCGCCGGCGGCTGGTTGTTCGCCGACGCGAGGAAGCCAGCCGCTGGATCGAACGTCGCCGGCAGGTCCTCGACGTCGCGCATGCGCGACCACAGGCGCTCGGCTTCCGCAGGCGCGACGATCAGGTCGGCTGGCGCAGCGCCGCTGCGGTCGGGGAGGTGCACCGCCATCACTTGGCCGATGTTTCCTTGCGCATCGGCATACAGCATGTTCTGGCCGGGGACGCTGAAGGTCTTAAAGGCGCTCCGGAAGGCATCGAAATCGCGCGCCCGCGCGACCTTCAGGAACGCGGTCACCTCGTCGCTTGCCGCATGGCCGGTCCAGCGCAGCGCCAGCGGCGGCAAGGCCAGCTCCGCCAGTTGCGGCGCATCGGTGATCACCGGCCCGAAGCGTGTCTCGCGCAGCGTCACTGTCCGGTCCGGCCACCAGCGAATGCGGATGGTCTCCCGGCGTTGGCGGAATTCGCTGGCTGGGAGGCTGGAGACGTCGACCAGGTCGCTGGCGCCGGCGCGCATATTGGTGCCGCCCCAGGCGATCCAGGGATTGCGGCCGATGCCGAACACCGGCAATCCCGGCACCATCAGGCCGACGACATGATAGGACGGTGATTTGAGCCCCGCGATCAGCCAGATATTCGGCAGGTTCAGGCCTAGGTGTGGATCGTTGGCGATCAATGCACCGCCGCTGGCACTGCGCTGGCCCGCGACGGCAAGGCTGTTGGAGCCGGTGCGGCCTAAGTCCTCCAGCAGCCGCGCGAGGCCTAGAGCGCTTTCGGCACGCCCCGTTCCCGGCCCGGGATGACTGCCGCCCTTGACCAGCCGTGCCCACAGTTGCGGCCAGTCCGGCCGGTCGTGCAGGCGCAAGAGGTTGAGCCAGACCAGCCAGGTGACGTCGGTCCCGGCCAGGCGGCTGAGGGTCAGAACGTCGCTCACCGTAAACGGTTCGCGGGCCAGGCCCAGCACGCCGTACTCGTAGGGCAGTTCCGGCGCGTGAGCCTGATAGTGGTTGACGCCTTCGACAAACCGCTCCAGCCAGACCCGTGTTTCCGCCGGCAGCCCAGCCTCGACTTCGGCAACGCTGCGGCCGAAGTCGAGGATCCGCAGGCCGTGGTCGATATCGGCGGCCAGCGGGCCGGCCATCTCGGCGATCCGACCACGGGCAATCCGGCGGTAGGCGGCCATCTGGCCCAAGCGCAGGTGGGCGTGGACGAGGCCCAGCGCGAACGCCGCATCACCGTCGTCCTCGGCCTCGATGAAGGGAATCTGATGCTCATTCCAGGAGATGACGACCGGTTGCTGCAGCGGTAGGCCCGTTTTCGGGAACGTTGCGAGCCGCTCTTCGATCGTCGTCGCGGGCGGAAGCGGCTTCAGCAGTGTGCAGCCGGCCAACCCACATCCGACGAGGAGTGCGGCGAGCACATGCAGTACGGTGGTGAACGCTGTGCCCATGCCTCCCGCTTCCGTCGTCATGGTGCGCTCATCGCGTGCTCTGCCGCTGCCCCTGCCGTCCGCTACCCACCATATGGCGCATTGCTCAGGCGTGTGCGAGACAGCTTCGCGGAAGGCCCCTAGCTCAGCGCGCTGCCACCGAGCGGCCTCGGTTGGAGAGTGCGCTCGCTGGTGAGCGGGCCGAAGTGTGCTAGTCTCGCGCCCGTCGGCGTTGTCGGGACAGCAGTCGATCTCGGCTCGCACGGCAGGCAGAACACGAGCGGGCAGTCGAATCTGGAGGAAAGGACGGGAACATGGCTGCGGCCTTTAAGATCACCATCGATGGGTGGCCAAACGGGAATTGGATCCCGGAAGAGTACGCATTCTGCATGCAGGCCGATGAAGGGCACATCGCCATGGCGCGCAACCGCAATCCGAGGATTGCCTGGTCGGGCGCACCCGCTGGAACCAAGTCGCTCGCCATCATCTGCCACGACCCCGACGTGCCCGCGAAGCCTGACAACGTGAACAAGGAAGGGGTGACCGTTCCGGCCAGTCTTCCGCGGGTCGACTTCTATCACTGGGTTCTGGTCGATGTGCCGGTCGGGCGCCATGAGATCCTGGCCGGCGAGGATTCGCATGGCATCACAGCCGGCGGCAAGCCGTTGGGCCGCACCGAGTACGGTGTCCGCGGCCTTAACAACTACACCGACTGGTTTGCCTCCGACCCGGACATGAAGGGCGATTATGGTGGCTATGACGGTCCGTGTCCGCCCTGGAACGATGAGATCGTCCACCACTACCATTTCACCGTCTATGCGTTGGATGTTGCGACGCTCGGGCTCTCGGGCCGGTTCGGCGGGCCGGAAGCGCTCAAAGCGATGCAAGGTCATATCCTCGACCAGGCCAGCTGGGTCGGCAAGTACAGCCTCAACCCGATGGTTCATCCGGGCTGAGGCGCGTTGAGAGGGCAAGCGGCGCCGGGATAGCTCGTCACTCCGTCCGGCGTCGCGCCGTCGCTGCCACGGAGATAACGAGCCGTCCTGGCCCCTCTTGCGGCGGCCTCGCGCTCATCCTACGTCATTGCTGCCGGGCGGCCTGAACAGGGGTCCGGCGCCGCGAATGAAGGGTCCGGTGCTTCAGCACGGTCCCAAGCGGCTTCGGTAGAGCACATTGCTTGAGCAGGAGGATGTGTCATCATGACAACTTTCGACTTTTCGCCGTTGTTCCGTTCCACCATCGGCTTCGACCGGCTGATGAACCTCATGGAGTCCTCGACCCAATGGGCCGAGAACGGCAACGGTTATCCGCCGTACAACATCGAGAAGACCGGCAGCGACACTTATCGGATTACGCTGGCTGTTGCCGGCTTTGGCGAGGACGAGCTTGCGATCGAGTCGCGGGATGCGCTGCTCGTCGTCGAGGGCCGCAAGGGCGAGCCGGAAGCGAACGCGGCGTTCCTTCACCGTGGCATCGCCGGCAGGTCGTTCAAGCGGCAGTTCCAGCTTGCTGATCACGTGAAGGTCGTGGGCGCCAGCCTCAACAACGGCCTGTTGGTGATCGATCTTGTGCGCGAGCTGCCGGAGGCGATGAAGCCGCGCCGGATCGCGATCGAGACGTCTGATGCGTCGCGCAAGGCCCTTGAGGCCAAGGCCGTCGAAGGCGGTCGCGAAGCAGCCTGACCAAGACGAAGGGCGGTTCGGGGTGTCTGGAGCCATGCCGGCGCCAGACACCCTGGCGCTGCGGAGACGGGACCGCAGCCAATGCAGCGAACCAATCGGGCGATTCACGCCCGAGCAAGGTTGTCGCTGCGCAACATATTGAATCGCGTGCACTTTCGGCACAAACAGGATGTACCCTCTGTTTGTGCCAGTGCACTAGAGACGGGGAGGTGGCGATGAGCGAGAAGATCGTGAAGGCGGATGATGCCTGGCGTTCTGAGTTGAGTGCCGAGCAATACGCGGTCTGCCGCGGCAAGGGCACCGAGCGCGCGTTCACCGGTGCCTATTGGAACACCAAGACCCCGGGCATGTACCTGTGCGCGTGCTGCGGGCAGGAGCTGTTCTCCTCCGAAACGAAGTTCGATTCCGGCACCGGTTGGCCCAGCTTCTGGCAGCCCGTCGATCCCGCGCACGTCGGCGCCGAGACCGACAAGAGCTACGGCATGACCCGCACGGAGGTTCATTGCAGCCGCTGCGGTGCCCACTTGGGCCATGTTTTCCCGGACGGCCCGCAGCCGACCGGTGAGCGCTATTGCATCAATTCCGCATCGCTCGTTCTCAAACCGGATGCCGAGCGCGACCGCTGATCGGTCGCCTCAGTTGGTGCCATAGCCAAGCGTTGCCGCGTCCAGGCGGCCCATGCCCTGCAGCAGGCGATAGGCGGCGAGGGTACGGTCACCTTCCGCCTGCGTTAAGTTGATGCGGGCATTGTAAAGTTCGTTCTCGGCATCGAGCACATTCAATGCTGTCTCGCGCCCGGCATCGCGCAGCTTGATCCGCGCGGTCAGCACTTCATCGGCGATCGCGCTGGCGTTCTCCAGGAGCTCGACCCGCGCCTTGGCCGTCTGCAGGTCGTTCCAGGCGAGGCGCGTCTGTTCGAGCACCTCGCGCCGGATCCGTTCATGGTTGTCCTGGCTGGCACGGTAATCCGCCGCCGCCTGGGCGACGCCGGCATTGGTGGCAAAGCCGCTGAAGATGTTCCAGGTCGCCGTCAGCAGAACCGAAAAGTCGGTGCGCGTGCCCTCGACCAGGTCGTTATCCTTCTCCCGGTTGGCGGCGGCGACGACATTGAGGCGCGGATAGTAGTCAGCCCGGATCAGGCGCCGCTTCTCATTGGCGATTTCGACCGTGGCCAAACTGGCGTCGATCGCCGGGTTGTCCGCTTCGGCGGTCTTGATCGCGCCTTCAATCGAGTCCGGCACCAGTTCCGGGCGCGCCGTCACCTCGTTCATCGTCGCTGTTTCGGGCGCGTGGCCGAACACGCGAAGGTAGCGGGCGTGCGCGTCCTCAAGCGCTCCTTCGAAGGTGACACGCCGCTCCTTGGCAATCTGCAGGCGCGATTTCGCCAGCAGCACGTCGACAGCGATGCCGGAGCCGCGGCGGACGCGCTCGTCCTCGAGGTGCAGTTGCTGGCGGATCGTCTCCTCGTTGTGGCGGGCGAGCGCGATCAGGCGGCTCTGCCGCAGCACTTCGATGTAGGCAGCGATGCCGGTAAAGACGACGTTCTGGCGCGTGCCTTCGAGGGTGAAGGTACCGACCTCCCGGGCGAGGCGCGCGGCGCGCAGGTCCGAAGGAGTCGCGAAGCCGTCGAACAGCGGTTGTGTCAACCGCACGCCGTAGATCTCGGAGATCGCGGTGAAGCTGCCGCCGCCGGCGTCACGGGTGACGGGGCTGTCGATGTACTGCGGTCCCACTTGGGCCACAGCGTCAAGCTTCGGCAGGTAGCCGGCAAAGGCTCGGTCGATGCCGGCCTGCGCCCCTTCGAGCTGGCTGGCGCGCGTCTTGATCTCCGGATGGGTGGCGACAAGCTGGCGCAGTTCGTCGGCCAGCGGATTGGCCGCAACCGGGGCAGCAGGCAGGAACGGCAAAGCTAGCAGGAGGAGACGAAACAGCCATTTCGTCATGCGCACGATGGAACCCCCATTAGGCAGGTCAGGCGGCTGGCAGGCGAACACTTGCGAAGCCACGAGGGTGGAGGACGGTGACGCAAAACAGACACTGGCGGGAACCAGCGACGTAATCCGCGATCTACGACGCGGATGAGGTGAGATATTTACCCCAAATAGATCTAAACACCAACAGGTGTTATCCGCAACGCTCCCTGTCAAGGGCATGTTGTTGCGCGATGTTCTTACGCGCGTGACCGCTTCGTGCGGATTCTAAGCGAGCCTCTTCCGCGCGGCAGAGGGAACGCCCGAGCCAGTGGGAAGCTCAGGGTGAGCGGAATCGACCTTGCGAGGTCTCGTCGCCAAGGTGATCAGTCCGGCCGCGACTCTTCGTGCACGTCGGCAGCACCGAAGCCGCCGCCGCCCGGCGTCTCGATGACGATCGAATCGCCCGGCTGCATCAACGCTTGATCCGCTCCTTGCAGGGGCTCGGTGCGGCCGTCAGCGCGGGCGATCCAGTTCCAGCCCGTCTGGCCGTCGCCGCCGCCGGCAAGCCCGAACGGCGGGATTCGGCGATGGCCGGACAGGATCGCCGCTGTCATCGGTTCGCGGAACTCGACTGTGCGAATCACGCCGTTGCCGCCGCGCCAGCGTCCTTTGCCGCCGGAGCCGTTGCGGATCGCGAACTCCCGCAGCAGCACGGGAAAGCGCCATTCCAGCACCTCGGGATCGGTGAGCCTGGTGTTGGTCATGTGTGTGTGCACGGCGTCGGTGCCGTCAAAGCCCGGCCCGGCCCCGGAGCCGCCGCAGATCGTCTCGTAATACTGCGTGCGCTCGTTGCCGAAGGTGAAGTTATTCATCGTCCCTTGCGCCGCGGCCAGCACGCCCAAGGCGCCGAACAATGCATCGGTAACGGCTTGCGACGTCTCGACGTTGCCGGCCACGACCGCGGCCGGGTACTGCGGCGCCAGCATCGAGCCTTGCGGGATGATCAGCTCAAGCGGCCTCATGCAGCCGCCGTTCAAGGGGATGTCGGCATCGACCAGGGTGCGGAACACGTACAACACGGCCGCGGTCGTCACTGCCGGCGGCGCGTTGAAGTTATTCGGCTGTTGCGGGGAAGTGCCGGTGAAGTCAATGGTCGCACGGCGCCCATCCCGGTCGATGCGCACCGCCACGCGCACCACGGCGCCGTTATCCATGGCGTAAGTAAAGCTGCCGTCGTGCAGCCGGTCGATGACGCGGCGGACCTCGGCTTCCGCGTTGTCCTGGACATGGCGCATGTACCCGCGCACGACATCGAGGCCGAAATCCGCGACCATGCGCTTCAGTTCCGCAACGCCCTTTTCGTTGGCGGCGATCTGCGCCTTCAGGTCGGCGATGTTCTGGGCGGGATTGCGAGCGGGGTAGGGGCCGGCCGCCAGCAGCGCCCGGATCGCGTCCTCGCGAAACTGCCCGCCCTCGACCAGAACCACGTTATCGAGCAGGATTCCTTCCTCCTCGACGCTCACGCTGTCGGGCGGCATCGAGCCCGGCGTTATGCCGCCGATATCGGCATGGTGGCCGCGCGATCCGACGAAAAACAGGATGTCTCCGCCATCGCCGAACACCGGCGTAATCACGGTCACGTCGGGCAGATGCGTCCCGCCGGCGTAGGGCGCGTTGAGGACATAGACGCTGCCGGGCTGCATGGCTCCCGCGTGCGCCGCGATCACCGCCTTCACGCTCTCGCCCATCGAGCCCAAGTGCACCGGCAGATGCGGCGCGTTGGCGACCAGCGAGCCCTCGGCATCGAAGACGGCACACGAAAAATCGAGCCGCTCCTTGATGTTGACCGATTGCGCCGTGTTCGCCAGCACCGCGCCCATCTGTTCGGCGATCGCCATGAAGAGGTTGTTGAAGATCTCGAGTAACACCGGATCAGCGTGCGTGCCGACCGCGCGCGTGCGCGGTTTCGCCTCGATCCGGCGCAACAGGAGGTTTCCCCCGGCCGCCACCTGCGCCTGCCAGCCGGGCTCGACCACCGTGGTTGCGTTCTCCTCAGCGATGATCGCGGGGCCCATGATCACCTGATCGGCCACGAGATCCGCGCGTGCGTAAAGCTCGACCTCCGTCCAGCGGCCTTCGAACCAAGCCCGCACGCGCGCAGCCGGCACTGGCTTAGGATGCACCGGTTCAGCATGCTCCGGTTCAGCATGCTCTGGCCGTTCGGGCACGAAGGCTCGCTCGGCGCCGCCATCGTTGCCGACCGCCTCGACCGCAGCCGCTTCGACGATCAGCGGCGTGCCGGCCATGGTGAAGCCGAAGCGCTGCTGGTGCTGGTCCGCAAACGCGCGTGCCATCGCTTCTGGGTCCGCGAACGGCACTTCGAGCGCGGTATCGGTACCGCGATAGCGCAGGTGAGCCGACGCGAACCGTGTGATCGCTGCCGGCGGTACCCCCTGCGCCGCAACCTGCGCGGCGGCCGCCGCGCCCAAGGTTTCGACAAGCACGCGCAGGTCCGCGATCGCCGCTTCCGTCAGCTCCACCTCAACCGCCTGCTGCTTAAGCGCGCGAATGTCGGCCAGGCCCATGCCGTAGGCCGAGAGCACGCCGGCCAATGGGTGGATGAGCACGTGCGTCATGCCGAGCGCGTCCGCAACCTGACACGCGTGCTGGCCTGCGGCGCCGCCGAAGCCATTGAGCACGTAGCGGGTGACGTCGTAGCCGCGCTGGACGGAGATCTGCTTGATCGCGTTCGCCATGTTCTCGACCGCGATGGTGAGAAAGCCTTCCGCGATCGCTTCCGGCCCGCGCGCATCACCAGTGGCGGCGTGGATGTCCGCGGCCAGCGCTTCGAAACGTTGGCGCACGATGTCCGGGTCGAGCGGCTGGTCGCCTTCCGCGCCGAACACGGCCGGAAAGTGGTCCGGCTGCACCCGGCCGAGCATGACGTTGCAATCGGTGACGGTGAGTGGCCCACCGCGGCGGTAGCATGCCGGGCCCGGATCGGCGCCGGCAGAATCAGGTCCGACCCTAAAGCGTGTGCCGTCGAAATGCAGGATCGAGCCGCCGCCGGCCGCCACGGTATGGATGCGCATCATCGGTGCGCGCAGGCGCACACCGGCGACCAGGCTTTCGAACGTGCGCTCGTACGTGCCGTCGAAGTGGGTGACGTCGGTCGACGTGCCGCCCATGTCGAAGCCGATCACCTTGGCGAAGCCGGCCGCCTGGGCCGTGCGCGCCATGCCGACGACGCCGCCCGCGGGCCCGGACAGGATCGCGTCCTTGCCCTGGAACAGCCCGGCGTCGGTCAGGCCGCCGTTCGATTGCATGAACTTCAAGCGTACGTCGCCGAGCGCTTGCGCGACCGAGCGGACATAGCGCCGCAAGATGGGTGAGAGGTAGGCGTCGACGACCGTCGTGTCGCCGCGGCTCACCAGCTTCATCAGCGGGCTGACTTCGTGCGAGAGCGAGACCTGGGTGTAGCCGATGGCGCGCGCGATTGCCGCCACGTGGGCCTCGTGCTCAGGATGCCGATAGCCGTGCAGCAGGCAGATGGCGACGGCGCGAAAGCCTTGCCCGAACGCGTCTTGGAGGGCATTTTCCGCCGCTTGCGCATCGAGCGCACGCAGCACAGCGCCATGCGCGTCGAGGCGCTCGTCGATCTCGATGACGTGGCCGTAGAGAAGCTCGGGCAACACGATCCGGCGCGCGAACAGGTGCGGCCGGTTCTGGTAGCCGATCCTGAGCGCATCGCGAAAGCCGCTGGTGATCGCGAGCACGGTCGGCTCGCCCTTGCGCTCCAGGAGCGCGTTGGTCGCAACCGTGGTGCCCATCTTGACGACGGCGATGGCCTCATCCGGGATCGGTTCGTTGCACTTAAGCCCCAGGATGTCGCGGATGCCCTGCACCGCCGCATCCGCATAGCGCTCCGGATTCTCGGACAAGAGCTTGCGGGTGATCAGCCGTCCGTCCGGCCCCCGCGCCACGACGTCCGTGAACGTCCCGCCGCGGTCAATCCAGAACTGCCAGCGCTTCTTCGTGCCCTCGCCCATGCCGGCGAAACTAGCTGCTCGCTGGCCGGAAGCGAACGCGAAATGTAGGGCTGCGCCGAAACGTGCTTTAGGTGGCCCACAGGATGCGGAGCGGAGTGCGGGGCGGGGGTGGAACTTGCAATCCCGCCATTAAGGAAGGGACGAAATTGGGACACGATGGCGGCGTCATGTTATCTACGGCTCGCAAACGACGCGAATGACCCAGAGCGGACTACTCGCTAACCAACGCAGGCTTCGGAACTTCACAGCCCGTGGCGCAGCATCGGCCCGGTTGCTTGGAGACCTTGCGCCCCTCATCCAACACACCGCGATCGAGCAGCCGCTCCACGAGTTCGCGCTTTTCCATCACCGGATAGTTGCGCCAGATCTCTCGCTTCATTGCTTCGGGTGAGCCCCCACCGTGAAGCGAGATGATCGAGTACCAGCCGCCCTGGTACGAGGCGGTGAGGTCTTCGATGAAACGCGAAACCTCCAAGCGCTGCTCGGCCGAAATGTCTTGCCGGCCAGCGAGTACGGCCGATAGCGAGGCTTTGGTTTCGGGGTTGTGATCCTCATCCGGGCCGGGCAACGCCACCACGAGTCCGCCCGATACATAGTGGGCGATGCGGTGCATGTCGTAGATTTTTGTCGCCAACAGCAACTTGCCGATGTTGGAGAACACCGTGTCGGGCATCATCGAGCCGGCGGGATCCTTGATCCCGTACACAGACGCTGCGACGCCACAGGCATAAAAGCTTTCGGTAATCGTGATGAGATCGACCATGGCGTCGCGGATGTGCCCATGATGGTCGACGTCGAGGCCGTTCGCCTCGATGACGAGCGCGCCTGCGCCGATCAAGAGATCCCCGAATCCTGCGCGCGCTCCGATGCATGAGTGCCGATGGTGGGCCGCGTAAGAGGTGGTCAAGAAACCGCCCTCTTCGGTTTGTCCCGCCAAGAAGACCCGATCCCATGGCACGAAGACGTCGTCGAAGATGACGACACCCGTCGATTGCCCGTACTTGGCCGAGAACTTCGCCGCACACTCTCCGGGCCGTCCGGCGGGGCGAGCAACGATGGTCACGCCCTCTGCATCGATTGGCACCGCGCAGCATAGGGCGTAGGCTTCTTCGCCCTTGGCCATGGTCCGGCAAGGCATGACGAGGAACTCGTGCACGTAGGGGGCACCGGTCACAATCGCCTTGGTTCCCCGGATGACGATCCCGTCCTTCCGCCGCTCGGTGATGTGGACGTAAACGTCAGGATTGGATTGCATCGCGGGCCGCTTCGATCGGTCGCCCTTGGCGTCGGTCATCGCAACGCCGAGCGTCAAGTCTTCGTCTTGAACCCTATGCAGATAGGCGAGAAACCGCTGGTGGTAGTCGGTGCCGTGTGCGTCATCGGTGCGCTTCGTCGCTTGAAACAGGCTGTTGAGCGCGTCGTGGCTCAGATACCGCATTGCGCAACCCGACTCCTTACACACCAGCCGAACGGCCTCGAGCTTGTCAAGAAGATCCCGGCTCGTTTCATCGATATGGAGCATCCGGTTGATCGTCTTGCCGGAGGTACCCTGCCTCGCCGTCATGATCGACTTGTACGCGTCGCGATGCGCGAAATCGTAGGTGATCCCGATCGCATTGATCCCCGGCTCCAGGCGCGGATCTTGAGAGACACGTTCGACACGGTCTCCATTGACGAACACCCGAGGGCGGTATCGGTCGAGGCTTGCGCGAAAGTCGGCGGCGGACATCAGCATGGCGGCGCTCCATAACGGCTGCGCACCATTTCTAACGCTGTTAGAATTTTAGATCAATATTCAAATCCGTTGGCGACTGTGCTACTGACCTTCGGATGTCCGACGTTACCCGCACCAACCGCAAGGATGCCATCCGCGAAGCGAAGCGGACGATCATCCTGGACGCTGCCCTCGAGGTCTTCGAGCGCGACGGACTGGAAGCAGCCAGCATGCGCGCCATCGGCAATGCTGCCGGTTACACGGCGGCTGCCATCTACTTTCACTTTCCATCGAAGGAAGCGATCTACGAAGAGTTACTGAGCCGATCACTGGACCGTTTGATCGCCGCCGTGGAAGCGGCATCGGATTACGATTCAGCTCCCGGACAACAGCTGGAGGCGGCGGCTCTAGCGTTTTTCGACTTTTATGCCGCGAACCCACGTGACCTAGACTTGGGGTTCTATCTGTTCCGCGGTGGTGTGCAGCCGCGCGGCCTTTCGCGCGAAGCGGATGCGGCCCTGAACGATAAACTGCTGCAAAGTTTGGCGCCGGTCGCCCTCGCCGCGCGCAGCCTTGGCGCCACAAGGCAAGTAGTTCAATCGATCGTGGCCGACATCTTCGCCCACGCCGTCGGCTTGCTCGTATCGGAGCATACTGGCCGCATGAAGCTTTTCGGCGCACATCCCCGCAAGCTCATGCAGGACCAGATCGGCCGTATCGTACACGAACTGAGCGACCACCAATGAGTTTTGTGGCTGGGCCGTCCTTGTTTGTGCTCGTTGGGATGACCCAGGCGCGTTACGCGGTCGCCAGTTCCGCTTATGGCGATGAGCCGACCTTAGTGCGAGAGACTTGGCAGAAGGAATAACACACCGCACAAGCGCAAGCGAACAGAGCACGTGCATCGGAGCGGCTGAGCACCACTTCAGCGTAGCGGGCCGGCCGTGATCCATGCTGCAGCGCGCAGGGCAGAGTAGCTCTAGCCCGTCTTATTCATGACGCCGGCTGGGCGCTGGGTTTTCGATGCGAGCTGGCTGATGGGACGAGCCTGGCCTTTCGGGTTTTTTCCCGTTGTCGTTCGACT
>UXAT02000033.1 GCA_900609035.2 Candidatus Defluviicoccus seviourii | reverse complement strand
CACACGACTGCTATCGCACCAGATCAGAGTTTCTCGCTCCCAACCCTTGCATCCAGGGGGCCGTCCACACACGGGCTGCTATCGAATCCGAAGCGACCAGATTTTGTAGGTCGGATTAGCCTTCAGGCGTAATCCGACGGATGTGGGCGCCGATTGCCGCCCCCGAGGTGATCCCTGAGCCATGCCGGATTTCCGTCGATTGCGCGTGCCGGGCGGTTGCTTCTTCTTCACCGTCAATCTTCTGGAGCGGCGCGGCAATGCGTTGCTCACCGATCGTATCGATCTCTTGCGCGATGCTGTCCGGCGTGTCCGGCGGGCCCGCCCGTTCGCGATCGACGCTTTCGTCGTCCTTCCCGATCACATGCACGCAGTCTGGACGTTGCCGCCGGATGATGACGACTTCTCGACCCGGTGGCGGCTGATCAAGACCTTCTTCGCCCGCGGCGTGGCAGCGACGGAGCGGCGCTCGCACGTCCGCCGCGCCGACCGGGAGCGTGGTATCTGGCAACGCCGCTTCTGGGAGCACGCCATCCGCGACGACGCGGATTACGCTGCCCATGTCGATTACGTGCATTTCAACCCCGTGAAGCACGGCTTGGTCGCGGCGGCGGCGGATTGGCCGTACTCCACCTTCAAGGCGTGCGCCGCACGCGGGTGGTACCCGGAGACTTGGGGCTGCGATGGGGTAGCGGACGTGGAGGCGGGTGAACCCGGCGGCTAAAATCATCCGTCGGATTACGCTCCGCTAATCCGACCTACGCGGCGCGCTGTCGATCGGCAAGAGCTGCGGCAATAAATGAGAACGAGTATTAACACGGAGGCGGGAACTCGGAAGTGATCGCTTGCGGGGCATTTGTGGATTGACAAGACTGGCAAAGCGCGCTTACGCTCGAAGCCAATAAAATACATAAGCACTCCATCAGCTTACTATGTTCCTCTTGGTTGAGAGGCGACCCGGGAAAGGGTCGGAAAAGGATGGAGGTTTGGGAGGCACAGCGCGTCCGCGCGATTCCCGATGAAGATCGGAGCCGCGCCGGGCTTTACGGCCTGCTCGCGCACCTGTTGGCGGCGCCGCCGGATGCGGCCGTGCTGGCGCGTCTGGCCGGCATCCGCTCCGACGGCACTGCCATCGGTGCAGCCTTCGGCGCGCTCGCGACCGCGGCGGCCGCCTGCACGAGCGCTGGCGTAACCGAGGAATACGAGGCCCTGTTCATCGGCGTGACCGGGGGCGAGCTCAAGCCGTACGCGTCCTACTATCGGACCGGTTTTCTCAATGAAAAGCCGCTCGCCGACCTGCGCCGGGACCTGGCGGCGGCCGGTATCGCGCGCGCCGACGGCGTTGCTGAGCCGGAGGATCACATCGCCTTCCTGTGCGAGGTGATGCACGGCCAGATCCTAGGCCTCTATGCGGAGCCGGCCGCGCTGGCCGCCCAGCGTGCGTTTTTCGACAAGCACATCGAGCCCTGGGCGGCGCGCTTTTTCAGCGATCTGGAGGCGGCCGCGGCGGCGGTCTTCTATCGCCCGGTCGGCACGCTTGGCCGCAGCTTCCTTGCCATTGAGCGCGAGGGGTTCGGCTATCTGGACTAGGGCGGGCCTGGACTAAGGCGGGCCGGCGGCGGCGAACACGCGCGCAAACGCGGGCGAGGGTTTTTGGACGAGAGAGGGAGTGGAGAAGCCATGGTGAGCAACACACGAGAGGAAAAACCGCAAGTGAGCCGCCGCGGCGTTCTGCGTGGTCTTGGGCTGGGAGCCGCCGGTGCGGCTGCCGCGGCCACGCTGGTGCGGAGCGCGGATGCGGCACCGGTGGCGCCGGTGTCACAGCCGCAGTCCGGCGGCTACCGCGAGAGCGATCACGTGCGCCGCGTTTACGAACTCGCCCGCTTCTGATCCCGTCGCGAGGGTCAGCCGAGGCGCAAGAACACTTCGGGTTGAGGAACGTCCATGCTGATAAAGAGAGAAACTTCTGGTGCCACCCGGCTGCGGCTCGCGAGACCGATGGCGGGACTCCTGGGCGATGCGATCGATCGCCGCGCCTTCCTGAAGCGCTCCGGGCTTATTGCCGGCGGCGCTGCCGTCGCCACCACGCTGCCGCACGGGATGGTACAGAAGGCCGCCGCGGCGCCGCAACCGGCTTCGGCCGCCACCAGGCTCACGGAAGTGAAGACGATCTGCACCCACTGCTCGGTCGGGTGCACGGTCGTCGCCGAGGTCGATAACGGCGTCTGGGTCGGCCAGGAGCCGGGCTTCGACAGTCCGTTCAATCTTGGTGCGCACTGCTGCAAGGGGGCGAGCGTCCGCGAGCATGCGCACGGCGACCGCCGCCTGCGCTACCCGATGAAGCTGGTCGGCGGCAAGTGGACGCGCATCAGCTGGGATCAGGCGATCACCGAGGTCGGCGACAAGATCCTGGAGATCCGCAACGCCTCTGGACCCGACTCCGTGTACTGGCTCGGCTCAGCCAAGTTCTCCAACGAGCAGGCGTACCTGTTCCGCAAGTTCGCGTCGATGTGGGGGACCAACAACGTCGACCACCAGGCACGCATCTGCCACTCGACCACGGTTGCCGGCGTCGCCAACGTCTGGGGCTACGGCGCCATGACGAACAGCTACAACGACATCCACTTGAGCCGCTCGATCTTTCTCATTGGCGGCAATCCGGCCGAGGCGCATCCGGTTTCGCTCCTGCACGTGCTGAAGGCGAAGGAGCAGAACAACGCCGCGCTCATCGTCGTCGACCCGCGCTTCACCCGCACGGCGGCGCATGCGAGCGAGTATGTGCGCATCCGCCCGGGCACCGACGTGCCGCTGATCTGGGGCATGCTGTGGCACATCTTCCAGAACGGCTGGGAGGACAAGGAGTTTCTCCGCCAGCGGGTCTGGGGCGTCGATGACATCCGTGCCGAGGTGGCGAAGTGGACGCCGGCAGAGGTTGAGCACGTTACGGGCGTTCCGGAGGCGCAAGTGCGCCGGGTCGCTCATACCATGGCCACCAACAAGCCTGGCACCGTCATCTGGTGCATGGGCGGCACCCAGCACACGATCGGCAACAACAACACCCGCGCCTACTGCATCTTGCAGCTCGTGCTCGGCAACATGGGCGTCGCCGGCGGCGGCACCAACATCTTCCGCGGCCACGACAACGTGCAAGGTGCGACCGACTTCGGCGTCACCTGCGACTCGCTGCCGAGCTACTACGGGCTTGCGACCGGGGCGTGGAAGCACTGGGCCCGGGTCTGGGAGGTCGATTACGACTGGCTGGCCGGCCGCTTCGCCTCCAAGGAACTGATGGAGCGCACCGGCATTCCGGTCTCCCGCTGGACCGACGGCGTGCTTGAGGCCAAGGCCAACATGGATCAGCCGGAGGCGCTCAGGGCGATGATCTTCTGGGGCCACGCCCCCAACTCGCAGACGCGCGGGCCGGACATGAAGCGGGCGATGGAGAAGCTCGATCTTCTCGTCGTCGTCGACCCGTACCCGACCGTGACCGCGGTCATGCATGACCGCACCGACGGCGTCTATCTCCTGCCGGCGGCCACCCAGTACGAGACCTACGGCTCGGTCACCGCGTCGAACCGGTCGCTGCAGTGGCGGGACAAGGTGTTCGAGCCGCTGTTCGAGGCCAAGACCGACCACGAGATCATGTACCTGTTCGCGCGCAAGTTCGGCTTCGAGAAGGAGCTGTTCAAGCGCATCGAGGTCAACGGCACCCAGCCTCTGGTCGAGGACATCACGCGCGAATTCAACCGCGGCATGTGGAGCACCGGCTACACCGGCCAATCGCCGGAGCGCCTGCGCCTGCACATGCAGCACCAGGCGACCTTCGACAAGACGACGCTGCGCGCCAACGGCGGCCCTTGCGACGGCGAGTACTACGGTCTGCCGTGGCCGTGCTGGGGAACGCCGGAGTTCGGCCATCCCGGCACCGCCAACCTTTATGACCCGTCGATGCCGGTCGCCAAGGGCGGCGGCTGCTTCCGCGCCCGCTTCGGGGTCGAGCGCAACGGCCAGAACCTGTTGGCCGAGGGCTCCTATCCGGTGGGATCCGAACTCAAGGACGGATATCCGGAAGTCACCATGGCGATGCTGAAGAAGCTCGGCTGGGACGGCGAGCTGACGGCGGATGAACGCAAGGTCATCGACGGCATTGCCGGCGAAAAGACGAGCTGGGCGACCGATCTCTCCGGCGGCATCCAGCGGGTCGCGATCAAGCACGGGCTCTCACCGTACGGCAATGCCAAGGCACGCTGCGTTGCCTGGAACTTCCCCGATCCGGTGCCGATCCACCGCGAGCCGCTCTACACGCCGCGGCGCGACCTGGTCGAGAAGTATCCGACCTACAAGGATACCAAGGCGTTCCGGCTGCCGACGCTTTACGCCAGCATCCAGAGCCGGGACGTGGTGAAGGACTTCCCGATCATCCTCACCTCCGGCCGCCTGGTCGAGTACGAGGGCGGCGGCGACGAGACGCGCTCCAATCCGTGGCTGGCCGAGCTGCAGCAGAACATGTTCTGCGAGATCAACCCGCGCGACGCCAACAACCTCGGCGTCAGGGCCGGCCAGCAGGTCTGGGTCGCCGGGCCAGAGGGCGGCAAGGTCAAGGTGATGGCGCTGATCACCGAGCGGGTGGCGCCTGGCGTCGCCTTCATGCCGTTCCACTTCGGCGGCTATTTCCAGGGCGAAGATCGCCGGAGCAAGTATCCTGAGGGCGCCGATCCGGTCGTGCTCGGCGAGGCGTGCAATACAGTGACAACCTACGGCTATGACTCGGTCACGCAGATGCAGGAGACCAAGGTCACCTTGTGCCGGATCGAGCGAGCCTGAGGAGCAATGTCATGGCAAGAATGAAGTTTCTCTGTGATGCCGAGCGCTGCATCGAGTGCAATGCCTGCGTCACCGCGTGCAAGAACGAACACGAGGTGCCGTGGGGCATCAACCGCCGCCGCGTGGTGACGCTGAACGACGGCAAGGCTGGCGAACGCTCGCTCTCGGTCGCCTGCATGCACTGCTCCGACGCGCCTTGCATCGCCGTCTGCCCGGTCGACTGCATCTATCAGACCGAGCAGGGGGTCGTGCTGCACTCCAAGGACCTGTGCATCGGCTGCGGCTACTGCTTCTATGCCTGTCCGTTTGGGGCGCCACAGTATCCGCAGGCCGGCAACTTCGGCTCCCGCGGCAAGATGGACAAGTGCACCTTCTGCGCCGGCGGGCCGGAGGAAGATCACTCCGAGGTCGAGTTCCGCAAGTATGGCCGCAACCGGCTCGCCGAGGGCAAGCTGCCGCTGTGCGCCGAGATGTGCGCGACCAAGGCGCTCCTGGCCGGTGACGGCGACGTGGTGTCGCAGATCTATCGCGAACGGGTCGCGGCGCGCGGCTTCGGTTCGGGCGCATGGGGGTGGGGACCGGCCTATCCGCAGGGCAAGCGCGGTGCGTGAGCCATGCGCAATACGGTGATTGCGATCATCATCGCCAGCTTTGTCGGTGCCGGGTTCCTCTTCGTCGCCCTTTCAAACAAGAACGCGGGCGAGCGGCGATTCGTGTTCAACTACGAGAAGGGCGTCTACCACGGGCCGACCGATCCACCGCTGGCGCCGGCAACACTCGATGCCCTCCGCCAACGGGCTGTTTACCAGGCAGCCGCGGACGGCGAAGTGGGGCCCTTGGTCGTCATGGAAACCGAGGGTGGGAACGTCCGCATCGGCGAAGGGGCGGGCAGCCGTTGAACAACAAGAAGAGGTGTTAAGGAGGGAACGAAGGATGAGCCGCATTCGAGAGCGCTGGCGGCCGGCGCGCCTGACATGCGCCCTGCTCGCCGTTTGTTTCGCGTTTGCGCTAGCGGCGGCGGTGCCGTTGCTCCAGCGCAGCGCATCGGCGCAGACGGAAGGCCGCGTGCCCGGCAACGCCAGCGGCAACGTCAGCGATGCCGAAATCTGGCGCCAAGTGCGCCAGGGTGTCGCCGGCAGCATCACTATCCCCGACACCAAGGCGGCGGTATTGGCCCAGTCGGAAGGTGACAACTGGCGCTCCTGGCGCAACGGACCGATCGCCGTGGTCGGCGCGGTTGCGTTCTGGGTGATGTTCTTCGTCGTCCTCAGCTTCCACAACATTCGCGGCCCGGTCCGCTTGAGCCACGGCCGGTCGGGACGGAAGGTCCTCCGCTTCAGCTTCATCGAGCGCTTCGCCCACTGGCTGACCGCGGGCTCGTTCGTCGTGCTCGCCATCACCGGCGTGAACATGATCTATGGCCGCTTCCTAATCATGCCGATCATCGGCCGCGATCTGTTCGCAACGCTGACGCAGTTCGGCAAGTACATTCACAATTACGTCGCCTTTGCCTTCATGGCCGGCCTGGTGCTCATCTTCTTCCTGTGGGTGCGCGATAACCTGTGGGACCGTTACGACTGGGGCTGGATCAAGAAGGGCGGTGGGCTGTTGTTCAAGACCGAGCATCCGCCGGCGGCAAAGTTCAACTTCGGCCAGAAGACGATGTTCTGGGCCGTCATCATCGGCGGCACCATCCTCTCCCTGACCGGGCTCAATCTCCTGTTCCCGTTCGTGTTCTTCGACATGCAGCAGATGCAGTGGATCCAGGCCATCCACGGCACCGTCTCGCAGGTGGTCTGCATGCTGATGGTGGCGCACATCTATATCGGCACCGTCGGCATGGAGGAGGCGTTCACCTCGATGTCGACCGGCTACGTCGACGAGAACTGGGCCAAGGACCACCACAAGGCGTGGCTGGAGGAGATCGAGGCCGAGCGGGCGAAGGACGCGCGCACAGTGCCAGCGGGGGTGCCCGGTGCGCCGGCGGAGTAGGCGCACCCAGCCGCCCGGTAGCGGCGGCAGCGATGGAGTGAAGCGATGAAGGCCATGGGAACGGCATTCGCAGCCATCATCGTTATTGCCGTGGGCGCGGCGGTGGTGCTGAACAGCGTCGGTGTTTCAAGCGCTGAGCGCTATGCCAGTGCGGCCGTGCGGCTGAACTGAGGCCGGCTCCGTCAGCGGAAGGCCCGTTAGCGGAAGGCGCTCATCAGCGGAAGGCGCTGAAGGGATAGAAGTCGACCCGGTCGCCTTCGCTGACCTGTTCGAGATCCTCCGGCAGCTCGATCAGGCCGTCGGCTTCGACCAGTGAGGTCAGGATACCCGAGCCCTGCTGCGGGAACCGGTGCGCTATCGGCTCACCTTCAGCGCCGGCGACGAGGCGGGCGCGGACCCACTCCCGCCGGCCCACCTTTTTCCGCTCTGCAAAACCCGCCCGCACCCGCCAGGCCGTGGGCGCCGTTTCGGTCGCGCCGGCAAGCCCGAGGACCAGCGGCCGGGCGATGCGCAAGAAAGTGACGATCATCGCCACCGGATTGCCCGGCAGGCCGATGAACGGCACGCCGCCAACGGCGCCGATACCGATCGGCCGGCCCGGCTTGATCGCCAGGCGCCAGAACGCGAGCCGGCCCAGTTCGCGGACCGCTGCCTTGACATGGTCCTCCTCGCCGACCGACATGCCGCCCGAGGTGACGATCAGGTCATGATCGCAGGCGGCTTGCGCGAGCGCAGCTCTGATCGCGCGCTCGCGATCGGCGATGATGCCGAGATCGGAGACCGTGCAGCCGAGACCCGACAGCAAGGCCATCAGCGCGAAGCGGTTGGCATCGTGGATCTCGCCCGCTTCAAGCGGCGTGCCCGGCTCCTTCAGCTCATCGCCGGTCGAGAACACGGCCGCGCGCAGGCGGCGGAACACGCGCACGCTGCCCACGCCCAGGGCCGCCGCCAAGCCGATGTCCTGGGCGCGCAGGCGCCGGCCGGGCTTCAGCACGATCGTGCCTTCGCGCACATCCTCGCCGGCGCGCCTGCGGTTGGCGCCGGCCTTGAGGCCTGCCGGCAGCAGGACGTGGCCTTCCTCCAGCCGGCAATCTTCCTGCATGGCGACGGTATCGAGCCCTGCCGGCATCGGCGCACCGGTGAAGATGCGCACCGCAGTGCCCGGCGGCAGGGCGGCGACGACGGGGTGGCCGGCGGCGGCGCGGTCCACCACCTTGAGCCGGCGGTCGGTTTGCTGCACCAGATCAGCCGCAGCAAACGCGTAGCCGTCGACGGCAGCGTTGTCGTGCGGCGGTACCGCGTGGCCGGCTCGCACGTCCTCCGCCAGGATGCGGTCGAGCGCGTGCGCCAGGGGCACCTGCTCGTGATCTGCGATCGGGCGCACACTGCCGGCCAGCGCCTTGAGCGCCTCG
Source organism: Candidatus Defluviicoccus seviourii (assembly GCA_900609035.2). Classification (GTDB taxonomy): domain Bacteria; phylum Pseudomonadota; class Alphaproteobacteria; order Rhodospirillales; family Defluviicoccaceae; genus Defluviicoccus; species Defluviicoccus seviourii. The sequence goes on along the minus strand of UXAT02000033.1, from coordinate 2,252 downwards.
GCGAGCGTCATCACCGGCGCATCGGCAGGCGAGCGGTTTTCAGGCACCAGCGGCCTCCCTCCACCTTGTTGAATCAAAACGCGATGTGCTCTGCCTGCAAACATTGCAGGTGACCAAAAATGAGCCTACGCTGCGGTAGCTGACAAGAACGAAAAGGCGTCCGCGTAAGGCGAGACCGCCTTGTTGCACGGGAGGCTGGAATAAGGTGAGAGGCGAGGCGCCGACGCTGTCGCCGCCCTGCGCTCTGCGGCAGGAGCCCATGGTGTGATCGATCCCTACGGCCGGTCGATCACCTACTTGCGGCTGTCGGTCACCGACCGCTGTGACTTCCGCTGTGGCTACTGCATGGCGGAGACGATGACCTTCCTGCCGAAAGCGGAGGTGCTGACGCTCGAAGAGCTGGAGCGGGTTTGCCACGCCTTCATCGGCCTGGGCGTCGCCAAGCTTCGCATCACCGGCGGCGAACCGCTGGTACGCCGCGACATCATGCTCTTGTTTCGCGCACTTGGCCGCAGGCTTAAGGACGGCACGCTGCAGACGCTGACGCTGACCACCAACGGCAGCCAGCTCGCCCGCTATGCCGGTGAACTCGCCGCCTGCGGCGTGCGCCGGATCAACGTTTCGCTCGATTCCCTCGATCCGCAGCGCTTCGAAGCGATTACCCGGCGCGGCCACCTGCAGACGGTGTTGGATGGCATCACGGCAGCGCGCGAGGCAGGCCTCGCGGTCAAGATCAACACCGTCGCGCTCAAGGGCATCAACGACGATGAGTTCGATGAGCTGATCGCCTGGTGCGGCTCCCGCGGCTTCGATCTCTGCCTGATCGAGACGATGCCAATGGGTGCGATCGGCCACGACCGCGCCGACCGCTACCTGCCGCTCAAGGGCGTGCAGGCCGATCTCGAGCGGCGCTGGACCCTGATCCCGAGCCTGCACCGCTCCGACGGCCCGGCGCGCTACATGGAGATCGCCGAAACCGGCCGGCGCATCGGCTTCATCACACCGCTTAGCCACAATTTCTGCGCCAGCTGCAACCGCGTCCGGGTGACATGCACCGGCACGCTTTATCTCTGCCTCGGCCAGGAGGACTCGGCCGACCTGCGCATGCCGCTCAGGGCCAGCCGGTCCGACATCCCGCTTGTGGCGACGATCGAGGATGCGATCGCGCGCAAGCCGAAGGGGCACGCGTTCGCCGTCGAGCGCGGCGCCACGCGGCCCGCGGTTGCCCGCTTCATGAGCCACACCGGCGGCTGAGCGGTCCGGCCGTTGTGCCGTCACCAGCCACCGGAGGCTCATCAAGGTTCAGCTGCCGAGCTTGCCGGCGTTGGCAAAGAACAGCGGTTCGCCATTGATCGTGTAGGCGTTGATCGCCTCTTGGCCCGGCGCCGAAATCAGCCAGTCGACGAATGCTTGACCGTCCTTCGCCTTGACGTGCTGATGGCGCGCCGGGTTGACCAGGATGACGCCATACTGATTGAACAGCGCCTTGTCGCCTTCAACCATGATGGCGAGCGTGCCCTTGTTGTTGAACGAAAGCCACGTGCCGCGGTCGGTGATCGCGTAGGCGCCAAGCCCGCTCGCGGTATTGAGCGTCGCCCCCATGCCCGAGCCGGTCTCGCGGTACCAGGTGCCGCTCGCGGCCTTGACATCGACGCCTGCCTTTTTCCACAGCTCCAGCTCAAGCTTGTGGGTGCCGCTGTCGTCGGCGCGCGATGCGAATGGCTGGCCGGCGGCGGCGATGCGGGCAAGCGCGGCCGGCGCATCGTTCAGGCCGCGGACGCCGGCCGGGGCGGCCGCCGGGCCGACGATGACGAAGTCGTTGTACATGACGTCAAAGCGACGGACGCCGAAGCCGTCGGCGACGAACTTCTCCTCCGACGGCTTATGGTGAACCAGGAGCACGTCGGCATCGCCACGCTCGGCGAGCCGGATCGCCTGTCCGGTGCCGACGGCGACGACCCGCACTTCGATGCCACTCGCGGCGGTGAAGGCGGGCAGGATCTTGTCGAACAGGCCCGAGTTTTGGGTCGATGTCGTCGAAGCGACGGTGATGAAACGCTCTTCGGCCCACGCCGGGCTGATCCCGACGAGGATCCAGATCATGCCAACTGCAAGGGCAAGAGTGGCCGCCAGGCACGCGGCCCGTTTGCCTAGTGCACTGGCACAAACAGAGCCTACATCCTGTTTGTGCCGAAAGTGCACGCGATTCAATAAGTAGTGCAGCGACAACCTTGCTCGGGCGTGAATCGCCC
>UXAT02000032.1 GCA_900609035.2 Candidatus Defluviicoccus seviourii | reverse complement strand
AGTCGAACGACAACGGGAAAAAACCCGAAAGGCCAGGCTCGTCCCATCAGCCAGCTCGCATCGAAAACCCAGCGCCCAGCCGGCGTCATGAATAAGACGGGCTAGGACGTACGGCTGCGGGCACGGCGGCGGCGGGCGGAATCGTCGCGGACGGCGGCTTCCCGATCGGCGCGGAAGAAGGCAGCGACTTCGGCCATGTGTCCCTGTGCCGCCGCCCGTGCGGCTTCGGCATCGCGCGCCATGATCGCGGTATAGATGGCCTGGTGCTGGCGCAAGAGGACTTCGCGCGCGTCCGGCCGTTTGTACAGACGCATGCGGTTGAAAATGACGTCCCGGCGCAGGAGGTCGAGAAGGCCGCGCATCACGTGCATCAGCACGGTATTGTGCGAGGCTTCGGCGATGGCATAGTGAAAGTCTGCATCGCGTTCCGCTTCCTCTGTCGGGTCCTCGTTGGCGTGCGCGCGCTCCATCGCCGCGAAGTGCTCGCTCAGCGTCTCCCGGTCCGCATCCGTGCCGCGCAAGGCTGCGTGATAAGCGCTCATGCCCTCGAGCGTGGCGCGTAGCTCGATGAAATCGAAGGCAGCCTGGGGATGATCGCGGAAGAGCTGGATCAGGGGATCGGTTAGCGCGGCGCCGAACGCGTTGCGAACGAAGGTGCCGCCGCCATGGCGAGTTTCGACCAGCCCCGCCGCTTCCAGTTTTTGCAGCGCCTCGCGCAGGCTTGGCCGCGAGACGTTGAGCTCCGCGGCCAGCCTTCGCTCCGCCGGCAGCCGGTCGCCGGCGCGCAGCGTTCCCTCCAGCACCAGCTTTTCGAGGTAACGGGCGACCGAGTCGGAAAGCCGCTCGGGCCTGAGATCAACCTCATCCATCAGCCCGCATCCTTGCCGCCCGGCCACCTTCGGCGGGGCGTATGGTTAACAGTTCAGGTCACTTGACCACTTTGCCGCGTCGGCACCGGTATACCGCGGAGCATGCCGCAGCGAAAGAAGGACCTTTTCCCGCGCTGTCGGCGGATAAGTGGCCAGGTCACTTGACCACTTGACCACTGGCCTTCGCCCGACTACGCTGGCACTATGGTGGGGCGGGCGCGTGAACGCCCGCCAACCGCAGGCCGACAGACCGGGACACCAACACCCGGCACATCAAGGCCGGTGCACCAAGATGGGATCAGGGAGGATCCGGTGAACAGCATTCCGCCATCGACCACGAACCGTCCGCATCAGGCCTTGGCAGCGGCGCTCGCAAGCGTGTTTCCGCCACAAAGGCTGATCCGCGACCCGTTGCGCACGCTCGCCTACGGCACCGATGCCAGCTTCTACCGCCTGATCCCGGAGATCGTGGTCATCGTCGAGACCGAAGCCGAGGTCGCAACGCTTCTGCGTCTGTGCCGGCAGCACGGCACGCCCGTCACCTTCCGCGCCGCCGGCACCAGCCTGTCCGGCCAGGCGGTCAGCGACTCCGTGTTGGCGGTGCTCGGGGACGGCTGGGGCGGCATCGCGATTGCGCCGGATGCGGCGACGGTGCGTCTCAAGCCCGGCGTGATCGGCAGCGATGCCAACCGTGCCCTCAGCCGCTTCGGCCGCAAGATCGGCCCCGATCCAGCCTCGATCAACGCCTGCAAGGTCGGCGGGATCGCCGCCAACAATGCGAGCGGGATGTGCTGCGGCACGGCGCAGAACAGTTACCGCACGCTCGTCTCGATGCGCGTCATGCTGGCCGACGGCACGCTCGTCGATACCGGCGATGCCGCCAGCCGCGAAGCCTTCGCGCGCTCGCACGCGGCGCTGGTTGAGCGCCTCACCGACCTCGCGGCGCGAACCCGCGCCGACACCTCACTCGCCGAACGTATCCGCCGCAAGTTCGCGATCAAGAACACCACCGGCTACAGCCTGAACGCACTGATCGACTTCACCGACCCGATCAACATCCTTGAGCATCTGATGATCGGCTCGGAAGGCACGCTCGGCTTCATCGCCGAGATCACTTACGCAACGGTGCCGGAGCACCCGTTCAAGGCCAGCGCGCTGATGCTGTTCCCCGGCATCGTCGAGGCGTGCGAGGCTGTGATCCGCCTCAAGCCAACGCCTGTTTCCGCGGTCGAACTGATGGACCGGGCAAGCTTGCGCTCGGTCGAGGACAGGCCCGGCATGCCCGCCTTCATCCGCGGCCTGCCCGATGGCGCGACGGCACTCCTGGTGGAAACGCGCGGCGCCGACACTTCTGAGCTCGAAGCCAACATCGCTTCTGTCGTCGCGGCGCTTGCCGGCACGGCGACGCTGGAACCGATCGCGTTCACCGCCGAGGCGGCCGAGTACGAGCGGTTCTGGAACATCCGCAAAGGGCTGTTCCCCTCGATCGGGGCGATGCGGCAGACCGGGACGACCGTGTTGATCGAGGACATCGCCTTTCCGATCGAGCGGCTGGCGGCCGCCACCGGCGAGTTGCAGCAGTTGCTGCATGAGCACGGCTATACCGAGGCCATCCTGTTCGGCCACGCGCTCGAAGGCAATCTGCACTTCGTCTTCACGCCCGACTTCGGCAAGGCGAGCGAGGTGGAGCGCTACGGCCGCTTCATGGATGCGGTCAGTCACATGGTCGTTGACCGCTACGACGGCTCGCTCAAGGCCGAGCACGGCACCGGGCGCAACATGGCGCCCTTCGTCGAGCTCGAGTGGGGGGCGGAAGCCTACGCCCTGATGCGCGCAATCAAGGACTTGTTCGACCCAGAAGGCCTGCTCAATCCCGGCGTCATCCTCAACGGCGACCCACAGGTGCACCTGAAGAACCTCAAGCCATTGCCGGCGGCGAGCGGAATTGTCGATGCTTGCATGGAATGCGGCTTCTGCGAGCGGATGTGCCCGTCGCAGGGGCTCACGCTGACGCCGCGCCAGCGCATCGTCGGCTGGCGCGAGATCTCACGCCTGAGCGCGCTCGGCGACCACGACCATGCCAAAGAGATGCGCACACTCTACGCCTACCAGGGCCTCGATACCTGCGCCGCCTGCGGGCTATGCGCGACCGCGTGCCCGGTCGGCATCGAGACCGGCATCCTGACCAAACACCTGCGCGGCGAGGGCCAGGGACCGGTCGCGCGGCGGATCGCCGGTGCCATCGGCGACCACTATGCGCTGACACTGGCGGCAACGCGGACGGGCTTGGCACTTGCCGACCTTGCCGGCCGCGCACTCGGCGCCGAGACGCTGGAGAAGCTCTCGGCGGGCGTGCGTCGCTTGAGCGGCAATCGCGTGCCGGCATGGACGAAGGCCATGCCAACCGCGGCCATGTTCAAACCCGCGAACGGCGCCGGCGGGCGGATTGATGCGCCCAAGGTCGTCTATTTGCCGAGTTGTGCTTCGCGCACCATGGGTCCCGCCCGCGGCGATGAGGAGCGCGACGCCCTGCCGGTGCGGACCGAGGCGCTCCTGCGCAAGGCCGGCTACCAGGTGATTTACCCGCAAGGCCTTGAGGAGCTGTGCTGCGGCCAGCCGTTCGAGAGCAAGGGTCTCGCGGACGCCGCGACCGCCAAGACGCGTGAGGTTGAGCGCGCGCTGGCGGCAGCAAGCGAGGACGGCGCCATCCCGATCGTCTGCGACACCAGTCCCTGCTCCTACCGGCTGAAGAACCTGCTGCCGGAGCGGTTACGACCGCTCGATATCGTCGAGTTCATCCACGACCGGCTGATGGACCGCCTCGATTTCCGCCGGCGCGAACAGGCCGTGGCACTGCACCTCACCTGCAGCGGCCGCAAGATGGGCCTCGAAGGCAAGCTGAAAGCGATCGGCGCGGCGTGCGCGGAAACGGCGCTGCTACCTGAGAGCGTTGGCTGCTGCGGCTGGGCGGGCGATAAGGGTTTCACCACGCCGGAACTGAACGCGCATGCGCTGCGCACGCTCAAGGAGTCGCTGCCCGCGGGCTGCAGCGGCGGCTATTCGCACAGCCGCACATGTGAGATCGGCCTGAGCCTGCACGCTGGCGTCCCCTATCGCTCGATTGTCTACCTCGTCGATCAGTGCACGCAGCCGAAGGACGCGGCGCCGTAGCGATTGCCATCGCCGGCGCTGCGACCGCTGGCGCCGTTGCCCCAGCGTGCCCACGCCTTCTCGTGGAAATGGTAGGCGACGGTGTTGCACAGCGGCTCGACCAGTGCGACCAGACCGCCGATGACGACGCTCCCCGTCAGGATGTAGGCGACGGTGAACGCCACGGTGAAATGCACACAGGCAAAGGTCAGGGTTTTCCGCATAGCTCGCATCTCCGCTTCGCCGACGGACCGCTGAAGCGACCGTCATTATCCGTAGTGCGAACCTAAGCGATCGCCTTCGATCACTCAAATGAATTAAAATATCGCATATGATCGATTTGTACGATTTCAGCTTCGTTCGGAAGCGCCCCAGGACCGCCGACGAAGACGGTTGCGCGCCAGCGTCGACGGCGCCTTATCCCCTGGTCTCCCTCAGGTTTACCGGTTGCTCGGTTGGGTGTAACCTCCGGCCGCAACCGCTTTAGGATTTGTGCCGATGCCACAGCCTGCGGGGGACCCGCGCGCGCAACACAAACGTCCGCCGACCCGTCTGGTCCTGTGGCATCTGCAGCCCTGCTGGGTCATTATTCTCCTCTCGCTTGCGGCGCCACTCGTCCTTCGGGCCGAGCAATATCAGGAACTGTTGATCAGCCAGCCGACCTCTGCCAGGTGGCAATACTTGCTCGGCAGCTATCTGTTCCTGCAGTTGGCGTTTCAGGGCTCCCTGCGTGCGCTCCTCCACTTCGATGACCGCCCACCCCCGGCGCGGCTCGGCCGACTGGTGGTCGCACCGGAGATGCGCGTCGTTGCGCGCGAGCGGGCAATCGTTGCGGCAACGACCATTAATCTGGGCTTCATGCTCTGCGCCCTCGGGCGGGCGTTGCGGGTGCTGTCACGCCTTCCCTCGGTTGATACGACCAGCTTGTGGGTGTTGTTCGTGACGGCACCCCTGATTTCTGCGCTCGGCTACAGACTCTTCCGCGACCGGCGCGCGCTTTGGCGCGGGGTCTGCTGCGTTTGGGACTGGCTGCAGAAGCATGTGCTGAATACGAGCCCGCCTGAGCTGTCCTTCCCACCCGTTCAAGGGCGCCCAGTGAGCGAAGGCCCGGTGAATCCACAAGCGTCGGATCCGAGTTCCACGCGCACGGTGTTCATTCCGCCTTCGCGCCAAGAGTTGTTGCGGGGCGCTGGCGGGATCGGTGGGCTTGGTACTTCGAAGCGTGACCCGGGGATCAAGACGGGGACTCTTGCGGACCTTCCCGGCTCGATCGTGCGCCAGAACATCCCGCTGTTCATCCACATTTTGATCCGGCTGCTCGCTCCGCTCGCTCCCTTCCTGGCTGCAATTCTGCTTGCGCCTTTCCTGATCGGCACCCTGATCTTCGATCCGATCACTCAAGGCTGGACGCTTGGGCCGATCGCGGTCGTCTTCTACATCGCGACGCTGTGGCTGCTTGGGATCACCGCCCTGATCATCGCCTCACGCCGCTATTACATTCCGATTTTCATCGTCTTGATCCTTCTCGCCGTCGTCTTCGGGCTGGCGGGCTGGGGCGACAACCATGACGTCCGCCGCGCCGACACTGACATCGGCAGCCCACAGCCGGCTTCCGACCCTGCTCTGCGCCCCTCGCTCACGGATGTGGTCGCGCGATGGAAGGAGCGAAGCCTTCAGCAGAGTCCGGATGTCGCGGCGTTGCCGCTGATCGTCGTTGCCACCGCCGGCGGCGGCCAACGTGCGGCGCTCTGGACCGCGACTGTCCTGTCCAAACTTGAGGCAGGCAATCCGCTGTTCCGCCAGCAGGTGCTAGCGATCAGCGGGGTCTCCGGCGGGGCCCTCGGCGCGACGCTCTTCGTTGCCGCCGACGGCGCCGCGGCCACCGCTGAACAACGGTTCGAGCGCCTGAAAACTCTGTTCGCCAGTGATTTCCTGACCCCGTTGGTGGTCCGATTCCTCTCGACCGATATTCTGCAACAGTTTTTCCCTGTTGCCGTCTTCAGCGATCGGGCGGCAACGCTCGAACAAACCTGGGAGCAGGCCTGGGCGCACGTGTTCGAAGATCGGCCGCAGCTCATCTCTCAGCCGTTCTTGCACCTGTGGCCGCATGATCAACCGTGGCCGGCCCTGCTTCTCAACGGAACCTGGGTCGAGAACGGCCGGCGGATCATTGCGAGCAACATCCGCATGGGAGCGGATTTCGACGCGCATGATGTGCTCGAGGTTTTGCACCACGATGTTCCGGTCAGCACAGCCGTCAACATGAGCACGCGCTTTCCCTACGTCACACCAGCCGGCGTGGTGCGGACACCGGATAACAGGGTTTTCGGCCACGTCGTCGACGGCGGCTACTTCGAGAACTTCGGTGCAACGACAGCCGTTGAGGTCCTGCGGGCCGCTACCGCTTATCTGGCCGAACACGGCGATAGTGTGGCGATCGCGCCGATCGTGGTGATGATCACCAGCGACCCCGAATGGAAGGACGGGGTGCCGCCGCCGATCGCACAACCCTTGGCAAAGTCTGGCCCCACGTCCCAGCTGACGGCACCGATCGAGGCCCTGGACGCAGTGCGTACCGAACACGGCAAGCCCGCAGTGGCCGCCCTGAAGGTTGCGGCGGGCCCGTCGCAGGACAGATTTTTCCACTTCCGTCTGTGCGAGGAAAGCGACAAGCGGAAGCCCATCCTCGGCTGGGCGTTCGATCCAACAACGATCGATCAGATCGTCGACCAACGCGACCGATGCGGCAACGATGCGGAGTTCGCGCGGTTCGCCGCCGTCCTCGGCGGCTTCGAACCAACCGCACAACCCTAAGTCCCCCGCTAACCCGGATATCTCACCAAGATAGGTGCCCGCGTCACCGTCTTGGTCCGCCGTATCAAGATCGCCATGGCCTCGGCCTGCCCGTATCAGGCCGCCTTCGCGCTCGGCCGTGCCAGACCGCTGGCGGAACCGCGATAGAACACGCGGATTTCCCGAGATTGTTGCTCACTAAAAGGCAGAAATTACCGATATCATCCTCACTTATATTTCTAGTAGACCCTGGTATTTGCTAGTTTTCTAAGTCTCTTAACAGTCTGTACTCTCCGCACGCCCTTCCTATGTTAACCATATTTTAAGATCCATTTCTGTACCTATTCCCCCAACGACCAAAAAGGGGAAGGCTCAGTTATGGTTTCACGATACGGTACGGCCAGGAACGACAGCCTGATTGGTACGAACAGCGACGACTGGCTGTGGGGAAAGGAGGGAAACGATACGATCGCTTGCGGCGCCGGCCGCGACTGGATCTACGGCGGCGCGGGCTCCGATGTCGTCAAGCTTCAGCCGGGTCAGGGCGGCGATAAGTGGCTCGACTTCCAAGACGGAATCGACAAGATCGATGCCGGCGGGCTCGCTTTCAGCGATCTCCGGTTCTCCTACGAAGACGTTTGGAAGTACGTCTGGGTTGAGGACGCAAGCCATAACAAGCTGCTCGGCATCAAGAACATTCGCCTGAGCCAGCTAACCGCGGACGACTTCACCAATCTGGCGGTCAAGACCGCCACAACCGCCGTCAAGACGCTGGTCATGAACGGGACTGCCGGCAGCGATCTGCTGACCGGAAGCCAGGCCAACGAGAGCATTTTCGGGCTCGGCGGCAACGACTCCTTCAAGGGCGGCGCCGGCAACGACACGATTTCTCCTGGCGCGGGTAACGATTGGATCTGGACCGGCGCCGGCAGCGATGTCGTCAACCTGCAACCAGGGCAGGGATGGGATAAGTGGCTCGACTTTCAGAACGGCATCGACAAGATCGATGCCGGCGGGCTCACCTTCGGCGATCTGCGGTTCTCGTACGACAGCGTTTGGAAATACGTCTGGATCGAGGACTCAAGCCACAACAAGCTGCTCGGCATCAAGAATATCACCCTGAACCAGCTGACCGCGGACGACTTCGTTAACCTCAAGAGCGCGCCCGCTACCACCGGTGGTGGAGGCACCAGCGGCAGCAGCGGTAGCAGCGGCAGCGGTGGAGGCACGACGACGCCCTCAGGTACGACGGACGGTTCGATCGCCGTCGGCATGGGGATGAAAAAGCTGTGGGAGGATGACTGGGCCGGAAAACTTGCCCGCGGCGATCTTGACGGCAGCCGGTTCTTCGACCCGTACCCGGGGAACTACAATTGGACTTCCCACAACACCGGTCAGCCGGTCGCGCAAACGAAGAGCCTGGTGTGGACGTCGGAGGCATGGGACCGTCCAAACATCGGCCATTACGCGGCAATAGAGCTCACCACCTTCAAGGGCGTTCAGGGCGGATACAACGCATTTTGCAGTGCCGCCAGCTACTTCGATACCGGCTACGACATCATGTCGGTTTCTGCGGATTTCTATTTCCCGACCTCGTACAAGGCCGAAAGCCTGACTGCGGCCGGCGCGGACATCGACACCAAGGGCATGTTTGGCGTTTATGCTTCGGCGGCGGGGACCGGCAAACCGGGCGGTCCGTGGCTCGATCCGTCGGTGGGCTTCCCGCCCAACGATCAGAATGCGACCTGGGTCGACTGGGGCTGGAAACAGAAGGCAGCGTACGGCCGGGATGGGTACGGCAACAATAACCTCCGTTTCCAAACCGGCGTCACCGACTTGCAGCGCGACGTTAACGGCTTGGACGGTAAGGACAACTCGGACGTCAACATCCCGAAGGGGAAGTGGGTGCATCTGGAAGGCGTTGTTCAGATCGACACCAACGGCCACAACGGCACCACCCGGCTGTACCAGGACGGCAAGCTCGTCAGCGAGGTGACCGGCCTCGATCTCGGTGGCGCCAAGTACGGCTGGAAGCTGCACGGCTTCTTTGGGACGTGGATGTGGGGCGGCGCGGGCGACAAATATGTCTCGGCGCGAACCGAAAGCCATTACGTCAAGGACATGAGCATCTACGGCAAAACCGTGGTTTCCGCCCAGCATTCCATCGCGCCGGCGGGCAACCAGGCCGATCCGGATCCGTTCGATCCGGTCGTCGCCGATGCTCGCGACGCCGGGATGGATCTCGGCAACCCGGCAGGCTTGACGGCCGGTAGCTCCGGGCATGATTGGCTGATCGACATGATCGGCGGTACCCATCCCGCCGATGCGCTACTGATCGCTTGAGCGTCGCCTCGCATTGATTGCGCAAGGCGGACGAACCGCCAACGGCTCCGTCTGCCTTGCGCGTGCCGCTATCCAAACAGGTAGTGGAAAAAGATGCTGAAGGAGAGCGATGACGGGCTGTCGATAAAGCCACCGCCCTGCAGGACGCAGATAACCAGGATCGAGAGGTAGAGACAGAGGACATAGGACGCCATGCCGGTGCGAAACACTGAGATGGCACCAGCGCCCTTGAGGCCCTGCTTCTGGTCACCGCGGTTGGCCCACTTCTGCTTGGCGAGCCGCGTCAGCATGTGGATCTTGACGAGGGCGAGAATGACCTGGTTGGCATACAGGAAGAACGGATACGACAAATAGATCCGGCGGGAAAAAACAAACAGGACGAGCGACAGCAGCATGCGCGAAATCGCGATGAAGATGGCATAGGCCAGAAAGTATTCGAAACCGTGCAGGATCGCCGCAGCGATCGCGAGCAGCGGGCTTACCAGCATCGTCCACATCGCGAGGCGCTGGTCGATCAGGCACCACCAGATGAAAAACGGCATCTGCCTTGGCCCCAGCGCGATCGCGCGGGCGCCATTGCGCAGCATGTTCCCGGACCAGCGGCGAAAGTTCTCGACCATCCGCTTCCACCCGGAACCCTCGATGAGTTCGATGGTGTGGCCGGCGGCGTCGGGAACATAGAGCATGCGCGCGCCTTGACGCAGGAGATAGTACCAGGTGCTCTTGTCGTCGCCCGAAAGGAAGCGGAAGCGCCCCCACAACCAGTGATCGAGGCAGTCAGCCTCCAGAAGGCGGATGAAATCGATCTTGGTCAGATGCTCGCTGCGGAAAACCGACATCCGGCCGGTCAAGGTCAGCACCCGGCCCGAAAGTGCATGCGACTGCATCGCGATCCGGCGCTGAGCAAAGCGCATGCTGAGCCAGATCCGCATCCAGGCGGGACCGATGCAGAGCACTTCCTCATCGGTGGTGACCGCCTGCAGATCGGGATGAACAGCGAACAGTGGCAGGCACTTAGGCAGCGCTCCCGGTGCCAGCACAAAGTCGCCGTCCATGAACACGACGAGCGCTTCGGGCTCCAGGCCGGCGCGGCTCATTGCCCGTAAGATGAGGCCGATCGCCACCCGTTTGCCCGGCGCATTCTGGCGGACGACACGCAGGCGGATATTGAGATCGCCGCCAAAGCGGCGGAGCGCGGTTTCGATCGCCCGTTCATCGGGCGCGTTCGCGCTGCCGAGCCAGATGGTGGCGGGCACGCCGCAGGCGCGGATCTCCTGGCAGATGCCGAGTATCACCATCTCCGTGGTTTCGGCGCGCTCCTTGAAGGTGGTGAGCTGAAAATGGATGTGCGGCGGCCGCCAGCCTCTATGCCAGATCGCATCGGCGCGATGCCTAAGCGGCGGAAAGGCGCGCTTGGCATAGATCAGGGCGCGGATGAGATGCGTCAGCCACCACGAATAGCGCCACGCACCCAAGAGACCGATGACGAGCGTCGCCCGGTCAAGCCGAGCGTCCCACAGCGTGTCTGGCAGATAAACGATGCCGAGCGCGCAGATGTTGAAATAGAGAGCGACGGTTACGAGGACGCGCGGCGTCCACTTCTCCCGCCAGCTTGGCCACACCAAGCCGGGACCGCCAACATCGGCGGCCGTACGCTGCCGGCGCTGTACTATCGTCATTCAACCGTGCTGGCGAAGGTGCCGGTTGCGGCAGGCTGGCGGCGCTGAGCGACGTCAACACTTTTCGGCTCCCCGTCCCCCAGCCACTGCCGGATGCCGGCCAGGAGTGTGTTGGCACTGCGGCGCGTGAACACAACGACCGCCGGCAGGCCGCTTGGATGCCCGTCGACCGAGTGGAGCGCATCTGGATCGTCGACCCGCAGGGCAACGAGCGCGGTGCGGTCGTCCGGTGACTGCCACCGGTAGTGGCGGCTGCGCGCGTCCACCGATCCGTTCATGCGATCGATGCGCTCAACTGAGGCGCCAAAGCGCTCGCCGGTAGCCGGAAGGTAAACGGTGGCACGGTCGCCAAGGCCCACCTCAAGGACCTCGCGCTGGTTCAGGTAAGCTTCAATCGACTGTTCGCCGCTGAGCTCGAGAAGAGCCACGGTGTCGCCGGCGCCGATCGTCTTGCCGGGGCTGACCGGGACCTCGATCAGCCGGCCGTCGAACGGTGCGCGCACGGCAAGGCGGTCTCGCTGACGGACAAGCGCTGCCAACTCCTGCTCGGCGAGCTTGACTTCCGTTTGTGCCAAGCGACCTTCGGCCTCCAGCTTGGCGCTGTCACCGAAAAAGCGCTTGCCGTCGTAGTAGCGCTTGCTGCCAGACCGGCTCGCCAGCGCCTGCAGTTCACGCTGCCGCAGACGTGCGGCACCAAGCTCGGCCTCGGCGGCAGCGAACGCGCTCGCCGCCTGCTCCAGTTCGGGCTTTTTCGTCCAGCCGTCGACGTAAAGCGCCTCCGCGCGCTCCTTGCGTGACTGGGCAGCATCGACACGCGCCTCAAGTGCACGGATTTCGAGCGCTAATTCACGGATGTCGTTGGTGTTTGCGAAATCGTAGTCGCGCAAACGCTCCTTTTCTTCCTCCAGCTTGGCACTCAAGCTGGCGACGACCGCCTCGGAACGCTCGATACGGGTTTCGGCAATCGCGATCTGCCTATCGAGGTTGCTGTCCTGAAGCAGCATGAGCGGCTCGCCGGCAGCAACCAGGGCGCCGGCCGGAACCAGAAGCGCGGAAACGCGGCCCTTCTCCTGCGCGGTCACCGCTTCCACAGGTGCGGCGACAACTGCAGCGTTGACCTCCATGTGGGAGAAATGGTTGCGGAACAGAACGGCCGAGTAGCCGATGACGCCCACGCCCAGCACCAAGTGCAAGGCGGTCATCACGATCGTTTTCACCGGCCAGCGGCGCATCGGCATCGCGTCCGGAGGGTTGAGCGCGGGGTCGGTCGCCACCGGTGTGACAGGAGCGTCGATGCGGTGAATCGTTTCGCGCGCGGACACCATGCCGCCTCGCACCAGCTCTTCAACGAAATGAGACATAAGCTGGCGCTCGCGGTCGCCCAGATGGGTGAAAGCGGCGGCAAACGAACGCCCGTCACGGTCGGAGCGGACAACCCGGGCCTCCGCCTCAAATGAGATGTTGAAACCCTGGAAAGGCAATGCGCAGACGACGTCCAGCATATCCCCTTCGTGGGGTAACGGACCGTCGAAGTCGTCAATGCGGAAACCGCCCAGACTCCAATCGGTAGCGCGCTGAGAAACGCCGTCCACCTGGATGTAGAGGGGTGCTTCGAGGCGATGATGCAGGCGCTGACAAGGTTTTTCCCGGATGACTTGCATAGCCTCCAGAGCCTCCCGTTCGTGGCGACGCGCGGAACCGCTCACTGGCGATCCTGTCTGCTCAGTCGTAGCCTCGTTCGCACCCCTGTTGTGTGCGGTCGTTCTTAACCGCCTGTATGCGCGGCGGCGGGCTTATACCAGTGCTCCATCGGTCACAGCACCCCCCAAATCAGGTAGGGGCAGCACGCAAGATTAGGTGGAGTCCACAGCAATCGGCAGACGGCTTGCATTGGCGCGAACCTCTTTTTTCGCCATCTGCCGTTCGCTAACACCATCGTTGCAAACGCATTTGGCGTAATTGCGCCTCTCCGAGTAGCTGTTGCGCGAGCCGTTAGGATACCTCATTCAGGCTAACTCAAGCAGTCTGTAGATTGAGGAAGGCGCCCGAGCCGCGGCCAGACACTACCTCAAACTGGTTGACAATAGGAACCAGATCCTATATAGCCTTGCGGCAACCATGATGGACGCGAAAGGCACGACGGCTGCCGGAAACCGCCGAGCGGCGGAACGAGTCCGTAGCTTGAATACAGCATCGTTATATTCTTTGCCTATTTCTTTGACTGATTTGAAACATTTATTACAACTCTCACTATAACGACTAACTGCTAATTAGCAAAGACGAACCCCGACCCGTTCTCCACAAGAGGAATACAATGATACTGTCCCCAGTTATTGGTTCCGGCTCGACGAGCAGCAAAATCCGCGCCTCCGGCACCACAACCGAGCGCAGTCTTGCCGACCGTTTTGCCGACGTTTTCAACATCCTTGACTTCGGCGCTCAGCCCAACGATCCCGCCTTCGACAACCGGACCAGCATTCAAGCCGCGCTCGATGCGGCTTTTCAGAAGGGCGGCGGCGTGGTCGAAATCCCGGACGGCACCTTCTGGCTAAGCGGCACCGGCAACGCCGTCGATGGCTGCGTCCGGATCCGCAGCAACACCACGCTGCGCGGCGCCGGGATGGGTCTGTCGAGGCTCAAGCTCGTCAATGGCCATAACACCAACCTGACCGGCGTCCTGCGCACGCCCAGCGGCGAGCAGCACAAGAAGATCCAGATTATCGACGTAACCCTCGACGCTAACGGCCCCGGCCAGACATCCGGGACGCAGATGGCGTTCTTTTGCGGCACCACGCCGAACGATCCCCCGACCACCCGGTGTGAGGACATCCGCCTGGTGCGGGTGGAGGCGACCGGCGGCAAAGGGTCATCCGGCTATGGCTT
>UXAT02000031.1:0-7500 GCA_900609035.2 Candidatus Defluviicoccus seviourii | reverse complement strand
TGATCGGCACGATTGAGGCAGCGCACCTCTATCTGGTGCAATCGGAGTTGACCTCCGCCGCCCGGCAGGCGGCCCGCCGGCTTGCTGTTGATGCCATGACCACCGACCAAACCGAGGCCTTCGTGCGCGCGCGCTTAAGCGAAGTGACCCAAGCCGTCGTCACGGTCAGCGTGGCATCCGCCGCTCTACAGCAGAACCAGGCCGATCTCACCGTTCACGTCAGCGTACCCATGCGCGATGTCATGCTGTTCGGGTTTGACTATTTTCTCCCGTCTGGCGGCGATAGCAGCGCAGCAACGGACAGCGCCAAGACCACCGCGACGACCGAAGCGACGACCCAAACGACAACGGGCTCCGGACCGACGCTGGTTGCCTCGGCAACAATGATCAAGGAGTAGGGCGATGCGAGGTTGGGCGGTGCCATTCATTTGGGCTTGGTCTGGCCTGGCACGCGACGTCCGCGGATCGATGGCGCCCTTGATCGCTTTTGGTGTCATTGTTGGCATCAGTGGTGCCGCGCTGAGCGTCGATCTGGTGCGCGGTAGCGCCCTGCAGCAGTCTCTCCACATGGCCGCCGATGCGGCCGCGCTCGCCGCCGCGGCCCGTCTGCCCGATACCTCCGCGGCCACCAATGTGGCACTCGCGTACGTCGAGAAGAACATGCCGGCTGCCCAGTATGGCCGCGTTCTTGATCCCGCTGATGTCGAGTTCGGCCTGTGGGATCCAAAGACACGCGCCTTCACGCCACAGTCCGGGACCGCCACGGCGGTTCGCGTGACCACCCGGCTCAGCGAGCAGAACGAAAACGCGGTTGGTACCTTCTTTGCCGGCATCCTCGGCCGCAGAAGTATCGACGTTGCCGCCAGCGCCATCGCCGGTCGCGGCGGCGCGCCTTGCGTCATAGCGCTTGATCCCAAGTCGCCATCCGCAGCCAAGCTCTCTGGCTCCGCACTGATCGAGGCCGAGGGCTGCGGCGTCCACGTCAACTCGACAGCCTCAAGCGCCCTTAGCGCGTCCGGCAGCAGCAAAGTTGAGGCGAGTGATATCTGCGTCGGCGGCACTGCTGGCCTGGCCGGATCGGCAACGACCACCCCAGAATCGCGCGAGCACTGCCCCGGCCAAGCCGATCCGCTGGCCAATCTGGAACCGCCTTCCTACGGCGGCTGTGATCACGGCGTCACGCTTCTGAAGAACGTCGTCAAGACGCTCTCCCCCGGCGTCTATTGCGCAGGGATACAGATCTTTGGAACCTCGGAAATCACCCTTTCGCCTGGCGTCTATGTCTTGAACGGCCCGCTCTCGGTCGCTTCAACAGCGTCTCTCGCCGGATCGGACGTCACGATCTACCTCAAGGGCTTATTGGCCAACATCGACTTCCTCCAGGAGGCGAAAATCCAATTGACGGCGCCAACAACCGGCCCGTTTGCTGGCATCTTGTTCTTTCAGGACCGCGGATCCGCCAACATTCATTTCTGGGCGGGCAACTCGACCACCGATCTCCGCGGCGTCATCTACCTGCCTGCCAGCAAGCTATACTCGGACAACGTGAACTTGATGACGCCAACGCGCGCCTGCGCCGTTCTGATCGCGCGGCAAATTGAGTTCGCGAGGGACGGCGGCGCATCGATTGACCTCACCGACGCTTCGTGCCGTGCCGGCCTGCCCGGACCCTATCAACGCGGCGTGGTTTTGCTGGACTAAAGAAGGGGCGCACCTTGCACATGCGAATGCCCTGGCCCCATGGCCTTCCTTCGCTGACCACCAATGGTTTCGGAGCGGCCGACGGGCAGACGGTCCGTCCCCCCCGTCACACAGCACGGCTGCTGCGGCATGGCCTGCTGGCGGCGCTGCTTCTCTTCGGCGCCACCGCCGCCTTCCAGCTCAGCACGATCCTGCAGGATCGCGCCGACGGCATGAGCCGCTACGTCCGCGTCGATGCTTGGGCGGTCGGTCAGCTTGAGTACGAGCTGCAACAGTTCCGCTCCCGCTTGGCCCGGCACGTCGCCGGCGATGCACAGGCACCATGGGCGCTCGTGGCGGCGCAACTGAACACCGTGCGGGCGACGCTGCCGCTGCTGCATCGCAGCCAGGAGTACGAACAGTTCCGCCTGTTCGTTGACGTGGACGGTACCGCTGCCGCTGTCGGCGCCGCGCTCGATCGCGTTAACGGCCTGCTCACCGACCGCACCGGATTGGCCGGCGATCTGGCGACGCTCAGCCAAGTCGAAGCCGCCCTCGCCGCGCCACTCATCCGCCTGCGCCAACTGATGGTCGATGTCGCAACCGTACGCAGCGATCTGCAGGACGGCGATCTTGCCAACGTCCGCTGGCTGATCGGGGCGAACCGCTGGATGCTGCTGGCGTTCGGCGGCATTACCGCGGTGTTCATCCTCCTGTTGATGAAAGAAGCGCTCGATGCGCGGCGCGCCGAACGCATCGCCAGCGACAGCGAGCGCAAGAGCCGGCATATCGCCGAGCATGACGGGCTGACCGGCCTGCCAAATCGGATGCTGTTTCACGCCCACCTGCGCGAAGCAATCGCGGGTGCCGCGGCCTCAGGTCACGACGTTTTGTTGCTCACGCTCGATCTCGACGGCTTTAGGGACATTAACGACACCTTCGGCCACGATTTCGGCGATTCCGCGTTGACCGCAGCCGCTGACCGGCTGCGCCAGGCATTGCCGGCGGACGCCTTCCTGGTTCGCCTCGGCGGTGATGAATTTGCGGTCATCCGCACCGGGAGCGGCGCCAGCGAGAGTGAAGACGCACTCGCCAATCATCTTCTTGCCACCTTCCAGCAGCCGCTCGTGTGCGGCGACCGGACGGTTCAGCTCGGCACCAGCATCGGTGCGGCCCGCTTCCCCGTCGACGGCACTGATGCCGAGACGGTGATGCGCGCCGCCGATCTGGCCCTGCACGCGGCGAAGGCGGCGGGACGAGCCTGTTTCCAGCCGTTCCGGATCGGGATGATGACGGAGGTGGAACGGCGTCAGGATATGCAGGAAGACCTGCGCCGCGCGATTGCCGATGGCGAGCTTGAGGTTTTCCTGCAGCCGCAGATCGACCTCGCGAGTGGTGGCTGCATCGGTGCCGAAGCGCTCTTGCGCTGGCGCAATGGCGACAAGGGCTGGATCAGCCCCGGCGTCTTCATCCCGCTCGCCGAGCAGACAGGCCTGATCCTGCCGCTGGGCCGCTTCGTCATGGAGGCCGCGTGCCGGGAGGCGATGCGTTGGGAGGGTGCGGCAGCGCGGGCGACGATCGCGGTCAACGTCTCCCCGGCGCAATTCCTCTATCAGGATATCTACGCCGAGGTGTGCGAGGTGCTGGAGGCCACCGGTCTGCCGTCGCATCGCCTTGAGCTTGAAATCACCGAGGGCCTGCTGATGCGCGACCAGCGCGCGGCGATGGCGGTCCTCAAGCGTCTTGAGGACTTAGGGGTCCAGCTCGCCGTTGATGACTTCGGTACCGGTTACTCAAGCCTCAGCTACCTCAAGCAGTTTCCGGTGCAGAAGCTGAAAGTGGACCAGTCATTCGTGCGCGAAATCGAGGCCAATGCCAGCGACAAGATGATCGTGCGTACGATCGTCACGCTCGCTTCCGGGCTTGGCCTGAGAACGATCGCCGAAGGCATCGAGACGCCGGCGCAGAGCCGGATCCTGGGCGAGCTCGGCTGCGAGGAGGGCCAAGGCTATCTGTTCGCGCGGCCGATGCCGGCTGCGGATTTCCGTTCCTGGACCAGCACTTGGCTGGCGCAGGCCGGAGCGCAGCCGGCGATTTTAGCGCTCGCCGCGGGTTAACCGCGGCTAGACCTGATCGGCCGCGGTGCCGTTGATCATCAGCCCGGCGTCGTTCGCAGAAACCGCGACCCGGTCGCCGTCCTTGATCCGGCCCTCCAAGATCAGTTTCGCCAAGGGGTTCTGCAGGCTGCGCTGGATCACCCGCTTCAACGGCCTGGCGCCGTAAACCGGGTCATAACCCGCGATTGCCAGCCACTCCACCGCTGCCCCGTCGATATCGAGGGTGATCTTGCGCTCGGCCACCAGCGCGCGCAGACGACCAAGCTGGATCTCGACGATCGCCCCCATCTGCTCCGGGAAGAGGCGGTGGAACAGCAAGATCTCGTCCAGCCGGTTGAGGAATTCGGGCCGGAAGGCCTGACGCACGATTGCCATGACATCGGCGCGGACAGCACTCGAATCCTGGCCCTCCGATTGCGTCGCCAAGATCTCGCCACCCAGGTTGGAGGTGAGCACGATCAGCGTGTTGCGGAAATCGACGGTGCGGCCGTGGCCGTCGGTCAGGCGGCCGTCATCAAGCACCTGCAACAGCACGTTGAAGACATCCGGGTGCGCCTTCTCGACCTCGTCGAACAAGATGACCTGATAGGGTCGGCGGCGGACGGCCTCGGTCAAGGCGCCGCCCTCCTCATAGCCGACATAGCCGGGAGGGGCGCCGATCAGCCGCGCGACGGTGTGCTTTTCCATGTACTCCGACATGTCGATGCGAACCATCGCTGCTTCGTCATCGAATAGGAACGCGGCCAAGGCCTTGCACAGCTCCGTCTTGCCGACGCCGGTGGGGCCCAAGAACAGGAAAGAGCCGATCGGCCGGTTCGCATCCTGCAGGCCGGCGCGCGAGCGGCGCACGGCATCCGCGACTGCGACCAGCGCCTCCTCCTGGCCGACAACGCGGGTGCGCAACGCTTCTTCCATGTGCAGGAGCTTGTCGCGCTCGCCTTCCAGCATCTTCTCCACCGGCACGCCGGTCCAGCGGGAGACGACAGTGGCTACATGCTCGGCCGTCACCGCCTCCTCGAGCATGCGGTTCTGGCCGGACTCTTCCGCCTCCTTGAGCCGCTTCTCAAGGACGGGCAAGACCGAGTACTGCAGGCGGCCGGCCTCCTCGTAACGACCCTCGCGCATCGCGCGTTCGACCGCGACGCGGGCCTGGTCGAGCTCCTCCTTGATCTTGGTGGCGCCGGCGAGCGCGTCTTTCTCGCCCTGCCATTGCTTCGTCATGGCATCCGAGCGCGCTTCGAGCTCACCCAGCTCGGTTTGCAGGCGGCCCAGCCGGTCTTTCGCCGCCGGATCGGTCTCCTTTTTCAAAGCCTCGCGCTCGATCTTGAGCTGGACGATGCGGCGGTCAATCTCGTCGATCTCTTCCGGCTTGGAATCGACCTGCATGCGCAGGCGGCTCGCCGCCTCGTCCATCAGGTCGATCGCCTTGTCGGGCAGGAAGCGGTCGGCGATGTAACGGTTGCTCAACGTCGCCGCGGCAACGATCGCGGCATCGGTGATTCGGACGCCGTGGTGCAGCTCGTATTTCTCCTTCAGGCCGCGCAGGATCGAGATCGTGTCCTCGACCGTCGGCTGGGAGACGAACACCGGCTGGAAGCGCCTGGCGAGCGCGGCATCCTTCTCGACGTACTTGCGGTACTCGTTCAAGGTCGTGGCGCCGATGCAGTGCAGCTCACCACGCGCCAAGGCCGGCTTCAGAAGGTTGGAGGCGTCCATCGCACCCTCGGCCGCGCCGGCGCCGACGATCGTATGCATCTCGTCGATGAACAAGATGACCTCGCCGGCCGACGCCATGACCTCCTGCAGCACTGCCTTCAAGCGTTCCTCGAACTCGCCGCGGAACTTGGCGCCTGCCACTAGCGCGCCCAAGTCGAGCACCATCAGCCGCTTGTTCTTCAGTGTCTCGGGCACATCGCCCTTGACGATGCGCTGCGCCAAACCTTCGACAATTGCGGTCTTGCCAACGCCGGCCTCGCCGATCAACACCGGGTTGTTCTTCGTCCGGCGCGACAGAACCTGAATAGTGCGGCGGATCTCCTCGTCGCGACCGATGACGGGATCGAGCTTGCCTTCGGTGGCGGCTGCGGTCAGATCGCGCGCGTATTTTTTCAGCGCATCGTATGTCTCCTCCGCCGTCGCCGTATCCGCCTTGCGGCCTTTGCGCACTTCCTCGATCGCGGCGTTGAGACCCTGCGGCGTGACCCCGGCATCGCCCAGGATGCGCGCGGGCTGGGTGCCGACGGCAAGGGCCAGCGCCAGCAACAAGCGCTCAGCGGTCACGAAGCTGTCGCCCGCCTTGTCGGCAATCTGTTGCGCCTGGTCCAAAAGGCGCGCCGTCTCCGGTGCCATATAGACTTGGCCGGCGCCTCCGCCCTCGATACGCGGCAGCTTTGCGAGTTCAGCTTCTGCCCGCTCGCGAACGCGCTCGGCATCACCGCCTGCCGCGCGAATAAGGCCGGCCGCCAAGCCTTCACGATCTTCGATCAGCGCCTGCAGGATATGCACCGGCGTCAGTTGCTGATGGCCGCGCCGAAGTGCCAGGCCTTGTGCTGCCTGCAGAAAACCCTTTGTCCGTTCGCTCAGTTTTTCGAAATCCATGACCGCTGCTTCCTTCAAGAGCCCGATGGTCATCGCGTAAGGCGCAGCCCGATCATGCGGCACCGCGCCCTCGCCTCTCGCTCGTTAATATGTCGTGCTCTGCCGCCTCCGCAATCCGCCCGCGGCGTTCGGCTGCATCTTCGCGTTACCACGGTTGCCGCCGGCCGCAGGAGCGGTTAGACCACTTGCGTCCGCCGGCTCGCGCGGGCGCTTGAACGGATGGTTTTCCAATCGGGTCTTCGATCCATGACGGCCATTCACTCTCGAAAGCCGCGCGCAGCGTCTGTTTGCGATCCCGTGCTGGATCTGCCGCCCCTTGATCTGTTGCCGGCCAACACCGTGCGCGCGGTTCGATGGTGGAGGGCCCGGAACCAGCATCATCATGGCGCACCACCGTTGGCGCCATCGCCCGAACTGAACGCTGCCCTGAAACGCCTGCCAACCGGCCGCTGGCGAATCAAGCCGGCAACCGCGGCTGCGCTTGCGGCACTGGTCGAGGCGATCCGGCCGCAGCGCATTCTCGAGTTCGGATCCGGCGTCAGCACGGCGGTGTTTGCGCTGGCAGCAGCAGCGGGCGGCGGCGCCAGCCGTGTCACCGCCATCGAAGAGAGCGATGTGCACGCGGCCCGTACACGCACCCTGCTGCAGTACCTTGGCGTTGCGGCCTTCGCGAGCGTCTTGGTCGCACCGGTCAGCCGGCGGCGGCTCGGCGAGTGGGAGGGGTTTCTCTATTGCCCGGCCGCGGGCGCGGTTGAAGACGCTCTCGGTGGCCACAGGGCCGATTTCGTATTCGTCGACGGCCCCGCAAGCTGGGGTACGGGCCGTGGCGACTGCCGCTTCGGTACACTTCTAGCCGCACGTGCGTGGACAGCGGATCGGGCGCTGTTTGCCGCCGACGACTGCCTGCGCAGCCGCGACTTGGCCATTCTCCAGCGGTGGGGACGAGAGCCGGGGATCGACATCTTGGGCCTGCTGCCGGTGGGCTCCGGTCTCGGCTTGGGCGTCATCCACGCAAGCCCGCCGGCCCCCTAGAGTCAGATCTGGTTAGGTGGAAGCATATCCAGCGTTGACGAGGTAGTTATTGCATTCCTGGGGCGGGAAGCGG
>UXAT02000030.1 GCA_900609035.2 Candidatus Defluviicoccus seviourii | reverse complement strand
TGCCGTGATCAACGTGACCAATCGTCCCAACATTGCAATGCGGCTTCGTCCGCTCAAACTTCGCCTTCGCCATGGCTCCCTCCGCTAATCCTTTCGCCCCGCGCTAGCCCGCCAGCCGCTGGCGAACTTCTTCCGAGACGTTCTGCGGCACCTCGGAATATCGCTCAAACTGCATGGTGTACTGCGCGCGGCCCTGACTCATGGACCGTAACGTGTTGACATAGCCGAACATATTCGCAAGCGGCACGTACGCGTTGATGACCCGCGCGTTGCCCCGCTGATCCATCCCGGTGATGTTGCCGCGGCGGCTGTTCAGGTCGCCGATGATATCGCCCATGTAGTCGTCGGGCGTCACCACCTCGACCTTCATCACCGGTTCCAACAGCTTTGGGCCGGCCTTGGCGATGCCGTCGCGAAACGCCGCACGGGCCGCGATCTCGAACGCGAGTGAGCTTGAGTCGACGTCGTGAAAGGCGCCATCGACCAGCGTCGCCTTAAGATCGATGACCGGAAAGCCGGCCAGAACGCCGGTCTCGCGTGCGCTCTCCAACCCCTTCTGGACGCCCGGGATGTATTCGCGCGGCACCGAGCCGCCGACGATTGCGCTCTCGAACTGAAAGCCGGTACCCGGCTCCGCCGGCTCGAAACGGATGATCACCCGCGCGAACTGGCCGGCGCCGCCACTCTGCTTCTTGTGCGTGTAGTCGATCTCGTATGGCTTCGAGATGGTTTCCCGGTACGCGACCTGCGGCTGACCGACGTTCGCCTCGACCTTGAACTCGCGCCGCATGCGATCGACGATGATTTCGAGATGGAGTTCGCCCATCCCCTTGATCACCGTCTGCCCGCTTTCGTGGTCGACCGAGACGCGGAAACTCGGATCCTCGTTCGCAAGCCGCGAAAGCGCGACGCCCATCTTCTCCTGGTCGCCCTTGGTCTTCGGCTCGACCGCAACCTCGATCACCGGATCGGGAAACTCCATCCGCTCCAGGACCACCTGCGCCTTCGGATCGCACAGCGTATCGCCGGTCGCGGTCTGCTTCAGTCCCGGCACGGCAATGATGTCGCCGGCAAAGGCTTCCTTGATGTCCTCACGGCTGTTGGCATGCATGAGCAGCATGCGCCCGATCCGTTCCGACTTGCCCTTGATCGTGTTCTGGATGCTGTCGCCGCTCTTCAGGATACCCGAATAGATCCGCACGAAGGTCAGGCTGCCGACGAACGGATCGGTCATGATCTTGAATGCGAGCGCCGAGAATGGCTCGTTATCGGCACTGCGCCGCGTCATTTCCTCATCGCTGTCGGGCTTCACGCCCCTGACCGGCGGCACGTCCTCCGGCGATGGCAGATAGTCAACCACAGCATCAAGAAGCGTCTGTACGCCCTTGTTCTTGAACGCCGAACCGCACAGAACCGGGACGATTGCGCCGCTCACGGCGCCCTTGCGCACGCAGCGGACCAGGGTCTCGGTGTCGGGCTCGTTGCCCTCAAGGTAGGCTTCGAGCGCTTGCTCGTCCTGCTCAACCGCCAACTCGACCAGCTTGGCGCGATACTCCTGCGCCTTCTTGGCAAGTTCGGCCGGGATCGGCCCGGTGACGAATTCCGCCCCCAGCGTCTCATCCTTCCAGATGATCGCTTGCATATTGAGGAGATCGACCACGCCGACAAAGTCAGCCGAAGAGCCGATCGGCAATTGCAGCACCGCAGCCGTCGCGCCCAGGCGATCCTTGATCATCGCCAGGCAGCGATAGAAGTCGGCGCCGATGCGGTCCATCTTGTTGACAAAACAAATGCGCGGCACGCCGTACTTGTCAGCCTGGCGCCAGACCGTCTCCGATTGCGGCTCGACGCCGGCGACGCTGTCAAACACCGCGACTGCGCCATCCAGCACCCGCAGGCTACGCTCGACTTCGATGGTGAAGTCGACGTGGCCCGGCGTGTCGATAATGTTGATCCGGTGGTCGCGCCAGTAGCAGGTCGTCGCGGCGGACGTGATCGTAATCCCCCGCTCCTGCTCCTGCTCCATCCAGTCCATCGTCGCCGTGCCCTCGTGCACCTCGCCGATCTTGTATGACCGGCCGGTGTAGTAGAGGACGCGCTCGGTCGTCGTCGTCTTGCCGGCATCGATGTGGGCCATGATGCCGATATTCCGGTAGCGATCGAGGGGCGTGACGCGGGGCATGACGGTTCGAACCTTCGCGTAAGCTACCAGCGATAATGCGAAAAGGCCTTATTGGCCTCGGCCATGCGGTGCGTATCTTCGCGCTTCTTGACCGCGGCGCCGCGATTGCTCGCAGCATCCATGATCTCCGCCGCCAAGCGCTCCGTCATCGTATTCTCGGACCGCTTGCTCGCCATTCCCACCAGCCACCGGATCGCCAGCGACTGCCGCCGCGCGGCGCGCACCTCGACCGGCACCTGGTAGGTCGCGCCGCCAACGCGGCGGGAGCGCACTTCCAGCGTCGGTTTGACGTTCTCGATCGCCTCGTGGAACACCTTCAGCGGCTCCTGGCGCATCTTCTTTTCGATGACCGCGAACGCACCATAGAGGATCCGTTCGGCAACGGAGCGCTTGCCTTCGTTCATCAGGCCGTTGGTGAACTTCGTCACCAGCACGTCCCCATAGCGGGGATCCGCGACAACAACACGCTTTACGGCCGCACGACGACGCGACATTTCTCGCGATCTCCCTACTTCGGCCGCTTCGCGCCGTACTTCGAGCGGCGCTGGCGGCGCTTGGAGACGCCTTGCGTATCCAGCGTGCCGCGGATGATGTGATAGCGCACACCCGGCAGGTCCTTGACGCGACCGCCGCGGATGAGCACGACTGAGTGTTCCTGAAGGTTATGCCCCTCGCCGGGGATGTAGCTGGTGACTTCGTAGCCGTTGGTCAGGCGAACGCGCGCCACTTTGCGCAGCGCTGAGTTCGGCTTCTTCGGCGTCGTCGTGTAAACGCGGGTGCAGACCCCGCGCTTCTGCGGACAACTGGTCAGCGCCGGCACCTTGTTCCGCGTCGGCGGCGATTGCCGCGGCTTGCGGACCAGCTGATTGATCGTTGGCATCGCTCTCACCGCCCGGACTACGCCTGGGCGTCCCATGTTGGCAAAAAAAAAGGTCTCGCGGCTCCAGCACCGACCGCGAACCGGACCCTCACAACAAAAAAACACCGCCTGCCCCTGCCGACTTGGCAGCACGCGGCCCGAAATTTTCACGCCTCATGCGGGACCTGCGTCTGAACCGGACGGCTCACCACCAGGCCCCCTGGGAAGGCCGCGGATAGTATGAGGGCGTTTACCTGCCGTCAAGCCGTTCCGGCAGACCTCGCCGCGAAAACGGCAAAGGGGGCCGAAGCACCGCCAGCCGGCCGGTCGAAAACCTCACGACCGGCCACACCCACGCACCAATAACGCCGCTAAGCGGTGCGTTGGCCCTCCTGCGGACCGGAAAGGGCCGCGTCACCGGCCTTCTCCTCGCTGAGCTCGCGATCGCGCTGAGCTGCCAATTGCCGCAGCTGGTTCATCACGCTCCCCGTTCCCGCCGGAATCAGCCGGCCGACGATGACGTTCTCCTTGAGCCCGCTGAGTTCGTCCCGCTTGCCGGAAACCGCGGCTTCCGTCAGCACCCTGGTCGTCTCCTGGAACGAGGCCGCGGAGATGAACGAGCGGGTCTGCAGGCTCGCCTTGGTGATTCCCTGCAGGACCGGGGTCGCCTGCGCCGGCCGTTCGTTCTGGCGCAGCGCCTTCTCGTTGATCTCGTCGAACTCAAGGCGATCGGCCTGCTCGCCGACCAGGAAGGTGGTGTCGCCCGGATCGGTAATCTCCACCTTCTGCAGCATCTGGCGCGCGATCACCTCGATGTGCTTGTCGTTGATGCGCACACCTTGCAGACGGTAGACGTCTTGGATCTCGCTGATGAGATAGGATGCCAGCGCCTCGACCCCCAGCACCCGCAAGATGTCGTGCGGGACCGGGTTGCCGTCCATCAGCGGGTCGCCCGCCTCGACGATGTCGCCTTCCTGCACGCTGATGTGCTTGCCGCGTGGAATGAGGTACTCGCGCGGCTCGCCGTCGCCCTCGGTCGGCACCACGACAACGCGCCGCTTCGCCTTGTAATCCTTGCCGAATTCGACGCGACCGCGGCTCTCGCTGATGATCGCGTGATCTTTCGGCTTGCGCGCTTCGAACAATTCGGCGACCCGCGGCAGACCGCCGGTGATGTCGCGGGTTTTCGCCGATTCGCGCGGAATACGCGCCAGGACGTCGCCGGCGTGCACCATCTGACCCGGCTCGACCGACAAGATCGCGTCGGCCGAAAGGAAGTAGCGGGCCTCCGTGCCGTTATCGAGGCGGATGATCTCGCCGGTCTCGTCACGCAAGGTGACCCTCGGCTTGAGCTCGGCGCCGCGTGGTTGCTGCTTCCAGTCGATCACGACCTTGGCGGCAATACCGGTCGCCTCGTCAATCTGCTCCATCATCGAGATGCCCTCGACCAGATCGACGAAATCGGCGATTCCCGCCTTCTCGGTAATGATCGGCAGCGTGTACGGATCCCATTCGGCCAGCCGGTCGCCACGCTTGATCTCAGCCCGGTCCGCACACAGAAGCTTGGCGCCATAGGGGAGGCGATGGCGCGCGCGCTCGCGGCCCTGGCCATCGACGATCAAAAGCTCCGCGTTCCGGTTCATCACCACCGGCTTGCCGGCGCTGTTCAGCACCGTCTGGCAGCTGCGCAGCATGATTGTGCCGTCGCTGACCGCCTCGACCTTGGAGACCTCCGCACCGCGCTGGACCGCGCCACCGATGTGGAAGGTTCGCATCGTCAGCTGCGTACCCGGCTCGCCGATCGACTGAGCTGCGATCACGCCGACCGCCTCGCCCATGTTGACGCGGGTGCCGCGGGCAAGATCGCGCCCGTAGCAGGCAGCACAGACGCCGCTGCGGGTCTGGCAGGTCAGCACCGAGCGAATCTTGATCGACTGCAGATCGGCCGCCTCAATGTACGCGACCTGCTCCTCCTCGATCATCGTGTTCGCTGCCACGATCACGGCGCCGGTCGCCGGATCGAGGACATCCTCGGCGGCGAATCGGCCAAGCACCCGCTCGCCGAGGCCAGAGACGATCTCGCCGCCCTCGATCACCGGCCGCACCGTCAGGCCGTCGGTGGTGCCGCAATCATCGGTCAGGATGATGCAGTCCTGGGCGACATCGACCAGCCGGCGGGTCAGATAGCCGGAGTTCGCCGTCTTCAGCGCCGTGTCCGCCAACCCCTTGCGGGCGCCGTGCGTCGAGTTGAAGTACTCGAGCACGGTCAATCCCTCCTTGAAGTTGGAGATGATCGGCGTCTCGATGATTTCACCCGAAGGTTTCGCCATCAGCCCGCGCATGCCGGCCAGCTGCTTCATCTGCGCGGCCGAGCCACGCGCGCCGGAATGCGCCATCATGTAGACCGAGTTGACCGGTCCCTGGGTCGCTGTCAACGAAATGCGCCGCATCATCGCGTCTGCGACCTGATCGGTGCACTGCGCCCAGACGTCGACGACCTTGTTGTACTTCTCGCCCTGCGTGATGAGGCCGTCGAGGTACTGCTGCTCGTACTCGCGGACCTTGTCCTCGGTCGCGCGCACGATCGGCCATTTGTCATCGGGAACGAGCAGGTCGTCCTTGCCGAAGGAGATGCCGGCCCGGGTCGCATGGCTGAAGCCAAGCCGCATGATGCGGTCGGCAAAGATCACCGTCTCTTTCTGACCGCAGTTCCGGTAAACCGCGTCGATGACCGCCGAGATCTCCTTCTTGGTCAGGAGCCGGTTAACCAGGCCGAACGGCAGGTTCGGATGCTGTGGCAACAGCTCCGAGAGCAGCATCCGCCCCGGCGTGGTCTGAACGAGGATCACCTGCGGTTTGCCTTCGGCATCGACCGTCCGATAGCGGGCCTTGATCTTCGCATGCAGCGTCAGCGCCTTGGCCTCAAGCGCATGCTGGATCTCGCCGATATCGGCAAACGCGTGACCCTCGCCCGGCTCGCCGTCCTGCTCCATGGTCAGGTAGTAGAGACCCAGCACGATATCCTGGGACGGCACGATGATCGGCTTGCCGTTGGCCGGACTGAGGATGTTGTTGGTCGACATCATCAGCACGCGCGCCTCAAGCTGCGCTTCGAGCGACAACGGCACGTGCACCGCCATCTGGTCGCCATCGAAATCGGCATTGAAGGCGGCGCAAACCAGCGGGTGCAGGCGGATCGCCTTGCCTTCGATCAACACCGGCTCGAACGCCTGGATGCCGAGCCGGTGCAAGGTCGGCGCCCGGTTCAGCATCACCGGATGCTCGCGGATCACCTCTTCCAGGACGTCCCACACTTCCGGGCGTTCCTTCTCGAGCATCCGCTTGGCGGCCTTGATGGTCGTCGCCATGCCGTAGAGCTCAAGCTTCGAGTAGATGAACGGCTTGAACAGCTCCAGCGCCATCTTCTTCGGCAGGCCGCACTCGTGCAGCTTGAGCTCCGGGCCAACCACGATCACCGAACGGCCCGAATAGTCGACGCGCTTGCCGAGCAGGTTCTGGCGGAACCGGCCCTGCTTGCCCTTCAACATGTCGGAGAGCGATTTCAGCGGTCGCTTGTTGGCGCCGCTGATCGGCCGGCCGCGACGGCTGTTATCGAACAGGGCATCGACCGATTCCTGCAGCATCCGCTTCTCGTTGCGGATGATGATGTCGGGTGCGCGCAGCTCGATCAGCCGCTTCAAACGGTTGTTGCGGTTGATAACGCGGCGGTAGAGGTCGTTCAAATCCGACGTCGCGAAGCGGCCGCCGTCGAGCGGCACCAAGGGGCGCAACTCCGGCGGAATGACCGGGATCGCCTCCATGATCATCCACTCCGGCCGCGCGCCCGATTCCATGAACGCCTCGACCAGCTTGAGGCGCTTGACCAGCTTCTTGCGCTTCGCTTCCGACGTCGTCTCCTTGAGATCGGCACGCATCTGCGCCCGCTCCGCATCGAGATCGATCGTCTTCAGCATCTCGCGGACGGCCTCGGCGCCGATGCCGACCGTGAAGCTGTCCTCGCCGTACTCGTCGATCGCCCGCTGATACTGCTCTTCACTGATCAGCTCGCGCAGCTTCAGCGGCGTCAGTCCCGGCTCGACGACGACGTAGCTCTCGAAATAGAGAACCTTTTCGAGATCGCGCAGCGTCATGTCGACGAGAAGGCCGATCCGGCTCGGCAGCGACTTCAAGAACCAGATATGCGCCACCGGCGAGGCCAGCTCGATGTGGCCCATGCGCTCGCGCCGGACCTTTTGCAGCGTCACCTCGACACCGCACTTCTCGCAGATGATGCCCTTGTACTTCATACGCTTGTACTTGCCGCACAAGCACTCGTAGTCCTTGATCGGGCCGAAGATGCGCGCACAGAACAGGCCGTCGCGCTCGGGCTTGAACGTCCGGTAGTTGATCGTTTCCGGCTTCTTGATCTCGCCGAACGACCAGGAGCGAATCCGCTCCGAGCTCGCAATCGCAATGCGGATCTCATCGAACCGCTGCGTGCCGCCGACCTGACCGAAAATCCTCATCAGCTCGTTCATGCAAATCTCTCCTGCGCCGGGCCGCCGCGGCAGCCGCGGCGCCCTTGGGTCGCGCGATGGTTCAATTCAGCTCGACGTTAAGGCCAAGCGACTGCAGTTCCTTCACGAGAACGTTGAAGGATTCCGGCACCCCCGCCTCGAAGGTGTCGTCGCCGCGCACAATCGCTTCATAGACCTTGGTCCGGCCGGAAACGTCGTCCGACTTGACGGTCAGCATCTCCTGCAAGGTGTACGCGGCGCCGTAGGCCTCAAGCGCCCACACCTCCATTTCACCGAAGCGCTGACCGCCGAACTGCGCCTTGCCGCCCAATGGCTGCTGGGTGACGAGGCTGTAGGGGCCGATCGAGCGCGCGTGGATCTTGTCGTCCACCAGGTGGTGCAGCTTCAGGATATAGATGTAGCCCACCGTCACCGGCCGGTCGAAGGCTTCGCCGGTGCGGCCGTCGTAGAGCGTCACCTGGCCGGAAGCGTCCATTCCGGCGTCTTCAAGCATCGCGATCACATCGCTCTCGCGCGCACCATCGAACACCGGCGAGGCAACCGGAATGCCCGGCCGCAGGTTGTTCGCCAGTTCAACGATCTGCGCGTCGGAAGCGGTCTCGACCTGTTCGGCCTCATCCTTTTGCAAATAGATCTCGCTCAGCCGGTGCCGCAGCGCTTCCATGCTGCCGCCGCGTTGAACGGCGTCGAGCAGGTCGGAAATCTGGCGACCGAGGCCGGCGCAGGCCCAGCCGAGGTGCGTTTCCAGGATCTGGCCGACGTTCATCCGCGACGGCACACCTAAGGGGTTGAGAACGACATCCACAGGCGTGCCATCGGCGGTGTAGGGGATGTCCTCAACCGGGATGATCTTGGAAATCACGCCCTTGTTGCCGTGCCGGCCGGCCATCTTGTCACCCGGCTGCAGCTTGCGCTTCACCGCAACGAAGATCTTGACCATCTTCATCACGCCGGGCGGCAGGTCATCGCCGCGCTGGACCTTTTCGACCTTGTTCTCGAACCGCTGCTCAAGCCGCGCGATGCTTTCCTCGAAGGAGGTTCGCAGCGCCTCGACATCCTCCATCAGCCGGTCGTCGCCGACCACCACCTGCGCCCATTGCCCGGGCGTGAACAGGGCCAGCACCTCTTCCGTGATGACCGTCTCCTTGGCCATGCCTTTCGGCCCGGCCACCACCTGCTGGCCAAGCAGAAGGGCCTTCAATCGGCTGTGGAAACTGCGCTCAAGGATCGCACGCTCGTCGTCGCGATCCTTGGCCAGACGATCGATTTCGGCCCGTTCAATGGCGAGCGCGCGGGCATCCTTCTCGACCCCGCGGCGCGAGAACACGCGCACCTCGATGACCGTACCGGTCACCCCCGGCGGCACCTTCAGCGAGGTATCGCGGACATCGGCCGCCTTCTCGCCAAAGATCGCCCGCAGCAGCTTCTCTTCCGGCGTCATCGGCGTCTCGCCCTTGGGCGTCACCTTGCCGACCAGGATATCGCCCGGCTGGACTTCAGCACCGATGTAGACGATCCCGGCTTCGTCGAGGTTTTTCAGCGCCTCTTCGCCGACGTTCGGGATATCACGGGTGATCTCCTCCTGGCCCAGCTTGGTGTCGCGCGCCATCACCTCGAATTCCTCGATGTGGATCGAGGTAAAGACGTCGTCGCGAACGAGGCGCTCGGAGATCAGGATCGAGTCCTCGAAGTTGTAGCCGTGCCAGGGCATGAACGCGACCAGCACGTTGCGCCCGAGCGCGAGCTCGCCCAGTTCCGTCGAAGCGCCGTCGGCAATGATGTCGCCGGCGGTGATGAGATCGCCCACCTTGACCAGGGGCCGCTGGTGGATTGTCGTGTTCTGGTTCGAACGCTGGAACTTCAACAGATTATAGATGTCGACGCCGGGCGCTGAGTGCGAAGTCTCGGCGGTGGCGCGAATGACGATACGGGTGCCGTCGACCTGGTCGACGATTCCGGAGCGCCGCGCGACGATGGTGGCCCCGGAATCGCGCGCGACAGCCGCTTCCATCCCGGTGCCAACCAGCGGCGCTTCCGTGCGGATCAGCGGCACCGCCTGGCGTTGCATGTTCGAGCCCATCAGCGCCCGGTTGGCGTCGTCGTTCTCGAGGAATGGAATGAGCGCGGTCGCGACCGAAACAAGCTGCTTCGGCGAGACGTCGATGTAATCGATGTCCGACGCCCGGGCGAGGATGAAGTCGTTGCCGCGGCGGCAGTTGATGAGGTCGGAGACGAACCTGCCGTTCTCGTCAAGCTCGGCGTTGGCCTGAGCGATCGTGTAGCGCCCCTCCTCCATCGCCGACATGTAAATCACTTCCTCGGCGACATGGCCGTCGGTCACACGCCGGTAGGGGGTCTCAATGAACCCGTAGCGGTTGACCTGGGCGAAGGTCGCCAGCGAGTTGATCAGCCCGATGTTCGGACCTTCCGGCGTTTCGATCGGGCAGATCCGGCCGTAGTGCGTCGGATGCACGTCGCGCACCTCGAAACCGGCGCGCTCACGCGTGAGACCGCCCGGCCCCAGGGCCGACAGCCGCCGCTTGTGCGTGATCTCCGACAACGGATTGGTCTGGTCCATGAACTGGCTCAGCTGCGAGGACCCGAAAAACTCGCGGACCGCAGCCGCGGCCGGCTTGGCGTTGATCAGCTCCTGCGGCATCACGGTATCGATGTCGACCGAACTCATCCGCTCGCGGATGGCGCGCTCCATGCGCAGGAGGCCGACCCGGTACTGGTTTTCGAGCAGCTCGCCGACCGAGCGGACGCGGCGATTGCCGAGATGGTCGATGTCGTCGATGTCGCCGCGGCCGTCCTTGAGATCGACCAGGAGCTTGACGACGGCAAGAATGTCTTCCTTGCGCAGGATGCGGATCGAGTCCTCGGTCTGGAAGCCCAGCCGCGCATTCATCTTCACCCGCCCGACGGCCGAAAGGTCGTAGCGGTCGGCGTCGAAGAAGAGCCCGTGGAACAGGGTTTCAGCGGTCTCGATCGTCGGCGGCTCGCCCGGCCGCATGACGCGATAGATGTCGAACAGCGCTTCCTCGCGCGAGGAATTGCGGTCGATCGCCAGCGTGTTGCGGATATAGGGACCGATGTTGATGTGATCGATGTGCAGCGTCTTGACCGTATCGACGCCGATGTCGATCAGGCGCGCGATCGTCGCTTCCGTCAGCTCTTCGCCGGCCTCGACGTAGATCGCACCGGTTTCCTCGTTGATCAGGTCCTCGGCAACGTAGCGGCCGGCCAAATCCTTATCCGTCACCAGGAGCTCGCGGAGGCCCTTTTCCTTGAGCTGCTTCAGGACCTTCGGTGTCAGCTTGGTGCCGGCTTCGGCCAAGCGCTCGCCGGTCGCTGCATCGACCAGATCCTGGGCCAGCTTGACGCCACGCATGCGTTCGGCGCGGAACTCGCTCTTCCAGCCGGTGCCAACATATTCGAACGTCACAGGCTCAAAGAAGTAGCTCAAGATCTCTTCGGCGGTCATGCCGGTGATTTCCGCCGACTCGAGCGTCCGGCCCTCGGCCAAGGCCTCGGTCCGCCGCAGTTCGGTCGCCGCGCTGTCAAGCGCCATCAGCAGGGTCGTCACCGGCAGCTTGCGCCTCCGGTCGATGCGAACATAAACGAGGTCCTTGGCATCGAACTCGAAGTCAAGCCACGAGCCGCGATAGGGGATGACCCGCGCGGCGAACAGGTATTTGCCCGAGGAGTGCGTCTTGCCCTTGTCGTGATCGAAGAAGACGCCGGGCGAGCGGTGCATCTGCGAAACGATCACGCGCTCGGTACCGTTGACGATGAAGGTGCCGTTGTCGGTCATCAACGGCATGTCGCCCATGTAGACGTCTTGTTCCTTGATGTCGCGGATCGAGCGGGCCCCGGTCTCCTCGTCGATATCCCAGACGACGAGGCGCAGCGTCACCTTCAGCGGCGCCGCATAGGTCATCCCCCGCTGCTGACACTCCTCGACGTCGTATTTCGGCTCCTCGAACTCGTACTTGACGAACTCAAGCGTGCCGCGCATCGAGAAGTCCCGGATCGGGAAAACAGACTTGAAGACCGCCTGAAGGCCGATGTCGGTCCGCTCATCGAGCGGGATCTGCCGTTGCAGGAACTGGTCATACGAGCTTTTCTGCACCTCGATCAGGTTCGGCATCGGCACCGCGGCGGCAATCCGCCCGAAGCTCTTGCGAATACGCTTACGACCGGTGAAAGTGCTCGGCATCAATGGTCCTCATGTCGCGAAGGTTGCCGCTCGGCCAAGCCGGCCCGGCGCTACCGCAGCGCCGGCCCTCTTGACCGAAAGATGTCGTCTGGCGTCGCCGAACGCCGACCGTGTGCGCACTCACGCGCCGCCTCCACCAACCCCGGAAGGTCAGCGGCGGCTGCACACCCGCGGTCCCGGCCGCGGCAGGGCCAATGCAGGCGGGTGTGCGTTGCTGCCTCCGCGCCGCGACGGACGGGCCTCGCGTGCCCGTCGCCCGCGCGCGCGGAGCGTTCCAGTCAATATAGGAGCGGGTTAAGGATTCCACCAACCGCTGTAGCCGGCTCAGCAGCTACTTAATCTCGACGGTGGCACCGGCTTCCTCAAGCTTCTTCTTGATCTGCTCGGCCTCTTCCTTCTTGATCCCTTCCTTGACCGGCTTCGGCGCTGCCTCAACCAGATCCTTGGCCTCCTTCAGGCCAAGCCCGGTGACCGCACGCACCTCCTTAATGACGTTGATCTTCTTCTCGCCGATGGTGGCGAGGATGACGTCAAACTCGGTCTTCTCCTCGGCCGCCTCGGCTGCAGCCGGCGCACCTGCGCCCGCCGCAACTGCGGCAACCGCGACCGGCGCCGCTGCCGATACGCCCCACGCCTCTTCCAGCATCTTGCTCAGCTGCGCCGCCTCGACGACCGTCAGCTGCGAGAGGCTTTCAACCAGTTGCTCAAGATTGGCCATGTTCTTCTACTCCTTGGCTTAAACCGATGATTCACGAGCGGGCCACGCCATTTCAGGCGGCCGCTTCCTTTTCACTTTGTGCCTTCAGCACGCCGACCATGCGTGCCGCCGGCGCCTGCAGAACCTGCGCCAGACGGGTTGCCGGCGCATTCATGAGGCCGATCAACTTGCCGCGGATCTCATCCAGCGACGGCAGCGTCGCCAGCGTCCGCACGCCGTCCGCATCGAGCACCTGGGATGGCAGTGCGCCGCCCAGAATGATCAGCTTGGCGTTGGTTTTCGCGAACGCGGTCGCAACCCTGGCCGGTGCGACCGGATCACGCGAAAACGCAATCGCAGTCGGGCCGCGGAACAGGTCTTCGAGCGGCTGAAATGGCGTGCCCGCCAAAGCCAGGCGGGCGAGCCTGTTCTTGGTCACCATCAGGCCTGCCCCGGCCTCGCGCATGCGCACCCGCAGATCGCCAAGCTCAGCGACGTTCAAGCCGCTGTAATGCGTCACCACCACAGCCGCCGTCTCGTTCAAGGTCTGATGCAGCGATGCGATCCATGCTTCCTTTTGTGAACGATCCATCCATTATCCCCGTTCTCAGGTCCGAGTTCGCCGCCACCGGCGCGGAACCTGTGCTGCCAACACTGTTGCAGCCAACCGGGATGACGGATTTCGCCGTCCCAGCAGGCCGGTCGCCCTGTCCAGGGCACCGGTTCAAGCCAATCCGGGCGCACGGCCAAGCCTCGCCCGGGTCTTCGCTTCGTCAACCGTCTCGGCAGGCGGAGTTGCCTCCATTCTGCGGCCCGACCGGAGTCTCTTCTGCCGGCGGGCTGCACCTGCTGTCTTGGACAGGCTCTCAACGCCGCCAGGCTGAAGGCCGAAGCCACCCGCGGCGCTCTCGACCGGACCGCCGCCCCTAAGGGGCGGTGAACCGGCCGTTCCTTGCCGCGACCGCTATGACGCGACCGCGCTCACACTCAAGCGCACGCCCGGCCCCATGGTCGAGCTCAAGCTGATCTTCTGCAGATACGTTCCCTTGGCGCCGGCCGGCTTGGCCTTGAGGATGGCATCGATCAGCGCCCGCACGTTCTCCGTCAGGGCGCCTGCAGAAAAGCTCGCCTTGCCGACGCCGGCGTGGACGATGCCGGCCTTCTCGGCGCGGAACTCGACCTGGCCGGCCTTCGCCGCCTTGACCGCGGACACGACGTCCTGGGTGACGCTGCCGAGCTTCGGGTTCGGCATCAGGCCGCGGGGGCCCAGGATCTTACCGAGCCGGCCAACGACGCCCATCATGTCGGGCGTCGCGATACAGCGGTCGAAGGCGATCTCGCCGCCCTGGATTCGTTGCATCAGATCCTCGGCACCGACGATGTCGGCGCCCGCCGCCGTCGCTTCGGCCGCCTTGTCGCCCTTGGCGAACACCGCGACCCGGACCGACTTGCCGGTGCCGTTCGGCAGGCTGACCACGCCGCGCACCATCTGATCGGCATGGCGCGGATCGACGCCTAAGCGAATCGCCACTTCTACGGTCTCGTCGAACTTGGCGGTGGCGTTCTTCTTGACCAGGTCCACCGCCTCGTCGAGCGTGTAAAGACGGACGCGGTCGACACCCGCAGCCGCCTGTTTGAGCCTCTTGCCGTCAGCCATCGTCGTCAGTCCACCACTTCAAGGCCCATCGAGCGCGCCGATCCGACAACCATGCGGACGGCCCCTTCGAGGTCCTTGGCATTGAGATCCGTCATCTTCTGTTCGGCGATCTGCCGCACCTGCGCTTGCGTCACCTGCCCCACCTTCTGGCGCAAGATGTTGGCCGAGCCCTTGCCGACACCGGCCGCCTTCTTCAGCAGATACGACATTGGCGCCGTCTTCATCACGAACGTGAAGGTGCGATCGGCAAAGGCGGTGATCACCACCGGAACCGGCATGCCGATTTCAATGTTCTGCGTCTTCGCGTTGAACTGCTTGCAGAACTCCATGATGTTGAGGCCAGCCTGGCCCAGCGCCGGGCCGATCGGCGGCGACGGGTTCGCCTTTCCGGCCGGCACCTGCAGCTTAATGTAACCCGTCACTTTCTTCGCCATACCAACTCCCCGGCACCAAACGCCTGTGCGCGCAACGGCCTCGGCCGCGCCGCCTTAAGTCTTCTCAACCTGTGAATATTCCAGCTCGACCGGCGTCGCCCGGCCGAAAATCGACACCGCGACTTTCAGGCGCGCGCGGGTTTCATCGACCTCTTCGACAATGCCGCTGAACGAGTTGAACGGCCCGTCGCAAACCCGCACCTGCTCGCCGACCTCGAACACCAGCGCCGGCTTCGGCCGCTCGATGCCTTCTTGCACCTGATGCAAGATCCGCTGCGCCTCGCCCTCGGTAATCGGCGATGGCCGGCCGCGCCCGCCGAGAAACCCGGTCACCTTGGGCGTATTCTTGACCAGGTGCCACGTCTCATCGGTCATATCCATCTTCACCAGCACGTAGCCGGGAAAGAACTTGCGCCTGGCTTTTTCCTTTTGCCCGCGCCGGATCTCGACGACCTCCTCGACCGGCACCAGCACCTGCTGGATGCGCTCGCTCATGCCGGCCTGGCGCGCCTGCTCCTCGATCGACTGGGCGACCTTCTGCTCGAAGCCAGAGTAGACATGAATGACGTACCAGCGCGCATCCATTGTAATCGTCATCCTCAGATTCCCAACAGGATGCGCACGCCGAAAGCGAGCAGCTGATCAACGACAAGGAAGAACACGGCCGCCACGACAACCATGAGCATGACCATGGCGGTCGACAGCGCGGTCTCGCGCCGGGTCGGCCACGTGACCTTCGCGGTTTCCTGCCGAACCTCACGGACGAATTGGGCGATGTTAATCTTGGCCATTTCCTGTCGTCATCATGGCAGGGGCAGCAGGGTTCGAACCCGCGACCTGCGGTTTTGGAGACCGCCGCTCTACCAGCTGAGCTATGCCCCTAACGCCGTTAATCTCCGTCTCGATCGACGGCATGCAAATGACATCGCCTACTTCAGGATCTTGGTGACGACGCCGGCACCGACCGTGCGACCGCCCTCGCGGATCGCAAAGCGCAAGCCCTC
>UXAT02000029.1 GCA_900609035.2 Candidatus Defluviicoccus seviourii | reverse complement strand
TCCGCTCCGTCTGCCACGACGAAACGGTATCAGCTTCCACTCAAGCCCGTGGTCTCAAAATCCGAGACCACTTCTCTACATCGAGCATGCTCGCGGAATCGCGAACGAGGATCCACCCCATAGGACGTACGGAGTGTTTCTCCTGGTAAATGGCGAAGATCGAGACTCCGTTTGCTTATCGCACTGCAACGTCGCCGAGTTGCCCCGAACGGGTGGAAAAACCCTCCGCGTGAATTGGGTTTTGCTCGCGCCGAAATATGATTACGAGGATACCCCTCCTGAGTTGGTAGCTGATATCGCAACTGCTTTTGTGAGAGAGTCTATCAGGCTCTCCCGTGGGGAACTCATTCCCGATTTTCGAGCCGACCACATCAAGATGCGGCTGCACGGCTTAGCCGATAAGGCGCTTTTTGAGGGGATCGCTAGCACCTTAAAGGGTATGGAACGAGACTTGCGCGACGTAGGGTTTCGCGGAAACTGGCTTCACATGTCGAATAGCACTTTGGCGTCTCGAATTCCATGTTAGAAAGGATGGTTAGTTTTAATTCCACGTTTACGGTTATGCCGTAAACGAGAGTCAGCGGGAGTGAGAGGGAACCTTGTGATGCCCGGATATCAGGAGCTTGATCGGCTACTGTATGGCGCCTTCCTTGAGGCGGCCAAGAAGCTCGGCCCGGATCTCAAGAAGCTGTCATGGTTTGGACGGAACAAGAAGGTGTGGCACGATTCCACCCATGAGGAAGCCGCCAAGGCTGCTTGACGGTACCCCACCCGCTACCGTTCAGTGTGACGGCGCATCTGCCGCGACGGCCCGCTCGGCAATCGCACGCCGCAGCTGGTCGCGTAGTTCGACCGCCTCGCCCAGGAGCTCGGCAGCGTCGGCTACGTGCTGATCGGCGAGCGCCAGCAGCGCCCGCAGCTCCGGCAAGCGGCGCATCCTCGATCGTCACGGCGCCACCTGCTGCCGCCGCCCGCCGCGAGCCGCACGTATCGGCCGCGGTGGAGCAGCGAGCACGCGCCTGAACGCCGCCGCAGCTCGCCACGGATCGACGCCCGCCGCATCGGCAACAAGCCAAAAGTCAGGGCTGAACAGCCAGCCGGCAATGTGCTTGCGCACGCGCACCTTGGGCGAGCTGGCATCGGCCAGCGCGTGCTGCAGCACCGCCGTCCACAGCCGCCGGACGCCATGATCGTGATCGGCCGTCAGCGGCGCGTGATGATCGGACACGGCCGCGGGTCGCGCTTGAGGTAGACCAGGCGCCGCATCATCGATCATCGGCCGGCCATAGCAGGGCATCAACATCGATCGCCGCAACTTCATCGATCACCGCTTGAGCCGCTGCCGAGAACGGCGCCGCCATGATTTCCGCGAGCGAGACGCGGTATTCGCCACCAGCGCCGCCAGTCTCGAAGCGATGCCGCGGCAATCCCCATGCCGCCAAGGCCGCCTCTGCTGCAGCCGCATCGATCGTGCCATCAGGCCGCAAGGCGATATAGCCGAGCCGCAACC
Organism: Candidatus Defluviicoccus seviourii; assembly: GCA_900609035.2. Lineage (GTDB taxonomy): Bacteria > Pseudomonadota > Alphaproteobacteria > Rhodospirillales > Defluviicoccaceae > Defluviicoccus > Defluviicoccus seviourii. Next base: position 15,158 of record UXAT02000029.1, on the reverse strand, counting down.
AGCGCCGAACCGCCGGCCGCGAAACGCCCATCAATTGCGCGAAAACGTGGATCGACACGCCCTCAATCATTGGGGGAACTCCAATTTCACACCTGTCGCTAGGTAAATTTTGCGCTTTGCCGCCCGCATAGGTTTTCTTCCCCGGAAGGACCCGCAAGCCGCTGTAAACGCACGATCTTTTTCCCGAGACGCCTTGACGCCCCTTGTCGCAGCCCGGCTGGCGCCCATCACGGCCACAACTATTGCGTGCCCACATAAAAAAGCGGCCGGCAGAGCTTGCGACCCCGCCGGCCGTTTGCCGATGCGCCGCAGGGAAGGACGGCGCTCAAGGCTAAGTGTCCGGCCGCGTCTTGGCAGAACGGCCGGCATGTGGCGGCAGCGCCCGAGCAACGCCGCCGCCGCATTCTGTTACGCGCCCGGATTACAGTAGGCGCCGCGGTAGTCGATCGCGCCCACGGCGAAATCAAGGCCGGCATGGATATCGAGCGCGCGGGTGTTGGCGTTGCGGGTCACCCACACTTCTGCGCTTTCAAGGTTGCGCAGATGCCCGTACACGATCGAAGGCCAAGCCGCCGGATCGGCGAAGAGATACCAGGCGTTGCCGGTGATATTGGCGTCAACCACGAGTTCGAGCTTGCCGGAGAACGGGTTGACGTTGGCAGCGCTGTTGGGCGTGATCTCAGCCAGCACGCGATCGCCGTCGGTTTCATAGGCCGGCCCACAGACCAGGAAGCGCGGACTGAGATTGAGCAGCATCGTGCCGTGCACTTGCTGCCGCATCGCCTTCCGACCGGCCGCCAACGACGTGACATCGAGTGCCGAGCCGGATGCCGCGAGGTTGCCGTGCGCCTCTGAAAACAACGCCTCGCCGTCGGACATCACCGGGTTGGTCGCTAGCAGCGAATACGACAACTCGCCCTCGGTCGCCGCCGCCCGCGTGGCGATCGAATTGCCAATTGCGGTAAGTGCGCCCAGATCGTCATTGATCAAGGCTTCGCGGGTGAACGAGATGCCGCTGGTGTAGGAGACCAACGTCACCGTCTCCCGGCTTTCATCGACCGTGCCGAGCTTCATCGTTGCCGGCTCCGGGACCGCCTGGAAAGCCGGAAAATCACCGACCCGCAAGAACTTGTGGGCCTTGAAATCGCGGAACTGGCGACGCTGCGCCCACGCGCGGTACGACGGCGGTGCCGCTTCGAGCGTTTCCAGGAGGACCTTATTCGCCGCGTCCTGAAGCAAGCCCGGGAAGTCGCTGGTGCTGTGCGACCCGGCCGAAAACGTCACGGAAAGCAGCTGGTCAAGGTCCATCTGCCGGGCGCTGTCGCCGGCCGCAAGCCGCGCAACGTCGGCAAGGTGTAGATGCTGATATTGCCGCGCCTCACCCTTGGGCGGACGGCCGCGCGCCTTGCTGACCAGGTGTTCGACCAAGGCCGCATGGATTTCGCGTTTCGGCGCAACCGGCAGCATCGCGAAGTGTTGAGCAGTGTTCATGGTGTTTCCCTAAGTACGGCGCGAACAATCGCGCTCAAGTCAACAATAATGGCAGCGGCCGGAATACCGCCGCGAAGTAAAGCCGCCGGATCGGTGCCAAAGATGGCGATCTCGCGGCCGATGATGGCAAAACGCGGCCCAGCCGTGGCGTGCGCAATCTCGGTATCAGGCACGCCCATCGCCGCGCCGACCGCATCGGCCAGCGCCAAGCCTAGTTGTGTCGCCAGCGTTTCCACGAGGATCAGCCGCGACCGCGCCGGGAGCGACACGCCGTCCAGCCGGTAGCGCAGCGCACGCGGCAACGATCGCCTTGCGCGCAATCGACGCACGCGCGGTGTGGAATTCGGCTGATCTGCAGCATCGACAGTGTTCATTTCTGCAACGTACACGACGGAGTTGTGATTTACAACGCGCTTGTGCGCAGGATCTTGCGCCGATGCCGGAGCCGGACCGCTAGCGGCTGTGCATGGCCCCAGCCGCCGCAACGTGCGAGCGATCGCCGCTCCCCCTCGCGCATCCCGCGCATGCCCTCTGTGAGGCCGCAGGAAGACCGCAGACGCGCATCGCTCGCCGGCATGATCCCGCCAGCCGCAGCGACGAAGGCCGCGCGCTGGCCCCGTGGCGGAGCCGTGCCCGCGATCATCGCCCCTGTTTATAACATTGCGCGCCTGCTGCACGTTCCGCGTGCCGACGTTGAGCAACGTTGCGGCCTCGGGCTGTGACTTTCCGCCAATTGGCGCAATGTCCGTGCGCGCACCCACCTGCAGCGTCGCCAGCCGAGCCGCGATCATCGCGCGTTGGCTTTCGTCCAAGTGGCGACGCGGCTTCGGGCTGTGGAAGTCCGCCAATTGGCGTACTTACCGCCGGCCGCCATGCTGGCATCGTCGCCAGCCGAGCCGCGATCATCGCGCGTTGGCTTTCGTCCAAGTGGCGCCGCGCAGCCGGCGGCATCCGCCGCGTCATCCGCGACCCCTTCGAGAAGTTCCATGCTCGTCATCGCCTCACCCTTTCCGTCTCGCCGCACTCGCTGCGCAGTCACTCAACAAAAAGTTGCACCGTGCCTTGCCGCCGCAAAGCGCGGACTTCGCGGACCGGTCCGCGGTCCCCCCTCGCGGAACTGCGTTTTCGGGATCGGCCGCGATGTTGCCCCATTACGCTAACTCCTTTATATAATTAACAAAAACAAAAACGAGCCTTTACGGTAAAGAAAGAGAGTTCGCAATCTCACGACACCCCCCCCGCGGACGGTCCGCGGTCCGCGCTTGGTCCGCGCTCAAGCCGGTTTCCAGCCGCCCGCGGCGAAACGATCGCCCTCCGCGCGTATTCCACCGGAAGCGGTAGCATGTTCAATCGCAGCCGCGACTAGGTGCCGCTCAGCACTCTTGGCGCGCCTCGCAAGATCCCGCCGCGTCGCCGCCTTGCCCGTCGCGTGCAGCCACGCGGCGAGCCGTGCGGCAAGGCGTTCGATTTTTGCGGGCGCCGCGTTCGCCTCGGCAAAAGTCGCTGCCATCACCCGGCCGCGGCGCTGGCCCTCGCGCGCCTGTTCCTCGCCTTCGGCCGCCTCGGCATGCGCGATAGTCATCGCACGCACCGCGCAAGAATAATCACAGACTATCCCCGCAAGCGTCCAATCATCCGAAGAAACGGCATCGCGGCAATCCCAAGCCGCCAGTATCGCCGCCACCCGCGCGCGAATAATCGTCGCGTGTGCGTCAAGTTCATCGGCCTCGGCTTCGCCACGCACGGCGCGCCAGCGCTCGCCCCGTAACCGCTCGCCGATTGCCGCGGGAAAGCCGATCACGCCGGCTTGCGCGGGATAGATCACGGGCGCCGTTGCCCGCTCCGGATCGCGCGGCAGCTCGGGATCGATCGCCGATGCCCATAGAAACCGCTGCGGGAGGCCAAGCTCGGCAAAGCGCAGCAAGCCGGCCGCAACCGCTGGCGTCGCGTTCACCGTGAGCCCGAGCACGTAGTCACGCACGACCCGCGTCCGATCGGCGCTCGCGTTGCGCTGCCCGAGCGGCTCGCCCATGAACCCGCGCCGCAGTGCCTCGCCCAAGGTCGCGCCGTCGCGCTTCGCCAGCCGCACCAGCGCCTCGCCCTCATCAACGTGGAAATGCGCCAGCCGCCGGACCTGTCGCCGCTCAGTTTCGGCCTTCTTTCGGCCGGCCGCCGGCTTGGTCTCAACTTCACCCATGAACGCTTCGGCGATGCCCTCGCCGCTGCCGATCGGCTGATCAAGGAGCGCATCACCCGCGCCCGCCGCGACAAGATCGCGCGCCGCTGCCGCTGCCGTGCTCTTGCCCGCACCCGATGGCCCAACAACCGCGGCGAACAACGACAACGGCATCTCCGGCAGCCACGCCGCGACTTGCGCCCGCGCATCCGGTGCCGAGGCAACGCCCGTGCGCACCAGCGCTTGCACCAGCACCGCACCGGCCGCAACGCCGCGCCAGTGAGCGAAGGCGCGGATCGCCTGCAGTTCCGGCCGCGCCTCCCAGAAGGCCGCCGGCAGCGTCGGCACGCGTTCGGCCGCCGGTTCGCGCGGTTCGTCGCCGCCGCCACCGCCGCCACCCGGCCGCCCGCCGATCGTGCAGCCGTCGCCAGCGAACGCCGGATCGCCCAAAATTTCGCCCGCAAGATCGTCAGGCATGGCCGCGCGCTCCCGCTTCGAAGCGGCGCCGTGCCGTGGCCAGCGCTTCGCCGCGGTCCCAGCCCGGCCCGCCGATCGCCGCCGCGGCCTCAAGCACGCGCTGCAGCGCCGCGCCCGGATCAAGCCGGCCCTCGCCCGCGAGCCGGCCCGCCTGCCATGCGCGCGCGCTCAGGGCATCTTGCCGACCGCCAGGCGCCGCCGCCGCGATCGCGCCGCAAATCTCGTCAAGCGTCCGCTGCCAGCCAACGCCCGCAGCGCCTTGCCGGATCGCGAACGTTGCCGCAGCCGCCGGCATCGGCGCCGCAGCCGGCCGCCAGCGCAGCCCTTCGACGATCACGCGCGGAAACGGCGCAAGATCGCACGCGCCCGGCCGCCGTTCGGTCCAGCCGTAACCCGTGCCCGGTGTCGGCACGATGATCGCGCCGCCATCGCCGCGGGTATCGACGCCCGGCAGCTCGCGGCCGAACAGCCGCACGCTCGCGCGGCTCGGCACCGGCTCACCCGGATGCGCGAAGTACAGGTGACATCCGCCGCTTGGCGATCGCGCCAACCACGAACGCGGCAAGGTGACGCCGGCCGCTCGGAGCGCATCGAGACCGTTTTTGCCGCCCTTGGCATCAAGATCGAGAACGACGATGCCGGAGAGCGCGCCTGTTGCCGCCGCAACCAGCGCGTCCGGCCAGCGCTCGAACCACATTTCGAGTTGCTCGCAATCGCGCGACGCCGCGAGGAAGCCGCCCTTGACCAGCGGCCGCTTGTCCCTCGACATCGGGAACACGGCGAAACCGAGATCGTGCGCGTACCTGCACGCCGCTCGCGTCAGCGCCGAAACCGGCCGTTGCGGTGCCGGAGCTTGCCACCCCGGCCGCGTCGCCAGGAAGTCCGCGCCCGCAACCGCTTCAGCCGGAGCGCCGGCCGTCGCCATCAAACCGCGAAGGAATGCCGCCTCGGGATTGTCGGCACCCGAAGCCGCGGCGCTGGCAAGTACCGCCGGCCGCTGCCGCCGCTTCCAGCCCGCAACGAGCGCATCGGCTTCGGCCGCCGTAATCTCGCGCGATGGTCGCAACCCGCACGCCTGCCGCGCCGCTTCGATGGCCTCGAATTCAGCGCCCGGCATGATCGCGCGCCTTGCCAAGGTGCGGCAGCGGCGCTATAAGTTGTGCCGTTCTCGCAATTTTTCCGCTATCCCTGCCCGGCCGCCGCTCTCGCAAAGCGGCGCCGGGTGCCTGCGGGCGCATTATGCGGCCTCGACGGTGCCGCGCACCCGCAGCCGCTTCAACGCCGCCTGCAGTTCCTCGCGATCAATAACGGTGCGCCGTCCCAGCTTCGACGGCGTAATCAGCCCGCGCCTGATCAAATCGTAAATGTGTGAGCGCCCGACCCCGAGCGCTTCGGCCGCTTCCTCGAGCCGGAATGCTAATCTTTCCATCGATCTCGCCTTAGTCAATTAACGACTAAGGCGGATTTACGCGCGTGCTTCGCGCCTAAATAGTCTGGGCGATTTCCGCCTGATTTATTTTTTCAGCTTCGACGGCCCGGCCGCGTCCATGCCGTCCGGCCGCGCGTCGCTTCCGCCCATATGAACCGGAACGCTTCGCGCGACACGCCGAACCGATCTTGAGCTTGCCGCAAATATCGCGGCTTCGCTTCCTCGGGATCGCCGGCTTCGACCAGCCCGCGCAACCACGCACGGCATGCGGCCTCAGGAGAAACCGCGGCCGCCCGGATCACGCTGCAGACGAGCGGCGCCGGATCTGCCGCATATTCGACCCCGAGCACGCGCCAGCCATTGCGCTGTTCTTGCGGGCAAACACCGCGGCTCACGACATCGAGGCGAACTGACTGCAGCCACCCGAACGCGACTTCTGCCATCAGGTCGGCACCGCCCGGCAGTTCGATGCGCCCGAACGCCTCAGGCCAGGCCACCGCCCAGTCGCCGGCCGGCTTTGGGCGCCACTTCGTCGCGGCAACGAAGCGCTCAAGGCCGCCGTCGGACCCCCATGCCAAGCCGCGCCACCATGCCGGATCGATCTGCACGGATGGAGCCCACGGCCCGCCCATCGGCCGGCCGAAGGCGAGGAACTCGCCGGTCAGCAGCCGCTTCCGCGCACGATCATGAAAACTCGCCACGGCCGCCGCGAACCCTGCGCTTGCCCCGTCAACGCAACCGCGGTCTCGCGCCGCTGCCAGCCGCTCGAACGCAACCCGAACCGCTGCCAGTTCGTCGCCGGCTTCGGCCTTGACGAACTCGCCAAGGCCCATTGCCTCGGAAGGAACATCAACCATGCGCACCTCCGCCGGTGCAGTCCGCAAGGGGTAGGCGCGGCAATCGAGTGCGGAAACTCGACTTTCGGGAGCTACCCTAGCCGCGCCTGTTCTTAGACGATCGCCCGCACGTTGCCCGCCGCAATGCCGAGCCCGAGCCCCGTTCGATCGATCACGTCTCGCACATAACCCGCGCCCAAGTGCCCATAGTGCTTTTCGACCATGCGCGTGTCGGCATGGCCCAGCACCTGCGCGACAACGAGCAACGGCGCGCCGGCCATGACGCGGTGCGATGCCCACGTGTGCCGCAGGCAGTGGAAGTTCGCCGCCGGTTCGATCCGTGCCGCCTCGCAGGCTTCCGCCAGCGGCCGGACTTGATGAGCTTTGCCCCAAGGTTTCCCGTCGCCGCGCGTCAGCAGGTAAGCATCAGCCGGCCGGCCTATCGCCAGTGCCTCGAAGAACGCGCGCCCCTCGGCATCAAGGGGAACGTGCCGCGGCTTCCCGCTCTTGGCTTCGGCAATCCGCAGCGTGCCAGCGTCGCGGCTGAAGTCGTCAACCCGCAGCCGACACAGTTCGCCATACCTGCACCCGCTCAGGAGCGCGGCTTGAACCATCTCGCGAAAGCCGGCCGGGCAGGCATTGAGCAGCCGCTGGCACTCATCGCGCTGCAGGTAGCGCAGCCGGGCAGCATCGGCGCCACGAAAGGGTTTTGCCCTTCGCCAAGCATCATCGCTGGCAACCTTCCCCTCCTGAAAAACGTAGTTGAGCGCAGCCTTCAGGATGGTCAGCACCCTATTTGCCGTCGCACGGCGGGAGCGCTTGCCGTCGTTGTCAGTCGGAACCGGGCGGGTGTTGAGCGTTTCGGCGCCGCGTCGCGTCCGCAGTCGCGGCGGTGCCTCGGCAAGCGCTTCATGCCATGTCCGGATTTTTTTTGCCGTCAGCTTGGCAACCTCGATTGCACCAAGCGCCGGCCGTACATGGGCTTCAATCGCCCGCTCGGTGTCGCGGACGCTCTTCCGGTGCAGGCGAAACCATTTCAGGTACGCGTCAAGCGCGTGGCCAACGGTGTAGGCGTCAACGGCCTCATCGCCGCCCAACGCCTCGCGAGCCTTACGCGCGAACCAATCGACGGCCGCGCGCTTGGCTTCGCGATAGTCCAAGCCGGTGTCGCCGTGATCATCAGCCGCGCCGATCGTGAGCCACGCTTCTTTGCCTTCGTCGGCACGCAGCCGGGCAATCCACATTCCGCCCTTGGCGCCCTTGCGGTAGCCGAGCGACTGTCCGCGGTCCAGGTGCTGCCAGTAGGGTGCATGCCGCGCCGGAAGGTTGGCGCGCGCGGTGCGACTATCAAGCTTCGTCGTTCGCCGTGTCTGTGCCATCGGACGCCGCCTCGAAAAGGATGCAACGGACTTACTCCAAACTTACTCCAATCCATGGGTGCACGCAAGCGGACACGGGTGCACTAAGATGGCTGATACTGCTACATTCTCTTGTGCGCTGGCGTCCGCGAAAGTGCTATTTCCGGCCCTCTCACGGCGGCAACAGGGGTTCGAATCCCCTAGGGGACGCCAGCAAATCCAAGGCTTTAGCCTTTCTCTACCCGCCGCGTACGGAAAAAATACGGAAAATCTGTCACGAACCGGCCGGTTTTCCTCCCGGCTGCCGCGCGGCGGGACGTGACGGAGTGGGAGCGGGCGGCGACGGCGAGCCACTTGCGTGGCGCTGATGACTTTCGCGCCCAAGCACAATTTATATTCGAGTACATTCGCAGCCGACGACTCCCGAAACCCTAGCTGTTTTCGGAATTGGCGCACGCGTACCTTCAGCGCATCATTTCTTGGCGCTCAGGGCACCATGGATACCAAGCTGTGTTCAGTATCCGCGAACTGACTGAAATCACCGGACTCGGCCGCACATCCCTTTATTCCGAAATCAAACGTGGGTACCTGCGTCCGCTAAGGATCGGGCGACGCACAATCGTCCCTGCTGACGAAGTGCGCGCATGGCTGCAGCGGCGCGCGGCCGAACCGCAAGGCTCGGACTGACCCGGCGGGGGCAGGCACGATGGATCGCGAGGCAGAAGATCCACTCGCCGCGGGACGCCAGCCGCTGGCGGATCGACCCCGCGGCCGGTGTTCCTGACGCTGCATGAGTGCACCAACGGGTTCACGAGGGCGGGTAAGATGGCGGGTGGGCTCGAACGGTCCTTACCTAACACATCGCCAGCCCGTCCCTTTCTGGAATGCCGTGGCGGAGGGAACACCTCGAAACGAACCTTCTACGCTACCATTTCAATGCCTTACGGTGTGCCTTTAGGCGTTGACACGCCCGACGTTACGGGCCGCCTGCCGACCTCGATCACCTGTCCCGTCCGCGGATTGAACACCGGCACTTCGGCGCGGACGAAGTCGTCGACGTTACGGGTGACGACTGAGAGCCGGCACACGGCGGCGGTCGCCGCGATGAACAAATCGGGCTGGCTGAAGGTGTAGTTCGCCTTCCGGCCCTGCTCGACCATACGGGCGCCACGTCACCGAGAGCGCTATCGTGATCGTCAGCACCGATGACGGATTGCCTGGTCGCGTGCGTTGCGGTTGAGCAGTCCGCCGCACAGCACGAACAGTACGGCCAACCCCGTTTCGGCCTCGGGCTTGTCCGCAACCATCAGCCGTGTTGGCACGGAGAACTCCTCGTTGCGCCGGTTGTGGCCGCTATCGTACCGGCAGCAGCCAGCCGCCTTCAGGGCGCGTGCGCGATGAGGCTGAACTGTACGGGGACGGTTGCTCGCGCTTGGACCACCTCCTCCTCGCGCATCGCCGGTCGGAAGCGCCATCGCCCGACGGTTTCCCGCGCCGCCTCGTCCAACAGCGACGACCCACTGGAGCGCGCGATCTCGACCGAAAGCGCCTGACCTTCGGCGGAGACGAGGACGTCGAGCACCACCTTACCTTCGATGCCGCGGCGCCGCGCTGCCGGGGGATACCTCGGCATCGGGTTGCCGGCACCGCCGAGAGAGAAGCCTGGTCCGCGGGTGGAACCGTCATCGCCTGCCTCCGTGCCGGGGCGCCGATTGGGACGCCCACTGCTCCCGCTGGCCTCCCTTGCGGCCCCCGCCGCTCCCAGCGACGCGACGAGGGAACCATCCGATGGCACACGGTCGTCTGATGGCGACACCGCGTCCTCGGTTGGCATCGCTGGTTCGGCAACGGGAGCCGGCGATGTCGCAGCAGCCGGCGCTGCGGGCCTTGGCTGTTGCGGCGCCCGTGAAACCTTTCTCGCGACCGAACGCGGACGTGACACTGGAGGCTCGGGCTCAACGCTGCTCATCTTCGGCGACTGGTGAACCGAATGTTGGGCTTCGAGCGGAGCTCTCTCGGCTTCGTCTTGCCGGGCTTCGCCCGCTTCTGCTGCGGAGTCCTGTTGCCCACCTGCGGTGCTGTCGCCCTGTGGACCGGTTCCGACGCCGGACACGAGTTCGACAACGAGCGGTTCTGGCGGGCTCACGGCGGCGCCGAGAACGCTGTCAATGAACGCGGCGGCGATGCCGGCATGGAGGACCGTCGAGGCAATAAGGGAGACAAGATGAACGCCCCTGCGCGCACCGTTCCGCTCGGCCGCTGGCCCCCTGCTAATCCCCACGATCACGGCCGATTAAGCCTTTCTCGACGACGTTCAAACGGGGCACAACGTCCCACGGGATGACAAACGACTGCCCACCGCGATGGCCGTGTTCGGCGCGCACGGAAAAGACGGAGGCCAGAATGGGCGGGGTCAGCACCGCCTCCGGCGGTCCTTCGGCGGCGATGTGTCCGTGGTCGAGGACCACGAGGCGGTTGCAGAAGCGTGCAGCGAGGGTCAGGTCATGCAATGTGACGATGATGGCAACGCCTCCGGCCGCCTGCTCCCGCAGCAGCGCCATCACCCGCAGTTGATGCTCCGGGTCGAGGCCGGCGACCGGTTCGTCGGCGAGCAGGACCCGGGGGCGGACCGCGAGCGCGCGCCCCAGCATCACGCGAGCCCGCTCGCCGCCCGACAACGTGAGTACGGTGCGCTGCGCGAGGTGACGCACATCGGCCGCCGCAAGGGCATCCTCGATCGCCGCCTCATCGCGCGCGGTAGGCCGGCGCCAGGGCGCGAGATGCGGCAGGCGGCCCAACGCGACGATGCGGCGGACGTCCATCGGCCAGGAACAGGGAGCGCCCTGCGGCAGGTAAGCGATGAGGCGGGCGCGATCACGCCGCGGCCAGTCGGCGAGCGCTCGATTGTCAAGGGTGATGCCGCCCGACGCGATCGGCAGGACACCGGCCATGGCCCGCAACAGCGTCGTCTTGCCGGCGCCGTTCGGCCCGATCAGGCCTGTTACCGCACCCTCCGGAACGCTGAGGTCAATTCCGTCGAGAACGGTATGGCCGCCCAGTGATACCGTCACACCGCGCGCCGACAGGGTCATGACGCCTCTCGACGCAAGCGCAACAGCAGGACGAGGAAGAACGGCGCGCCGAACAGCGCGGTGAGTACGCCGATCTTGATCTCAGGCCCCGGAGCCAGGAGCCGCACGACGATGTCGGTCAGCGTCAGCAGCAGGGCGCCGCCGAGCGCGCTGGCGGCGAGCAGCCGGCCCGGCTCCTGGCCCACCAACGGCCGCAGAAGGTGCGGAACGACGAGACCGATGAAGCCGATGGTGCCGCTCACCGAAACCGCCGCACCGACGGCCAGTGCGGTTCCGAACACGGCACGCAAGCGCACGCTACGAAGGTCAAAGCCCAGGCTTGTCGCCGCGCCCTCGCCAAGGCTGAGGGCATCAAGGGCCCGGCGGACGCTGAACAGGAGCATCCAGCCGGGGAGCATGCAGGCCGCCGCCATCTGGACGTGTTCGAAGCTGCGATCGGCAAGCGAGCCCATCATCCAGAAGATGATTTCGGTCGCCGCGTACGGGTTGGGGGAAAGATTGAGAGCGAGCGCGGTGAGGGCACCGGCGAGGCTGCTGACGGCGACACCGGCGAGGATCAGGGTGAGCGTGCTGGCGGAAGGTCCACTCAGCAAGAGGAGCAAAGTGACCGCGCCGGCGGCTCCGGCCATGCCGCCAAGCGGCAGAGCAAGGAGGAACAGTGCCGCGAAACCGGAATAGAAGGCAACCACGGCGCCGAACGCCGCCGCCCCGGAGATTCCGAGGAGGCCCGGCTCGGCGAGCGGATTGCGCAAGAGACCCTGCAGCACCGCTCCCGACAGGCCCAGGCTGGCGCCGATCAGCATGGCGAGCAGCGTGCGCGGCACCCGCAGCTGCCAGACGATGATCTCGAGGACATCGCGCTCCCCGCCGATCAGCGCGCGGGCCACCTCGCCGGGTGACATCGCGACCGAGCCCGCGAACAGCGAGCCGATGGCAGCCAGCACCATGAGGGCGCCAAGCGCCGCTGGCAGGGGCCAGGAGAGGGACGCGCGCGGCTCGGCTGCGTTCGCGTGGTCGGTCATGGTCCTCATGAACGGCCTCCGGAGAGCACCTGTTCCCGTGCCGCGGCGAGGATCTCGACTGCATCGACAACGGTGGGGATGCCGCAGATCCACAGCCGCGTCGGGACGATCACCTGCACGCTGCGGTCGATCATTGCCTTCAACGCCGGATGACGCAGTGCTTCGTAGGCGAGCGCCGGCGCCTGCGGTTTGCGGTCATCGACGATCAGGATCTCCGGCTGCAATTCGATGAGCGTTTCCAACGGCATCCGGCCGTGGCCTTGGACTCGGGCGCGGGCGCCCAGGTTGTCGAGGCCGGCGTGAGCCATGACATCGCCGACAAGCGTGTCGGCTCCGGCCGTGTAACCGTTGGGCTGGTAGTAGAGCGCCGTCGGCCGCCGCTCCCCAGGGCGGGCCGCCAGGGCGGCGAGGCGTGCATCCATCGCCGCCACCCGTGCCTCGGCCTCACTTGCCCTGCCGAGGGCACGGCCGACCTCGCGCACCCGCTCGCGAACATCGGCGATCGAACGCGAGATGTCCTGATCAAGCACGTCGTAGCCCAAGCGCTTGAGCAGGAACACCGTCGGCCTCGAGGTGTAGCGGCCGGCGAGGATCATGTCGGGGTGCAGCGGCAGGATCTCCTCGGACCGTCCATGATTGAGCGGGATGCCGCCGGCACGATCGCTAGCGGCGGAGATGTCCGGCCGCACCGCCAGATAGCTGAGCGAGCGGATGGTCTCCCGTGGCACCAGCATCAGCGCCATCTGGTCCGTGCACAGGTTCAACGAGACGATGCGGTCGGGCTGGGCATGGACCGGCGCGATCGTACCCAAGACAACGGCGATGATCAGGAATGCCGCCCATATCGCGGATGGCGAAGACGCGGCGGGGCAGAGGCCGGCGCGCCGCCGGGCCTCGGTCTGTGGGCGCAAGACCGTTCCTGCCGCCACCGCGCCGCCCCCCTGTCAGAAGCTGATGTGGCCGCGCAGCCCGGCAAAAGCGCCGATGCCGGGAGACCGGTAGCCGTAGATCTCCTCGTAGTCCTGATCGAGCAGGTTCTCGATGCGTCCGACCACGGCCAAACCCGGCAGGAACTCGTAGCTCGCCGCGAGATTGAGCAGCCAGTAGTCATCGAGCGTGCGCGTTGAGCGCTCAAACGTTGGAGAACGGAACACGAAGTCTTTCTGCGATCCGTTATAGTCCAGGTTCAGGTTGACATTGACCCGCCTGCGCCCCTCGTCGTCTTTGAGGAAGGCGTAGTTGAGGCTGGTGCTGGCCAGATGCGGCGGGCGGCGGACGAGTTCATCGCCATCCGGGTCCTCGCCATCGGTGTAGGTGTAAGAGGCTTTCAACGTCAGGCCGTCGTAAATCTTGGCCGTGGCCGCGACTTCGACGCCCTGGATCTTCGAGGTACCGTCGAGATTGATCGGGCGCGAAGCACCGATCGCCGGGTCGAACTCGGATGAAATGAAGTCCTTGATGCGGTTGTTGAAATAGGTGACATCGACGACGAGACGCTTGTCCAGGAACGACTGCTCGACGCCCACATCCCAGCCGGTCGAGTTCTCCGGCTCCAGGTCGGGATTGCCAACGAAATTGGCGAAGAAGCCGAACAGCTCGGTGAGCGTTGGGTTCTGAACGCCCTTGCCCCAGCTGGCGTGAAGCCGGCTGTCGGTTTCCGGGATCAGGAGTGCGCCGGTAACGCGCGGCGAGGTGAAGTCCTCGAACTTGTTGTTCTGGTCGTACCGCGCCCCGCCCGTCAGGAACAGACGATCCCAGAGCCCAATTCGATACTCCGCCGCGTATCCATTGTTGATGATGGAATCGAAATTGCTGTATCCGGAAAACGTCGAGAAGTTATCGCCCGTCTGCTGCTGCCGCTCGTAGACGAATGTCAGGGCGTGCGAAGCGTCGGCGAAGGCGGGCGTGTCGAAGAAGAAATTACCCTGGTAGTCGACAGTATTTGTTTGCGCGTTGAAGTTGAAGCTCTCGGCGCCGTTGGACTCGGTCTTGCTGGTGGTTCGCAGTCCGGAGTAACCAACCGTGTTTTCGAACATCCCGTCGAACAGCGTCAGCTTTGCCTGTGCCCGGCCTGACAGCGACGTCCGCTCATCCACCTCGTCGGCATCGTTTGGGATGATGAAGCCGTCGGAATCAGAGACGGCCCCAAAGTCATCGTACTGCAGCTCGGCATCGACATAGCGCAGGGTTCCCGAAAGCTCGAGGATTTCGAACGGCTTCACATTGACGCTGCTGTTCAGCGTGATGTTCTTGTAACCATCGTTCTCGCCACCGTTTTCCGAGATGTTGATGCCGGCGGTGCGAAAGCCGCTCAAGCCCAGGTAACCATTGACCGTCTCGTCACCGCCGCTGATGCTGGAGGCGCCGTCGAAGGTGTGGAACGAGCCGCCTTCGGCGCGCGCCGTGACCTTTGGCCCACCTTTGCCGCGCTTCGTGATGATGTTGATGACGCCGCCGATGGTGTTGCTGCCGTAAAGAATGGCCTGCGGCCCGCGTAGCACCTCGATCCGCTCGATGTCGCTGGCGAGCAGATCGCCAAAGTCGAATTCGTTCCCGCCGGCGGGGTCGTTGACCTCGACACCGTCGATGATGACGAGCGTATGGTTGCCTTCCGCGCCGCGGATCCGCACCTGCGTCGACGTTCCGAACGTCCCCGAACGGTTGACGGCAACGCCCGGAACGTCGCGCAGAATGTCAGAAACGAAGCTTGTCTGTTGCTGCTGCAACTCCTGTTCGGTGATGACCGTTATGGCGCTGCCGACCGTCTCTGCGTCGACCGGATAGCGCGTGGCGGTAACGACGACCGTGGGCGTGGCTTCGTCAGCAGCCGGCAGGGTCTTATCCTCCGCGCGCGTCGGGACCGACACCATCATCGCTGCCGCCGCGATGAGGAAATGCTGCAGGCAACGATTGACTCGCTCCCCTCTTTGCTCATGTCTTCTCATTACAGACTCCGTCTGTGTGAATGGTTCCAGCCGTTCACGGGAGGGCCCGGAGATCCGCCAAGATGCCGGGCCCTCCCATGTCTCTCTTGCGCCGCGCAACGCGAATTGCTCCGCGCCACGCACGGTTCCGGTTTGCCGAGGGGGGATGATGATCAAGGGACGCGACTAAACCCGCGCCCGCCGGGCTGACAACGCCCTGATCAGTTTGGAATGTTCACCCGCAACGCGTCCTCGCCCACAGCAAGCCGTTCTCTCACGACGTCACCGCTTCGGAGATCCGCGTTTGCGACACACCCCGGTCGCAAACAGGGTGACGATGGCGATGGCAGGTC
>UXAT02000028.1 GCA_900609035.2 Candidatus Defluviicoccus seviourii | reverse complement strand
CGCTCCCCCCGAAGCCCCACCGCAGCCGCTCCTTGACCACCTCCCCGACCCCGTGATCCTTGTCAACCGGGGGCGCGAGATCACGGCCGTCAACCGAATGGCGCGAGAGATCGTAGGCGTCGGCGAGGTCGGCCGCGATCTGGCGCTCACCATGCGTCACCCGCGCGTTCTCGCCGCCGTCGAGGCTGTGTTGACCGGCGAGAGCACGGTCAGCGAGGAGATAACGCTGGCGGCGCCGACGCCGCGCACGTTCACCTTGCATGCGGCGCGCTTGGCTGGCGCCGGGGCGGCGCACAGCCAGGCAGCCGCAGCGGCGGTCTTGGTGCTGCGGGACGAAACCCGCGCCAAGCGGGCTGAACAGACGCGCGCCGATTTCGTCGCCAACGCCTCGCATGAGCTGCGTTCACCGCTCTCGGCGCTGATCGGCTTCATCGAGACGCTGCTGGGCCCGGCCAGCGACGATGCGCACGCGCGCGAGCGCTTTCTTGGCCTGATGCGCGCGGAAGCGATGCGGATGGCCCGGCTGGTTGACGACCTGATGTCGTTATCGCGGGTCGAGATCAACGAACACGTACCGCCCAAGGATGCGGTCGCGATCGGCGCCATCCTGCAGAGCGTCGCCGATACGCTGTCGGTGCGCGCCGAGGACAAGGGCATGACGATCGCGCTCGACGCCGATGCGAACCTGCCGTTCGTTCTCGGCGACGGCGACCAATTGACGCAGGTCTTTCACAATCTGGTCGATAACGCTGTCAAGTACGCCCGTACCGGGACCGTGGTCCGCCTCGTCGCCAAACGGACCGAACGTGGCGCGGGCGGCGGTCAGGGCGTCTCGGTGGCGGTGATCGACGCCGGCGATGGCATCGCTGCCATCCACCTGCCGCGACTGACTGAGCGCTTTTACCGCGCCGATGCCGGCCGCTCGCGCCGCCTCGGCGGTACCGGGCTTGGCCTTGCGATCGTGAAGCACATCGTCAACCGCCACCGCGGCACGCTTTCGATCGAAAGCAAGCGGGGGGTCGGCACCACGTTTACCGTCGTCCTGCCGGCGGCACCAAGCGTGGGCTCGACGTCACAATAGGGTAACATTATCGTCATAAAAGGATCTGCGACCGTCACTATGGTCTGGCCCGCGCATTCTCCGCCGCTGGCGCGATCCCGCCGGGCGGTTAAACGCGCGTCCTTTTTGTGGGATGATTTAGGGAGAGTTCGATGATCCGCAAAACCCTCGCGGTCGCCGCCGTGGCGACGATCGCCGCCGCCGGCAGCGCCGAAGCGCGCGACCAGATCCGCATCGTCGGGTCGTCGACGGTGTTTCCATTTTCGACACGTGTTGCCGAGGAGTTTGGCAAGACCACCAATTTCAAAACCCCGATTGTCGAAAGCACGGGCACCGGCGGCGGCATGAAGCTGTTTTGCGGCGGTGTCGGCGTGGAGCATCCGGACATCACCAACGCATCCCGCCAGATCAAGGCTTCCGAGATCGAAAGCTGCGCCAAGGCCGGCGTGACCGCGATCACCGAGGTGAAGATTGGCTATGACGGCATCGTCGTCGCCAACTCCAAGGCCGCACCGCAGATGAACATCACTTTGAAGCAGCTTTATCTGGCGCTTGCCAAGGACGTTCCGGACGGCAAGGGCGGACTGCAGGCCAATCCGTACAAGATGTGGAGCGACATCGATCCTTCCCTGCCGAAGGTGAAGATCGAAGTGCTGGGGCCGCCGCCGACGTCGGGCACAAGGGATGCCTTCAGCGAGCTCGCCATGGAAGGCGGCTGCGATAAGATCGATGAACTCAAGGAAATGAAAAAGACCGACGAGAAGAAGCACAAGGCGGTCTGCCAAGGCATTCGTGAGGACGGCGCCTTCATCGAGGCCGGCGAGAACGACATTCTGATCGTTCGCAAGCTGGAAGCGAACAAGGACGCCTTCGGCATTTTCGGTTACAGCTTCCTCGATCAGAACCAGGAAAAGATCCAGGGCAGCCGGATCAACGGCGTCGCGCCGGTGTACGAGGACATCTCCTCCGGCAAGTACCCGGTGTCGCGCTCGATCTTCTTCTACGTCAAGAAGGCGCATGTCGGCGTCATCCCGGGTATGCGTGAGTATATCGCCGAGTTCACCGCCGACAAGGCGTGGGGTCCTGAGGGTTATCTGGCCGACAAGGGCCTGATTGCCATGCCCGATGCGGAGCGGGCGAAATACCGCGCGGCTGCCGCAAACCTCGAGGACAATTTGCCAAAGTAGTAGGCCAACGTTGTAAGATTGCATGAGCGTTGCGACTGTCCGGGGGATCAGGAACTGATCCTCCGGACCCGCTCGGCGGCGAAGTCCGGTACCAGGGCTGCGGCATCGAAAGCCCAAGAAAAAAACCATCGCCAGCGGCGCGGCTCGACACAATGTGAAGCGGGACCTTCATGTCGTTATCGACACTTCTTCTGGCACTCTTAGTTCTTTCCTCGCTAGCCTTCTATCTTGGCCGCAAAAAAGCGCTATCGGCTGCCGGCAGTAACCTGCGCACCCTGCATTCTCTACCGAACTATTATGGCTATTACCTGGCCCTGTGGGCAGGGATCCCCGCGCTGGCAGTCTTCACGCTTTGGTTGGTCTTAGAGCCACAGATCGTCCAATCACTTGTGGTCGGAGGCCTGCCCGAGGCGCAGCGCAACCTGTCGCCGGGCAGGTTGGGACTTCTTATCAACGACATCCGTAACCTCGCATCGGGCAACATCGTCAGCCGGGAGGTCGCGCCTGGCTTACAGGAGGCGGCCGATCATTATGTCCGGCTGCGCGATACCAGCCGCATTGCCCTATTCGTTGCCGTGCTCGCGCTTGCCGTCGCCGGCTTGACCTTCGGTCGGCAGCGCATCCGTGCCAATCTACGAGCGCGCAACCAGGTCGAGACCGTGTTGAAGGCCTTCCTGATTGTGGGCTCCACCGTCGCTGTTTTGACCACGGCGGGAATTGTTTTTTCCCTGGTGTTTGAAGCCGGCCGCTTCTTCGTTGCCGTGTCGCCGGCGGAATTCCTGTTCGGCACCGAATGGAGTCCGCAGATCGCGCTGCGCAAGGATCAAGTCGGCGCCCAGGGGGCGTTCGGGGCCGTGCCCTTGTTCGCTGGCACGCTCCTCATTTCCGTGATTGCGATGTGTGTCGCCATGCCGGTCGGACTGATGTCGGCGATCTACATGGCCGAGTACGCCCCGCCGAAGCTGCGCACCGTGATCAAGCCGATCCTCGAAATTCTGGCCGGCATTCCGACCGTCGTTTACGGCTTCTTTGCCGCGTTGACGGTTGCGCCATTTTTCCGTGACACCGGTGCGGCGGTCGGCCTAACCATTTCTTCGGAAAGCGCGCTCGCGGCCGGCATCGTCATGGGCATCATGATCATCCCATTCGTCTCGTCGTTATCGGACGACGTCATCAATGCGGTGCCACGGGCGATGCGGGAGGGCTCCTACGGCCTGGGCGCGACGCAGTCGGAAACGATCCGCAAGGTCATCATCCCGGCGGCGCTGCCCGGCATCGTCGGCGGCTTCCTGTTGGCGATTTCGCGCGCGATCGGCGAGACCATGATCGTCGTCATGGCCGCAGGCCTGACCGCCAACATGACAATCAATCCGTTTCACGCCGTGACAACGATCACGGTGCAGATCGTGACGCTCCTGATCGGCGATCAGGAGTTCGACAGCCCGAAAACGCTCGCGGCTTTCGCCCTCGGGCTGGTTCTCTTCCTGATCACGCTGGTCCTGAACATCGGTGCCCTGCGCATCGTGAAGAAGTATCGGGAACAATATGAGTAATTCGGCAAACGGCGCAGCATTGCCCAGAGCGGCCGGCCTCGGCTCGATTTTCGACGCGCGCCAACAGGTTTCCGAAGCGGTGTCGGCCGGCCTCAAGCGCCGGTACGCGCGCGAGAAGCGGTTCCGCCTGTACGGCATGCTGGCGACATTGTTCGCGGTCGCGGTGCTGGGCATCTTGCTGTTCACCATCATCCGCACCGGGCTGCCGGCCTTTACGCAGACGATGATCAAGCTGAGCGTCACGCTCTACCCGCAGGAGATCGACCCGAAGGGCGACCGCGACCCGCAAACGCTCTCGAGCGCCGATTACCAGCGGCTGGTGCGCGACGCGCTCGACGACTACTTCCCCGACGTGACCTCGCGCAACGACCGCCGCGAGCTGTTCGCCATGATCAGTCCCGGCGCGACCTATGTCATCCGTTCGATGGTGATCGCCGATCCGTCGCTGATCGGTAAGCGGATCGAGATCGAGGTTCCGCTCAAGGACGACATCGACCAGTTCGCCAAGGGCAAGATCGACAGCGAGGCCGATCAGGCAAACCGCCGTGTCTCGGACAAACAGATCGGCTGGTACCAGCGGCTGGTCGACCGTGACCTGATCGTGAGCCGCTTCAACACCACGCTGTTCACCGCCGGCGACTCACGCTCACCGGAACTGGCTGGCATCTGGGGCGCCGTCGTGGGCTCGTTCTGGACCATGTCGCTGACGCTCCTGATGTCATTCCCGCTCGCGGTCGGTGCGGCAGTCTATCTGGAGGAGTTCGCGCCCAAGAACCGCTGGACCGATGTGATCGAGGTCAACATCAACAATCTGGCGGCGGTGCCGTCGATTGTCTTCGGTCTGTTGGGCCTGGCCGTCTTTATCGGCTTCTTCGGCGTGCCGCGCTCCTCGCCGATGGTCGGCGCCCTGGTGCTGACGCTGATGACGTTGCCGATCATCATCATCGCCAGCCGCGCCGCGCTCAAGTCCGTGCCGCCGTCGATCCGCGAAGCGGCGCTCGGCGTCGGCGCATCGAAGATGCAGGCCACGTTGCACCATGTCCTCCCGCTGGCCATGCCGGGGATGCTGACGGGCACCATCCTCGGCATGGCGCATGCGCTGGGCGAAACGGCACCGCTGCTGATGATCGGCATGGTCGCCTTCATCGTCGATGTTCCGAGCGGGCCGCTCAGCTCGGCGACCGTGATGCCGGTGCAAATCTACCTGTGGTCGGACGCGCCGGAGCGGGCCTTCATCGAGCGCGCGTCGGCTGCGATCATGGTTCTGCTCGGCTTTCTCACCGTCATGAACCTGCTTGCGGTCGCGCTGCGCAAGCGGTTCGAGAAACGCTGGTAGGCGGGCGCGGTACGCCATGGTTCGCGTCAGTACGAGTAGCAGGGAGACAGAGATGATCGCGATGCAGGCGACGACCGGTCGGGCGACTGACGCGGCGGCCAGTCCGGTGCCCGCGTTCATGACCCGAGACGTGTGCGTCTTTTACGGGCAGAAACAGGCGCTCACGAACGTGAGCCTGGATATCCATCGCAACCAGGTGACGTCGCTGATCGGTCCATCCGGCTGCGGCAAGTCGACTTACCTGCGCTGCCTCAACCGGATGAACGATATCATCGACGGCTGCCGGGTGACGGGGAGCATCCTCCTCGACGGTCAGGACATCTACTCCGGCAGCATGGACGTCGTGCACCTGCGGGCCCGTGTCGGCATGGTGTTCCAGAAGCCGAACCCGTTTCCGAAGTCGATCTTCGAGAACGTCGCCTACGGCCCGCGCATCCACGGCATCGCCAAGGACAAGACCGAACTCGAAGCCATCGTGCATAACAGCCTGGAAAAGGCGGGCCTCCTGGCCGAGGTCAAGGATCGCATGGATCAGCCAGGAACCGGTCTCTCCGGCGGCCAGCAGCAGCGGCTGTGCATCGCGCGGGCAATTGCGGTGCAGCCGGAGGTGATCTTGATGGACGAGCCGTGCTCGGCGCTCGATCCGATCGCGACGGCGCGCATCGAGGAGCTGATCGACGAGCTGCGCGAGCACTTCGCGATCGTCATCGTGACCCACTCGATGCAGCAGGCGGCGCGCGTTTCACAGCGGACCGGCTTTTTCCACCTAGGGATTCTCGTCGAGACCGGCGACACCGAGCAGATCTTCACCAACCCGCGCGACAAGCGGACGCAAGACTACATCACCGGCCGCTTCGGCTAGGCGCCCCCGCGGAAGGGGCGGCTTGGGGTTGGTCACGGGATGCGCAGAGGAGTGGGCACACATGGGCTCGGAGCACACGGTCAAGTCGTTCGATGAGGAGCTGCGGCGCCTCGACAACATGGTGGCCGAGATGGGCGGCCTCGCCGAGGTGCAGCTGCAAAGCGCCTTAGAGGCGCTCATCCGCCGCGATATCGAGAAGGCGGCCGAAATAGTCGCCAACGATCGCCGCCTCGATCACCTCGAAGCGGAGGTCGATCAGCATACGATCGCCATGCTGGCGCGCCGCCAGCCGATGGCGAAAGATCTGCGCGAGATCGTGGGCGCGCTCAAAGTCGCGAGCATGATCGAGCGCATCGGCGATTACGCCAAGAACGTCGCCAAGCGCACGGGCGCAATCGCGGAAATGCCGCCGGTCCCCTCGGCCCAGACGGTGGTGCGTCTGGGCGGGCTCGCCCAGCAGATGGTCAAGGACGTGCTGGACGCCTACCTGTCGCGCGACGTCGAGCAGGCGAAAAGCGTGCGTGCGCGCGACCGCGAGCTGGACGCGCTCTACACCAGCATCTTCCGCGAGCTCCTGACCTACATGATGGAGGATCCTCGCAACATCTCGGCATGCACACACCTGTTGTTCGTCGCCAAGCACATCGAGCGCATCGGCGACCACGCGACCAACATCGCGGAGATCGTGCATTTCCTGGTCACCGGCGAGATGCCGCTGGATGACCGGCCGCGCCAGGACGAAAGCGAGATGACCATCGTCACCGCGCACGTCCCGAGCGATGAAGAATAGGGGGGCCAGATGGGAAAGCCACGGGTCCTGATCGTCGAGGATGAAGAGGCGCAGGCGGAACTGCTTCGCTACAACTTCGAGCGGGCCGATTTCAATGTCGCCGTCGCCGGTGACGGCGAGGACGCCCTGATCACCATCGAAGAACAACCGCCTGACATCGTTGTCCTCGATTGGATGCTGCCCGGCACCTCGGGCATCACCGTCTGCCAACGCATGCGCAGCCGGGTCGAGACGCGCCAGATCCCGGTGATTCTGCTGACCGCGCGCAGCGAGGAGATGGACCGCGTGCGCGGCCTGGAGAGTGGCGCCGACGACTATGTCGTCAAGCCGTTCTCGCCGGCGGAGCTGATCGCACGCGTGCGGGCGGTTTTGCGGCGGGCGCGGCCGTCTCTTGCCGAAGAGCGGCTGCAATGCGTCGATATCACCATGGATGTCGGCACCCATCGCGTCACCCGGCGCGGGCGCCAGATTCACCTGGGCCCGATCGAGTTCCGTCTGCTGCGGTTGTTCATGGAGCGGCCGGATCGGGTATTCACCCGCGAGCAGCTGCTCGACAAGGTGTGGGGGCGGGACATCCACGTTGAGCTGCGCACGGTCGACGTGCACATCAGGCGCCTGCGTAAGGCCTTGGGCGCGCACGGCGATGATGACGTCATCCGCACCGTGCGCGGCACCGGCTACGCACTCGACATGATCGGAGCGATGAACTGAAGGTGGTGGGCGGCGCCCGTCCGGATTAGCTCGCCAACGGTGAGTTCGCGGGGGCAGGCGCCGGGTTCAACAGCTTGCCGAGGTCGAACTCGCCGTGGGCGACCGCTGCGCGCTCTGCTTCCGGGCGGCCCTCGCAGTACGGCTTGTACGCCATATCCTGCAGCAGAATGTGATGGTTTAGCCACTCGGTGAGGAACGTCAGCACCTCCTCGCGGCTGATGCTGTCCGGCCTCTCGCTGAACCGGCGTTGCAACAGGTGCACCTCGCGGGTGAGCGCCCAGTGCTCCTCCCGATGGATATCCGCCTCCGGATATTCCATCGCTACCATCACCTTCTCTTCGCGCTGGAAATGGAACACCGTATAGGCGACCAGCGTCACCAGGACCTCAGGAATGACGCGACGCCTGGTTGCTTCCGAGTCGTCCGCGCTGGCGATGCGGTTGATCATCTCGATGAGCATCTGATGATCGCGATCCAGCCGGTCGACGCCGACGCTCATCGCATTCGTCCATTTGATCGCCGTCATCGTGCCCTGTCCTGCGCCGCAGCGCGACCGGAGTGGGACCTTCTCATCCCTGCCTATAGACTGCAGCTTGCAGACGCAACGGTCAAGAAACTCGACACCCTCATATTGCTTTACTTTCGTGTCATTCGGGCGGCACAAAACGCGCGGTCGCCAAGCCGGCATCGCCGGGCAGCATTTCCGCTTCGGCTGGCCGGTTGCCGTGCCAGCGCCGAACTGCTAGCTTCCGCCCGCGCTCGTGGGGTGTGCGCGGACCAACGACAGAGGCGGCCTTGAACGCATGAAAATCAGTGGCAACGCGATCCGGCCAGGGATGGTGATCGAGCACCAGGGTCGCCTGTGGCGGGCGGTGAGGATATTTCATACCCAGCCCGGCAAGGGCGGGGCCTACCTGCAGGTTGAATTGCGCGACTTGCGCTCCGGTACCAAGCTCAATGAGCGCTTTCGCTCCGCCGAGAACGTCGAGCGGGTCCGCCTCGACCAGCGCTCGTTCCAGTTCCTGTTCCGGGACGGCGATCAGCTGACCTTCATGGACACCGAAACCTTCGAGCAGATCACGCTCAATACCGATGCGATCGGCGAGGAGCAGATCGTGTTCCTGCAGGAGAACATGCAGGTCGCGATCGATTTCTACGAGGACGAGCCGATTTCGGTGCAGCTGCCGGAAACGGTGACGCTCGCGGTCGTCGAGGCCGACCCGGTGGTCAAGGGGCAGACGGCTGCCTCCTCCTTCAAGCCGGCAACGCTCGAAAACGGCGCCAAGACATTGGTGCCACCGCACATCGAGGCCGGCACCCGGATCGTCGTCAACACCGCGGACGGATCCTACGTCGAGCGCGCGAAGGACTAGCGCCGGCATCGGCCCTACCCCAGATGGCCCTTCGCTCAGCCCTCATCAACGTCATGGTCGCGGCGGCCAAGAAGGCCGCCAAGGGTTTGGTGCGCGATCTGGGCGAGCTTGAGAATCTGCAAGTTTCGCGCAAGGGGCCGGCCGACTATGTGAGCAAGGCCGATCGCCGCGCCGAGGAGATCCTGCACGCGGAACTGCGAAAAGCGCGGCCGGCCTATGGCTTCTTGATGGAGGAGGCTGGCGCCATTGACGGCACCGATACCTCCAACCGCTGGATCATCGACCCGCTCGACGGAACGACGAACTTCCTGCACGGCATCCCGCATTTTGCGATCTCGATCGGGCTCGAACGCGACTCCGAGCTGTTCGCGGGGGTCATCTATTCCCCGGTGTACGATGAGCTTTATGTTGCCGAGAAGGGCGGCGGCGCCTTCCTTAACGGCCGCAGGCTGCGCGTTTCCGGCCGGCCCAAGCTTGACGATGCGCTGATCGCGACCGGCATTCCCTTTCGCGGCACCCCCTCGCACGATCTGTTCTTGCGCCAGATCGGCCTGGTCATGGGGACCTGCGCCGGCATCCGCCGTTACGGCTCCGCCGCCCTCGATCTCGCCTACGTCGCCGCCGGCCGTTATGATGGCTACTGGGAGAATGGCCTGTTCCCGTGGGATGTCGCCGCCGGCATCGTCCTGGTGCGCGAGGCGGGCGGATTTGTGAGCGATCTCGCCGGCGGTCGCCGGATGCTTGCGGGTGGTGGTATCCTCGCCGCCAACCCCGTCCTGCATGCGCCGCTGGCAGCCCTGCTGGCACAGGCAACGCCGGCCGGGAGCTAAGCGCGGCGGCATCGGCGCGGGTCTGGGAGCATGGGGTGGGCTGACCCCGGCTGCGGACCGCAAGCTG
Source organism: Candidatus Defluviicoccus seviourii (assembly GCA_900609035.2). Lineage (GTDB taxonomy): Bacteria > Pseudomonadota > Alphaproteobacteria > Rhodospirillales > Defluviicoccaceae > Defluviicoccus > Defluviicoccus seviourii. The sequence continues at coordinate 7,896 of UXAT02000028.1, read as the reverse complement.
AGCCCGGCCGCCGCCGATCGAGCGAGGAAATGAGCGTCATGACAAAGCCCGGCCGCTACCTGTTGCGCATGGGTCTGTTCATCCTGGCCGTCGCCGGTGCCGCCTACTGGCTTTCGCCGACGCTCTTGGCGGCGTTCCTGGTCAGCCCCGTGCTCAACGGCCTGATCTTGAGCGTCCTCGTGTTCGGAATCCTCTACAATCTGCGCCAGGTCGCCCGGCTGTGGCCGGAGGTCGAATGGCTCAAGCAATACCGCGGCGAGCCGACCGGCAAGGTGATCGCCGACCCGCCGCGCCTGTTGGCGCCGATGGCGACGATGATCGGCGCCCGCAAGGGCCGGCTCACGCTGTCCGCACCGGCGCTGCGCACGCTCCTCGACGGCATCGCGTCTCGCCTCGATGAGAGCCGCGACATCTCGCGCTATACGGTCGGCCTGCTGATCTTCTTGGGTCTGCTCGGCACCTTCTGGGGCCTGCTGCAAACCGTGAATGCGATCGGCGCTGTGATCGGCGGCCTCAGTTTCGAGAGCGGTGATGTCGCCGGCGTGTTCGCTGAATTGAAGCGCGGCCTGGAGGCGCCGATCGGCGGCATGGGCACCGCGTTTTCGTCCTCCATGTTCGGCCTCGGCGGCTCGCTGATCTTGGGCTTTCTCGAACTGCAGACGAGCCAGGCGCAGAACCGCTTCTATAACGAGTTGGAGGAGTGGCTCTCCGGACTGACGCGGATCTCCTCGGGCGGCGCCTTGGCGACGGATGTCGATCAGCCGGTTTCGGCCTACGTGCAGGCGCTCCTGGAGCAGACCGCAGAGGGTTTGGATGGCCTGCAACAGTTGCTGCGGCACTGGGAGGAGGGGCGGATTGCCGCCAACACCCAACTGATCGCACTGATCGAGAAGATCGAAGGCCTGGCCGATCACATGCGCACCGACCAGGCGGTAATGATGCGCCTGGTCGAGACCCAGAACGAGCTCAAACCCTTGTTGCTGCGGCTCGGTGAGACGATCGAGCAGCGGGGCACGGACGACGTCCTGCGCGCACACACCCGCAACCTGGAGCTCTATGCTGCCCGCCTGCTGGATGAGATGACCACCGGCCGCGCCGAATTCATCCGCCAGGTGCGCGGCGATATCAAGCTCCTGGCACGCACGCTGGCCGCCGCCACGGGGCGCGAACCGCCGCACGAGCCTGGCCGGGAGCGCTGAGGCCGTGGCCACTTCCCTGCGCCGCTCGCGCCGGCCGATCGACATCTGGCCGGGCTTTGTCGATGCGCTGGCGACGCTGGTAATGGCGGTTGTGTTCTTGCTGATGGTGTTCGTCGTCGCCCAGTTTTCGCTCTCCGAGGCCTTGTCCGGCCGTGATGCGGCACTGCGCAGCCTGCAGCAGCAGGCAAACAGCCTGGCTGACATGCTGGCATTGGAGCGCGCGTCGAGCGCGTCGCTGGCGGCGGATCTGGCGCGGCTGACACAGGCGTTCGAGGCCACCGTCGCTGAGAACAAGGAGCTGACCGCTCTGGTGGAAACGCAACGCCGTGACGCAGCGGCCGATGCCGAGACACGCGCCGCCCGCGAGCAGGAAGCGCAGCGGCTGAGCCAGGACGTGGCGACGTTGACCGCCCTAAAGCAGCAGCTGGAGGCGGAGGTCGATCGCCTCACCGGCAGCGGCAAGGAGACGGCAGCGGCGCTCGCGGAAGAGCGCACGCTGTCCGAGCGCGCCCGCGCCGAGGTCATGCTCCTTAACCAGCAGCTGGCGGCGCTGCAGCGGCAAATCAGCGCGCTCAACGCCGCACTTGAAGCCTCGGAGGAGAAGGCGCGCGAGCAGGGAGCGCAGATCACCGCCTTGGGCCAGCGGCTCAATGCCGCGCTCGCCGGCAAGGTGCAGGAGCTCGCCCGCTACCGCTCGGAGTTTTTCGGCCGGCTGCGTGACATCCTGGGCGACCAGCCGGATATCCGCATCGTCGGCGATCGCTTCGTTTTCCAGTCCGAAGTGCTGTTCGGCTCCGGGACGACCACGGTCGAGGCCGCGGGCCGCCAGCAGCTGGCCAAGGTAGCGGCGACGCTCCGAGACATCGCCCGCCAGATCCCCGCCGACCTCGACTGGGCGCTGCAGATCGAGGGCCACACCGACAATGTGCCGATCCGCACCGCCGCGTTCCCGTCGAACTGGGAGCTTTCGACCGCGCGCGCAATGGCGGTCGTGCGCATCCTGATCGAACAGGGCCTGCCGCCGGAACGTCTTCTCGCCGCCGGCTTCGGCGAATATCATCCGCTGGAGCGCGGTGACGACGAGGCCGCACGAAGGCGCAACCGGCGGATCGAACTGAAACTGACTCAGCGCTGAACGCGGCCGGCGTTCGTGGGATCGAATAACGAATGAAAATCATCTTCCTGATCGTTTTCGTCGATCTGATGGGCTTCGGCTTGATCGTCCCGCTGCTGCCGTTCTTTGCCGAGCACTTCACCGCCTCGCCGACGATGGTCGGCCTGTTGATGGCGTCCTACTCGCTGGCGCAGCTTGTCTCCGCACCGCTGTGGGGCCGGCTCAGCGATCGCACCGGCCGCCGCCCGGTGCTGCTGTGGAGCCTGGGCGGCATCGCGCTGGCATACGTGGACCTCGCGTTCGCCGACAGCCTGTGGATGCTGTTCGCGGCGCGCACGATCGCGGGCGCCATGGCCGGCAACATCGCCGCTGCCTTTGCCTACGCCGCCGATGTCTCGACGCCCACGAACCGTGCCCGGGCGATGGGGACCATCGGCGCCGCGTTCGGCTTGGGCTTCATGATCGGCCCCGCAATCGGCGGCGCGCTCGCCGGCTCTGATCCGCTCAACGCCAACTTTCAGCTGCCGGCACTCGCCGCAGCGGCTCTGTCCGCAACCGCGTTCCTGCTGACGCTGTTCATGCTGCCGGAATCGCTGCCGGATGATGTCCGCGCCCGCGCCCAGGAGGGCGCCGGCTCGTCGCGGCTGGCAGAGTTCCGCCGCGTCATCGGCCGCAGCGTGGTGGCACAGATCCTCCTGGTCTCGTTCCTGGCCACGTTTGTCTTTGCCGGCCTCGAGGCGATGTTTGCCTTGTGGTCGCACCAACACCTTGGCTGGGGGCCGGCGCAGAACGGCTATCTGTTCGCGCTCGTCGGCACCATCAGCGCCCTGGTCCAAGGCGGCCTGGTCGGCCCACTGGCACGGCGCTTGGGTGAAGCACGGCTGATCGCCTTGGGCGCGGCAGCGCTTGGGTGCGGCATGCTGCTGATCCCGCTCACCACGACGGCGTGGGATCTGAGCGCCGTGATGGCGCTGACCGCGGCCGGCTTCAGCCTGCTTTCGCCCGGCCTCAACAGCCTCCTTTCGCTGCACGTCGGCCGCGCCAACCTGGGCGGCAGCATGGGCGTCAGCCGCTCGGTGACGACGCTTGCGCGGGTGGTTGGGCCGGTCTGCCTGGGCGCTGTGTTCGATACGCTCGGCAAGGATTGGCCCTTCTACGCTGGCGCCGCGATCATGGCGCTCACGGTCGTCATGACCACGCGGTTCGCTGCCACCGGGTGGCAACAGGCGGAGGCTTCCGCCACCGGTGAACAGGTTGCCGATTGAAGAACGAGGGGTGTTGCCGCTACATAAGGCCGGCAGCGGACAGACAGCGAGGAGCAAAGCCGATGAAGAAGGACATTCACCCCGATTACCACGAGATTACCGTCGAGATGACGGACGGTTCCACGTTCAAGACCCGTTCGACCTACGGCAAGGCCGGCGACGTGCTGAAGCTCGGCATCGACCCGAAGACCCATCCCGCCTGGACCGGCGTGCACCGCCTTATGGACACCGGCGGCCAGCTCGCCAAGTTCAAGCGCCGCTTCGAGCAGTTCGGGCTTAAGGCGTAGAGCGGCTGGGACGCCGGTTTGGCTGCGAGGGCGTTGCGGTGAAGGACCTGGCGGCGATCCTCGAAGACCTGCGCCGGCTGAAGCCGGAGCTTGCGAAGCGCTATCCGATCAAGGAGCTGGGCGTGTTCGGCTCCTACGCGCGCGGCGAGCAGCGCCCTGATTCCGACCTGGATGTGCTGGTCGATTTTGACGGCCGCGTCACGCTTTTCGGCCTCTGCGATATTGAGCGAGAGATCAGCCGGGAGATCGGCGTTTCTGTCGATCTTGTCCCAAGGCGCGGCTTGAAGCCACGCATCGGTCAGCGCGTCCTTTCGGAAGTCGTCATGTCATGAAGTCCTCTGCCGGAGCGGAGGCCGCCTGTAGCCACCTGTAGCGGGGGCAAGGGGGGTATCTTACGCCGCGTGCGGGAGCGTTGCTGACGCCACCGCAAGTCCCGGATTGCGCTGACGCGTCATCCGGGCTACGGCTTGCTCGGTCGTCCTTGGTGCCATGGGAAGGGCTCGGCCAATGCTCCTCGTTCGCACCTATGTCGCCCGCAGTCCGATCCACGGCCTCGGCCTGTTTGCGGCTGAGCCGATCGCGGCCGGCACGGAGATGTGGCGCTTCCAGGCCGGCTTCGACCAGATCCTGGCGCCGCAGCTGGTCGAGCAGCTGCCGGCGGTGGCGCACGACTTCATCATGATCTACGCTTACCTGTCGCCGGATTTTCCCGGCGGCTACGTGCTGAACGGCGACCAGGCGATCTACATCAATCACTCGAAATCGCCGAACACCGATAATTCCGGGCCGGTAACGCTGGCCGCGCACGACATTGCGGCGGGCGAGGAAATCACCTGCGACTATGATGTCTGCTGCCTGGAGCACGAGCTCCAAGGGATGACGTGAGGCTTGCGACCGATGAGCGCTGACAACGCGCCGGCCTTCCAGTGGGACGACCCGTTGCTGCTGGAGGATCAGCTCAGCGCTGAGGAGCGCCAGATCCGCGATGCTGCGCGCGCGTTTGCAACCGATCGCCTCCTGCCGCGCGTGATCGAGGCGACCCGGCGCGAGCATTTCGATCCCGCCATCATGACCGAGATGGGCGAAGCCGGCCTGCTGGGGCCGATGCTGCCGCCCGCCTGCGGTGGTGCCGGTGTCAGCGCGGTGAGCTATGGCCTGATCACGCGCGAGATCGAGCGCGTCGATTCCGGCTACCGCTCGGCGATGAGCGTGCAGTCCTCGCTCGTGATGGATCCGATCTACAATTTCGGCAGCGGCGCGCTCAAGGACAGGCTCCTGCCGGATCTCGCCCGCGGCACGCTGATCGGCGCCTTCGGCCTGACCGAGCCCGATTATGGCTCCGATGTTGGCGGCATGCGTGCGCGCGCGACGCCCGCGGCTGGCGGCTATGTGCTGAACGGAACCAAGACCTGGATCACCAACGCGCCGATCGCGGACGTCTTCGTGATCTGGGCGAAACTTGACGGCGTCATCCGCGGCTTCGTGCTCGAACGTGGCATGGATGGGCTTACGACCCCGGCGATTGAGGGGAAATTCTCGCTCCGGGCGTCCGTGACCGGCCAGGTCGTGATGGCGGACGTGTTCGTGCCGGAGGAGAACCTGTTCGCCGGCGTCAAGGGCCTCAAAGGGCCGTTCGCGTGCCTGAACAAGGCCCGCTACGGCATCGCCTGGGGGGCGCTGGGTGCGGCCGAAGCCTGCTGGCACCAGGCCAGGCGCTATACCCTCGATCGCCACCAGTTCGGTCGCCCGCTCGCCGCCAATCAACTGATCCAGAAGAAGCTCGCCGACATGCAGACGGAAATCGCGCTCGGCCTGCAGGCGTGCGTGCGGATCGGCCGGCTGTTCGACGAAGGACGCTGCGCACCGGAAGCGATCTCGCTGATCAAGCGCAACTCCGCCGGCAAGGCGCTCGAAATCGCGCGGGCGGCGCGCGACATGCTGGGTGCCAACGGCATCGTCGACGAATACCACGTCATCCGCCACCTGATGAACCTGGAGACCGTCAACACCTATGAGGGCACCCACGACATCCACGCTCTCATCCTGGGCCGCGCCCAGACGGACTTGCAGGCGTTCACGGGGTGAGCGCCGCTGTTGAGCGCCGCAGGGGGCGCCGAAGTGAGCGGTTGGCGACATCGCTGACACCCCGGCCCGGGGACATGGGTGACCGAGCAAGGCACTGGTACACGGCCGGCAGCGGAAGTAGAAGGCTTTGACGGAGACCCGCGGCTTTGCTGGTGCCGAGGAGAAGGCCGAGGCGATCCGGGGCCGTGACCCTCAAGGTGACGTCGGACCGACTCGATGACCCAGCCGGACAACGATCTCGACCAGGACCAGGCCCCTTCCGCCCAGCTTTTTCCCGGCCGCACCGAGATCGCGGCGCGCGCGGTCTTTCTCGGCCAACGCATCGACCTCAAGGCGTTCGCCCCGGCGCGCCGCCTGCCCGCCGCGCTGTTTGCCATGCAATCGGGCAAGGACGGCTACGCGGTGCTGTTTCGCTACGGTGTGGCCGTCCTGTTCGGGATGGATGCGCTCGAGCAGGCCAATTTCCTCAAGGAGCTAACCCAGTGGGTGAGCGCCCCCTTCGAGCTGCCGGAGGAGGAGACCGTCACGGTTGCACTCGCAGCCGAGGATCCAGAGGGCGCCGGCGGAACCAGCTTCAGTTTCAAGGTATGGGATACGGGCCGTCTGCAACTCCTCGCCCACGTCCTCGCGAAAAGTGCCGTGCTCTCCTACTACGAAATCCGGATTGCCGAGACGTTTGAGCGCATTGAGCCGATTGCCGCCGACATGCAGAACGGCGCCCCCTCAGGCAGGAAGGCGCGCGACCTGCTGCAACATTTCGGCAACGTGCTCTCGATCCAGCGCCAAATGATCGGCCAGGTCGAGATCGAGGACAAGCCCGACATCTTGTGGGACATGCCGCCGGAACTGGAGCGCCTCCACGGCCGGCTGGAGGACGAGTTCGAAATTCGAGAGCGGCACAACGTCCTCCTCCACAAGCTCGAATTAATCCACCGGACGGCGGAGACGATCTTGGGCCTGTTGCAGGACCGGCGCTCGCTCCATGTCGAATGGTATATCGTCATTCTGATCGTGATCGAGATCCTGCTGACCCTGGGCGAGCGCTTCTCGCTGTTTTAGACGCGTCGGTCATCGCGATCACCACCGGCGAGCATGTAGCCGCTGCCGTGGACGGTCTTGATCAGCGCCGGCTTGCCCGGATCGGCCTCGATTTTCTGGCGCAGGCGCTTGATGCGGCTGTCGATGCTGCGATCGAACGGCTCGTCACCTTCGGCCGCCAACGAGTCCAACAGCGTCTCACGCGTCAGAACCTTGCCGCGGTGGGCCGCCAACACCGCCAGTAACGCGGCTTCCTTGGTCGTCAGGAGGACACTCGCGCCCTCGGCATCGGTGAGCGTTCGGCGTTCCGGATCGAACGCGAAGCGGCCGATTGCGACCGTATCCGGCGGCAGCGCCGGCGCAACCCGCGCCTTCCTGCGGCGCAGCACGGCCTCGACGCGCGCCAACAGCTCGCGTGGTTCGAACGGCTTGACGATATAGTCATCGGCGCCGATCTCGAGGCCGACGACACGGTCGACGACCGTGCCCGATGCGGTCAGCATGATGATGCCGAGCGCGTGCTGTGCCCTGAGTGCGCGGGCGATGCTGAGGCCATCCTCGCCGGGCATGACCACGTCGAGCACGACGAGATCCGGCACCCGCTCATCGAGCAGCGCCCGCAAGGCGGCGCCATCGCCAGCCGTGCGGACGGAGTGGCCAGCGTGGCCTAAGAACTCGCTGACGATGATGCGGATGTCTGGCTCGTCATCGACGACGATGATCTCGGCCATCGGCGGATCGAGGCTCCGCTGCGGTTGCAGGGACACGCCTGACGGGCGGCTTGCCGACGGCCGGCGTTGCGATACACTAGAGCGGTTTCTGATCAATCTAGGTCATAGCCGCATGAGCTGAAGTAGTTGGCGCATTCGGCGGGTTGGAAGATGTCAACGAGTTGGCCGATGAGGCCC